>CAWIJM010000008.1:0-317517 GCA_963836445.1 uncultured Actinomycetes bacterium
CGGCAGCGACGGTGAGGTCACGCGGGCAGGATTCGCCACTTCTTGATGGTCTCGACGTGTGATAGCGCGGCGTTGACGCGTTGCACCGACATTTCGATCTGGGCATGCACGTCCGGGTCCACGGCCAGGGCCTCTGCGTTGAGCGGCTTGTGGCGCTGCTCTGCCCATGGCACCAGGCTGTCGGTGTCGAGCGTGATGAGCGCCGTGAGATACGGGCGAGCGTCGCCGATCACGACGGCCTCGGCGATCAACGGCTCCAACCGGAGACGAGCCTCGATCTCCTGGGGCGCGATGTTCTTGCCGTGCGCGGTGATGATGAGATCCTTCTTGCGGCCGGTGACGCAGAGATAGCCGACAGCATCGAAATGACCGACGTCGCCGGAATGCATCCAGCCCTCCTCGTCGAGGAGCTCGCGTGTCCCGGCATCATTCTTGTAGTAGCCGCGGCAGACGTTGCCGCCCTGGACGAGGATCTCGCCGTCGTCGGCGATCCGCACCCGGACGCCCGGGAGCGCGGGCCCGACCGTGCCGATGCGAATCCTTTCCGGCGGGTTCAGTGTGGTGGGACCGCAATCCTCGGTCTGGCCGTACACCTCGCCGACCCGCAGCCCGACGGCATGGAGACGGCGGAGCAAGTCGGCGTGGATGGGTGCCGCGCCCGACACGAGAATCCGGGCTCGGTCGAGGCCGGTGCGGGCGCGGATCCGGGCGCCGACGATACGGTCCAGCGCCGCATGCATGCCGCGCTGGACGACGTTCATCGGTGTGCCGTCCTGCTCGTGGCACACACTCGTCGCGCCGAGCGCGAGGAAACGGTCCACGAGCAGCCGCTCCAGGCCGGTCGTGGTGTCGAGCTCCTCGAAGATCACGTCCTGAAACTTCTGCCACACCCTCGGCACGGCGAAGAACACCGTAGGCCGGCACGCGCGGAGGTCCTCGGGAACGGTGGCGAAGCTGCGCGCGAACCACGTCTCGCCACCGGCGACGATCTGACCGAAGTTGCTCACCACCCGCTCGGCCACGTGGCTGAGGGGCAGAAAGGAGAGGAAGCGGTCGTCCGGGCCGATCGAAACGACGCGGGTGATCGCGTCGATCGTGGCGACGAGGTTGCCGTGCGTGATCATGGCGCCCTTGGGTGGGCCCGTGGTGCCGCTCGTGTACACGAGGGTGGCAAGATCGTTAGGCTCGATCCCGTCCGTTCGGTCGTCGAGAGCGGCCGGATGCCGCTCGAGCCGGTCGCGCCCGATCGCGCGCAGCTCCTCCAGACTCAGCAGGAACGGATCATCGAGCGCGGCGGTGGCGTCGTCGAAGAGCACCACGCGCTCGAGCTTCGGCAGCGCCGCTCGCTCCTCGAGGATCTTGGCGAGCTGCTCGTGGTTCTCGACGATAGCGACTCGCGCCTCGCAGTGATCGACGATGTACGCGACCTGGCTGGCGGCGCTGGTGGGGTAGAAGGGAACGGTGACTGCGGCCGCGCTCAGGATGCCGAGATCGGCGAAGTGCCACTCGGCCCGGTTCGTCGACAGCAGCGCGACCCGATCTCCGGGCGCGACGCCGAGGTCGATCAATCCGGCTGCGATCTCGCGAACGGCGTCTCCATAGGCGGCCCAGGTGATCGGCTGCCAGCTGCCGTCTACGGAGCGGCGCAACGCCGTCCGGGGCCCCAGGGCCCGGACCTGCCGTCGGAACACCTCGACGATCGTCCGATCGGCCGTGGTCATCTTCGCGTCTCGGTCGCGGACGGCTTCTGTCACATCGGTCATGGTCGCTTCACCTCAGTCATACTGCAACGCGGGTGGACACAGGCCGCCTACAGGGCTGCACTGGGGTTCTTCTCGTCTCCGGCCGCGTGGGCGGCGACCGCCGCGTTGACGTCTTCCATCCGGAGGAGCCCGACCACGGATGCGCGCCTTACGACCGCGAGGGCGGAAAGAGAGGACTGCTCGAGGAGGGGCAGAGCGTCCTTCTCGAGCGACGCGGTCGGCGGCACGACGAGGTGGCGGGCCATGAGATCTCGGATCTTCGTCTCCGCCGGCGCGGCCGCAATGGCGTCGGCGCTGACCAGTCCTGGGGTGCCGGCTGCAACCGTGACCGGAAACACCTTCTGCGCAGTGCGCCGCCGAAAGTCATCGAGGCTGCCTGCCCTCTCGTCCTCGTCGACCACGACCGGGTCGAGGAGCATTGCGTCGACGACCCGGAGCCCCTTGAGCCGTAGGTGCACGATGGTCGCGGCCTCTTCCGCCGACGCGCCGAAGTAGACGAACAACCCGATGAGCGCGAGCCAGAAGTTGAGCAAGAGGCCGACGACGATCAGAAGCACCGCGAGCACGCGCCCGACGCGCGCCGACTGCCGCGTGGCGGTCTCCAGGTCGCGGTGGCGCTCGAGCAGGGCACGAAACACCCGCCCGCCGTCGAGCGGGAACGCCGGTAAGAGGTTGAAGGCACCGACGAGGAGGTTGAACCACGCGATCCGCGGCAGGATCGGACCGGCGAACATGTCGACCGGCAGCAGGGATTGACCGAGAGCGAGCGCCGCCGCGGCCGCGAGGACCCCGATCGCGAGACTCGCGAGCGGCCCGGCGATCGCGATCGCTAGTTCGTCGGCGGGGGATTCCGGCAGGCGCTCGAGCTTCGACACGCCCCCGATCGGGAGCAGGACGATCTCGTGCACGACCCCACCTCGCCGTCGGGCCACGAGGCTGTGCGCGAGCTCGTGGATCACGACGCACGCGAAGATAACGACCAGCCACGCCAACCCGGCAGCGACGCCCGGCACGCCGGATCCCGAGTACGCCAGCACGAACAGCGCCACCAGGAGCAGGAACGTGGCATGCACCCGGATGTCGATGCCGAACACGTGCCCGATCGACACCGACAGGCGATGAGTCACCGGACGCCGACGGGGCCGCACGTCGCCTCGCTGGGCGGTCATGTCTCGACGCTACGGATCGCCGTATGGAGGACGTAGAGCCGAAGGTCCCCGGCGGGACCGACGGTCGGCCCTTGGTATGTAGGCCCCCATCTCCGACGATGGACGCGGCAAGGCGGAAGAACCACAAGGCGGAAGAACCAGCAGCGAGGAAAGGGACGACGATGGCGGAGACGAAGGAGGTGGCGCGGCGGGAGCGCGGACCGCGCCGGCTGCTCGATCGGTTCGGTTGGCCCGGGGCGTGGCCGTTCGAAGAGCTCCTCCGACTCGAGGAGTTCGTCGACGGCGACGAGCTCGTGGTTCGAGCGGAGATGCCCGGGCTCGACCCCGACAAGGATGTCGACATCCAGGTGGTGGACCACAGCCTGCGGATCCGAGCCGAGCGCCGGGAGGAGAGCGAGAAGACCGAGAAGGGTGGCTACCGGAGCGAGTTCCACTACGGGAGCTTCTCCCGCACTGTTCCGTTGCCGGCCGGCGCGGCCCGGGAGGACGTCAAGGCCACGTACAAGGACGGGATCCTCGAGGTTCGGCTGCCGATCGATCGGACAGAGGCCGAAGCTACGAAGATCTCCATCGATCGCGCGTAAGTCCCCCAACGACGATCGAGGTGTCCGGCGGCGCCGTCGCCGGACACCTCGATGGGCCACGCGAGAGGACAGTCAAGCAATGGAAGTGCAACCCGACGACGCGATCCGGATCGTCGTGCACCGCCCCGCGGTGCAGGTCCACGAGGAGGATTCTCTGCGCGCTGTCGCCGAGACCCTCACCGAGGAGTCCGTGGGCGTAGCGATGGTGAAAGGGACGCACCCGCCGTGCCTGATCTCGGAGCGAGATGTGGTCGCCGCGCTCGCCGAGGACGCCGATCCTGACGAGTCCCGGGCGGCGGACATCATGACCGAGGACCTGGCGTCCGCCACGCCCGACGAGACGATCCTCCAGGTAGGGCTCAGGATGCTGGACAACGAGATCCGCCACCTCCCGATCGTCGAGGACGACGTGGTGGTGGGGGTGGTCTCGGCCCGCGACGTCCTCGCCGCCCTGGTGACGAGGAGGCGATGTGAATCCCGATCAGCTTGACGCCGCGGGCCGCCAAGTGGTGACAGAGGCGCTACGCCCGCTCGGTCCACTCGTCGGCGACGCCCCCGTCTCCGTCGACGAGAAGGTGACCCTGCGCTCGCTGGCAGGCATCTTGTCCGAGCTGGCGATGGGATGCGCCCTCGTGCGGCGCGGCGACGACCGGGTCGGGATCATCTCGGAGCGCGATGTGCTCGCAGCGCTGTCCGGTGACGCCGACCCGGACACGGTGTGGGCCGCGGACGTGATGACCGAGGAGATCGTCACGATCGACGCAGGGGATAGCGTCCTCGATGCCGCGCGGAGGATGGTCGAGAAGGACGTCCGTCACCTCGTCGTCATCGACCACGACGGCCGCGTCGTCGGCGTCGTGTCGATGCGCGACCTGTTCGGAAGACTGACCGAGGCTCTCGACACCGCCTCGTGACCGAGTCCGACCATCAGGCGGGCGCGAGTCGCTCCGACAGGTAGGACACGCACGCGTCCAGCGTCACGAGTTGTGGGTAGTCGCGCTCGGGGATGTCGACGCCCGTCGCCTCGTGGAGGCCGATGACGAGGTTGAGGATGTCCATGGAGTCGAGTTCGAGCTCCTCGCGGAAGTCTCCGCTCGGATCGAGCCCCTCGAGGTCGGCTTCGGGCGCAACCTGCGCCAGTACCTGCAGGACCTGGGATCGGACTTCGGTGTCGTTCACAGCTTTTCCGGCTCCTGAAGGAATCGATCGACGGCGGCAAGCAGCTGCGCGCCAGTTATGACCGTCGCTCGCGCGGTGGTCGCCGGCGAGGGTGAGCATCGCGACGCGCCGCACGCCAACCATGTTGCCGGCGGCCCACGGGCGCTCGGTGATCTTGCCCACGCCGACCAGCGCGACCTGCGGTGGATAGATCACGCCATACCCGTTTCCACACCCTGGTCACCCAGGTTCCTGACCGTCAACGTCGGGTCCGACATCTCGGAGCTGCGAAGCCGGCCGGCGCGGGTGCGGTTCACGAGATCGCGCAGCTCACTCATCAGGGTCGTGAGGTCCTTGCGGTCGGCATCGTGGATTGCAGGCGCGACGAGACCGCCGGCCTGGCGAAGGGAGATCGCGACTCCGAGGTGTACGCCCTCGGCGGGACGGGAGGCGTCATCGACCCAAAATCCATTGAGTTGCGGGACCTCGCGCGCAGCCAGCGCAACCGCCTTCAGGAAGAACGCCGCCGGCAGGAGTCGCTCGGGGGCCGGGCGCTCGAGGTTGGTGCGCTCCAGCCAGTCCAGCGCGGGTGTCGCGTCGACGTGAGTGCCGAGGTAGTAGTGGGGGATCTCGCGTTTCGAGCGCGCCATCAGCGCCGCGATCGATCGGCGCATCGCGGTCGACCGGTCGGGTGCTTCGACTACGTCGGCGGTCACCTCCGTCGTGGAGGGGGCAGCCCACGAGACCTGCGCCGCTGCCACGGTTCCCGTCGCCGCGCGCTCGACGTCGGCTCTCGTCACCGCGCCACCGGGCCCCGTGCCCGCCAGGTCGGCGAGGTCGACGCCGAGGTGCCGCGCCAGGTGGCGAACCACGGGCGAGTGGGCGGGCTCGGTTGCCGGGGGCTTTGTCGCGCGCGTCGTCTTCGCCGCCGGGCGGCGGCGCGGCGGGCGCTTGGGAGCCTGCTTGGTCGGCGCCTTCGCCCTCGCCGCCTTTGTCGCCTTCTTCGCGCCCGGGGCCTTCTTGGCCGGAGGTGCTCGCTTCGCGCCGGTCCCGCCCGGCGCCGCGATGGTCGCCAGTGGCGTGCCCACGTCGACTTTCTCCCCGGGTGGCACAAGGATCTCGTCGACCACGCCGTCGGCGAAGATCTCGACGTCGACGTCGGCCTTGTCGGTGTCGACCACCGCCACGATGTCGCCGCGGTGCACCTCGTCGCCCGGCTTCACCAGCCACTCGATGATCGAGCCGGCGTCCATATCGGCTCCGAGCGAGGGCATCCGGAACTCAGGCATCGAGCGCCGCCACGTCGCGCGCCGTCCGCACGATGCCGTCCACCTGGGGGAGCGCAGCGTCCTCGAGATGCTTCGCGTACGGCATGGGGACCTCGGCACACGCGGGCGACGGGCGCGTCGAGGTCGTAGAAGGCGCCTTCCACGACCCGTGCGCTCACCTCGGCGGAGATGCTGCCACTGCGCCAGCCTTCGTCGACGATCATCACGCGGCGCGTCCTCGTGGCCGAAGCGAGGACGGTGTAGGTATCGAGCGGCCGGAGGGTGCAAAGGTCGAGGACCTCGGCGTCGATGCCTCCCGCCGCGAGCTCGTCGGGCGCGGCGAGACACTTCGACAACGTCCCGCCGTAGGTGATGATCGAGACGTCACGCCCGTGCCGTCGGACGGCGGCGTGGTCGATGTCGACCGGGCCGGCATCTGCCGGGAGCTCACTTTTCGTGTTGTACAGGCTTCCGTGCTCGAACACGAGCACCGGATCGGGATCCTCGAGTGCAGTCCAGAGCATGCCGCGGGCGTCCTCGATCGTGGCCGGGACGATCACCTTGATCCCGGGAATGTGCGCGTACCAGCTCTCGAGGCTGTGGGAGTGCTGCGCGGCCAGCTGGCGCCCGGCGCCGGTCGTCATGCGGATGACGAGGGGCACATGCAGCTGGCCACCCGACATGTGTTGCAGGGTGGCGGCGTTGTTCACGATCTGATCGAGCGCGAGCAGGCTGAAGTTCACGGTCATGATCTCGACGATGGGCCGCATGCCGCCGAGAGCGGCGCCGATCCCGGCGCCGACGAACGCGGATTCCGAAAGCGGCGCGTCGCGGATGCGCTCGGGGCCGAACTCGGCGAGGAGCCCCTTCGTCACCGCGAAGCAGCCGCCGTACCTCCCGACGTCTTCACCCATGACGAAAACTCGCTCGTCGCGTTGCAGAGCATCGCGGATGGGCTCCCGCACGGCTTCTCGGTACGTCGTCGTCACGATGGTGCCGGTAGCGGTCATGCCTGCGCCTCGTGGTACACGAACTTGGTGACGTCCTCCACCGGTTCGAGGGTTCCGGCCTCGGCGAACTCGACCGCGGCCTCGATCTCGGCGGCCACTTCGGCCTCGAGGGCCGCGATCCCGTCGTCGTCGAGGATTCCCGCCTCGGCCAGACGGGCTGCGAACGTGACGAGGGGGTCACGCACTTTCCAGGCCTCGACCTCGGCCTTGTCGCGGTAGAGCTCGGGGTCGTACATCGAGTGGGCCCGGAAACGGTACGTCCGGCACTCGAGGAAATGAGGACCACCACCGCCCCGGACGCCTTCGACGACGCGGCGCGCGGCGTCCTCGACGGCGACGACGTCCATGCCGTCGACCGACCAGGCCGGCATCTCGTAGCTCGCGGCTTTGAGCACAAGGTCGATCTCGGATTCCGAACGCTCGAGATCCGTGCCCATGGCGTACAGGTCGTTCTCGCAGCAGAAGAACACAGGCAGGTCCCAGAGTGCGGCGCGGTTGAGGCATTCGTGGAACTCACCCTCGGCGACGGCGCCCTCCCCGAAGAAGCACGCAGTCACGCGCTGGGCGATCATGATCCCGCCGGTCTCGGTCTGCCACCAGTTGTCGTGGATCGGGAGCCCGAACGCGTCGACTCCCCATTGCACCGCTTCGGGGTTGAGCGGCTCGCCGACGCTGGCGATGAATCGCACCTGCGGCAGGTCGTATTCGCGCGCGACGTCGGCGCCGACCTTCATCATCATCCGGACAGCCGTCGGCGCGGTGTACCAGACGCTCACCTGCTGCTCGCCCAGGATCCGGTACCAGCGCTCGGCATCGAACTCGCCCTCATCGACCACGCTCGTGACGCCGTGCGTCAGCGGCGCCACGATGCCATACGACGTGTCCGTCACCCACCCCGGATCGGCTGTGCACCAGAACACGTCATCGGGATGGAGGTCGAGCGCGAGCCTTCCCGTCGCGTGGTGCGCTACCACGGCCTCGTGCACGTGGACTGCGCCCTTCGGCGTGCCGGTCGTGCCGCTCGTGAAGTGCAGCAGCGCCATCTCCTCGGGATCGGTCGAGCCGATCTCGTAGAGTTCCGATGCTGCGTCCATGAGCGCGTGGAAGTCCTGAGTCTGGTGCACGGACATTTCGTCCTGCTTCTTCGGTCCGATCACCAGGACGTGCTCGAGCTCGGGGAGCCGATCTCGGAGACCGGCGACCTTGCGGCGGTACAGAGCGTCGGTGGTCACGAGCACCCGGCCGCCGCCGATGTCGAGCCGCTGTCTGATCGGTCCCGGTCCGAACGCGGAGAACAGTGGACACGCCACCGCGCCGTGCTTCAACGCTCCGAGCACGCTGACGTACAGCTCGGGGACGCGTCCCGCAAGCACGAAGACGCGGTCGCCTCGAGCCACGCCGAGGCTGTGAGCACGTTGGCGAAGCGATTCGTGAGCTCTTGGAGGTCTCCGTAGGAGAAGTCACGCACTTCACCGTGGCGTCCGAGCCAGCGGAGCGCGAGGTGGTCACGGTGCGAGCCGGCCGCGTGGCGGTCGACGCATTCGTACGCGATGTTGAGCCCACCGCCGGGGAGACCGCTCAGCTCCCGGCGGGCTCGCCCCACGTGAACGTCGCGCGAGCCGACTCGTAATCGACCAGGTTCGGCGCGACTTGGAGGTCTTCTCGCCGCTTACGAATCGTCTCGTGCCGCATGCGCGATCCCGCCTCGGTGGTGGCCCGATCGGTCACGCCGGCACGGCCGCGTTCCAAAACGCACGAAGCTCGGAGGGAAGCACCGCGGCGATGTCGTCAGCCTCCTCCGGCACGAGACTGCGCAAGGTCGCGAGCACCGACTCGGTGATCAAGGCTTCGCGTCCGCGAGCCGGGCCGTTCCCCGCCTCCGTCTGCGCAGTCACGCCGGCGACGAGCTCGGGAACAGTTCGCACGCGCGGAGGCTTGCCGGCCCGCTGAGGCGGCGTCGCCAGCGGGCGGACGTCGGCGGGAAGATGGGCCAGAACATGATCACGTTCCGGGGTCGGCACCCGGTCCACGAACGCACTGAGCACCGCGCGCACCAATGCGGGGGCGAGGTCCTCGGGCGCGCCGCCGCGCATCGCAGCGCCGACGAGGGTCTGCAGCGCGTTTGACTTGCCGGGGTGAAGCCGCCCCTCCGACGGGCGGGTGTCGCCTGGCGTCAGCCCGACATGGAGATACGACTCGACCCCGAGGATCCCGGAGATGTGGAGCACGGCCGTGACGAGACGGTCGGCCGTCTCCCATGTCGGCACGTCGCCGTGCAGTGACGCGTGATGGTCGTGCACTTGGACATGGACGCGAGGCACGTCGAGCCGCTTCTCGAGTGGACCGAGCTCGGATCGAACGCGATCGGCCAGGACGTCGTCGTCTGCCCACGGGTCCGGTCGGCGACCCGCGAGGCGGTACCGGATCCCCTTCCACCGTCCCCCGAGATACCGGGCCCGGCGCCCGGCCGCCGCGCACGCCTTGGCGGCGCGCCCTCCACGCAGAAGCCACAGCACGCCGAACACCACGGCGGCGACGATCATGAGACGCAAGATCCTCTTCACGGCTCCTCCTTCCTACCGTCTCTTCCTGTGCGTACGCCGGCGGAGGCCGAGGGGTCGAAGGGCCCCCGTCATCGGGAGTGTCGTCACATTGCGAGGTGATCGACGAACCAGCGACGCGCCAGTTCCGCGACGACCTCCAGCGTCCCGGGCTCCTCGAACAGGTGCGTCGCGCCGGGCACGATCTCGAGCCGGTGCTCGCAGCGCAGGTGGTCGGCCGCCTCGCGATTCAGGTCGATCACCACGTCGTCCCGGCCCCCGACGATCAGCAGCGTCGGAGCACGCACATCTCGGAGACGGCGTCCTGCCAGGTCGGGACGCCCTCCACGCGAGACGACCGCCCGCACCGGCGACTCCGGATCTGCCGCAGCCCACAGCGCGGCGCCGGCCCCGGTGCTCGCACCGAAGTAGCCCACTGCGAGCCCACGAGCCGCCGCCTGCGCGCCGAGCCAGTCGGTCGCAGCGGCCAGCCGCCCCGCCAACAGGGGAATGTCGAAGACGTTCTCCCGGTCGACCTCCTCCTCGGGCGAGAGGAGATCGAAGAGCAGCGTGCCCAGCCCGCCTCGATGCAGCGCATCGGCGACGTAGCGGTTGCGCGGGCTGTGGCGGCTGCTCCCGCTGCCGTGCGCGAACACCACGACTCCGCTCGCTTCGGGTGGAATGGTGAGGCTGCCGCCCAGAACGTGCTCGCCCGCGTTCACCTCGACGTCACCGTCATAACCGGCGTGCACGAGCGGGTCGCTCCCTCCGGCCGCCGCGGCGCGAGCCTTCCGGGCCTCATTGAGTAGATCGATCACCTCGCGGTCCACGGTCGGCGAGAAGTCGCCGTACCACGCCCCGATGGCCCAGAACGGCGCGGGGCTCTCCAGGCACACGACTTCGTCGGCGTCGCTCTGCAGTGCATCGATCGTGTCGGGAGGCGCGACGGGTACCGCCAGCACGACCCGGTCGGCTCCGTGGACGCGCGCGACCTGGATCGCAGCACGTGCTGTGCCTCCGGTCGCGAGGCCGTCGTCGACGATGATGGCAGTACGACCGGCCAACGTCACGTCGGGCCGCGCGGCGCGGAACAGGCGCGCCCGATGCTCGACCGCGATGCGTTCGCGCGCCTCGACCTGCGCGATGTCCTCGTCGGTGACGCCCGACCCACGGATCACCTCGGGGTTCAGGACGCGCACACCGTCCTCGCCGACCGCGCCCATGCCGAGCTCAGGTTGGTGAGGAACGCCGAGCTTCCGCACGATCAGGACGTCGAGCGGGGCGTCGAGAGCCTGAGCGACCTCGAATGCGACCGGAACCCCGCCTCGCGGAAGACCGAGCACAACCGGAGACCTGTCGCGCAGGTACAACAGCGCCTCGGCAAGGCACCGTCCCGCTTCTCGTCGGTCACTGAAAGGCATCCTCTACACCTCCATCATGCGCTCGATCGCCTTCCGCGCCCTTGTCGCGGTCGGCTCGGGCACTGTCACTTCGCTCACGAGATCGCGCAACGAGCGATACAGCTTGGGGAGCGTGATCGTCTTCATGTAGTCGCAGAGGGCGTCCTCCTTGACCGGGACGAAATGCCGGCCGGGGTTCTCGGACCGAAGCCGGTGGAGGAGACCGACCTCGGTGCCGACGAGGTCGACCGGCGCGGTGCACGACCGCGCGTGCCGCACCATGCCGCCGGTCCCCACGATGTGGGTTCGCTCGGCAGGGAGGTCACCCTCACCGAGCGCCGAGAGGCACTGGCTCACGCACCCGCACTCGGGGTGCAGGAGCAGATCGGCGCCCGGATGCGCGTCGAAGCGCGCCGACACATCGTCGGCGCGGATGCCGGCGTGCACGTGGCACTCGCCCAACCACAGCTGCAGTGCACGGCCTGACATCCGTTCGACGAAGAGGCCGAGGTACATGTCGGGCAGGAACAGGATCTCGCGTTCCTCGGGGATCGACCGGACGATCTGCACCGCGTTCGCCGACGTGCAGCAGTAGTCGGCTTCGGCTTTGACCTCAGCGTCCGTGTTCACATAGGCAACCACCAACGCGTCGGGATGCTCGGCCTTCCACGTCCGGAGCTCCTCCGCAGTGACCGTCGCCGCCAGCGAGCAACCTGCCTGGGGATCGGGGATCACCACGTGTTGGCCTGGACACAGGACCGCGGCGGTCTCGGCCATGAAGTGCACCCCGCAGAACACGATCAGCGGCGCATTGCTACGTGCCGCCTCCTGCGACAGCTCGAGGGAGTCGCCCACGAAGTCGGCCAGGTCCTGGATCGGCGGGATCTGGTAATTGTGCGCGAGCACGACCGCCTCCCGATCGCGGCGAAGCCGGTGGATCCCGTCGATCAGGTCCGCCTCGCTCATCGACTGGATTTCGCCGTCGGCGGCAACGGCCCGGCTGGCTTCGGTGTCCTGGACCGACGGCCGGGGCCGGGGCGCCGGGCCGACGACGTGCTCGAAGCTCACGGTGCACCTCCGAGCATCACCGTGACGTTCGAGAAGGTGCGCATCCAGTGGCGAACGCCCCGCGTCATCCGTGACGAAAGGCCCATCGGCGCTCGATCCTCAGACGTCGACGACTGCCCGGCAGCGCCAGCGCCACTGGTCGTGTCGGAGCTCCAGCTCCGAGCGTGAGACACCCTTCGGGGCCGCCCCGCCGAGCGGGACCGTTGACGCGGCGGCGGTCTCGAAGTAGCCGGCCACTCCGCCGTCCTCGGTTGCTTCCAGGGCGACATCGACCGGAACGGCCTCGCGGGCGTCGATCAGGTACACGATCTCCTCCAATACGGCGACGAGCGCCTCTTCGTCGTCCGGTGCGAGGTCGAACATCACCGGGACCGTGTCGGTGGCAGCGACGTTGCTCACGTCTGCGAAGGTTTCCACCAGAGCGCGGGCGGCTTCCTCGAGACATTCCAGCGCCGTTCCACCCCACGCCTCGATCATGACGTCCGCGGTGTGCGAAAGCGTTCGGTGACCAGGCGTGGGTGCTGCCGAGTGGCTCACGCTCAACCTTTCACGACACCGATCGGTCGCAGCCGTGCGACTCGACGGGCGAGCCCGGCCCGCTCGCACGTGAGCACGACCTCGTCGACATCCTTGTAGGAGAAGGGCGCCTCCTCGGCGAGCCCGCGGGCCGAGCGCGACCGGACCGCGATCCCCTCCGCCTCCAGCTCGCGTCGCAGGGTCTCGCCCCGGATCCGCTTGCGCGCCGCGTGGCGGCTCATCGCGCGCCCGGCGCCATGAGCGGTCGAGTGGAAGGCGCCGCCTCCCGGCACCCCGGCCAGCACGTGCGACGCGGTCCCCATCGATCCCGGAATCAGGACCGGTTGCCCGACGGCCGCCAGGTCCGGCGGGAGGTCGGGATGGCCGGGTGGCAGGGCGCGCGTTGCGCCCTTGCGGTGCACGCACAGGAGTTGTCGATGCTCGTTGACGTCGTGCCATTCGAGCTTGGCCAGGTTGTGCGAGACGTCGTACAGCAGATGCAAGCTGGCCGTGAGGCCGGCTTCGTCGAACGCGGCGCGAGCGGCGACCGAGAGCAGCTGCCGGTTGGCACGCCCGTAGTTCGCCGCCGCGGCCATCGCGCGGAGGTAGGCCCGCCCCTCAGGGGATTCGACAGGAGCGCAGGCCAGCTGGCGATCGGGGACGTGGATCCCGTAACGCGGCATGGCCGAGAGCATCGTCCGGACGTGATCCGAGCAGATTTGGTGGCCCAACCCGCGCGATCCCGAGTGGATCATCACGCACAGCTGGCCGGGGAACAGCCCGAACGCGTCGGCGACGGCGTCGTCGTACACAGCGTCGACGCCTTGCAGCTCGAGGAAGTGGTTGCCGGAACCAAGGCTGCCGACCTGGCCGAGCCCCCGCTCGTGCGCGCGATCGCTGACGGCGCCGGGATCGGCGTCGGGGAGCACACCCGTGTCCTCGCAACGTGTGAGATCGCCGGGCTCGCCGAATCCGGATTCGACCGCGAAGGGCGAGCCCTCCTGGAGGATCCGGTCGAGCTCGCCGCGTTGCACGTGCCAGACGGCCCCTCGGCCCAGCCCGCGAGGCACTCGGCGGTCCAGGGCGTCCATGATCCGAGGAAGCACGGGTGTCGTGTCCCGGACGGTCTCGTCCGACAAGAGAAGCCGGACGCCGCAGGAGATGTCGAACCCGACGCCGCCGGGTGAGATCACCCCGCCGCGTGCGACGTCGGTGGCGGCGACGCCGCCAATCGGGAACCCATACCCCCAATGGACGTCGGGCATGGCGTACGACGCCTCGACGATCCCGGGCAGGGTGGCGACGTTCGACGCCTGCTCCAGTGAGCGATCGGCTTGCACGTCGGGCAAGAGACCGCGCGACGCGAACACGACCGCCGGGACCCGCATCGCGCCCTGGCGGGCGATACGCCACCGGTAGGGCGTCTCCTCGATCAGCTCCACCGGTTTCCATGTTCCCGAGGGTGCGCGCCGCGCGCTTGAGGCTCTCGGCCGTTGAGCACGTGACCTTCGGCCCTGGATCACAGGCGGTGCCGACTCCACCTTGGATCAAGAGACGCGAGGCACAGTCGAGGGCGCGGCCGCAGAGGAGATTAAAATGCTGACCCTGAGCATCATCAAGGCCGACACAGGCGGGTACGTCGGGCACACGGCGATGCACCTCGCGATGATCGACACGGCGACACGTGAGCTGGTCGCGGTGCCGCGCACCTCGGAGGCCATCGCGCTCGACGACGTCGTCAAGCAGATCCATGACGCCGGCGTGGCGGCCGCGTACGAGCTCATCGACGACGGTGACACTTCGGGCAGGCTCGCGGGCTACGCCGCGGATCTCCCTGCATCGATCGTCGCGCTGGCCACGCACGGTCGCACGGGCCTCGCACGAGTGGCTCTCGGTAGCGTCGCGATGCGCGTCGTTCGGACGAGCGCGTGCCCGGTACTCGTCGTCCGCCCGGACTTGCAGGACTGACGGTCGTTTCCTACCCAGCGGTCTGAGGCGCCCGGAAAACCTGGCGGCACCGCTCCGTTTGCCCATCACGTGTTGTGGGGGAGTGCGACGGTCAGGACCGGGACAGGCACCCGGTGCAGGATTCCGGCGGCTGCACTTCCCAGGACAAAGCGAGCGACTCCCGTTCGGGCACGGGTCGCTACCGTCACCAGACTCGCCGGATGTTGCGCGAGATGCTCGTCGAGCCCACCCGGCACGCTCACCGGGTCGTACACCACGGTGCCATCGACGGGAACGTGATCGCCGCGGTGCCTTTCGACGAGCCGGGCGATGTACGGCTCCGCATCCTCGTCCGGCCCGTGCATGCGCTGCCATTGCCTTCCCGGAAGAGGGGCGGGAATGGGCTCGGCGACCGTGACGACGGACAGCGAGACGCTGAGGGCTCTCGCCCACTCCAGTGCGACGGGAATCACGGTTTCGGACGCTGCCGAGCCGTCGACGCAAGCGTCGACCGCAGCGTCGATTGTCCATGGCTCGGGCTGGAACGCAGGGCCGACCATGATGAGAGGCCGCTCGGATCGCAAGGCGATCTCGGTCGCGACCGAGCCGAGTACGGCCGCGCTTCGCCCACGTCCATGGGACGCGATGCACACGATGCCTCCGAGTCGCGTCGCCGAGTTGATGACGGCATTCGCAACATCGTCAGCGTGCACTGCATGGCCATCGGACATCACGAGCTCACGGCTGGTGTCCGGCACCACGTCAGCAACGTGGTCGAATTGTCGATGGCAGCTGTCTGCCTCATCCTGCGTGGCGGCCACGCTGATCAGGTGCACGACTACATCGAGTGCGGAACCGAGAGGGCCGGCGGCGTCCACAGCGCGGGCCGACAGGTCCGAGCCATCCAGGGGCACGATCAGCGCCCGCGCCGGTAGCCCGCTGTCGAATGTCACCATGCCTCCCGTTCGATCTGGTCAGCGGGAAGAGTTCGTCTGATGGATGATGCGCGCCGTCGTGCCGGGGTAGAAGAGCGACACTTGACCGTTGTCCCAGCGGACGCGGTAGTGCTCGTGGTGCGCGTCGGACCGCACTTCGAGGATGGAGCCCTCTCGCGTCGGCTGCCCGACGTCGACGCTTTCAACGATGATCTTGTCACCTATTTCGGCATGCATTCTGATGGTCCTTCCACTTGTCGCGATTTGTTGCATGGTGCGCAAGCAACCCGCGCGGCCCCCAGGGTCAGAGGTCCCGATTCGGTGGGACTCCTGTCGGAAACGTGGTCTCGATACTTCCGCGAACCTCGCGATTAGCGGCTGCATTCGTTGCTTCCGGGTATCAGACTGCAAGCATGGATCTGCGTGTCGTATCAGGAAGCGCTCACCCGGCGTTGTGTAGCGCGATCGCTTCGCATCTGGGGATGCCGCCGGCCGATTGTGAGATCGCTCGGTTTCCCGATGACGAGCTCCATGTGGTCGTCGACGCCACGCTCCGCGGGACGGACGTGTTCGTCGTACAGCCGACGGGTCCACCCGCAGACGCCAACCTGATCGAGTTGCTCCTCCTCGCGGACGCGTGCCGCCGTGCCGGCGCCGACCTCGTCACGGCGGTGATCCCGTATTTCGGGTACGCGCGACAGGACCGGCGCAGTCTTACGGGAGAGGCAATTGGTGCACGGGTGACGGCGGCCGCGATCGATGCCGCCCGCGTCGACAGGGTCGCCGTGGTCGATCCGCACACCGCCAGCCTCGAGGCCATGTTCGAACTTTCGGTCGACGCCGTCAGCGCATTGTCGGTTCTGCTCCCGGAGTTGGAGCCGAGCGTCGGGCGCGATGCGGTCCTGGTCGCTCCGGATCTGGGCGCGGTGAAGCTCGTCGAGCGGTTCGCCGGGCATCTCGACGCGCCGGTCGCGGTCGTGCGCAAGGTTCGTGTATCCGGAGAGGAAGTCCGCGCGCTTCAGGTCGTCGGTGACGTCGAGGGTCGCCGGCCGGTCATCATCGACGACATGATCAGCACCGGTGGGACGATCCAAGCCGCCGTCGAGGCGTTGATCGACCAGGGCTGTGTGCCCGAGATCGTCGTGGCGGCGACACACGGTCTGTTCGTACCGCCGATCGAGGATCGCTGGTCCGCCTTGCCGATCCAGCGGGTCGTGGTGACGGACACGCTTCCTCCGCGTCCCGCCGGTGGGCTCCCAGTGGACGTCGTCAGCGTGTCGGGGTTGCTCGCCGAGGTGATCCGAGGCCTCGCTCGTGGTGAGCCACTCGACGGCCTTGCCGGCTGAGGCATGGCCGAAAACGCCCGACTCGTCTTCCTCGGCACGGGCGCCAGCGGAGGGACGCCGGGGAGAGGCCGCAGTCATCGGCTGGAAAGCTCGCTGCTGGTCGAGGCAGCCACGACGGTGCTCTTCGACGTCACTCGCGACTTCCGGGAGCAATCGCAGCGGCTTCGCCGGCTGGACGCAGTGCTGATCACTCACGCGCACCGCGACGCTGCAGGTGGGATTCCGGCGCTGGCGCGATGGCTCGGCGATGGCGCGCCCGTCCGCGTCTTCGCCGCGCCGAAGACCATTGCGATGCTGCAGCGCCGCCCAGACGACTTGGACACTGTCACTTCGTGCCGACCCCGCCCGGGCGACGCCGGCAGATCGGGCCGTGGAGTGTGCGAGCGCTCGAGGTACCTCACGCCGACGACCCCGACTATCCGACCTATGCCTGGCGTCTTCGAGGCGCCGCGGGCAGGCTCGTGTACGCCTCGGACGTCGCCCGGCCCACCGCCGGCTTGAGGCGGTTCGTCGCCGGCGCCGACATCCTCGTCGTCGACGGCGCGACGTGGCAGCGTACGATCTTCAGCCATCTCCGCATCGATCGCGATCTGCCGTCGCTGTGCACGTGGGACGTGAGGCGGATCCTTCTGACCCAGATCGGGCGTTCTGCGCCTCGGCACGAGCATCTGTCCCGCGCGGTGCGCCTCCTGTGCGGGCGAGCGCGACCAGCGTATGACGGCCTCGTCGAGAGGCTGCGCCGGTAGTTTGCGGTCGATGCCCGCTCGAGACTCGACCTCGGTCCTCACGGCGCGGGACTTCCGGCCCTCCCGTCGAGTTCGGCCGTCGACCAGGCTCGGGGTGACCGACCAGGAGTGGAGAATGAACACCGGGAGCTCTGATGATGAGTGACACAGGCGGGGGTGGAGATGGTCGGGTCGTCGTGGGCGTCGACGGCTCGCCAGGGTCTGTGCACGCCTTGGCCTGGGCCGGGCGCGAGGCGCGCCTTCGAGACGCCAGGCTCGAAGTCGTCGTCGGCATGGACGTACCCGACACCGGTGCTACTCGTGCCGATCGCGCCGGATCCGCCTCAGGTGAAGACCCTGAGAAAAGAGGCGCGCGAGATGGTCGAGCGCGCCCTCGAGAAGGTGGCCGATGACGTCGAGGGGGTCGACGTCGATCTGCGCATCGTGGAAGGCGACACCTCAGAGGTCTTGCTCGAGCGGGCACAGGGAGCCGACCTTCTGGTGGTCGGCAGCCGCGGTCTCGGTGGCTTTCGCGGCCTGCTCCTGGGGTCCGTGAGCCAGCAGTGCGTACAGCACGCCGCATCCCCCGTGGTGGTCGTTCCGTTGCCTGCCGAGTCCTGAGGACCCCACGACGGAGAGGTACTGGTCAGAGTCCGGACGCGACCGATGCCCACTGGCAGCTGTTTCGGATGTCGAGCAGTGCATCTGTCAGTGGGGCGGCCAGGCTCGGATCGTCACATTCCTCGACAGCGGCATCGATGAGCTTGTTGAGATGCTCGGGAGCGTCGACGTCGCGCGCGACGTCTCGCACCGTCTCGAGCAATGCAATCGCCGTGTGACGGGGCACGCAGCGTTGTCCCGCGACGAAGCCGAGCGCAGCGTCGACTGCGCTGACCACCGCGTCCTCGCGTCCGACCGGCGTTGGATCGCTCGCAGCACGTGTGGACCAGAGTCTCATCAGGCCCGCACCTCCGATCCCGAGGCCGGCGCGACGACACCGTAATGGCCGTCGTACCGGCGGTACACGACGTTGCCGCGACCGGTCCGGCTGTCGATGAAGAACACGAAAGGCTCGGCGCCCAGATCGAGCAATCCGGTCGCATCGGTGAGAGACATTCGGCCGGGCACGTGCGGGCTCGACGTGATCGGCGCGACACAGCTCTCGAGTAGATCCGCGTGCTTCGTGGGTTCGATGAGTGCGTACCCGCCACTGCGGAGACGGTGAAGGACATTGTCCTCAGCCGTGTCGCCGTTGCGGAACAGCAGGAAATCGTGGTCGAGCAGTTCGAGGTCCGAGGCGGCGTCGTCCGGGGTCTCGGCCGCGAGGACGAAGGTCTTGTGCCGGAGGATCTCTCGTTCGTCGGGCGAGCGATCGAAGTACTCGGGGCGTTGGGTCGGCGGATCGCCGTGGCGCCACTCTCCGGGCCGGGCGTCGCGATGCCGAAGCTGCCGCGACCGGGCCCGGTCCGCCAGGTGCGCGAGGCGGCGCCGGAGCCGAGATTCCAGGAGGTCGATCGCCTCCCGCATCGTGGGCGCGGCGACCTGGGACCGCAACGGGCGGCCGTCGATGTCGAGCGACGCTTCGGCGATCGCCGGCCGCTCGCGAGCCGGGTCGGCCTCCCGTCGAAGTCTGATGTTCACGTCGAGGACGGGGCCGGGCGCGAATCGGGCCATATGAGCGATCTTCTCGCGGGCGTACGCGCGCTCGGCGCCCGACACGGCGCCGTGGGTCGAGACCGACGGCTCGGCGAGACTGGTCATTGCCTCGGCGACCGGCGCACCCGGTCGGTGAGCCCGTCACGCGGCACCCACGGCTGGTCGTGTGCCGGTTCCGGATCGCCCTGCTTCGGCGGCCGGTGGCCGTGGGCCTCCTCGTCGGGACTCAGCTCGTGGCCCCGAGCTTTGTCCCGGCAACGCCGGCACAGCCCGCGACGGACGTCCTCATGGGTCCCGCACTCCCTGCAGACCTTCATCACGGCTCCTCTGTCCGGGTGCCCTCGATGGTCCCCGAGTCGCCGAACGCCCCCCAGGGCCGGAAGTCCTGTCCTCGGGAGGCCTTGGTCGGTGGCGTTGTGCCACGCGGGCGGGCACGGTGGGTGCGTGGTCGACGCCGGCGCCGAGCTTCGCGAGACCCACATCTCGCTCGTCGTGCTGTTCGGCGACCGCGTGTACAAGCTCAAGAAGCCCGTGCGACTCGACTTCATCGATCTCACGACGCGGGAAGCGCGCGAGCGGATCTGTCACCGGGAAGTAGAGCTGAACCGGCGGATCGCGCCGGACGTGTACCTCGGAGTCGCCGACGTCACCGCGCCCGATGGCGAGGTCTGCGATCACCTCGTCGTGATGCGCCGCATGCCGGACGATCGCCGGCTCTCGACACTGGTAGGCGAGCGCGTGTCGGTTGGGGAGCATGTCCGCGAGATCGCGCGGCTGGTGGCGACGTTCCATTCGCGAGCCGAGAGGTCGCCGGTGATTGATCGGGCGGCCCGCGTGGAAGCCATACGGGCAAAGTGGGAGGCCACGTTCGAAACTGTCCAGCCGTACGTCGGGACGGTGCTGGCCCCGGATGTCGAGGAGCGGGTCCGTGACCTCGCTCGCCGGTATCTCGACGGCCGCGCCACCCTCTTCGACCACCGGATCACCGACGGCAAAGTCGTCGACGGCCACGGTGACCTGCTGGCGGACGACATCTTCTGCCTCGATGACGGGCCGCGCATCCTCGACTGTGTCGAGTTCGACGACGAGCTCCGCTACGGCGATGTGCTCGCCGACGTGTGCTTCCTCGCGATGGACCTCGAGCGGATCGGCGCCGCCGACCTCGGTGCGCGCTTCATGTCGTGGTACCGCGAGCTCTCCGCCGAGACCTATCCATCCACGCTCGCCGAGCACTACCTCGCCTTTCGCGCCCACATCCGCACGATGGTGGCGTGCCTCCGGGCCGAGCAGGGTGACGATGCCGCGGCAGGCGAGGCTTCGCGTCTGCTGGGCATCGCGCGGGACCACGTCGAGCGGGGGCAGGTGGCACTCGTACTCGTCGGCGGGCTCCCGGGGACGGGGAAGTCGACACTCGCGGCGGGTCTCGCCGACCGGTTCGAGTGGAGCGTCCTCCGCTCCGACGAGGTACGCAAGGACATGGCCGGGGTTCCGCACACCGAGCGCGCCGATGCGGGCTTCCGTGAGGGCCTCTACGGTCCGGAGGCGACCGCTGCTACCTATCGCGAGTTGCTCGATCGCGCCCGGCGCCTGCTGGAGCTGGGCGAGCCGGTCGTGCTCGACGCCTCCTGGATCGACGCGCGCTACCGGGCGGCTGCTGCCGAGGTGGCGCAGGAGACCTGCAGCGAGCTCGTGGAGCTCGAGTGCACGGTGCCGGCCGAGGTCGCCGCCGAGCGCCTGCGTACCCGGGGCGCCGCCGATGTGTCCGACGCCACGCCCGCTGTCGCCGCAGCGATGGCGAACACCGCGGACAGTTGGCCATCGGCGCAGTCGATCGACACGACCACCCGGCCGGACGTCACGCTTGCACAGAGCGAGGTAGTCGTGCGGGAGCGGCTCGGCCTTACCGACCGTTAGGGGTCAATCAGACCACTCGACCTCCCGCACGGTGGTGGCGATCTCGGTGCCCGCTTGGCCCCGAACCATCGCTTGAGCTTCGGAGAGCGAGCCGATCCGTGCGGGATGGCCCGTCTCGGAGGCGAACCACGCGGCGGCTTCGATCTTCGGACGCATCGACCGGGCCGCGAACTCGAACTCTCGCAGCGAGCTCGGGCTGATCCGCCGGATGGCCCGGGCCTGGGCGGTCCCGTAGTTCGCGTAGACCACCGGGACGTCGGTGAAAAGGAGCAGCGCGTCGGCGGTCAGATCGCGGGCGAGAAGCGCGGCGGCGCGATCCTTGTCGATGACGGCCTCGACGCCGCGTACACCTCCCGTATCGTCGAATACGACAGGGATCCCACCACCTCCCGCGCAGATCACGACGACTTCGGATTCGACCAAGAGGTCGATGGTGTCGAGCTCGACGATCTCGCGCGGCGTCGGGGAGGCGACGACCCGTCTCCATCCTCCACGGTCCGGTGCGATGGCCCAGCCGCGCTCGGCGGCAAGGCGGGCGGCATCGCTCTCGAAGTACACGGGTCCGATGGGCTTCGCCGGTTGCTGGAAGGCGACGTCGTCGGCGTCGACGACGACTTGGGTCAGCAGTGTCGCGATCTCCCGGCGCGGGAGCTCGTTGACGAGCTCCTGCTCGAGCAGGTATCCGATCATCCCTTCGCTCTCAGCGCCGAGCACGTCGAGCGGGTACGACCGAACGTCGCGGTACGCCGCGCTCTGAAGCGCAAGAAGCCCCACCTGCGGCCCGTTGCCGTGGGTGACGACGACGTGATGGTCCTGGGCGATCTCGGCGATGGCCTTGCACGCGACTTTGACGTTCTGCCGCTGGGTCTCGGCATCCGACGGTTCGCCCGGACGCACGAGCGCGCTTCCGCCGATCGCGGCGACGATCAGCATGAACCCTCCTCGGCTCGGATGCTCTCCTTCGGCGATTGCGCGCCGGTACCGTGAGCGTGCCGATTGCGTGCGTGCCGGATCAGGGCCGAAGGTCCTGTCGCCGCCGTCCGTTGGCCCGTTTCGGCGGCCACCCGGTCCGGGGGACGGTGGGCGGGCCGAAGGAGGGGACCCCACGGAACCGTTGACCGCCGTCGAGGCCACGTCTACGGAGCGCGGCCTCTCGTCTGCCGAAGCTGCGGCCCGGCTCGAGGCCGCGGGCCCCAACCGGCTTCCGGTTCCCGCCGGGGTACCCGTCTGGCGCCGCCTCGCAGCCCAGATGGTCCACTTCTTCGCGCTCATGCTCTGGGTGGCCGGCGTACTCGCCTTCGTCGCCGGTCTGCCCGAGCTCGGTGTCGCGATCTTCGTGGTCGTCGTCGTGAACGGCGTGTTCGCGTTCGCCCAAGAGTTCCGTGCCGAGCGCGCTGCCGAACGTCTGCGGGACCTCTTGCCGCGCCGGGCCACCGTGATTCGCGATGGAAGCCTGGTCGAGATCGACGCGGAGGAGCTCGTTGCAGGCGATCTCGTGCTCCTGTCAGCCGGGGACCGCATCTCCGCTGACATGCGGGTGGTCGAGGCGCACTCGCTCTCGGTCGACACGTCGACCCTGACCGGCGAAAGCGTTCCATCGAGCGTCGACGTGGGCGGGCCGCTGTTTGCCGGCACGTTCATCGTCGAGGGGGAGGGCCGTGCTGTCGTGAGCGCCATCGGCGCTCACACGCGACTGGCGGAGATCGCCCGACTCAGCCGCGCCGGCAAGCGGCCGCCCACTCCTCTCGCCAACGAGCTCCACCGCGTGGTGCGGACGGTCGCAATGATCGCTGTTGGTGTCGGCGCCGGGTTCTTCCTGCTCGCCCTGCTCATCGGCACGCCGGCCCAGGACGGGTTCCTCTTCGCGATCGGCGTGACCGTGGCGTTGGTTCCCGAAGGTCTCTTGCCGACAGTCACGCTCTCACTCGCGATCGGCGCGCAGCGCATGGCAGGGCGCGACGCGCTCGTCCGGCGCCTCGAGTCTGTCGAGACGCTCGGCTCGACCACGTTCATCTGCACCGACAAGACCGGCACGCTCACCCGCAACGAGATGGCAGTCGTGGCGGTGTGGACCCCAGCGGGAACTGCCACGGTGAAGGGCGACGGATACGACCCGGCCGGAAGCGTCGACGCCGAGCCCGGTGCCACTGATGCAGTCAGAGAACTGGCGCGCGCCGCGATCCGGTGCTCATCGGGACGGGTCGTCCGGGACGACGAACGGTGGGTCGCCCGGGGAGACCCGATGGAGGCGGCTCTCGATGCATTCGCGCGGCGGGCCGGCATCGATGCCGAGGACGACGCCCGGCGAGTCCCCACGAGGCGTCGCTTCCCGTTCGATCCCCGACGCCGCCGGATGTCCGTGGTGGCGGGCGACCGATTGCTCGTCAAGGGCGCGCCCGACGCGGTCTTGCCGCGGTGCCTCTCGACCGACGGCGCCGCGGCGGCACTGGAGGCGATGGCCACCCGCGGCCTGCGCGTCCTCGCCGTGGCCAGTCGTGCATGGGACGGCGACGCAGAAGATGCCGACGGTGCCGAGCGCGAACTGGCGCTGCTCGGGCTCGTCGGGCTGGAAGACCCGCCGCGTACGGAAGCAGCAGCAGCCGTCACGGCCTGTCGTCGAGCCGGCATCGCGGTCGCCATGGTGACGGGCGACCATCCTGCGACTGCAGAGGCCATTGCCCGCGAGGTGGGTCTCCTCGGCGAGCAAACTCAGGTCCTCCTCGGCCGCAATCTCCCGCGTGACGAAGAAGTGCTCGGTGCGCTGGTCGACCACGACGGTGTCGTCATTGCCCGTGTAGCTCCCGAGGACAAGTTGCGGATCGCCCGAGCGCTCCGCGCACGCGGTCATGTCGTCGCCATGACGGGCGACGGCGTCAACGACGGGCCTGCGCTCCAAGAAGCCGACATCGGAGTCGCAATGGGTCGTACCGGAACCGATGTGGCGCGCGAGGCGGCGGACCTCGTCTTGCTCGACGACAACTTCGCCACCATCGTCGGCGCAGTCGAGCAAGGGCGCGCAACCTTCTACAACATCCGGCGGTTCCTCACGTATCACCTCACCGACAACGTCGCCGAGTTGACCCCGTTCGTCGTCTGGGCGCTCTCGGGCGGGCGGTTCCCGTTGGCCTTGGGTGTGCTCCAGATCCTGAGCCTCGACATCGGCACCGATCTCCTCCCCGCCCTCGCGCTCGGTGCCGAGCCGCCGGCGCGGGGGGTGCTCGACCGTCCACCACCGCGTGGCCATCTCATCGACCGACCGCTGGTGCGGCGGGTCTTCGGCGTGCTCGGCCCGACCGAAGCCGTCGTGGAGATGAGCGCGTTCGTGGCTTCGTTCCTTGCATCGGGCTGGCGACCGGGCGACTCCTTTCCTACGGGTGCGGCGTTGCTTGCTGCGTCGGGCGCCGCCTTCACGGCGGTGGTGATCGGGCAAGCCGCGAACGCGTTCGCGTGCCGCAGCGAGAGCCGGTGGCCGGGCGCCGTGGGCTGGACCACCAACCGGCTCCTGGTCGGCGCGGTGGCGGTGGAGCTCCTCGCGCTCGTCGGTTTCCTCTTCATCGAACCGTTGGCCTCGCTGCTCGATCAGGCCCCACCGTCGTGGGCCGGGTTCGCCGTGGCCCTCCTCGCCGCGCCCGCGGTGCTCGCCGCCGACGCGGCCCACAAGGCGTGGCGAGCCCGGGCCCGAATGGCGCAGTGAGCACGGCATCTGCCGAGCCCGTGGCCACGATCGGTCTGACGACCGAGGAGGCGAACCGGCGGCTCGAGCGCTTCGGGCCGAACAGCGTCGTACCCGAGGCGAGGCGAGCCGGATTCGCGGCGCTGCTCCGCAGGATCGTCGCCGACCCGATGACGATCCTCCTCCTCGTCGCGGCGCCGACCTACCTTGCGCTGCGCGACTACGTGAGCGCGGCCGTGGTGCTGGCGGCGCTCGTGCCCGTCACCGCGGTCACCGTGATCCTCGAGGCGCGTGCAGAGCGCGCCCTCGCCGAGCTGAACCGGCGCGCCGCGTCGACGGCTCGGGTCTGGCGCGACAGCCAGTTGGTCTCCCTCGTGGCCGCGGCGTTGGTGCCCGGCGATCGGGTCGAGCTGCGCGAAGGAGACGTCGTCCCCGCCGACGGCCGGCTGACGGATGCGCTCCAGATCGCGATCGACGAAGCCGCGCTCACCGGGGAGTCACAGCCCGTCGCCAAGGACCCGGCACATGCCCCGGATGTGTTCGCAGGCACGAACGTCGTGTCGGGATCGGGCTCGTACGACGTCACGGCAACGGGACTTCGCACACGGTACGGGAAGGTCGGCGAGCTGCTCGGCACCACTCGCGAGGTGCCGACTCGCCTCCAGCGGCTCGTGCGAAGGCTCGTGGTCGGACTGGGAGCGGCCGCGGCGGCACTGAGCCTGCTCGTCGCGGGCATCGAGCTCGTCCGCGGGCAGGGCTGGGAGGCGGCCGTCATCGCCGGCGTGAGTCTCGGGATCGCGACCGTGCCCGAGGAGATCCCGATCGTCTACACGCTCTATCTGGCGCTCGGCGCCCGTCGCTTGGCGCGGCAAGGATCGCTGGTGAGACGCCTCTCGGGCGTCGAGACCCTCGGCTCGACCACGGTGATCGGCGCCGACAAGACCGGGACGCTCACCCTCGGCAAGATCGACGTCGGTGCGACCGTTACCGCCGACGGTCAACACCACGAGCATGGTCATGCGAGCGCCGAGACGCGCGAGTTACTGCGCGCCGCGGTGCTGGCGTCGGAGCCGGAGCCGTTCGATCCCCTCGAGCAAGCCATCGTGAGCTTCGCGGAACGCAGCGCCGTGCCCGCGCGCGAGCTCCATCGCGGCGAGCTCGTCCGCGACTACGCGTTCGACCCCGCCGCCCGGTACCTCAGCCACGTGTGGCGCCACGGCGCAGCGTTGGGGATCTTCGCCAAAGGCGCGCCCGAGGGCATCCTCGACCGGTGCCACGCCGACCCCGACACGCGGGCGCGCGCCGCGCGGGCGAACAAGGCCTTGGGTGACGCGGGTATGCGCGTGATCGGTGTGGCCGCGGGGGCGCTTCCGGCGCTCGGCGCCGACCGCGCCGCCGATGAGCAGCACCTCGAGTTCCTCGGCCTGATCGCCTCTCGTGACCCGCTTCGTCCCGGGGTCGCCGAGGCCCTGGCGGAATGCGGCGCCGCCGGCATTCGCATCGTCATGATCACCGGTGACCATCCTGTGACCGCGCACGCGGTCGCCGAGAGCCTCCGCCTCCCGCACGAGGACACCCGCATCGCGGTCGGGGAAGACCTCGATGCGACCGATGACGCCGGGCTCCGGCGCCTCGCGCGGGAGTGCAACATCTTCGCCCGGATCCGGCCCGAGCAGAAACACAGCCTCGTCCGGGCCTTGAAGGCGGACGGGCAGGTCGTGGCCATGACCGGCGACGGCATCAACGACGCTCCCGCGCTGCGCGAGGCCGACATCGGGGTCGCCATGGGGCAGCGCGGGACGGAGGTCGCGCGAGAGTCCGGCATGCTCGTGCTCCTCGACGACAACTTCGCGACGATCGTCTCCGCCGTACGAGAAGGGCGACGGATCTTCGGGAACCTCCAGCGCGCGTTCGCGTACCTCGTGTCGTTCCACATCCCACTCGTTCTCGCCGCGCTGTTGATCCCACTCACCGGGCAGCCGTTGCTGCTCCTGCCCACGATGCTGATCCTGCTGCAGATCGTCGTGCACCCCACGGTCTCGCTCGTCTTCGAAGCCGATCCCGGCGATCCCGCCGCCATGCGGCGACCACCTCGTCCCCCCGAAGCCGCACTGCTCGGTCGTCGTGACCTCGTGCTGCCGTTCGCACGAGGGCTGGCGCTGACGGCTGTTGTCGTCGGCTTCTACCTGACGCGGCTGGCTCAGGGGACAACGGCCGCCGAGGCCCGCTCCCTCGCGGTCGCCACCCTGCTCGTCGGCCAAGCCCTCCTCGTGCTGATGGAACGTGCCGGTCCCGAGCCCGTCTGGCGTGTCGGCGTCCGCGGGAACCGCGTGCTCCCGGCGGTCCTGGGACTGACGGTCGCGACCATTGCGGCGATCTTCGTCGTCCCCGCCGCCCGGGATGTCTTCGACCTCGCGCCGCTCAGCCCCGGCGGGTGGGTTCGGGCCGTCGTGGCTGCAACGCTGGCGACGGGAGCGTGGGAGCTCGTGAAGCTGCGCGGGAAGCGGTGAGCGGGCGTTCGGTCCGGCGCGTCGACAGGATGCGCACCAACGTCAGGAAGCCGACGACCGCGCAGCTGCCGAGCGCGAACCACTGCACGGCGACGCTGCCGGCGTCGGAGCCGGCGGTGAGCGCGTGGACCGTCGTGAACGCGAAGAGTCCGAAGCTCGTGAAGTGCACGGCGCGCCACAGTCGTCGTGGCAGGCGTCGCATCAGCAGTGACGTGATCTCGATGGCCACGAGCAGGTACATGCCGACGACGCCCCACGCGACCGCCACCGGATGCCACGCCGAAGCGAGCGGCACGAGCAACGACGCCAGGCCGAAATGCGTGTAGTTGTCCGCGACGAGGCCGGCGAGGTGCACGCCGACGAACGCGACCGAGAGCCCGCCGAGAAAGCGGTGCAGATCGAGGAACCACGCCGGCTTCGGTCGCCGGGTGAGCTTGGTCGACAGGACGAGGCCCCACACGACCGATGCCGTGACGAGGATCCACGCCACCATCCCCGACGCGCGGGCGACGTACCACCACAGATGCGGGTTCACGTGAGGAAGTCCTCCAGGCCCGCCAGTGGCTGGACCGCCCCTTCGGCGTCGACGAGGAGACCGGTCGCGCCGGCCGGCTCGAGCAGTCGTTTGGCTTCGCTCGGGGTCCGGGTGACGAACGCGGCCTTGGCGAGTACCTCGGCCTGCCAGGCGTCGGCGGCGATGACCGTTGCTGATGTGGGCGGGCGCTCAAGCGGCCGACCCGTGCGCGGGTCGATCACGTGGTGCAGGCGCGCACCTGCCCGCCGCCAGGCGCGCCGGCGCGAGCTCGTCGTCGCGACCGCGCCGTCGGCGAGCGCGAAACGTAGAGAAGTGCCTTCCGGTCTGGTCTCGGGCTCGGCTTCCACCCCGACGATCCACGCCCCGTCCGAACGCGTGCCGCGCACGCGCAGGTCACCGCCGAGGTTCACGCATGCCCCGTCGCGCCGTCTTGCAGGAGCTCGGCGCTGACGAGGTCGGCCGCGAACCCCTTGCCGATGCCGCCGAGGTCGAGCGCGAGCCCCGGCGGGAGGGTGACGGAGCGCACGATCGGGTCGAGCGAGAGTTCTGCGCACCCGGGCGCGGGTGCGGAGTGCGCAGCCGGCTCGGGCGCATCGCGCTCGACGGTTTCGAAGCTCCGGTCGTAACCGGCGGCGACCAGCGCCGGCAACACCGTCGGGTCGAAGCGCCCTCCGGTCTGTTGCCAGCCGTCCACGGCTCGCGAGATGAGCTCGAACGTCACGGACGTGACCATCACGGGCCGTCCGTCGGCGGCGTTCAGCCGAGACAGCTCGCTGTCGGGCAGGAAGCGACTCCAGCGAGACTCGAGGTCGTCGATTCGGGCCCGGGCACACTCGAGCAGCTGCCCGCTCCCGCCGGCGACGATCACGTGCACGTCGGTGCCCATGGCGTGAAAGCACGCCTCCGTCGTCGACCCGGCGAGCGCGGTTGCGTCCATCAGCTGCCCCGGGTCGTGGTGTGCGGCGCGGTGTGGGGCACCGGCGCCGGCGCCGGGACCGGTCGCGGTGCCGGCGACGTGGTCGTCGCGGTACTCCCGTTGGTCGGTCGTGGGGCCGTCGACGCGGCGGGCGGAGCCTCCGTCAGGGCGAACGCCCCGACCAGCGCCAGCGCGGCCGACGCGCTGAGCCCGGCGGTGAGGATTCGACTGGTTCCCGCCGCGTGACGCCGACGCCCGGGCTTCCGTGCCGAGGTCCTCGAAGGTGAACGTGCCGCGGCGCGCTCGGCCCGCGCTCTGAGGTCGGCGTTCATGGCGTCAGTCATCGTCGTGTTGGGGACCACGGTCGTCCCGGTGCTCGGGACGGTGGTCGTCGTCCTGACCGGTGCGTGCGGGGGAGTGGTCCTGAGACGAGCTGGCCGGAGAGGGCGCCGCGGGCGCCGTGCTCGTCGCCTCGACGGCCGGGAACTTGCCGACGTTCGAGTCGTTCTGGGTGAGGCCGAAGATCCCGAAGTTGGCACCGAACGCGATGACTGCGGCCGTCGCCGCGGCTGTGACTGCTCCGGCGGTGGCGATCGCCTTGCGTCGTTGCATGCGAACTCCCTTCTGTCTCCTCCATCGCACGGTACGCGGCGGCGCGACAGCGACAGGCCACGGGGCTTCCAAGATTCGGTAAAGGCTGCGACGCCGGCGGCGGCGGACATGAGAGCGTGGTGGCGTGCTGGTCGTGATCATCGAGGACGACGACACCATCGCAGAGCCGCTGGCGAAGGGCCTCGCCCGTGAGGGCTACGACGTCGAACGGTTCGACCGGGGCGAGCCCGCGCTCGACCGGCTCCAAGTGGACGGTGCCCGCCCGGCCGACGTCGTGCTGCTCGACCTCGGACTGCCGGACGTCGACGGGTTCGAACTCTGCCGCCGCCTGCGGGCCGAATCCGACATCCCGATCATCGTGGTGACCGCACGCGGCGAAGAGGTGCACCGGGTCGTGGGCCTGGAGCTCGGAGCCGACGACTACATCGTCAAGCCGTTCGGCTTTCGCGAGCTCGTCGCCCGCATTCGGGCCGTGACACGCCGACTGCAGCATCGCGAGGTCGAAGCCGCACCGACACGGCTCGGCGATCTTGAGATCGACGCGCGAACGCGCCGGGTCACGCTCCGCGGTGAGGAGATCCCACTCACTCCCAAGGAGTTCGACCTGCTCGCGTTGCTGGCCTCCGATCCGGGGGCCGTGTACGGCCGTTCACGCATTCTCGAGGAGGTCTGGGACCCGCACTGGTACGGACCCACGAAGACCCTCGACGTCCACGTGGCGTCGTTGCGCAAGAAGCTCGGCGACCCGAGTTGGATCGAAACGGTTCGCGGCGTCGGGTTCCGGCTGCGGGCGCCGGAGTAGGGAAGCGGTCCATGCGGCGTCGCCTGCTCTTGAGCTACATGACGATCACGGTGCTGGTGTTGATCCTCCTCGAGGTCCCGCTCGGCATCTCGTTCGCACGGTCCGAGCGAGATCGGCTCGAGACCGACGTCCAGCACGACGCGTTCGCGCTCGCGATCCGCTCGGAAGAGGCGCTCGAAGCCGCACCGCCGACGGCGTCGTCCGACCTGCAGCGGCTCTCCGATCACTACGCCGACGAGACCGGGGGTCGCGTCGTCATCGTCGACGCCGCCGGTGACCTCGTCGCGGATTCCGACCCGCCTGCCAGCGTCACGGGCACAGGAGCCGCGGAGCTTCGCCAGCCGGCCCGAGATCGCCGCCGCGCTGCGCGGACAGGAGAGCACGGGCACGAGGCACTCGGAGACGCTTGGGCACCGACCTCCTGTACGTGGCGGTGCCGGTCGCGTCGGGCGGAGAGGTCCACGGGGCCGTGCGGGTGACGTACCCGCTGTCGTTCGTCTCCGACCGGATACGCCGCAACTGGCTGCTCCTTGCCGGTACCGGTGGCGTGATCCTCGCCGTCGTGTTCGTCGTCAGCTGGTGGCTCGCCCGCTCGGTGACACGACCGCTCGCCGACCTGGAACGCGCCGCGGGACGGCTGGGCGGTGGCGACCTTGCAGCACGCGCACCCGTCCCGGCCGGCCCGAACGAGGTGCGGTTGCTCGCGGAGGAGTTCAACGCCACCGCATCGCAGCTCGAGGAGCTCGTCGGCGCACAGCAGGCCTTCGTGGCGGATGCCTCGCACCAGCTGCGGACGCCGCTCGCCGCGCTCCGGTTGCGGCTCGAGAACCTCGAGGGCGAGGTCGACGGACCCGCTGCCGACGACGTCGAGGGCGCGCGTGCCGAGGTGCACCGACTCACCCGGCTCGTCGACGGCCTTCTTGCTCTCGCTCGGGCCGAACAAGCCGAGTCGGCACTCACCGACGTCGACGTTGGTGCCGTGGTGGCCGAACGACGCGACGCCTGGACGGCATTCGCGGGCGAACGCGTACGTGCGGATCGAATCACAGGTCGAACCGGGCCTTCGTGCATACGTGACCCCCGGTCGGATCGAGCAGGTGCTCGACAACTTGCTCAACAACGCGCTCGAGGTCGCGCCCGCGAAGCACCGCGGTGACACTCACCGCGCGCGCGGGACCGCGATCGCGTCGTAGATGCGAATCGCCGACGCCGGACCGGGAATGACCGACGAGGAGATGGCCCGCGCGTTCGACCGCTTTTGGCGTTCGACTTCGCGGTGGAGCCGGGAGGGCGGTTTCGGGCTCGGGCTCGCGATCGTCCGTCAGCTCGTGATCGCCGACGGCGGGGAGGTCGAGCTGGTGCGATCAGCCGCCGGCGGGCTCGAGGTCGTCGTCCGCGTCCGCGGCGGGAACGGACGGTTCCTCGAGCCCGGACGAGCTCAGTCGGTGAGCGGCACCCGCCATTCGACGACGGTGCCACCTCCCGGCGCGGGACGTACCGTGAAGCTTCCCCCCAGCCTCTCCGCGCGCTCCTTGAGGTTGCGCAGGCCGCGGCCCAGAGTGGGGGATTTCGGCAGTCCGCGTCCGTTGTCGACGACGCGGAGGAGGAGCCCGGTTTCCTTCCCTACGTCGACGAGAACATCGACACGTGAAGCGTTCGCATGCTGACCGACGTTCGAGAGGACTTCTTGAATCGCGGGGAGAAGGTGCTCAGCGACCTTGTCGGACACGAGCGAATCGACCAAGCCGTCGAAATGCAGCTCCGGAGCGAATCCCAGCGACTCGCGCGCCGAATCGACCTCGGCGAAGATGTCGACGCGAAGCCCTCGCTCGTGTGGTGCCTCCAAGGCGAAGATCGAGTTGCGAATCTCGCGGATTGTGTCGTCGAGCTGCCCGGCCAAGTGGGCGATGCGCTCGTCGAGGTCGCGCTGGTTATTCGACGGCAGCATGGTCTCCAGCTCCAAGCCGGTCGCGAACAGCCGCTGGATCACCTTGTCGTGGAGATCCCGGGCAATGCGACCCCGGTCCTCGAGCACCGCCAGCTGCTCGACGCGTTCCACGAGTCGCGCGTTGTCCACGGCGACGGCAGCCGCGGACGCCAGAGCCACGGCCAGGTGCTCGTCTACTTCGTTGAACTCCTCCGCACCCTCCTTCTCGCAGAGGTACAGGTTGCCGAACACCTCGTTCCGGACACGGATGGGCACGCCGAGGAACGAGCGCATCGGCGGATGGTTGGCGGGAAACCCGTATGACTGCGGGTGTGTCGTCAGGTCTCGCAGCCGGAGTGGTTTCGGGTCGACGATCAGGAGCCCGAGGATCCCGTGGCCTTCGGGAAGGTCGCCGATCGCCGCGTACGTCTCTGCATCGATGCCGACGGTGATGAACTCGCTCAATCCCCGGTCTTCGCCGATCACACCGAGCGCGGCATAACGCGCACCGAGGAGCTCACGGGCCGACTCTGCGATCCGGCGCAACACGATCGGTAGGCTGAGGTCCGAACCGACGACGTTGATCGCGTCGAGCAATCGTTGGACGAGCGGGTCGACCTGCGTGAACGGCATCGGACCCCTCTTGCCTGAAGGGCAGTAGACGACATGGTACGGGTGTTCTTGCTCGACGACCACGACATCGTCCGACGCGGGCTCACGCACCTGCTGCGAGACGCAGGACGACATCGAGGTCGTGGGCGAGGCGGGGACCGCCGAGGAAGCACTTTCGCGCATCCCGCCGACCCGACCCGACGTCGCGTTGCTCGATGTTCGCCTTCCGGACGGTGACGGCGTGGAGGTTTGCCGCGAAATACGCTCCCGGCATCCCGAGATCCAGTGCCTGATGCTCACGTCGTTCTCCGACGACGAGGCTTTGTTCGACGCGATCATGGCGGGTGCGTCCGGGTTCATCCTCAAACAGGTGAAGAGCGAGGAAATCGTCCAGGCTGTCCGCTTTGTGGCGAACGGACAGTCACTGCTCGATCCGGCGGTCACCGGACGCGTGCTCGAACGCCTGCGTAAGGGCCCGGAGGAGGACGAGCGCCTCGCCACGCTCAGCCCTCAGGAGCGCAACATCCTCGAGTTGATCGCCGACGGGCTCACGAACCGCCAGATCGCCTCGAAGATCAACCTGGCGGAGAAGACGGTCAAGAACTACGTGTCGAACCTGCTGACGAAGCTCGGGATGGAGCGGCGCACCCAGGCCGCCGTCTACGCCGCCCGCCTCGCCGAGCAGCGAGGCGACCGACACTCGGAGTAGCCGTCCGCGTCGGAAACCGCCGTCGGTCCCCGCATCGTGTGACTTTCTGCTCAGGCCACGGCCCTCGGCATCGCAGAGGATGGAGAGGTGGTCCGAACCGGGGCCGGAGGAGGAGTTCAGGCATTGGAACAGCTCGCCGAGCACGAGTGCTTCGAGCTGCTGGCCACGCAGGTCATCGGGACGGGTCGCGGTGGTGGTCGACGGCCGGGCGTCGGTTTTCCCGGTGAACTATGTGCTCGACCGGGGACACATCGTGTTCAGGACGGACGAGGGCACCAAGCTCACGGCGGCCCGCGCCGGCTCAACGGTCACGTTCGAGGTCGACCGGAGTGACCCCATGTACCACACGGGGTGGAGCGTGATGGTCACGGGTCCGCTCGAGGAGGTCACCGACCCCGAGGACCTGGGACGCGTGCGGGGGCTTCCGGTCCGCGCCTGGGGCCGTTCCGGGCAGCACTGGGTTCGCATGCCGATCGCGTCGATCTCCGGACGGCGCATCACCGGTCCCCCCGGCCGGGAGTTGAAGACGGCCCAGCCGAGAGGAGATGCGCCCGCATGAATGCACTGGTGCTCGAGACCGAGCCCGAACGCTGCCGACGCGACCGTCCGGCAGCTCACGAAGGCGGGCCACAGGGTCTTCCGGTGCCACGAACCGGGGAAACCGGAGTTTCCGTGCCGGGCGCTGGCGGGGGACGGGCCGTGCCCGTTGAGTGACCCCGGCGTCGACGTGGCGGTGACGGTGCGTACCCATCCGGACACGCGACCGACAGTGCGCGAGGACGGCGTGGCGTGCGCGTTGCGCGCGCATGTTCCCCTGGTCGTCGCCGGGCGCGTCATGCTGAACCCCTACGAGGAGTGGGCCGACGAAGTGGTCGAGGACGGCGACGTCGTCGCCGCGTGCGAGCGCGTCGTCTCCGCGCCGTCGAGGCGATCACTCCGAGGTCGCCTGCGACGCGTTGCGCGAGGCGGTGCGACGCCGTGCCGGATCCGCCGGTGACGCGGACGCGGTGGTCTGGCGTGATCGAAGTCGGCTGCGCGTCCGGCTCGAGGGCGTGGGGCAACTCGACGATTCGGTGCGCGGCATGGCCGCGGCCGACGTGGCCGCGGCACTCCGGGCCTTCGATGCCCACATCCCGAAGATCGACATCTCGTTCTCGTAGCGACATCATCGGCGGCGTGCAGCACCGAAGCGAGTTCCGGTCCTTCTACCACCTCACCGACGTCGATCTCGACGATCGGTCCTGTCAGGGGTTGGCGTGCTTCGTCGCCCGGCACCTCGATCCCGAGCGCTGGCGGGAGGCCAAGGCCGCCGGCCCGCGCGTGTACTGCCTGGGGAAGTGCTACGCCGCGCCCGCCTCGGGCCGCGACGAGAGCCGACCGCCGCACGTCGAGGTCGACGCGCCACAGGCGATCGTGCTGGAGCGCATCGCCACCGGCGGTGCGCTGACGCTCGACGCGTATCGTAGGCAGGGCGGGCTCGCCGCTCTCGACCACGCCCTCTCCCTCCGGCCCGACGAGATCGTGGCGGAGATCGAGACGTCTCGGCTCCGAGGCCGCGGCGGCGCCGGGTTCCCGACGGGGACGAAGATGCGCGCGGTCCTCGAGCATCGTGAGGTCCCGAAGTATGTGGTGTGCAACGCCGACGAAGGCGATCCGGGCGCATACATCGACCGGTTCGTCATGGAGGACGACCCGTTCTCCGTGCTGGAGGCGATGGCCGTCGCCGGCCGCGCCGTCGGGGCCGAGCGGGGCTACATCTACCTCCGCCGCGAGTACCCGAACGCCTTGGCGGTCGCTGCAGCGTGCCGATCGAGAGCGCCCGGCAGGAGGGCGTTCTCGGCCCGGACGTTCTCGGCCGAGGCGTCTCTCCTTCGACGTGGAGATCGTCGGCGGCGAAGGCAGCTACCTGTGCGGGGAGGAGACGGCCCTGCTGAACGCGATCGAAGGCCGGCGCCCGGAGGTGCGCGTCCGACCTCCGTATCCGGGGAGTCGGGGCCTGTTCGGTCGCCCCACACTCGTCAACAACGTGGAGACGCTGGTCAACGTCCCCTGGATCGTCCGCCACGGCGGCGATGCCTACGCCGCGCTCGGCCGGGGCGAGAGCAGGGGGACGAAGGTCGTCTCTCTCAATTCTCTCTTTGCGCGCCCGGGGCTGTACGAGGTCGAGCTGGGCATCCCCGTCCGGCACATCGTCGAGGATCTGGGCGGTGGGCTCCGGACGGGCGAGCTCGCAGGGGTCATCGTCGGAGGCCCGCTGGCCGGCGTCGTCCCGCCTGCGCTCCTCGACGTCCCGTTCACGTTCGAGGACCTGCACGCCATCGGGTGCGCTCTGGGGCACGGAGGGGTCGTCGGGTTCGACGAGCACACGACGATCGCCGAGCTCGTGCACCACGTGTTCGCCTTCGGCGCCTACGAGTCGTGCGGCAAGTGCACGCCCTGCCGGGTCGGCAGCGGCGAAGTCGAGGCGACGTTCGCCGAGGTGCTCGCCGAAGGCCGTGCGAGCGGCCCGCGAGCGTTCGTTCGACGGGGTCGTGTCCGCGTTGCACGGGACCAGCCTGTGTGGACACGGGTCCGGGCTGGCCGAGTTCGCTCGCGGCGTAGCGCTCAACTTCCCCGAGGAGCTCGACTCGTGCTTCGGGTGACCGTCGACGGCGCCGAGTACACGGTCGACGGCGAGCAGACCGTCCTCGGCGGGTTGCAGGCTCTGGGCGTCGACGTTCCCGCCGCGTGCGACGACTCGCGACTCGACCCCGTCGGCGCCTGCCGCCTCTGCATCGTGAGGGTCGACGGGTGGCCGCAGCCGGTGACGGCGTGCACCACGCGCCTCGTCGACGGCATGGCAATCGAGACCCGGTCCGACGACCTCGACGCGCTGCGGCACGAGCTGGTCCGTATGCTTGCGCTCGAGTACCCACAGTCGGCGCCCGACTCGGCGCCCGACAAGCCCTTCCACGTGGTGCTGCGCAGCTCCGGGGTCGAGGGCTCGCGTCCCGTGCCCGATCCGGCGCTCGTCGACGATTCGCACCCGTACATCCACGTCGACATGAACCAGTGCATCACGTGCTTTCGGTGCTCCCGCATCTGCGCCGATGTTCAGGGCCAGTTCACGTGGCAGGTTTGGGAGCGAGGCGCGGAGACGAGGCTCGTCCCCGACTCGGGAACGACGCTCGCGGACAGCTCGTGCGTCTCGTGCGGCGCGTGCGTGGATACCTGCCCGACCGGCGCGCTCGAGGACAAGAGCGTCATCGAGCAGGGCAAGGCGGACGAATGGACCCGGACCGTGTGCCCGTACTGCGGCGTGGGCTGCGAGATGGACGTGGGAACACGCGACGGCCACATCGTCACGGCCCGCCCCGCGCTCGACGCGCCCGTGAACAAGGGCCACCTGTGCGTGAAGGGGCGGTACGCGCACGGGTTCGTCGACGCCTCCGACCGGGTCACGACGCCCATGATCCGACGCGCGGGAATGTGGGAGGACGTGTCCTGGGACGAGGCGCTCGCCCATGTCGCGAGCCGAGCTGGGCCGGCTCGTAGCGGAGGAGGGGCCCGGGAGCGTCGCTGTGCTCGGGTCGTCGCGGGCCACGAACGAGGACAACTACGTGGCTCAGAAGTTCGCCCGAGCCGTGCTCGGGACGAACAACGTGGACTGCTGCGCCCGGGTCTGTCATACGCCGAGCGCCGCCGCGCTCAGCACCGCCTTCGGCACCGGCGCCGCCACGAATGCCTTCGACGACATCGAGCGGGCCCGCACGATCGTGATCTGCGGCTCGAACACGACCGAGAACCATCCGATCGTCGGCGCCCGCATCAAGCAGGCGAAGCTGCGGGGAGCGAATCTCGTCGTGATCGACCCGCGGAGATCGAGCTCGCCCGCTACGCCGACGTCCACTTGAACCCTCGACCCGGGTCGAACATCCCTCTCCTCAACGCGATCGCCCACGTCATCGTCGAGGAGAACCTGGTCGACGAGCCGTTCCTCACCGAGCGCGTGGACGATGAGGAGGCATACCGCGCGTTCGTCGGTGGGTACGCCCCCGAGGACGTGGCGGACGATCTGCGGCGTCGCGGCCGACGACATTCGCCGGGCGGCCCGGCTCTATGCGACCGAGACACCGTCGATGCTGTTCCACGGGCTCGGGGTCACAGAGCACGAACAGGGCACCGACGGGGTCACCTGTCTCATCAACCTCGCCCTGCTGACGGGCAACGTCGGCAAGCCGGGCACGGGAGTCAACCCGCTGCGCGGGCAGAACAACGTCCAGGGAGCGGCGGTCATGGGCTGCGAGCCCAACCGCCTCACCGGCTCGGCGACGTTCGACGAAAGCCGGGACGTCTTCGAGTCGGTGTGGGGCGCGCCGGTCCCGGCCGAGCGCGGGCTCGACGCGATCCAGATGCTCGAGGCCGCGCGCGACGACGCGTTGAAGGGCCTCTGGGTCATCGGGTGGGACGTTCTCCTCACGCACCCGCAGGCGAACGTCACAAAGGAGGCTCTCGACCACTGCGAGCTCGTCGTGGTCCAGGACCTCTTCATGAACGAGACCGCGAGCAAGCTAGGGACGGTGTTCCTTCCCGCGTGCTCGTCGTTCGAGCACGACGGCACGTTCATGAACTCCGAGCGTCGGATCCAGCGGGTCCGTTCCGTCCTCGAGCCACGAGGTGCGTCGAAGCCGGACTGGGAGATCATGTGCCTCGTCGCGAGGGCCATGGGAAGGAGCGACCTTTTCCCGTACCGCTCGGCCGAGGACGTCTGGGAGGAGATCCGCAGGGTCTGGCCCGCGGCTGCGGGCATCAGCTACGAGCGGATCGACGGCGGTGGTCTGCAGTGGCCCTGCCCGACCGAGGACCACCCCGGGACCGACATCCTTCATCGAGACACGTTCGCCAAGGGCCGTACTCGCGCGCCGCTGCAGCCCATCCCGTACCGACCGACGTCGGAGACGATCGACTCCCGGTTCCCGTTCGTGTTGAACACGGGACGAGGTTTGTACCAGTTCAACGCCGGGACCATGACCATGCGCACGGCGAACTCGGAGATCCACCCGACGGACTTGCTCGAGATCTCGGTCGAGGATGCCCGCCGGCTCGGTGTCGCCGATGGGGCCCCGTTACGCGTCACGAGCCGCTACGGCGAGGCCGTGCTCCCGGCTGCCGTGACCACCAGAGTGCGTACGGGAGAGCTGTTTGCGACGTTCAGCGACCCCGCCACGTTCCTCAACAGGCTCACCGGTCCCCAGCACGATCCGCGGACGCGCACGCCCCAGTACAAGGTCACTGCCGTCCGTCTGGAGCCCATCGCGTAACGGTGAGGTGGCCGGCTGCGGTTCCTACCCGGATACCGCCGCGGCATGACTCCAGCGCGCCGCCCGGCGGTGCACACGTCGTTCGTGCCGGGCGCGTCGGCGACGGAACGGTGCAGGTTGGCGGCTGAAGAACCAAATCTTCGCGTACTCCACCAACGTCAGATATGCGACGACCATGAGCGCGAGCGCGGCGAAGAACGCAGCCGGCAACGCCTCGAATCCGAGCTCGCTCGCGATCGGGCTGAACGGGAGCGCGGCGCCGAGCGTGACCACACCGATGCTCGCCAGCAGCAGGGGGCGGCTCGGTCGGCTCCGGAAGAACGGATGTCGACGGGTGCGAATCACGAAGATGACCAGGGTCTGCGTAGCGAGCGACTCGACGAACCACCCGGAGCGGAACAACGCGGGCCCCGCGCCGAAGATGCCGAGCATCACGCCGAAGGTCACGAAGTCGAAGATGGAGCTGATCGGGCCGAAGCAGAGCATGAACCGCCGGATCAAGCCGATGTCCCAGTGCGCGGGCCGCTGCAACATCTCGTCGTCCACGTTGTCCGTCGGAATCGTCAGCTGGCTGGTGTCGTAGAGGAGGTTGTTGAGGAGGATCTGGGAGGGCAGCAGGGGAAGGAAGCTCAGGAACGCCGAGGCGGCGGCGGCGCTGAACATGTTGCCGAAGTTCGAGGACGTCCCCATGAGGACGTACTTGATGGTGTTGGCGAAGATCCGCCGGCCCTCCACCACCCCGTCGGCCAGCACGCCGAGATCCTTCTCCAGGAGAACGACGTCGGCGGCGTCCCGGGCGACGTCGGTCGCACTCTCCACGGAGATCCCGATGTCGGCGACGTGCAGGGCGACGGCGTCGTTGACCCCGTCGCCGAGAAACGCGACGTCGTCACCCACCCGCCGGGCCACGCCGATGAGGCGAGCCTTCTGCTCCGGGCTCACTCGCGAAGACCGCCGTCCCCGGCAGCTGCGCGAGGAGCTCGTCGTCGTCGAGACGCTCGACGTCGCTCCCGGTGAGCGTCCGCGTCGGCGGAAGACCGAGCTCGGCGCAGACCTTCTCAGCCACCTGCGCGTTGTCGCCCGTGACGACCTTGATGGCCACGCCGAGCTGGTGTAGCCGGGCGATGGACTGGGCGGCGTCAGTCTTGGGTGGATCGACGAACACCAGATATCCCACGAGGTGGAGGGTGTGTTCGTCGCCCGGACCCAGCGAGTCGAGCTCGGGCGCGGGCCGCGAGGCGACGGCCACGACGCGTGCACCGGCACTGAACTCGTTGTCCAGGACCCTTCGGGCTTCGGGGCTGACGTCGACGCACCGGTCGAGCACGGCCTCGGGTGCGCCCTTCGTGATCAGCGTGCGCTTCCCGTCGGGGTCGTGCACGAGGACCGAGACCATGCGCCGCTCGTGGTCGAAGGGGACGATGGCGACGCGGCGGTAGTCGTCGGCCGGCGCGCGCGCCGTGATGGGCGCATCCCATAGCGCCACGTCCAGCGGGTTCCCTCCGACGGCCCGGCCGTCCTCGATCGCGGCCTCACTGCACACCAATCCGAGGACGAACACCTGCTCCGCAGGGCGTCCGCCGGTATCGAGCGCGCGGTCGAAGCTGATCTGCCCCTCTGTGAGCGTGCCCGTCTTGTCGGTGAGCAGCATCTCGATGTTGCCGAGGTCCTCGATGCATACCAACCGCTTCACGAGCACCTTCTGGCGGGCGAGCCGCCGTGACCCGGCGGCGAGGCTCGTGGTCACGATCGCGGGGAGGAGCTGCGGTGTGATGCCGACCGCGATGGCAAGAGAGAACAACAGGGATTCGATGAGCGGACGTGACAACACGACGTTGATCACGAAGATCGAGGTCGTCAGGACGGCGGCCACACGCACGAGAAGCCCCGAGAAACGCCGAAGCCCCACTTGGAACTCCGTCTCCGGCTCACGTTCCCCCAGACCCAACGCGATCCGGCCGAACTCGGTTCTCGCGCCCGTGGCGACGACCACACCCTGCGCGGCACCGGCGCGCACGATGGTTCCCATGAACGCCACCGACGACATGTCCGGAACGCCGACTCCGCCGGTCACCGATCGGGAGGACTTCGTGACGGGGAACGTCTCGCCCGTGAGCACGGTCTCGCCGCACTCGAGACCCGACGTGTCGAGGAGTCGGACGTCGGCGGGGACGACACCGCCGAGCTCGAGCTGCACGACATCGCCGGGGACCAGCTCGGTCACGTCCAGCGAGGACCATGCCCCGTCACGGCGCACCACGACTCGGTGGCGAATCTGCGAGTGCAGGTCCTCGGCGGCCAACTCGGCCCGATACTCATTGAAGAACCCGAGGCCGATGCTCAACACCAGGATCCCCCCGATGATCAGCGCGTCCGCGCGATCACCCAGGAAGAAGGACAACGACGCGGTGACCAGCAGGAGCAACAGCAACGGGCTTCGCAGTTGACGCCCGAGGACCGTCCAGACGCGGGCGCGCATGGGTCCGCACCGCGTTCGGCCCGAAGGCGGCCAGCCGCCGCGCCGCCTCGGAGCCCGACAACCCGAGGGGGCGGCTGCCGAGCGCGGCCAGGACATCGGCACCGTCCATCGTCGCCGCCCGCAGCTGCGTCGAGCTGGGCAGTGGGGGTTTGCACCGCGGGCACGCGGTGACGATAGGGCCGGCCCCGCCCGGGGGACTGGGACCCTAGGTCCCATCGAGCGGTGACGTCCGGCCCTCCCAAGACGCGCTCACGGTGACCATGCTTGACGCATGAGTGAGTACACGGACCTCATCGAGGGTCTCCGGCCGTCGACTCGGGAGCTCAGGGGCGCGATCCCGGAGACGTGGGACGGCTTCGCAAAGCTCCACGCGAACGCGGTTGCCGAGGGCGAGCTCCCGGCACGTGTGAAGGAGCTCATGGCGCTGGCGATCGCAGTCGTCAAGCATTGCGACGGATGCATCGCCTACCACGCCAAAGCCGCAGCACGGCGGGGAGCGACGCCGGGTGAGGTCGGCGAGGCCCTCGGCGTCGCGCTTCTCATGGACGGCGGCAGCGCCAGCGTCTACGGCCCCCGCGCCTGGGACGCCTACCGGGAGTTCACCCGTCCGTCGGGCGACGCCCAGGAGGTCGCTTGAGGGCCAAGCCCCTCGTGGTGGTGCAGTGTGCCGGGGATCTCGGCTGCACTTTTCGTCGCCGCACGGCGCCGGCCTCGCGCCAAGGGGCAGAAGCCCGGCAACGCCAAACGATCGGGACGGGCACCCCTGTTTGTCGTCCTCGACATCGCTCCGGGCGGCAGGCGCACGCTGCTTCAGCTGTCTCGGTCAGGGGCCGGGATCACGAGTACCGGACAGTGGCTGTGGTGGACGACGTGCATGGCGACGCTGCCGAGCGCGACCCGCGCCAATCCGGTGCGTCCGTGGGTGCCCATCACGACCAGCGACGCAGGCAAGTGGTTCGCGTAATCCAGTAGCGAGGCCGGGATGTGGGGTCCGGCCAGGACCTCCCACAGGGCTGGCTCGCCCGCGTCGGCGACGCGCTCTGCGACATCGCGGACGGCGGCGTGACTCGTCGGGGTTCGGCTCGATCCCGTCCGCGCGCTTCACCACCTGCACCACCCATGCCCGGAGCCCGAGGAGACGGGCCCACTCCGCCACCACGGGAATGACCGTCTCGGACACCGTCGATCCGTCGATCGCAGCCACGAGCTTTCCATCCGCGAACCAGTGCGCGAACTGCCAGCAACCGCGGTCGACCGACGGCCCGATGACGAGCACCGGGCGTTCCGATCCGCGCAACACCGCTTCGGCCACGCTGCCGAGAAGGACTTGTCCGATGCCGCTTCGCCCGTGGGTGGACATGCACACGACGGTGTTCGGGTCGCGGGCCTCGGTCAGGATGGCCTCGGCAGCAGAGGAATCGCGTACGACCGCGGTCTCGACCCGGTCGAGCCCCAGCTCGGCCGCCCGCTCCTCCAAATGCTCGCGGGCGGCTTGGACATGGGGATCTCGAGCCGCCGTCATCAGCAGCAACGACGCACCGGTTCTCTCAGCAAGCGAACGGGCGGGCGGGATAGCCCTCGCTGCCGGCGGAGAACCGTCGAGTGGGACGACGACCCTTGTGATCATCCGAGCCTCCTCCGGGATCACGGTGTGAGCCTCTGGGCGGTGGACCCCAACATGCTCACATCTGCGGGACGATCACGGCACGGCCGTTGACCCTTCCGGCCTTGAAGAGGTCGTGGGCGTCGGGTGCGTTTGCGAGGGAGAATCGTTCGGTCTCGGTCACCACTGCCGAGAGGTCGCAGGGCGACTGACGTTCAGAGCGTGATCCGAGGCGCGGCGCCGGTGACGAGACGCTCCAACGCCTGGAGGTCGTCCGGGGTTCCGATCGCGATGATCACCTGGCCGGCCTGAATGAAGGTCTCGGGCGGTGGGTTCGTGGCGAACGCGCCCTCGCGGTCGCGCAATGCGAGCACGAGGGCGCCGGTGCGGTCCCGCACGTGCGCGTCTCTGATGCTGTGCCCCTCGATCGGCGAACCCTCCGGCACTGCGATTTCCTCGAGCCGGAACTCAATGCCTCGGTCGTGCATCACGACATCGAGGAATTCCGTCACGTGGGGTTGCAGTACGAACGCTGCCATCCGTGCACCGCCGATGCTCTGTGGGTTCACCACACGGTCAGCGCCGGCCCTTCGCAGCTTGTCCTCGTTCTCTTCCACTCGAACGCGCGCCACGATAAACAAGTCGGCCTTGAGGGCCCTGGCGCTCAGGGTCACGAACAGGTTGCCTGCGTCGGTATCGAGAGCGGCGATGGCCGCCCGCGCTCGCCGAATGCCGGCCCGTTCGAGCACGTCGTCGTCGGTGGCGTCGCCGAGCATGACGGGATGGGGGACACCCTCGAGACGGCTCTGCTCGTTGTCCACCACCACCGCTTCGGTTCCCATCGCAACGAGGTCACGAGCGATCGCCTTGCCGACTCGTCCCCAGCCGCAGACGACGACGTGGTTCCTCATGCCGCTGATCCTGCGCTCCATGCGGCGCCTCCCGAACACTTCTGGCAACTGACCCTCGAGCAGTGTCTCGATGATGACCCCGAGGGTGTACAGAGCCGTCCCCGCGCCGAGGACGATGAGCACGATCGTGAAGATCTTGCCGGCCGTCGAGAGCGGATGAACCTCACGGAACCCGACCGTCGTGACCGTGGTGACCGTCTGATATACGGCATCGAGCACGCCGAAGCCGAGCACGATGTAGCCGACGGTGCCCGCCGCCGCCACGGTGACGAGCGCGACCAGCGCGAAGACGAGGCGACGCCGCTCGGCCACCGCCAGCAGGCTAGCGGCGATGACAATGCGAGGGGCCGGGTCCGAGCTCTTCCAGCCGCCGAGCCGCTTCGGGCTTCGAGTTCGACAGCGCAGCGATGTCGCTGTCAACGGCGGCGAGGACCTCGGTCATGCCCTGGGCCGCCCCGGCGAGGGGGGAGCCGAGGACGCGACCTGCCGTGCGTGGCGACCTGGATCAGACGGCTACAGATACCCGGTCGGGTGAAATGCCCACTCTGGCTCGGCGGCGTGCAGCTGGCGGCCCGTGATCGAAAACGGCTCGATCACAAGCCAGGCGTCGCGCTCCGCCGTCATCCACGGTTCGGGGTTGAACCGCTCGCGAAAGTCGGCAGCGTCGGCATCGACGTGGTGCAGCGTTCCACGCACGAGCACCGACCAGCCCTGCTGGTGGGCGGGATCGATCCCGTCAATTTCGAGCGCGACGTGCATCGAGGCCCGATCGAGCACGTTGCCCGGCCTTGTTCGAATCGCAAGCCAGGTAGGGCCACTGGTCTCGACGAGCCGATAGTTCACCGGCAAGACCACCGGGAACTGATCGACAACGACTGCGATGCGACCGACCACCCCGTGGCGCAGGAGGTTCATGCAATTCTCGTACGACAGCTCTTCGAGCCACGCGTCCGCTTCCGCCATGTCACCGCCTCGCACCGATCGTGTTGTTGACCCAGACCGTATCGCCCGACTGCGCCGATGGGCGCCCACGCGCGAGCACGGCGTGAGGGTCGCGATAGGGAGAGGACGTGCCGATGGGCGCTACGCGTTGACACGAGATAGGCGGCCCGAGCGACCTGACCAGCCCCAGACGCGACCGTCTGGCACCCCTGAGACAGGCGCGGACGCTTTCACACGGCAGAGGTGAGTGGTTCGAAACCGGTAGCGCCCACCAGGGCGCCAGGGTCGTCGTGCGACCGTCGCCACGAACTCGTCCGTCAGATCGAGACAAACAGAGAGCGGAAGCTGCCGGCCAGATGCTGGTCGCCACGCACCGTTCCCGCATTGATTCGCCCGTAAGCGGTGAGCACCAGGGTCCCGGGGTCGAATTCGAGGATCGCCTGGCATTCGTCGAGATCGCCGGGGGCGAACTGTACGCCTTTGTCGGACACGTCGAACCTGGTGTCGCCGCCGTTCCGACCGGTCGTGCGGACGCCGATTGCATACGGCGAGTCGACGGAGATTGTGTCAGCGGTTGCGCTCCAGAGGAGGTAGACGAACGGCACCAGGAGATCGGCGGCGTCTCCCGCGATCGCGTGGCGCGCGCCCAAGCCTTCCCGCACGTCCCAGACGTGGACGGTGTACCCCCCGAGGAGCCCCTCGACGATGACCATCGCGGGGAGTGGGCCGAAATAGCGCTCCTGTACGATGAGGCCCGACCAGTCCGCGTCCGAGAGCGCTTCGAACTCGTGCATCAGCCGGTCGGTGTCGTCGCGGAGCCGTTCGAGGAGCTCCTCACGCGGCACATCCCGCAACGCCCGAGCCGCGGCATCGGATGCTTCGGCCATTCCCGCCACGCCGACCGGCTCCTTCGCGCTCGACGCCGCCGCGGCGCGCGATGTCGAACGCTGACAAGTAGCCCTCGGTCTCGGCGGCGAGATGACCGATCATGTGGCGGAGCTCCCAGCCTTCGCATGCGGTCGGGGCGTGCCAGCGCGTCGGCTCAGCGGCGAGCTCGAACATCTCCTCGGTCTCCCGCTGGAGCACACCCAGCAGCCGGCCCTTGCTCGCGGGGTCCAGAAAGTCCCACGTCGGATCGTTTGACATCGATCCCTCCTCGGACCGGCAGCGGCTTCACATTGAGCCGTGCGCCCGGGTCCCCGCCAAGAGCGACGAGGCCCCGGCTCGCATCGCGGCCTCTGGTCATCGGGTCGTAGTTCCGGTGATGTTGAAGTTGACCACGTTCGTGTTGGGGTTCAGCGTGCCGGTGTAGGTGTACTTGCATTTCTCGCCCTTGTGCACGCCGGTTCCTCCCTGGACGCACTTGCCGCTGCCGGTGTACGGGATCATCCCGCTGGCATCTGTTGCGCCGAGGGTGAATTCCTCCTCGTATTTCCCAATACCGTTGGAGTCGTAGCGGGTTGAGGTATTGGTGCCGGCGTTGCTGTTGAGCGTGACCTTCGCGACGACGGCGCCGTCTCCATCGAGCGAGTTCTCGACGGATGCGACGACGAGCATCGAGCCGTCGTCTTTGGTGATCGATGATCCGATCCCGGTCTGGGTCCACTGCTTCTCGCTCTTGGCCGCCGCGGAAGCGCCTTGATAACTGCTGGCGGCCGTGCCGGAAGCTGCGGTCATGACGAGCCCGGCCGTGGCCACCGCAGCGATCGCAATGACACGAAGAGCTTGCCGTCGTGTGTGCAACATGATTCCTCCCCTCGGGGGCGAGTGCTCGGCCCCCGATCTGTCATGGGCCGAGTGGGTTCTCGGCACCGTCAGGAGTGTCTGCCGTGCCCGTCAAGGACCGCTGTGCCGCGCGCTCAAGGCACGCTCAAGGGACGCGTGCGGCTCTGTTCAAGGATCTGGACGGCGTGGCTGGTTTAGAGTGACTGGGCAGGGCCGGGAAGGACCGGGAGGGGATTCCGCACTCCCCGGGGGCCGGGCGCGATGCCGCTTGTCGAATTCGCCGTGTTGGGGCCACTGGAGGCGACGCGTGGCGGGACGCCGATTGCTCTCGGCACAGGGCGACAGCGGGCCCTGTTGGCGTTGCTGTTGATTCATGCCAACGAAGTGGTCCCCACGGAGCGACTGATCGACGAGCTCTGGGGAGCCGACCCGCCCGCGGGTGCGGCGCACAGCTTGCAGGTCTACGTGTCGGGATTGCGCAAGGCCCTCGAACCGGAGCGAGCGCCGAATACGGCGGCGAGCGTGGTGGTGACGCGGACGCCGGGATATGTGGTGCGTGTCGGCGACCGGGCACTGGACCGGTTGTGCTTCGAGCGTCTGCTCGGCGAGGGCCGACAGGCGTTGCGCGAGGGGGATCCACGGGGCGCGGCGAGGCGGCTGGGCGAGGCGCTGGGACTGTGGCGGGGTCCGGCGCTGGTGGACTTTGCCTATGAGGGTTTCGCCCAGGCGGAGGCGGCCCGCCTCGACGAGCTCCGCATCGGTGCCCTGGAAGACAAGATCGAGGCCGAACTGGCGCTGGGCCGCCATGGCGAATTGATCGGCGAGCTCGAGAGGGCCGCCCGCGACCAGCCGTTGCGAGAACGGCTCTGGGGGCAGTGGATGCTGGCGCTGTACCGCGCGGGCCGCCAAGCCGAGGCGCTGCGCGCGTACCAGGAACTGCGTGCTCACCTCGGAGACGAGCTCGGAATCGAGCCGAGCCCGGAGCTCGTCGCTTTGGAGGAAGCCATCGTGCTGCAAAAGCCCGAGCTGGACTGGCAGCCGCCTGAGCGGGTCACGAGCTCGGCCGCTCACGACCTGCCGACCGGCACGGTGACATTCCTGCTCACGGACATCGAGAGCTCGACGCGCCTGTGGGACGAGCATCCCGAAGCCATGCAGGACGCGTTGGTACGTCACGACGCCATCCTGCGCGCCACCATCGAGTCGCATCGCGGGCAGGTAGTGAAGTCGATGGGCGATGGCATCGTGGCCGTGTTCGGGGATGCCGGCGACGCGGTCGAGGCCGCAGTGACGGCGCAGCGTGCTCTGTCGGAGGAGCCCTGGTCTGTGACGGGACCGTTGCGTGCGCGGATTGGCCTTCACACCGGGGAGGCTCAGCAGCGCGACGGAGACTATTTCGGTCTGGCGTTGAATCGGGCGGCGCGGATCATGAGCGCGGGCCATGGCGGGCAAGTCCTGTGCTCGGCCGCGACGGGAGCGCTGGTGCGGGACACGCTGCCGGCAGGGGTCGGACTGGTCGACTTGGGTGAGCACCGCCTGCGCGATCTGAGTCGTTCCGAGACGATTTTCCAGGTAGGTCAGGCCGATCTGGTGCACAAGTTCCCGCCGTTACGGTCGCTGGACGCGTACATGGGGAACTTGCCGTCGCCGGTGAGCTCGTTCATCGGCCGCGAGCGCGAGCTGGCGTCCGTGGCCGCCGCGCTCGGTGAGGTCCGGACAGTGACCCTGACCGGGGTGGGTGGGGTCGGCAAGACCCGTCTGGCGTTACAGGCGGCGGCGGAGGCGCTCCCCAAGTTCCGTGACGGCGCCTGGTGGTGTGAGCTGGCACCGATCCGCGACCGCGACGGTGTCACGGAAGCGGTCGCGGCGCTGTTTTCGGTGACACCGCGAGCGGCCGAGACGGTCGAGGAGGCGGTGGTCGAGTTCTTGCGCCATAAGGAGCTGTTGCTGGTGCTCGACAACTGCGAACATCTCCTCGAGCCGGTCGCGCACCTTGTGAACACGTTGGAGCGGTCGTGCCCGCGCCTCGTGGTGTTGGCCACGAGTCGCGAGGGGCTCGGCGTCGACGGCGAACGGATCCTCCCGACGCCATCGCTGTCCGCACCGCCTGCGGATGCAGCCCGGCAGCGGATGATGGAAGCGGACGCGGTGCGCCTGTTCGTGGAGCGCGCGACCGCGGCAGCCGCCGGCTTTGAGCTCAGCGACGAGAACGCCGCCGCGGTGGGTCAGGTGTGTCGCCGCCTGGATGGGGTGCCGCTGGCGATCGAGCTCGCCGCGGCACGGGTCCCCGCGATGACTCCCGCCGAGCTCGCAGAGCGCCTCGACCGACGCTTCCAGGTGCTGGCGGGTGGGCGTCGGGGTGCCGTGGAACGCCATCAGACGCTGCGCGCCGCGATCGACTGGTCCTATGAGCTGTTGAGCGAGTCGGAGCAGCGGCTATTGACCCGGTTGTCGGTATTCGCCGGGGGGTGCACGCTCGATGCGGCCGAGGCGGTCTGTGGTGGTGACGGGATCGATCGAGACCTGGTGTTCGAGTCCCTTGCGCGCCTGGTCGCCGGGTCCTTGGTGGTCGCCGAGGACCACGGGTCCCAGACGCGTTACCGCCTCCTCGAGACCATCCGCCAATACGGCGAGGAACGCCTCGACGATGCCGGCGAAGCCGACACGCTGCGCTCCCGTCACGCACGCCACTACGCCGCCTTCGCCGAGAAGGCCTTCGGGTACCTCCACGGCCCCGAACACTCGCCGTGGGCCGCGCGCCTGAGCGCCGAGCGCGACAATCTCCTCGCCGCGTGGTCGTGGGCGATCGACGCCGACGATGTCGACACCGCGTTCCGGATCCTGTGCAGCGTGCCCCGGGGACACGAAGGGGGCTACCAGCTCGGGCTCTCGGGCGAGGCCGCACTGACGCTCCGTGGCGCCACCGAGCACGCCGAGTATCCGCTCGCGCTCGCGATCACAGCGATCGACGCTGCGTCGCACGGTGATCTGGACGTTGCGGACCAGCGCGGTTCTCGGGCCCTCGATGCCGACAAGCGCCTCCACCCGCAGGCGGACTCGGACGTCGAGAACCTCGTCTGCCAGGCGCGCGCCGACGTCGCGATGATGCGGGGCGCGTTCGCAGACGCCGTCGCGTGCAACGAGCAGGCAGCGGATATCGCACGCGCCAACGGCAAGCTCGCGGTCGCCTCCGTGAACCTCGCTTTCGCCGCGTGGTACCGGACGCTGTCCGATGACGCAACCGGCGCCATTCCCGTGGCCGCCGAAGCGCTCGCCCTCGCCCGCCAGGCCGATATGCCCTACGTGCTCATCATTGCGCTCCTGGTCCTCGGCAACGCACTCGCCGACACCGACCCCGACCAGGCCCGCGCCTGCCTCGACGAGAGCCTCGATCGCAGCGCCGCGCTCGGCTACGAGAACATCAACACTCTCGGGCTCGCCTTCGTTCTCGTGTCGCGTCTGGACGATGCGCCCGCGACCCTCGGGATCGCCGGCACCACGATTCGCCAGCTCCACTGGGCCCGCCAGCCTGTCTGGCTGTACGCAAGCCTGAACGTGGTCGCCCGCGCGCTCGTCACGACGCGACCAGACGCCGCCGCGATCATCCAAGGCGTCGCCCGCGCCATCACTCTCCAGACCCTCGAGACGCCCGTCGACTCCAACCCGAAACCCACACGTCCGGGCCCGACGCCGAGGACCACAGGCGGTCTCGTCCTGGAGGTGCGACGCGAAACCACCGGCCTCCTGGCGGCCGCGCTCGGCGAGGAACGCCTGCGCCAACTGCGCGCCGACGGGGAAGCAATGGAGGAGGACCGAGCGATCGCCTACACCCTCGACCAAATCGCTCAGGCACTCGCCGACTCGACGACGCAGTAGATGGCATTGGAGACGGACTACCTCGTCGTGGGCGCGGGGGCGATGGGCATCGCCTTCACGGACGCGCTGATCGATCACGCGGATGTGCACGTCACGCTGGTCGACCGCCGCCACGCGGCGGGTGGGCACTGGCTGGACGCCTATCCATTCGTCCAGTTGCATCAGGCGTCCTTGTTCTACGGCGTCGCGTCGACCGTCTTGGGGAGCGGCGCCGTGCAGCTGAGCGGGCCGGAGGCGGGACTTCAGGAACGGGCGCGTCAATCGGAGATCCAGGCGTACTACGACGACATCCTGCACAGCCGCTTCCTCGGGTCGGGGCGAGTCACGTTCCTCGGAGGAAGCGATTACCACGCAGAAGGCTCGTCGCATCTCGTTACGTCCCGGGTGTCGGGAGAGACCGTGCAGGTGGATGTGCGACGCCGAGTCGTCGACGCCACGTACCTGTCGCCGACGATTCCCGCGACGACGCCGCCGCCGTTCAATGTTGCTTCTGACGTCCATGTCGCGGCCATCAACGAGCTCGCCAGGTTGACCGCGGCGCCGAGCAGCTACGTGATCGTCGGTTCCGGTAAGACCGCGACCGACGGGATCGTGTGGCTGTTGGTCAACGGCGTGCCGCCGGACCGCATCGTCTGGGTGCGACCGCGCGATCCGTGGATGCTCAATCGCGCCGTCGTCCAGCCTGACCCGGTCGTGGGGCTCGGGCTCGCTGCGGACACCATGGCGGCGGCCGCCTCGGCCGAGTCGCTCGACGACCTGTTCCTGCGCCTCGAAGCTGCCGGCGTGATGCTCCGGATCGACAGGGACGTCATCCCCACGATGGCCAAGACCCCGACCCTGGCGGCATGGGAGCTCGATCTCCTCCGGACCATCGAGAATGTTGTTCGTCTCGGACACATCAAGCACGTGACTCGTAGCGAGATCGTCCTCGACGACGGCTCGGTCCCACTGGCGCCGGACTCGCTCATCGTGCACTGCGCCGCCTCGGGACTGCAGTACCCACCGCTGGTTCCCGTCTGGGGTCCCGACAAGATCCGACTCCAGACGATCCGAGTCGGATTCCCGTGCTTCTGCGCGGCACTGGCCGGCTACGTGGAAGCAACCCGCGACGACGACCGGGAGCGCAACCGATTGTGTCCGCCCAACACGCTCCCCGACAGCGCGGCCAGCTGGGCGCGGATGCAGGTGCGTGGGACCTTCGCGGCGCGCAGCTACGGCGCCGAGCCGGACATCGCCGCCTGGGCGAACAGTTGCGCCCTGAACCCTGCGCGCATCGAACCCTCGCAACGTGACGACCCCGCCGTGCAGGCCGCCGCCGCCCGTCTGGCTGACCACGCCGAGCGCGGCCTCGATCGGATGGCCGAACTCGCGCACGAGCCACTACCCAGCATTTAGTCACGACGCACCTCGCGGCCTTCCCCGGCGATCGGGGTGGGAGTGTCGAATCTGCGCCCCACCGTTCGTCGTAGGGGTAGAGGCCGAGCCCGGCCCCGACTGGGGTCGGTGTGACGGAGCCGCCGCCCGGCGGCCGAACCCGAAGGAGGGCGGAAATGAGCGTGATGATGGTGCGCCAGAACGTCAAGGACGGGAGCATCGAAGAGGCCGAGGCCGCGGTGCGCGACCTCTTCACGACGCTCGATCGCGCGCCCCGAGGGCTTGCGTTACGCGTCGACGTGGGTGGTGGACAGCTCGACGTTCGTGATCCTGTTCGAGCTGGCCGACGGCATCGAGGACCCCCGGCCGGCGATCCCCGAGTACGCGCAGTTCCAGGAGCAGCTCAAGAGCTGGGTGGACGGACCGCCGGTGATCGAGCGCCTCGACGTCGTCGGGTCGTACAACCTGTTCGGCGCCCAGCGCGAGGGGTCCGCCGTTCGATAGGCGGATCCATCTCGGCACGCGTCTCCCCCTGATGTGACAAGGAGGTTCCCATGAAGGCCGCCCGGATCAAGGAACCGAAGGGCTTCGAGGGCATCGATGGCCTCGAGTACGAGGACGCCCCCGATCCGCAGCCTGCGATCGGCGACGCGCTCGTGCAGGTGCGCGCCGCCAGCTTTACCCCGACCGAGCTGATGTGGCCGCTCGAGAAGGATCGAAACGGGCACGACCGCGGGTGGCGAATCCCAGCCCACGAGGGGTCGGGCATCGTCGTCGCGCTCGGATACGGCGCCGCCGGCGTCTCGGTGGGTGACGAGGTGTTCGGGCTCATCGACGGGCTCCGCGACGGCTGGGCCGCCGAGTATGTCGCCATCGAGGTTCGCAGCCTGGCGCCCAAGCCGACGACGGTCGACTTCATCCAAGCCGCCGCCATCCCGCAGGCCGCGCTCACGTCGTGGCAGGCGCTGTTCGACCACGGCCACCTCGAGTCCGGCCAGACGGTGGTCATTCACGGCGCAGCCGGCGGCGTCGGGTCGATGGCGGTGCCGCTCGCGCGCTGGGCCGGCGCCCACGTCGTCGGAACCGGTCGAGCCAACGCGCGCCAACGCGTCCTCGACCTTGGCGCCGATGCATTCGTCGACATCGAACAGGATGGCTGGGAGACGACCGTCGGCCAGGTCGACCTCGTCTACGAATCATCGGCGGCGACGTGCTCGCTCGTTCAGCCGGCGATCGTCAAGCCCGATGGCGCCCTGGTGTCCGTCATGGCTCCACCGCCGCAAACGGATCGAAGCGACATCCGCATGGTGGCTTTCGTTCGGGACGCGAACGGTGCCCAACTCCGCGAGATTGCTCGACTCGTCGACGAGGGGACGCTGCGCCCCGATGTCGGCGCGGTCTATCCCCTGGCGGACGCGCGAAACGCCTTCATGGCCAAATCCACCGAGCACATTCCGGGAAAGGTCGTGCTGACACCCTGACCACGGCCGGTCACGGACTGGGCGGCCGCGCTTGACGACGGCGCGACCGCTGGAGAGCATCCGTCCCGCATGTTCGTCCTCGGGCTCACACCGTGATCGTCCATGTCCTGATTCTCTGGGGCGTGATTTCCGCTGCCGCCGTGCTGGGCGTGGTGGTGCACCGCAGGACAACGGGCGATGACTTGCCGGAATACCAGTCCGCATTGACGTTCGTCGGGGCGGCCTACGGTCTGTTGCTGGGTCTGCTGGTGGTCTTCGCCGTGGGCCACTTCAACGACGTCCGACACGAGTCTCAGCACGAGGCGAGTTCGCTCGTCGCGCTCTATGACACGGTGGGCGTCTACCCGAACGAGACGAGGGATCCCGTTCGGCACGACTTGATCTGCTACATGCGGTCGATCATCGACGACGAGTGGCCGTCGATGGAGCGGGGGAACGATACGGAGGCACCGCGCACGCTCCGGTTCGGCGACCGGAGCCGGGCCGACGTTCGCGACCTTCCGATCGACGATTCGAAGCAGGGATCCGCCTATGGGCGCGCCTCCACGCTCATCACCGACGCGGGCCAATCCCGGCAGCAACTGTTGTTCTTCACCGAACCGGAGATCCCCACCGCGCTGTGGGTCGTGATCTATGTCGGCGCCTTTCTCGTGTTCCTTCTGCTCGTCATGCACTACGCCACCCGCCCGGCTGGTCGGGTCGTCGCGCTCGGGAGCGCCGCCGTGCTGATGACGGTGGTGGTGGGGGTCCTGGGAATGCTCGACCAACCGTTCGGCGTAGGCGCCCGTGTGCAGCCCGACGAGATGCGTCAGGCGGTCGACCTCGTGCTGGCAGACGAGCACAACCCGGAAATCCTGGGACCCTGCCGTTGAGTACAGCCCCGCTTGTCGAGAGGGAGGAACGGGAGAGCCGGATGAGCAGGACTCCTCGGTAGGCTCGGAGAGATGGCAGGGCCGGTGCTCTTCGTGGTCGATCACGACACGAACTCGCTGCGCGAGCTGCTCGCGGACCTCACACGGCGCTTCGGCGACGATTTCACAGTGAAGGGCGACAGCTCGCCCGAGGCCGCGCTTGGAGCGCTGCAGGAGATGGCACGAGCCGACGAACCGGTTGCACTCATGCTGGTCGGCGGCAGTCCGACCGACTTCCTCGCCCGGGCCCACGAGCTGCATCCGCGTGCAAAGCGAGTTCTGCTCGTCGATCGCGACTACTCGTCTACGAGCCCGGCGGTACAGGCCATGGCACTTGGGCACGCCGACTATCACATCGTGCGGCCGTGGGCGGACGACGAGATGCTCTACGGCGCGATGAGTGAGTACCTCGCTTCGTGGACCAAGGAGCAGGACGTCCCGAACTTCGAGCAGTTTCGGATCGTGGCCGAGGAGGGAGACAGCCGGGTACTCCAGTTGCGCGACGTCATGACGCGCTTCAGCATGCCCTTCGGTTTCTATCCGGTTGACAGCGAAACCGGACGGCGTTTGCTCGACGAGGCCGGCCTCGATTCGTCGCGCCTCCCGGTGGTGATTCGTTACGACGGTCAGGTCATGGTCGATCCGAGCCTGCCCGATCTCGCCGGCGCGGTCGGCGTCAGCGTCAAGAACGACGTCGATACATGCGACGTCGCCATCGTGGGCGCGGGACCGGCGGGCTTGACGGCAGCCGTCTATGCCGCGTCGGAGGGGCTCGAGACCGTGATGCTCGAACAGGTGCTCTCGGGCGGCCAGGCGGGGGCCAGCCCGCTCATCAGGAACTACCCCGGGTTTCCCCACGGCATCAACGGTGGGGTGCTCATGGGGCGGACCTGCGAGCAGGCCTGGCTGATGGGTGCGCACATCGTGTTCGCCCAGCGGGCAGTCGCGCTCGAACCTCGCGGCGACCATCGCCTGGTGCGTCTTCTCGACGGCAGCGAGGTGTGCGCGCGGACGGTTGTGATCGCCACGGGGATGGAGTGGCGCCGGCTCGGTGTCCCGCGCCTCGAAGCTCTTGTGGGATCCGGCGTCCATTACGGCGCGGCCGTGAGCGAGAGCCGAGCGATGGAGGGTCAGGACGTCTTCATCGTCGGCGCCGGAAACTCAGCCGGTCAAGCGGCGGTGCACCTTGCCAAGCACGCTCGCACGGTCACACTGCTCGTCCGGGCCGACAGCTTCGCCGAGTCGATGTCGAGTTACCTCGTTCGCTCCATCGAGTCGACTCCCAACGTCATCATTCGTCTCCGCACCGAGGTGGTCGACGGCGGAGGCGACGGCCGTCTCGAACATCTCACGCTTGCCGATCGGGGCCGAGATACCGTCGAAGAGGTTCCCGCGGCCGCGCTGTTCATCATGATCGGCGGTGAACCGCACACACAGTGGCTTCCCGACGAGATCGAGCGCGACGCTCAGGGCTATCTCCTGACGGGTCGAGATGTCCTCGAGCAGCCAGGCACACGCTGGGACCAGGACCGTGATCCCTTGCTGCTCGAGACCAGCATGCCCGGCGTCTTCGCTGCCGGCGACGTGCGACAGGGATCGATCAAACGCGTCGCCTCGGCCGTTGGCGAAGGAGCGACGGTCGTCCGCCTCGTGCACGAACACCTGCGCGAAGCCGAACCCGCGGCCGTGGCCGACTAGCCAGAACGCCGCGCCTCGATCGCCGGTACGAAAAGGGGCCCGGCCGAAGCCGGACCCCATTACGTGTCGAGCGAGGAGTTACGCCAGGCGGCGGTAGATGGTTTGCGTCGTGAGCGACGGCTCTTCGGCGTAGACGCCCTCCGTCGCCTTGTCGACGAATTTCGCCCAACTCTCGTCACCTGCGAGCGCCTGCTGGGCCGCTTCGAGCGCCCGCACATTCTCGTAGCCGCTTGCCCACGCGACTCCGCCGTAGTTCCCGGTCACGTCGGCGAGGAACAGGGACGGTGTGCTCATGATCTTCTCAGCACGTTCCGCGAGCTCGACTCCGGCCTCCATTCCCTTGGCGACGTTGCCGGTTGCGCAGACGGCGCGCACCACGGTGACGTACTCGATCTGGCGGTTCGGGTCCGGCTCGCCGTAGATGACCTGCGCCAAGCTGTCCGTCGCGCCGCCGACCGTCATCGCCGCGCCCTTGTCAGTGGCGGCGACGAATGCATCGTCGGCCTGCAACTTGTCACCGGCCGCTTCCAGCGCCGCGAGATCGGGCACGAACGTGCTCCAACCGACCGCGCCCACTTGCGGGGAGTACACCTCCATGTACAGGCTCACCGGCAGGCCGGTGATCTGGTTCACCTTCTCTGTCTGCCCGAGCGCCCACGCCATTTGGTCACACGTGTTGCCAGGCCCGAAACGAATCTGACGATTGAACAAGTACATCGCTGCCTCGATCTGCCCCCGAAGCCTCCAAGCCCGATCAGAGATCGTTCCCGTTCGGGGACGAGGGAGAAGAAACGATCTCTACGCGGAGGGTTTCAGCCTCGCTTCGGGGGCGCAAGGGGTCGGCCCTTTCGTCCCGGTACGCGCCCGGGCTTGGTCGGGCTGACGGGAGTGGCGAACGCCCACGGCAAGCGCGGTCACGTCGATGGCGACCCGGGACTCGAGGCCGCCGGCTGACGGGTGGGGATCCGGCGGCTGAAGAAGACGGCGATCAGCGCCATCACGGCAAGGACGGAGAGCGCGGCGCGAAGGCCGTCGAGGCGCGCCGTCTCGTTCTCGTCGACGATCTCGTCGGCCGTCTGCTGCGGTATGTCCGCCTTGTCGAGCGCCTTCTCGAGGTCGGCGTCCGACGTGAAGGGGATGCCGGAAGCCAGTTCGACCTCCGCCTTCGAGGCGAGGTCCTTCGGGACGTCGGGGTTGTCGCGGATGCCGCTGAAGAACGACGAGGTCAGTGCGGAGATGAGTACAGCCCCTGCGAGGGCGGTTCCGATCGATGCGCCGAGGTTGGTCACCGTGTTCTGGAGACCGCCGACCTCGCCGCTTTCTTCGTCGGACACCGACGACACGGTCACGCTCCCGAGTTGTGAAGCCAACGCACCCACCCCCAACCCGGCGAGCAGCATCGGCCAGGTCACGATCTCCGGTCCTGCCCCTGCCTCGAGGGCCGCGACCATCACCACGATGCCTGCGAACAGTGCCAGGAACCCGATGCGGACGACCCGACGCGGTGAGGCGTTCGGGAACACCTTGGGAATGCCGGCGGCGGCCAACAGGAGCGTGATCGAGAGCGGCAGCAGCCGCACACCGGTTGCGACCGCGGAGAGGCCGAGCGCCACCGAAAGGAACAGCGGCACGGCGAAGAAGAGTCCTGCTTGGAGCAGGTACTGGAAGAAGAACGCGGTGAGCCCGCCGCGCAGCGTCCGGTTCTGCAGCATCGCAGGATCGATCAAGGCGCTCTCTCCCGCGAGAGCCGATGGTTCTCCCACGTCAGGAAGAGTCGCAACACGACTCCGCCGGCCAGGACAAGCCAGACCACCGGCGACAAGCCGAACAGCTCGGGGGCTTCCGGCTTGGGTTGGACGAAGCCCCAAGTTCCCGAGCGCAGAATGCCGTAGACGACGAGCCCGAGACCGAGAGCGGACAGGCCGGTCCCCACGAGGTCGAGGCGGGCGCCCTCTCGGACGGTGTATCGGCCATCCGTCGAGTGAGCGCGAGGATCACCAGCACGACGACGACTTCCCCCAAAAACACCAGACGCCACGACAGATACGTGGTGAAGAGACCACCGATCAGCGGGCCGGCGGCGACAGCGATCGCGCCGGCCGATGCCACGAGCCCGTAGCGCGCGTGGTCGTTCGGGCGCGCGCGAAGTTCGACGCGACGAGCGCCACGATCGCCGGCATGATCAGCGCGGCGCCGATTCCTTCGAGGACCGACCACCCGATGATCAGCACCGCGAGACTCGGTGAGATCGCCGTGACGAAGGAGCCGCAGCCATAGATGACGCAGCCGATGGCAAAGGCGCGCTTGCGACCGAGGATCTGGCCCACCTTGCCGCCGGTGATCATGAGTGATGCCATCACCAGCGTGTAGAAGGTGATCGCCGCTTGGATTCCCGTGACCGTCGTGTTGACGTCCTTGGCGACAGTCGCGATCGACACGTTCATGACCGAGCTGTCGAGGGTCATCAGGAACTGACCCGCGGCCAGCGTCAGCAGGACGATGCCGGTGGCGCCCGTTGCCGCGGGCGCATCAGTCGGGTCAGGGTCCTGCTCAGTCATTCGACCGGGGAACTACGAAGCGAGGATCTTGGCCTTCTGGGCTTCGAACTCCGCGTCCGTGAGGATGCCCTGGTTCTTGAGCTCGGCCAGCTCCTTGAGCTGCGCGACAGGGTCAGGTGCCGCGGCCGGTTGCGCGTTCGGCGGTTCCGGCGCGTACTGCTGTTGTTGTTGCGCATCCTGTTGCGCCCAACGGTTACCCTGCCGGCGCGAGACTCGGTTCGAGACGGTCGTTGCCGTGCCGGCGATCACGGCCGTGCGGGCGACACCTCGCAAGAGTCCGGGCATGTTGTCTCCTTCTCTCCGTGCGTTCGGAATCAGCTGGCCGCTGTCGGTTGCATCGAGCGCGGCGGCGACGTCGGCGAGAGGGATGTATCCCGCCGATACCAGCTCCGCGCCGCCGCGCCGCAGCGCGTCCGTGAACGGAGCGGCCCAGCGGTTCTCGAAGATCAGGATCCCCGCCGACGAGCCGGGATCGATCGCTGCTCCCGCGTCCTCGAGGTCGGACTGGTCGAGGAGCCCCGACGAGGCGCCTTCGAACACGGCCAGGTCGAGCTGGCCGTCATGGTCGAAGTCCGCCAACTCGACACCGCGGACCGTGCCGTCGCGGTCACGGGTGACGAACACCAGATCGAGGATCCGGATCAGCCCGCGGTCCACGAGATCGATCAGGACCGGAAACCCTTCGCCCGTCATCTTGCTGCCTGGGAACTCGACGATCAGATAGCTGATCGGCCCCATCGCTTCGTCGTCGCTCGTCATTGCCACCACCTCCTCGGGGAGTATCACACCTCACTCATTGTCGGTTGCCCCGGGCGGCGACGTCATCACGCCATCCGGATGATGGCGCCGACACGTAGGGTGAATCCGTGGGGGGACGGAGGTGGGCAATCGTCCACGCGGCCCGCGGCGCGGCTCGCGGTGCTCACCGGTCTGCTCGCTGGCCGCGACGCTGGACGCGGACTGGGTGGCCTCGTCGTCGGCGGCTCGCCCCCGGCGAGCCCTCCTACTACGACAGCGCCAGGGTCGGTGAACGGCGCGCCCGCGGTCGCAGGCGATCGTGTGACCGTTCTCTCCCAGAACGGCCTGATCGCGCTCGATGCCGAGAACGGGCGGGAGATCTGGAAGCGGGACGAGATTCGCGGGTCGTCGTCGCCCACACTCCGGGGCGGTCTCCTCTATGTCTACGCCGGCGATACGACCCTGTGGGCCGTCGACGCCGAGGACGGTCCCGACCGCTGGAAGGTGAAGGCGGACGACCAGAGGTTCGCGGTCGGCTTCTCATCGCCGGTCGTCGTGGGCGACACGGTCATCGTCGGCTTGGCGTCGCTCGAGGAGGTCACTCCGCGGGACAACGCGACCTTCCGCGGTGGGGTCGTGGCCTTCGACCGGCGCAACGGCAAGGAGCTCTGGCGCTACCGCACCGCGGAACCGCCGAAAAACGGGGTGGGCGTGTGGTCGTCCGTGTCGATCGATGCCGAGGCCCACACCGTGTTCGCGACTACGGGGAACAACTACACCGAGACCGCCGGCCCGACGTCCGACTCGGTCGTTGCACTCGACCTCGTTTCAGGCGAGGTGCGGTGGATCCGCCAGGTGACGATGGGTGATGTATTCACCGTGGCGAACGCGCGATCACAGGACCCCGATCTCGGCACGAACCCGATTCTCTTCGAGGCCGAGGTCAATGGCGCTCAGCGCAAGTTGCTCGGCGCGGGGCAGAAGTCGGGAATGTTCTGGGTGCTCGACCGAGCGACGGGCGAGGTGGTGTGGCAGCGCCAGGTCAGCGACGGAAGCGCACTCATCGGCGGCGTGTTCAATAACGGTGCCTACGACGGCAGCAACATCATCGTGGCCGGCAACAACGGCCCGCCCGGCCCGGTACCCGACCCACGGGACCGGCAGCGCATGCACACCGTCGGGACGTCGGTACTCGCGACGTTAGATCCGGCGACCGGCAACGTGCGTTGGCAGGTCGACCTGCCGGCGTACGTGTGGGCACCGATCACGCTCGCCGACGGCGTGGGATTCGTCGCGGTCGACCGGGAGCTCCGGGCGTTCGACACGAAGACCGGCAAGCAGCTCTTCAGTCTCGAGACCGAGGGGACCATCTCGAGCACGCCGGCGGTCGTCGGCCGTCGCGTGTACTTCGGCAGTGGCCTGTCGTACTTCCCGCCGGCCAAATCGGGTCGAACCCTGTACACGCTCGGCTGAGGCGACCATCGACGCCGGTCGCGCCGCCGATTCATCCCGCCAGATCAAGGGCCCAGACCGAAGCGTCCTTGCCACGCACCGTGATCGGCGTCCTGTTGATCGTGTTCGCCGGCCCGCGGAGCGTGACGTCGACGTCGACGCGTGACCCCGTCCGGGCGATCTCGCCGACGCGCCCGTTCGCCGTGCCGGCGACGGTGCGGGCGAACCTCGGGGCGCCGTCCGGTCCGTAGTGTGCGAGCCATCCGGTACCGCCTTCGGTGTCGTCGAGCGTGATCGCCGGGCCGTGTGCAGATCCGAACTGGATCCCGGGAACGCTCTGACTCCCGAAGAGGATCCCGCCGTCGGAGGTGCGACCGCCTCGGAGCCGTCGAGCGCGGCGTTGCCTGAGACGTCGCCCAACGAACCGCGCCGGTCGTGGATCGCTGGGCCACGAGAGTGTCGGCGCCCTCGCCGGCGTCGAGTGCAGTTCCGCCGACGTTCAGCGTGCCCGTGAACCGTCCGACGTACGACACGTTGTCACCGTCATCGACGACTCCCTTCGCCAAGTCGTCGCCGGGCCCGCCCCAGGCGTCCACCCATTGCAGGGTCCCGTCTGGCGCCCAGCGCGAGAGCCAGGCGTCGCGGAGCCCGCCGGACGCCGGCGCCTCGACGGTCCGCCCGGCGGTGGTCAGCGCTCCGACCGTGTCGCCACCGAACGACACGGAACCGTCGGGTGCCACCACCCCTTCGCTCGGTATCGGCCGAGCTCCACTCCAGCACCAGGACATCAGGCGCCCGTGATGCCCGAGTCATCCGCACGTGGAAAGCGCCCGACCGCTCCTTGAACATGCGTTCAGCAGCGGCCGGGAACCGTCGGCCCGACGTGACAACCTGGCGTGGTGCGGGTCCTCCCGGTCACGGACGGTGCGATGACACGATCCACAGCGTGGGGGAGTAGCTCGCCTTGTGGTCCTTGGCATCGTCTTCCGGAAGTCGTGGCCGTACAAGGTCCAGTCAGGTCCGCCGACGCCGCCATGCAGACGTGGGCCAAGCACAACGGATGTGACGCGAAGCCGGTCGAGGAGCGGGTGGCGCCGGAAGTGCGTCGGCGCACGTGGCAGCACTGCAAGGCCGACGCGGTCCTCTATGTGATCGACGGCGGCGGGCACGCCTGGCCCGGCAAGCCCGTGCCCCAGTTCGAGGCGTCGTTCGGCCACACGACCACGCAGATCGACGCGAGCACGCTCATCTTCAAGTTCCTCTTCGAGCACCGAAGGGCGTAACTGCCGCGGCAGCACGGCCGAGCTGTGCTCAGGGGTGGGCGAACTTTGGTGCGCCGTCGACTTCGAACGTGAGGTCGTCGACGTAGCAGTACCACCAGTCTTCACCAGGTTCGTACGACTGGATGATGGGGTCGTGCTGCGAGCGGAAATGCGCAGTCGCATGACGGTTCGGTGAGTTGTCGCAGCAGCCGACGTGGCCGCAGGACATGCACATCCGCAAATGCACCCACCGGCCTCCGATGCGGAGGCAGTCCTCGCACCCTTCGCTGCTCGGGGTGACGTCGGCGACCTGGTCGAAGTGAGTGCAGGTTTGGCTCATCGGGTCTCCTGTCCACCCGGGCGACAAGGAACGTCGGGCCAGCCGAGGGCGACCCGCGCCGCCTCGATCGACTGTACCGGCACGACCCGCCGCCCCCGGACAACCCGCCGGTCAGCAGTCCTGCCGGATCCGATACACGTCGAAGGTCCGGGCCCGACTGACCTGGTGCACGCCGACGCGGTCCTTATCGCACCGGTCGCGGCCGTGCTTCTTCAGTTCGCGGAGAAGTTGGTGTTCGTTCGTGCGCCATTCGCGGTCGTAGCTAAGGAAGATGATGACGTAGTCGACGCGTCGGTCCCTGAGGAACTGTGAGTACTTCCCGACGTCGGGCCAGTTGTTCCGGGCGATGCTCTCGGGGAAGAACTCCGAGTCGAGCCGCGCGTCGTGCTGCACGAGCTGGTACATCCCGATCTTGCCGTCGTGCGCACGCAGGATGCGGTACGTCGCGCCGGGATCGAACTTGCTCGACTTGATGAAGGTGAGCAGCTTGGTGTCGGGTTTTCGGCCGAGCGCGCCCCAGGAGTACTCGGCTTCGAGAGGCCCTGCCAGCACGATGTTCGAGAGCAGCAAGGTGAGGCACACGGCGGCAGAAACGCGCGTGGTCACTCGGAACGGCGTGGCGGGCGACTGCAGGCGGCGCTGCACGACCACCAACGCGATGGGCACGGCCAAGACGAGTATCCGCACGCCGAGCGTTCCGAAGAAGCTCGTGGCGATGACGACCGGGTCGCTGTCCTCGAAGACGGGCGAGGCGAAGACGAGCAGCGCGGCGGGAATGGCGGGGATCAGCGAGGCGGCGTAGTAGCGCAGCAGCCTTCTGCGATCCGGTTCCCAGTACCACCACCACACGACGAGCACGACACCCATCGGCAGGACGACCGCCGGATGGGTCGCCTGACCGAGCCCGGCCAGCACCGCCGCCGCCAGGTAACGCCGACGCCGCCAGCACGCCACCGCGCCCATCAGCAACGAGGCACCCCAGAGGAAGGGGAGCTGACCGATGATCGACCGCGACCACCAAGGCCGGGTTCACCAGGACCGCGGCCGCCCACCAGCCCCGGCGCAACTCCGGAAACGCCGAGAACGTGGCGGCGATGAGCCCGACGGTTCCGACGACCAACCACAAGGTCACGACCCAATCGCCAAGGACCGGCCGCAGGAGCGCGGCGCTGAGCCACGGGACGAGTGCATACGGGAACGCCAGCGCCTTGCCGTGTCCGATCACGGGCATGGCCCACGGGATGTGGTGGAACCGCCAGATTCGGTCGCTCACGTACCACACGTGCCCGTAGTTGCTGATCGCGTCATCGGACACGAAGACGGCGTTGCGCAGGATCAGGAGCAGGATCACCGCCCACGCGCCGCCGACGATCCACAGCACGATCGCGCCGGTGGAACGAGCGCGCCGCGGCCCGGCAGCCGGGTCCGCGCTCAGCGTCTCGTCTCCGGGCGGCGAAGTCACGGGCAGAGACGGTATTCGTCCGGCTCGCCGCGGTCAGAGAATGACGACGAGCAGGATGACGAAGCCCACGCCGGTGAGCACTGATCCAACCTGCGCGTCGGACTCCTTCTTGACGAGGCGGTCGTGCACGAACGGCACGTCTGCTCTCGTCGGTGCCAAGCCGACGCTCGGGCGACCGGCGTGTGTCAACAGCGCGGTGGCGAGAAAGCCGAGACCGCCCAGGGCGAACGCCATCGCGAAGAGGGCGATGACTTGCGCGGCTTCCCCTTGGCCCGACGCGTTCGCGAGGATGCCGGAGCCTGTGACCACGATGCCGGAGGCGGGGACGAGGGGGGTGGTCCGAGTGTTCAGGGTGGTGGCCGACTTCTCGAAATCTTCGATGACGCCGAGCGTCACATCCTCTTCGCTCTCACCCGAGGCGACCGCTTGTCCATCTCGTCGTGGAGTGCGTCGAGCGACGGAATCTTCTGCCCCAGACGATCCGCATGGAGGTGAAAGATCCGTCGCCACCCTCGGGCGCGTGGCGCCTGCCCTGTCGTCGTCACCCGCCCATCTTGGCAATGAAAGTCCCAGCGCCGCGAGGGACCTGTACGTCCCGCCCGGCGATGTCGGGTTTTGGAAGGGAGCCATCCGGGACAGGGGCGACCACGCGTACCCCGACATACTGCGCGCCATCGAGGCGCGACAGCGCCTGGCCGTCGACCTGCTGTACACCGACCAGGAAGGCAGTCAACGCGCGATCAGCCGCTTCGCCATGGTCGCGCGTCCGGACTCGGGATACATGTGCACGATCGTCCGGCATTGGAACCTCGACCGGCAGGACCCACGCTAGGTGTGTATCCCTGCCGATCGACCACGTCTCCGGGGGGAAGCGGGTTTGGTGGACGGGCACGAGGGCAATCCATCCGGAAGCGCAGACCGTATGAACGACCAGCGATCGCCGAGGTAGGAGAAAACATGCGCAAGCTTTTCGTCCTGACCGTCGTGGCGATCGCCGGCACCGCGCTCCTCGGCGGGGTTGCGCTCGCCGAGAAGAACCCGCCCGTCTCGCTGCAGGGCAAAGTCACCAACAAGGGCGAGAAGACGGTGAAGAAGGGCAAGGTCTCGGTGGAGGCAGACGAATTCTACTTCAAGCCCACGTTCGAGAAGTCGAAGCTCGGCTCCACGGTCAAGGTCAGCCTCGAGAACGAGGGCAAGACGCAGCACACCTTCACGATCACCAGCCTCGGCATCGACACGGTGCTCGATCCCGGGAAGAAGGCCACGGTCGACGTGACGCTGCCGACAGACGGCGCGCTCGGCTTCTTCTGCCGGTTCCACGGGCCCGACGCGACGAACCAGGGCATGCAAGGCGCGTTCTTCTCCAAGAAGGGCGAGACCGTGACCACGGGCAGCGCGGCGACGCCCGCGAGCGGCGCGTCCACGTCCACGACGACGGGCACGTCGACGAGCATCGACGACCGCGGCGGCAACAGTGGTGGTGGCGGAGTGCCGGGTTACTGAGCCTTGTCGCTCCTTGCTCCGACGTCGATCGAGTCTGCTCCGGGTGACATGAACGCGAGGGGCATGCCGGCGCCGGCCTCGCGACGGAGCGTCGCGATGCGCCGGCCCGGCTGCACCGCGTCCTTGACCCGGCCCAGCCGATCGCCGAGGAGCGCGGCCGTCGCGTCGAGGTCGCCGACGGTGAACGCAATGCCGTAGAACCGAGCCGGCTCCGAGCCGGCCGGCGTGGCGGGCCCGACGAGCTCGAGGATCGGTCGGCCGAGACGGAAGAACGTCTGCGTGAACGGCGGGCCGTACTGGTCGGTGTGCCGTTGCCGGCGCGGCTCGACGCCGCGCGCGGCGAGCGCCTTGATCGTCCGATCCGGGTCGGGTGACATCACGACGAGATGGTCCAGGGCGACCGTCCCGTTGGCGTGCGATGCGGATGTGGTTCGCGGCGGCGGCCCGGGCAGCGTGGGCAGCCCGTCGACCTCGACGCCGCCCGGCACGTCGGCGAGGGCCCAGCCGCTGATCTTCCGGCCCGCGGAGCCGAGTCGGATGGCGACGCCGTCGACCGCGCACACGTCGTCATCGTCGACGGCGAAGCCGAGCGCGCGCCACGCGTCCGGATTGGCCGCGACGTCCAGCGCCACGAGCTCGGGCACAGGCGAGACGCGGTCAGGCGGCGGCTTTCTCCGCCGCCGCGTGGTCGATCTCGTCGTAGCCGAGGAGTTCGCGGCCCGCGATCGTCCCGATGCGATCGTCCCACCCTTCGGCGGGGGAGAGGTGCCGGCGCGCGAAGCGGACGCCGATCAGCGCCTTGTGCGGATCCGACGACTGTTCCAGCAGCAGCGCGGCGGAGACGGTACGAGCGAGCTGCGTCGTGATGCGGGCGGCGCGCGCTTCGGCGAGGTCGGCGTCGAGTGCCGGGAGCTCGTCGATGCGGCGCGCGAGCTCCTGTCGCGCGGCTTCGACGGCCACGACACCCTCGGCCACGTACTCCGGCCCGGCAGCCGCCGTCTCGATCGCACGGTCGACGCGCGCCAGCGCGGCTTCGTGGGCGGTGTCGCGCCGGATGGCGCGCAGCACGTCGAGCTGGCAGATCTGCTCGGTGCCCTCCCAGATCGGGTGGCACTGCGCGTCGCGCAGCTGGCGTGTGAGCGGCCAGTCCTCGCAGTACCCGTTGCCGCCGTGCATCTCGACGGCCTTGCCGGCGGCCTCGACGCCGAACCGGCACAGCCGGACCTTGGCCGCCGGGACGAGGATGCGGCGGAGACGGTCGCCGTCGCGCGAGCGAGCGGCGGCCGCGCATTCGAACCCGAGGGCGAACGCCGCTTCGAGCTCGGCGAGGAGGTCGACGAGCTGCTCGCGGATCAGCGGGAGGTCGACGAGCAGCCGGCCCTTCGCCCGCCGGTGGTGGGCCCAGATCGTGGCCTCGAGGAACGAGCGGCGGGCGATGCCGAGACCCATGAGCGCGACGCCGAAGCGGGACCCGTTGACCATCTCCATCATCCGGCTGAGCCCACCGGCGTCGGACGCGGAGCCGCCGCCGTCACCGTCGCCCGAACGGGACGAGCGCAGCGCGTACCCGAGCGCGTCGTGGAACTCGACCTCGCCCGTCGGCACGCTCTTCGTGCCGAGCTTCGGCTTGAGCCGGCGCATCGTGATGCCGTTGCGGGAGCCGTCCTCCCGCTCCTTGGGAACCAGGTAGAGGCCGAGGCCCGTGGGGCCGTCGGGCGCGCCTTCCGGGCGCGCCAGCATCACGATGGCGGCGCCGTCGATGTTGGAGCAGAACCACTTCTCGCCGTTGATCACGACGCGGCCGTCGCCGACGTCACGCGCGGTGCAGTGCACCGTTCGGCCGAGGTCCGAGCCCCCGTCGCGCTCGGTGAGGAACATCGACCCGTCGACGCCACCGTCGAAGCTGTCGCCCCGTAGACCGGGCAAGAGGGCGTCGCGCACGTCGGGCGGTGCGTACGCGGCGACGAGGCCGGCGACGCCGCTGGTCATGCCCAAGCTGCAGACGAGGCCGGTGTCGGCCTGCGACAGGAGGTAGCTGGTGGCGGCGAGCATCACGCCGGGCGCGGGGCGGCCCCGATCCACCTCGTCGCGTGCGAAGCCGCCGACGTACCCGCTCGCCCACAGCGCCCGTTTCGAATCGACCGCGGCGGGATCGTGGACGATCTCGTTGACCTCCTCGGCCCACCGGTCGTACCGGCGGAGCTCCGGCGGATGGGCGTCGACGATCTCCGAGTTGGGCGCGACCCGCTCGCCGACGAGCCCACCGAACTCGCGCAACTTGCCGTCGGCCCAGTCGAGGTCCTCGGGCGGACAGTCGCGCCGTACGCGCGCCTGGAGGTCGGGGTCGAGGTCGTACCAGTTCTGTCCGATCGCGGCGTCGAGGCTGGCGTAATCGATCATCGATGCTCCCGGCTGGGTCGCCTGGCGTTTCCCGTCAGCCTACGACGCTGCTAGGCATGCGCGGTGATGCACATGGAGCCGGCCGATCTCATCGACACGAGGCTGCGCGTCGCCACCTGGAACGTGTGGTGGCGATTCGGGCCCTGGGAGGAGCGCCAGCCCGCCATCGCCGAGACCCTGCGCCGCATCGGCGCCGACGTGATCGCGCTGCAGGAGGTCTGGGACGTCGACGACGGCCCCGGCCAGTCCGAGGCGCTTGCGGACGCGCTCGGGTACGAGTACGTCTTCGCGTCCGGCTTCGACGCCGGGGAGGCGTCGTTCGGCAACGCGGTCCTGTCGCGGTGGCCGATCGCGGCGAGCGACACGCGCGCGCTCCCGACCACGCCGTCCACCGACGAGTTCCGGGTCGCGCTCAAGGTCGAGGTGGACGGTCCGAGGGGGCGATTCGAGCTGTACACGACGCACCTCAACTGGCGGTACGACGAGAGCCACGTCCGTCAGGCGCAGGTCCGGGCGCTGGCCGAGTTCGTGGCGGAGTCCACGGGTCGCCCGTACCCCCCCATCATCTGCGGCGACTTCAACGCCGAACCCGACTCCGACGAGATCCGCTTGCTCACCGGGCGCGCCGCAGTCCCGGTCCCGCGTCTCGTGTTCGTCGACGCGTGGGACGTAGCCGGCGACGGGGTCGGGTTCACCTGGTCGAACGACAACGCCTTCGCCGCTCGCGACCTCGAGGCCGACCGACGCATCGACTACGTCTTCGTCGGATGGCGCAAGGCGCGCGGCGCCGGTCACGTCGTGGACGCGCGCGTCGCCGCGATCGAGCCGATCGACGGCGTGCACCCCTCCGACCACTACGCGGTCGTCGCCGAGCTCCGGTACTAGGGGAAAGCGATGGCCGTCGATCTCACCCGGCTGCGCGTTGCGTCGGGGCAGGCGCCCCGACTCGCCCGGCGGGAGCCCGGTGATCGACTCGGCCTGCCCGGCAAGGAGGCGGCGCGCGAGCAAAGCGACGCCCTGCTCGAAGAGCTCGAGGACCTGCACGGGCGGCTCTGGGCCGAGGCGAAGCGGAGCGTGCTGCTGGTGCTCCAGGGTGTCGACACGTCCGGGAAGGACGGCGTCATCCGACGGGTGCTCACGGGAGTGAATCCACAGGGCTGCTCGGTGACGAGCTTCAAGGCGCCGACCACGCTCGAGCTCGAGCACGACTATCTCTGGCACGTTCACAACGCGTGCCCGGCTCGAGGACGGCTGGGCGTGTTCAACCGGTCTCACTACGAGGACGTCCTCGCGGCGCGTGTGCTCGGGGTCGTCGACAAGCGCCATTGGCGTCGCCGGTACCGGCACCTCCGTGACTTCGAGCAGATGCTGCACGACGAGGGGACGACGGTGATCAAGGTGTGCCTGCACATCTCGCGCGAGGAGCAGCGTCAACGGTTGCAGGCGCGGCTCGACGATGCGACCAAGCGTTGGAAGTTCAGGCCCGAGGATCTGGAAGCTCGAGCGCAGTGGGACGCGTATCAATCGGCGTACGAGGAGGCGATCACCGAGACCTCCACCGACGTCGCTCCGTGGTGGATCGTGCCCAGCGACCACAAGTGGGTGCGCGACGTCGCCGTCGCGACGCTGCTGCTCGAGACCTTCCGTAGTCTCGATCCGCAATTCCCACCCGCCGACCCGTCCCTCGACGGCGTGATCGTCGAGTAGCCGCCCGAGTGTCAGCCGGCCCGCCGCCTTTCTTTTTCTTCGGCGGCGGCGCGCCGGAACGGCTCGCGGGGGCGTTGCAGCGAGCCGAGCGCGACGACGTCGCGAGGGAACAGCATCGCGACGGTCCAGTCGAGCGCGATCCGCACGCGGCGGTTCAGCGTGGGCATCTTGGCCAGGTGGTACGAGCGGTGGAGCCACCACGCCGCGAAGCCCCGTACCCGGATGCGGCCGGGGAGCCGGGCGACGCCCCGGTAGCGGCCGAGTGACACGAGCTGGCCGCGGTTGTGGTAGCGGAACTCGCGGGGTGCCCGACCCCGGGTCGAGGCGACGACGTTGCGGGCCAGCTGCTTCGCCTGGCGGATGGCGTGCTGCGCCGTGGGCGGGCACAGACCGCCGGTCGTGAGGTCGGGCACGGCGGCGTTGTCACCGGCTGCCCACGCGTCGGGCACGACACCGCCGTCGGCGTCGTGGACGCGCAGGTACTCGTCGCAGGTGACGCGCCCCCGTTCGTCGACGGGGAAGCCCGAGCGCGCCGCCAGCGCGTGTGGGCGCACGCCGGTCGTCCAGACGAGCGTCGTGGCCGCGAACTCCTCGCCGCTCGACAGTCGCATGATCCCGCCAACGGCCGACTCCAAGCTCGTTCCCATGCGGACATCGATCCCGCGCCGTGTCAGGCGACGCTCCGCGTACTCGGCGAGCCCCTCGTCGATCTCGGGGAGGAGGCGGTCGGTGGCCTCGATCAGGACCCACCGCGCTCGCTCGCCGCGCAGTTCGGGGTACTTCTTCAACGCGGCGCGGCTGAGGTCCTCGAGCTCGGCGATCGCCTCCACGCCGGCGTATCCGCCGCCGACGACGACGAACGTGAGGAGGGCGCGCCGCCGATCGGGGTCGGTGGTCTCGGCGGCGGCCTCGAGCCGGGCAAGGACGTCGTTGCGGAGATGGATCGCCTCGTCGATCGTCTTGAAGCCGACGGCGTGCTCGGCGAGTCCCGGCACCGGCAGCACCCGGCTCACCGAACCCGGCGCCAGGACGAGGACGTCGTAGTCGAGGTCGACCGACGAGCCCTCGAGGAGATGGACGCGCGCCCGACGGGCGGCGTGGTCGATCGTCTCCACCTCGCCGACCATGAGCCGGGTCCGGCGCAGGACGCGCCGCAACGCGACCAGCACGTGGCGGGGCTCGATGGTGCCCGAGGCGGCCTCGGGGAGGAACGGCTGGTACTGGAGGTAGTTCTCCGCGTTCACGAGGACGATCTCGTCGTCGGGGCCGCGGAGCCGGCGCTCGAGCCGCAGCGCCGCGTACGTGCCGACGAAGCCGCCCCCACACACGAGGACCCGCATATTGTGAAGAGTTTCACGAGGCCCGACGGGGGTCAACCCTCGTACTGATGCGTGCGCAGCGTGACCATTAGGGTCCCAGCCCACGGAGCGATCGAGGAGGAGCGCCGATGGCGAGTCCGGAGCAGGTGCAGGCGGCGGTCGCAGCGTACGTCGCCGCGTACATGGCGAACGACCGGGACGCGTTCCTCGACGCCTTCGCAGACGACGGCGTGATCGTGGACCCGGTTGGTACGCCGCCGCACCATGGGCAGGACGCCTGCGGCGGCTTCTGGGACACGGTCCACCAGCTCACCGAGCGCATGAGCTTCGACGTCAAGGACGTCATCGTGTGCGGGAGCGAGGCGGCCATGGTCTTCCGGATCCACGCCGGCACCGATGACGCCGGGATCGTCATCGACGCTGTTGACATCTTCGAGGTCGACGACGACGGGAAGATCGCCTCGATGCGGGCGTACTGGGACATGGGGCGCGCCACGCCGGCCGGGTAACGCCCTGACCTGGGCCCTTGACCGGGCGGTCAACTCGACTGGTGAGGTCCCTCGGCCGTAGGCCACAATGTCTCGGCCATGCGGGTTGAGTCACGGGATTCCCTCTCGCTGAAACCGGCCGAGCTCGACGAGTTCGGCCAGCTCCTCGCTTCGGTGGAGCTGCCGATCAAGGACGATGCCCTCGACGAGCACGTCGAGCGCTTCCCGCTCGTGACCCGCACCACCGCCGACGACGAGCTGTACGGCTTCCTGTTCGGCTCCCTGGAGCGGATAGGCGGCACGCCGTGCATCCTCTGGGGACTCGGTGCCATCCGCCGCGGCCGCCAGGCCCGCGAGTCGCTCCACCTGCTCGTCGGCGAGCTGTACCGCCGGGCCGCCATCTCGTTCCCCGACGAGGACGTGCTCGTCGCGGGTCGCTTTGCTCATCCGTCTTCTTACGCGCTGCTCAACGCGCTCGCCGACGTGTGCCCGCGGCCGAAGTACTCGCCGACCGGTGAGGAGCGGGCTTGGGGCCGGCGGCTCGCCCGCCGCTTCGGCTGTGACAGCCGCTACGACGATCGCAAGTTCCGGCTCAAGGCGAACGGCGCGTCAGGGGCCGTGCTGCACTCGAGCGCGGTGAAGGCGGGCGGCAAGGCCGCCGCCGAGGTGGTCGGCACCGTCAAGCCTCACAAGGGCGAGGCCATGATCGCCTTCGGCTGGGCGACCGCCGAGGCGCTGGTCGACGGGCTCGCACCCCCCAAGACGCGCCGCTAGCGCTCAGCTGCCACGGCGCGCCGCCAGTGCCGCGTCGAGCTGCGTGCGCAGGTCCTCCGGTGACGTGACCGGCTGCCGGCATGCGAAGTGCTCACACACGTAGGCGGTGCCCTTCCCGTCGACCAGTTCGCGGCCTTCGAGCAACGGCGTGACGTCGGCGCCGATACCGGGCGCGGCGCCGACCGTCACCGACGCGGGCAGCAGTCGCCCGCGCACCTCGCGCCGGAGCGCCTCGGCGCCGTTCGAGCCCTCCCCGACGATCGCGACCTCGAGCGGCGGCGTCACCAGCCGCTCCAACGCGCCAAGCAGGTACGCAAACGCCGTCGCGTGCTCGGCGAGCACGGGGCCGAGCAGCCGGAGCACCTCCTCGGCCGGCACTTCGTAACCGCCCACGCCCGTGAGCGCGGCCAACCGCAGCAGTCCGTTGGCGGCCAGTGAGTTCTCGGCCGGCGTCGCGTTGTCCTGGTACTCCTTCGGCCGCACGATGAGCGCTTCGGCGTCGACGCCGGTCGTGAAGAAGCCGCCGCCGCCGTCGTCGTGGAAGAGTCGCAGCAGCTCGTCAGCTACCCACCGCGCGTCGACCAACCACGCGACCTCGTCGACCTCGGCCAGCGTCACGAGCGCCTCCAGCAACGCGGCATAGTCCTCGGCGTAGGCGAGGTGGTGGGCGCGGCCGTCCTGCCACGAGCGCAACAGGCGCCCGTCGTCGCGGCGCAGCTCCGTCAGCAGGAACCGCGCGTTGAGGCGCGCCGCGTCCATCCAGTCGTCCCGTTCGAACGCGGCCGCCGCCTCCGCCAGCGAGCGCACGAACAACGCGTTCCACGCCAGCAGCACCTTGTCGTCGAGCCCGGGACGAACCCGCTGCTCGCGCGCGGCGAACAGTTCCTGCACCGCCCGCCGCACCCCCTCGGGCGGCTCCTCGGCCCGATCGACGACGTTGAGGATGTTCCCTCGGTAGCCGGTGTGCGGGTCCTCGAAGTTGCCGCCCTCGGTCACGCCGAAGTAGCGGATGACCTCCGCCGCGTCCTCGCCGGCGATGCGCTCGATCTCCTCGAGGGACCACAGGTAGAACTTGCCCTCGACGCCCTCCGAGTCGGCGTCCTCGGCCGAGAAGAAGCCACCCTTCTCGTGACGCAGGTCGCGCAGGACGTACCCGATCGTCTGCTCGACGACGCGCCGGTATCGCGGCTCGCCCGTCACGAGGTGCGCGTGCAGGTACGCGCTGGTGAGGAGCGCCTGGTCGTAGAGCATCTTCTCGAAGTGGGGGACGAGCCAATGGGCGTCGGTCGAGTACCGATGGAACCCGCCGCCGACCTGGTCGTACATTCCACCCGCAGCCATACCGTCGAGTGACACGCGCACCATGTCGATGGTCTCGGAAGCCTCGTTGCGGACGTAGGTGCGGAGCAGGAAGTCGAGCGTCATCGCCTGCGGGAACTTCGGCGCCGGACCAAACCCGCCGAACTGCGCGTCGTACTGCGTCCGCACCGAGTCGTACGCCCGTGCGAGAACGTCGGACGACGGCACGGGCCCGTCGCCGGTGGCGCCCAGGCTTCCCGTCCGTTCGACGACCTTTGTGAGCTTCCCCGCTTGTTCGAGCAGATCGTCCCGCCGGCCGCGCCACGCCTCGTCCACCGCCTCGAGCACGGTGACGAACCCCGGCATGCCGTGGCGCTCCTCTTTGGGAAAGTACGTCCCGCCGAAGAACGGTCGGCCGTCGGGGGCGAGGAAGACCGTCATCGGCCATCCGCCGCGGCCCGTCATCGCCTGCACCGCCTGCATGTAGATGCCGTCGACGTCGGGCCGTTCCTCGCGATCGACCTTCACGCTGACGACCAGGCGGTTCATCACCGCCGCCACGTCCGGATCCTCGAAGCTCTCGTGCGCCATGACGTGGCACCAGTGGCACGACGAGTAGCCGACCGAGAGGAGCACCGGCTTGTCCTCGGCGCGTGCCTTCTCGAACGCCTCGTCGCCCCACGGGTACCAGTCGACGGGGTTCTCGGCGTGCTGACGGAGGTACGGGCTCGTCTCGCCGGCGAGGCGATTCATATATCTCCCTGTCGCCGTCGCAAGCTCCGGCTTTGCGGTGACGGTCGGCAAAGCCGCCGTCACCGCGTTGAGGGTATCGGCCTAGCGCGTGGCGCCCGTCCCGAGCCGCTCGGTGGCGGTGGCCTTGGCCCACCGGTAGTCCGGTTTGCCGGACGGCGAGCGGACGATCTCGTCGACCAGCACGACGTCGCGTGGCGCCTTGTATCCGGCGACGTGCTCCCGGACGTGCGCGTCGAGGTCGTCGAGCTGCGGCGGGGCGCCGTCTCGGGGCTGCACCACGGCGACAACGCGCTCACCCCACCGACTGTCGGGCACGCCCACGACGACGGCGTCGAACACCGCCCGGTGGCCCTTCAACGCCGCCTCGACCTCTTCGGGATACACCTTTTCGCCGCCGGTGTTGATGGAGACCGAGCCCCGGCCGAGCAGCGTGATGGTGCCGTCCTCCTCGATGCGGGCGTGGTCACCGGGCACCGACCAGCGCACGCCGTCGACCACCGGGAACGTGGCGGCGGTCTTCTGCTCGTCCTTGTAGTACCCGAGCGGGATGCGGCCCCGGCGCGCGAGCTTGCCGACCACGCCGACGGCCGCCGGGCGGAGCTCGTCGTCGAGGACGGTCGTCTCCGCGTTCACAGAGAAGCGCGGGACCTCGTGCACGGTCGCCCCGGCCGCCGTGATCGACTGGCCCTGGCCGCCCGACTCCGACGACCCGTACCCGTCGACGACGAGGCTGGCGGGCAGCCTCTCGGCCAACCGCGTCTTCACGGATGGCGACAGGATGGCTCCGCCCGAGAGGATCACGCTGCAGCACGACACTTCGACGGTGGGATCGAGCTCGTCGAGCGCCTCGACCAGCGGCCGGGCGAAAGCGTCTCCCACGATCACAAGGAAGTTCACCTGCTCGCGGGCGACGAGCTCCCACAGCCGGGTCGGGTCGAAGTGACGCTCGGGATCGATGACGACGCAACCACCCGTGAACATCGCGGCGAACGCCATCCAGTGTGCGGTGCCATGCATGAACGGGCACGCGGGCAGGCAGCGGGTGCGACCCTCGCGGGCGCGATCGGCGATCTCCTCGGGATGCGTGATCTCGTTCCCGATCCCGCCGCCGCCCAGAGCGCCGAAGAAGATGTCCTCGGCACGCCACATCACGCCCTTGGGCATACCCGTCGTGCCGCCCGTATAGAGGATGTAGAGATCGTCGGGGGAGCGCTCGTCGAACCCGCGTTCGGGTGAGGCGGCCGCGAGCGCCTCCTCGTACTCGACGGCCGAGCGCGCGTCGAGCGCGGGGCCCGACTCGTCGTCCACCGCGACGAATGTGTGCAGCAACGGCAGCTTGCCCCGCACGGCTTCGAGCTTGGGCGCGAACTCGCGATGGAACACGATCGCCTTCGAGTCGGAGTCGTCGAGCAGGTACCGGAGCTCCTCCTCGACGTAGCGGTAGTTCACGTTGACGGGGACGGCCCGGAGCTTGAACGCCGCCAGCATCCCCTCGAGGTACTCGGTGCCGTTATAGAGATAGAGAGCGACGTGATCCCCGGGGCCCACCCCGTGCTCGGCGAGATGGTGGGCAAGGCGGTTGGCCCGCTCGTCGGCCTCGGCGTAGGTCAGACGTCGGTCGCCGCAGATGAGCGACTCCCGCTCGGGAACGGTGTCGACCACCCGTTCCCACAGGTCGGCGAGGTTGTACTGCATGGCCCGTCGAAACTAGTGGCGGGGCGGCACGGGCGTGAAGTCACGCGCCGAGCCGGGCGAGGCCGTTGTCCACCCGGCGCCACACCCCGGCCGCGAAGCGGGCGCGGTGTTCGGGGTCGGCGTAGGAGTCGTCAGCTTCCTCCCAGAGCTCGGCTTCGATCGGAGCGAGCACGGCCCGGATCTCACCGAGCTCGTCGCCGTCTCGCTCGACGCGGTCGCGCAACGTCCGCGAAGCGCGCCCAGCTCGCGGGGTCGGCGAGCTCGGAGGCAACGTCGGCGGGTGGAAACGAGGGGACGTACACGCTCACGCACGGGCTGCCGAGTGCGATCCAGGCCCGGATGGGCGCGTTCCGATCGTCAGGAAGCTCGGCGACGAGCGACCCGTTGGTGACCTGCGCTCCGCGCACGTGCATGCACACCGTCACGCCGCGCCAGTCTTCCTGCACCCCGGTCGGCGGGGGTGACACGTCAGCCGGGTCCGTACCCGGTGCGCCCCACGCGCGCTCGCCGTGGTGGCGGAGGGTCGCGACCACATCGGCAGCCGTGAGCGCGCCGGCGCCCGTAGCGATGCACTGTCGAGTCGCGGCGAGCCGGTGGTCGGCGATGCCCGTCGGGGTGCGTGGGTTGCGCCAGCTGTCGAAATCCGCACCCGCGGGCACGTCAGGCGAGGCGCGTGTCCAATCAGTGCCGAGCGTGATCCGGTTCGAGATGGCGGCGCCGTCGTCGACCGGGCGCGCGGCCCACGTACGGCCGCTCGTCTCGAGTACCCAGGCCCCGCCCGCGTCGGCGATCAGGAACGACGACCAGTACGGGTCGGGCGGGTCCGCCTCGCCGCTACCGCCCTGACCGTGCGCGGCCAGGAGGGTGGTGATGGCGTCGAGAGCATCGTCGGCCGTCGCGCCGCGCTCCAGGCCGAGGCGCACGAGGTCCATCCCGATGAGCGCGGGCTCGGCGGCGAACGGATCGTCGACGGTCCACACCTTCTCGTTGCCGATGGCGACGCCGTGCTCGTTGACGCCGTGCTCGAACCCCCACAGCCACGTCGGTCGCGAGCCGACGAGACCATACGCGCCGGCGTTGTCGATCTCGAGGTACTGGGCCCGCAGCCGGTCGCCGGCGGGACGGGCGGCGTATTTCTCCACCACTTGCGCTTCGGCTACCGGCCGGTCCGAGTTCTTGCCGAACAGCGTGCGCCCGCGACCGATCGCGCACAGCGTGTCGCACATCAGAAGTCGGTGCCGCCATCGACCGGGATCGTGGCGCCGGCGACGAAGCTCGCCGCCTCCGAGCACAGGAACACCGCGACGGCGGCGACCTCCTCGGGCACCCCGACACGGCCGAGGTCGTTCTCCGCGCCGAAGTCGCGCACGATGGCCGCGTACCCCGCTTCGAGCGGACCGTCGGGGAGCCCCTCCGGGTCCGCCTCGGCGAGGTACTCCTCGAGCGCGGGCGACATCACCGTGCCCGGGCACACCGTGTTCACGAGGATGCCCTCGGGTGCGAGTGCACGGGCGAGGTTCTTCGAGGCGCTGGCCATGGCGGCGTTGGCGGCGGTGTGGGCGATTAGCCCCGGGCTCTGGTGACGGATCGACGCTTCGGCGAGGTTCACGATGCGGGCGAACGTCGCCTTGCGCAGCAAAGGCAGGGCGGCACGCACGGTCCGGATCATCGAGACGACGCCGACATCGAAGTCCTCGAGCCATTCGTTCTCGGTCAGGTCGTCAAGGGCACCGACGCGTGACGGCCCGGCGGCGTTGATGACGCCGTTCAGCTCGCCCCACCGCTCGTCGAGGAACGTGAACGCGGCTTCGACCTCGCCCGTGTCGAGGAGGTCGCATTGCAGCCCGACGGCGTCCGGCGCGCCCGCGGCGAGGAGCTCCTCTTCGGCCTCGCGGACGTTCGCGTCGTCGCGACCAAGCACCGCGACGCGACAGCCCTCGTCCGCCAGGACGTCGGCAGCGGCACGTCCCATGCCGCGTGACCCGCCGGCGATGCAGATCGCCCGGTCGTGCAGCCCGAGGTCCATGGTCAGGCGTCGAGCTGGCGGGCGAGATGCGCGGCGGTGAGCGGCTCACCGGTGGCGCGTTCGACGAGACGGTCCCACCGCAGCGATGCGCCGGGGCGGAAGACCTCGTCGACCAGGAGCCGGCCGGCGGCGGGCTCGTCGACCAAGCCGCCCGCCCGCGCGTCGAGTGTCGCCTGGAGCTGTGAGGCGACGAGCTCGCCGTAGAGATAGTTCTGGTAGTAGACGGGCGCCACGGTGAGGTGGATCTTCGCCGCCCAGTCCGGCGCGGTACGCCCGTCGGGGCGACGCACTCGCTGGAACTGCTCGACCAGATCCCACCAGCGCGCGTCGTGGTCGGCGTCCGGATCGGCGTAGAGGCCACGCTCGAAGTTCGTCATCACGAGCACCCAGCGGGCGAACACGAGGAGGGCGGCTCGGCGTGCCTCACCGAGGCGGGCAGTGAGCGCCTCGACGTCGGCCGCGCCGATCCCGGCGACGGTCGTCAGCCAGCGGGGATTGCGGGCCAGTCGCCCGAACAGCATGGCGACGCCCTCGGTCGTGAGTGCGTGCGCAGGCTCGCGCAGTAGCCAGGGCAGCGAGCCGTCGAGGTCGCAGTCGTACACGGCGTGACCGAACTCGTGCAGCATCGTCTCGGTCCACCGCTCGTTGCGCTCGATGTTGCACAGGACGCGCACGTCACCCTCGCGGTCGACGTGGATGCAGAAGGCGTGCTGGCTCTTTCCTTCGCGCGCGTACAGGTCGCTGCGGGCGAGCACGGGGCGGGTGTCGAGGCCGAGGCCGTCGTAGCTGCGAACCGTGAGCGCTTCGACGTCGGCGTGCTCGAAAAGGGGATCGAGGTCGACGGAGCCGCTGATCGGCGGGTCTTGGAAGAAGGGGTCGTCCAGATGCCACGGACGGAGGTCGGCGGGATCGCAGCCGAACCGCTCGGACAAGGTGGCGTCGAGGTGCGCCTTCCCGTCGTCGAACGGTGCCGCGGTCGCCCGGTCGACCTCGTCGAGGGTGGCGAAGAGCCGCTGGTCGTCGAGCTCGCTCATGGAGAGGGCGAGGGCGAAGTGGTCGCGATAGCCGAGCCGGCGCGCGGCTTCGTTGCGGAGTCGTGCGAGCTCGCGCACGCGGTCGGCGACCTCGGCGCCCACCTGCTTGGACGCTTCCCATGCCGCCCGCCGCGTCGCCGAGTCGTTGCTCGTGCGGAGCACGTCGGCGATCGCGTTGTCGTCGACACGCTGGCCGTCGATCTCGCCGCGGAACGTGTTGAACGTCGTCTCGACCTCGACCTCGAGCTCGACGATGCGCCGGCGCAGCTCGGCGTCGATCTGGTGCGGCGCAAAGGCATCGTGAAGCACGTCGAGCTGGCGGGCGACGAGCGGGTCGAACTGGTCCGCCTTCCGGCGGGCCGCTTCGATGGCCGCGAAGGCGTCCGGATCGCCCAGCAGCTCGCGCCGCTCCAGCTCGATGCGTTCCCGTCGTTCGGCCGCCTCGGGCGACGCGTGAGTGTTCGTCTCCCACCAGGCCTCGGCGAGCGCGGTGTCGAGCGGCCGGAGCTTGGCTTCGAGAAGGGCGACGAGCCGGTCCGCGTCTGACACGAGCGCGAAGTCTACGAGGGGGTCGCGAAGCGTTTGGTGCCTATGCCGATCAGCAGCTGGTCGACGCGTGTGATCGGGTCCGGGAGCGCCTCGGCGGCCGCGGCCGCGACCTCCCGGCCGAATCGAGCCCAGTCCGCATCGCCGAGGGTGTGGCGGAGGTATCGGCCCCAGAAGCTGGTTTCGTACCCGGAGAGCGCATCTCGTTGCGAAACGCACCTGCGGTTCGTGCGCGCCTGGAGGTCGACGCGCCTGAGCCCGCTGCCCTCGAGTGCGCCCCGAACGTGGGCAGAGTCGCCGAACCATGCTTCCCAGGGGATCGCGGCGTCGACGACGTCGGCGGCGGCGTCCATGTTGACGAAGCGCGCGGCGATCGACTGCCAGATGCCGGTGAGCTGTCGCTGCTGTCCGTCGTCGACCGCCTCGTCTTCGAGCGATCCCCATGTCGTCACGCCGAGCCGCCCGCCGGGGCGGAGTGCCCGAACCATGTCGCTCAGCCCGGTCTCGTAGCGCTCGAGATGCGAGATGACCAGATTGGCCACGACGACGTCGAACGTACCGGCCGGGAACGGCAGGCCCGGTGCTCCGGCGGCGGCCAGGGAGGCGGTCGTGTGGGCGCGGGCGCGGTGGAGCATCGGCAGCGACGGATCGACCCCGACGATGAAGCCCCGTTTGGTCTGCTCGCGCCGCTCGGCCGCAGCGGCGATGACACCCGTTCCGGTGCCGACGTCGAGCACCGCCTCGTGCGGTTGGAGCGCGACGAGATCCAGGAGATCGCGCACGAGGGGCTCGAAGCTCGTGTGCCACGCGCGTTCGTACTCGCCGGCGACCGTGTCGTACGAGTGCCAGGGGCGTCCGGTCATTGGCCAGTCCGGACTAGTGGCGCTGTGTCACGGCTCGGGGAGCGGCTGCTTGAAGAGCGCCAGGTATGCGTAGCCTTTGACGTTCTGTGTGAAGGCGCCGGTCATGGGCGTCGCCTGGTAGGCGACCAGCTCCCAGCCCGAGGACCCGAGGTTGTTGAGGCGCTGATTGAGCCGCGTCAACTCCTTGGTTTGACGCTTCTTGCGCCACCACCGCTCCGGGATGTTCATCGCCTCGACGTGATACGACCACCGTGTCATCCCAGACGGATCGTAGGTCTGTCGTTCAGCCGGCTGCGAAGGCCCTGACACCCCATCGCCGCGGGTCGTCGTCAACCGAGTGACGCTCGCGTCCGTTGGTGGCTGTCAGTACCTGGCGCGGCGCCCACGTCCTCGGAAGATCGAGTAGCCACCGGGGCCCACGAGCAAGCCGAGGATGATCAAGATCAGACCGAGGATGATCTGACCTTGAATGAGCTGCACGATCCCGACGATGACGAGGATCACTGCGATGAGCCACAAGATGAATCCCATGTCGGCCGCGCTACCCACGGCGTCGACGCCTCACACCCGCGCGTCGCAACTTTCTTGCCGTCGCGCGACTCGAGTCCCAATTCGCGGTCGCTTGGGCCTTTCGTCCACCTGAGTCGTGGGCTGGAAGCAGGTGAGGTCACCCGGTCGACCGGGCGTTATCGCCGCCTTGCTCGATTGCGTTTCCGTGTCACTCGTCACGGGCAAGACGACCACGAAGCGTCCGAAAGGGGGGGAGGACGATGCGCTACGCGCGCGTGAGCCTTATGGCGCTCGCCGTCGTCGGACTGATGCTCGGCGGCGCCTGTGACGACGAGACGCGGGACAAGGCCAAAGAAACCGCGGAAAGTGTTCAGGAAAAGGCGGGCGAAGCGGGTGCGCGCGCTGCCGCGGAGGGGTTTCGTTCCTCGATCAAGGCCCAGGACACTGACGACGCCACGGGCGGGGTGCGCAACGTCGAAGCGCTCCGTGAGGCGGCCAAGGATCTGCCCGGCGCCCCGGAGATCATCGGAATCGCAGATTCGGACGGCGACGGCCGCGACGACGACGGGTACGTCCAGGCGAAGGTGGGCGACGAGAGCGCGTGCGTCACCCTGCCCGAATCCGGGGACGACATCGACGTGTCGGGCGGCGCCTGCCCGGGCGGCTGACCGAATCGACGCTCGCCCCGTTGATCGACTCCTGGCGTCCTCGGATCCGTTGGTGCGGTGATCTTTGGATTACTTGAACCGTGTAGCGGCGGGAACGCTAGAGCGCACGGCGGAATCCTAGGCATCATGGACACGCCACCGGACGCTAGAGCGACGAGATAGGTGGTCCCGGGGGTGTCACGGTACCGTGACACGCTTCGTGTCGGCGCGGCGTATGTCCGAATTTGCAATGCATTGCAGAACCGGACATACGGAACCGTCACCCGGGGTGACGGTTACCCGTCGAGGACGAAGATCGCGGGCCCTCGGCTGGCTGGCGTGCCACCGGGCCCGGTCGTGGGCCATGCACGCCCGCCACCGCCAAGTCGATCCGCCCCCGTGAGTCCTTGTGCTCCTTCACGATCCTCGTGCCCCGACTGTCGGCCTTCAACACGGCGTTCGCGACGTGCTGGGCGAGCGTCTTGTCGCGGTCGTGTGTCACCGTGTGGTTGGTGACGGCCTCGTAGAGCCCCGTGGTCGCCGGCGTCATCTTCGACGGTGACTGCGGGAACTCGGAGACGGGAATCCGCTGGTCCTGCAGCACTTGGAGGGTGCGGGTCCAGCGGTAGGGGTCGGCGGTCACCTCGAGCACGTTGTACTGGCGGCACGCGTCGCGGATGGTAACTGACGTCGATGCGGAACGTGTCGTCGCCAGGGTTCGGGTTCTGCCAGCAGCCGACGACGAACAGGTGGGGCTTCTCGCTTGCTTCAGTATCAGTATTTGATAGCCAGCAGCCGACGACGGCGGTGCAGTCCTGCGAGAACGATCCGTCCAACGCGAGCACCACGTCGGCGCCATCGGGAATGTCTCCCATGGGAGACACGCACGACGCCCACAGCGCCGACGCCATCCACGCCTCGTCGCTCTGCGCGATCCACTGGCCGAGCCGGAACTGCCGGAACGTGGACTCCCTGACCGTCTTCGCCTCCGTCGCCATCCCGTCCTCATACAAGAAATCGCCCAACGTGGGGTTCGCCTTCCGCCACGCCTTCCGATCATCCACCGCGGACGACGACGGCGCCCGGTACTCGACGAGGGCAAACGCAGGGTCGGCGCCGCGCCGGCCATGCTCAACGAGGGTCCGCATGATGCTGTCCGGCTCCCGCGGGGGGTACCGATCGCCAACAGGGTGCTCTCCGACCGCTTCCCCGACGCCAGGCGCATAGCTTCGAAGACTTCCGCGGTCACGACCCCGAGTCTCGTCGACGAGCGTGAACGTCGGGTTGGCGCCGAGCAGAGCATCCGCGTCGGCGGGCAACGGGAACATCGACGCGTCATGGTGCGGCATGTACAGGCGGCGCTGGAAGATCTGCACCCGCTCCGATAACTCCGGCGACAGCTCGACCATCCTGCGGGCGATGTTGAAACAGATCTCCGCCTGACGCTCTGCCACACCGCCCACGATCGGCACCTGGGCGCCCTCGTCACCGTCTACGAGGGCCCAGAGGCCCAGCGCGGCCGCCAGGCTGGACTTCCCGTTGCCCTGGGGATGGCCACGACGGCCGTGCGGATGCCGGGGAGCACCCGGCGGATGATCGCCGTCTGGAACCGGCGCAGGCGGAACGGCTTCCGGGCACCCTTGCCGGACGGGATCGTCAGGCCCTCGATGAACCGGGCCGCTCGCGCTGCCGCGCGTCGAGCCCAGGCCGGACAGGTCGAGCGGCGGGGCCGAGATATCCGGACGTGGGCCGCCACTCCGGTGACGTGCGATGCGCCCGTTAGTGCTGGTCACAGTCAGCTACGCTCCCGCACCACCGAGAGGCCCCAGAGCACTGCGCTCTCCGCCCACTTGCTGCGAGGTGCTCCTGGGGCCTCTCCTTTCCAGGCTTTCGGACTCCCGGCGTGTCGTGCAAGGGGCGTCATCGCAATTCGGGCACGGCCGACTAACTGCCATCTCGACTCCGGAGGACTATGGAAGCCACCATTTCTCAAAGAACCGCGGGCGACCCACGCATTTCTCCGCCGCGCCGCGAGTTGCAGCTCTTGCACAGGATCCTCAGCGGGCCGCCCTCGCCACCCTCGGAGACGGGGATGACTGAGCTTCCCCCGCATCGTGGAGGGTCTGGTCATGCTGCAACGCGCGCCGTGTTGGCAGCGTGTTCGTAGTCGATGGGTGAGAGCATCGCGGACGTCGAGTGTCGTCGGCGCGGGTTGTAGAACTCGTCGATCCAGCGTGCGACCGCGCGGTCGCGCCCTCGGCTCGGGTCGCGTACGTGTGTCGGGTGAGGAGCTCGTGCTCGAGAGTCGAGAAGAACGACTCGGCGGCCGCGTTGTCGAGCGCGGAGCCGACGCGTCCCATGGACTGGCGAATCTCGAGCTTGATGCACGCGCTGGTGAAGAGATCCGCCGTGTAGGTGCTGCCCTTGTCGGAGTGGAAGATCACCCCGGCGACGTCACCGCCGCGGATCGTGGCGGCCATGTGCAGCGCGTCGCGGCACAGCATGGCGTCGGGGTGCTCGCTCATCGCGAAGCCCAGCATGCGGCGGCTGAACAGGTCCTCGACCGACGCCAAGTACAGCGGCCCCTCGAACGTGTCGATCTGCTTGACATCGCCGCACCACTTGGCGTCCGGCGTCGAGGCGGAGAAGTCCCGGCGCACCAGGTCCGGGAACGGCACCGCCCGCTTGTCCGGGCGGGTGAGGCTGCGCCGGCGGCGCTTGGTCCGGGCGACCAGGCCCTCGGCCGCCATCAACCGGGCGACGGTGTGCTTGGTCACCCGCCAGCCCTGGGCCCGCAGCTCGGCGTGGACCCGCGGCGACCCGTAGGTCGGCTCCGAGGCCTCGAAGATCGCCGTGATCGCCTCGACGAGCTGGGCTCGTCGTCGTTGGCGCGGCGTCGGGGGCCGGCCGTGCCACTTGTAGAACCACGACTCGCTCACCCCCAACGCCCGGCACGCGACCGCGTGGGGGACGCCGTGGTCGGTCCTCTGAGAGGCGATGTGCGACGCCACGCTCATCGCGTCGCCTCCTTGACCCACAGGACCACACTTCGTTTGAGGACATCACGCTCCATGCGCAACTCCGCCACGTCCCTACGCAGCTGTGTGAGCTCGGCCCGCTCGTCGCCGGTCAGCCCCTCGGCCTCCCCGCGTTCGACGCGGTCCTTCTTGACCCAGTTGCCAAGGGTGTTCGCGCCGATCCCCAAGTCCCTGGCGACCACCGCGATCGACTTGCCCGTCTCACGGACGATCCGGACCGCGCCCTCGTGGAACTCCCGATCGAACCGTCGTCTCATCTCCGTCATGGCATCTCCTATAGGTGATGCCTCCACGGAACGGGGGATGCTCATGACGTGGTCCGCGGTGAGGTCGTTCGTGTAGTGCGAGGAGCGGCGGTAGCCGACGCAGATCGGGCCTTCTTGGCGATCCAGTCGCGCACGGCGTCGCGCATGCGGCGTTGCTCGGGTCCTGAGTAGGTCGTGCGTGTGCGCTCGTCTCTCTGCTTGCTGATGCGTTGGGCATCGCGAACGCGAAGGTAAGACGACCGCACGTAACGCATGCCTTCGGGATCTTGGTCATGGCCTCGAGAGTCGCGTGATCGTGAGGCGCGGGTGAATGTCCGACGCGTCGGACAATTGCTCATCTGCTCGGACGCTGGTCACCTTCGCATCCTCGTACGCACCAACGCCCACCAAGCTGACCTCGCCTAGCTGGGCGTGTACCCGGGTGACCCGTGACCGGTCGGGGGACCAGGAGTCCTGCAGGGGGCGGAACCCCACCGACAGGGACAACGGCACGCCATCACGGGCCAGGGCCATCACGTCGTCCCCTGCCTGGGTACTGGCTACCCGTCCCTCCCACACCAGGGCGGTGGGGGTGTCCTCCAGGCTGAGCGTCCTGCCGACGGCAATTGGGCATGGGCGTGCCCGTTGAGGAGGGGAATGCTGCCGGGGTCTGCACCTTGCAAGGCGCCCCGTGCGAACGTCTCGGTGTAGAAGCCGATCTTGGTCGGGCTGCCGTAGGGGACGAGCACCCCGGACAGGATGGGTTCCTCTTCGCTGCGTACCTCGACGCCTTGGGTGCCGAAGGCTCGGCGTTCGAGGTCGCTCACGAGGCACCTCGTGCCCGGCGACGTCGTGCCGCCTCGCGGACCTTCTCGGGGTTCTTCTCGCGCCATCGCCGGTTCGCCCTCTCGGACTTTGTCGCGGTTGTTGGCGACCCACCGGCGGGCGTTCTCCCGGTTGCGTTCGGGGTTCTTCGCTCGCCATCGGCGGGCGTATTCGCGGCTGTACTCGCGTTCGGCGCTCGTGGTCATGCGACTGCCGTCGTCTCGCCGGGCGTGCCCTGCCCGTTGCTTCCCGCTCCATCTGGAGCAGGAGCGCCCGCGGGAGATCCCGCGGGCAGCGGGGGGAGATCCTCGAGTTCCCGCACCTCGTCGTGGGTCAGGATGCCGTTCTGCAACGCGAGCGGCGTACGTTTCGTAGCGGGTCTTGATGTCGGCCTTGAGGAGACCACCCGTCTTGAATTTCACGAACTGACGCGCCGGGAGCAAACGGCCGAGAGCGTGCTCGATGGAGACCAGCCAGGGAGAAAGCGAATATCTGAGGTAGTCCAACGCCCGCGACTCAACCGTGGCGTACGTGAGGGAGTTATCGTGCTGCGCGCCGATCATTGCCGCAGGGACACCGAACACTCGGGCGATCTGCGCGGCGTTCAACTTCATCGTCTCGATGAACTGGGATTCGTCGTTCTTCACGGTGATGGGCGTGTACTTGATGCCGCCGCCCAACACCGCGGTCTTGCGGCGTTTGCCGTGGCTGATCGTCCATTGCGTTTGGAGCTCGCTCGCCTGGTCGGGTGTCAACTTGCCGTCCGCTGTCAACATGCCGGACGGTACGGCGCCGTCACCGAAGAACTGCCCGCCGAATTGTTCGGTGGCGAGGCCGAGACCGATGGATTGGCGGGCGTACTCGATCGGCGAGAGGCCGAGGATCGAGCCGGGCATCACGAATCGGCGTACGTGCCAGACGTCGAACGCGGTGATCGTCGGTGCCGCAACGGCGGCCATCGGATTCGTCGCGATGATCTCCTCGGACATCATGAACTTGAACAACGCGCGGCAGGCCGCGATGGTGCGTCGCCATCGAGTTGTCCGCGAGGCCGCGTTCCTTGAGCGACACCAGGTAGCCGCGCAGGTCGTCCGGAGACGATTGCTCGACGCCGCGGCCGGGCGTGGTGTCAGCCAGCCAGGCGGCGTAGGCGTCGCAGCCGTGCAGGTAGGTGGCGATCGTCGCCGGCGACCGGCGGGCGACCTTCATGCCGAGCACGAACGACGAACGCAGGTCGGGCCAGTCCTCGGGTACCACGGAGTCAGGCGATAGCCGCTCCCCGGGCGGTAGAGCGAGACCCCGGTGGAGCGAGAACCGTTACGCGGCAACGGTTTCCGGGATTTCTCGCCGAGTTGGGCGGTACTTGAACCAGATGCGTTGGTACGAGCGACTCTCGGGGTGGAGGAGCAGGCCGACCAGCGCGCCGTCGAAGAGCAGCGTGATGATCACGGGGAAGTTGATCACCTCGGCGCCGAACACGGCCAGGAGCATGATGAGCTGGAGGATGGCGGCGGCGACGGCGACCGCGTACGCCCACTTCCACTCGTTGGCGATTCCGTACCCGCCGATGGCGAGCCCGACGATCGTCGCCAGGCCGAGCAGGAGGCTCGTCGCGATCACGCCGAACAGCAGGCCGAAGGCGGCGTTGATGTAGAGGAGCAGCGTGGCCAGCACGAGGGTCTGGGGCTGGGCCTGGTTCAGGAACTTCCGCTCGTTCACGAAGCCCATTGTGGCCCATGCCGAGACCGTGTGTGCACCGGAGCGTCAGCTCGGCGCGACCTCGCGCTCGTACGCCCGGTCCATTCGATGGGTCGTGAACCCGAGGGACGCGTAGAGGCGCAGAGCGGCCTCGTTGTCGCCGTCCACGAAGAGCATGCCCGTGAGGATGCCCCGGTCGGCGAGGTGCGACAGCCCCGCGACGACCAGCGCCTTCCCCAGCCCCGAGCCCTGGCGGGACGGGTCGACGCCGATCACGAAGATCTCGCCGAGCTCGGGATCGGCGTCGGTCGCGGGGTGGACCTTCGTCCAGCAGTACCCGGCCAGCCCGTCGGCGTCGAACGCGAGCAGGAAGCCCTTCGAGTCGAACCATGGCTCGGCGATGCGCCGCTCGAGCGTCGCCTCCACCCAGCCACCCTGCTCGGGGTGATCGGCGAACGCCCGGTTGTTCACGGTCAGCCAGGCGGCGTCGTCCTGTCCGGGCACGAAGGGCCGCACCTCCACACCGGGCGGCCACCTCGGCTCCTCGCCGAGCGGCAGCGGGACGCGTTGCTGGAGGAGGTCCCGTTGGTGGCGGAAGCCGGCCCCGGCGGCAGCCTCGTCGTCGGTCCGGTCCGGTTCCAAGACCCAGAGCACGACGAGACCACCGCCCGCCGCGGCAACGTGCTCGACGGCCCGCTCGAGCAGTGCAACCTCGACGCCGGGGCCGCCGCGTACCCCCGGGTGCACGACCATGCCGGCGGCCCAGTGGGGCGGGGAGAAGCTGTCGCTCCGGTACACGTATGCGAAGCCGACCGCCCGGCCGTCGTCGGTTGCCAGGATCCCGGCGGACGCCGGCTCGAGCGGCTGGTCGAGGTCGCGCCAGACGGCATCGCCCAGGGATGGATGGCCGTCGACCGCCTCGACGTCGTCGTGCAGCCGGGTCACCGTCACGAGATCGGCCGGCGTGACGGGCTGCAGGAGGCGCGTCTCGATCACGCCCGCCGAGGGTACTTGCGGCCCGCGATACGTTCGGCTGATGGCGCGGCCGCGAGGGGCGAAGCAGCGCGCGGCGGAGGTCGTGCAGCGTCTCGCCGCCGAGTACCCCGGCACCGCGAAGGAGCTCTGCGCGCTGGAGTTCGACAACCCGTACCAGCTGCTCGTGGCGACGATCCTCTCCGCGCAGTCGACCGACGAAACTGTCAACAAGATCACCCCGGCGGTCTTCGAGCGCTACCCGACGCCGGCCGACCTCGCGCACGCCGACCCGGACGAGGTCGAGAAGCTCATCCACGCCTCGGGTTTCTTTCGCTCGAAAGCGAAGAGCCTGATCCTCATGGCGCGGGTCGTCGAGGAGCGCTTCGGCGGAGAGGTTCCGAGCGACATCGACCAACTCGACTCGTTGCCGGGCGTCGGCCGCAAGACCGGCAACGTGGTCCGGTCGGTCGCGTTCGGGTTGCCGGGCCTCCCCGTCGACACCCACGTGATGCGCCTGGTCCACCGGCTGAAGCTCACGAACGAGACCGACCCGGTGAAGATCGAGCTCGACCTGAACAGCATCGTGGTGCCGGAGGAGCGCGGCGCGCTGTCGCTGCGCCTGATCCTGCACGGGCGACGGGTCTGCAAGGCACGCAAGCCGCAATGCGACGTGTGCATCCTCAACGACATCTGCCCCTCGGCGTTCAAGGTCTGACTCGATGCCCGGCGCTGGACACCGACGGCGTGATAATTCGGACACTCGTCGCGTGGGTGTGGCGCGCCTTGGTAACGCCTGACGGTTGCGCATGGTCAGATTGGGGCATCATGTCCGCACGCGCGTCGAGCGTCGAAGTCCGTCAGTAGGTCTTGCAAGGGTGATCGGTACATCAGCAGCGCGGGCGTGGTTGGGTAGGAGAGGGTGCCTGGCGCGCGTGGTGGCCGCCGGCGGTGTCGTGGTCCTGGCCGGTTGCGGCGCAGCAAGCACAGAGACCGGACGATCAGCTCAGGCCGAGAAGGCCGCCGCGAAGCCGCCCGCTACGACCGCTCCTGTTCCCACGACGGCGCCGATGACCTATCAGGTGAAGCGGGGGGACACGTTGACCGCGATCGCCCGATTCTTCGGAGTGTCGAGCGCAGCCATCGACGCTGCCAATCAACTCGGCGGCGGGGACCGCTTGACCGAGGGACAGGTGCTGCAGATCCCACCTTCGCCGCCCGCGGGTCTGACCGTGACGCCACCCGATGGGATCACCGGCATGGTCTTCACCTTCACCGTGACCGGGGCGAAAGTCGGTGAGTCCGTCACCTTCCAGGTCGTGGGCCCCGGCGGTAGGACCTTCACCGGATCTCCCCACACTGCCGCGCAAGACGGCTCCGTGAACACCAGCTACCGGACCGACGGCGACCCGGCAGGCGAGTACGACGTTGTCGCTACTGGGGACCGGGGAACGTCGCTGCGCTCCTCGTATCGCCTCTTGGGGTGACGCGAGCAGCCTCGTCTTGCCCCTCGCCGTGGGCAAATGGGATACTTTTTCCCACTTCGTACCAATCGTACGAAGCTCGCAAAGGGGAGGGAAACCCGGGTGCGGGGGAGTCGACCGGTTCGCCGTCTGGTGGGCGTCGTGGCGGGATTGGCGCTGGTCGGTCCGCTGAGCGTCGCGGCCCGGCCCGACGTCGCGACGGCGGCGCCGACCGGCTACGTCACGATGAGCGATGGCGCGTCGATCGCGGTGAACGTTCGCATGCCCACGAACTACGTCCCCGGGTTGCGCTACCCAACGGTCTTCGAGATGTCGGGGTACGACGGCGGTTCCGCCAACGGCGGGACACTCGCCAAAGATGTCGGCGTCCCGCCGGGTACCCCGGTTCCTGTTGACGACAGCCGCCAGCTCACGGACCTGCTCGACGGCGAGTACGTGACCGTGCACGCGTCGGTGCGCGGGACGGGCTGCTCGAGCGGCGAGTTCGACCTGTTCTCGTGGCGCTCGGCCCTCGACGGCAAGGAGATCATCGACAACTGGATCCCGAACCAGCCGTGGTCGAACGGTGCCGTCGGCCTTCTCGGCCACTCGTACGGCGGCATCACCGGCTTCATGGTGGGCGACCACAACACCGAGAGCACGGCCGACTACGGCGTGCCCGACATCCGCAACGACCGCAAGGCGTGGCTCGACCAGTGGGTGCGCGGCGTGAACGGCGGGTTCGGAAACCTCGAGCAGGCGCGCTCGTCGGTCAGCGTTCTCTTCGAGACGCACAAGGAGACGCAGGTCGACGAGGAGACGCAGACCGAGAAGGAGCTGCTGGTCCCGAACGGACGCAAGGACGCCAAGACGTTCCCGCTGCCAGACACCAGCTGGACGGACTGGTACCTCCACGGTGACGGCTCGTTGACAACCTCCGCGCCGACGGCTGAGGAGTCACCGCAGCCGTACGTCACCGGCACGAAGCGGCAGTTCTGGTCGTACCAGGCCGGCGGCGATGTCGGGCCGCCCCTGACGACTGCCGCGGGGCCGGACGAGCTCTCGTACCGCAGCGAACCCGTTGCGGCCGACACCGCCATCGCGGGGCCGATCACGGCGACACTGTTCTTGCAGAGCACCGCCCCCGACACCGAGCTGTTCGTCGAGCTCGTCGACGAGGGCCCCGACGGGAGCCGCACGTATCTGCAACGCGGCGTGCTGCGAGCGAGTCACCGCGTGGTAGACGACTCGCAGAGCGACCACACGCCCGACGGTCGCATCTACCGCCCGCACCGGCCGCACACGAACCCGACGAACATCACGCCCGGCCAGACCTACGAGTACCTGGTGGAGGTGTGGCCCGTCGGGCACGTGTTCCGGGCCGGGCACCGCGTCTCGGTCAAGGTCCACACGCCGCCTTTCGTCGACAGCTTCTACGCGTACGTGCCGCGTAGCGCGCCGGGCGTCAACACGGTGCTCCAGGGGCCCGACACGCCGTCACGGATCATGCTGCCCATGGTTCCGCTGACCAGCGTGCAGCTCGGCCCGCCGCTGCCGTGCGGCGCGCAGGAAGCCGTCCGCTGCGTCGCGCAACCCGGCTGACCGCGTCCCGGTCCGCTTACCATCGGCGGCGGGGAACGGCGGCTTTGCCGTCCGTTCCCCGCGAAGGCGGCGGCGTCGCCGACCGCCGAAGCGGGAGCCCGAGCTTGCGAGGGCGACCGATGTAGTACGAGCCGGAGCTTGCGACGGCGACAGGAGGCCAATTGGACATCGAGATCCGCGCGCCGCGGGACGAGGAGGCCGAGGACGTCTTCGCGCTCTGCAGCGAGGCCTTCACGAGCCCGCCGGAGCGAAAGGAGCCGTGGCGGGGGTCCAAGCGCATGGGCGACTTCCTGTGCGCGTGGAGCGGCCGGGAGCTCGTCGGCACGACCGAGGTCATGCCCTGGGGCCAGTTCTTCGGCGGTCGCTCCGTCCCGATGGGGGCGGTTGCGTCGGTCGCCGTGCGGCCCGACCAGCGGGGCCGGGGGATCGCGCCCCGCTTGCTCGCCCGCTCCCTCGAACGGATGCACGAGCAGGGTCTCGTGATCAGCACGCTGCACCCGGCGACGACACGCTTCTACCGCGGGCTCGGCTGGGAGATCGGAGGTGAGTTCGGTGTGAGGCGCGTGCCGACCGCGTCACTCGCCGCGCTGCCACCGGGCGAGCCCGAATGTCTCCGGCCGGGCCGGGCCCCCGACTTCGACGCCGTGCGCGAGTGCTACGAGCGCGTCGCGCCGTCCATCAACGGGGCCGTCGATCGCGACGACGTGCGGTGGCGCGCCGACCGAACCGCGCTGGATCGTCCGCATCGGTATCTCTACGTCTACGACGCCGACACCCAGATCGACGGCTACGTCGTGTACGACCAGCATCAGACCAGCCGGCAGTGGGGGTTTGGTATCACGGTCCACGAGCTCGTCGCCGCCGACGCGCGCGCCGCGGTGACGCTCTGGCGAAACGTCGGATCGCACGTGGCCCAGGTCGAAAAGGTCACCGTGCTCGCGATGCCGCTCGACGCCCTGACGCTTCTGCTCCCCGAGCAGGTCGTCGAGTTCGTCGGCGCCAACCACTGGATGACCCGCATGGTCGATGCCGCCGGCGCGATCGCCGCCCGCGGTTACCCGGCCGGCGTCCGGGCCGAGGTGCACCTCCAGCTCGCCGATCGGGTCGCGCCGTGGAACGACGGCCGCTTCGTGCTCCGCGTCGTAGACGGCGAGGGCAAGCTGAGCCCCGGGGGCACGGGCGACGTTCACCTCTCGGTCAATGCCCTTGCGTCGCTGTACACAGGTTGGTCGACGGCGGCGGTCCTCGAAGCGGCCGGCCTCCTGCACCACGCCGGTCCCCGCGATCTCGACATGCTCGACGCCGCGTTCGCCGGCCCTCGTCCCTACCTCTTCGACAACTACTGAGCCGAATTACGAGAGCTCTCGGCTCGGCGCTCGGACGTGGAGCGCGAGCACCGCGACGTCGTCGTCGGGCTGAGGGCCGCTCAAGAGCTGTGCCACGAGCCTCGTGCACCCGCGACGCGGAGATCCCGGAATCGCCGTCTGGCGAAGCCGCTCGAGACCGATGCCGATGTGCTCTCCGCGTCGCTCCACGAGTCCGTCCGTGAAGAAGTAGATCGTCGCGCCCTCGGGCACGGCAAACTCCGTCGCGCGTCGGGGCGCGGCTGCGTCACTCCCGATCGGCGGGTCGACGCACGCCTCGATCATTTGCGCCTCGCGGGTCGGCAACGTCATCAGAGGCAACGGGTGACCGGCCACCGAGCACGTCATCTGGCGGCGCGCGGGGTCGAAGACGGCGTAGAGCACCGTGGCCATCTCGTCGGGCTCGAAATGGCACACCATGTCGTCGAGGCGCGTCAGCACGGCCGCGGGATCGTCCGCGTCGAGCGCGTACGCGCGTAAGGCGCTGCGGATGCGCCCCATCACCGTTGCCGAGCGAAGACCATGCCCGACGACGTCACCGATCGCGGCACCAACACGACCCGTCGGGAGCTCGAAGACGTCGTACCAGTCACCACCGACGAGACGATCGTGTCCCGGGACGTAGCGGGCGGCGATCTCCAGTCCGCTGATCTCGGGCAGGCGCGGCAGAAGGCTGCGTTGGAGCGCACCGGCAACCGTGCGTTCTTGCTTGAGCAAGCGGGCGTTGATCGCGAGCGCCGCCCGGTCGGCGACGAGCTGCAGCAGCTCGGCGTCCCGGTCCGAGAACGATCTCGTTCCGAGCGTCCCGACATGCAGCACGCCGATCGTGTCGCCGTCGACGATGAGGGGGACGCCGAGCAAGGAGTGGATACCGATGTCCAAGAGGATGGGGTTAAGGACATTCGTGTGATCTACCTTCTCCAGGATCACCGCGCTTCCCTCAGCGGCGATTCGCCCCGCGAAGCCCTGACCGATCGGAATGCGTACGCCGCTGCGAACCTCTTCCTCGATGCCCTTCGCGGCAGTCGCGACCATCTCGCGTGCGGCGCGGTCGATCAGGAGGATGGCCGCGGTGTCGACGTCGAGGATCTCGCGCACCCGGTCCAACAAGGTGTCGAGGAGCTCGTCGATCTCGAGGTGAGCGAGTGAAGCCTCGGTGACCGTCTGAATCCGCCGGAGCTGCTCGAGCTCTTGCTCGAGGTTCGCGTCGAAATCGGGTGACTCCGTTCGGGAGGTCATCGCGAAGGGTCGCACATCGTGGGGTACCCCGTGCTCCCTTGTCGCGACCCCATCGCCCCGTGAGCGGAGAGCGATGGGCAGTCACTCCAGACTCGAGATCGAGCGTGGGGCGCTGCGGTTTGGGCCCGCCGCCTGCTTGACGGAACGGTCGAGAGCATAAGCGCATTCTCAGGCGCACCTGTTACGAGAGATCCGCGCAAAGGGAGCGCAGTTTCAGGTCGAGCAGTTGACGAAAGCCGCTATCGGGGCATTTGTGTCGGTACGTTCGGGCCAGGAACATGCGCCGGCCGCGCCTTGGCGCGCCGAGTTCTCAGCGGGCGAGGTCGCCGAGGGCGCCGATGGCCTTGTCGACCGCGCGCCGCGCGCTGACAAGCGTCCGCTCGGCTGCGTAGAGGTCTGACGCGATCTGCGAGTCGGCCGTGTTCTCGTACCGGTCGGCGACCGCCTCGACGCGCTGCGCGAGGTCCTCGAGCTGCGAGCGCACCGTGGACAGCTCGGCGAGATCGGACGACGCGGACACGAGGCCAACCTTCACGCGTTCGGCGGAGGCGGGCAATTCGGACAGCCGGCCAGGGGGCGATGGTTACGATGGTCCGATCCCTGATGCTCTCCAGACTCGATCTTCGCGGCACGAACGCCGACCTCAGCCCGTTGACGGCGCGTGGGGACGCCGTTGACACGTCCGCAGTCGAGGGCGTGCGAGCGATCATCGCCGAGGTTCGGGGCCGTGGCGACGCGGCACTGCATGACCTGACCGAGCAGTTCGACGGCTGCACGATCGACGAGCTGCGAGTGCCGGATGACGAGTTGCTCGCCGCGCTGGACGACGCTCCCGCCGACTTCCGCGCTGCCCTCGAGTACGCGCGGCAGGAAGTCTCCGCCTACCACGAAGCTCAGCTGGGGGACGACGTGCGCCTCGAGCGGGACGGCGTGCTCCTCCGCGAGCTCGTCGTGCCCGTTGATCGAGCCGGGTTGTACGTGCCGGGTGGCCGGGCCACCTATCCGTCGACCGTGCTCATGACCGCGATCCCCGCACGCGTGGCGGGCGTCCCGGAGATCGCGCTGTGCGTGCCTCCCGATCCTGACGGGCGCGTCCCCCAGGCAACGCTGGCCGCCGCCGCCCTCGTCGGCGTCGACGAGGTGTACCGGGTCGGCGGTGCGCAGGCGATCGCCGCCCTGGCGTACGGCACCGAGACGATCCGGCCCGTCGACGTCATCGTCGGTCCCGGCAACAGGTATGTCACCGCCGCCAAGCGCGAGGTCGCCGGGATCGTCGGCATCGAGTCGCTCGCCGGGCCCTCGGAGCTCGTCGTCGTGGCCGACGAGACGGCCGATCCCGCGATGGTCGCGGCCGATCTCGTCGCCCAGGCCGAGCACGGCCCCGACGGCGCCGCCATCCTCGTGACCTGGGACGAAGCGGTCGCGGACGCAGTCGACGACGCCGTCGGCAAGCTCACGGCCGAAGCACCGCGTCGCGCCGAGATCGAAGCCACCTTGCAGTCGGGGGGCCGTACGTTTCTGGTCGAAGCCCCCGACATGGCGGTCGAGGCCGCGAATGCAATCGCACCCGAGCACCTGGAGCTGATCACTGCCGACCCCGAATCCCTGGTTCCGCTCGTTCGCAACGCCGGAGCCGTCTTCTGCGGACCGTGGTCGCCGGCCGCGGTCGGCGACTACGTGGCGGGTGTCAACCACGTGTTGCCGACGGCGCGCACGGCGCGTTTTGCCAGTGCGCTGCGCGTCGACACGTTCCGCAAACACGTCCACGTCGTGACGCTCGACCAGGCCGCCCTCGCGCGGGTCGCGCCGTACGTCCAAGCGTTCGCCGAGATGGAGGGGCTCGACGCGCACGGACGGTCGGTCGAGTTGCGCGGGACCTAGCGATGGTCGGACGTCTGTCGCCACGCGACGATCTACGCGCCCTCGAGGGGTACCACTCGCCGCAGCTCGACGTGCCTGTTCGCCTCAACACGAACGAGAGCCCGTACGCACCGCCGAAGGAGTTCGTCGGCGCCTGGCTGGACGCGCTCCGCGATACCCCCCTCAACCGCTATCCGGATCGCGACGCGCGCGAGTTGCGCACCGCGCTCGCCGATCAGCTCGACCAGCCGCTCGAGCGGCTGTTCTGCGCCAACGGCTCGAACGAGGTGCTGCAGACGGTGCTGCTCACGTTCGGCGGCGGCGGCCGGACCGCGGCGGTCTTCGAGCCGACGTACGCCTTGCACTCGCACATCGCGCGCATCACGGGGACCGCTGTGGTCGTGGGGGAACGCACGGCCGACTTCACGGTGGACGCCGCGGCCGCCCGCGCGCTCCTCGCCGAGCACCGACCCGCGCTCGTCTTTCTATGCAGCCCCAACAACCCCACCGGCACCGTCGAGCCCGAGACCACGGTCGAGGCGCTCCTCGGCGCGACCGACGGGTTGGTCGTCGTCGACGAGGCCTACGGAGAGTTCGCCGACCGGAGCGCGATCCAGCTGGTCGGCGACGACCGGCCGCTGATCGTCGCCCGCACGTACTCGAAGGTGTGGTCGATGGCGGCGTTGCGCCTCGGCTTCTGTGTCGCACCGCCGTGGGTGGTCGAGGAGCTCGAGAAGGTCGTGCTCCCGTACCACCTGGCCGTGCCGACCCAGCTCGCGGGTGTGCTGGCCCTGCGCTACGGGCCCGAGATGGACGAGCGGGTCGCGCTCCTGGTCCGGGAGCGTGAACGGCTCCACGCCGAGCTGGACAAGGTCGAGGGGGTCACCGTCTATCCCTCCGGGGCCAACTTCATCCTGCTCCGCGCGCAAGACGACGGCCACGCGCTCTGGCAGCGCCTCGTCGACCGCGGCGTCCTCGTGCGCGACTTCTCGAGCTGGCCACTCCTCGCCGAGTGCCTGCGGATCACGATCGGCACACCCGAAGAGAACGACACGTTTCTCGCCGCGCTGCGCGAGGCTGTCGAGGAGGTGAGAGTCGCATGAGCAGGTCGTCGCAGCAGCACCGCGAGACGAAGGAGACCAAGGTCGAGCTCACGCTCGACGTCGACGGCACGGGCCAGTCGAGCGCGTCGACCGGGATCCCGTTCTTCGACCACATGCTCGAGCAGCTCGGCAAGCACGGCGGCTGGGACCTCCGTATCGAGGCGGAGGGCGACCTCGAGATCGACACGCACCACACGATCGAGGACGTCGGCATCGTGCTGGGCACCGCGTTCAAGGACGCGCTGGGCGACAAGGCCGGCGTGCGCCGCTTCGCCAGCGCGGTCGTGCCCCTCGACGAGGCGCTCGTCCAGGTTGCGCTGGACCTGTCCGGGCGACCCTTCCTCGTCTACGAGGTCGATCCGAAGTCCGAGTGGATCGGGACGTTCGATCCGCAGCTGACCGAGGAGTTCTGGCGCGCGTTCGCGTTCGCGGCCGGGATCACGTTGCACATGCGTTCCCTCGCGGGCAAGAACGGTCACCACATCATCGAGGCGTCGTTCAAGGGCGTCGCCCGCAGCTTGCGCGACGCGGTGAAGATCGAAGGTACCGGCGTGCCGTCGACGAAAGGCGCCCTGTAGGCGGGTGCCCTTCGACCTGTATCCCTCGATCGACCTGCGCGGCGGGCAGGTCGTCCGGCTGCACCGAGGCGATTTCGCGGCCGAGACCGTGTACGGCGACGACCCCGTGCGTGTGGCGCATGCCTTCGCCGCCGCCGGCACGCGGTGGATCCATGTCGTCGACCTCGACGCCGCCCGCACCGGCGAGCGTGTCAATCTCGCCGTCGTCGAGGCGATCTGCGCCGCCGTCTCGTGCCGACATCCAGGCCAGCGGAGGCGTCCGGAGCGTCGAAGCCGGTGGCGATCTCCTGGCGGCGGGCGCGGCGCGGGTCGTCGTGGGCACGGGTGCGATCGAGCGGCCGGAGCTCGTCGAGGAGCTCGCGACGCTCCACCCGGGAAAGGTCGCCGTCGGGCTCGACGCCCGCGGCCGCGAGGTCGCCGTGCGGGGGTGGATCGACTCGACCGGCGAAGATCTCCTCGAAGTCGCGGGGCAGCTCGAGACGAGCGGGGCGGCGGCGCTCGTGGTCACGGAGATCGGCCGCGACGGCACCATGGCGGGTCCCCATCTCGACCAGCTCGGTGCCGTGCTGCAGGCGACCACCCTCCCCGTGATCGCGAGCGGCGGCGTCGGCGCGCTGGAGGATCTTGTCGCGTTCGCGGCCTGCGCGCCGGCGATCGGGCGCTGGCCGGCGCGATCGTCGGGCGCGCGATCTACGAGGGACGCTTCGACGTCGCCGAGGCGCTCGCCGCCGTCACCTGACCAGGCGGCAGCGGCGGCCCAGTCGGGGTACCGTCGGCCAGGGCGGCGTCGGCCGGCGCCGCGCTAGACGCGAAGGGGGTCGCATGACCGAGGCGAACGGGGTGGTCGACGAAGGATTCCTGCAGCGGTACCGGCAGCTCTTGGATGCCGAGGACACCGCCTTCGACGAGCTCGAGCACGCCTACGAGGAAGGCGATCGAGCTCACTACGACCACGAGTTCGCCGAATGGCAGGCGATCGTCGAGCGCCGGCAGACACTCCTCGAGCGTCACGGCCTCGCCCCGATGCAGGCCGGGGTGCAAGCGCAGGCCTAACGGCTCGCCGCGCCCTCCAGGTTTGACTCGCGCTTGCCCACCGAGCACGTTCGCGGTCGCCGGCGCGGAGCGGCGGCGTCGATGCGCCGATCCCGGCGTCGCCGCCATCACCTGCGGCATGCGCTGCCGTGCGACCCAGCCCGCGGTATCGCGCTCGAGATGGTTGCCGTCGCGGTGCCGGGGTCGCACACCGGAGATCTCCTCCGGGCATGGTTGGTGGCCGCTCGGGCACAGCAGTTCGGCCAGGTCGACCACGGACGTGTGGTCGGCGTGCGCCTGCGCGTAGTCGCGCAACATGCGGTTCATAGGCTCGAACGTCCGGTCCGGGGGCGGGTCGGGGTTCTGGTCGCTCGGGGCCGGGCGCAACGGTCATCATCACGAGCCGGGCGCCGGTCGATGTGAGCCGCGTCGCGGCCTCGTCGATGAGCCCTGCGAACACGACACGTCCCGACATCGTCGTCGGGCTCACCTGCTGGCCGTTCACGAGCGCAGTCCCGGTCCCACCCACTGAGCCAGATCACGACGTCCGGACGGATCTGTGCGAGCCGGTCGTTCTGGTACCTCGGGATCACCCGCTCGCACGCCGCCGACCACTTGTACGGGGCACCGCTGAGGTCGACGGGTTGGCCGCCGAGGATGCCGCAGCCCGGTACGGACGCGCCGTAGAGCTGCACGCCCTGTTCGGCGGCGGCGTCTTGGAACCGCGTCGAGCAGGCTCTCGGCCAACGAGTCGCCGACGAGCAAGATGCGCCGCGGCAGGGGCGCGGTCGCGCGACGCCGGTGGGGGTGGCGAGCGCGGCTTGCGGCGGCGCCGGTTGAGAGTCCGGCTGCGGGAGCTGCTCGCACGCGACGTGAGCTGATTCGGACCCCTCTGGAGGTACGCGGCGGCGGCGCGGCGCCGGCGGTGGCGACCAGGACGACCACGCCCGTCGCGACGAATGCCGACGGCGACATCGCCAACGCCCACCGCCCGCGGGAGTGCACCCCGCCGGATGGGCTGCTCGACCAGGTAGAAGGGCGCGGTGGCGAACACGAATGTCAGCCCGACGCGCACGACGGTGAGGGATGGTCCGTCGAGGCCGGTCCGTGCCGGTGACGCCGCGACGATGACCGGCCAGTGCCACAGATACAGCCCGTAGGAGATGCGTCCGATCCAGACAAGGGGCCCGAGCGAGAGGAACGACCGCAGCCCGAACCGACCGGGGCTGCACCGCCGACGTGATGACGGCCGCGACACAGACCCCAAGACGGCGTACCCGCCGCGGTACATCCACGCCGCCGTATCGGGGACCCAAATCCAGAACACGAGCACACGGCCGCACCGGCCAGACCGAGGGCGTTGACGGTCCGGCGCGTCGCGCCCCGCCGGGACTCCAGCGTCTCAGGACGAGCGCGAGGCCGGCGCCGATGAGCAGCAAGTAGCGCGTCCGTCGGTGCCGTAATAGGCGCGGGACGGGTCGCTCGGGTCGTAGAGCATCGCCATGGTCGCGATCGACGCCCCGACGCCGGCACCGCACACCAAACCGAGCAACCGGTGCCGCCTGCGTGCGAGGCTGGAGAATCGACTCCCCGACCCCGACGGACTACGGGATCGTCGACATCGACCGCGAGGGCCGGGGCGTCGGCGGAGGTATTTCCAAGCCGCCGGATGGCGACGGGATCGGCCTGGCGAAGATGTAGCTCAGACGCTCGGCACGGGCGCGAGCTGGTCCACGTAGCCGGCCGCGAGCTCGACGAGGCGGTCGGTGCGCCCGACGAAGAAATGCGACGCACCTCCGACGACGTGCACGTCGGTGTTGGCCCAGGGCTCGGCGAGCTCCGTGACCTCGGCGGGGTCGCGGTACTCGTCGTGCTGGGCCAGCACGAGGAGCTTGGGCCGGGGATCGCCGGCGAGCCCGTCGATGTCGTGCACCACCACGACCGGAGGCGCGATCGCCATCCACGCGTCGACACGCGGGTCTCGTACCGAGAGCGCCATGTCGGCGCCGAACGACCACCCGGTCAGGATCAGGGGCGTCCCGGGAGAGAGGCGCTCGCGCAGTGCACTGACCGCGGCCTCGGCGTCGACGCGCTCGAGGTTGCCGAAGTCGTGCGTGCCCTCGCTGCCCTCGACGCCGCGGAAGTTGAAGCGCAGGCACGCGACGCCTCGCGGCGGGAACGCGTCGAACAGTGCGCTGATCACGATCGAGCGCATCGTCCCGCCGTACTGCGGGTGCGGATGGCAGAGGACCAGGCCGCAGCGCGGCGGGGCGTCGGGAAGCGCGAGCTCGGCTTCGAGCGTGACGCCATCGGCGGTGGTCAGGCGCATCTGCTCGGGCATCGCGCGCAGCGTAGGCTCCACCGCCCATGGTGGGGACATTCGACTTCGATCGCGAGACCGCGGTGCACCCGCTCGGTGACGGGCGCTACGAGAGCCGGCTCGACCGGGCGTGGTGGGTGCATCGAGGACCCAACGGGGGATACCTGGCCGCGATCGTGCTGCGGGCGCTCACCGAGGCGGTCGGGGACGCCGACCGAGCGCCGCGGTCGCTGACCGTGCACTACGCGGCGCCGCCTGCTGAGGGTGCGCTCGAGATTGCCACGACGATCGAGCGCGCCGGCCGGTCACTCACGTCGTGCTCGGCGCGCCTCACGCAGGACGGCAAGCTCATCGGGCTGGCGCTGGCCGCGTTCTCGCAGGCGCGACCGGGCCCGGAGTTCGCCGACCTGCAGCCGCCCGCCGCGTCCCCGCCCGAACACAGCGAGGTCGTCGAGGTGCCGGCCGACGACCCGTTCATCCCCGACATCGCGTTGCGCTGGGAGAACCGGATCGTGCGCGGCGGCTTTCCGCTCGAGGCGACGGGTGAGGCGGTGATCACACGCTGGATCCGGCTCCCCGAGGGCAGAGTGGTGGACGGGCTCGTCGCCGCCGCGATCACGGACGCCGTCATCCCCGCCGTCTTCGGTCGGGTCGAGGAGCAGATCATCGTCCCGACCGTGGACCTCACGATCCACTTCCGCTCGTCGCTCCCGCTCGCGGACGCCAAGCCCGACGACTACGTGCTCGCGGACTTCCGCACCAACGTCGTCGCCGAGGGCTTCCTCGAAGAGGACGGGCAGATCTGGAGTCGAGACGGCGTGCTCCTCGCGCAGAGCCGCCAGCTCGCCGCGATCCTGCCGATGCCCGGCTAGACGACGCCGAGCTGGTCGAGGAGGAACGCGAGGACGAACGCCTCGTCACGCCAGGCGTCGTAGCGGCCCGACGGACCGCCGTGGCCCGCGCCCATCTCGGTCTTCAGCAGCAGCGGGCGATCGTCCGTCTTCATCATGCGCAGCTTCGCGACCCACTTCGCCGGCTCCCAGTACTGCACCCGGGGGTCGTTGAGCCCGCCGGTGACGAGCATCGCGGGGTAGGCCTTCGCCTCGACGTTGTCGTACGGCGAGTACGACTTCATGACCTGGTAGATCTCGGGGTCGGCGACCGGGTTGCCCCACTCCTCCCACTCGGTCACCGTCAGCGGCAGCGTCTCGTCGAGGATCGTGGTGAGGCTGTCGACGAACGGCACCTCGGCGACGATCGCCCGGAAGAGGTCGGGCCTGAGGTTCGCGACCGCACCCATCAGCAGCCCGCCGGCGCTCCCGCCCCGTGCCGCCAGGCGGTCAGGCGCGGCGTAGCCCTCGGCGATGAGATGCTCGGCGCAGGCGATGAAGTCGGTGAAGGTGTTGGGCTTGCGCTCGAGCTTGCCGTCCTCGTACCAGTGGCGGCCGAGCTCGCCGCCGCCGCGGATGTGCGCGATCGCGAACACGACGCCGCGCTCGAGGAGGCTCACCCGCGCCACGGAGAACGACGGGTCGATCGAGATCTCGTACGAGCCGTAGCCGTACAGCACCGCCGGCGCGGTGCCGTCGTGCGGCAGTCCGCGGCGGTGCACGATCGAGAACGGGACGCGGACGCCCGTCCGGTGCCGTCGCCCAGAGGCGATGCGACTCGTACTCGCGTCGGGGTCGTAGCCGGGGACCTGCTGGCGCTTCACGAGCGTCCGCTCGCGGGCGTCGAGGTCGTAGTCGTAGCTCGAGACGGGCGTAACGAGCGACGTGTAGTCGAAGCGAAGCGTTCGCGTGTCGAACTCGGGGTTGGCGCCGACGCCGGCCGAGTACACGGGGTCGGGCATCGCGACGACGTGGGTGTCGTCGTCGGCGAGGCGTCGTACGACGATCCGCTCGAGCCCTTCGGCTCGCTCGGAGCAGCACGAGGTGATCCGCGAAGGCGTCGACGGCCTCGAGGCGGACGTCGGCGCGGTGCGGCACGACCTCCAGCCAGTGGTCGCGGCCCGGGCGTTCGACCGGCGCGACCATGAGCTTGAAGTTCTCGGCGCCGTCGTCGTTCGTGAGGACGAAGAAGCGGTCGCCGTGGTCGGCGGAACGGTGGTGCTCGACGTCGTACTCGACGCCCTCCCGACGCGGCGTGACCAGCCGCGGCGCGCCGTCCGGGATCGTCGGCGTCGACGAACCAGACCTCGCTGGTGATCTTCGACCCGATGGAGACGACGATGTAGCGGCCGGTGCGGGTGCGTCCGACCGACGTGTAGAAGCGGTCGTCGTCCTCCTGGTACACGAGCTCGTCGTCGTCGGCGGGCGTTCCGAGCGTGTGCCGCCAGACCTGCCACGGGCGCATCGCGTCGTCGGGACGCACGTAGAAGGACGTGCGGTCGTCGTTGGCCCAGGCCAGGCCGTAGTACACGTCGGGGACGACGTCGGGCAGGTCCTCGCCGGTCGTGAGGTCACGGAACCGCAGCTCGTAGCGCTCGCCCCCGGTCATGTCGACGGAGTACGCGAGCCGGGAGTGGTCGGGGCTGGCCGCGAACCCGCCGAGGGCGAAGTAGTCGTGGCCGTCGGCGAGCTCGTTCTGGTCGAGGAGCACCACCTCGCCCGGCTGCGTGCCGGGCGGCGCGAACGGGTCGGGGAGCCCGGGCGTGCCAGCGGGACGCCGGCAGTGGATGCCGTACTGGCGGCCCTCGATGGTGCGGCTGAAGTACTCGTACGGTCCCTTGCGGACCGGCGCGCCGGCGTCGGTCTCCTGCACGCGGCTCTTGATCTCCTCGAACAGCTGCTGCTGCAGCGGCTCTGTGCGGCGCGATCACGTCGCGCGTGTACGCGTTCTCGGCCTCCAGGTACTCGCGCACGTCGGGGTCGTCACGGTCGCGGAGCCAGAACCAGTCGTCGACGCGCTCGTCACCGTGCGCGGCGAGCACGGCGGGCGGCGGGGCGCGACGGGGGGAGTCGCGCTCACGACGGCGGGAGGCCGCGCAGACGGGTGGCGGTGTCGGCGCCGAAGGCCGGGACGTGCTGCGGGTCGAGCAGGCCGACCTGGGCCAGCACCGAGGCCTGGTCCCACCAGATGTGTTCGTGGGCGATCTTGCCGTCGCGTACCGCGACCACGGCGAGCTGCGGGATCTCGACCGAGCGGCCGGTCGGCGCGACCCCGGGGAGGAGCCAGGGCATCTCGCGGTCGTGCGTGAACGTGAGGATGACCTCCTCGGCGATCTGATCGTCGCCGACGGTGAGCGAGACGGACGAGATGGCGGCGTCGTCCGGCATCGTGCCCACGAAGTTGTCTCGGTAGTAGCGGCGCATGCCCTCCTGGCCGCGGCCGCCACACATCGTGGGGATGTTCCAGAGGTACGGGTCGTCGACCATCGTGCTCGAGCGCGCCTTCGACGTCACGGAGCTCGAACTCGTACCTGCAATGCGACGCCCAGAGCGCCTTCATGTCCTCCCGTGTCATCGGCGTCATCCTAAAGGCGACCGGAGTCGCCAAAGTCGACGGCTACTCTCGCTATTCGATGCCGACCGCCACACCGATCGCGCCGCCGACGAGGAGCTCGCCGCCGTCGCCTTCGACGCCGACGGGCTCGTGCCCGCGATCGTCCAGGAGCACGGGACCGGCGAGGTGCTCATGATGGCCTGGATGAACGAGGAAGCCCTCCGGCGCACGCTCGACGAGGGCCGCACCTGGTTCTGGAGCCGGAGCCGCAAGGAGTACTGGCGCAAGGGCGACACGTCCGGCGACCGCCAGTGGGTGCGGGCCGCGTACTACGACTGCGACATGGACACCCTGCTGATCGTCGTCGAGCAGGAGGGCCGCGGCGCATGCCACACCGGCCGGCACAGCTGCTTCTTCCGGGCCTTCGGCGGCGGCGACGCTCCCGGCACGTTGTGAGCGAGCCCGACACGCGACGAGTTCCTCGCGTTCGCGCGCGACCACACCGTCGTCCCGGTGTGGCGCGAGGTGCTCGCCGACCTCGAAACGCCCGTCTCGGCGTTCGTGAAGCTCGTCGGTCGACGGCGACGGGTTCCTGCTCGAGTCGGTCGAGCACGCCGAGCGCTGGGGCCGGTTCTCGTTCATCGGCCGTGACCCCGCGCTCACGCTCGTCGCCCACGGGCAGCGGGTGGAGATCACGGGTGCGACCCCACCCGGCGTGCCCCGTCGACCAGGGGGTCCTCGCCGCGCTCGAAGCGCTCCTGGCCTGGTACCGGGCGCCGACCATGCCCGAGCTCCCGCCGTTCCACGGTGGGATGGTCGGGCTATCTCGGCTACGACATCGTGCGCGAGATCGAGCGCCTGCCCGACGTGCCGCCCGACGACCTGGGCTACCCCGACGCGGTGCTGTCGCTCACCGGTCACGTCACCGCGTTCGACCACTTCAGGCAGCGCCTCTTCCTCATCGAGAACGTCTTCCTCCCGCCGGGCGCGAGCGCGGATGACGCCGGTGTGGCGTACGACCATGCGCAAGCCCGCCTCGATGCGCACGTCGACGTGCTCGCCCGCCCGCTGCCGTACACGCCGTCGCTGCCGCCGCCGGAGCAGCTGGACGAGCTGCCCGCGTTCCGCTCGACGATGGCGGGCGGGCTGTTCCAGGCTGCGGTCGAGGCGGCGCGCGAGTACATCTTCGCGGGCGACATCTTCCAGGTCATGCTGGCCCAGCGGTTCGACCTCGAGGGCGACTTCGAGCCGTTCGACGTGTACCGCGTGCTCCGGCAGGTCAACCCGTCGCCGTACATGTACTTCCTGCGCCACCCCGAGGCGACGATCGTCGGCTCGTCGCCCGAGCCGATGGTGCAGGTGCTCGACGGTCGAGTGATCAGCCGACCGATCGCGGGGACGCGGTGGCGGGGGCGGACCGAGGAGCACGACCGCCGCATGGCCGCCGAGCTGTCGAGGACCCGAAGGAGCGCGCCGAGCACGTCATGCTCGTCGACCTCGCCCGCAACGACGTCGGGCGGGTCGTGCGCTTCGGCACCGAGCAGGTCGACGAGCTGATGACGCTCGAGCGCTACTCGCACGTGATGCACCTGACGAGCCAGGTCTCGGGTGATCTCGCCGAAGGGAAGACCGCGGTCGACGTGCTGCGGGCGACGTTCCCGGCCGGGACCGTCAGCGGCGCGCCCAAGGTGCGGGCGATGGAGATCATCGACGAGCTCGAGCCGGTGAAGCGCGGTCCGTATGCGGGGGTCGTCGGCTATTTCGACTTCTCCGGCAACCTCGACACCGCGATCGCCATCCGCACGATGTTCTGGCGCGACGGACGGGCGAGCGTCGCCGCCGGCGCCGGAGTCGTGGCCGACTCCGACCCCGACGACGAGGACCTGGAATGCCACAACAAGGCCAAGGCGTTGTTGACTGCGGTGGCCGCGGCGCGGCACCTCGCGCCGCTCGGCACGCTGGAGACCGGAAGCGGGATGCCATGAGCCTGCGAGACGAGCTCGAAGCCCTCGGGACGAACGTGGGGGTGGTCGACACATCCGAGCGCGGCGTGGTGCTCGTGACCGGGCCGGACGCCTGTCGTTCCTCCAGAGCCTCGTGTCGCAGGACCTCGACGCGGTCGGCGACGGCCAGGGCGTGCACTCGCTCCTGCTCACCCCGCAGGGCAAGCTCGACGTCGACTTCCGTCTCCTGCACGTCGGCGACGAGGCGTGGCTGGACTGTGAGGGGGGGTTCGGCGAGCAGCTCGCGGCGTCGCTGCACCGGTTCCGCATCCGCGTGAAGTGCGACGTGACCGACCGGACCGGCGAGGGGGCTCAGGCGGTGCGGGGGCCGAGCGCAGTCGACGCCGCGTCCGCTGCTGGGCGCCCGGTGCCGGACGGGCCGCACGCGCACGTCCCGCTCGAGGACGCGGCCGTCGTGCGAGCGCCGTGGCCGGGCGGCGACGGCTTCGACGTCGTCGGACCGGCCGCGACGGTCGCCACGGCCGCCGGCCGGCTCGTCGGCGGCGGGCGTTCGCAGCGTGCAGCGGCGACGGGTACGAGGCGCTGCGCATCGAGGCGGGCGTTCCCCGGCAGGGATCCGACCTGGACGGGACGACGATCCCGCAGGAGGCGTTCCTGGAGCGCGACGCGGTCTCGTTCACGAAGGGCTGCTTCCTCGGCCAGGAGCTCGTGTGCCGCATCGACACCCGCGGGCACGTGAACCGGTACCTCCGGCGGCTCACCGCGACCGAGGGCGACCGCCCGCCGCTGGGCGCGGAGATCGTGGCCGGCGACAAGGTCGTGGGGACGGTGACGAGCAGCGCTTCCACCGGTGCTCTGCGCTGGTACGTGCGCCATGAAGTCGAACCGCCCGCCGAGGTCGAGCTCCGCTGGGACGATCACAGGCTCACGCTCGCGTCGAAGCGATACCGACACCCAGCGTGAGCACCGACGCGGCGGCGACCGTGCTGTTCGCGTTCGGCTACCCGACGGCAATTGTTGTGATCCTGCGCTTCGTGCCGGTCGTGCGCGAACGGCGGATGAAGTGGCTCGTCGCCCACGATCTCGCGGTGGCGGCGATCGTGGCCGGCTGGGCGCTCAAGGGCGACGGGCGCGCCGTCGCGATCAACGCATCTTGGCTCGTCGCCGCCAACGTCTGGTACACGCTCGGCGGCCGCCGCCGCGCCGAAGCCTGAGACGCATCAGGAGACGGCGGGGATCCTGACGACGAAGCGGGTGCCCTGACCGTCGAGGGCGCGCACGTCGGTGGTGCCGCCCATCGCGGCGGAGAGCTCGTGCACGATGGCGAGACCGAGTCCGGTACCGACCTTCCGTCCCGGAGCGGTCCGGGACGTGTACAGCCGTTCGAAGACGTGGGGTAGGTCGCCGGGGTCGATGCCGGGCCCGTCGTCGTCGACCCGCACCTCGAGGGTCCCGTTTTCCGACGACACGCCGACGGTTACCCCTTCGTCCGCGTACTTCAGACGCGTTCTCGACCAGGTTGGCGACGATCTGCCCGAGCCGTTCGGGATCGGCGTCGATCGGCGCCGTCGCCGGACCGTCGACCGCGAGCGTGACGCCGAGCTCCCGGGCCGACGGGTGGAAAGCCTCGACCGCTTCGCCGACGACCTCGGCGGCGTCGACCGGGCGCGGGGTGAGCGAGAACTCGTGCGCGTCGAGCCGGGCGAGGTCGAGCAGGTCTGCCACGAGGCGTTCGAGGCGCCGGGCCTCGGCGGCGATGATCTCGGCGGCACGCTTCTGCGCGTCGCGACCTTCTACCGCGCCGTCGGCGATCGCCTCTGCGTACCCGCCGATCGACGTGAGTGGCGTCCGCAGATCGTGAGAAACGCTGAGGAGGAAGCCGCGCTCGAGTCCCCGCGCCGCTTCGAGCTGCGCCGCCATGCCGTCGAGCGCGCGCGCAAGCCCTGCGAGCTCGTCGTCTGGATGCTTGCCGAGGTCGACGCGCGCCGAGAGGTCGCCGGCCGCGATCCGGTCCGCGGTCTGTCCCATCGCAGTGAGCGGTCGGCGTCAGCCGCCGGGAGAGAAAGAACGCGACGATCCCGGCGACGGCGAGCGCCAGCGCCCCGGCGAGGAGGAAGAACGGTCCCGCCGGCCGAGCGGCTGCGTCTCCACCTGTTGGGTGAGGATCACGACCGGCGTGTTGCCGTTCACGACGTCGAGCGGCGCGGCCACGAACGCGGTCCGTCCCACGCGCCCGCTCTGCTCGTTCTCCGGCGAGGAGCGCCCGCGGCGTCGAGGTCCCCGGGGCCGAGACCCGCGGGGAGGTCGGTCAGGCCGGCCTGCGCCGCCTGGTTCCCGAGGAGCGGGGCGATGCCCTCCTGGATCTCGCCCGTCGGGGTCACCTGGACGACGCTCACGTCGGCGGCGCGCAGCGTGTTGGCGACGATCGACCGCAGGTTCCGGCCGAGCCGGCGCTCGGCGGCCGACTGGTCGGCGGTCGGGTTGAGCGAACGGAACGCCGAGAGCTGCTGGACGGCGTCGCTGACCGTCGGCGCCTTCTCCCGCAGGTCGTGCAGGGCGGAGTCCGTCGAGGTCTGCCGAAAGAGCCCGGCCGTGCCCGCCGCGCTCAGGACGAGCACACCGAACGCGATCGCGAGCATCGCGACGAAGAGGCGGGTGCCGAGGCGGCGTGCAGGCGGCTTCAACGCCGGCTGCCCGGAAGTCGGTGTCACGACTCCAGCCGGTAGCCGACCCCGCGCACGGTCTTGATCTCGACGGTGTCGCCGAGCTTCTTGCGTACCTGCGCGATGTGCACGTCGACCGTGCGAGCGTCGCCGTACCAGTCGTAGCCCCACACCCCGTCCAGGATCTGCTGACGGGAGAGCGCGAGGCCCGGTCGCTCGGCGAGATACCGCAGCAGGTCGAACTCCTTGGTCGTGAAGTCGACCGGCTCGCCGGCGACGCGCACCTCGCGCCGCCCGGCGTCGATCGCAACGTCACCGGCCTGCATCACCTCGGCGGCGGGGCCGCCGTCGACGCGGCGCAGCACCGCCTTCACCCGGGCGACGAGCTCGGCGGGGGAGAACGGCTTCGTGAGGTAGTCGTCGCCGCCCAGCTCGAGGCCGACCACGCGATCGACCTCGCTGTCGCGGGCCGTCAGGAAGATCACAGGGATCTGCGACGTGGCGCGAAGCCGCTTGCACACCTCGAGCCCGTCGACGTCGGGCAGGCCGACGTCGAGGACGACGAGCCGGGGACGGTGGTCCTTGACCGCCTGGAGCCCGGCCTCGCCGGTATCCGTCTTGAGCACGCGAAAGCCCTCGCGAGCGAGATAGAGGTCGACGAGGTCGGCGATGTTGGGCTCGTCGTCGACGACGACGATGGTCCCCTTCTGGTCGTGCACGACTCCCATGGTCCCATTTCTCTCGCCCGAAGGCGCGTCGGAACCATGCGTACCTGACGGACGCTATGCGTGCCTCAGGTACGCATCATGGGAACGTCAGGCGTCGAAGCGGTTCGCACGCGCGATCCCGCCGAGCCAGGGGGCGCTCGGCTTGACGGTGCGAGCCTGCGTCTCGCGGTCGACGGCGACGAGGCCGAATGTCGGGCGGTAGCCGAGCGACCACTCGAAGTTGTCGAGCAGCGACCAATAGAAGTAGCCGCGCACGTCGAGGCCGTCGTCGAGGCAGCGACCGACGCGGCGGAGCGCCTCCGTGACGTACTGGACGCGCTGGTCGTCATCGGCGGTCCCGATCCCGTTCTCGGTCACGTAGACGGGCGTTCCCGCGACTTCGATCGCCCGCCGGATCGTCGTCTCGAGCGCCTGGGGCCAGAACTCGTAGCCCATCTGCAGCGCGGGGACGCCCTCGGCCGGCCCGAGCAGCCCGTCGGGACCGAACCGGAGCCGCGTGTAGGTCTGCACGCCGACGTAGTCGTCACCCCGGCACACGTCGAGCCAGACGTCCTCCATGCGGTCACGGGCCCGCGCCATCTGCGCGTCGCCGCCCGACTCGGCCGCGAACTCGTGCATCGACAACGTCATGCCGACGGGGGCGTCGCCGGGGCCGGCCTTGATCGCGTCGTACGCGAGGCGGTGTGCTCGGATCAGGTTGTCGGTCGCCTTGCCCATGGCGGCTTCGTCCCTCGTGCCGGGCGGGAAGACGCCGAGATAGAAGCCCATCAAGGCGACCACGTTCGGCTCGTTCAGCGTGCAGTGGATGCCGACGCCTTCACCAAGGTGCGCTGCTGGCACGCTCGCAGAAGCGCGCGAACCGGTCCGCGATCGACGGGTTCTCCCACCCGCCGTCCGAGGCGGCCCAGCGCGGGGTCGTGAAGTGGTGGTACGTCATGACAGGGAGGACGCCGTTGTCGCGACAGGCGTCGATCATTCGCCGGTAGTGGTCCAGCGCATTGTGCGAGAACTCGCCGTCCTCGGGCTCGATGCGCGACCACTCGATCGAGAACCGGTACGCGCCGAAACCGAGATCGGCGAGCAGCGCGATGTCCTGCGGGTAGCGCCAGAAGTGGTCGCATGCGTCGCCCGAGGGCTCGGCGCATCCCGATCCCGGCGTGTGCTCCCACGCCCACCAGTCATTGTTCCAGTTGCCGCCCTCGACCTGGTGCGCGGCGGTGGCCGTGCCCCAGAGGAAGCCGTCGGGAAACGAGATCGCCATGGGTCGGCATCCTAAGCCGCCGTACACTCGCCAGCGCATGAGCGTGCTGGAGGAGATCCTCGCCGCCAAACGCGCCGAGCTCGCGCTGCTCCAAGAGTCCGAGGCTCGCGACACGCTTCGGCGCGCCGCGTTCAACTCGCCGCCGGCGCGCGACTTCGCCGGCGCGCTGCGCCGTCAGGACGGGCGTCTCGCCGTCGTCGCCGAGATCAAGCGGCGGTCGCCGTCGAAGGGCGACCTGGCCCCCGGCCTCGACCCGGGCGTCGTCGCGAAGGCGTACGAGACGGGCGGTGCCGCCGCGCTCTCGGTGCTGACGGATCGGCCGTTCTTCGGCGGGTCCGTCGACGATCTGCAAGCGGCCCGGGCCAAGGTCGAGCTTCCCGCCCTGCGGAAGGACTTCACGATCGACGAGACGCAGGTGTACGAGTCTCGAGCGGTCGGCGCCGACGCCGTGCTCCTGATCGTGGCGGCACTCGACGACGACGGGCTGCTCGCCGGCCTCCGCGAGCTGGCAGAGGAGATCGGCATCGTGGCGCTGGTCGAGGCGCACGACGACGCCGAGCTCGACCGGGCGCTTGCCGCCGGCGCCACCGTCGTCGGCGTGAACGCGCGCGATCTCGGCACGTTCGGCGAGGATCTCGGCCTGAGCGAGCGCCTCTCCGGTCGCATCCCCGTTGACGTCGTCGCCGTCGCAGAGAGCGCGATCCGGGCCCCCGAGGACGCCGAACGCATGGCCGAGGCCGGGTACGACGCCGTGCTCGTGGGCGAGGCGCTCGTTCGCAGCGACAATCCGACCGCGCTCGTGCAGGCGATGAGCCGGCATTCGGTCCGACCGAGGAGGTAACTGGTGACTCGAATCGTCCTGTCGGAGGAGCAGCTCCCGACCGCATGGTTCAACGTGCTGCCGGTGATGCCGGAGCCGTTGCAACCCCCGCTGCACCCGGCGACTCGCGAGCCCGTCGGGCCCGACGACCTCGCGCCGCTGTTCCCGATGGGGCTCATCGCCCAAGAGGTGTCGACCGATCAGTGGATCGACATCCCGGGCGAGGTGCTCGACATCCTGCGTCTGTGGCGCCCGACGCCGCTCGTGCGTGCCGAGCGCCTCGAGGCGGCGCTCGGCACACCGGCGCGCATCTATTACAAGGACGAGTCCATCTCACCCGCCGGCTCGCACAAGCCGAACACCGCGGTTGCGCAGGCCTTCTACAACAAGGCCGAGGGCGTGCAACGCCTCACGACCGAGACCGGCGCCGGGCAGTGGGGCAGCGCGCTGGCGTACACGTGCGCGCAGTTCGGGATCGACTGCAAGGTCTACATGGTGCGTGCGTCGTACGACCAGAAGCCGTACCGCAAGATCATGATGGAGACGTGGGGAGGTGAGGTCGTCCCGTCGCCGGTCGACCAACCCGACCACCCCGGGTCGCTCGGCCTCGCGATCAGCGACGCGGTGCGCGACGCAGTGGGCCGCGACGACACGCATTACTCGCTCGGCTCGGTGCTCAACCACGTGCTGCTGCACCAGACGGTGATCGGGCTGGAAGCGAAGGAGCAGCTTGCGCTGGCCGGCGACGCGCGGCCCGACGTCGTCATCGGCTGCTGCGGCGGTGGGTCGAACCTGAGCGGCATCGCGCTGCCGTTCATGCCCGATGACGGAGTGCGGCTCGTCGCCGCCGAGCCGTCGTCGTGCCCGACGCTCACCGAAGGCGCGTTCGACTACGACTTCGGCGACACCGCCGGCATGACACCCCTGATGGCGATGTACACGCTCGGCCACGAGTTCGTCCCGCCGCCCATCCACGCCGGCGGCCTGCGCTACCACGGCGACGCGCCGATCGTGTCGAGCCTGGTCCGGAGCGGGCGCATGGAGGCCGTCGCGTACCCGCAGGGAAAGACCTTCGAAGCGTCGATCCAGTTCGCCAACGCCGAGGGCAAGCTCCCGGCCCCCGAGACCGGACACGCCATCCGGGCCGTGGTCGACGAGGCGCTCGCCGCCAAGGAGACGGGCGAGGAGCGCGTGATCCTCTTCAACTTCAGCGGCCACGGGCTCCTCGACCTGTCGGCGTACGACGACTATCTCCACGGTCGCCTGATCGACTCCTAGTCGCCGTCGCAAGCTCCGGCTTTGCGGACCGTCCACCAACTCCCGGGTTGGGTGCGCTACCTATAGAGAGGTAGCGAAAGGCAACCGATGGAGCGTTGGTAGGCGATGTTCGTCAAGATCTGCGGCATCACGACCGAGAAGGACGCGCTGCTGGCGACCGCGCTCGGCGCGGACGCACTCGGCTTCGTTTTCGCGTCGGGCAGTCCTCGCATGGTCACGGTCGACGAGGCTTCGGACATCGTGAAGCACCTGCCCTACGACGAGGTGATCACGCTCGGGGTGTTCCGCGACGAGCGCCCCGAGCGCGTCGCAGAGATCGTGAACAAGGTCGGGCTCAAGGGTGCACAGCTCCACGGTCGCGAGTCAGCCGGAGAGGTCGTCTACGTCCGGCAGCGCGTCCCGCTCGTCATCCAGGGCTTCGCCGCCGGTGACCCTGCGATCTCGATGGCCTCTGACGCCGCCGATCTCGTGCTCCTCGACGCGCCCAACCCCGGTTCGGGCCGGGTGTTCGACTGGTGTCAGGTCAGTGGCGCGTTGGATGGCGTTCGCCTCCTGCTCGCAGGTGGGCTCACACCCGAGAACGTCGCCGAGGCGATCTGGCGCGTCCGGCCCTGGGGCGTCGATGTCTCGACCGGCGTCGAGACCGCGCCCGGCAGCGGTCGCAAGGATCCGCGCAAGCTGCGGCGGTTCATCCAGGCGGCGCGGGCAGCGAGCGCTGCGCTCGAACACCGAGGGAGCCCGAACGGGGGGATCGGTCGCCAGCCCTACGACTGGCAGGCTGAAGGCGCCTGACCGCGCCTCACGACGCGTCGAGCGGGTACGCGCGGCGGTCGTAGTGTGGCGGCCATGGCCCGTTCTGCGACGCCCAACGCAGCAGCCGGCGGCACGATCACGATCGGCGGCGACCTCACCGTCAATCGCCTCGGATTCGGCGCGATGCGCATCACCGGGCGAGGCATCTGGGGTGAGCCACCCGACGTCGACGAGGCCAAAGCGGTGCTGCGCCGCGCCATCGAGCTCGACGTGAACTTCATCGACACCGCCGACTCGTACGGCCCCGAGGTGAGCGAGAACCTCATCGCCGAGGCGCTGCACCCCTATCCCGACAACTTGGTGATCGCCACCAAGGGAGGTCTCGAGCGAACCGGCCCGGGGCGGTGGCCGGCCAACGGCCGACCCGATCACCTGAAGGAAGCGTGCGACGGCAGCCTCCGACGCCTGCGGCTCGAGCAGATCCAGCTGTACCAGTTCCACCGGCCGGACCCGTCGGTGCCGTTCGGCGAGTCGATCGGCGCGCTGCTCGAGCTCCAACGGGAGGGGAAGATCCGCCACATCGGATTGAGCAATGTGTCGGTCCGGCAGCTCCGGGAGGCGCAACGCCTCACACCGATTGCGTCCGTCCAGAACCGCTACAACCTCGCTGACCGCGGATCGGACCCGGAGCTCGAGGTGTGCGAGCAGGAGCAGCTGGCGTTCCTTCCGTGGGCGCCGATCCAGGACCACGAATCGCACCCCGTCGTGCGCGATATGGCGCAACGGCACGGCGCGAGCGTCCATCAGGTGTTGCTCGCCTGGCTGCTCGCCCGGTCGCCGGTGATGGTCCCGATCCCCGGGACCGGCACCGTTGCGCACCTCGAGGAGAACGTCGCTGCCGCCGCCCTCCAGCTGACCGCAGACGAGGTGCAGTCCCTCACGAGCGCTACCTGACCCGGAGCTCCGCCGAAAATCGAGTGCGCGGAGCATCGCCGTCTGGTGCAATGCGCGTCACCTCGGGAGGGAACCTCATGGGCGTGATCTTCCGTGTCCGGGCATTTTCCGTCCGGACGCTCCAGACGGAGTCGGGTCGGCCAGCACTTCCTCGGTAGCTCGCGACTCGCATCCCAACTCGTCGCCGATGCCGGCGTCACGGGTGACGATCGAGTGGTCGAGCTCGGAGCGGGTCGGGGCGCGCTCACCGATGCGCTCGCGGACCGCGCGGGTCAGGTGCTCGCGTTCGAGCTCGATCCCAAGCTCGTGTCGATATTGGCGAAGCGGTTCGCATCCGTTCGCAACGTCGTTGTGTCGCGTGCGGACGCGCGGGATGTAGCGCTCCCGGCCAATCCGTACCGTGTGCTCGCCAACCTCCCGTTCGGCGTCACGAGCGCCGTCCTTCGTCGACTCCTCGACGTTCCGGCGAGCGGCCTCCGGCGCGCCGACCTGATAGTGCAATGGCAAGTGGCACGTGAACGGGTCCGCGCAGCCGGTGCTCCGCCCACCGACCTGCTCGGCACCCGCTGGGGGCCGTGGTGGGAGTTCCGCCGTGGACGACGGCTTCCGGCTGGATGCTTCCGACCGCGGCCGTCAGTCGATGCCGCGGTGCTCGTCGTGACCCGCCGGGCCGAACCGCTGCTTCCGACGTCGGCGAGTGACCGGTACTCGTGGTTCGTGGCCCGAGCGTTCAGATCGAGGGCCGACGCACGAAACCTCGGCGTGGACCAATGGGTCGAGCTGTTCCGGACCTTCGATCGAAGGCGCTCCGCGGGTTAGGCCGCGGCGAGGACCCGCGCCCGATGCAGGATCTCGGCCGAGTCGTCCTGGTGCTCTTGGCGGGCGATGTTCTCCGCCGCCGCGATCATCGCGACGTCGTCCTCCGCCCATTCCCTGACGGCTGAAGCCGCCTCGTCCACTCCGCCGTAGCGGTGCGTCTCGGGGGCGAGGAAATCGCCGATGCGAACCAGGTCACGCAGATCATCGGTCTGGGTGACACCGGCAAGTTGTGGGGTCTGCCAACGCTTCATAGCGCCCCTCCTCCGTTTCCGCTCCAGGCAGCCTCCCCGGGAGCACGGCGCCGCGAAACCGCTGGTCAGCGTGGTCGTCACACCCAGCGTCGGAGGAGCTCCTCGGCGCCGGTCGCGATCTCGAGCACGATGCCGCGCGCCGGCACCACGCCGATGACGTCAGTCACCGACTCGCCGGCGTAGAGGGCCATCGCGCCGACAGACCCCGTGGTCTCCCGGGTCGGCGCCAGCACCGAGAGCCGCGGTACGGGCATCGTCGTTCCGCCGATCTCGACCTCCCCGACGGCGTCGTTGTCGAGCGTCTCTGCTTGGTCGACGCACGATTGCAAGACCCGATGGGGCGCGTTCGGCCACATCACCGAGAAGGCCTTCGTCAGCACTGTGTCCTCAGCTCGTGCGCGTACCAACGCGTCGGCGTAGTCGGGATGGGTGTCCGCTTCGTGCGTGGCGACGAAGCGCGTGCCTACTCGGACCGCGTCCGCACCCGCGGCAAGTGCGGCGGCCGCGGTTCGGCCGCTCCCAATGCCGCCTGCCGCGACCACCGGCACGTCGACCGCGTCGAGCACTTCCGCCAGGAGCGGGAGCAGCCCGACTCGGCCGCGCACGTGACCTCCGGCTTCGACTCCTTGGGCGATCACGACGTCGCACTCCGCATCGCGCGCGGCTTCCGCCTCGGCCCGCGACCCGATCTGCAAGGCGGCGAGCGCCCCACCCTCGTGCACGATTCGGACGAGCTCGGGATCGGGATCGTCGTAGAAGAACTCCACGAGTCGAGTCCGGGACGACGCCATCTCCACGGCGTCGCGGTCCACGAATGGCACGAGAACGTTGAATGCCAGTGGCGCGTCTGTTCGCTCTGACATCGCATCGAGCGTCCGGGCCACCATCCGTGCCGGCATCATGTGCAGCGCGACCGTGCCGAGGGCGCCGGCCGCGGATACCGCTACGGCAAGGTCGGGACTCGCGACGCCTCCCATCCCGGCCTGCTGGATCGGGAGCTCGCACCCGACGCGCTCGGTGAATCTGGTCTGGAGCATCGAACGACCCCCAGGAGAGATTCTTGAGCGCGTTCCCGGTCGTCGCCAGCCGGGGGGCCAAGCACGGGCCGTCCTCAGCACCGCGGACCGATAGCCGACGGGCTTTCCGGCGCCGTCCCCGTACAATCCGGCCATGACAGCGCCGGTACGTGGTGAGCCGGTCCGGCTCGACCCGCCCGGGCCCGAGCCGGTGGGGCTCGGCCGGTACGGCGAGTTCGGCGGCCGGTTCGTGCCGGAGACGCTGGTCCCCGCCCTCGAGGATCTGGAGCGCGATTTCCGCACCGCGTGGGCGGACGACGGGTTCCGAGCCGAATACGCCGACCTGCTCACCAACTACGCGGGGCGCCCGACGCCCGTCACCGAGTGCCGGCGGTTGTCGGACCGCCTCGGAGTGCGCCTGCTGCTCAAGCGCGAGGACCTGACGCACACGGGCTCGCACAAGATCAACAACGTGCTGGGCCAGTCGCTGCTCACGCGGCGGATGGGCAAGGAGCGTGTCATCGCCGAGACGGGCGCGGGACAGCACGGCGTCGCCACTGCGACGGCGGCGGCGCTCTTCGGCCTCGGGTGCAAGGTCTTCATGGGCGCTGTCGACATCGAACGCCAAGCGCTCAACGTCTTTCGCATGAAGCTCCTCGGCGCCGAAGTCGTGCCCGTCGAGTCGGGCAGCGCGACGCTCAAGGACGCGATCAACGAGACGCTGCGCGACTGGGTCGCCAGCGTCGCGACGACGCACTACTGCATCGGCTCCGTGGTCGGCCCGCATCCGTTCCCATGGATGGTGCGAGAGTTCCAACGGATCGTGGGCGACGAAGCGCGCGAGCAGTGCCGGCAGACTCTCGATGGGGCCGACCCCGATTTCGTCGTCGCGTGCGTCGGCGGGGGATCCAACGCAATCGGAACGTTCGCCGGGTTCGTCGACCTGCCGCACGTGCGCCTCGTCGGCGTCGAGGCGGGAGGGCTCGGTCCCGAGACGGGTAAGCACGGCGCGTCGGTCAACCGCGGAGTTCCGGGCGTCCTCCACGGCGCCCGGTCGCTGTTCCTCCAGGACGAAGACGGCCAGATCCGGGAGGCGCATTCGATCAGCGCCGGACTCGACTATCCGGGCGTCGGGCCCGAGCACGCGCAGCTGGCCGCGACGGGCCGCGCCGAGTACCCGTACGCGACCGACGACGAGGCAATCGCCGGCTTCGAGCTCCTCTCGGTCATGGAGGGGATCGTCCCGGCACTCGAGCCCGCGCACGCGATCGCGTGGCTGGCGCGTGAAGCCGGCCGGTCCGTCCCGACGGGGTCGACGGTGCTCGTGACGCTGTCGGGGCGCGGCGACAAGGACGCGGCCCAGGTCGCCGAGCGCGTCACCGGCGAGCAGCTCGCGTGAAGCTCGAGGCTCATCTGCGCGACGCGACGCCGGGCGCGCGCTGCTCGCGCCGTACATCACGGGCGGTCTCGGCTCGGGCTGGCTCGACGTGGTGCGAGCGGTTGCCGACGCGGGCGCCGACGCCATCGAGATCGGCATCCCGTTCTCCGATCCCGTCATGGACGGACGCACGGTCCAGGAGGCGTCGCAGCGCGCCCTCGATCTCGGCGCCACTCCGGCGAAGATCGTCGCCGAAGCCGCTCAGCTCGAAGTGAGCATCCCCCTCCTGGTCATGACGTACTACAACGTCGTCGCCCACGCCGGGACGGAGCGGTTCGCCGCCCAGCTCGCCGACGCCGGCATCGACGGCGCGATCGTCCCCGACCTGCCCTTGGACGAGCTCGACGGTTGGGGAGACGCCGCCGACGCCGCCGGGGTCGAAACCGTCCTCCTCGCCGCGCCCACGACGCCCGACGCGCGACTTCGCGCGATCTGCGAACGGTCGCGCGGCTTCGTGTACGGCGTGTCGCTGCTCGGCGTGACCGGCGAGCGGGCGACACTCGCCGACGAAGCGGTCGAGATGGGTCGGCGGTGCAAGGCGACCACCGACATGCCCGTGCTGCTCGGTGTGGGGATCTCGACGCCCGCGCAGGCGGTGGCAGCTGCGAGGCGCGGCCGACGGTGTGATAGTCGGGAGTGCGCTCGTACGGCGGGTGCTGACCGGCGGAGGACCGGACGAGGCAGCCCGGTACGTCGCCGAGCTGCGGACCGCCCTCGACGGCGCCGCAGGAGACTGAAGGAGCACCCCGTGAACGCCCGAACGCTCGACCTCGACACCGCAGATGGACCGATGCCGCTGTACGAAGCGCGAGCCGGACGGCGACGCCCGGGGCGCGGTCATCGTCGTCCAAGAGGCGTTCGGCGTGAATACATACATCGAGGACGTCACGCGCCGGTTCGCCGACGCCGGCTACCACGCGGTCGCGCCTGCACTTCTTCCACCGGGCGGGCGGCGGCACCGCACCGTACGACGATTTCGCCAAGGTGATCCCGCTCTACGAGCACCTCGACGATGACGGCCTCCTCGTGGACGTCGACGCCGCACGTCGCGCACCTCCACGGCGCCGGTTGGGACGACACGGCGGTCGGCACCGTCGGCTTCTGCTTCGGCGGTCGGGTGACGTTCCTCGCGGCGTTGCGCCGCAAGCTCGGAGCGGCGGTCGGCTTCTACGGCGGAGGGATCGTCACCCAGCGATTTCCACAGTTCCCACCGCTGGTCGGCGAGGTCTCGGAGCTCCAGACCCCCTGGCTCGGGCTGTTCGGCGATCGCGATCCGTCGATCCCGGTCGAGGACGTCGAGCAGCTCCGCGACGCGCTGAAGTCCGCACCCGTCCCGACCGAGATCGTGCGCTACGCGGAGGCCGGCCACGGCTTCCACTGCGACCAGCGCGACGCGCACGACGAGGCCGCCGCCAAGGACGGCTGGAACCGGACGCTCGCCTGGTTCGAGACTCACATGGCGGTCATATCGTGAAGGACATGGAGGACGCGCCGGCCGCTGACTGCGATCTCTGCGAGGCGGCGCGGATCACGCCCTGGTACCACGAGGACGACGTCTGCTGGATCGCCGAATGCGAGATCTGTGCCGTCCCGATGGTCGTCTGGCGCAGGCACGGGAAGGAACCGACCGCCGCCGACCTCGAGCACATGCTCGACCAGCTCGGTCGCATCGCAGCCGAGCAGCTGACCGTCGAGCACTACGTCGACGACAACATGCGGAACATTCCCGATCACTTCCACGCCCACGCCCGACCCCGGGGCGGGTTCTTCGGACACGGCTTCCGCAGGCCATAGCCGGGGCGAACGCCGACGTCGAGGGCTAGCGTGAGCGACGACGCCCAATCCGGGCGGGACGCCGGAGCGTAAACATCATGTGGGCTGTCTCCGACGATGCGCTCCTCGCAGGCCTGGCGACGGGAGACTCCGACGCGGCCGCGGCGTTCGTCCAGCGGTTCCAGCGCCGGGTGTTCGGCCTGGCCGTGACGATCGTCGGGGACCCACGGGCCGCCGAGGACATCTCCCAGGAGGCCTTCGTCCGGGCCTGGCGCCACGCCGGCGCCTACGACCCCCGGCGCGGCACGGTGGCGACGTGGCTCCTGACGATCACCCGGAACCTCTCAATCGACGCGGTGCGGGTGCGTCGCCCGGTGGTCGTCGACCCCGACTCGATCCTCGCCCTGAACCTCAGTGCGGGCGGGCCGTTGCCGGACGAGCTCGCGGCGTTGCGCGACGACGCCGATCGGCTCTGCGCGGCATTGATCCAACTCCCGGTCGAGCAGCGACGAGCGCTGGTCATGGCCGGCCTCCTCGGGCACACCGCCCGCGAGGTGAGCGAGGCGGAGGGCATCCCCCTCGGCACCGCGAAGACGCGCATTCGCACCGCGCTGCTGCGCCTCCGCTCGGCGCTGACCGAGGAGCGAGCCGAATGAGGCCGCGCCGATGAGCTCGTCGATGTGCGCCGAGGTCCGCGAGCTCGCGCCTGAGCTGGCGTTGGGGATCGTCGGCGGGCCCGAGCGCGCCGAGGCGCTCCAGCATGCCAGCGAGTGCGGACCGTGTCGGGCCCTCGTCGGCGATCTGGCCGAGGCGGCCGACGCGTTGCCGCTCCTCGCCGCCGAAGCCGAGCCGCCGCCGGGGTTCGAGGAACGCGTCCTCTCGGCGCTGAAGGCGCCACGTCGGCGTAACCGCCGTCGCATCGCCGCCCTGGTCGCAGTTGCCGCCGCCGCTGCGACGATCGTGAGCATCGTTGGCGTGCGAGTCGTCGAGAGCGTCCAGGAGACGAATCGCATCGTGACCGCGGCGAGCGACGTGCGTTCGGCACACATGAACGGCGCCAACGGCTCGGAGGTCGGGAACGTGTTCGTCTCGAACGGCACGCCGTCGTCGGTGATCGTGAACGTCAACTACTGGATGCAGTCCGGCAACTACGGGATCGAGTTCCGTACCGGCTCGACCGACAAGCACCTCGGCGACATGAGCATCCACGACGGCCGCGGCTCCTGGGGTGGCGTCGCGGCCCTGCCGGGCGGTGCAGCCGGTTCCATCGTGCTCGTCGGCGCCGACGGCGCCGTCGTGTGCGAGGCGCGCCTCCCGCCGGTCAGCTGACTGCCTGGCCGATGCCGAGCAGGTTCCCTTCGCTGTCGTGGAACCACACGCCCCGCTCGCCGCGACCTTTGGACGGGTAGTTGCCCTCGATGTCGGCGATGCCGTCGACGGTGCGGAGGCCGGGAACGTCAACGTCCTCGAACACCACGCCTCGGTTGCGCAGCTCGCCCACGACCGCGTCGAGATCGTCGACCTCGAACGCCATCTGCGTGTGGTTGCCCGACGCCACACCCGCCGACTGGAACAGCGCGAAGACGCCGCTGCGACACTCGTACCGCAGGCCTCCCGGGCGCTCCTCGACGGGCTCGAGACCAAGCTTCTCGGCGTAGAACGCGGGCCCGGGAGAGGTCTTGCGCTGGGAGGCGAGTGGCGAGATGAGCTCGCTGGAGAAGTGCCATGGTGTTCTGACCCCCGCCGGGCCCCATACTCATCGCTTGGCGGGAAGAAGCCGCTCCTGCAGGAACGCGAGCACCTGCTCGAGCGCGGCCCGGGTCGGGTGGCCGGGCTCGTCGACGAGGTCGAGCGTGAGCACCGAGTGCGCTCGCTTCTTGATCCCATGAGGATTGCCGCGCGACGAGTCGATCTCCACCGCGATGAACGCATCGCCCAGCTCGCGGCGCAAAGTCTCGAAGCGCTCGGGAGGAACCGCCGGATCGGCGGTGAACCGGAGACCGAGCACGCACGCGCCTTGGGCGGCGCGCTCCTTGACCCGTTCGAAGTCGGCGTCGCTGATCCCGACGGACGCCTTGCGCTTGCTGCCGACGGAAAACGGGAGCGACGGCTGGCTGAGCACGGGCGCGAGCATCGTCTCGTCGACCATCATCCCGAGCGCGAATCCTCCGGTGAAGCACATGCCGACCGCCCCGACCCCGGGGCCGCCACACTCGACGTGCGCGTCGGCGGCGAGACGTCGGAGCCAACTGATGATCGGGCTCGTCCGGTCGGTGGCCATCGTGACGAACTCGCGGGCGACGCACGCGCCGGAGATCGAGCGCACCGTGTAGCCCCAGCCGAACGGCTTGCCGGGCGTGCCGAACAGCGACGGCATGTAAACGGTGAACCCGGCGTCGACGACGCGCCGGCCGAACGCGATCGCCTCTGGATGCAAGCCAGGCACCTCGTGGATCACGATCACCGCTGGTCCGGCGCCGCCGCGGAACACGGGCCGGCTGACGCCGTCGTGTGTGAACGTCGACTCTGCGAACCCGTCCAGCGAAGCTTCAGCCATCGCGCTTCATACCTCCGACGGACTGACCTCGTCGAGTGTTCGATCCGCGGGCTCCGGCAGCCACGGCAACACGAACACGGCCGCGAGCAGTGAAGCGATGCCACACAGGGCTATGGCCGGGCCCAATCCGCCGACGACGTCGTCCAGGTTCGTCGCCAGCAAGAGCCCCGCGGCGGAGCCGGTGACCGCGCATACGAGCAGCAACGCGTTCGAGGTGCCACGGATCTCGGTCGGGAACAGCTCGGTGTCGAACGCGACCAGCACGATCGCCGCGCAACTGGCGGCGATGATGGCGAACGTCGCCGTCACCCAGAGCACGAGGCCGCCGCCGAGGAAGAACGCCATCTGGAGGATGGTGGCCGCGGCGAGCGCAACGATCGCGACCGGACGGCGGCCCTTCGTCTCTGCGAGGCGCGCCGCGATCACGATTCCTATCAGTCCGGGCAATCCTGCGGTCACGCCACGGAACACGGCGATCAGCGTGTTGGAGTAGCCGTGCTCGTCGGTGAGGAAGCGGTTCGTAAGCTGCGCGGACGGGGCGCTGAAGAAGTTCGTGAGGAACGCGGCCAGGCCCAACAGGACGAACCGGAAGCCGTAGACGTTCGCGAAGACCTCACGGAGCTGCCCACGGCGCCTCGTCCGGTTCGCGAGGATTCGCGTACCGACGCGTCTCGTAGAGGTTTCGTGCGAGGCGCGGGAGCAGCAAGATCGTCAGTGCACTGATGGCGAAGACGATGCGCCACGCCTGCGGTGCGACATCCGAGATCGGCAGGAGCACGACGGCGATCGCGAAACCGGCGCCGTAGGCGAGCGCGAGCATCGACAAGGCGTAGGCGCGTGCGCCGTCGGGCGCTTCCTCGACCGCCGCTATACCTGCCACGACCAACGTCGAGTTCACGAACGCCCGGGTCAGCACCTGCGCGCCGGTGAACGCGACAAAGCTCGGTGCGATTGCCGAGATCGCGTTGGTGATGCCGACACCCGCGAAGCAGACCAGCAGCAGGCGTCGGCGTCCTTGCCGGTCGGCGAGCGCGGTCGCGACGAGTGAGACGAGCACGCCTCCTCTCGACACTGCCAGGGCAAGGCCGAGCCCCCGGTTCGACTGGCCGAACGTCTTCGTGACCGAGTCCGCGGTCTGGCCGAACAGCGCACCGCCGAAGTTCGCGAGCGCCGCGATGGCCGCCACCGTTGCCAGCAGCGCCGTGGCCCGCGCGGGGAACGGCACCGGGGGGAGCAGTGGCGAGCGCTTGGGCGGCGTGGGCTTCGGTCGGCCCTCGACCTCGGCCGCGAGGAGCTCGGCCCGGTGCTGCATCGTGCGATGCTCACCTCGGCGCAGGAGGGGGCCGAAGAACCACTGGAAGTACGGGACATGCGGCGCGCCCTGGAGCTCCAACGAGACCCGTGTCCCTCCAGTCTCCTCGGGCTCGATCTCGACGCGCAGGCGGGCGTTCGGATCCGTCCAGTCCAGCAAGGTGCCCGTCAGCGCGCCGTCGTCGTCGCGGCGCAGTCCGAGCATCTTGCGCGCGGCCTTCTCGACCTCGCTCGGGGATGCCTCGACGGTGACGGTCACGGGCCGAGACACGTGCGGCATGCTAGGGCGTTCGCCTTCGACCACCATGAGGAGCGCTCATGCCCAAATTGAAGCCCGGTGACAAAGCCCCTGACTTCGCGCTCACCGACCAGAACGGAAAGCCCGTGAAGCTCAAGGACTTCCGGGGCAAGAAGCTCGTCGTGTACTTCTACCCGAAGGCCGACACGCCGGGGTGCACGACGCAGTCGTGCTCACTGCGCGACGCAGAGCCGGACTTGAAGAAGCTCAAGGCCAAGGTCGTGGGAATCAGCCCCGACACGCCCGAGAAGCAGAAGAAGTTCGACGACAAGTACGGCCTCGGGTTCCCGCTCCTCGCCGACGAGAACCACAAGGTGGCACAAGCGTGGGGGACCTGGGGGAAGAAGACCCTGTACGGGCGGAGCTTCATGGGCATCATCCGCTCCGCGTTCGTCATCGACGAGAAAGGCAAGCTCGCCGACGTCTTCTACAAGGTCAGCCCGAAGGCCACTGTCCCAAAGGTGACCGAAGCGCTCGAGAGATGACCCGGTCGCAGCGTGCTACGCCCCGATGGCGTGAAACCCCCCGTCGACGTGCAGCATCTCACCGGTCGTCGCCGGGAAGAGATCCGACAGCAGCGCCACGCATGCTTTGGCGACCGGCTCGGTGTCCTTGATGTTCCAGCCGAGCGGCGCGCGCTCGTCCCACACCGACTCGAACTGGTCGAAGCCGGGGATGCTCCGCGCCGCGATCGTTCGGATCGGACCCGCGCACACGAGGTTGACCCGGATGCCCTTGGGGCCGAGGTCGCGCGCGAGGTAGCGGGCGGTCGACTCGAAGGCGCTCTTCGCGACGCCCATCCAGTCGTACACGGGCCATGCCTGCGTGTTGTCGAAATCGAGCCCGACGATCGATCCGCCTTCGCCCATCAGGGGGAGCGCGCCGACAGCGAGCGCCTTCAGCGAGTACGCCGAGACCTGGAGCGCGACGGCGACGTCCTCCCACGGCGCGGTGAGGAACCCGCCGCCGAGGCACGACTCGGGTGCGAACCCGATGGCGTGGAGCACGCCGTCGAGCCGGCCACCGACGCGGTCGGCGAGCGCGTCGACATCCTCCGAGTTGCTGACGTCGAGCTCGACGATCTCGGCCGGTGACGGCAGTCGCTTGGCCGCCCGCTGCGTGAGGCTCATGACCCGCCCGAACGACGTGAGCACGACCTCGGCGCCCTCTTCCTGGGCCCTCTTGGCGACGCCGAACGCGATCGACGAGTCGTTGAGGACGCCGGTGACGAGGATTCGCCGTCCGTCGAGGAGCATCCGCCGATTCTGCCTCAGAGTGGCGAGTTCGAGTGCCGGCGGGACGAGGGGCGCTCCTGCTTCGTGGCGAGGCGAGCCAGCGCCGCTCCGAGCGCGCGGCGGGTGTCGGCGGGCGCAATGACCTCGTCGACGTAGCCGCGCTCGGCGGCCGGCAACGGCGTCGCGAAGCGGCCCCCGTACTCGCGCACGAGCTCGGCGTGCTCGGCGTCGGCGCGTCTCCTCGTCGGGGATCCCGGCCAGACGCTTGCCATGAAGGATCTGCGCTGCGCCGGTTGCGCCCATCACTGCGATCTCGGCGCCCGGCCAAGCGCAGTACCAGTCGTTCCCGAGCGCTTTGGAGTCCATCACGATGTACGCGCCGCCGTAACCCTTGCGGAGCACGACACACAGCCTCGGGACGGTGGCCGCCGCGTACGCATGCACGAGCTGCGCGCCGTGTCGGATCATGCCCCGCCATTCGAGGTCGGTGCCGGGCTCGAACCCGGGCGTGTCGACGAACGTCACCAGCGGCACGTTGAACGAGTCGCACCACTGCACGAACCGTGCTCCCTTGCGGGACGCGTCGATGTCGAGCGTCCCGGCTCGCTGACTCGGCTGGTTCGCGAGGACGCCGACCGACCGTCCGCCCAGCCGGGCGAGCGCGGTCACGAGGTTCGGTGCATGGTGGGCGCGCAATTCGAGGACGCTGCCGGCGTCCACGACGTCGCCGATGACGTCGCGGACGTCGTACGACGCCTTCGAAGCGCTCGGCACCGCCGCCGCGGCGAGCGTGCATTGGCGGTCGAGCGGATCGGGATCAGGTATCCACGGGGGGCCGTCGAGGTGACGATCGGGCAGGTAATCGAGGATCGCAGCGACGCCGGAAAGCGCGTCGGCCTCGTCCTCGACGACCAGGGAAGCCACACCGCTGCGGAAGCTGTGGACGGCCGCGCCGCCGAGGTCCATGGGGCTGACGGGCACTCCGGTGAACGCGGTCACAGTCTCGGGCCCGGTGACGTAGGCGAACGCGTCGGTCGTCATCACGACCTGGTCGACGAGCCCGAGCACGAGGGCAGGGCCGGACACGCACGGCCCGACGACGGCCAGCAGCGTGGGCACGACGCCCGACGCTTCGCTCAAGGCACACGCCACGCGCCCTGCAGCGTGCAGTGACTCCACGCCTTCCCCGACGTCGGCGCCCGACGTTGCGACGGTGCCGACCACCGGTACGCCGAGATCCACGCCGAGGCGTACCGCCTGCTCGAGCGCCTCGCCCTCGGCCACGCCGATCGCGCCGCGGTGCTTGCCGCCGTCGAGGCGGAACCAGCTGACGGTTCGCCCGTGCAGATCCGAGAGGGCGGCGGTGACGGCGTCGCTGCGCTGCACCATCACCGGCGCCTCCGGCGTCGGCGAGAACAGCGGCGTCACGAGGCTGCGATCAGTCTGCGGCGGTGAGAACGAGGCTGGCGTTGTGGCCGCCGAACCCGAACGAGTTGGAGATCGCCGGCTTGGGGCCGACCTCGCGCGGTGCACCCGCCACCACGTCGAGCTCGACGTCGTCGCCGACACGCTCGAGGTTGGCTGTCGGCGGAACGATCCCGTCGCGCACGGAGAGCAGCGCGGCGACGGCCTCCACCGCGCCCGCCGCGCCGATCAGGTGCCCGGTCACGCCCTTGGTCGAGGTGACCACCGGTGGGGCGTCGCCGAAGACCTTGCGGACGGCTTCGGCCTCGGCGGCGTCGTTCAGGGGCGTCGACGTGCCGTGCGCGTTCACGTGCCCGATCGCGGATGGCTCCATGGCGGCGTCGTCGAGCGCGAGCTGCATGCAGACGGCGGCGCCGGCACCTCCGGGCGACGGGGCAGTGATGTGGTAGGCGTCGGCATTGCGTCCGTAGCCCGCCACCTCGCCGTACACGGTCGCGCCCCGCGCCCGTGCCCGCTCCAGCGGCTCGAGCACCACACAGCCGGCGCCCTCGCCGATCACGAACCCGTCGCGCTCGGCGTCGAAGGGCCTGGACGCACGCTCGGGGGCGTCGTTGCGAGAGCTCAGTGCGCCCATGCGGGCAAACGCCGCGATCGTGAGCGGAGTCACGGCGGCTTCCGTGCCGCCGGCCATCACGACGTCGGCGGTGCCGTCACGGATCAGGCGGACGCCCTCGCCGATGGCGTGCGCGCCCGCGGCGCAGGCGGTGGCGACGCACAAGTTGGGTCCTGTCCAGCCCAATTGCATGGCGACGACGCCGGCGGTCGCGTTCGGCATCATCATCGGCACGAAGAACGGGCTGACGCGGGACGGGCCCTTCTCGAAGTACAGGCGCTGGTTCTCCTCGAGGGTGTGCAGCCCGCCCACACCGGTGGCGATGATCACGGCGCATCGACTCGGATCGGCGCCCAGCTCACCCGCGTCGCCGAGCGCGTCGGCGGCGGCGCCGAACCCGAGCTGGGTGACACGGTCCTGGCGGCGCGCTTCCTTGGGCCCGAAGTACTCGACCGCATCGAAGTCGCGTACCTCGCCGGCGAAGGTGATCGACAAGCCGGAAGGGTCGAAGCTCTCGATGGTGCGCGCACTCGCCCGACCGGCGCGCAACTGCTCCCAGAACGACGCGACGTCGTTCCCGGCCGGCGTCTTGACGCCAAGGCCGGTGACGACGACGCGCGGGCGGCCGCGCTGATCGAGGTCACTCATGCTTCGGCGCCGACTTTGCTCAGCACGAGGTCGACGGCTTGTCCGACCGTCAAGACGCCCTCGAGATCCTCCTCGGGCACAGAGATGTCGAAGCGTTCCTCGAGTCCCATCACCATCTCGACGAGGTCGAGGCTGTCGGCGTCGAGATCCTCCTTGAACCGCGCGCCCTCGGTCACGCTGTCGGGCTCCACGCTCAGTACTTCGACTGCGACCTCGCGCAGCACGCTGAGTGCTTCGTCACGTTCCATCCAGTCCTCCAGTCGCGTTCGGATGGTCGGGGTTCAGTGTCCCATCCCCAGGCCCCCGTCGACGGGGACCAGAGCTCCGGTGACGTAACCGGCAGGGTCCGAACAGAGAAAAGCCACCACTGCGCTCACCTCTTCCGGCCTACCGAACCTACCCAACGGCACCGCGTCCTCCGCCTTGACCTGCCACTCGTCGGAGAGGCCCTCGGTCATCGAAGTCACGATAGGGCCCGGCGCCACGACATTGCAGGTGACGTTGCGCGGCGCGAGCTCCCGGGCGACAGAGCGTGTCAGCCCCAAGAGCCCGGCCTTCGCGGCCGCGTAGTTCGCCTGGCCGGGCCCGCCACGATGCGCGCCGACCGATGAGACGTTGACGATCCGGCCCCACCGCGCGCGCATCATCTTGGGCCGCGGCGCGCCGGATCGTGTGGAACGCGCCCGTGAGGTTCGTGTCGATGACGCGTTGCCATTGCTCGTCAGTCATGCGTGCGACGAGTCCGTCCTGTGTGGTGCCGGCGTTGTTCACGAGCAGTTCGACCGGGCCGAGTGCGTGTTCGATCTCGCCGAACGCGTTGTCGACGGCGACCGGGTCGCGAATGTCGGCTCGAACTGCAAGCGTGTCGACGCCCGCCTTCTCGACGGCGGCACGCGTGGCCTTCGCACCATCGTCGTCGCTCGAATAACAGAACGCGACACTGTGGCCGGCTTCGGCGAGCGCGACCGCGCAGGCTCGACCGATTCCGCGTGAGCCGCCGGTCACAAACGCGGTCCGTGCGTCCGTCACGGCTTCCCCCACCGCAGGAGCGCGCTTCCCCAGGTCATACCGGCGCCGAACCCCGACATGAGTACGAGGTCACCGTCCTGCAGCCGTCCGTCGTCGGCTGCCTCCGCGAGCGCGAGCGGGATCGAGGCCGCCGACGTGTTGCCGTAGCGGTCGATGTTCACGATCGTCCGGTCCCCGCCGATGCCCAGCCGGCTGGCAGCCGATTCGATGATGCGGATGTTGGCCTGATGCGGGACGAACCACGCCACATCGGAGGGGGCCACGCCGGCGCGACCGAGCGTTGTGCGCGCCGATTCGACGACGACCCGCACCGCTCGCCGGAAGACCTCCTGGCCCTGCATCTTCAGGTATTGCTCGCCGGTGGCGATGGTCTCGGGTGTCGCCGGCATACGGCTGCCACCGGCGCGGATCTCGAGCAACCCGGCCGCCGAGCCGTCGCAGCCGAGGTCCCAGGCGAGGACACCGGGCCCGTCGTCGGGGGAGCGGCTCAAGACGGCTGCGGCGGCGCCGTCGCCGAAGAGGACGGACGTCGCCCGGTCGTCGGGGTCGACGAGGCGCTGGAGGATCTCGGCGCCGACGATCAACACGTGATCGAGGTTGCCGGCCGCCAGGAGCGAGGAACCGACCACGAGCATGTAGACGAACCCCGCGCAGCCGGCGCCCAGGTCGAACGAGCCGCAGCGAAGCCCGAGGCCCTCACCGACGAACGCGCCGGTGTGGGGGATCGGCTGCTCCGGGCTGGCGGTGGCCACGATGAGCAGGTCGATCGCGTCGGGCGGGATTCCGGCGTTCTTGATTGCCGCCGTCCCGGCGTCGATGGCGAGCGACGCGGTCGTGTCGGTCGGGGCCGCGACGTGGCGCTCGCGAATACCGGTGCGTTCGACGATCCACGCGTCGGTCGTGTCGACGCGCTGCTCCATCTCGGCGTTCGTGACGATCCGTTCGGGAACGGCTGTGCCCCAGCTGCCGACGCAGGCGCGCACCGCTACGCGACTCGCAGCCAGGCGACGGGCTCGCCCTGACGAAGGCGCTCGCCGTCGTGGGCGAGCAGACCGGCGAGGACGCCCCGGAACGGGCTGCGGACCGGAGTCGAGATTCCCGGCCCTTCGATCACACCGACAGCCTGCCCCGCGTCGACGTTCTGACCACATGCGATGTCGTGGCCGAACAAGGGTCGGAACACGCCGACCGAGGGCGCCACGATGACCCGCTCGGGCACTGCCAGGCCCTCGCCGTGTACCAGGGCCAACTCGATGGTCATCGAACCTCCGTAAGTGCGGGTAGATCGTCGGGGGTGGCCACGCCCTGGACGGGTAGATCGGGCACGATCCGCTTGGCCAGCGTCGCCAGCATCGAGCCGTTGCCGACTTCGAGGCACCGGGTCACACCCATCCCCGCAATGGTCTCCATCGACGTGCGCCACCGGACGGGATCGGTGACGTGAACGGCGAGGCGAGAGCGCCAACCGTCGGCGTCCTCATAGGGCTGGGCGTCGCCATTCGAGACCACGGGGGCTGCGGGAGGCGACAAGGGAACAGCAGGCAGCTCGGCCGCGAGCCCGACGGCGGCGTCGCGCATCAGCGGCGTGTGGAAGGCGCCTCCGACGTTCAGGGCGGTGGCCCGCTTGACGCCGAGCTGCTTGGCCTGGGCGGAGCCTTCCTCGACGCCGTCGGGGGTACCGGCGATCACGACCTGGCCGGGAGCGTTGTCGTTGGCGATCCAGCATCCGTCGGCCGCGGCCCGGCACGCCTCTTCCGCCTGCTCGAGCGAGGCGCCGAGCAGAGCGGCCATGCGACCGGGATGGACGTCGGCGGCCGACTGCGTGAGCTCCGCCCGCCGGGCGGCGAACTGCACGCCCTCCTCGAGGGGCAGCGCTCCGGACGCGATGAGCGCCGTGACCTGCCCGAGCGAGTGTCCCGCGAACGCAACCGGCGCCTCGATGCGCTCGCGTACGGCCTCCCACGCCACCAGCGAGGTCAGCAGGACGGCGAGCTGCGCGTCCCTCGTTCGGGCCAGCTGCTCGGCGGGGGCGTCGAGGACGAGCGAGGAGAGCGGCTCGCCCAATGCCGTCTCGGCCCGGTCGACGACACTCCATGCCGCGTGGTCGCGCCACGGCGCGCCCATGCCGGTGGTCTGGGTCCCCTGACCGGGGAAAATGACGGCGATGCCCACGAGCTCGCTTCCGCCCGAACGTGTGGTCGTTGCTCCGACCAGCGATGGAGGGGCAGGGTTACACGCCCAGATTGCGCTCAGGAAAACGGCATGTAACGTCTCGTCGCTCGTGGCGGCGATCTGAGGAAGAAACCGGTGGGGATCGATTCCGACGCGCTGGTCGCCCTGCTGCCGCACCGCCCGCCGTTCCGGTTCGTCGACGCCGTGGAGGCACTCGATCCGGGTGTCTCCGTGCGGGGCCGCTACCGCGTGACCGGTGAGGAGGCATTCCTCGCGGGCCACTTCCCCGGGAACCCGGTCTTTCCAGGAGTGCTGCAGCTGGAGGCGCTGGCGCAGACAGGTGCCATCGCCGTGCTGGCGGACGATCGCTACGCCGGCAAGCTGCCGCTCTTCGGCGGGGTGGAGAAGGTGCGATTCCGCCGGCTGGTCCGGCCCGGCGACGAGCTGGTCACGGAGGTGGAGCTCGAGCAGCTCAGCGCCCGCGGCGGCTGGGGCCGAGGCCGGGCAACGGTCGAGGGGAAGGTCGCGTGCGAAGCGCGACTGTTCTTCGCGCTGGCGAACGAGGAGTAGCGGCTAAGCCGACGAGCGGCGCTCGGGGTCGAGGTCGAGGACCTCGGCGCGCGGGCCCGAGGGACCCTCGGCTTTCTCCTCGTCCTCCTCCTCGGCGATCTCTTTGGGGTTCTCACCGAGCAGGAGCCTGGTCTCGACGTCGTCGGGGATCGGCGGTTCCGACCGGATCCGCCGCCACGGCGCCACCACGATGACGACAAGTGCTGCCAGGCAGGCGACTCCGACCAGGATCGCCACCCACTGATTGGTTTCCAGGGCGAGGTACATCACCACTCCGCACCACTCCGTACGTCTCGCTGTGCATCCTAACGAGGGCGTACCCACGTACCGCGTCTTTCAGAACGGTACGTTCGCGGTGAAGCGCGGGCTGTGTGTTCGCTTGCTTGTGCGCTCGCCTTTTGTTGCTTGCTTCCGAACACACGATCGATACGCTAGCAGCGAGTGCGATCCGAGGCTGATGTCCATCTGGTGTTCGAGTTGTGGGACGAGGGCTTGGCGAAAGCCGAGATCGCTCGGCGCACTGGAGTCTCGCGTGCACAGGTCCGAGCCTGGCTCGAGACGGGGATGGCGGGGGTTCTCAGCTCACCCATGCGCAATCACGGCAACGCACAGGGGCGTCGTTGCGATGGTTCGTGCGATTTCGCCGCCGACATGGACGAGGTCGCGACGCGTACTCGCTCGGCCAATACCTCGGCGACGGGTGCATCAGCGAGGCGTGGAGACACGTGTTCAGGCTCCGGATCGCGACCTGCGACGCCTACCCGGAAATCAGGGCCGAGTGCGAGGCCGCCATGCGGGCGGTGATGCCAGCCAACAATGTTGGGAGAGTCCCCGCCGTCGGGTGCACAGAGCTCTACTCCAACTCGAAACACTGGCCGTGCCTGTTTCCGCAACACGAACCCGGGCGTAAGCATCTTCGCCGCATCGCGCTCGAGCCGTGGCAGCGCCGCATCGCCCTGGACCTGCACCCAGACAGGTTTCTACGTGGGTTGATTCACTCCGACGGCTGCCGACGTCATGAACAACATCACTCACCGGCTCGCGAGTGGCACGAAGGAGTACGCCTATCCGCGGTACTTCTTCTGCAACGATCGGCGGACATCCGGTGGCTGTTCATGCAGGCCTGCATCTACCCGAGATCGAGTTCCGGTACACGAAGGCGAACACAACTCTGTCGCTCAACGCGAAAGCGTTGCGAAGCTCGACTCGTTCGTCGGTCCGAAGCGCTGAGTGCCCCGGGTGGGATTCGAACCCACACTGGATCGGTTTTGAGCCGACTCTCTCTGCCGTTGGAGTACCGGGGCGGATCACTCAGGATGCCACGGAGGTCGACTCAGTCGCTGGCGCTGATGCCGAGGCGCTTTGCGATCACGTTGTTCATGATCTGGTCGGTGCCGGCGCCGATCCGTTGCAGGCGGGCGTCGCGCCAGGCGCGGCTCACCGGCGTCTCCTCCATGTACCCGTAGCCGCCATAGACCTGGAGGCACGTGTCGGCGAGGCGGTTCTGCATCTGGGCGCAGTACTTCTTCGCCATCGAGATCTCCGCGACGGGATACTCGCCGTGCAGGATCCGCCACACGGTCGCGTAGAGGAGGGACCGACCGGCTTCGAGCTCGGTGGCGGCGTCGGCGAGCATGTGCGCGATCACCTGATGGTCGGCGATGGGCTTCCCGAACGCGCGCCGCTCCCGCGCGTACACGATGGTCTCGCCGAGGATCTTCTCGGCCTGCCCGACGCACGCGGCGGCGCTCGCCGAATCGCTCGTACTGGAACTGCCACATCTGCTGCGAGAATCCCTGGCCGGGCTCGAGGCCGATGAGATTCGCGTGCGGAACGGGCACGTCGTCGAGCGCGATCTCGGCGGTGTCGCTCGAGCACATGCCCAGCTTCTTCAGCGTCCGGGACACCGACACACCGGGCAGATCCGTGTCGACGAGGAACAACGAGATGCCGCGGTACCCCGAGCCGGGCTCGGTCTGGACGACGAGCGTCAGGAAGTCGGCCCGGGCGCCGTTGGTGATGAACATCTTGCGGCCGTTGACGATCCACGTCTCGCCGTCTCGTACCGCGCGCGTCGAGATGTTGGCGACGTCCGAGCCGGCGTCGGGCTCGGAGACGGTGATCGCGCCGATCTTCTCGCCCGCGATCGCGGGCCGCAGGTAGCGCTCACGCTGTTCGTCCGTTCCGAACTCCGCCAGCGCGGGCGTCGCCATGTCGGTCTGCACCGAGATCGCCATCGGGATCGCGCCCGCCCCGCAATGCGACAGCTCCTCGATGAACACGATCTCGGCGGCAAGGTCGCCGCCGGCTCCGCCCCAACGCTCGGGGTAGTGCAGCCCGAGGAAGCCCAGCTCGCCGCAACGCCGGAAGACCCAGTCGGGGAAGTAGCCCGCCGCTTCCCACTCGTCGACCGACGGCGCCAGCTCCTTGTCGACGAACCGTCGGACGGCTGCGCGCAGCTCGTCGTGCTCGGGCGTGAAGATCGCGCTCGGAACGTCCACACGCCCATTCTGGCCTGGTTTGCGGGCGGTTTCGCGGCCCCAGGCCGTAGACTCCCTGTCCCATGTCCCAGTCGATCCTGCAGCGGCGGCTTGTCGATGTGAGCGAGCGGCTCAAGCGTCTGCGGTCGGAGCTGTCCGTCACCGACGAGCAAGTTGTGTTCCTCGAGGACGAAGCAGACGAAGCGCGCCTTCGGGCGCTCGTGGCCGAGACGCCGCTCGGCGACGTCGAGGCCCACGATGCCCGCCGTCACGCGGACGCACTGGCTCGCCACCGCGACACGCTCGCCGGGTCGATCGTCGAGCTCGAGCGCGAGCAGGACGCGTTGCTCGACCGGATGGCGGCCGAGCTCTCCACCCACTGATCACTCCCGAACCACGGAGCGCGCCCGTGCCGGATCCCACACGTGTTGTGATCGCGGAGGACGAAGCGATCATCCGCCTCGATCTCAAGGAGCTCCTCGAAGAGGAGGGCTACGAGGTCGTGGGCGAGACCGGGCGTGGCGACGAGGCCATCGAGCTCGTCCGCCAGCACCAACCCGACCTCGTGATCCTCGACATCAAGATGCCGGGCATGGACGGCCTCACCGCCGCGCGCCACATCACCAGCGAGCGGCTCGCGGCCGTGCTCGTGCTCACCGCGTTCTCGCAGCGCGACCTCGTCGAACAAGCCCGCGACGCGGGCGCGCTCGCCTACCTGGTCAAACCGTTCCAGAAGAGCGACCTCATCCCCGCCATCGAGATGGCGCTCGGGCGTTACGCCGAGCTCGCGTCGCTCGAGCGCGACGTCGGCAACCTCGCCGAGCGCCTCGAGGAACGCAAGACGATCGACCGCGCCAAGGGCGTGCTCATGGACCAACACGGCACGACCGAGCAGGAAGCGTGGCGGTTCCTCCAGCAACATGCCATGCACAATCGGGTCAAGGTGCACGACATCGCTCGGCGCGTCGTCGACGGCGAGCTCACTCCCTGAGCCACGCGTCCGATTCCGTTTCCCGCTCGCGGGGCGCGGGTACCCAGCGAGCAGAGACAGCCGAGCCCGGCTGTCCGGACCTGGAGGATTCAATGCTGCTCGCCGCGTTCGAACCCGCGTCAAAAGAGCTGGCGATCTTCTACATCATCGCCGTGGCCTGCTTCGTCGTCGCCGCGTTCGCCGGGACGACCGTGGGCCGGCGCGCCGGAGGCTCGGTGGGGCTCGTCGCCATCGGACTTGCCTTCTTCGTGTTCCCGAGCATGTGGAACCAGGTCGACGCTGCGTTCTGAGAACAGCCTGATCGGGTGCGTCAGGCATACGATCGATACGCGGAATCGGCGGCTTTGCCGACCGAGCCGCATAGCCGGAGCCTGCGACGGCGACAGGAGGCAAATGAGCAAGCTCCTCCTCCTCGACGGCCATTCCTTGGCTTACCGGGCCTTCTATGCCCTTCCCACCGACCTCGCGACCCGGAGCGGGACGATCACGAACGCCGTCTACGGCTTCACGTCGATGCTGATCAAGATGCTCGGCGACGAGAAGCCCGAGTACATCGCCGTCGCCTTCGACACGGGAGCGCCGACGTTCCGGGACGAGATGGACGCCGAGTACAAGGCGGGGCGCAAGGAGACGCCGGACGTGTTCTCCTCGCAGCTGCCGCTGATCCACGAGGTGCTCGAAGCGCTCGCGATCCCGACGCTGGAGGTCGGAGGAGTCGAGGCGGACGACGTCATCGCCACCCTCGCTGAGCAGGCAGCCGGGGAGGGCATCGACACCGTGATCGTCACCGGTGACCGAGACACCTACCAGCTCGTCCAAGATCCCCACGTCAAGGTCCTCTACAACCGGCGCGGCGTGTCTGACTACGTGCTCTACGACGAAGCGGGGATCGTCGAACGCACCGGCGGTGTCACGGCGGCGCAGTATCCGGAGTACGCCGCGCTCCGGGGCGACACGAGCGACAACCTTCCTGGCGTCCCCGGCATCGGCGAGAAGACGGCCGCGAAGCTCATCTCGACGTACGGGAACCTCGAAGGCATCTACGAGCATCTCGATGACTTGCCGCCCAAGCAACGACAGAACCTGGGTGAAGCTCAGGACCGGGTGTTCCTCAATCGCGAGATGTCGCGCCTTCGGACGGACGTCGAGCTCGACTTCTCGGCCGCCGACCTCCGCCAGCGCTCGTGGGATCGGGAGCAGGTGCGCGTCCTGTTCGACCAGCTCGAGTTCAGGACGCTCTTGCCTCGACTGTTCGAGGCCGTCGGCGAAGAGGCCGCGGAGCCGGAGGCCGAGACGTTCGACGCCGACGTCGCGATCGTGTCCGACGCCGCCGCGGCGGCGACCCGGTTGCGTGATCTCGGCGCCGTCGAGCGCTCGTACGTGCTCGAAGGCCGGTGGGAAGGCGAGGCCGGTCGCAGCCCGCTGATCGGCATGGCAGTCGCCGACGAGGACGGTCACGCCGACTACATCGACGGCGAATTGCTGCGAGACGCGAAGGTGAGCGACGCCCTCAGCGCGCTCATGGGTGATGGCGGACCGCCGCTCGACGCGCACCGGGCGAAGGAGCTGATGCACGCGCTCCCCGTCGACGTGCGCTCGCTGCGTTACGACACCGCTGTGATGGCGTACCTGTTGGACCCGGCGGAAGGGAAGTACCTCCTCGAGGACCTCGCGCTGCGGTACCTGTCGCTCGAGGTGCGTTCGCCCGATGCTGAGGAGGGCACGCTCGACCTCGACATCGACGGCCAATCCCGGGTCGACGAGACGGGCCGGCGTGCGCTCGCCGTGCGGCGCCTCGCCGGCACGCTCGCCGAAGCGCTCGAGGCCCGCGAGCTCACCGACCTCTACGAACGCGTCGAGCGACCGCTCGTCCGTGTGCTGGGGCGGATGGAGGACGCCGGCGTCAAGGTCGACCGGCAGTTCCTCGAGGGGCTACGTGCCGAGCTCGCGCAAAGCTGCGAGGACCTCGTCGGGAGGATCCACGCCCACGCCGGCATGGAGTTCAACGTGAACTCGACGCCGCAACTGCGAGAGGTGCTCTTCGAGAAGCTCGGCTTGGCCCCGGTGAAGAAGACGAAGACCGGCCCCTCCACCGACGCCGACTCGCTCCAGAAGATGGTCGAGGAGCACCCGATCGTCGAGGACCTGCTCCGCTACCGCGAAGTCGAGAAGCTGCGCAGCACCTATGCCGACGCGTTGCCGCCGCTCATCGGGGACGACGGTCGCATTCACGCCACCTTCAAGCAGACCGACACGACGACCGGCCGCATCTCGAGCGAGAACCCGAACCTCCAGAACGTGCCCGTGCGCACAGCCGACGGGCGGGAGATGCGCCGCGCGTTCGTGGCCGACGACGGCTGCGGGTTGTTGACCGCCGACTACTCGCAGATCGAGCTCCGGGTGCTCGCGCACCTCACGGACGACCCCGGGCTCATCGAGGCGTTCTCCCGGAGCGCCGACATCCACACCACGACGGCGGCGATGGTGTTCGGCGTCGAGGAGAAGGACGTCGACGCGTTCCAGCGCCGCTTCGCGAAAGTCGTGAACTTCGGCCTGGCGTACGGCATGGAGGCGTACGGGCTCGGTCAGCGTCTCGGCGTCCCGACCGAGGAAGCCCGTGAGATCCTCGACAACTACTTCGCGAGCTTCCCGAGCGTGAAGGCCTTCATGGACAGCACGGTGCGCGAGGCGAAGCAGCGTGGCTACACGACGACGATCTTCGGCCGTCGTCGTCAGATCACGGAGCTGTCGTCCGACAACTTCCGGATCCGCCAGATGGGGGAGCGCATGGCGCAGAACGCGCCCGTGCAGGGCTCCGCCGCCGACGTGTTCAAGCTGGCGATGGTCGAGCTCGACCGCGCCCTCGACGGGGCCGGGCTCCGCGCCCGCATGATCCTCACCGTGCACGACGAGCTCGTGCTCGAGGTACCGCTCGAGGAACGGGAGCGCGTCGAGCCGCTCGTGCGGGACGTCATGGAGTCCGTCTGCACCCTGAAGGTCCCGCTCGTGGTGGACCTCGGCTTCGGTCCCACGTGGGCCGACGCCAAGTAGCTCGCGTCAGCCCGTCTCGGCGTCGTTCGGCGCGGCTTCCCCTGCTTCTCGCAGCTCCTCGGCGTAGCCGTCCGAGAGCTCGGCAGCGCCGCGCATGAAGTCACGGACGGTCTCGAGCTCCTCGGCGCTGTACTTGGTCATCGACTCAAACGTCGCCGACATGAATGGCTGGTAGTAGCGCATCGCGGTCCGCGTGCTCTCGAGCGTCCGCTCGATGAGTACCCGCCGCCGATCGTCCGTGTCGCGGATGCGACGGACGAACCCCACATCCTCGAGTCGGTCGACCACCGCGGTGACGGCGCCGGTCGTGAGATGCGTCGCGCGTGCAAGATCTCCCGCGGTCATCGCGCCTCGTCGGTTGAGGACCTCCAACACGCGATGGTCCGTGCGATTGACGCCCATGCGCTCCGCGATCATCTGGTTCACGGCGTCGGCGGCGCTGATGAACTCGCGGCACGCCTCCATCGTTTCGAGAAATAGGTCACGTTTTGAACGTCTTGACACTTGGCTATCTCACTCCATAAGGTAATCGGCGTCAAGTCGGTTCGATGAGTTCCGCGACCGGGCACGGTCGGAGCGGGACGAGAGCATTTCAGAAGTACACACCGAGACGCAGAGGTATCCCCCCATGCTGAAGCGCCTGGCCCGTCTTTGTTACCGCCGCCGCTGGCGTGTGCTTGCGGCGTGGATCGCCTTCCTCGTCGTCGTCAGCTTCGCTGCCAGCGCTGCCGGCGGCGTCTTCCGCAACGAGTTCTCGCTCTCGGGTTCTGAGAGCAAGCAGGCTCAACAGTTTCTCGAGGATCGCGGCTTCGCCGACCGCGCGGGTTTCAGCGGACAGATCGTGTTCGAGACAGCTCGGGGGGTGAACGATCCGAACGTCCAGCAGGCGATGGAGGACCTGTTCGCTCGCGTCGAGCGCACCGTGCCTCGCACACAGGTCGTGAGCCCGTACGACCCCGCGAACGCGCGCCAGATCTCGCAGAACGGCCGCATCGCCTACGCCGAGGTCAACTTCGCCGATCGTCCGGACAAGGACTTCCAGGACGCGGCCGACAAGGTCAAGGCCGAAGCCGAGAAGGTGAACGTCTCCGGCCTGCGCGTCGAGCTCGGCGGACAACTGTTCGGTGACCAGGAGCTGCCGGCGAGCGAGGCGATCGGCGTGCTGCTCGCGATCGTGGTGTTGCTGATCGCGTTCGGTTCCGTCCTCGCCGCCGGCCTGCCGATCATGACCGCGCTCTTTGGAATCGGTACGGGTATCGCGCTCGTGCAGCTGAGCGCGAACGGCTTGACGATGCCCGATTTCACGACCCAGGCGGTCGCGATGATCGGGATCGGCGTCGGCATCGACTACGCCCTGCTCATCGTCACGCGCTACCGGCAAGCGCTGCGCGACGGCCATCAACCCGAGGGTGCAGTCGCACTCGCGGCCGACACTGCGGGTCGCTCGGTCGTGTTCGCCGGCACGACCGTGGTCATCGCGGTGCTCGGCATGCTGCTGATCAACGTGCCCGCGGTGCGCGGCCTCGCGGTCGGTATCGCGCTCGGCGTCCTGATGACGATGCTCGCCGCAATCACCCTGCTCCCGGCGGTCCTGGGATTCGTAGGTCGCAACATCGACAAGCTCGGCCTGCCCCACAAGAAGCGCGCCGAGGGTGAGTTCCGCGAGTCGTTCTGGTACCGGTGGAGCCGAGTCATCCAGCGCCGCCCGTGGCCGGGAGCGATCGCAGGTCTCGTCATCCTCCTGGTGCTGGCGGCGCCGGTGCTGTCGATGCGCCTCGCGTTCGCCGACGCCGGCAACCGGCCCACGTCGGACACCACACGGCGCGCCTACGACCTGCTCGTCGAGGGCTTCGGGCCCGGTTTCAACGGCCCGCTGATCCTCGCCGTCGACATGCCGCGGGGCCAAGCCGACTTCGCGACAGTGCAGCAGGTCCAGGAGCGGGCGCGGACGGCGAAGGACGTCGCGTTTGCGACGTCGCCGCAGCCGAACAAGGCCGGGAACGCCGCGATCATCCAGGTGTTCTCGACGCACTCGCCGCAGGACCAGCAGACGGCGGATCTGGTCGACCGCCTGCGCAACGACGTGATACCGCCGGCGACACGCGGGACCGACGTCGACGTGAAGGTCGGCGGTCTCCAGGCCGGTGCCACCGACTACTCGAACTACACAGCCGAACGCCTCCCCGTATTCATCGGGCTGGTGCTCCTGTTGTCCTTCCTTCTGTTGATGGTCGTGTTCCGCAGCCTCCTCGTGCCGCTGAAGGCCGTGATCATGAACCTGCTGTCGATCGGTGCTGCCTACGGCGTGATCGTCGCGGTGTTCCAGTGGGGCTGGGGCAAGGACCTCATCGGCGTCGCGAAGGCCGGTCCGGTCGAGGCGTGGGCACCGATGATGCTGTTCGCCATCGTGTTCGGGCTGTCGATGGACTACGAGGTGTTCCTCCTCTCACGGATGCGAGAGGAGTACGACAAGACCGGTGACAACGGGACGGCCGTGGCCGACGGTCTTGCCGCGACCGCCAGGGTCATCACGGCGGCGGCCTTGATCATGATCCTCGTGTTCAGCGCCTTCGTGCTCGGCGACGACCGCGCGATCAAGCTGTTCGGCTTCGGTCTTGCCGTCGCGGTCTTCCTCGACGCCACGATCGTCCGGCTGATCCTCGTGCCCGCCACGATGGAGCTGCTCGGGAACGCCAACTGGTGGATCCCGAAGTGGCTGGACCGGATCCTGCCGACGGTGCGCGTCGAGCCCGCCGAGGACCTCGACGCCGAGCTCGCGCAGCTCGACGAGGAAGAGAAGGAGCGGGTCGGCAGCTAGCCGACCCGCGGGGTGACGACGCTCGCTGCACCACGGTGCGCGTACCTGGCTCAGGCGCGGCTACCGGTCGCGCGGAACGGCCCCCTCGCTTTCGAGGCGCGCCTGGACGTGGCCGGGGATGGTGATGTCCCAACGGCCGCGTTCGAGCTCTGCCTTCTTGACCGAGAACTCGCCTCCATCGTGGGGGCCGCTGGTGACGTGGAATATCCACTCGTCTCCCTGGTCGACCACGCTTCCGAAGCTGTGGGTCTCGCCGGGGGAGACCGGGCCGAGCTTGAGCCATCCGTCGCGGGCGTTGCCGGTCACTTCGACGTCCACGAGATACGGCGTCGCGTTGACAACGCGCACGCGGTCGACGAAATCGGGGCCTCGGAGCGCGACTTGGATCCCGACGAGAGCTGCGACGGCGATCACACCGACGATGAGGACCACCAGCACTTCGCACGAGAGAAGAACGGGGCGCGATCGAGCGGCGCGGTCGGGTCAGGACTGGACTCATCGTTCACCTCCTGAACTGAGAGAACTCGCCACGAGCCAGGGTCGTGACGCCGAGCCCGCGGGTTGGCTCTCGTTCACGGTTGTCCTCGCCGCGCCATCCGGCGTGACCGGATGCCGCTGTATACGAGGCCCACGAACACACAAAGGGCATCAGCAGGAAAGCACACGCTCAACGCAAGAATGACGCCGTGTGACAGATCAGTTACGGACGTCGCAGTCGCCGGCAGCCACTTCGCTTGAGTGTGGATACATGAGTCTGCTCGGTTCGTAGCCAGGAGGAAGTCACTTCTCGAGGCCCGCCACAGACCCATGGCGTCACGAACGCGTGTCGAGAACACGTTCAGTCAGTCGCTACCCACGTGTCCGAAACGCGCGATAGGTGTGCGGCGCGGCTAGAAGAGCCGGCTCGACGGAGGCGCGCGGAGCGCAACCGTTCCGCGAAGAGGGTGAAGCGGTTGACTCGCCCGACGATGCTCGGTACGCCGTCGTGTCCAGAAGGCAGCAGCGGCGACTGCGGCCAAGCCAAGGGCGGCCAGCAGGTCCCTCGACGGGGACGGCCTGTCGCCGATGAACGTGCGGACGATCGATGAGCCTCGCTGCACCACAGCGGAGTCATCGGTACCGGATCCGTGATCGATGGTGATCGACGGCCGTTCGGATCCGAACACGGCGGGTCCCCAAACCCGGCTCGACGTCCACCCGAGCGCGAGTGCCGCGGCCACGACGACAACAACCGCAACCGTTCGGCGCCTGTTCATGCTTGGACGAGGATAGTCGGCACTCGGATTTTCACGCTATGGGATCGGTGAAGACCTCGTTACGCGCGATGCCGTCACCGCGATCGAGCGCCGAGGACCTCGCGTGGAGGACGGATCAAGAGAGTCGAGCGCGCAGCTTCCGCAAACGCCACGGGAGATCCAAGGCTTCGAAGATCAAGATGATCGTCAACCAGAACAGCACCCTGAGCAGCGGGTGTTGCAATAACCTCATGAGCTTGCCCATGTCGGCCTGCATTTCTGTTCGGCTTCGTGACAATCGAATCGCGGCTCCGCATCACCGCAATGCCGAGGGCTCGCCGAGCGCATTCGACGCGCCCGAGTGCGGACAATCTCGGCCATGGACCATGACGCGAGGAAGGCTCTTCGCTGCGTGGGCGAGGCGTCCCTGACGCCAACTGGTCCATGGTTCAGCCAGATCGCTCGCTTATGGATCCGGCGTACTCCGGAATGCGTTCACCATGCGAATCTGATCGACGGACGGGCTCCGTAACGGGCAATCGGCGGCGCTGCGCCTGATCGCTGAGTACGTCGAGAAGTGAGAATGTTCGTGATCGGGATCGCGGTACGATCTGTTGTGCCGGTGCTGATCGAATGGTGACCATGCCTAACGTCGGCGTGTGACTGAGATGCCGCCGGTACCGTCCGGCGCCTGGTTCAACCCGATTGCGCGGCTCCTCGGAAGGCTTACTGGGCGCCTGATACCGGCCGGGTAATGGCGTTCACGAAGGGAACCGAGCAAGAGGTCGGGTTCCTCGTCGACGCGCTCGCGCTCGAAGCGGGGGCACCGGGTGCTCGACGTCGGATGCGGCCCGGGCCGGCACTCGCTCGCGCTCGCCCGCCGAGGGATCGACGTGGTGGGCGTCGACCTGTCCGACGACTTCATCGCCTTGGCCCGCGATGCCGCCGCGGCGGACGGGCTGCCGGCGCGCTTCGAGGTCGGCGACGTGCGCGAGCTCGCCTACGACGCCGAGTTCGACGCCGTCATCTGCCTCTGCCAGGGCGGGTTCGGTCTCATCGGAGGCCGCGACGAGCCCGGAGCCTTCGAGCGAATCGCGGCGGCAGCCCGTCCCGGTGGCCGGCTCGCCCTCACCGCGTTCTCGGCAGTCTTCGCCGTACGGTTCCTCGAAGAGGGAGAGAGCTTCGATCCCACCACGGGCGTTCTCCACGAGCGGTCCACCGTCCGCAACCAGGACGGCGAGGAGGAGGTCTTCGACCTCTGGACGACGTGCTTCACCGCGCGGGAGCTCGAGCTGCTCGCCCGGCACGCCGGCCTCGAGGTCGTCGGCGTGCACGGCGTCACACCCGGGCGGTACGGAACCGCGCCGCCGACGCTCGACGACCCGGAGTTGCTGCTCCTGGCTCGGCGGCCCGCCTGACCTTGGGTTACGCTGGACAACGGTCCTTCGGGGCCGGTTCTCCGCGCTCGCGTCGTCACCTGAGGTGCGCCGGCAGGCAGGGGGAGCGATCACTGTTTCCAAGGAGCAATGTTGTCCGAGCAGGAGGCCACGGGAGCGACCGACAACGCTCCCGTGCCCGAGACGAGTCAGAGTGAGTCGGCTGCCGCAGCCGAGCAGCCGTCCGGCGCCGGTGGCGCCGTAGCAACAGCCGAGTCCCCGCCTGACGGCGGCCCCGTCGTCCTCGACGACCTCGGCACGCAATCCTTCTCCGATGCGGTCGACGCCACGATCGTCGAGTTCGACGACGGCGACATCGTGTCCGGCAAGGTCGTCAAGATCGACAGCGACGAGGTTCTGCTCGACATCGGCTACAAGTCCGAGGGCGTCATCCCCTCGCGCGAGCTCTCGATCCGCAACGACATCGACCCCAACGAAGTCGTCGATCTCGGCCAGGAGCTCGAGGCCCTCGTCCTCCAGAAGGAGGACAAGGACGGCCGTCTGATCCTGTCGAAGAAGCGTGCGCAGTACGAGCGCGCCTGGGGGACGATCGAGGCGGTCAAGGACAAGGACGGCATCGTCTCGGGACCGGTCATCGAGGTGGTCAAGGGCGGCCTGATCCTCGACATCGGCCTCCGCGGTTTCCTGCCCGCGTCACTCGTCGACCTGCGGCGGGTACGCGACCTCCACCCGTTCGTCGGCCGGAACCTCGACGCCAAGATCATCGAGCTCGACAAGAATCGCAACAACGTCGTGCTCTCGCGGCGCGCGTATCTCGAGGAGACACAGCGTGAACAGCGCGACGAGTTCCTCGCCAACCTGAAGCCCGGTGAGATCCGGAAGGGCGTGGTCTCGTCGGTCGTGAACTTCGGCGCGTTCGTCGACCTCGGCGGCATGGACGGGCTCGTGCACGTCTCCGAGCTCAGCTGGAAGCACGTCGACCACCCGAGCTCAGTCGTGCAGGTCGGTGACGAGGTCGAGGTGCAGGTGCTCGATGTCGACCTCGATCGCGAGCGCATCTCGCTGTCGCTCAAGGCCACGCAGCAGGATCCCTGGCAGGAGTTCGCCAACGGCCACCAGGTCGGCGAGCTCGTCTACGGGAAGGTCACAAAGCTCGTGCCGTTCGGCGCGTTCGTCCAGGTGGGCGACGGCATCGAGGGGCTTGTCCATATCTCCGAGATGGCCGCGCACCATGTCGAAGCACCCGAGCAGGTCGTCACCCCCGGCGAGGAGCTGTGGGTGAAGATCATCGACATCGATCTCGACCGGCGGCGCATCTCGTTGTCGATCAAGCAAGCGGCCGAGGGTGGCGAGGTCGCGGCCGAGTACCGCGAGCACTTCGGCGAGGACGCCTTCGACGAGCAGGGCCAGTACATCGGACCCACGGCCGAGGAGACGGCCGCCGCGGAGGCCGGGGCAGGCGACGCGGCACCCGCCGAAGGCGACGCCGCGGCCACGCCGGACGCGCCCGCAGCCGACGAAGCGCCGGCCGAGGCGTCGGCCCCGGTCGACACGGCGCCAACGGACGACACGCCGCCGGCCGAGACCGCCTGAGTTGCTCCTCGTCGGGCTCACCGGCGGGATCGGAGCCGGCAAGTCCACTGTCTCCGAGCGGCTTGCCGCGCGCGGGGCTGTCATCGTCGATGCCGATCAGGTCGCGCGAGCGGTCGTCGAGCCCGGAACGCCGGCGTTGCAGAAGCTCGTCGAGCGATTTGGCGAAGGCATCCTCGACCGCGACGGGCGACTCGCGCGGAGCTCATTGGCGAAGGTGGCGTTCGCCGACGACGAGTCCCGGCTGGACCTCGAGGCGATCACCCATCCCGCGATCAACGAGGAGTTCACGCGCCGCGTGGCCGAGGCGCCGAGCGACGCCATCGTCGTCCTCGACGTGCCGCTCCTCGCCGAGTCGGAGCAAGCCAGGAAGCGTCCCTATCAGACCGTGATCGTGGTCGAGGCGCCCCGTGACGTGCGGCTGGAGCGGCTCGGGGCCCGGGGCGTCGACCGGGCCGATGCCGAGGCCCGCATGGCCGCGCAAGCCGACGACGACGAGCGGCGCAAGCTCGCGACGTACGTCGTCGACAACGGCGGCGACCGCGCCGCGCTCGAGCGCCAGATCGACGAGCTGTGGGCGGACCTCGAGCGCCGGCACCGCGAAGGAGCCAACACTCCCTGACCGTTGTCGCGAAATCGCGCTTCACAGCGACGTTTTCGGTCGCAACGGACGTTCGCGTCACAGGCCACCGGTACCATCGGACGAATGCCGCTCCTCGAGCTCGTTTCCCCCTTCACGGCCGCCGGCGACCAGCCGGAGGCGATCGAGGCGCTCGCGACCGGGGTCGAGCGGGGCGACCGGAACCAGACGCTGCTCGGCATCACCGGGTCGGGGAAGTCGTTCACGATCGCCGGCGCGATCGCCCGGGCCCAGCGACCCACCCTCATCCTCGCTCCCAACAAGAGCCTGGCCGCCCAGCTGGCGAGCGAGTTCCGCGAGTTCTTCCCCAAGAACCGGGTCGAGTACTTCGTCTCCTATTACGACTACTACCAGCCCGAGGCCTACGTCCCGTCGTCCGACACGTACATAGAGAAGGACTCGTCGATCAACGACGAGATCGACCGGCTCCGCCACTCCGCCACGAGCGCGCTCATGTCGCGGCGGGACGTGATCATCGTGGCCTCCGTCTCGGCCATCTACGGCCTCGGTTCCCCCGAGCTGTACGAGCAGCAGTGCCTCATCCTCGATGTGGGGGAGGAGCACGACCAGCGCGCCATCCTGCGCCGGCTCGTGGAGCTCCAGTACGAGCGCAACGACGAGGGCTTCGTCCGGAACAAGTTCCGGGTGCGTGGCGACTCGATCGAGGTGTTCCCTGCCTACGAGGAGCGGGGCGTGCGCATCCAGCTCTTCGGGGACGAGATCGAGCGCATGAGCTCCGTCGACCCCGTCACGGGCGAGATCGTCGAGGAGCTCGATCGGTTCGTGCTGTTCCCGGCGTCGCACTACGTCACCGACGAGGACCACATGCAGCGGGCGATCGAGGGCATCGAGGCCGAGCTCAAGGACCGGCTGGCGTGGTTCGAGGAGCGGGGCAAGCTGCTCGAAGCGCAGCGCCTGCGGATGCGCACGACCTACGACCTCGAGATGCTCCGCGAGATCGGCTCGTGCTCCGGGATCGAGAACTACTCGCGGTTCCTCGACGGCCGGGATGCCGGCCAGATGCCGTACACCCTGCTCGACTATTTCCCGGACGACTTCCTCTGCGTGCTCGACGAGTCGCACGTGACCGTCCCGCAGCTGCACGGGCAGTACGAAGGTGACCGGTCCCGCAAGGAGACGCTCGTCGAGCACGGGTTCCGGCTCCCGTCCGCGCTCGACAACCGGCCCCTGCGATTCAACGAGTTCATCGAGCACGTGAACCAGGTGGTCTTCATGTCGGCCACGCCGGGGGAGTACGAGCTCGAGAAGTCGAAGCAGGTCGTCGAGCAGATCGTGCGGCCCACCGGGCTCGTCGATCCCGAGGTGATCGTGAAGCCGACCAAAGGCCAGATCGACGACCTCGTCGCCGAGATCAACGCCCGCGCCGAGGCCGAGCAGCGCGTGCTCGTCACGACGCTGACGAAGAAGATGTCCGAGGACCTGACCGACTACCTGATCGAGCTCGGCATTCGGGTCCGGTACCTGCACAGCGAGATCGACACGCTCGAGCGGGTCGAGATCCTGCGCTTCGCTTCGCCTCGGCGAGTTCGACGTGCTCGTCGGCATCAACCTGCTGCGCGAGGGCCTCGACCTTCCGGAGGTGTCGCTGGTCGCGATCCTCGACGCCGACAAGGAGGGCTTCCTGCGCTCGCGACACGTCGTTGATCCAGACGATGGGACGCGCGGCCCGCAACGTCGACGGTCAGGTGGTGATGTACGCCGATCAGGTGACGGACTCGATGCGCCGCGCCATCTCCGAGACGAACCGGCGGCGGAAGGTGCAGCTCGAGTTCAACGCCGAGCACGGGATCGACCCGCAGACGATCCGCAAGAAGGTCGTCGACATCCTCGAGATGGTGCGCGCCCGTGAGGGAGAGGACGACGACGTGCGCGTCGGTCGAGGCCGGGGCCGGGGACGCGGCGAGGGCCCAAGCGGTCGGCGGTGTTCGACCTCGAGGGCGTCGCACCGGACGACGTCGGCAAGCTCATCCAGACTCTCCAGGACGAGATGCACGACGCCGCCAAGGACCTCCGCTTCGAGGAGGCGGCCCGCCTCCGCGACGAGATCGGCGAGCTCAAGCGCGAGCTACGGGAGGTGAGCTGAGGCACCGGGGCGGGTAGACCTGCGCCGACGCCGATCCGGCGATCGAGGAGGGCGGCAATGCTCCAGGACCTGAGGAAGTTCCTGCTGCGCGGCAACGTCATCGACCTCGCGGTGGCGGTGATCATCGGGATCGCGTTCGGCGCGGTCATCTTGTCGCTCGTGAACGACGTGATCATGCCCGTGATCGGCGCCGTGTTCGGGAAGCCGAACTTCAACGATCTGACCTTCAAGGTCGGCGACGGCGTCGTGGCCTACGGGAAGTTCATCACCGCCGTCGTCAACTTCCTCATCATCGGGACGGCGTTGTTCCTCATCGTGCGAGCCGTGCAGCGGGTCTTCCGCCAGGAGGCGACGCCCACCCAGGTGAGTCTGCTGACCGAGATCCGTGACGAGCTCCGGCGCCGGTAGGCGCGACCCCGAACATCCGTTCGCTCGGACATCCGCCCCGGTAAACTGACGTCGTGGCGGACGTAATCACGATCCGGGGGGCTCGCGAGCACAACCTCAAGAACGTCGACCTCGAGCTGCCCCGGGACCGCCTGATCGTCTTCACCGGCTTGTCGGGCTCGGGGAAGTCCTCGCTGGCGTTCGACACGATCTACGCCGAGGGGCAGCGCCGGTACGTCGAGTCGCTGTCGGCATACGCCCGGCAGTTCCTCGGCCAGATGGACAAGCCCGACGTCGACTTCATCGAGGGCCTGTCGCCGGCGATCTCGATCGACCAGAAGTCGGCCTCGAAGAACCCGCGGTCGACGGTCGGCACGATCACCGAGATCTACGACTACCTGCGCCTCCTCTACGCCCGGATCGGCATGCCGCACTGCCCGAACTGCGGGCAGGTCATCACCCGGCAGACGCCGCAGCAGATCGTCGACCGGGTCCTGCAGCTGCCGGAGGGCACGCGGTTCCAGGTGCTGGCGCCGGTCGTGCGGGGCCGGAAGGGCGAGTACGAGGGGCTGCTCACCGAGCTCGCCGGGCAGGGCTTCACGCGGGCGCGGATCGACGGCGAGGTGCACGAGCTCTCGAGCATGCGAGGCTCGGGCGGCCACGCACGCAGTCGGGAGCGGCTCGCCCGGTACGAGCAGCACACGATCGAGGTCGTCGTCGACCGGCTCGTTCGCCGGGCGGGCATCGAGCGTCGGCTCACCGACTCGCTCGAGACCGCCCTGCGCCTCGCCGAGGGCGTCGCCGAGGTCGAGATCGTCCCGCGGGAGGGTGAGGAGGAGCGGGACGAGGACCGCGAGGTGCTCACCTTCTCGGAGCATCTCGCGTGCGCGAACTGCGGCTTGTCGTTCGAGGAGCTCGCGCCGCGCAACTTCTCGTTCAACTCGCCCTACGGCGCATGCGAGCGCTGCGACGGGCTCGGCACCCGCTTCGAGGTCGATCCGGAACTGGTCGTGCTCCGACGACGACCTCTCGATCTCGGACGGGGCGATCTCGCCGTGGGCCGGGTTCCGGAGTCAGTACTTCGACCGGGTGCTCGGCGCGGTCGCGAAGGAGTACGGGTTCTCGGTCGATACGCCGTGGCGCAAGCTCCGCAAGCGTGACAAGCAAGCCGTGTTGCAAGGTTCGGGCAAGCGCGCGATCAACGTCCGCTATCGCAACCGGTACGGGCGGCAGCGTTCGTACACGACCGAGTTCGAGGGCGTGGTGCCGTGGCTCGAGCGGCGTCACTCAGAGGCCGAGAGCGACCGCGTACGCGAGCAGATCGAGGGCTACATCCGCGAAGTGCCGTGCCCCGTGTGTCACGGCGCGCGTCTGCGCCCGGCCTCGCTGGCCGTCACGGTCGGCGGGACGAACATCTACGAGCTCGGCGAGTTGTCCATCTCCAAGGCGGCGGACTTCCTCGGGGGGCTCGAGCTGTCCGAACGCGACCTGATCATCGCCGAAGCCGTCCTGAAGGAAGTCAACGAGCGGCTCCGCTTTCTGCTCGACGTCGGGCTCAACTACCTGTCGCTGAACCGGTCGTCGGCGACGCTCGCCGGCGGAGAGGCTCAGCGCATCCGACTCGCGTCTCAGATCGGCAGCGGACTGGTCGGGGTTCTGTACGTGCTCGACGAGCCGTCGATCGGGTTGCACCAACGCGACAACCACCGCCTCCTCGACACCCTCGTGCGCCTGCGAGACCTCGGGAACACGGTGATCGTCGTCGAGCACGACGAGGAGACGATGCGTGCGGCCGACATGGTCGTCGACATCGGCCCCGGGGCCGGGGAGCACGGCGGCGAGATCATCGCCCGCGGAACACTCGATGACGTCATTGCCGAGCCGCGGTCCATCACCGGTCAGTACCTGGCGGGGGAGCGGTCCATCCCGGTGCCGGAGATGCGCCGCCAACCCGGCGAGGCGTGGCTCACCGTGCGTGATGCCCGTGAGCACAACCTCAAGAACATCGACGTCGAGTTCCCACTCGGATGCTTCGTCGCGATCACAGGCGTCAGCGGCAGCGGCAAGTCGACGCTCGTGAACGACATCCTGTACCACGCGCTGATGCAGAAGGTGTACCGATCCCGCACCGTGCCGGGCCGTCACAAGACGATCGAGGGAACCGAGCTCCTCGACAAGGTCATCAATATCGACCAGTCGCCGATCGGCCGGACGCCCCGCTCGAACCCGGCGACGTACACCGGCGTGTTCGACAAGATCCGCTCGCTGTTCGCGTCGAGCCTCGAGGCGAAGGTGCGTGGATACCAACCGGGACGGTTCTCGTTCAACGTGAAGGGCGGGCGGTGCGAGGCGTGCTCGGGCGACGGGACGATCAAGATCGAGATGCACTTCTTGCCCGACGTCTACGTGCCGTGCGAGGTGTGCAAGGGCGCCCGGTACAACCGCGACACGCTCGACGTCACGTTCAAGAACAAGAACATCGCCGAGGTGCTCGACCTGTCGATCGAGGAAGCGCTCGAGTTCTTCAAGAACCAGCCCACGATCGCCCGGCAGTTGCAGACGCTCTTCGACGTCGGCCTCGGCTACGTCCGACTCGGTCAGCCCGCGCCGACCCTGTCGGGAGGTGAGGCTCAGCGCGTGAAGCTGGCGTCCGAGCTGGGGAAGCGAGCGACGGGCCGGACCGTCTACATGCTCGACGAGCCGACGACCGGGCTCCACTTCGACGACGTGAACCGGCTGCTCGGTGTGCTGGCGCGGCTGGTCGAAGGAGGTAACACGGTCATCGTGATCGAGCACAACCTCGACGTCGTGAAGTCCGCCGACTGGGTCATCGATCTCGGCCCCGAGGGCGGCGACGCCGGCGGGCTCGTGGTGGCCGAGGGCCCACCCGAGCACGTGGCGAAGACCGAAGGCAGCTATACCGGCAAGTTCCTCGCCCCGATCCTCGGGCTCGCCGAGCACGCCGTCGCGTGACCGAGGGTCGACGCGTGTCGCCTACCGGCCGGCGCGCTTCGCGATCTCGTCTTCCAGCGCGTACAGGATGGGAAGTGTGGCGCGATCCTTCGGCCGATTCGCGGCCTCCTTGGAACGGATGATGTCGGCGAGCGAAGCGACCCGTACGACGGTTCCCTCGATTTCCAGTTCGACGGCACGACGGACCAGATCCTCGTATCCCTGGCTTCCGGCCGGCTGGAAGGCGATGTCGAAGTCGCCGAACCGGGTCGTCAGGTTCACGAGCTGCACGCGCCGCAGGAACTCCGGATCGACCGAAAATGCGACGCCGTCAGGCTCGGCCTCGTTCCGGACCCGCGCCTTCATCTCACGCAGCGCAGCTGCCAGCCGTTCGAGATTCTCGGGCGAGGGGTCAGGGCAGATGTCGGCGTCGTTCGTGAGGGCAGACGAGCCGTGAAGGGTCGCTGCGAGCCCGCCGATCAGCACGTAATCGACACGATAGCGGGCGAGAATGTCGAAGAGCTCCTGGGGCTGCAGCGCCTCAGGCACGCGCGACCTCGCGTTCGACCGTGCGTGCAGCGGCACGGACCTTGGACACGTTGCGCACCGACTCGAGCCGCGCCGCTGGTGTCATCGCGAGGTTCTGGCGAATCTGCGAGCGGTCGACGTCGTCGACACGGCGGAAGGTCATGTCCGCTTCGAAGCCGCACGCCTCGAGGATCCGGGCGAGGGTGTCGACGCGGGGAGTGTCGCGGCCTCGTTCCCAGTTCGAGACCGCGGACTGCGTCGTCCCCAGGCGCCGCGCCAGGTCGGCCTGCGTCAGCCCACCGAGGCGGCGGGCCTCACGAATGAGACGCCCGCTTCCCAAGGCGCTGAGCGTGTACCGATCGGGTCGGTCAGTTGCCATTACGCATATGCTAACCCATATGTCGCATAGGCTATTCCCTATATGAGTGCGCCCGATCCCTGGGAGCGGCACGCCGGTTGGTGGCAGGACAAGTTCACCGACGGTGTCGATCCCGAGTACGAGGAGCAGCTCCTCCCGCTGGTCGACGAGCACCTGGCCGGTGTGGACCGCGTGCTCGATGTCGGGTGCGGTGAAGGCCAGGTGGCAAGGCGGATCGCAAAGCTCGGCGCCGAGGTCGTCGGTATCGATCCGACCGCGGGCCAGATCGGGGTCGCCCGGGAAAGAGCCGGCGGCCCCCGGTTCGTCCGCGCCGGCGCCGAGGCCGTGCCGCTGCGCGACGGGTCCTTCGACGCCGCGGTGTCGTGCCTCGTGTTCGAGCATCTCGACCCGTTCGAGCCGGCGATCGCCGAGACTGCCCGCGTGCTCGCGCCCGGCGGCCGCTTCGTCCTGTTCCTGAACCATCCGCTGCTCCAGGCGCCCGGCAGCGGATGGGTGATCGACCACATCCTCGACGAGGAGTACTGGCGCGTCGGCCCCTACCTGCCGGACGACGTGGCGATGGAGGAGGTCGCGCCGAACGTCGATTTGCCGTTCATGCACCGACCGCTCCACCGGTACGTCAACGAGCTCGCGGCGCACGGCTTACTGATCGAGCACGTGGACGAGCCGCCTCCGGCCGCCGGTCTCCTCGCGCGTCCCCGAGTACAGGGACGCGGCGACGATTCCCCGATTGCTCCTGCTGGTGACGCGAAAGCGCTAGTCGACCTTCGCTGCGGCGGTCGGAACGCCCGGGAGGTCGAGCATGCGCTGGAGAGCGACGCGTGCCCACTCCGCCGTGTGGTCATCGACCACGACCTGGTTGACGAGCTCGCCGCGTGCCAATGACTCGAGGCACCACGCGAGGTGCGGGCCGTCGATGCGGAACATCGTCGAGCACGGGCAGATCAACGGATCGAGGGACAAGACGGTCTTGTCGGGATGGTCCGCGGCCATGCGCTGCACCATGTGGATCTCGGTGCCGACGGCGAGGACCGATCCCGGCCGCGCCGCGTCGACCCATTCGAGGATGCGCTCGGTCGACCCGACGCGGTCGGCGAGCTCGACGACCTCGTGCGCGCACTCGGGGTGAACGATCACCTCGCCGTCGGGATGCTCGGCGCGGAAAGCGTCGACGTGCTCGGTCCGGAACCGCTGGTGCACGGAGCAGTGGCCCTTCCACAGCAGGAAGGTCGCGTCTTTCACGTCCCGCTCCTCGAGCCCGCCGAGATCGTGCCGCGGGTCCCACACGCGCATGTCGTGCTCGCCGAAGCCCATCTGGTAGCCGGTGTTCCGGCCGAGGTGCTGGTCGGGGAAGAAGAGGACCTTGTGGCCGCGGGAGAGGGCCCAATCGAGGATGGCCTGAGCGTTCGAGCTCGTGCACACGGCGCCACCGTGCTCGCCGACGAACGCCTTCGAGCGCGGCGGACGAGTTCATGTACGTGATCGGCACGATCCGGTCGACATCGGTGACGCCGGCGAGTGACTCCCAGCACTCCTCGACCTGGTCGAGATCTCGCCATGTCGGCCATCGAACAGCCCGCGTTCAGATCAGGAAGGACGACACGTTGGTGTTCGCCGGTCAGGATGTCGGCCGACTCGGCCATGAAGTGAACGCCGCAGAAGACGATGTCGGTGGCGTTGATCGTTGTCGGCGGCGAAACGTGCCAGCTTGAACGAGTCGCCGCGGGCGTCCGCCCACTTGATGACTTCGGGGCGCTGGTAGTGATGCCCGAGGATGAGGAGCTTCGAGCCGAGCGCCGCCTTGGCGGCGGCGATCCACTCGTCGATCTCCTCGGGCGGCGCGAGGGTGTACCGGTCCGGCAGGAGGGCCTGGAGTCGCAACATGGGTGTGATCCCTTTCGGGAAGCCCCGGTTGCGGCCGGCGGGGACAGCCTGGTCGCCCACCGCGGGGTTGTCGGCCCCGGGACTGATATGTGGCCGGAATGCCAGGCCGGCCTATCGCGCAGTCTAACGCCGCCTCATCCCCATCTCATCCACGATCGGTTAGGTGGCAGCGGTGTCCGGTCGGCGCTTCCTGCTCCTCTTCTTGCTCCTGGCCGGCCTGCGCTTCGCCATCGTCCCCATGGCGCTCGCGTCCGACGCCACCGCGCCGAGCAAGTACCGCATCCTTCCCGGTGACGCCCGCCGCTTCCACAAGATCGCGAGCCATGACGGGCAGCCGTACCGCGACTTCGCCGTCGAATACCCGCCGGTCATGGTGGCTGCGATCGATGTGATCGACGGCGGGACGCTCCGGTCGACGACGGTGCGGCTCATGTGGTCGCAGCTCGTCCTCGACCTGGCGATCGCCGCCGTCGTCGCGTGGGCGTGGGGACGGCGCGCCGGGATCGCCTACCTCGTGATCGGCCTTCCCTTCCTCCTCTATCCGTTCATCTACCTCCGGCTCGATCTCCTCTCCGTGTTCCTCGCCGTGCTCGGTATCGCGCTCGTCCGCCGTCGACATCAGTACGCGGGCGGGGCAGCGGTCGCGATCGCGTGCTTCGCCAAACTCTGGCCCGTCGTGCTGGTACCCGTGCTCATCGTGCGGCGGGCCTGGCGCGGCGCTCGGTGCATTCCTCGCCGTCGGCGTTGCCGGCACCGCGGCGTGGGTCGCGTACGGCGGCATCGACGGTCCGGTGCAGGTGTTGACGTTCCGTGGCGCCAAGGGTTGGGAGTTCGAGAGCACGGTCGGCGCGCTCGTGCGCAGTATCGGGGGAGCGACCCCGCACATCGAACGGGGCGCGTGGCGAGTCGGTGAGGTCACGAGCATGGTCAGCGGCCTGCTCGTGCTCGCGCTCGCTCGCGGGCGTGGTTGCAGCGTGGGCCCTCGCGTCGCGTGCCAAGCCGCGCGGCACCGGCGTGCTCGACGGGCTGGCGCCGATCGCAGCGATCACGGTCTTTCTCGTGCTCTCGCCCCTGCTCTCGCCGCAGTTCCTGGTGTGGCTCCTACCCTTCGCGGCGATCGCCGCCGCCCACGGCGAACGCCTGGTCAGCCGTCTCGTGTTCGTCGCCTCGGGCCTGAGCGTCGCCCTGCTCGCCCTGCTGCCGGAGCTGATCCATGGCGGGACGTTCGCGCTCGTCGTCCTCGCGTTGCGCAACGCGGTGCTCGTCGCGTTGCTGGCGGCGCTGGCCGTGCGGCTGATCCGGTCGTCAAGCTGGCGACGCGCGCCCGCTCAGCTCGTGCCGGCGACAGAGCTCGCGGCCTGACCCCCCGCGGTCACGGCGTCGACGTCAGGCGTTCCTCGGCCTCGGTCATGACGGTCGACACGAGCTCCCGGATCTCGGCGGGTGCCTTCGAGGGCGCGCCGGTGTCGTGTGGCGGCTGCGGGTCGTACTCGATTCCGAGCTGGACGGCCTGCGCGACCTCGGCCCCGTGCAAGCGGTCGACGAGAGTCGAGCGCGAGGTCGATGCCGGCCGAAACTCCGGCGGCCGTGGCGACCTTGCCTTCGATCACGACCCGCTCCTCGGTGGCCTCGGCGTCGTAGCGGCGCAGATGGTCGTAGGCGAGCCAGTGGGTCGTGGCGCGCACGCCCGTCAGCACGCCCGCCGCTCCGAGCAAGAGGGCGCCGGTGCACACGGACGTCGTGTACGTCGTCGTCTCGTGCGCGGAACGGATCCACTCGACGATCGGGCCGCCCTCGGCGGCGACGAGCCGCGTCACCAGCCCGCCGGGGACGAGCAGGACGTCGGGCGCCGGCACGTCGTCGAACGTGTGCTCGAGATCGAGGCGCAAGAGCCCGCTTTCGTCTGCGAGCGAACCTCTCTGTTCGGCGCACAACACGACGTCCACACCAGGAACGTTCGTGAACACCGCGTACGGGCCGATGGCATCGAGGGCGGTGAAGCCGGGATAGAGGCCGATGGCGATCTGCACGTTGGCGCTCCTTTCAGGAAGCCCGCCGGCTGAAGTGCTGGCGGTAGCGATCGGGGGTCGTGCCGAGACGGCGGTGGAACGCCCGGTGCAGGGTCTCGGCGTGCTTCATGCCGACCCGGCCGGCGACCGCCGCCACGGTCAGTTCGGTCGACTCGAGCAAACGCCGCGCTGATTCGACCCGAAGCTCCTCGACGAAGGCCGCCGGTGTCGTCCCGGTCTCGCGACGGAACACGCGTGCGAACGTACGAGGGCTCATGCCGACGCGGTCTGCCAGCGCCTCCACCCCGAGGTTCCCGTCGAGGTGGTCGCCGAGCCATGCTTGCAACTCGGCGATCGACGTCGTCGTGGCGCGTTGGGCGCGCAGCTGGGCGCTGAACTGCGACTGGCCACCGGGTCGCTGTACGAACACGACCAGCCATCCCGCCGCCTCGTGCGCCAGCGCCGCGCCGTGGTCGGCCTGGACGATCGCGAGGAAGAGATCGACGCCCGCGGTCACCCCCGCCGAGGTCCACCGGTCGCGGTCGTGGACGTAGATCCGGTCCGGCCGGACGCGCACCTCGGGATGGCGCTCGGCGAGCGCGTCACACGTCGCCCAGTGCGTGGTCGCTTCGTAGCCGTCGAGCAGACCGGCAGCCGCGAGCAGCCAGGCGCCGGTGCAGACGGAAGCGATCCGCGGCACCCGGGCCGCGACTGCGGCCAGGTCGGCGAGGAAGCGCCCGTCGAGACGGGCCGCGCGGGTGCCCTCCCCGCCCACGACCACGAGCGTGTCGATCCGGTCGCGGGACCGGGCCAGGGCCGCCAGGGATACGTCGGCGGCGACGGAGACGCCGCTCTCGGAGCGGACCGGCCGGCCGTCCGGGGTCGCGATCACGGTCTCGATACGGGGGCGATGCCCCGAGACGGGTGGCGGTGCGCAGCACTTCGGTCGGGCCGGCGAGGTCGAGCAGTTGCAGTCCCTCGAAGGCCACGATGGCGACGTTGTGGGTGGCGGGGGGCACGAGGACATCATCGAGGACCCCGGCGTTGGCAGCAATGTCATTTTCCTGATGATTCCTGCCAGTTCCCGGACCTTGGATAATGGGGGGGTGATCGCCCGACCGGAGCCCGGCACCATCCCGACCGGCCCCGGCGCCTACCTGTTCAAGGACGCCGAGGGCCGGGTCATCTACGTGGGGAAGGCCAAGGGGCTGCGCAGTCGTCTGTCGAACTACTTCGGGCCGCCGGCGTCGATGCCCGAGCGCACCCGGCAGATGGTCGCCGTCGCCGAGAGCGTCGAGTGGATCGAGGTCAGGAACGAGGTCGAGGCCTTCTTCCTCGAGTTCAACCTCATCAAGCGCAACCGGCCCCGGTTCAACGTCCGCCTGAAGGACGACAAGTCGTACCCGTTCCTCGCCGTCACGCTCGACGAGGAATGGCCGCGGGCGATGGTGATGCGGGGCGCCAAGCGCAAGGGCGTTCGCTACTACGGGCCCTTCGCGCACGCGTACGCCATCCGGGAGACACTCGATCTGCTGCTGCGGACGTTCCCGATCCGGACGTGCACCCAGGCGAAGTTCGACCGCCACCACCGTCTCGGACGGCCATGTCTGTACGCGCACATCGAGAAGTGCGCAGCGCCGTGCGTCGGGGCCGTGCAACGTGAGGAGTACGACCAGTTGGTTGCCGACCTGCTCGAGTTCCTCGACGGCGATCACTCGCCGGTGCTCGACCGGCTCGACAAGCAGATGCACGGTGCCGCCGACTCGCTCGAGTACGAACGCGCCGCGCGCTTGCGCGACCAGATCACGTCGGTGCGCAAGGTCATCGAACGTCAGCAGATGGTCGGCCCCAAGGAGGAGGACTTCGATTGCATCGGCCTCGCCGACGATCCGCTCGAGGCGTCCGTGCAGGTGTTCTTCGTGCGAAAGGGTCGGGTGGTCGGTCGCAAGGGCCTCGTGGTCGACAAGGTCGAGGACCTGGAACCGGCCGCGCTCGTCGGTCGCATTCTCGAGCAGCTCTACGGCGACGCCCCGGCGACGGACGTGCCCCGCGAAGTGCTCGTCCCGGTGCTGCCCGACGACGCCGAGCTCTACGAGCAGTTCCTGACGACGGCACGCGGGTCACGGGTGCGCGTGCGGGTGCCCCAGCGAGGTGCGAAGCGTCAGTTGCTCGGTACGGTGACCCACAACGCCAGTGAGGCGTTCGCGCGTCACAAGCTCAAGCGAGCGAGCGATCACAACGCACGGGCGCGTGCGCTGACCGCACTCCAGGACGCGCTCGGTCTCCCCGAGGCGCCGCTCCGGATCGAGTGCTTCGACATCTCGAACCTCCAGGGGACCGAGATCGTCGGATCGATGGTCGTCATGGAGGACGGCCTCGCGAAGCGCTCCGACTACCGGCGGTTCAAGGTCCGCCGGCAGGAGGGCCAGGACGACTTCGCGGCGATGGAGGAGGTGCTCACCCGCCGGTTCCGCCGGTACCTGCAGGAGCGCGACGAAGGCGCCCGGAAGGGGAAGCGCTTCGCGTATCCGCCCAACCTCCTGCTCGTCGACGGCGGGAAGGGCCAGCTCGGCGTGGCCGTCCGTGTGCTGGAAGAGCTCGGCCTGGAGGAGATCTCGGTCGCGGCCCTGGCCAAGCGATTCGAAGAGGTGTACGTGCCGGGCCAGCCGGACCCGCTGCGGGTGCCCCGCGACTCCGAGGCCCTGTACCTCCTGCAGCAAGTGCGCGACGAGGCGCATCGCTTCGCCATCACCTACCACCGCCAGTTGCGGCAGAAGAAGATGACGAAGTCGGCGCTCGACGAAGTGCCGGGGCTGGGGCCGACGCGTCGCTCGCGGCTGCTCAAGGAGTTCGGCTCGGTCAAGAAGCTGCGGGAGCAGAGCCTCGACGAGCTCCTCGCGGTGAAGTGGCTCCCGGAGCAGGTCGCCCGATCGCTATTCGCGCGGCTGCACGGTGAACCTGCGACGATGGATGGTCGCAATGGATGACCCGTCGACCCCTCTCGACGTCACGATCGTCACCGGCATGTCCGGCGCGGGTCGGTCGGCGACGGCCGACGTGCTCGAGGATCTCGGCTTCTTCGTCATCGACAACCTGCCGCCGGCGCTGATCCCGAAGGTCGCCGAGCTCGGGCGCGACCGCGAAGGCAGCCGGTTCGCACTGGTCGTCGACACGAGGGCGGGGGAGTACCTGCCCGACCTCGAGTCCGCGCTCGCGGAGTTGCGCGAGACGGGCGCCCGCACGCGCGTGCTGTTCCTCGACGCCTCCGACGAGGTGCTGGTGCGCCGGTTCGACGCGACGCGTCGCCGCCACCCCGTCGCCGACTCGAACCGGGTGAGCGAGGGAATCGCCCACGAGCGCGAGCTCCTCGAAGAGATCAAGGGGCAGGCCGACATCGTCGTCGATACGTCCGAGCTCAACGTGCACGAGCTGCGCGACCGCCTCCGCGAGATCATCGGCGAGCCCGCCGACATGCCCAGCGGCCTCCAGATCAATGTCGTGTCGTTCGGCTACAAGCACGGGCTTCCGCTCGACGTCGACCTCGTCTTCGACTGCCGCTTCCTGCCGAACCCCCACTGGATCGACTCCCTGCGTCCGCTCCCGGGCACGGACGCCAAGGTGCGGCGGTACGTGATGAAGCAGGAAGAGACCCAGAAGTTCCTCGAGGAGCTGGAGGGACTGTTCTCGCTCCTGCTGCCCGCGTACGTGCGGGAAGGCAAGTCGTACCTGTCGATCGGGGTCGGGTGCACGGGTGGGCGGCACCGCAGCGTCGTGATCGGCGCCGAGATCGGCCGGCTGCTCGAGCGTCTGGGCTTCCGGGCCCGCGTGCACCACCGGGACCTCGACCGTGAGTAGCCAGGAGCTGCCGCCGGACGGACCGGCGGTGGTCGCCCTCGGCGGGGGGCACGGACTGTCTGTGGTGTTGCGGGCGGCGCGGGAGTACGCGGGGACGATCACCGGCGTGGTCAGCGTCGCCGACGACGGCGGGTCCTCGGGCCGGCTACGACGCGACTTCGGCGTACCGGCGCCGGGCGACTTGCGCCGATGCCTGGTCGCCCTGGCCGGCAGCGACACCGTCTGGCGCGACGCCTTCGAGCATCGCTTCGGGGGAGGCGAGCTCGGCGGGCACGCGCTCGGCAACCTCGTCATCGTCGGCCTGGCGGAGACGCTCGGCGACTTCAGCGCCGCGCTCCAGGAGGCGGGTCGGCTGCTCGACGCGGTCGGACGGGTGTTCCCGGCGACGGCAGACGCCGTGGTGCTGAAGGCCGACGTCGAGGGCGAGGCGGTTGAGGGACAAGTCGCCGTGCAGAACAGCGCCGGGCGCATCCGACGGGTCGAGCTGGTACCCAGCGACGCCGGTGCCCCCGCCGAGGCGATCGCCGCGATCGCGAGCGCCGATCAGGTGGTGCTCGCGCCGGGTTCGCTCTACACCAGCCTGCTGCCGGTCCTGTGCGTCCGGGACCTGCGCGCCGCGGTGGAAGCGGCACCGGGCCGGGTCCTCCAGGTCGCGAACCTGCGACCGCAGCAGCCCGAGACCACCGGGCTCGACGCCACCGATCACCTGCTGGCGGTAAAGGAGCACGGCACCCGGGTCGATGCCTTTCTCTACCAGCGGGATGGCGTCCTCGCCGCCGATGAAGCCGTGATCCGCGGCTGGGGGGTCGACCCCGTTCCGGCCGACGTGGCGCAGACCGACGGGCTGGTGCACGATCCGGGCAAACTGGCGGAGGCACTGCAGGCTCTGCTGTAGTCCGGCGGCGCGAAGGAGCACATGGCTACCGAGACGAGACCACGGAGGCACATCTGATGACCGTACGAGTAGGGATCAACGGATACGGGCGGATCGGCCGCTCCTTCCACCGCGCCCTGCTGGACCGGGGAGAGCGCGCCGGGGTCGAGCTCGTCGCCGTCAACGACCCGTTCGGTGACAGCGAGACGATGGCCTTCCTGCTCAAGCACGACTCCGTCGGGCGCCCGCTGCGCAACGAGGTGAAGGTCAGCAACGGCGGGTTCTCGGTCGACGGCAAGGAGGTCAAGAAGCTCGACGTCCGGGACCCGGCCGAGATCCCGTGGGGAGACCACGGCATCGACGTGGTCATCGAGTCGACCGGCGTGTTCACCGGGCGCGAGGCGGCGGCGGGGCACCTCCAGGGTGGCGCCAAGCGGGTGGTCATCTCCGCCCCATCGGGTGACGCCGACCTCACCCTCTGTCTGGGCGTCAACGACGCCGCCTACGACCCGGCGCAACACACGGTGATCTCCAACGCGTCGTGCACGACGAACTGCCTGGCGCCGCTGGCCAAGGTGCTCAACGACCGGTTCGGAATCGACCAGGGCTTCATGACGACGATTCACGCGTACACGAGCGACCAGGCCCTGCAGGACATCGCGCAGACGAGCCGCTCGGGCAAGGCCGACATGCGCCGCATGCGGGCCGCCGCGCTGTCCATCATCCCGGCGAGCACGGGCGCCGCGAAGGCGATTGGGCTGGTGCTGCCCGAGCTCGACGGCAGGCTGAGCGGTACTTCCATGCGGGTACCGGTGCCCGTGGGTTCGATCACCGACCTCACTGCGGTGCTGGGCCAGGGGACGACTGCCGACGAGGTGAACGAGGCGTTCGCCGCCGCGTCCAACGACGCTTCCTACAAGGGCGTGCTTTCGTACACGGACGAGCCGCTGGTCTCGGCGGACATCGTCGGCGATCCGGCGTCGTGCATCTTCTCGGCGAAGGACACGATGGCGAACGGGGCGATGGTGAAGGTGCTCGGCTGGTACGACAACGAATGGGGCTTCTCGAACCGGCTCGTCGATCTCGAGCGCGTTCCTTGGCGACCGCTGAGCTCGGGATCCCGCGTCTCGAGGATCTTCCGCTCGAGCGCGGGCAACGCGTGCTCGTGCGGGTCGATCTCAACGTCCCGCTCGAGGACGGCGTCATCACCGACGACCTGCGCATCACCACCGCGCTCCCGACGCTCGAGTGGCTCCGCGAGAACGACGCCGGCGTCGTCGTCGCCGGACACCTCGGTCGTCCGAAGGGCGCACCGGAACCGCAGTATTCGATGGCGCCCGTCGCGGCGCGCCTCGGCGAGCTGCTGGGACAAGAGGTCCCCCTCGCACCGGGCGTCGTGGGCGCCGCCGTCGAGCCGTATGTCGCGAGCCTCGAAGCCTGCGACGTCGTCATGCTGGAGAACCTGCGGTTCGAGCGCGGCGAGACGACCGATGATCCCGGGTTCGCGACGAACCTGTGCGAACTCGCCGACGCCTATGTGAACGAGGCGTTCGGAGCGTCGCACCGAGCGCACGCCTCCATCGTGGGGCCGCCGCGTGTGCTCCCCAGTGCCGGGGGCCGGCTGCTGTTCCGGGAGGTCGAGACGCTCTCTCGTTTGCTCGAGGCGGGAGAGCACCCCTTCGTGGCGGTGCTCGGCGGCGCGAAGGTGAGCGACAAGCTCGGCGTCATCGACGCGCTCCTCGATCGCTGCGATGCGATCCTCATCGGCGGGGCGATGATGTTCACGTTCCTTCTCGCACAGGGCCACCCGGTCGGGGACTCGCTCGTGGAGTCCGAGATGGTCGACGAGTGCCGGCGGCTCCTCGACACCGGGCGCGTCCGCATCCCGACCGACGTCGTCGTGGCCGAGGAGATCGCTGACGGCGCCGAGGCGCGCGTGGTGCCGGCGGACGCAATGCCGCCGGACCTGAAGGGGCTCGACATCGGTCCAGAGTCCGCCGAGGCGTTCTCGGCCGAGATCGGCGACGCGGCCCTGCTCCTCTGGAACGGGCCGATGGGTGTGTTCGAGGCAGCGCCGTTTGCGGCAGGGACCCGCGCGGTCGCGGACGCGGTGGCGCGGTGTCCCGGCTTCACGGTTGTCGGTGGCGGTGACAGCGCAGCCGCTGTGCGACGCTTCGGAGTCGGCGATCGGATCGACCATGTGAGCACCGGCGGCGGCGCGTCCCTCGAGTTCATCGAGCGGGGCGACCTGCCCGGCCTCGAAGCGTTGCGGGAATCCGTGAAGATGGAGAGGTGATGGCGAGCAACGAGCGGCGGCCGATCATGGCGGGCAACTGGAAGATGCACCACACGCACTTGGATGCGATCCAGGTCGTCCAGAAGCTGTCGTACCGGCTCGAGGACCGCGACTACAAGGAATGCGAGATCGTCGTGTGCCCGTCGTTCACAGCGCTCCGCTCGGTCCAGACCGTGCTCGAAGCCGATCGCATCCCGATCCTGCTGGGCGCGCAGAACGTCCATTGGAAGGACCAGGGCGCGTACACGGGAGAGGTGAGCCCGCCGATGCTGGCGAAGCTCAACGTGCGCTACGTCATCGTCGGGCACTCCGAGCGTCGTCAGCTGTTCGGCGAGACGGATGAAGAGGTGAACCTGAAGCACAAGGCCGTCATCAAGCACGAGATGACGCCGATCGTGTGCGTGGGCGAAACCCTCGAAGAACGCGAAGCCGGCCGAACCGACGAACGCGTCGACAGCCAGACACGCGCCGCGTTCGCCGGTGTGCGATCGGCCGCCGCCACGGTGTCCGTGGTCGCGTACGAGCCGATCTGGGCCATCGGGACCGGGCGCAACGCAACTCCCGAGGATGCCAACGCCACCATCGCCGTCATCCGCGCCGCGCTGCGTGACATGTACAGCAGCGAGACCGCCGGCGGTATCCGGATTCTCTACGGCGGCAGCGTGAAGCCGGGCAACATCGCCGACCTCATGGCGATGCCCGAGGTCGACGGCGGCCTGGTCGGCGGTGCGTCCCTGGATCCCGACGAGTTCGCCCGGGTCGTGCGGTTCCGTGTCTGATGCCTGTGTTACCGTTTTGGGCTCTACGAGAGGGAACGACCGCCCGTGCTGAACGCCATTCTTCTGGTCCTCGACGTCGTCGCCTGCAGCTTGCTGATCCTCTTCGTGCTGCTCCACGCCGGTCGCGGCGGCGGTCTGTCCGACATGTTCGGCGGCCAGATGGGGGGCTCGATGGCGGGATCCACCGTCGTCGAGCGGAACCTCGACCGGATCACGGTCGTCACCGCCATCGTGTTCACGTTCTCGACCGTTCTGCTCGCGCTCCGCGTCTAGTGCGGGCGCGCGCTCGGAGGACCAACGATGGCGGGTAACCACACTTCCGTGACTGTGAGCGGTCTGTGGCTCGGCGGTTGGCTGTTCACCATCGGCTATGCGCATCCGCACTTCTGGCAGATCGTGCTCGCGCTGCTCATCTGGCCGTACTACATCGGCGATGCGGTGGCCACTGCTTGACGCCCCTCGACGGAGGGGACTCGGGGGGCCGTGGGTAAACTGCTTGTTCGCCGCGCGAGTCGCGCGTGCACGTCGGAGTGGCGGAATCGGCAGACGCGCTAGCTTGAGGGGCTAGTGCCCGCAAGGGCGTGGGGGTTCAAGTCCCCCCTCCGACACGCATTGTGGTGTCGCGAGTCATCGGAGACTGATGTCGCGGGTCATCGTGGACATCTGCTGGTTTGGGGCTGGCAGTCGCGGCTGGGGTTGATGGCGAGGCTCGGATGAGCTGGCCGGCGTCGCTGAGGACTCGGATGCTGGGTCCTGCGGTGAGGGTCGCGACGATGGCGCCTTTGTGTCGGCGTCCGAGGCCGGTACTGGTCGACGAGCTGGCCCTGTTTGTCAGGCCGGTCGTCCTCGGTGGGCGCAACCCCGCGCTCGGCGACCTACGCGCGCCGATCTCGAGCTCATCGGCGAGCACCGGCCCAGCGGCGCCGCCTACCTCCGCTACCGCCTTCGGTAACGACGGGGGAATCGCCTCCGACACCGGCGTTCGTCCTGACGATGTGGCGGTGGCATGCGAGACTGCCCGTCGGCTGCGGTGCGGAGGTCGAGCGGGTGCGACGTGAGTGTGAGGCGAGGATCATCGTAAAGGCTCCGGTTGAGGCCGTCTGGAACGTGATCTCGGATGTGACCCGTGTCGGCGAGTGGAGCGGGGAGTGCCGCCAGTGCGAATGGGTGGGCAACTCCGCGGAACCCGCGCCCGGTGCGCGTTTCCGTGGGAGCAACCGTCGCGGCCTGATGCGCTGGGCACGACTGAACGAGATCGATGTCGCCGACGCCCCCAACGAGATGGTGTGGCACACAGCGTTCCGCGCGATGCAGCGGGATTCGACCAAATGGCGCGTGTGTCTCCGTCCGACGCCCGATGGCACGGAGGTGACCGAGTCGTTCCGGATCCTTCGGCTCTCTCGTGCGATGGAGATCTTCCTGGGCCTGATGCAGCCGGCGCATCGCGACCGGTCCAACGACCTTGCGGACGACCTCGCGCGCTTGAAGAAGGTCATTGAGGCGCAGGTCGCCTCGCGATGAGCACGATGATCGCCACCGTCAACGTCGATGACATTGGCCGCCGGTCCCTGATACAAGCGATACGCCACCGACCGACACCGGGCGCCGTTCCCGGCCTGCGGTGGCTCGACATCGCACCGACAGCCGCGTCTGGCCAGTCACAAACCGCCCGGCTTTCGCCGCGCCGTTCTTCTCGCGGTGTGGGACGACGAAGCATCCGCACACGCATTCGCCGACACGCATCCGCTCGCGCAACGCTTCGGGGACAACGGATTCCACGCCGTGCTGCGCCCCCTTCGCGCGTTCGGGAGCTGGCCGGGCCTGCCCGCCGAAGTTTCTCGGAACCGTGTGACGCATCACGACGCGCCCGTCATCGTGACCACGCTCTGACGACTCCGCCTGACTCAGACGTTCCGGTTCCTTCGTGCGAGTCGCCCGGCGGAACGCGCCGCCATCAACGCCGAGGGGTTCTTGTGGGGAACTGCCGCCACTCGCCCGCCGTTCATGGCCACGGTGTCGGCGTGGAGTAGCGACGAGGCCGCCGCCGCCTACGCGTACGACGACTCCGATGCAGGCCACCCCCGCGCGATCACGCAACAGCGACGGAAGGACTTCCACCGAGAATCTGCATTCATTCGCTACGCAGTGATCTCGAGCAAGGGCAGCCTGCCGGGCGCGCCACCGATCGAGTTCGCGCCCGACATCGCGTCCTAAGGAGCGCGCTCCGTGTGCCAGCGCGGTCGCACCCGAAGATGCCACCGATTACCTGCGCGCGTGGTGCAGATCCGCGGTACGGAGCTCCCTCCCGCGTTTCGTCATCTTCGCCCGCCGCATCCGCAACCACTTCAACGGCCTCGTCGCCGCTATCGAACACGGACTTTCCAACAGCCGCCTCAGCCTGGACCTACGCGGCGAGGGAGCCATCCAACAGCTGCTGTGCGTGGGGTTAGGGTGCAAGTCCCCCCGACACCGAACGTGTGTTCGCTTCCGCGGCCCTAGGTCAGTCTGAAACCTCGGGCGTTGTCGCGCCAGGGGCGCTGACGATCGGCGAGTCGAGCGCGTTATCGCGCGTCTCCGATCGGCACCTCGGGGACATGACCCGAAGTCGTTCTGACCGCGCGTTCTGGGTCGGCCGACGGTCAGCGGCGTGCAACTAGAGCCGTCGTTCCTTCGCGCTCGCAGCACCGGCTCGGATTGAACCTCCGACAGGTGCCGTCAAGCCGGCACTCAGACGTCTGATCGTCGGTGCAGCAACTCACGATCAGTCGATGCGCCTTTGGCGCAGCTCGGGTTCAACGAGGGCGAAGACGCGGGGCTAGGGGTACGAGGATGCTGACTTAGACGTGGTGCATGAGGTTGTAGTTCTGCCCGAGGAGCACGGCGTGGCGGAGCCGGACGCCACTTCAAGCCGCAACTCGAGTGGGCTGGTATCGCAGGGCGATCGCTCCCGATTGAAACTGATGGCGATTTACGAGCTTGAGCTGGATCCGCTCACGTAGACCGGCGAGCAGTGTCGGCCCGTGGCCCGCCAGGACCGGTTGCACGAGGAACTCGTACTCGTCGATCAGTCCCAGATCCGCCAGGGCCAAGGGGAGGGTCACACCGCCCACGAAGAGGCCTTCGCCCGGCTCGTGCTTGAGCCGCTGAACAGCTTGCCCCAAGTCGCCCTGTACCAACTCCGCATTCCAATCGACCCCGCTCAGCGTCGTCGACACCACGTACTTCCTCGCCCGGTCGATGGTCTGGGCGAACGGGATCTCCCACTCATCCATCCAGTCGGGCCACGTGCCCGTCTCCGGGTGCCGCCACGCCGACTCCATCATCTCGTAGGTCACCCGGCCGAACAGCAGGGCATCGGCTCGTACCAACTGTGCGGTCCAGTAGCGCATCGACTCCTCGTCGGGGACCATCCCCGCCTCGTGATGGCAGCAGCCGTCGAGAGTGACGTTGATCGAGTAACGAAGTGGTCTCATCGAGATTCCCCCTTGATCCGGCCGGACCGTACTTGGACGGCCGCCTCGCCCCTTTCTCATCGGTGGCGGGTCCCTCCTGTGCTGTGTGAACAAGCGCACCGGGGCCGACTGTTGGCGCCACCGAATCGGCGTTCTGCTTGTGCCCGACGGCCAGCGGCAGTTGTCACAGAACGCGGTTGGTTCGGTGGACAGCCGCATCTCCGACCGCCGGCTCAAGGACGGGTGGAGAACCCTGTACTCACGCGGCGAGGGTGACGAAGCGCGTGAGCGCTGGCGTTGCTTCAAGCCGCAAGTCCCCCCTCCGACACGAACCTTTGGGCGGCGTGGTCGAATTCGATTGGCACAGCTCGCGCGGCGAAGCTCACGCGAGCGGTGCCCGAACCGCGGTCTTCATCACGTGTCGAGCTTCTAGGCGTAGACGGGGGAGCGCATATCGATGCTCGGGCGCGGCGGAGCGGTCGTCGTCGATGTCGTTATGGCGCGGGGTGAGAGTGAGAAGTGCAGCACCAGAACCATCGAATAGGGGCGGTCGCTCGGTGGCTGTTAGCCGGCGTCGGCTTCCATGTGCTCGCCGTCCAACCCGTCGAGGAACTCTCTAGCTGCCCGTTTGCACCCGAGCACCGTGAAGGGCCGCGTGCTGCCCGTGCTGCGAAATGATCTCGTGTTCGCGCTCGGGCTCTGAGCGACGCTTGCGCCAGATGACCACGGCAAGTTGCCACTCATCGCGCAACCGTCGCCAGGCCGAATCGTCACACCCTTCGGGCATCTGGCCAACCGGCAACGCAACCGGATCTGGTGGCTAACCGTTGCCGAGTCCTCACGGGCGAACGCGGATGATGGTCTTCCCGTCGCGTCGCTCGGTCGGGTTGAGGGCGGTGACGGCGTCGTCGAGGGTCGCGACGTTGCCGATGTTCGTCCGCAGTCGTCCGTCCCGCACCCGCTGGACGATCTCACCCAGCTGGGCACGATCGGACTCGACAACGAAGTCGATCGCCAGGCCGTCCGCGGGCCGCGCCTCGGGCGGCCCGACGACCGTCACCAGTGTTCCTCCGGCTCGGATCATGCCTGCGGATCGCTTCTGGATGTCGCCGCCGATGACGTCGAAGACCAGGTCGACTTCGCCGACGTCTTCGAGGGTGTCGTTGTCGAGGTCGACGAATTCCATTGCGCCGTAGTCGAGCGCCTTCTGGCGGTCGGCGGCGCGTCCGGTGCCGATGACGTAGGCGCCGGCCTCTCGGGCGAGTTGCGTCACCATCGTTCCGACCGCCCCGGCGGCGCCGTGCGCGAGGACGCGCTCTCCCGCCTGGAGGCGGCCGTGCTGGAACAGTCCCTGCCACGCGGTGAGGCCAGAGATCGGCAGGCTTGCGCCCACTGTGAAGTCGACGTCGCCCGGCAAAGGCGCGAGGTTGCGTGCCTCGACGGCCGCGTACTCGGCCAGGGTGCCGTCGCGATGCCAGTCGGTGAGACCGAACACCCGCTGTCCTATCGAGAGACCCGTCGTGCCGTAGCCGAGGATGGTGACAATTCCGGCCAGCTCGTGCCCGGGGATCGAGGGTGTCCGATCACGGTCGCGGCGATCGGTCCAGGTCGAGGGCCAGGCCAGCTCGGTCTGGACGAATCCCGACGCATGAATCCGAACGACGACGTCATTTATCGCTGCCGGCGGCTCGGGTCGCTCCGCCAGCGTCATCCCGGCCGTTCCCGCAGCCTGGTCGGTCACCACGATCGCTTTCATGAAATTGTCTCCTCGGTCATGTGTCTCTTCGTTGGAATGTTGCAGGGATGGCCGTGTGGCACTCACGGACGAACGCTGATGATCGTCTGCCCGCTGATCCGCTCGGTCGGATTGAACGCCGTAGCGGCATCGTCGAGGGTCGCGACGTTGCCGATGTTCGCCCGTAGTCCTCCGTCACGCAGCCGCTGGACGATCTCACCCAATGAAGACGGGCCGGACACATGTGTCAGGTTCTCGGGTGTAGGAGCGCGGCGGAGTCGATCTGATTGCGGAGTTTGGCGCCGAAGCGCGCGGCGGGGCCGCCGCCGACGACTTTGTTCGCGGTCAGCTTGCGTTGATCGTCGTGGACATGCCTTGTGCGAAGTGGCTGACGACGGTGCCGTCCTCCTCGGTGTCGACGACGTTGCAAAACAAGGTGTACGACCCGGCAGACAGCTTGAAGGTCTTGGACTTGGTCTTGCCCTTCTTGATGTTCTCCAGCTCACCAAGCTGGTCGCGCTTGGGGATCGGGTCCTCGTCGACAGAGCCGTCGGCCTTGGTCGGCAGCGCCGCCGGATCAGCGCCTCGCACGACGACGAACTCGTGCTTCTCAGTACCGGCGTTCTTCACGGCGAAGTTGATCTTGCCCTTTGCGACGAATTGGAGCGCCGGTGTGACCTGGTACTCGACGAGCTGCACCTTCACTTTCGGCGGCTTGGCGGTCGCCGCCAGCGATGGGGTGAAACCCCCTGCCACGGCCCCGACGACCATCGTGGCAAGGACGAAGCGTCCAAGTCTCATGTGTCACCCCCCGTACCATGGTTCACCGTCGGACCCGGGAGGCCAGAGACCCGGTCGTGTTGCTGTGGTGTCTCCCACCTCCGCCTTCCTCCCGAGCAGGGAGTCCCTGGGCAGGGAGGGTGGTCTCCTCGGGAGTTGCCCTCAGTTTCCTCCCGCGGTCAAGCGGACCGCCGATGGGGGTGGGGCGCGTCGCGAACTGGCGCCAGCGCTTCCGCAACTCGTCCCGACCCGTTCTCTTTGCCGCGGCTCTTTGTCCCGGACCTGGCAAGGTCCTGGAAGGTCCCCCGGATGAACGCCTGACCGGAGCGGACGATGCCTAAAACCCCACGTTGCGGATGCGGTTTGCCGTGTACGGCCAGAAGATCAAGAAGCACGTCAGCAATAGCCTCAGAAGAAGAGCCCAAACGTCTGGACGGACTGTCCCGGATTACACGGAGCGGATCTACTGGACTCACGAAGGGGCCCTGGACGCGTAGAGCCGCAGGTCAGATGCCAGGTACGAGACAGAGCAACGGTTCGACCCGCGGTGCGAATAGCTTGAGGGGCTAGTGCCCGCAAGGGCGTGGGGGATCATCTCCCGCCTCCGACACGAACGGTTTGCGCGATGAGTTTCCGCGCTCGTGCAGTCTGTGGAGCTATGGAAGCGAAGAATCTCGCTGAAGGAGAGGGCCTGCCGCTCATCGAGTGGTCCCGGGTCGACAGCGAACTCGAGGACCGGCTCGACAACTGGGACCCCGGAGCACCGGACCGCCCGACGTGCTGGTTGACCACGATCAGTGCCGATGGAAGTCCCCACGTGACGAGCGTCGGTGCGCTGTGGCACGCGGGCTCGTTCTGGTTCCAGACCGGCGAACGGACGCGCAAGGCACGGAACGTTGCGCGGGACGCGCGCTGTTCGATGAGCGTCGCCACGCGTGGACTCGACGTCGTGGTCGAGGGAGAGGCACACCGCGTCACCGACCCGAGGCTGGTGTCCGAGGCGGCGTCGTTGTGGGCGCAGGGCGGATGGCCGGCCCGGGTCGACGAGTCCGGAACGGCGATCACCGCGGATTTCAATGCGCCATCGGTTGGCCCGCCGCCGTGGTTCGTCTACCAAGTCACACCGTACGCGGCAACGGCGGTCAGTGCCGTCGAACCCTACGGTTCAACCCGCTGGCGATTCTGAGCGCGCGCATTTCGGTACGCGCCTACGCTGCGCCCGTGACGGGCGAAGTCCGCTGCGCGCGCGCCGTCGACGTGACGCTCGCCGAGTTGCACTTCGAGGCATTCCTGCCCGCTGAGCAAAGCACCGCCGACGTGCTGCGCCGCCAATGGGGATGACGATCGATGACGCCCGGGCGATCGCGGCCACGCTGCCTCGTTCGTACGAGGCGGTCGTGCGTGACGAGGTGCGGTTCCGAGTTGGTCGCATCGTATATGCCGCTTTCTACTGCGACGAGACCATCATGGGCTTCGGCTTCCCTCGGGAAGAACGTGAGGCGCTCGTCGCTTCGGAGCCTGACAAGTTCCTCATGCCCCGCCCCTCCGACATGCGGTACCGGTGGGTCTGCGTTCGGCTCAACGCGATCGACGTGGACGAGTTGCGAGAGCTCCTCGTAGACGCGTGGCGCATGTGTGTGCCGAAGAAGGTGGCAGCCGCCTATGAGGGTTGACTGGTGGAGACCGGGCGCAGTCACAGCTCCTGGTGCATCGAGAGACGGAAGAACCGCGAGGGGAGCGGAGTTGAGCTTGGGTGTGCGTTGAAGCGGGCGTCGATGGTCAGAACGGGGTGCGGTAGCGGAGATACACGACACCGTTGCCGAACCGGCGCTCGTCCAGCAGCTCGAGCTCGGCGCGCGTGTCGCTGGGCAGTGACGGCTTGCCCCCTCCGATGAGTACGGGATAGATGAACAGGTGGCACTCATCGACCAGCCCGGCCTTGAAAGCGCGCGCTGCGAGTTTCGAGCCTCCCACGGTGAGATCACTGGCGGCTGAGGCCTTCATGTCGCGGACCGAGTCGGGGTCGAAGTGACGCTCGAGCTGGGTCTTGGCGGTCGGTACAGCGTCCAGGGTCGTGGAGTAGACGACCTTGTCCGCGGCCTGCCAGACGTTGGCGAAGTCGCCCATGAGCTCCGACTGAGCGGCCAGGGTCGAGTCGGTTTCCCAGACGGCCATCGTTTCGTACAGGCGCCGCCCGTAGAGGTAGGTGCCGACGGAGCGCACGAGGTCGGTGATGAACGCGAAGACCTCGTCGTCGGGCTCGGTCCAGTCGAAGTTGCCGTGCTCGTCCTCGATGTAGCCGTCGAGCGACACGTTCGACACGTAGATCAGCTTGGCCATACCACTCCGTCCGCCTGTCGAAGAACCACCGGGTCTCGACGCGCGCCCTCCTCGCGACACGCGTGCGCTCCGTCCGCGATCGGAGCGATGGGTATCACGTTCTCGACTTGTCGAAGTAGAGAAGGAGGTTGTGTGCGGCGCGCATGACCTCGGTGTGCTCCCACTCGGCGGCCCGGTAGTAGCAGGCGATCAAGCCCATGCGGTGCAGGCGATGAAAGTCGCCGAACACGAAGGCATACCGGGCTTTTGTTTCATCTGGTGCGCCATCGGTGAGCGCGAGGTGCCAGGACGCGTACTCCGCCCAACCATGAGCCTTGAGGAACGCGTTCTGCTCGGCCGCCCGCGGTTGGACGTCAGCCCATCGGCTGCGCACCCGGTACTGCCGGGCGTCGATCAGGTTCCGAGCCTTGGCCACAGCCCTCTTGTTCACCGAGTACGTGGCCATGAACCAAGTCTGCCCGAGATGCTCGACCTGGCTGGTTATTGCTTGTCCTCGACGGTGAATCCCAGCTTTCTGAGCACCGCGACGGCGCCGCTCTTCCCGCCCTCGAAATCACCGGGGCCAAGGTGCTTGCCGGTGGCGAGCTCATAGGCGGTGCCCAAGATCGCCTTGTGAGGGTAGCGGTGCCTGTCCCAGACGAGCTCGTAGCTCCTGCTCGGGCCGAAACCATGCTTCGAGAAGAATCGGTCCGGCCCTAGTCGGTCGTATTCCTTGATGGCGCGCAAGACGTCACCATGAGCCACGTCTGCACGCAGCCTGGGGAGTGCATCTGTCATCGGGTCCTCCTCAGGATCGGTCTGGCATGCATTTCTCCCATGCTGTCATCGTGAGGGTCGCGCGCCCCGCTGACTTCACTGCTAGCGAGCACCCGTGGTTGCGACCAGCCGGAACTGCGGCCTTCCCGCTACCAGGGGGCACGAACGGCGGCCGACCGTGGAGATACGAGCGGATTCGTCTGCGGGTACGCACCCGCGCCGCGTGCACGAAGGCAGGTGGTGCGAAGCTCGTACGGCTTCAGCGGATCAGGCCGAGGCCCTCCTGGCAGTGCGGGCCGCCCCAGTGCTCGACGATCTTTCCGTCGCGCATGCGGAGGATGGCGGTGCCATTGATCTCGACCTGCTCGCCCGAAGGCGGAAGGTCGTAGAACGCGGTGCCGGTGTGCGTGCCTTTCACGGTCCAGTTGGAGACGACGAGGTCACCGGACTCGATGACGAGGTTCACGGAGAACGTCATGTCGGGGAACGCCGACCTCGCCTGCTCCCACCATTGCTGCTCGGAGCCACGGATATCGGCCCCCACGCGGTCCGGGCTGACCCGTCCGGTCACGTGACTCTCGAAATCCTCTGACCAGAACGCGTAGACCGCTTCGGTGTCGCCGGCCTCCATCGCCGCGCTGTACTCGGCGAGGGTCCGCAGGTTGTCCGACATGCCCACCCCTTCCTTCGTGCCCAGGCCGAGCCTGTGTACCACCACTCCAGTTGCCCGGTCGGGCTGCGGGTTGTGCTGCCTGCCGTCGGCCGATATATTCACCCCTATGGGTGAACTTCCAGCAGGCGTCCTCGACCGGGTCTTCTCGGCGGTCTCCGATCCCACGCGCCGCGCCATCCTGGCCCGTCTCGCCGACTCGGACGCGAGGGTCACGGATCTCGCGAGCGACTTTCCGATCTCACTCAACTCGACCTCCAAGCACATTCGGGTGCTGGAGGGCGCCGGCCTCGTGCGACGGAGTGTCCGAGGGCGCGAGCACATCTTGACCCTCGATGCGGCGCCACTTGCCGAAGCAGCCGAGTGGGTCGAGCACTACCGGGGGTTCTGGAGCGATCAGCTCGCCTCCCTCGACGCCTTCGTCACCGGCCGCGACAAGGCTGCGAGTTCGTCGTGACGGGCGAATACGCGGTCACCGTCCGGCGGGAGATAGCGGCCCCTGCCGAAGAGCTCTTCGACGCATGGTTGGACGCGCACAGCCTCGGGTCGTGGCTCAGGCCGGGAGGCGTTCGGGAGACTCGTGCCGAAACTGATCCACGGGAGGGCGGCTCCTTCCGCATCGTCATGGTCAACGAGGAGTCGTCTTTCGAGCACGTAGGCACGTATCGCGAGATCGACCGACCGCGCCGCCTCGTGTTCACGTGGTCATCGCACGCGACGCGGTTCCGGGACTCGGTCGTGACCGTGACCTTCCAGTCCTTGTCGAGCTCGACCGTGGTCGAGATCCATCAGGTCGGGCTCCCGGACGAGGAGGAACGCGCCTCGCATCACGCGGGATGGTCGGATGCCCTCCGCGAGCTCGGCCGCGTCATGAGTGACAGGAGGATGGACCGATGACCAAGCACCGCACCGGAACCCGTGAGGAGTGGCTCGCGGCCGCGCCTCGAGCTGCTCGAAGCTGAAAAGGAATTGACGCGCCGCAGCGACGACCTCGCGCGCCGGCGGCGAGACCTGCCGTGGGTAGAGCTCGACAAGGACTACGTCTTCGACACCGAGCAGGGCGAAGCCACGCTCGCGGATTTGTTCCGCGGCCGTTCGCAGTTGCTCGTACATCACTTCATGTTCCATCCCGACTGGGACGAAGGCTGCCCGAGCTGTTCTGGGATGGCCGACGGCTTCGACGAGACACATCTCCATCTCCAGAACCACGACGTCGCCTTCACCGCCATCTCCCGGGCCCCGCTCGAGAAGCTGCTCGCGTATCGCGAGCGGATGAAGTGGAGCTTCCCGTGGGCATCGTCGGGTCGCAGCGACTTCAACTACGACTTTCACGTCACGATCGACGCGTCCGTCGCGCCGGTCGAATACAACTTCCGGAACCAGGCCGAGCTCGAGCAGGAGAACAGCAACTGGCGCGACGCCGGACAACCAGGAGGTGCCTGGTCCGGCGAACAGCCCGGTATGAGCGCGTTCGCGCGTGACGGCGACGACGTGTTCCACACGTACTCCGCGTACGCCCGCGGCTTCGACGGACTGTGGACGATGTGGCAGTTGCTCGACCGGGCGCCGCTCGGCCGCAACGAAGGCGACCTGTCATGGTTCCACCGGCACGACCAGTACCCGGCGCTTCCGGGCGGACCGTCGTGACAATCGCGCATGTCGCGGGGATACCAGTCGAGGAACTGGTGATGCCGTTCATCATCTCCGCGGGTGCCGCGCTCGTTGGTATTCGCGCCATGTTCGTTCGTCGTAGAGCTCGACCGCCGAGAAAATAGGAGTCCGACATGAACACACCCCCGATCGTGTCGCCGGAGCGAGTGGGACGCCGCGCACCGGCAGCTGCTCGTGAAAGAGAAGGAGTTGACCCACGCCCGTGACGCCCTGGCCGCGGAGCGTCGGCGGATGCCGTGGGTGGCCGTGGACAAGGACTACGAGTTCGACGGGCCCAAGGGCAAGGCGACCCTGCTCGACCTGTTCGACGGCCGCCGTCAGCTGATCGTCTACCGCGCCTTCTTCGAGCCCGGCGTGTACGGCTGGCCCGAGCATGCCTGCGTCGGCTGCTCCATGGTGGCCGACCAGGTCGCCCACGTCGCCCATCTGAACGCCCGCGACACCACTCTCGCGTTCGCCTCCCGTGGGCCGCAGAAGGACATCGAGCGCGTGAAGGCCCGGATGGGTTGGGAGATGCCCTGGTACACCATGACGGACGGCTTCGACGCCGACTTCGGCGTGGACGAGTGGCACGGCACGAACGCGTTCATCCGCGCCGGTGACAGCGTGTTCCGCACCTACTTCATCAGCGCCCGCGGCGACGAGACGATGGGGGGCACTTGGAGCTACCTCGACATGACCGCACTCGGGCGCCAAGAGGAGTGGGAGGACTCGCCGGCGGGTTACCCGCAGACGCCGCCGTACCAGTGGTGGCACTGGCACGACGAGTACGGCGACACCGAGCCGTCCGGCGAGGTCCAAGACCAGATCCGCCGGAGCCTCGACGCCACGTGATCGCGCACGTGACGTCGCCGACCTGATCAGCGAATGGTGCCCACTCCGGGGATCAGTGGCAGGTCGAGCGCGGTGACCCAACCCGGCGGCAGGCGGTTGACTGCGGGAACGGCGTTGAGCGCACGGAGCCCGGTTGCAAGGCAGCCCGCGGCCGCCGCGTCGCGGCCGCTGCCGTCGGTGAAGCGGAAGGCGGTCTCCTGGGTGATCGACGGCGTCCCCTCGATCTCGATCCGGTAGACGTCGTCCTGCGTGCCGCGACGCCAGTCGGGCGCAGTGTCGGCGCCGAGGCGGTTCACGTGCTCCAGTTGGATTCGGGTCTCGCCGTTGTAGACGCCGTTGATCGTGAAGTTGATGGCGGCGACTTCACCAGGTTGGATCACGCCCTTCGCCGTCTTGATCTCGCGGTCGGTGACCCACTTGTCCCACGTGGTGGTGATCGCGTCGAGGTCGATGCCGACGGCGTGCGCCATCATCGGCACCGTCGCGCCCCACGCCATGGTGAGGATCTCCGGATGCTCGAGCATCGCCTGGTATTCGGGGGGACGCCCGATGCCCATCTCGTTCTCGTAGTCACCCTCGTAGTTGGTGTAGTCGAGGATCTCGAGCGCGCGCACCATGCGCACCTCGGCGCACAGACCCATGAGGGTCATGGGAAAGAGGTCGTTGGCGAAGCCGGGATCGATTCCGGTCGTGAAGCACGACGCGCCACCCGCCTCGCAGGCCGCGGTGATCGGAGCGATCCAGTCCGGCGGGTTGAGCGTCATCGCCGGCCAGACCCACGGCGTCATCGCCGTCGAGCACACGTCGATGCCGGCACGAAGGAAGGCCCCGATGTCGCGGATGTTGTCGACCGGGTGCGCCGCCGTCGGCCCGTAGTGGACCAGGGCATCGGGCTCCAGGTCGACGAGCGCCTGGACGTCGTCGGTCGCCGCCAGGCCGACGGGATCGAGGCCACAGATCTCGCCGACGTCCCTTCCGACCTTGCCTGAGGTGCTGACGCCGACGCCCACGAGCTCGAACGTCGGGTGCCGCACGATCTCCGGGATCACCATCCTGCCGACGAAGCCGGTGCCCCAGACCACGACTCGCTTGCCCATCCGTCTCCTCTTCTCCTCTCGGCTCGGTGCCCCATTCCAGAGCGCCCGGCTCGGGAATGAAAGGCCGATCCGGCCCGTTTTCTATTCGTAATCCTGTAATCACCGGCCCTGGAAGCCCAGGAGGCCCCTGTGAACGAAACCGCCGAGCGCTTGACCCTGCCCTTGCTGCCGCTGAGCACCGGTGTCGTGCTCCCGCAGATGGTCGTCACCCTCGCCCTGGAGACCGAAGAGGCGAAGGCGGCCGCCGACGCCATGGGTGACGACGGGCAGCTGCTCCTCGTGCCGCGGGTCGACGGGCGTTATGCCCGGGTCGGGACCATCGCCCGGGTCGAGAGCGCCGGCGAGCTGCCGAACGGCGTGCGCGCCCTCGTGCTGCGTGGCGTCCAGCGTGCGGTCGTGGGCGTCGGCGTGGCGGGCACCAGCTCCGGGCTGTGGGTCGAGGCGGAGCCCGTCGACGACTCCGGCGAACCGAGTGAGCATGCCCGCGAGCTGGCCCGCGACTACCGGGCCATCGTGGGCGCGATCGCCGAGCGCCTCGGCGCCGGCCGCCTGCGCGAAGCGTTGCGCGGCGTCACCGATCCGGGCGCGCTGGCGGACACCGCCGGTTGGTGGCCGGAGCTGGAAGCCGAGCGCAAGCTCGAGCTGCTCGAGACGCTCGACGTCGAGGAGCGGCTGGAGAAGGTCGTCGCCTGGGCGCGCGACGCGCTTGCCGAGCTCGATGTCGCCGAGAAGATCCGCTCCGAGGTCACCGACGGCATGGAGCGCCAACAGCGTGAGTTCCTGCTCCGCCAGCAGCTCAGCGCGATCAAGAAGGAGCTCGGCGAGGACGGCGACGACGACGTGGTCGAGGACTTCCGCCGTCGCATCGCCGAAGGCGGCCTCCCCGACGCCGTGCGCGAGTCCGCGGCCCAGGAGGTCGACCGGCTCGAGCGGACCAGTGAACAGAGCCCGGAGCACGGCTGGATCCGAACCTGGCTGGACTCATTGCTGGATATCCCGTGGAGTGAGCGTTCCGACGACAACCTTGACGTCAACGACGCCCGCCGCGTCCTCGACGAGGATCACACAGGCCTGGCCGACGTGAAGGATCGGATCGTCGAGCTGCTCGCGGTGCGCAAGTTGCGCGCCGAGCGCGGATTCGAGGAGACCGACGGTCGTCGCGGCGCGGGCGCGATCCTCGCTCTGGTCGGCCCGCCCGGCGTCGGCAAGACGTCACTCGGCGAGTCGGTGGCCCGCGCACTCGGACGGAAGTTCACCCGCGTCGCCTTGGGCGGCATCCACGACGAGGCCGAGATCCGCGGTCACCGCCGTACCTACGTCGGGGCGCGACCCGGGCGGGTCGTGCGCGCGCTGACCGAGGCGGGCACGATGAACCCCGTCGTCTTGCTCGACGAGATCGACAAGGTCGGCGCCGACTGGCGCGGCGACCCGTCGAGCGCGCTGCTGGAGGTGCTCGACCCGGCGCAGAACCACACGTTCCGTGACCACTACCTCGAGGTCGACCTGGACCTGTCCGACGTGTTGTTCCTCGCGACTGCCAACGTCGCCGAGACGATCCCCGCGCCGCTCCTCGACCGTCTCGAGGTCATCCGCCTCGACGGCTACACGGAGGACGAGAAGGTCGCGATCGCGCGCGACCACCTGCTCGTGCGTCAGCGCGACGGCACCGGGCTACGTGAAGACGACGTCACCGTCGACGACGACGCGCTCCGGCTCGTCGTCACCGACTACACACGTGAGGCCGGCGTGCGGAATCTCGAGCGGGAGATCGGCAAGCTGCTGCGCAAGGTCGCGGCGCGGCTCGTGGGCGGTGAAGTGCAGGCCCCCGTCACCGTGGACGAGGCGGTCGTGCGCGACGCTCTCGGTCGTTCGAAGTTCTTCAACGAGGTTGCGGACCGGATCAACGGCCCCGGCGTGGCGACGGGCCTCGCCGTCACCGGCAGCGGTGGCGACGTGCTGTTCATCGAGGCGTCCGTCATGGACGGCGAGCCCGGGCTCACCCTGACCGGGCAGCTCGGCGACGTCATGAAGGAGTCGGCACAGATCGCGTTGTCGTACGTGCAGGCGCACGCCGACGAGCTGGGCATTTCGCCCGACGCGCTCAGGCGCCGCTTCCACCTGCACGTTCCCGCGGGGGCGGTGCCCAAGGACGGTCCGTCGGCGGGGGTCACGATGACGACCGCGTTGGCGAGCCTGCTGAGTGGCCGCGCGGTGCGGAGCAACGTCGGGATGACGGGCGAGGTCACGCTCCAGGGTCGGGTCCTGCCCATCGGCGGCGTGAAGCAGAAGGTGCTCGCGGCCGAACGGGCCGGGCTCACCGAGGTGATCCTGCCCGGCCGCAACGGGCCCGACCTCGACGACGTGCCCGAAGCGACACGGGACGCCTTGTTGTTCCACTTGGCCGACGACGTGCGGGACGTGCTCACGGTCGCGCTCGAGCCCGAGGCGCTGCCGAGCGCGGCCTGAGCGTCAGACGCCAAGGGCGGCGTGACGTAAGACACCCGCGGCGGCATCAGCTGAGCGTCTATTTTTGCGTCCGTGGCAGGTGAGTCCAGGCTGGAGACGGACTATCTCGTGGTCGGTGCCGGCGCGCTCGGGATGGCGTTCGTCGATACGTTGATCGAGCACAGCGACGCCGACGTCGTGATGGTCGAGCGGCGCCACCGACCCGGTGGGCACTGGCTGGACGCGTACCCCTTCGTGCAGCTCCACCAGCCGTCGAGGTTCTACGGCGTCAACTCCACGCCGCTCGGACAGGATCGTATCGAGCCCGACGGCATGGACACGGGCTTCTACGAGCGCGCCAGCGGCGCGGAGATCTGCGGCTACTTCGACGAGATCATGCGGCACCGGTTCTTGGCGTCGGGACGCGTCCGTTTCTTCCCGATGTGCGATTACTTGGGCGACCGGCGGTTCCGCTCCCGGGTGACCGATCAGGTGACAGACGTGACGGTTCGAAGCCACGTCGTCGACGCGACCTATATGGCGTCGCGTGTACCCGCCACCGAACCCGCGCCGTTCGACGTCGCCGACGGGGTTCGCTGCGTTCCCGTCGGCGAGCTGATCACGCTCGGGGACGCGGCCGCGGGATACGTGATCGTGGGCGGCGGAAAGACCGCGTCGGATGCGATCTGCTGGTTGCTCGATCGAGGCACCGATCCGGGGGACATCACGTGGATCCGTCCGCGTGACAACTGGATCCTGAACCGAGCGTTCTTCCAGCCCGGGCAGGCGCGCACCTTCGAGGGTGTCGTCCTGCAGCTCGAGGCGATGGTCGAGTTGCAGTCGGTAGAGGAGGTGTTCGAGCGTCTCGAAGCGGCGGGGGAGATGCTCCGCACGGACCGGGACGTCGTGCCGACGATGATGAAGGGCGGGACGGCGAGCGTCTGGGAGGTCGAGCAACTCCGTCGGATCGAAAACGTCGTCCGCTTCGGGCACGTCGAACGCATCGAGCCCGACCGGATCCTGCTCGAGAACGGCTCGATCCCGACCACTCCCGATCATCTCCACGTGCATTGCGCCGCGTCCGGGCTGAGCGACAACCCACCGCGACCGATCTTCACCGACGACACGATCACCCTTCAGCTCGTGACCCGGGTGGGCCTCACGTTGTCCGGTGGGTTGCAGGGATTCCTGGAATCGACGGGACGGACCACGGAAGAGAAGAACCGGCTCTGTCCGCCCACCGTCATGCCCCATACGCCGTTCGACTACCTCCGGGTCGTCATGGCCGGCATCAGTACCGAACTGGGTTGGCAAGAGGCACCGGAACTGCAGCAGTGGGTCGACCGCTCCCGACTCAACCTCCTGAGCGGGCTGGGTGAGCACGACGACCCCGGCGCCGTCCGGGACCTGCAGGCCCGCTTCTTCGACTCGCTGTTCCCCGCCCTCGAGAAGCTGCCGGTGTTCGCGGCTCAGGCCACGCCAAGAGAACGAGCGCGGATGTTCGAGCCGGCCGCGAGTCTCGGCGCCTGAGATTCGCCGCGTCGCGACCGGCTACGCCGTCTGCACGTCGGTTCGCACGCGCGTGAGCGTCGTCGACGTGATCCGCCACCGGCCGTCCTGCTTCTCGTAGGTTTCGTGGTAGTGGCCGTACCCGTGCATCGTCGTGATGGGGAAGCCCTCGGGCCACCAGAGGTGGTCCTCCATGCCCCAGACGCCGGTTGCGCTGGTTGGTGACCTGACGTCGATCTCGGGCGTGTGGCCGTGATGCACGGTCGTCACGTTGTCGATCGACCCCCGCACGAACGCGGCGATCGCACGATTCCCGCTGGTGACCCCGCTGCCGTCCGACACGTCGCTGGACAGATCGCCCGAGACGTCCATGCGTGCATCGGGCGCGAAGACCATCGTGAAGCCGTCCCAATCCTTGGTATCCATGCAACGGAAATAGCGCGCCTTGAGCTGCTTGATCTCCTCGATCGCTTCGAGGCGCTCAACGGTGTCCACGGTCGACCCCCTGGTTGCAGGTGCTCGGACGACACCGTGCTAATCGGCGTCAGAGGATCCGACCAGTTCCGCCGAGTGTGCTCGTCTCGCGCCGATCAGGGCGGCCCTGTCGCGTCCCGAATTCACGTCGTCCGGGCCTCGAACGAGTCCGATCTGCTACGTCGCCTCGCGCCACGACACGCGGTACGCGATGGTCGGCTCGGGAAGGCCTTTGAGCGGAACCGGCCCACGATCCTCGAAGAGGAACTGCTTGCCGACGCAGAGCTCTCGCACCGCAAGCGACACCGCGATTTCGCCGGACGACGCCGAATCACAAAGACGGGCGGCGAGTTGTACCGCCGCTCCGAACAGGTCGTCGGTGTCGTCCGTGACGGGCTCTCCGGCGCTGATTCCGATCTTCACTTCGAGTGGAGTTGCACTGCTCTCGTTGTGTTCTCCGAATGCCTGCTGCGCTTCGATCGCGAAGGCCACAGCCGAGGCGACGGAGTTGAACGCGGCCATGATTCCGTCACCCGTGTGCTTGACCTCGCGCCCGTCATGAGCATTGAGCGCTTCGCGAACGATCGTGTTGTGAACACGCAGTACCGCCACGTGCCCCTCATCTCCGAGCCGGGACGTCTGCTCGACTGACCCGCAAAGATCTGTGAACACGATTGCGCGCATCGCCGGAGCGGCGTAGGGCGTCCCCGCCGGGTATTCCGGTCTCGAGCCGAGCATCGTGTTCAGCGGAATGTTCGGATCGAGCTCGAGGATCGTCGAGGCGAGCTGACCGTGTGCTTCCTGATGTACGGCTTCGAGGGCCTGCTTCGTCGGTCCTTCCGCGAGGCAGAACACCGAACCATTCGCCGGATCGAACCAATACGTGTGATAACGAACACTGTGTCGCTCCTGGACCTCGATATCCCGGGTATGCAAGTCGGCGAGCTCCTCGGGAGTGACTCCGGGGGCGTCATGTCGGTCCATGTACAAGGGCATGAGGGCAGCATACGTAAACCGTTTGATCCAATGGCGGCTGCGATGAGTCTGCGTCGAATGGGCGGTTCTATACGTAATGCGGAGATTGGAGACCTTCCGATGACCACCGCTTCGCTGTCGACCGGCGGACTGGCGCACCTGCACGACGTGCAGAGACTCCCGCGCATCGTGCAGGCCTGGGGGCGACGCAACTCGTAGCCCGGTGGTCAGGCGTCGCCGACGGTGACGACGACCTTGCCCTTCGCCTTGCGGTCGGCGAGCTCCCGGATCGCTTCCGCGGCCCGGTCGAGCGGATACGTCGACGACACGTACGGACGCAGCTTGCCGGCGCGCCACCAACCGATCAGCTCCTCGACGTTCCGGAGATGATGCTCGGGCTCGCGCCCGACGAACGCGCCCCAGAAGACGCCGACGATGTCGCAGCCCTTGAGCAGGGTGAGGTTGAGCGGGACGGCTGGAATCTCCCCGGCGGCGAAGCCGATGACGAGGAAGCGACCCTCCCACGCCATGGCGCGGCAAGGCCGGCTCGCTGTACTCGCCACCAACCGGGTCGTACACCACGTCGGCCCCTCGGCCCCCCGTGAGCTCGCGTATCCGTGCCTTCAGGTCCTCGGACGCGTAGTTGATCGTCATCGCCGCCCCGTACTCGCGGCAGAGCTCGAGCTTCTCGTCGCTGGAAGCCGCCGCGATGACCGTCGCCCCCATGAGCGCGCCCAGCTCGACCGCGGCGAGGCCGACACCGCCGGCGGCGCCCAGCACCACGAGGGTCTCCCCGGGTTGCAAACGGCCGCGGTCCTTCAGCGCGTAATGGGACGTGCCGTAGGCATAGAGGAATGACGACGCGGGGCCGAAGTCGATGCCATCGGGGATCGGGACGAGGGAGGCGGCGCCGACCGCGATCTTCTCTGCGAGTCCACCCCATCCGGGCGACGCGAAAACCCGATCGCCGATCGTGAGGCCGTCGACACCCGACCCGACCGCGCTCACGACGCCGGCGATCTCGGCGCCGGGGGAGAACGGGAGCGGCGGCTTGAACTGGTACAGGTTCTGGATCATGAGGACGTCGGGGAAGTTCACCGCGCACGCCTTGACGTCCACGACTACCTGACCGTCGCCCGCGGTCGGATCGTCGACGTCCTCCACGACGAGCGACTCGGGTGGTCCGTACTCCTTGCAGAGGACTGCGCGCATGGCGGCACCGTAGGACAGTCAGCACCGGACCGGCTCCGGGGCCCCTCGCCGTCCTCGCCGGGTAGCTCAGGGACGCGGGTCGGAGACGAGGTTGCGCACCGTGAGCATCAGGACGGGCGTCGGATCGCCGTTCGCGCGAAGGCGCCGGCACACCTCGAGGCCGTCGACGCCCGGCATCAGAAGGTCGAGCACGACGGCATCGACGTGCTCGGACGCCAGCACGTCGAGCGCTTCGGCTCCCTCGCGCGCGAGCCGCACTTCGTACCCTTCCAGCGTGAGGGCGCTGCGCACGGACCGGCGCACGGCCGGCTCGTCGTCCACCACGAGGATTCGCATTTCGGCGAGTGTCGCCGCCAATCCTGAGAATGTCCTGAATGACCGGTTGACGCGGTGCGAGCGCAGAGGAACGATCCCACCAGGCCGGAGCACGGTGCACGGTTGACGTCACGGGGGGAACCATGACGACGAACGAGCGCACGGTCGGTCGCTACCTGCGTTGGCTCCTGGCAGCCTTGTCGCTCGGAGCGGGAGTGATCCACTTCGCAGTGAGCGGTGAGCACTACGAGCTGTCGTGGGCTCACGGCACGTTCTTCGCGGTGGTCGTGTGGCTCCAGTTGTCGTGGGCCGTCGCGGTGGTGGTGAGGCCGACGCGCTGGCTGCTCGCCGCCGGCGCGCTCCTGAACGCCGGGATCCTCGGAGTGTGGGCGGTGTCCCGGGTGTGGGGGGTCCCGATCGGCCCCGACGTGTGGACGCCCGAGGCCGTCGGCTGGTCGGACGCACTCTCGTCCGTGTGCGAGGTGGGCATCGTCGCGTTGGCGCTTGCCGTGCTCGTTCGACCCGAGGTCGCGCAGCGCAGGCTGCGGCCTTCGGTGGCCGTCCCGGTCGTCGGGATTGCGGGGCTCGGCGTAGCCGTCATCTCGTCGCTGGCGTTCACCCCGGCGCTGGCGTCGTCGCACCATCACGGCGAAGCCGACGGGAGCCACACGCACAGCGCCGCCGCTTCCGGCCACGATCACGGCTCGGCCGTTGCGGGTCACCAGCACGGCCCTACGACGCTGAACGGCGAGAAGGTGAAGGGTGTCAAGGCCCAAGACGTGGCAGCGGAGGGGCAACCCAACCAGCCGGTTGACCCGACCACGCGTGCCACACTCAGAGCGCAACTCACCGAAGCCCGCGAGTTCGCGATGCGTTACCCGACGGTGGCGGACGCGACGGCGGGCGGGTACAAGCTGGCGGGTGGCTTCGCGCCGGGCAGCGGTGCGCACTACATCTCGTACGGAGGCTTGACGGGGTCGGAGTCGTTCGACCCGACGAAGGTGAATTCGCTCATCTACGACGGCACGAGCCCGGGCTCGCAGATCATCGGCCTCATGTACTACGGCATGGGCCAGGGCGCGCCCGAGGGCTTTGCGGGACCGAACGACCACTGGCACCGGCACAGCAACGTGTGCATCAAGCCCGGACCGAACGGCATCGACGTGCCGTTCCCCGCCGACCAGGACGTGACGGCAAAGGAGTGTGCCGCCGTGCAGGGGAGCATGCTGAAGACAACGGGGTACATGGTGCACGCCTGGGTCGTGCCGTCGTGGGAGAGCCCGCTGGGCGTCTTCTCGCACGACAACCCGGACGTGCGTTGCGCCGACGGGACGTTCAACACGAACAAGGCCGGGTTCTGCGCCGGCACCTAGAGGAGCGTCGCGGTCGGCGATCGTCGTCGACCAGCGACGTCACGAGCGGTCGAGGATGCCGGTGGACTGACCGACCTCGATGAGGTGGCCGTCGGGGTCGCGGACATAGGCGCGGATCTCGCGCCCGTGATCCTTGGGCTCGGTGAGGAACTCGACGCCCTTGCGGCGCCAGTCCTCGTAGACCGCTGCGATGTCGGCGACGCGAATGTTGAGGAACGCACTGGTGCGCGTCGGATCGGACGGCGTCTCGAGGGTGACGTCGGGCTTGTCGTCGGTCGGGCCGCCCCCTTCGTTCAGGATCAACCACGAGTTCGCGACCCGCATGATCACCGGGCTCCGCTCATTGACCACCGTTCCACCCAGCATCGACGCATAGAACTCGCGTGACCGGTCCATGTCCGAGACCACGAGGAAGTGCGTGATCACGAACCCGTGATCGGGCGCCGGAAAGTCCTCTCGGTTCATGTCGCTCCTCGATCGCGTGCGATCCAGTGTGGGGCGCGGCTCGCCGCTCTGTCGAGCAATCGCCGGAAGCCCCGGCGGCGCTCCGGCGCGGAACCTCGACTGTCATGCCGGGCCGCGCGGCGGACGTAGGATGACCGGCATGTGCCGAAACATCACCGAGCTGCGCGGGCTCGAGCCTCCCGCGACACGAGAAGAGATCGAAGCTGCCGCCCGGCAGTACATCCGGAAGGTCAGCGGGATCGCCAAGCCGAGCGCGGCGTTCGCCGGCCGTATGGAGGATGCGGCGCTCGAGGTCGCATCGATCACCGAGCAGCTGCTTGCCGATGTCCCTGCACGGCGTCAACCGCCGCAGACCCTTCCGCCCTTGCGCCGTCCCGAGGTGCGTCAGCGCTTGGGCCTCGAGCCGTTCCCGGCTTGAGCGGGTCGCGCTCCTGATCCACCGCCGGGCTGTGTCGCCGTTCGAGTGAGCGCGGACGACGACGTACGCGTCTCGACGATCGAGCTCTTCTTCGACCTCGTCTTCGTCTTCACGATCACGCAGCTGACGAGCCTTCTGGTCGGCGAGCCCAATGGCACCGGCGTCGCCCGCGTCGCGCTGATCTTCGGCAACGTCTGGTGGATGTACGGCGGCTACGCATGGTTGACGAACGCCGTGCCGCCGCGTGAGCCCGTCTTGCGGCTGTTAATGCTGGTCGGGATGGCCGGATTCCTCGTCGTGGCGCTGGCGATCCCCGACGCGTTCGGGGACTCGGGCATCGCCTTCGGCATCGGATACCTCGTCGTGACGTTCGTGCACACCGGTCTCTTCTTGCGCGCGAGCGAGGAAAGCGCGGTTCGGGCGATGTTCCGGTTGGGCCCGTTCAACACGATCACCGCTGCGCTCCTCCTCGTCGCCGGGTTCACGAGCGGCGGCCTGCAATGGACGCTGTGGGCGTCGGCCTTCGTCCTGCACTGGGCCTCGCCTGCTCTGACCGCAGTCGGAGGCTTCCGCATCCGCGCCCATCACTTCGTCGAACGACACGGGCTCATCGTGCTCATCGCGCTGGGGGAATCCGTCGTCGCAGTCGGGATCGGCGTGCAAGGGCACGACCTGACGACAGGCCTCGCCGTGACTGCCGTGTTGGGACTCGCGCTGGCCGCGGCACTGTGGTGGCTGTACTTCGACGGCGAAGACGAACGCGCCGAGCGTGCGCTCGACCTCGCTCCCGACTCGCGGAACCCGTGGCTTGCACTGTTCGCGTTCGGCTACGCGTTCCTCCCGGTGCTCGGCGGGATCATCGTGTTCGCCGCCGGGATGAAAGAGGCAGTCGTCCGGTACGACGAGCCCGCGAGTACGGCCACCGCCTGGTTCCTCGCCGCCGGCGTGGCCACGTACATCCTCGGGCTGGTCGCGTTCCGCGCGGTGCTCCGCACCGGGCCACTCGCGCCCCGCCTCGCCGTGGCCGCCGTCGCGGTGGCGACGGTCGTGATCGGGCTCGAGATCTCACCCGAGGTGCAGATCGCGACGCTGACGCTTCTCGTCGTCGCCGGGATCGTGGCGGAATCCCGTCGACCTCAGCCGTCGCCGGCGAGCTGACCGCGGTACGGACCCCGCCCGGTCACGCACGCGGCGCCGCAGCGGGCACCGAGTGCGAGCGCATCATGAGGCGGTCGACCGTCGGCGAGCCCGTAGGTCAGCCCGGCAGCGAAGCAGTCGCCGGCGCCGTATGCGTCGACGGGCGGTCCGGGGAGGGGAGCGGCCGTCCACGTCGTCGTCTGTCCGTCGAGCGCCTCGACCCAGCCGCCGGCGGCTCCCGCCGTCCGCGCGACGAGGCGCAGTGGGCGATCGATCGCACCAGGCGTATAGCGCTCGCCCGCGTCGCGGCTGCTCGAGACGAGCATGTCGAGCTGAACGCCCGCCTCGGCTAGCGGTTCGATCGTGCGGGCCGTCGATACCAGCGTGCGAGCCGCCCTCGCCGCCCGTACCGCGCCCGCGTCCCCCGCCGTGAAGTAGACCCCGTCGACACCGTCGAGCTCCGACCACGGCAACGGGTCATCGCGGCGGGGCCCGAGCCGATCACCCAAGACCGTGATCGTGCGTTCCGCATTCGCGTCCGTGAAGACGAACGCCCGCCGCTGCGCCTCACGGCGCCACGCCACCTCGACGCGCACGCCGAGAGCCGTGAGCTCCCGCTCGGCGCGATGCCCGAGCTCGTCGTCGGCCAGCGCGGTGAGGAACAGGCAGTCGCCCGCGAGCCGGGCCAGCTGGACGGCTGCCACGGCGCCGCCGCCCCCCGGTTCCTCCCAGGCTTCGACGGCGTGGACGATCTCGCCGGAGGCCGGCACGCGCTCGACACGGGCGAACTCGATCCACTCGACGTGCCCGACGACCGCGACCCGTGCTGGCACCGGCTCACGCTAACCGCCGTGACCCGGCCCGACCGGTGCGGCCGCTTCCGCTTCTCGTCGTCGCGCTTATCGTGTCGAAATGAGCGACGAAGGCTTGCTGGCGGGCATCCGAGTGCTCGACCTGAGCATCTGGCGGCCAGGCCCGTACGCCACGCAGCTGCTCCTCGAGCTGGGCGCCGACGTCGTGAAGGTCGAGCCGCCGGGCGGTGACCCGATGCGCGTCTTCCGCACGCTGTTCGCCGTGCTGAACGCGGGGAAGCGCAGCGCGGCCGTGGACCTGAAGGACGATGCCGGCAGACACGCGGTGCTCGCGCGCGCGAAGGACGCCGACGTCGTCGTCGAAGGGTTTCGCCCCGGCGTCGTACGCACGCTCGGTATGGACGACGAGAGCATCCGGCGCGTGTGCCCGTCGATCGTCTACTGCTCGATCTCCGGGTACGGGCAGACCGGGCCGCTCGCCGAGGTTCCCGGGCACGACGTCAACTACCAGGCGTGGGCGGCAGTGTTGGAGCCGCGCGCGGGCGAGGGACCGGTGGTCGCGCGCCCGCCGATCGCGGACCTGGCCGGCGGCGTCTACGCCGCGATGGCGATGTGCGCGGCGCTCGTGCGGCGGTCACGCACCGGCGAGGGCGAATCGATCGACGTGTCCATGACCGACATCCTCGCCAGCTGGACCGGCGTCGTCCCGCCGCTCACGCTGCCCGACGGCCAGCCCGTGGGCGGCGGAGTGCCGGGCTACGGCACGTTCGAGACGGCCGATGGCGGGTGGATCGCCCTCGGGGTCATCAGCGAGGACCACTTCTGGTCCGCGCTCATGGTCACGCTCGGGCTCGACGACGCGCGGTCGCTGTCGTTCGGCGAGCGGCTCGCACTTGGCAAACCGCTCGCAGCCCGGATCGAAGCTTCCATCGCCACCCGCGACCGCGACGACCTCGTGCGCGAGCTGGCGGCAGCCGGCGTCCCGGTGTCGCCGGTGCTCTCTCAGGGCGAGATGCTGGCGGCACAGCCGTTCCGCGAGCGCGGCACCGTGACTTCCGGTCCGGACGGCGGTCCGGTCATGCAGCACCCGCTCCAGTACCGAGACCATCCCGGTCGGGTCCCGCCCGACGTGCCGCCCCTCGTAGAAGGTCCCGATCAGCTTCCGGCGTGGCGTTCGGAGTAGCCGGGGGTCAATCCTGCTGCGGCGTCCTCGCGGCGAGTACCTCGACCGCGGAAGTCGGTGAGCGCCTTGCGGATCATCTCGATGCCGCCGCGTATCGAGGCGGGACCGGTCGGCGCGTCGAGGATGATCGGGTCGTGCGTGACAACATCGGGCGCGACGATCTCGTCCACGACCCCGAGGTTTCCCTCGTTCGAAGCCCTCGTCGTAGAGCCGTCGGACGAGGGCCTTGTTGGATTCGAGCGCGTCGGTCATCGACGGATGTACGGCCCTACATGCGCGGATCACAGACAGGCGGGATGCAGTCGTCGGGCGGTGGCTCGCACCGGCGGCCGCCGCAGTCCCCGGGGTCGCCGGGCGTGCTCACCAGGATCGGCTGGTTGAACGTGTCGCTACCGTTCGGCCCGGTCACGGTCAGGGCGATCATGAAGCCGCCTGCACCGTACGTATGGCTCGGATTCTGCGCGGTCGAAGTGTTGCCGTCGCCGAAGTTCCACGACCACGACGTGATATCGCCGGTCGACGTGTCGGTGAAGTTGACAGTCAGTGGCGCAAATCCGCCGCCGGCTGGGATTCGGGTGAACCCGGCCACCGGCGCTGGCGGTGGCGCCGGAGTCACCGTGATGCTGATCGATGACATGGCCGTCGCTCCGCCGCTATCGGTGACCGATGCGGTGATCGTGTGGCTGCCCTCCGACAGCGTGCTCAGTTGAATCGATGCCCCGGTGCCGAGGTTGCCGTCCCGGCTCGAGGACCAAAGGATGCTGGACGACAGGCTGCCGTCCTCGGCGTCGTTCGCGGTCCCGCTCAATATCACCGTGGTCCCGCCAACGAAGTTCCCGCCGTTGGCTGGCGCAGTGATGTTGAGTGCCGGGGGAGTGTTCGCGTTGGCGACGATGTTCTGAGTCGCCGTTGCCGTGCCACCGGGTCCGGTAACGAGCAGCTTCACAGCGAAGGTACCGGGTGAGCTGAAGGTGTGTTCCGTCGTGCACGGCCCCGTCTGGTCGACGATCCCGTTGCTGTCGAAGGCCCACTCGAACTTCGTGATGTCGCCCGCGGACGCGCACCCGTTCAGCGAGACGAGCAGGGGTGTCACCCCGGAATCCGGTTGGACCCTGAGCACGGCAATGGGCGGCGGCGGCAGCGTGGTCGGGATCGTCTGGCTCGTCGTCGAGGTCCCGCCGGGTCCTGTCACCGACAGGCCGACCGAGCGGTTGCCGGCGGTCGTGAACATCTGCATTGCGGTCGGGCCCGTCGCGTCGTCGAAGAGACCGTCAGCGTCGAGATCCCACGCGATCGAATCGACGAGGCCGGTCGACGTGCTCGTGAGGAGCACAGTCAGGGGCACCGTTCCCGACGGCGGTTCGGCGGTGAACGAGGCGACCGGCGCCGGTGGCTTGATGTTGACGGTCTGAGTTTCGGTGTCCGTGCCACCGGGCCCGGTGACCGTCAGGGTCACCACGTAGTCGCCGTGCGCGGCATAGGTGTGGGTCGGGCTCTGCTCGGTCGAGTTCTCACCGTCACCGAAGTCCCAGGATCGCGTGCCGATGGCGCCCCGACTGGTCCGTGAACGACGCGACCAGTGGCGCGGTGGAGACGCTGAACGCAGCCGTCGGGGACCGGTGGCCGAGGCGGATTGGTCCGCATGCACCCCGCCAGCGCCAGCGCGGCGACGGCGATCACCCCGATGAGTGCGCGCCGATGACCAATTGCACGGATCCTGCCCATTGCGTCCCCCTCGGCCCGGTCGCGGACGGAATGCGCGGAGAACCCGCGCCGCCGCGTTGCTATCGACGCAAACCGGAGCGACCTTGAGCGCTGCCGTACGATCCCCGAGCACCGTGAAGCGAACGATCTCCGCACTGTTCCGGCAGGCCGTCGACGACACCCCCGAGCGGATCTGGCTGCTCGCCGGCGAACGCACGTACAGCTACTCGCAGGCGATTGACCAGATCGAGCGGGCTGCGAGCGCACTGCGCGCGACAGGTGTGGGTCCGGGAGATCGGGTGCTCGTCACGGCTCGGAACACGGACCAATACCTCCTCAGCTGGTTCGCGCTCATGGAGGTCGGTGCCGTCCAGGTGCCGGTCAACCCGAAGAGCTCGCGCGCCGAACTCGCGGGGTTTGTGCAGCAGGCCGCCCCGAGGTTGGTCGTCACCGACGAGGAGCTTGCGCCACTCGTCGGGGATGTTCCGCGCGTCGACGTGGACGAGATTTTCAACGCCGCGCCCGATAGCCGCGGTCCGGCCAACGTCGACGAAGGTGATGTCGCGGTCATGATCCCGACCTCGGGCACGACGGGGCGATCGAAACTGGTCATGCAGACGCATCTCGCGTACGTCATGGCGGGCGAAGGATTCCCGTACTGGTTGCAGCTGACGAGCGACGATCGCCTGATGACCTCGCTGCCGTTGTTCCACATCAACGCACCCGCGTACTCGACGCTGGGCTCTGCTGCTGCGCGCAGCAGCCTCGTACTCCTGCCCGCGTTCTCGGCCACTGACTTCATCGCCGCCGCCCGGCGGTACGGGGCGACCGAGTTCAACGCCATCGGCGCGATGCTCGAGATCCTGATGCGCCAGCCCCCACGCGCCGACGACGCTGGCAATCCCATCAGGCTCTGTTACACGGGCCCGTCGCCCGATCGCGAGCGGCAGTTGGAGATCGAGGAGCGTTTCGGCTTCGAGATCGTGTGCGGCTACGCGCTGTCGGAGACGCCGTACGGCCTCGTGTGGCGGCACGGATCGCGGCCGTACGGCTCGCTCGGATCGGCGCGGCAGCATCCCGACCTCGGGCACGTCAACGACGCCCGGGTGATCGGCGACTCCGGACCGGTCGCGGCGGGCGAGGTCGGGGAGCTCGAGCTTCGCAACCCGGCCATCATGCGCGGGTATTACGAGATGCCGGACGAGACCGCCGAGGTGCTCGTCGATGGGTGGTTGCGGACGGGTGATCTCGTCCGCGACAACGGGGACGAGACCTTCACGTTCGTCGGGCGCAAGAAAGAGGTCATCCGTCGGCGCGGCGAGAACCTGTCGCCGGCCGAGGTCGAGGCCGCGCTCGAGCGCCATCCCGACGTGGCGGAGGCCGCGGTGATCGGCGTCCCGTCCGAGCTCTCCGAACAGGACGTCAAGGCGTTCGTAACCGCCGCGCCCGGGCAAACGGTCGACGTGTCCGATGTTCACGCGTTCGCCGGCCGGCACCTCGCCCGGTTCAAGGTCCCGCGGTACTTCGAGATCGTCGGTGAGTTGCCGCACACTCCGACCGGCCGGCTCGCGAAGCACCGGCTGAAGGTCGAGCGGACACCCGAGGAGGTCGACCTTGGCTGATGCCGATCCGCCCCGGCCCGGCGAGTCGGAGTGGTTGCACACCTGGATCGGGTCCGCGAGCCCCGACCGGATCACGGTCGGCGGCCGGGATCTTCCGAGCGAGGTCATGGGTCGCCTCACCCTCACCGAGCTCGCGTTCCTCCTGGTCACCCGGCGGGAGCCCACCCCGGGCGAGCGCCGCGTCGTCGACGCCGTGCTCGTGTCCCTCGCCGACCACGGCCTCACGCCCAGCGCGCCTGGCGGCGCGGCTCACTTACACCGGCGCGCCCGAAGCCATCCAGGGCGCGGTTGCCGCCGGGCTGCTCGGTGCGGGCAGCGTGTTCCTCGGCCCGGCCGGCGACACGGCGTTCTTCCTCGCCGACGCGTTGGCGGCCCGCGGGAACGAAGGGACGGATGACGCGTCTCTGCGGCGCATCGCCGAGTCCGCGGTCGAGGGGCGCCGCCGGGACGGGCAGCGTGTGCCCGGTCTCGGCCACCCAGTACACCGTGCCCAGGATCCGCGTGTGCCGCGCCTGTACGAGTTGGCGGCCGAGGAGGGCGTGCTCGGTCCGCATCTCCGGCTGCTCGAGCATGTCGCCGAGGCACACGAGCAGGTGTCCGGCCGTTCCCTGCCTATCAACGGAGCCGGCGCCGGCGGCGCCGCGCTCGTCGACGTCGGCATCCCACCGCGCAGCGTGCGCGGCTTCGCGATGATCGCCCGGACGGCCGGGCTCGTCGCCCACCTGGCCGAGGAGGCCGAGCATCCCATCGGGAGGCCGCTCGCCGACGACGTCGAGCGTCGCGCGCGCGGTGAGCCCGCATGACTCGGTAGGTTCTCGGATGTGGCGATGCGGGAGTACCTCGCCGAGGAGATCGCGCTCGATTACTCCGATGCGATCCTCACCCGACGGGAGGCTCTCCGCCGCCTCGGCCTGCTCGGGTTGACCGCCACCGGAGCCGCTGCGTTTCTCGCCGCCTGTGGCGGCGACGGCGGCAGCAGCAAGCAGACCCGGCAGGGGGCCGCATCGACCACGAGCGGCGCGCCCGCCGCCGCGGAAGCGGTGACGTTCCGGGGCCCGCAGGGCGAGCTGCAGGGTGCATGGGCGAAGGCGTCCGATCCGAAGGGCGCCGTGCTGGTCATCCACGAGAACCGGGGTCTCACCGATCACATCCGCTCGATCCCTCCAGCGGTTCGCATCCGACGGATACTCGGCGCTCGCCATCGACCTGCTGTCCGAGGAGGGCGGGACCGCGGCCGTCGGCGGGGAGGCGGAGGCGACCGCCGCGCTCGGGCAGGCGCCACCGGAGCGCCTGATCGCAGACCTCCGCGCCGGCATCGACGAGCTCGAGCGCCGCGAGCGGAACGCCAAGACCGCCGTCATCGGGTTCTGCTTCGGCGGCGGGCTGACGTGGCAGCTGCTGGCGGCGGGCGAGCCCCGCCTGGCGGCGGCCGCGCCCTTCTACGGACCGGCGCCCGCGAACGCCGATTTCTCGGGATCGAAGGCGGCAGTGCTCGCCGTCTACGGGGAGCTCGACAGCCGCGTGAACGCGACCCGCGACGGCGCGGTCGCGGCGCTCGAAGCAGCCGGCCTGAAGCACGAGGTCCGGACGTTCCCGGGCGCCGACCACGCGTTCTTCAACGACACCGGCGCGCGCTACAACGCCGCCGCCGCGTCCGAGGCGTACCAGGCGGTCCTGAGCTGGTTCGCGACACACCTGGCATGACGAAGCGTTTCCTGGGCGCGGCCGCGGTCACGCTCGGGCTGGCGGTGGCGTGCTCGTCGGGCGACGGCGACGGCAAGTGGGCGAAGCGGGACACGTCGACGACGAACACGCCGGCGACATCGGCCCCTGCCGCGGTGCAGGAGTACGACGTGCCCCCGGGTCGCACCCGCACGATGTCGCCGTCGCGTCCGACGGCACGGTCTGGTACACCGCGCAGAACGCGGGCAAGCTCGGCCACCTCGATCCCGAAAACGGCCGGGTCGACGAAGTGGAGCTCGGGGACGATTCTGCGCCGCACGGCGTGATCGTCGGTCCGGACGGCGCTCCATGGATCACCGACGGCGGGCTGAACGCGATCGTCCGCGTGGACCCGTCGACGCGGGAGGTGCGGCGGTTCCCGCTTCCCGCCGACCACCCGTCCACCAATCTCAACACGGCGGTGTTCGACCCGCGCGGCACGTTGTGGTTCACCGGCCAATCCGGCATCTACGGACGCGTCACGCCCGACGCCGGAGATCGTCGACGTTTTCGATGCACCCAATGGACGAGGTCCATACGGCATCGCCGTCACGCCCGACGGGCAGGTGTATTACGCGTCGCTGGCCGGCAACTACATGGGCCGCATCGATACCGACAGCGGGGAGGCCACCGTCCTCCGACCGCCCACCACAGACCAAGGAACGCGACGGGTGTGGTCGGACTCGCGTGGCCGCGTCTGGTCGAGCCAGTACAACGCGGGTCAGGTCGCGGTCTACGACCCGGCGACCGAGCAGTGGCGCGAATGGAAAATGCCCGGCGAGAACCCGCAGGCGTACGCGGTGTACGTCGACGACGAGGACAAGGTGTGGCTCAGCGACTTCGGCGGCAAGGCACTCGTCCGCTTCGATCCGGAGACAGAGCGGTTCACCTCGTACCCGCTCCCGAGCGATCCCGGTGAAGTGCGCCAGCTCCTCGGGCGACCGGGTGAGGTGTGGGGCGCCGAGTCGGCTGCCGACAAACTGGTGGTGATCAGGACGTGAACAAGGTTGGGCGCCGCTTGCGGGCCCGGGCAGCGCACCGTTAGTCTGCGAACATACGTTCCCCCGAGCGAAGGAGTGCCGACATGAGCCCTTCCGTGAAGCCGATCCCTGACGGCTACCCGCACGTGAGCCCGTCCCTCGTCCTCGACGGCGCGGCAGATGCCATCGACTTCTATACGCAAGTGCTCGGCGCCACCGAGCGGATGCGCATGGGTGGCCCCGACGGCAAGGTCGGGCACGCCGAGCTCCAGTTCGGCGACTCCGTGGTGATGGTCGCAGACGAGTATCCCGACATGGGTTACGTCGGGCCGAAGGCGATCGGTGGATCACCTGTGACGATCGCGGTCTACGTCGAGGACGTCGACAAAGCCTTCGATGCCGCGCTCAAGGCGGGTGCCAAGGAGATCAGGCCGGTCGAAAACCAGTTCTACGGCGACCGGTCCGGTCAGTTCGAGGACCCGTGGGGGCACCGGTGGAGCGTCGCGACGCACGTCGAGGACGTGCCGCCCGACGAGATGGCGAAGCGAGCGGCGGCTATGGCCGAGGGCGGGTAAACCTCGATGCGGGAGCTGCTCGTCGATCTCCCGAAAGCCGAGCTGCACCTGCACATCGAGGGGACGCTCGAGCCCGACCTCGCGTTTTCGATGGCGCGACGGAACCAGGTCGATCTTCCCCACAAGGACGAAGCGGCGCTCCGCGGGCGTACGTATTCGACGATCTGCAGTCGTTCCTCGACGTCTACTACGCCGCGTGCAGCGTGCTCGTGACCGAGCGCGACTTCTACGACCTCACGTGGGCATACCTGGTGCGCGCCGCCGGGCAGGGGGTGAGGCACGCCGAGATCTTCTTCGACCCGCAAACACACACGGATCGCGGCGTGGCGTTCGGGACCGTTGTCGAAGGGATCACCCGTGCTCTGGAGGACGGCGAACGCAACCTCCGAGTGACGTCACGGCTGATCATGTGCTTCCTGCGCCACCTCAGCGCCGAGTCGGCCATGGCGACGCTCGAGGCTTCGCTGCCGCACCGCGACGCGATCGTCGCTGTCGGGCTTGACTCCGGGGAAGCCGGCAACCCGCCCGAGAAGTTCCGCGGCGTCTTCGACCGCGCCCGGTCCGAGGGCTTCCTCACCGTTGCGCACGCCGGCGAGGAGGGGCCGGCCGAGTACATCTGGCAGGCGCTGGACATTCTCCACGTGCGTCGCGTGGACCACGGAGTCCGGTGCACCGAAGACGACCGGCTCGTGGATCGGCTGGTAGCGGAGCAGACACCGCTGACCGTCTGCCCGTTCTCGAACGTGAAGCTGCGCGTCTTTCCCGACGTTGCGCGACCACAACTTCCGCGAATTGCTCGAACGGGGCCTGCTCGTGACGATCAACTCCGACGACCCCGCCTACTTCGGCGGGTACGTCGCGGACAACTACATCGGCACCGCGGCCGCGCTCGACCTGACCGCCGAGCAGATGATCCAGGTGGCACGCAACTCGTTCGTCGCGTCATTTCTCCCCGAGGCAGAACAACAACAGCACCTCGACGCCATCGACGCGTTCGCCGGCTAGGGAGCCGCCGCCGGCGGGCTCGCCGAGGAGCTGGCGACGTCTACGAGACGGCTCAGGGATTTCTCAGCCCTGTCTCAGTCGTGGTCTTCACACTTCGCGCGCCATCGACGATCAAGGAAGGTGCACATGGCCGCCGACCGCGTCCTGCTGACGGAGATCATCGACGGACCCGTCGCGTCGATCGACCGTGTGTACGTGTTCGACCGGATCCGCGATCTGTGCCGGGCAATGCCGCGCGCGGTGCGCAGAGCCCGTACCCGGCTCACCTTGCTTCCGGGACCCGCGCCGGACTGGGGGGCCGCCGCCGAAGGAACGTTGCTCCTCGACGGCGACCTGATCGTCTGCGCCGGGGTGACGGCGGCGACGATGCGTGAAGCGATCGACCTCCTGATGGCCCGGCTCCGCCATCGGCTGCGTCCGCTGGAAGAGTCGAAACGCGATCAGCCGATCGGCAACTTCCCCGTCAGCGCGGCTTGATCGGTCTCGCTGAAGAGGATCCTGATGGTCAGGTTCCAGTCGCCGCGGATGGGGAGATTGACTCCCGAGGAGATGTAGTGCCCGGGCCCCAAGCGGCGAACCGGGATCTGGATCGGCGCGATGTCGCGGCTGGGCAGGCTGGCCGACACCTGGAACTCCCCGACTTCCTCCAGCCCGCCCGACGGCGGGATCGCGAGCGGGGCTCCCTCGGGCGAGAAGGCCGTGAGGTGCAGCTCGTTGCGACCTGGGCTTCCCGGGATGGCGGTGACGTCGACCCGGGCTCGGCTGGATTGCAACGTGACGCCGGTCGCGCCGGAATTGTTGACCGACACGGCGGGCGCCGCGTTCACGAGCAATGCGGCGATCGAGAGGATGACGACTGCGATCAGCGCCTCGAGACCGACGTGGCGGCGGAGGTTGCGCATCTCCCACGCGTCCTCCTCGGCTTCGTCGACCTCGCCGTCACCGCCGTCACCGCCGTCGCTGCCGTCACCGCCGTCACCCTCACCGGCGTCCGGAGGCATCGGAGGCCCTCCGGCAATGACTGGGACGCGCGGCGGAGGAGCGGGCGTCGGAGTGGGACGCGGTGATCGGAACCGGCGGTTGACGATCTCCCGGCTGAACGCGGCGGTGATGATCAGCACGCCGAACGCGAGGAGCTTGGCGGCGAGGAGCTTGCCGTAATCGGTGTCGCGCAGGTTGCTGAGTGACCCCAGCTGCCGCCAGGCCTGGAAGGCGCCGCTCACGACGATGACGCAGATCGCGCCGAGCGCGAGCCGCGAATACGCCGGCACCACCGTGCGCAACACGTCGAGGTGCTTCCGACGCAGCACGACCGCGAGGAGGACGACCAACCCGCCGAGCCAGAGCGACACGCCGCCGACGTGCGCGACGTCGGCGATGAGCGCGAGCGGAACGAGGTCACCCGTTCCCGCGTGACCACTGAGGCCGGGTGTGAGGAGGAGCCCGACCGCCACCGCGGCCGCGGCGGGCTTCCACCACTTCGGCAGTGGATACTCCACGACCGGCCGACGATTCACGAGCAGCCTGATGACCGGGATCGCGATCAGGAATAGAACGAGTCGCAGCAGCCACACACGCCCGAAGCGGGTGTCGAGCACGTCCGAGACGACGCTCGGCTTGAGCGCATCGCCGAGCGGCAGCGCGGCCGCATACGCGCCGTCCAGCGCGATTCCGACGACCGTCGTGATCACGGCACCGATCCAGCCCGCCCAGACGAGCCGCGCGGCCCCCACGGATTCCCGACCCGCCGGCCACACGAGGACGAGGAACGCGGCTGCGCCGATCAGGAGCGCGAGCGAGGCGAACACACCGAAGCGCGCCACGGCGTACAGGAATCCCACGACCTTGTCGCCCCCCTGATTGGCGAGGAGTCGTTGGGTGAGGCTCTGGAGGTTTCCGGCGGCCGCGCCCTTGCCGACTTGGAACGTGAACGCCCCGCTGACGGGGTGGGAATCGGCCGAGATCACGCGCCACGTGACGACGTACGAGTCGTCGTCCAGCTTCGGGACGTCGACCTGCACCTGACTCTGTTGACCGCTGGGATGCGACGCGTCGCCGATCTCGAGCCGGTCTCCGTTCGAGTTGTAGACCCGGATCGCGCCCAGCGCGACCTCGACGGACTCGTTGAACGAGAGCGTCAGCTTCTTCGGCGGCTGGTCGAGTACCTGGCCCGCCGCGGGGCTCGTCTGCTCGAGGGTCGCGTGAGCGAACGCGGGGCTTGCCGACACACCGACGAGTACGGCTGCCACGACCGGTACCGCGGCACAGCGCCAGAAGAAGCGCCTGCGAACGTTCACGAGGTCGACAGACGCGCTCGGCGTCCGGGACGGAGCGGATGGGCGAGAAGCCACGCGGCCGCGAGACCCACGACCTCGACGGCGTGCTGCACTTCCGTCAAAGCGCCCGTGCGCCCGTCGAGCACGTCGAGCACTGAGGTGCCGAAGAGGCACGCCACCAGCGCCGTCACAACAGGGAGCAAGCCGGGGAGTCGCGATGGGCGCCACGCCGCGAACAGGAACCCGACGGCGAGGGCGAGGTCGAAGGAGCCGACGTGACGAGCGGCATGGACTGGAAGGCCGGCGTCGTCCCCGAGAACGAGCGCCGGCGCCGCGGCGACGATCATCACCGCCGCGACGATCGCGAGCGTGACGCGCAGTGCCCGTTCGTGGGCGGCGTGCGGGCGGCTGTCGGCGCCGATGGACGCCAGGATCGGCGCCGTCAGGTCGGGCACCTCGGGGGCGCGCGCGAGCCGGACGTCGCGATGCATGGTTTCAGCCTCGCGCGCGAACGCACGGCAGGCTGTGCAGCGTTCGAGGTGGCCGGCGAGGTCGGCGGGGTCGACCTGGGGGTCTTCGCCGTCGAGACGGGCGGAGATGGCTGTGCGCGCTGTATTGCAATTCATGCTTGGTAGTCGACCTCCGCCGGCTCGGGGTTCCCAACTACGTTGCCGTCGATGGACCGTCTGACCGGACTCCTGGTCCAGGCTCGGGATGGAGATCGGCTCGCGCTCGGCCGCCGCGATCCGCCTGAGCCAGGCGGAAGTGTGGCGCCTCGCGGCCCACCTGGTCGGCCAGAACGAGGCCGACGACGTCACCCAGGACGTCTTCCTGCGGGCCTGGAGGGCGCTGCCGGGCTTTCGGGCCGAGTCGAGTGGACGCACCTGGCTGCTCTCCATCGCCCGGCGGGCCTGCGCCGACGCCGTCCGGCGTCAGTCGCGATGGCGCAAGCTGACAGCGCGGCTGCATTCCGAGTCCGGCGTGCTCGGCTCGGGGAGCGGCAGCTTCGAAGAGATGCACGGCCTCGGTGACTTCCTCATCTGTCTTCCGCCGCCACAGCGCGAGGCCTTCGTGCTCACCCAGATCAGCGGTTGTTCCTACGCCGAAGCGGGGGAGTTGTGCGGCGTGGAGATCGGAACGATCCGCTCCCGGGTGGCACGCGCTCGGCTCGCGCTCGTCGAGCTGGTTCGAGCCGCGCGGGCGGTCTGACCCCCCGTACGTGGCCGCGCCCGGAAGGGCGCGATGATGCTGGAAATGCGGTTCGTTCGCGGATTTGTCATCGCCGCCACCGGAGCGATTGCCGTCGTCGCGGTCGCGGCGCAGCCGGCAGCTGCGCACGACGTGCCCGGGATCAAGCCTTCGAACTTCGAGACGACGGTCGACGGCACGACGCCGCGGGTTTCCGGGCTGACCGTGCGCGCGATCGACCTCGGGAACGAGCTCGAGCTGCGCAACGACACCGGCGCCGACGTCGTGGTACTCGGCTACCAGGGTGAGCCATATCTACGCGTCGGTCCGCGCGGAGTGTTGGAGAACAGCAGGTCACCGGCGGCGTACTTGAACCGAACTCGGGACGGCAAGACGCAGGTGCCGTCGACCGCCGATCCGGCGGCAGCGCCGGACTGGAACCGGATCGCGTCCGGAAGCGTGGCGCGCTGGCACGACCACCGAGCGCACTGGATGGGCACCGGCGACCCGCCCGAGGTCTCGCGCGATCCCGATCATCGCCACGTGATCGACCGGTGGACCTTTCAGCTGCGGCGGGGGACCCAGAACATCACAGTGAACGGCGACCTGTTGTGGGTGCCGGGTCCGAGCCCCTGGGGATGGGTGCTCGGCGCGCTGGCGCTTGCGTTGGCGCTGGTCGCGTTGAGTCGGACGCCGGTCTGGCGATGGGTGCTGGCGGGCGCGCTCGGGATCGTGGCGGTGTCGGAGACCGTGCACGTGGTCGGCACCTGGAACGCCACGTCGGCGTCGTTCGCGACCAAGATCGGCGCGAGCGTGTATTCGATCGGCGGGATCGCGCTCGCGGTCGTGGCGCTCGTTTGGTTGGTCGTCCGCCCGCCGTACAACGCCATTCCGGCCGTGCTCTTCGCCGGGCTCATCGTGGGGTTCGCGGGCGGGTTGGCCGACCTCACGACGTTGTCGCGCTCGCAGCTCCCCACGGACCTCCCGACCGGTGTCGCCCGGTTGGAGGTCGCGCTGGCTCTCGGCCTCGGCGCCGGGCTCGCTGCCTCGGCCGCGCTGCGCCTGCGACCGCCCGCGTCCTCAGGCGATCGACCGCGTGCGAAGATCGGTGAGCCGACGCCCGTCTCCTAGCACGGGTTGTGAAGGACGTAGTGCCATGGTTCGACTGGGAACGTCCGCGCTCGTCGCGACGACCGTCGGTGTCATCGCGGCGCTGACCGCATGCGGCGGAGGCTCGAGCGCGGAGAGTGCAGACATTGCGCACGGCTCGGCGCGCAACGGCCCCGGGCGGGCAGCACGCGAGGTGTGCGAGCCGATGGTGCGCGACTCGGTGCCGGCGACCGTGGGATTGCCGCTGGCCGGCGAGCCGGCTTCCGCGGTGCGCGGCGACACGTTCTCGTGCCTGTACTCGTTCGACGGAGGCACGCTGGACATGTCGGTGCGCGATCTCCACACGATCGGGCAGGCTCGCCGGTACTTCCGCGACCTTCGAGGACGCGACGCTGTCGGCGATGCCCTGTCGGGCCTGGCGGAAGGCGGCTTCACCAAGGCCGATGGTTCGGTCGTCGCCAAGAAGGACGCGATGGTCCTCACGGTCGACGTCACCGCACTCCCTCCCACGCAGGTCGAACGATCGGGCATCGCCATCGACCTCGCAAGCACTGTCCTCGGTTGCTGGACGGGCGATTCGTAGGCGACTGCTGGCGTCGGAACTTTGTGGAGGGTCGGGGCGACTAATCAGCGTCCAGCTCACTCGAGGGGGTTCTCCAGTTATGAGCAACAGGCGTTCAATCCGTCGTGTGCTCCTTGGCGCGGTGCTCGGCCTCGCCCTCGTCGTGCTCGTCGCGGGTCCCGCGGCGGCTCACGTCGGGGTCGATCCCGAGAGCGCGCCGAAGGGATCGACCACGAGCTTCAGCTTCCGGGTCCCGACGGAGAAGGACAACGCGTCCACCGTCGGGCTGGAGGTGACGTTCCCGGCCGATCACCCCATCCCCAACGTCAGCGTGCTCGTCAAGGGCGGCTGGACGTTCACCGTGGAGAAGGCACCGCTGCCGAAGCCGATCAAGACCGACTTCGGCGAGGTGACGGAGGCCGTGTCCAAGATCACCTGGACCGGCGGGCAGATCCCGCCCGACGGGTACGACCTCTTCACGGTGCGGGGCGGCCCACTGCCCAAGAACGTCAACCAGCTGGAGTTCAAGGCGTCGCAGACGTACAGCGACGGTGAGGTCGTCCAGTGGATCGAGCCGACGGTGAAGGGCGGGGCCGAGCCCGAGCACCCGGCGCCGGTGCTCAAGCTGGGCAAGGCGAGCAGCAGCTCGTCCCACGACTAGCGCTCGAGGGGCCGACGCCGCCGAGCCGCCTGGCCGCGCCACCATGTTCGGCGTGACCGTCGAGACGGAGGCTCGGGCGCCGGCAGACACCGACCCGACGGCCGGCGGTGACGACACGCGTCGCCGCTGGCTGCCGTCGTGGCCGCCGACGCTCCCGCAAGCGGTGATCCTCATCGCTGCGTTGTGCGTCATCGCCGCCGTGGTCGGGTGGCGGCTCGCGGAAGCCGACCACCCGGGCCCCAGAAGTGTCGACGTCGGATTCCTCGAAGACATGCAGACGCATCACCTGCAGGCGCTCGAGATCGGCTACGCGTACCTGGACCACGGATCGGACCCGACGTTGCGCCACATCGCGCGCGACATCATCAGCGATCAGGGAATCGAGGTCGGGCAGATGCGCTCGGTCTTGTCGGAGTGGGGATTCCAATCGACACCCGACCCCGAAGGGACCGCGATGGCGTGGATGCACGAGCCCCACCCCGCGCAGCAGATGCCGGGCATGGCCACCGGCGCGGATCTCGACCGGCTTCGCAACGCCCAAGGCGAGGAAGCCGACGACCTGTTCAGCCAGCTGATGATCCGCCACCACGAAGGTGGCATTCACATGGCCGAGTTCGTGGCAATGGACGCGGAGACGGGCAACATTCGCAACTTCGCACGCGGTATGGCCGCCAGTCAGCGCAGCGAGATCGGCGAGATCAACGCGGTGCGCAGCCGGCTGGGCCTTGCGCCGATCTTGCAGGGCGACCCCGCCAGCGAGTGAGATGCGGCCATGACGTACCGAGTCGCACAGTGGAGCACGGGCAACGTCGGCCAGCTCGCGCTCAGAGGCATCGTGCAGCATCCCGACCTCGAGCTGGTCGGGGTTCTCGTCCACAACCCGGACAAGGCGGGTCGCGACGCGGGTGAGCTCGCGGGGCTCGAACCCGTGGGCGTGGCCGCGATCGCCGACGCCGACGAGCTGATCTCGCTCGGGGCGGACTGCGTGTCGTACACGGCGACGGGCGACCTTCGTCCCGACGACGCGGTCGCAGACATGGCGCGCATCCTCGAGGCGGGCACCAACGTCGTCTCGACGTCGGTGGTTCCGCTCGTGTACCCGCCCTCCGCGCCGCGGCGGTACACCGACCCGTTGGAGACGGCGTGCAAGGCCGGCGGCGTTTCGTGCTTCACGTCCGGCATCGATCCCGGCTTCGCCAACGACCTGATCCCGTTCGCGTTCCTGGGTGCGTGCGGCCGCGTCGACTCGGTGCGCGTCATGGAGATCCTCGACTACTCGACCTACCTCCAGGCGGACGTGCTCTTCGACATCATGGGCTTCGGGAAATCACTCGACGAGCTTCCGCTGATCCTGCAACCGGGCGTCATCGGTCTCGCGTGGGGTTGCACGGTGTCGGTGCTCGCGGCGGGTCTCGGCGCCGAGCTCGACGACATCCGCGAGGTGCACGAACGGGTGCCGGCGGCGCGTGACTACCAGACGCCGCTGGGCACGATCGCCGCTGGCACGACCGCCGGCATGCGCTTCGAGGTGCAGGGAATGGTCGGCGGGGAGCCCCGCGTCGTGCTCGAGCACGTCACCCGCATCAACGAGGAGGTGGCGCCCGAGTGGCCGCGGCTCCCCGGTCAAGGCGGCTACCGCGTCGACATCGAGGGCGAACCCTCTCTCCACTGTCAATTCCACTTCGAAGGCGAAGACGGCGACCACAACACGGGCGGCCTCATGGCCACCGCCATGCGGTGCCTGAATGCGATCCCGGCCGTGTGCGAGGCGGATCCCGGGTTGCTGTCGGTGCTCGACGTGCCGCTGATCACCGGCCGCGGCCTGATGCGCTAGGCGCCCTTCGTGGCGATCATGCGGTTGTAGATGCCGATGACCTTCGCGGAGTAGTTCGGGTCCGTCGCCCAGTTGCCGCGCCCCATCATCTGCCACGTGGGTGCCCAGCCCTTGGCGAAGAACGTGTCGAAGTTTCTCGCCGCAACACCCGGATCCGACCCGTACCAGTACGGCGACGGCGGGTGGTTCAGGTCGGACGTCGTGGAGCGACGGTCGGCGTAGTTGCGGAGATGCTGGATCTGGGCCCGGATCCCGTCGCGAGCGGTCGGGAACTGCTTCTCGCCCGAACAGCCGTCGCACGCGCCGAGGCCCGAGAAGTTGTTGTCGCTCCCGCCGGCCCGGAAGCCGCCGGTCTCGATGTAGGACTGCGCGAACGCGAAGTCGGCGCGCACGTTCTCGCTCGTCCCCTCCTCCACGAAGATCTGCGCCAGCTGCTCGATCGACATACCGCCCGACAACCGCGGTGACGCGCCGCTCGACCGGTACCAGGCCACCATCTCCGGGGCCGAGAGCACGGTCGGCCCCATCACCGGCTCGCCCATCGCCCGCAGCGCGCCGATCTCCTCGGCCACCTCGAGGGCACGGTTCGCTTCGGCGACCTTCTGTTCGAAGGCCGCCTTCTCCCGATCGAGCCGCTCGATGAGCCCGTCCAGCTCGGCCCGCTTGGCCTCCAGCTCGATTTGTCGCCCCTCGAGCTCGACCTGAACCTGCTGGAGGCGGTCGGCGGTGTCGCGCAGATTCCGCGACCTCTCATCGTCGAACTTGTCCGCGGCCTCGGTGAGCTTCGTCTTGCGCCCGGCCTGCAGGTGATCCTTCGCAGTGAGCAGCTCGAGGCCCGCGGCCGGGTCCGTGTTCTTGTAGAGGGCGGCGGCGCGGGTGGCGAGCTGGGCGCGCAGCTCGGCCTCTTGTGCGCGCAGCACGTCTTGTTGGGCACGAAGCGCGGGGATCGCCTGCTCGAGTTCGGCGATCTCGGATTGCGCCTGGTCGCGTTCGTCGACCGCCTTCTGGTAACGCTCATGCGCGGCGTTGGCTTCAGTTTGGGCCTGTTGCAAGCGCTCACGTGCTCGCCCGATTGCGGGGTCCTCTTGGGCGGACGCCGCCGGCGCGAGCGTCACGAACACGGTCGAGACCGCTGCGACCGCCGCCGCCAGCGCCAGGAGCGCCGGGGCCGGTCGGCGGCGGGAATGCGAGTTCGCGGGCATGAAGTGCGCGTCAGTGCGGGCCATCCGCTGCCCCCGAGGGCCACGGCGAGGAAAGCACATTAACACCACGGGCATCATTAGCACCACGAGTCCCTCCGAGCGTGGACCAACGGCCCGCCGTAGGCTCAGCGGACAGTGTTCGACGAGCTGCTCCGGCACCCGGGCGTCGTCGAGGAGCGGGAGCTGCGGTCACGCTTCGGGTTCCTCGCCATCCACGGCGGCAGCCTCGAGCGGGGAACGGCCGAGGTGGCGAGCCGAGGCGGCCGATCGCGCCGGCGCGTCGGTGTACGCCGTCCGCCAACCCGAGGACCTGCGCTGGCACATCCCGTCGGCACTCGTCGACCCGCGCCTGTCGCCGGCGCTGAACTCGTTCCTCGAGCACGTCGAGATCGTCGTCTCCGTCCACGGATACGGGCGCAGGGGCCACTCGAACGTCGTCCTCATCGGAGGCCGGAACCGGCAGTTCGCGGCGCGAGCGGCGGAGGTGTTGCGTGCCGCGGTCCCCTCGCATCGTTTCATCGACGACCTGCACGCGATCCCGCCCACGCTGCGGGGCATCCATCACGACAACCCGGTGAACCGGACGCGCGGCGGTGGCATCCAGCTCGAGCTGCCCCCGACCCTGCGCGACGGCGAAGGCGCTCCCGCCGCATCGCGACGCGCTCATCACGGCGCTGGCGTCGCTGGCGACCGCGGTCTGAGGTTCGACGTGGGGCGTCTCGCCGTGATCGGCGGGCACGGCATCCTGGGCACCGAGTTCGCGGCGGACGCGTCGCGCCTCGACGTCGACACCATCCACGGTCCTGCGGCGCTGCTCGACGCCGGGAGTCACATCGTGATCCAACGCCACGGGCTCGACGAGTTCGTCTCGGCACCGTTCATCAACCATCGTGCGCACGTGCGCGCCGTCGCCGACGCGGGGTGCGACCGCATCCTGGGCCTGGCGTCCGTCGGCAGCCTCCGACGCGACCTGCCTGTCGGCACGTTCGTCGCGCCCGACGACTTCATCGCGCTGCACCTCGGGCATCTCGTTCTCCGACGGCGGCGAAGGGCATCAGGCGCCCGGTTTCGACCCGGCGTGGCGCCGCACGGTCGCCGACCGGTGGGCCAGCGCACACGGACGTGCCGCTGCATCGACGGCGGCGTCTACTGGCAGACGATCGGGCCGCGGTTCGAGACCCAGGCCGAGATCCGCCTCATGGCCGCGCACGCCGATCTCGTGGGCATGACGATCGCGAGCGAGTGCGTCCTCGCCGGTGAGATCGGCCTGCGCCTACGCGAGCATCTGCGTCGTCGACAACCTCGCGAACGGCGTCGGCGAGGTGCCGCTCACCATGGAGGAGTTCCGGGCCGGGGCGGCGGCGAACCGGGCCCGGCTCGTCGGACGCGCTCGACGCGGTGATCCCGGCATTGAGCACGGAGGCAGGGAGCTCGTGAGCCTGACCGTTCGCGACGCCCGGGCTCGACGGCGGGCCCGTCGCGGTTGCGCATCGAGGACGACCGCATCGTCGCGCTCGGCGCCGGCGTCGAGCCCGAGGCCGGCGACGACGTGCTGGACGCCGCGCGGGATGGCGGTCGTCCCGGGGCTGGTCAACGGCCACACCCACGCGGCCATGACGCTGATCCGCGGCTACGGCGACGACCTCCCGCTCATGACGTGGCTGCAGGACCGGATCTTGCCGGTCGAAGCCAAGCTCACCGCGGACGACGTGTACTGGGGCACGCGCCTCGCGTGCGTCGAGATGATCCGCATCGGGAACCGTGCGGTTCTGGGACATGTACTGGCAGCCCGAGGCCGTGGCGCGCGCCGTCGAGGACGCCGGCATCCGGGCGACGGTGGCGATCCCGCTCATCGACGGGCTCGACCCCGGCAAGTCGGACGCCTTGCGCGCCGAGCGCCGAACGCTCGCTCGACGCGCTCGCGGATGCCGGCTCGCGCGATCACGCCGACGCTCGGGCCGCACGCCATCTACCGGTCAGTGAGAAGTCGCTGCACTGGGTCGCCGAGCTGTCATCGGAGCGCGACCTCCGTGTGCACATCCACCTCTCGGAGACGGAAGGCGAGGTGCACGACTGCGTGGCCGCCCACGGGGTAAGACCTGCGCCGTACCTCGACCGGATCGGGTTGCTGACGCCGACGCACGATCCTGGCCCACGGCGTGTGGCTCGACGACGACGAGCTACGCGCTCGTCGGGGAGCGCGGCGCGACCATCGTCACGAATCCCGGTCTCGAACCTCAAGCTCGCGGTCGGGCGCGTGTTCCCGTACGCGAAGGCGCGCCGCCAGGGGATGCCCGTGGGCCTCGGGACCGACGGCGCGTCGTCGAACAACTCACTCGACTTGTTCCAGGACGTGAAGCACCTCGCGCTGCGTGCAGAAGCACGCCGAGCGCGACCCGGCCGCCATGCCGGCGACCGAGGCGTGGGCGGTCGCGACCGGTGAGCGCGCACCGCTGCTGGGCCGAGCCGGGCCGCTCGCCGTCGGGGAGCCGGCCGACTTCCTGCTTGTGCGCACGCGACGCGCCCGAGCTCATACCGGGCGACCTCATGGCGAACCTCGTCTACGCGGCCGCGGGCTCGGTGGTCGACACGACGGTCGTCGCCGGACGGGTGCTCATGCGCGGCGGTGAGATCGGGCGACGAAGCCGAGGTGCGAGCGGGCGCGATCGCCAGCGCCCGACGCCTGGGCGTGATCGAGTAGCTCGGTTCTGCCGGCTACAGCGACTTCGGGTTGGCGAACAGCTCGCGTAGGCGGGGCTCGAAGTGCTCGAGCGGGAGCGTGTCGTAGTCGGGGTCGAACGCGGTCTGGTCCCACTCGTCGGCGAAGCGCTCGGCGAGCTCGTACGCGGGTTGCCCCTGGTACTGGTCGCGCGCGTTCGGGTCGCCGCCGAAGTGGTGGTAGTAGTGCCGGCCCTGGAAGTCCTGGTGGACGAGGATCATCCAGTACACGTCGTCCCGGACGTAGGGCTTGAGGATCTCGGCGGCGATCCGAGGATGGTTCGGCACGCTGACGGCCTTGCCGATGTCGTGGCAGAGGCTGGCGATCACGACCTCGTCGTCGGCGCCGGCGCGCTCGGCGCGCGTCGCCGTCTGCAGGCAGTGCGTGAGCTGGTCGACGGCGAAACCGTCGGTGATCTCGGCGAGCGACTCGAGCATCCCGAGCACCCGGTCGGCGACGCGCTCCTGGTTCTTGAACGACTCGGTGCCGATGACCGCCCACTGCTCGGCGGTCGACTCGTCCATCCGGCGGAAGCTCTGGGTCTTCGCTTGCGACTGTGTCTGCGTCATGTCGCCATTGTCCCATAGGGTGCGGTGATGGATCTCCGCCAGCTGGCTGACCTGGAGCTTCCCGACTCGACCGGACAGCCGCGGCGACTCGGCGACTTCTGGGCCGATCGGCCGGTGATCCTGGTCTTCCTGCGGCACTTCGGCTGACTGCTCTGCCGCGAGCACGCCTCGCAGTTGCGGGGCAGCTACGACGAGATCCGGAGCCGGGGCGGGGACGTCGTGGCAATCGGCACTGGCGGCGTGCGCCACGCGGCTGCGTTCGTCGCCGACGAGGACGTCCCGTTTCCCGTGCTGGTCGACGACGACGCCCGGGCCGCCCGGGCGGCGTCGGTTCGACGGGTCGGGCTCTTCCGGCTGCTCACGGACCGGCGCAGCCGGGAGGGAGCCAAGCGGGCACACGCCGCCGGGCACCGGATCCACAAGGCCGGGCGGACGCGTGACCCAGCTCGGGGCGACGTTCGTCATCGGGCCGGGCGAGCAGGTCCGCTACGAGCACGTCGACGACCACAGCGCCGACCACGCCCCGCTTGACGTCGTGCTTGCCGCGCTCCCGACCGCCGCCACGAGCTGAACGAACCGGTCAGCCGATTCGAGCGGCACGCTCGAGGCGCTTGACCCGGCGGGGAAGGATGCGGTGCGTCCCTAACAGCCACCGTGACGCGCGCGTGTGCGGGTACTCGAGCCAGAGGTGCGCGTTGCCGGGGTCGCCGCGTCGCACCTCGGCCGGGTCCTCGAGGATGCGGCGGAGCGCGTGCGCGAGCGCGACGGGGTTGCGGCAGTACCGGACGGCCAAACCGTCGGCGAGACGTGCCCGCGTCCGGAGCGCGGCGGCGCGCAGGAACATGCCGCCGACGACGACCGGTGTGAGCAGCACTGCGAACGGCGCCAGCAACACCGACGTCTCGTCGAACTCGCCGAATGCCGCCGCCCACAGCTCGAACCCGCGAGCAGTGCAGGCGTACACGACGGTGTCGAACGACACCTCCAACTCGGCGACCCGCCCGATCTCGAAAGCGAGCACGGCTTCGAGCTCCGCTCGGGGGAGGTCGAGCAGACCGGTCGTGACGACGATCCATGCCGTCCTGGGATTGCGCCCGACCGTCAGGCAGTTCGGCGCATCGTCGATCACGACGGCGCACGACGGCGGGAGGACACCGGCCGCGATTGCGAGCGCTTGGATGAGGCGGTCCGCTCGCTCGTAGGCGCCCGGCGGCATGCGCGGCGGCGGCGCAGGCGGGGAGCCGGGGTAGGGCCAGGCGCGCACGAACTCGAGCGCGCGCTGCTCGGCTCGGAACAGCGACCATGCGAAGACGCCGGCGCTCGACACCACGCCGATGCCGGCGCTGACCGCCGCCGACCACGCCAGCAAGCTCACGCCGAGTCCGAAGGATCCCCCGAGCAGCGCGAAGCCGCCGAAGACGACGACGGCGATCGGGAACACGAGCACGGCGATGGTCACCGCGAGCAACGCGACACCGGCGGCGGCGACCAACCGGATGCGCCATCGCGCGCGGCCGATCTCGTCCTCGTGCACTCCCAAGATGCTGGCACCCGGTTACGGTCGACCGCGTGCGCGGCGGCGGCGACTTTGCCGACCGTCGCCGCACAGCCGGAGTTGCGACGGCGACAATGGAGCAATGGAGCCGTTCGCCCGGGCAGACGGCGAGGACGACGCCCGCTTCTATTCGCTCCCTCGCAAGGTCGTGCACCTGGAGCCGGGGGCGATCGAAGCGCTCCGAGGCGTGTATGCAGAGCAGTTCGCGCCCGGCAGCACGGTGCTCGACCTCATGTCGTCGTGGCGGTCACATCTGCCGGACGGGCTGGGTCGCGTCGTCGGGCTGGGCATGAACGCCGAGGAGATGGCCGCGAACCCCCAGCTCGACCATTGGGTTATCCACGATCTGAACCGGGAGCCGCGTCTGCCGTTCCCCGACGCGTCGTTCGGTGCCGTGGCCTGCGCGGTGAGCGTGCAGTACCTGGTACGCCCGGACGAGGTATTCGCCGACGTGCACCGCGTGCTCGTGCCCGGCGGCCCGGTCGTCGTCTCGTTCTCGAACCGGTGCTTCCCGACCAAGGCGGTCGCGATCTGGCTTTCGGCCGGCGACGACGACCACCGGGGGCTCGTACGCGCGTACCTCGAGCGCGCCGGACTTCTCGACGTGGTCGACGAGCGCGTCGCGACCCCGGACGACCCGCTGTACGTGGTCAGGGGCCGCGCAGCAGATCCCGTCCTCGGCGCAGGAACGTGAGGGCCGCCGCCCGCTGATCGGGCGTCGCTGCGAGCCTGACGACGGTCAGGCTCGCGCCGGGGAAGTGCTCCTCGTTCCAGTAGTCGTCCTCGCCGACGTCCGCCCAGTGCGTGACGTACAGGTACGGATCGAGGTCGACGTCGTCGCCGGGGGAGGCGCCGAAAGTGCCGCGGTGACCGGAGTGCTCGTCGCCGAGGTCGACCGAGAGGTCGAAATGCTCGGGCCACAACTGCACACGCGAGGGCTCGTCGACCGGATCCGCCTCGGCGCGGAGCTGCTCCAACACGGAGGCCGCGAACCCGAACCACTCGCCGAGGAACTCGGCGCTGCGCGAATCGTGGACGAGCGGGGCATCCGGCGTGAGCGTGGTCGCCGGCGCGTAGACGTCTTCCGGTGCGCCCGGCTGGACGCCGGCAAGCTCGGCCGCCGCCGCGACCGTCGTCATCGGCGTCGACCGGGTTTCGCTGCCCTCGTACAAGACCACGTTCGCGCCCTCGATCCGCACCTGCGCGTCCTGGTCACGACGGTGGCGGAACCACGGCGTCCCGACGCCGCGGCGGGTGTAGCGCAGGCCGATCTTGCCGTTCGCGTCATAGCGCGCGCGCGCGAGAACGTGCTCGGCGAGCATGTGCCACGCCGCCCGCGTGGGCGCGAACGCGTCATGCGCCGGCAACGGCGGGAGCGGGCGCCACGCACCCAACCAGCGGTCTGCGCACCAGCCCGCGAGCTCGGGGTCGTCACGGCACAGGTCGTCCCAGGTCAGGTCGCCCGTCGTCACCGGCGACACGATCGGCTTGCCCGCGGGTGACTCGCCCCGAGCCGCCGGGTCGTCGGCGAACTGGGGCCCTTCCGTGACCGGCGGCGGCGAGGGCTCGAGGACCCGGACCTCGTACGCGCCGTTGACGCGCTCCGACGCCTCGCGGCGCGGATTCACGCGTCGAGGAAGCTCTCGATCAGGCGGGCGAGCTCGACAGGGCGGTCGCCCTGCACGCTGTGCCCGGAGCCCTCGACCATCTCGACCCGGACGCCGGGTTGCCGGCGGCGCAGCTCGGCGACGTCCTCGTCGCCCACGACCCCGGAGTCCGCCCCTCGCACCAGCATCAGCGGCATCGTGAGCTTCGACACGTCGTCCCAGAGCGGCCGGAAGTCCGGGATGTCTTCGCCCTCTCCGAGCCGCCAGCGGTCGTACCGCCACGCCCAGCTGCCGTCGTCGTACTCCCGGGCGTTGTGCAGGATGCCGCGCCGCAGCGACGACTCGGTACGAGTGGGGTTGAACGCGACCGTGCGCTCGAGGATCTCGTCGAACGACTCGAACCGCTCCGGCCCGGCGACGAACGCAGCGATCGGCGCCGCCTTGTCGCGGTCGACGCCCGGTGTCACGTCGACGAGCATGAGCTGCGGCACCAGCTCGGGATGGCGCGCCGCGAGCGCAACCGACGTGAGCCCACCGAGCGACATACCGCCCACGAGGCGCGGGGATGGCGCCGAGCGCGTGTATCGCCGTTGCCACGTCCTTCGCGTTGTCGACGGGCCAGTAGCGGCGGTCCTCGCGCCAGTCGGAGTGCCCGTGCCCGGGAAGGTCGACGGCCACCAGTGGTCGATCGAGCGCGAGGGCGACGGTGTCCCAGGTGTGCGCGTTCTGGGCGCCGCCGTGCACGAGGACGAGCTGCGGATCGCCGTCGCCCCAAACCAGGGCGCTGACCCGGCGGCCGTCGCCGACGTCGACGAACTCACGCCGGACCGCCGGCGGGCCCCGCCACGGGATGTCGTACTCCTCGGCGTTCTCCTGGAAGAGCCCGAACTCGTCGTACTGGACCGTGGCCACGCTCTGGAACCTATACCGCCGCGGCGATCGGGCCGCGCGACGGTGCCCCGCCTAGCATGCGCGGCGATGCGCGTGCCCCGACTGAGCCCGGCGCAGTACCGGCGCGTCACCGTCGTCGCCGCCGTGCTCCTGGCCGCGATCATCGTGACGGGCAGCGCCGTGCGACTGACGGGCTCGGGGCTGGGCTGCCCCGACTGGCCCAACTGCGAGCCGGGGCGCCTCACGCCCTACGCCGCGAACGACTTCCACGCCATGGTCGAGTTCGTGAACCGCACGGTCACGGGGCTCGTCTCGCTGGCCGTCATCGTGGCGGTGCTCGGCTCGCATCGTCCGCGCGCCGCGGCGCACGGACCTCGTGCTGCTCTCGCTCGGCCTCGTCGCCGGTGTGGTCGTGCAGATCGTCCTCGGCAAGCTCGTCGTGGAGAAGCTGCTCTCCCCGCCGTGGGTGATGAGCCATTTCCTGGTGTCGATGCTGCTGCTCGCCAACGCCCTCGTGCTGTGCCGGCGCGCCACGCAGCCCGACGCCGGGTTCGCCCGCCGGCCCGTGCCGATCGTCGCGCCGTCGGTCCTCTGGATGAGCCGCGTGCTCGTCGTCGCGGCCTCGGTCGTCGTCGTCACCGGGACAGTCGTCACCGGCTCCGGACCGCACTCCGGTGACGTGCCGGGCACGGCACAGCGGGCCACTCGCCTCGACCTGTTCATCCCGGACGTCGCCCGCGTCCACGGGACCAGCGCCATGGTGCTCCTCGCGCTCGTCCTCGTGACGCTGCTACTCGTGCACCGCACGCGTTCCCCGCACGCTGTCGTGCGCCGGCTGGAGGTGCTGCTCGTCGTGCTCGTCGCGCAAGCCGGTGTGGGGTACACGCAGTACTTCACCGGGATCCCGGCCCTGCTCGTCGGCATCCACGTGGCCGGCGCCACCGCGCTCTGGGCGGCGACGGTCTGGTTCGCGCTCGGGGTCACCGAGCGCCCGGTCCCGACCGACGCGGTGGCGGGCATCGCGCCGGAGCCGGCGCTCGCCGGCGCCGGCGACCAACTCCGATAGGGATCCGCGAAATCCCGACAGGGTGTTGTCGGTGAGCTTCGCACGATGCGACGCGATGAGATCGCGGCAGCTCGCGCGTCCAACCGAGGTCGGCGATGGAGGTGGACCTGATGTCGATAGGTTTGGGCCGCCGTGGCGGACACGGCGGTCCGAACGGAGGATCTCCGACGGTTCTTCGACCAGACCCGCGCCGTCGACGGCGTCGACCTCGACGTGAAGACGGGCGAGATCTACGGCTTCCTCGGTCCCAACGGCGCAGGCAAGTCGACCCTCGTCCACGTGCTGTGCACGCTGCTGCTGCCGACTTCGGGGCGGGCCGAGGTCGCCGGGTTCGACGTCGCCCGCCAGCCCGTCGACGTCGGCTGCGCATCGGCGTCGCGCTCCAGGAGGCGTCGCTCGACCCCGCCCAGACCGGCATCGAGCTGCTGCGCCTCCAGGGCCGCCTCTACGGCCTCACCAAGACGGAGACCGAGCAACGGCTCCGCGAGCTCACGCAACTCGTCGACATCGGTCCCGCGCTCGGGCACCGCATCAAGACCTACTCGGGCGGGATGCGGCGACGCCTCGATCTCGCCGCCGCGCTCGTTCACAACCCACAGGTCCTGTTCCTCGACGAGCCGACCACCGGCCTCGACCCCGCGAGCCGGGTGCGCGTGTGGGACGAGGTCCGCCGGCTCAACGCCGAGGGCATCACGATCTTCCTCACCACCCAGTACCTCGAGGAGGCCGACGCGCTCGCGCACCGCGTCGGCATCATCAATAAGGGACATCTGATCAAGGAGGGCACGCCGACGGACCTGAAGCGCTCGCTCGGGTCGGACGTGATCATCGCCCGGGTCGACGACGGCGCCGAGCGGGCGTGCAACGCAGTGCGCGAGGTCGCCGGGGTCGACCAGGTCGACGTCCACGGCGAGGAGCTCACGGTCCGAGCCCTCGACGGGTCCGCGGTGCTCAGCCCGGTGGCGATCGCGCTCGACGGGTGCGGCGTCAGGGTGCGCGATCTCACCCTGCGCGAGCCGACGCTCGACGACGTATTCCTCGAGCTCACCGGCGGGCACATCCAGCAGGAGGACGGGCACGTCCAGCAGGAGGAGGAGACGAGTGACGACGGCGACCATTGACCACGCGCCGGTACGGGCCCGGCCGGCCGGGTTCCTCGCCGACTGCCTCGGCATCGCCACCCGCTCGATCCGCGCGGTCCCGCGGGAGATCGAGTTCGTGGTGCCCGCGCTCGTCGTCCCGGTGTTCTTCTACACGATCAACATCGGCGCGTTGGGGCCGCTCGCGGAGGCGAACACGGGCCTCGACTTCAAGGCCTTCCAGTTGCCGGTGGCGATCATCTTCGCGGTCACCGGCTTCTCGCGCGCGAGCGCGCTCGTTACCGACATCCAGAACGGCTACTTCGACCGCCTGCTCATGACGCCGATCCGGCGGTTGTCGTTGCTGCTCGGGCTGATGATGGCCGATCTCGTCCTGATCACCACGCTTTCGATCCCGGTGGTCATCATGGGATTCATCGTCGGCGTGCGCTTCGAGACCGGGCTGCCCGGCGTCGCTGATCTTCATCTTGATGGCGGGCTTGTGGGGGCTGGCGTTCACGGGCTTTCCGTACGCGATCGCGCTCAAGACCGGGAACCCGGCGGCCGTCAACACCAGCTTCATCCTGTTCTTCCCGTTCGCGTTCCTCACCACGTCGTTCCTGCCGCTCGACGTCCCTCAGCGGGTGGCTCCAGACGATCGCCAAGTGGAACCCGGTGACGTACCTGCTGGCGAGCATGCGCTCGTTGTTGTACGGCGGTTGGGACTTCTACGACATCGGAGTCGGGCTCCTGGCGATCGCGATCGTCGGCACGGTGAGCATGACGCTCGCGTTCACCGCGCTGCGGGGTCGCTTGAAGCGCGGCTGAGGACCGCGTCCCGGCGTCGTGCCCCAGGCGTTCGACTACGACCGCCGGTTCGAGTTCGCGGTCTCGCCCGAGACGTTCTGGACGACGATCTCGCGCACCGAGAGCTACCCGACGTGGTGGACGTGGCTGCGCGAGTTCGAGAGCGACGGCTTGCACGACGGCGCGCACACCGAATGCGTGATCCGTGCGCCGCTGCCGTACGCGCTGCGCGTCACGGTGGACGTCGAACGCGCCGTGCCGCCCGAGCGGGTGGAGACGCGCGTCTCCGGTGACCTCGAGGGCCCGGCCCGGCTGGAGATCACGCCGACCGCCGTCCGGCTGCGCGGCTCGACTCGTCTGGTCGCTGGAGCTGCGCGAGCCGTGGCTGGCGCGCCTCGCTCGCGTCACGCGTCCGGTCCTCACGTGGGCGCACGATCGGATCATCAGCAGCGGCGTGCGCCAGTTCGAACGGGTCGCGCTCAGCGACGCCGCCCCGCCCGGCTGACCACCGCGCCGACGAGCGCGCCGAACGCGACGTGATCGGCGACCTGCGGGGCCGTCGGCAGGGCGCGGATTCGGGGCCACCGGCGAGCCAGCACGCCGAGGTCGAGCCCGGCGATGGCGAGGCCGGCGAGCGCGCCCCAGACGACCGTCCGCCGGCGGGGGAGAACGGCCGCCAGCACGACGCCCCATCCGAGGGAGATCGCGCCGTGGGCGAGCACGCCGGCCGCCGCCAGACCGGCCGGCGCGGCGTCGTCGGGGAGGAGCAGCGTGCCGGCGGCTCGGACTCGCGTCGACAGGCGAGCGGCCGGTCGCCAATGCGTGCACGGTCGACGGAGCGCCGCTCAGCACGGCTGCGACCGCGCCGGCCCGCAGGCCGACTCGAAGGTCGGACGTATCCATCGACGACAATGATGCCGACCACGACTCTCCCGGGGAGCCGCCGTGCCCGTCCTCCTGCCGGACCAGCCCCTGACCTCGCTCGACGAGTACATCGACGGCTTCGAGGGCGGCCAGGGCCTCGTGCGGTGCCGCGAGCTCGGACCGGAGGGCACCCTCGACACGATCGAGCGCTCGGGCCTGCGCGGTCGGGGCGGCGCCGGGTTCCCGACCGGGCGCAAGTGGGCGTCGATCCTTGCCGGTGGTCCGGAGGTCGGCGATCGCTACGCGGTCGGCAACGGCGCCGAGGGCGAGCCCGGGACGTTCAAGGACCGGATGCTCATGCGCCGGAACCCGTACCAGGTCGTCGAAGGGCTCGCGATCTCGGCGGCGACCGTCGACGCGGTGGGCGTGTACCTCGCCGTGAAGGCGTCGTTCGAGCCCGAGATCGAAGCGCTGTCCCGCGCCCTGCGCGAGATGAGCGAGGCGGGATTGGTGGGCGACGTGCCGATCAGCCTCGTCACCGGGCCCGAGGAGTACCTCTTCGGCGAGGAGAAGGCGCTGCTCGAGGTGATCGAGGGGGAGGACCCGCTCCCGCGCCTGTTCCCGCCGTACATCTACGGCTTGTTCACGGCCATGCCGCAGATGGGTTGGTCGGCCGGCATCGACCTCTCGTCGGACGGCGTCGCCGTCCCCAGCTCGAACCCGACGCTCGTGAACAACGTCGAGACGCTCGCCAACGTCGTGCCGATCCTGGGCCGAGGCGCCGACTGGTACCGCAGCATGGGCACCGACCGAGTCACCGGGCGTCGCGATCGCGACCGTCGTCGGCGACGTGCAGCACGCGGGCGTGGCGGAGATCGAGCTCGGCGCGCCGTTGGGAGAGGTCATCGAACGCGTGGGCGGCGGCCCGCGGCCGGGACGGACGATCAAGGCCGTGCTGTCGGGCGTCGCCAGCGGCGTCATCACCGCGCGCGACCTCGACGCGCCGGTGAGCTACGAAGGCCTGGCCAAGATCGACAGCGGCCTCGGGTCGTTGGGCTTCATCGTGTACGACGACACCGCCGACATGGTCGGCCGTGGCGCGCACGGTCTCGCGGTTTCTGTACGTGGAGTCGTGCGGCCAGTGCCCGGCGTGCAAGTTCGGTACGGGCGAGGTCACCGCGTACCTCGACAACATCGCGACCGGCAAGGGGACCGACCACGACGTCGAGGTGATCGGCGCCCGCCTCGACACGGTCACCGATGCCAACCGGTGCTTCCTCGGTGCCCAGGAGCAGGCGCTCATCGGCAGCTTCCTGCGCGAGTTCCCCGAGGAGTTCGCCGCCCACCTCGAGGGTGCGCCACCGGCGCCGGAGGTCCCGATCGCGAAGCTCGTCGACATCCACGACGGGGTCGCGATCTACGACGAGCGTCAGGCGCGCAAGCGGCCTGACTGGACGTACGCGCGAGTAGGGCGCGTTCAGTCGAGCGCCAGCGTCACCACGCCGCCGATCACGATGATGGCGACGACGAAGAGCGCCGCCCATCGCACCCATGCCGGCGTGCGGCCGAAGCCCATCGTGTCGGCGACCGCCTCGCGCTCCCGATGCTGCTCGGCGCGAGCCTCGTCGCGCGTCCCGACCTTCGGGAGATGCTGGCGCTGCCCGCCCTTCCGACTGTGCTTCTCACCCTTACTGCCCATCCGCCGACACTAGCAACCGCACTAGCGTTTCGAGCGTGCGAGTGCACCTCGTCGACGGCACGTACGAGCTGTTCCGGTACTACTTCGCGCTGCCGGGACATCTCGACGACGACGGCGTCGAGGTCGACGCCGTGCGGGGCGTGCTCGGCTCGACGCTGGCGTTGCTCGAGGAGGGCGCCACGCACGTCGGCGTGGCGACGGATCACGTCATCGAGTCGTTCCGCAACGACATGTGGCCGGGCTACAAGACGAGCGCCGGCATCGAGCCCGAGCTGCTGGCCCAGTTCCCGCTGCTCGAGGACGCGCTGCGCGCGCTCGGGGTGACGGTGTGGGCGATGGTCGACCTCGAAGCGGACGACGCCCTCGCCGCCGCCGCCCGGACCGGGGCCGAGGACCCGCGCGTCGAGCAGGTGGTGATCTGCACGCCGGACAAGGACCTCGCCCAATGCGTCAACGACCCGCGGGTCGTGCAACTCGACCGGCGGCAGCGGCGCCTGTTCGACGAGGCGGCCGTGCGTGAGAAGTTCGGCGTGTCGCCGGCGTCGATCCCGGACTGGCTGGCGCTGGTGGGCGACAACGCCGACGGCTTCCCCGGGCTCCCCGGATGGGGTGCGAAGTCGGCGGCCTCGGTGCTGGCGCGCTACGGGCACCTCGAGGAGATCCCCGTCGACGCGAGCACGTGGGACATCCCGGTGCGAGGCGCAGCCGAAGCTCGCGGACCACCCTCGGGCGGCGGGCAGAAGGAGGTCATGTTGTTCCGCGACCTCGCCACCCTGCGCGCCGACGCGCGGGTGGGAGCCGTCGACGACTGGCGATGGCGCGGGCCGCGTCCGGAGCTCGAGCAGTTCACCGACCGATTCGACGCGCCCGAGCTGCTGACCCGGGCGCGGAAGGCCGCCGAGGGGAGAGAGCCGTGAGCACCGTCCGCCGCGAGCCCATCCAGGAAGGCATCACGCTCCTGACCCTCGATCGACCCGAGCGGCTGAACGCGATGAGCCGAGAGCTCGTCGACGATCTGCACGACGCCCTCGACGCGGTCGGCGACGACCGCGAATGCAGGGTCGTGATCCTCACCGGCGCGGGGCGGGGCTTCTGCGCCGGCCTCGACCTCAAGGAGACCGGCGACATCGTCGCCGAGGTCGGGGGAGGGCCGCCGGCGGCGATGCGCGCCCAGCAGCGCATCGCGTCGCTCGTGACCCAGCTGCGAGGTCTGTCGAAGCCGGTGATCGCGGCGGTGAACGGGCCCGCCACCGGCGGCGGACTTGGCGCTCGCGCTCGCATGCGACGTGCGTGTCGCGGCCGACAGCGCTCGTTTCAACGTCGCGTTCATCCGTGTGGGCTTGTCCGGGTGCGACATCGGCACCAGTTACCTGCTGCCGCGCCTGGTCGGGGCGTCGCGGGCGTTCGAGCTGATGCTCACCGGCCGCATGGTCGACGCGTCCGAGGCCGACCGCATCGGGCTCGTGTCGAGGGTGGTGCCGGACGGGCAGGTGGTCGACACCGCGCTCGAGACCGCCGAGCTCATCCGGGCCAACAGCCCGTTCGGCGTCTGGATGACGAAGGAAGTGATGTGGAGCAACCTGGAAGCCGGGAGCCTCCAGGGCGCGATCGACCTCGAGAACCGCACCCAGCTGCTCTCGAGCCACACCGGCGACATGCGCGAGGCGCTCGCCGCGTTCCTCGAGAAGCGGCCGCCGAACTTCTCGGGCCGGTAGCAGCACACAGACGGGGGATTCGAATGGGACTCGAAGGCAGGGTGGCGCTCGTCACCGGAGGAGGCCGGGGGATCGGCCGGGCCGTCTCGCTGGCGCTCGGCCGAGGACGGCGCCGACGTCGCGATCAACTACCGCCGGGACGAACAAGCCGCCGCCGATACCGTCGCCGAGGTCGAGAAGCTCGGACGCCGGGCGGAGAAGTACCACGCGTCGGTCGACTCGTGGGAGGAGGACGAGGCGATGGTCGCCGCCGCCCTCTCCGACTTCGGCGCCATCGACATCCTCGTCAACAACGCCGGCATCGCCAGCCGCGGCCACTCGGTCGTCAACACCGACCCGGACGGAGTTCGAGCGCGTGTGGCGCATCCACACGTTCGGTTCGTTCGCGCTCTCCAAGCTCGTGCTCCCGAGCATGCGGGAACGACCCCGCGGCGACATCGTCATGGTGTCGAGCAACGCGACCGTGCACATGGCGGGATGGTCGTCGCCGTACAACGTGGCGAAGGCGGGGCTCGAGGCGCTGGCCCGGACGCTGGCGAAGGAGGAGCGCCGCAACAACGTCCACGTCAACGTGGTCGCACCGGGCCTGGTGGAGACCGAGATGGGGCGGCGGCTGGTGAAGGGCGCCATGGGCGTCGACGACATCGGCACTCTGAACGCGGGCGCGGCGTTCGGTCACGTGTGCACACCCGAGGAGGTGGCCGACGTCGTCCGCTTCCTGGTCTCGGACGCCGCCGGGTACCTGACGGACCAGAAGGTCACGATCGACGGCGGCAGCTTCTGAGGTCCGCTGACCGCCTACCGGGTCGGCGGACGTCGAGAACGCAGCGTCCGCTCCGACGTCTCCCGTGACGGTACGAACACGGGATCAGGAGGACGGATCAGTGAGGAAGCTCCTCTCGTTCATGGTGGTGACCCTCGACGGCTACTACGAGGGGCCCGACGGAGAGTTCGACTGGCCGAACGTCGACGACGAGTTCAACGAGTTCGCCATCAGCCAGCTCGACGACATCGACACTTTGGTGTTCGGAAGGGCGACGTACGAGGTCATGGCGAGCTACTGGCCGACCCCGGCCGCGCTCGAAGGCGACCCGGCCGTCGCCGGCAGGATGAACGGCATTCGCAAGGTCGTGTTCTCGAGCACACTCGACTCCGCCGACTGGCAGAACTCGACGCTCGTCAAGGGGAACGCCGCCGAGGCCATCGCGGAGCTCAAGCAGCAGCCAGGGCAAGTACGTGGCGATCTTCGGGAGCCCCACGCTGACGGCAAGCCTCATCGAGCAAGGCCTCGTCGACGAGCTGCGGGTGATGGTGCATCCGATCCTGTTGGGCGCGGGCAAGTCGCTGTTCGGGACGCTGCACCGCCGAGTCCCGGTCGAGCTCGAGCGGACGACCGTCTTCAGCTCGGGCAACGTCCTGCTCCACTACCGACCCGTTGCCTGACCGGGAGCGATGAGTTTCAACCCGGGTGCGAGTCGGACGACGGAGGAACCCCAGGACCGGAGAGAGGACGCATATGCGAACCGTCGTCGTGCGCTACGAGACCAAGCCCGACCGAGCCGACGAGAACCAGCGGCTGGTCGAGAAGGTGTTCGCCGAGTTGGCCGAGCGCCAGCCCGACAATTTCCGGTATGCCAGCTTCCGGCTCGAGGACGGGGTGAGCTTCGTCCACATCGTGGTCGAGACCGACGACGGCTCGAACCCGATTCCGCTCACCGATATCGCCGCGTTCCGCGAGTTCCAGCGCGAGATCGCCGACCGCTGCGCGGTGCAGCCCGTGCGCCGAGCGGTGCGACGATCGTGGGGTCGCACCGCTTCTTCCCGACTGAATGATCGCGCTCGGTCAGAACCGGTACCGCGTGTGGCTGTACTCGCCCTTGGCGAAGGCGTAGGCCGTCACAGGGGCAACCTCGAACACCCAGGCTTCGCCGGGACCGTGGTGGAACGCGCCGTCGCGCACCTCGAAGCGCCACTCGTTGCCGTACTTCGACACGTACGCATCAGCGATGCGCTGCAGCTCGGCGTCGTCGCTCACCTTCACGGCGTCGCCTTCGACCACGAGGTCCATGCCTTCGTGCAGAGCGTTGCACCCGGTCATGAGGATGCAGTGCGGGTTGCCGGCGATGTTCTTCGCCTTTTGCTCCTCGGGACCCGTGCAGAAGTACAAGGCGTTTTCCAGCCAGAGGGCCAATAGCGGGGTGATGTGCGGACGTCCGTCGGGCCGTACCGTCGTCACCCAGAACAGCTCCGCCTGCTCGAGCCGCTTCTGCGCCTCCGGCCACGGGGACGCGGTGACGCCTGCGTCGCCGTACCGGGGATCCAGCTCGGTCACGGGATCGTTGCCGGCCATCGCGGCCTCCTTTTGCTTCGTTACACAGTGACAGGGATACGACCTCACTCGCCGCCGGAACTCACCGATGAGTCCGGACCGCACCGCTCGTCCTACTCGCTACGTTCGCAAGGAAGTTACGGCTGTCGGGGGTGACCCAAGTGGCTGACGACGAGACGCAGATCCGTGCCCTCATCGAGCGGTGGGCCGACGCAGTGCACACCGGGGATCTGGACGGGGTGCTCGCCGATCACTCGGCGGACATCGTGATGTTCGACGTGCCCCCGCCCAAGGATGGCGTGCGCGGCATCGACGCCTACCGCGAGACCTGGCCGCCGTTCTTCGAATGGCAACGGCAAGGAGCGACCTTCGAGATCGTCTCGCTCGACGTCACCGCCGGCGACGACGTCGCGTTCGCGTACGCCCTGCTTCGCTGCGGAACCGCCGAAGAGCACGAGCGCGATCCGGACAACCGTCTACGTCTCTCGCTCGGGCTCCGGAAGGAGCACGATCGTTGGGTCGTCTCGCACGAGCACCACTCCTTCCCGCTGCCGTAGGCATCGAGTAGAACGGCGCGCGTCACGCCCAGCCGTGGGCGCGGATGAGCGCGGCGACCTCCTGACCGGTCTTGGGGCCGTACGTGCGCGCGCCGGTCGGGAGCTCTTGTCGGACGTCCTCGAGCTCCTCGCGGGTGAAGTCGCACTTGGCCGGTGCGCTCGACTTGATCTTGTAGATGCGCGCCGACGTCTTCCCGAGGATCTTCTCCTTCACCTCCGGGGTCAGCGCCGGGTAGCCGAACTGCTCCTGGAACTGCGGGGTGATCTCGAACGCCCGGAACGCCTGGATCTGGTCCTGGGGTGAGCCGTACCAGATCGAGTCCGTGCCCCACACCACCCGGTCGGGTCCGAACTGCTTGAGCAGCTTCCCGACCACGTGGGCCGCCTGCGTCGGGTCGCTCATCACCGATCGCCAGGTCGAGCCGAGCTCCGGGTAGACATTGCCGTCCTTGCCGATGCCGTTCTCCATCGCCGTCTTGATCAGTCTGTTCACGCCGACGTCCGAGGTGGCAGCGGTGTACGGCCCTTCCTGGTCCTCAGGCTCGTACCCCGAGTGGTAGATGACGAACTTGACGTCGGTGTTGGCCTTGGCGGCCGGTCCGACGTCGACCGGCGACGCGTACGGCCGGTTGTTCCCGCCGACCAGGCCGAAGCCCTTGTGCACGGCGATGATCTTCGGTCCGACGGCACGCACGTTCTCGATGAACGCCTTCCCGCCCTGCGTGATGCTCGGGTCGTGATCGTCCAGCCACCACGGCGGGCCGCCGGCGTGCGTGTACACCTTCCAGGCGATGACCTTGTGGTCCTTGCGCACCTTCGCCATCTCGTCGCGCTGCGCGCTGGCGTCGCCGATGCTCGGGAACGTCTGGCCCTGCACGAGCACGCGCCCACGCCCGCACAGCTCCGTCATGATCATCTTCACGAGCTCCATGTCGTCGATCGACAGCGGGTTGCCGTCACCCGGGATCGGGATCGCCGACATCACCACCTTCGACGTGTCGCTCTTGAGGAACATCTCCTCGATGACGTGGTCGACCGAGAAGCACGCCCGCGGGTCTGACTCGCCGCAGCGCTGCTGCGGAAACGCGGCTGCGATGCCGAGCCCGCCCGGCTGCGCGAGGTCGTAGTTGAGGTAATGCACCTGCACGTCGAAGATGAACTCGTTGCCGGCGATCGCCGCTCGAGCGGCGGCGAGGTCTCCGGCGGCGTCGGGGTGCAGCAGGTAGCGGCCGCCCGCCGCGCCGGCGCGTGCGGCACGCGCGGTCGCATCGAGGGTCAGGAGCATGAGCGCGGCGCCGCTCACCGAGCGCAGGAACCGGCGCCGGCTCACGCCGAGCCGCCGGGCCTGGGTGTCCGCCGCCGCATGGGTCTGGCGGATCGTCTCGGCCTCGATCGCGGTCATCGGCGGCGGGACGTATTCGCCGTTCGAGCACGGACCGAGCTTGATGGGTAGCTCGAGGTCGGAGTCGTGACCGTCGTCGCCCATCGGGCCCCCCTTCTGGCTCGACGGCGGCAACCATACGCGCGGCGAGACGTTCTTTCACGCCGCGTGCAAGAGCGTTCCTGGGTAGCGTTCGCCGTCGTGGCGCACGTGGAGTTGGCGGTCGGGGAGCTCGTGTTCGACGCGCGGGCGGACGGGCCGGGCGACGGCGAGCTCGTGCTCCTGCTCCACGGTTTCCCGCAGACGTCGCTGTCGTGGCGGAACCAGCTCGGCGCCCTGGCCGCCGCCGGATACCGCGCGGTCGCTCCCGACCAGCGGGGCTACTCGCCGGGCGCCCGACCCGCCGAGGTGGGGGAGTACCGCGTCGAGCGGCTGGTCGGCGACGTTCTCGGCTTCGCCGACGAGCTCGGCGTCGAGCGGTTCCACCTCGTCGGCCACGACTGGGGCGGTGCCGTGGCGTGGCAGGTGGCGGGCCGCCGCCCCGAGCGGCTCCGCACGGTGACGTCGGTGTCGACGCCGCACCCGGGCGCGTTCCGGCGGTCGATCCAGGATGGCGAGCAGCGCGACAAGTCGAGCTACATCCTCTTCTTCCGCAGTCCCGACGCCGAGCCGTTCTTCCTGGACAACGAAGCCGCCGGCCTGCGGGCGCTGTACACCGCGAGCGGATTGTCCGACGACGCGGTCGAAGAGTACGTGCGCGTCCTGACCCAACCGGGCGCGATGACCGCCGCGCTCAACTGGTATCGAGCCGCCGACCTCGGCCTCGTCGAGGGGCTCGGTCCGATCACGACGCCGACGATGTACGTGTGGAGCACCTACGACCCTGCGTTGGGGAGGGAGGCGGCGGAGGCGACGGCGGCGCAGGTCGAAGGTCCGTACCGGTTCGAGGTCCTCGAGGGCGTGAGCCACTGGATCCCGGAAGAGGCGCCGGAAACGTTGAACACGCTCCTGCTCGAGCATCTCGGCGGCGCGTCGACCTCGTCGTGAGCCGCGCCAGGCGCGTTGCCGTCGTCGCCGGCTGCGCGGTCGCCGCCGCGGCGGCCGGCGCCGGTGCGATCGTCATCGTCCGCCGCGCGCGGGCCACCGATCGTCGCGCGCAACCATCGCCGCCGCGGGCAGCGCCGACGCCGCAACCGGCAGAACCGGCACCGCCCTCGCCAATCGAGCCGCTCGTTGATGCGCCACCGGTCGCCGGCGACGACGAAGGGGGAGACGCGCCGGGATCGAGTCCGCGAGACCGGCGCGGAAGGCGCGTCGCTGTGATCGCGGCCGTCGTCGTCGTGATGGCCGCGTCCGCCGGTGCCGTCGCCGTGCTCGCGCTTCGCGACCGCGAGGGTGGCGGAGGGGAACGGCGGGCGGCTCCCCCGGAAGCCCCTCCGGTCTCGACCGCAGCGGCGGCGCCCGCGCCCTATGACGGATGGGTCGATCCGGCATCGGCCGGCCGGCCGTACTACGGCGCGACGACCCCGGGCCTCCTCACGTTCCGCGGCAACCCGACGCGCACGTACTCCGGGCAAGGACCGATGCCCGGCGCGCCGCGCCCGGTCTGGCGGTATCCCGGGGCGGCCATGTGCTCGGTCTCCGAGGACCGGGGCGAGGTGTCGAACTGGTGCGGGACGGGCTGGACCGGCGAGCCGGCGGTGTTCGAGCGCGACGGCCGGACGTGGCTCGTGTTCGGCGCCTACGACCGCGCCGTCCACTTCGTCGACGCGGCGACGGGCGAGGACATCCTCCCGCCGTTCCCGACGGGTGATCTCATCAAGGGGTCGGTCACCATCGATCCGACGGGTTCCCGCTCGTCTACGTCGGCTCCCGTGACGGCTTGTTCCGGGTGCTCGCCATCGATCGGCCGGGGGCGACAGAGCTCTGGCGGCTCTCGGCGAACGACGTGTCGCCGACGAAATGGAACGACGACTGGGACGGCAGCAGCCTCGTCCTCGGCGACTACCTGTTCGAGGGGGGCGAGAACAGCCAGATGCACGTCGTGAAGCTCAACCGCGGCCGGGCGCCCGACGGGACGGTCACGGTGGCGCCGTCCCTCGTGTGGAACGCGCCGGGTTGGGACGACCAGCTTCTCGCCGAGGCCGACAACGAGGTCTCGATCGAGAACTCGGTCGCGATCCTCGGGCGACACGCTCTACTTCGCCAACTCCGGCGGGCTCGTGCAGGGCTGGGACATCTCAGGGTTGCGCACCGGCTCGGGGCCGCCGCAACGTGTGTTCCGCTTCTGGACCGGTGAGGACACCGACGCGTCGGTGGTGGTCGACGAGCAGGGCATGTTGTACGTCGGCTCGGAGTGGGAGAAGCACCGTCCGCGCGCCGCCGACATCGGCCAGATGATGAAGCTCGATCCGCATCGCGCCGACAACCCGCTCGTGTGGTCCCAGAAGGACGAGGGCGCCGACAAGTCGGGCGTATGGGGGACGCCGGGCGTCTCCGGCGACCTGGTGATCTTCACGACCTACTCCGGGCGCGCCGTCGGGATCGACCGCACGACGGGCGTGGTCCGCTGGGAGAAGCGACTGCCCGCACCCCTGATGGGATCGCCGTCGATCGTCGACGGGGTTTGGCTCCAGGGCGACTGCGACGGCGTTCTCCACGCCTACGACGTGCGCAATACCACCGTCGACCCACCCGAGCTGTGGCAGCTGCCGCTGGGCAACTGCATCGAGTCGACCCCGGCGGTCTGGAAAGGCCGCGTCTACGTCGGGACCCGCGGCGGGTTCGTCTACGGCATCGGCGACGGGTAGCGGCGTCTTCCCTGGTCAGAGGCCTCTACGGGCACCATCCCCGTAGGTGTCACACCCCGTCCGCACAATGGCTGCATGAGCATTCTCATCGTGATCGTCGCCGTCATCGCCGGGCTCGGGGCGGGTGGCGCGGCTCGCCGCGCACCTTCTCCGGCAGCAGCGGGCCACCTCCGGCGAGCTGCTCGAGCGCCTGGTCACCACCAACCAGGCCGTCTTCGGGGCCGAGCGGGACCGCACGACGGCCGAGCTCGACGGCAAGAAGTCACTGATCGACCAGCAACTCGAGGCGATGGCCGGGCGGCTCGACGAGGTCGAGCGACCTCGTGCGCGTGTTCGAGGCCGACCGCGACCGGAAGTTCGGCCAGCTCAGCCAGCAGCTGTCGCAGCAGAGCGAGGGGCTGTCGGATCTGCTGCACACGACCCAGAGCCTCCGCGAGGTGCTCGCGAGCCCGAAGACCCGCGGTCGGTGGGGCGAGCGCATGGCCGAGGACGTCCTGCGCCTCGCCGACTTCATCGAGAACGTGAACTACCGGAAGCAGCGTGCCGCCGTGGGCGGGCACGGCATCCCCGACTTCACCTTCTTCCTCCCGAACGATCTCGTCGTGCACATGGACGTGAAGTTCCCGCTCGACAACTACGTCCGCTACGTCGAATCCGAATCGGATCTCGACCGCAAGCGGTACCGCGACGACTTCCTGCGCGACGTCCGCGGCCGAGTGAAGGAGCTCAGCACGCGCGAGTACGTCGACCCTGCAGGCGGAACGGTCGACTTCGTGCTGCTCTTCATCCCGAACGAGCAGCTCTACACCTTCATCCACGAGACGGACGAGGCCATCGTCCAGGACGCCTCGCGCCAGCGCGTCGTGCTCTGCTCTCCGCTGACGCTGCTCGCGGTCCTCGCGCTGATCCGCCAGACGTGCGAGAACTTCCAGCTCGCGCGCCGGTCCGACGAGATCCTGGGCCTGCTCGGGCACTTCTTCGAGCAATGGGAGAAGTTCGTCGGGCAGATGGACACGCTCGGCAAGCGCATCGACAGCACCAGCCGCGAGTACGAGGCGCTGGTCGGGACCCGGAAGCGCATGCTCGAGAAGCGCATCGGCGAGATCAACGCTCTCCGGAACGACAGCCGCTCGCTCACCTCGGTCGACGAGGACGACGAGGATGTCGACGACGAAGGGTTCGGGGGCTCGCTCGCCCTCGAGGCGTAGGGGAGCAAGGGCGGCGGTACCATCAGGTCGTGATCGCGTTCTTCGTCGCGCTGGCCATCGTCGTCGGTGTCGTCGAGATCTCGGTCATCATCCAGGTCGGCCAGTGGATCGGCTTCCTCAACACGGTCGGTCTGCTGCTCCTCGTCTCGCTCGTCGGGGCCTGGCTCGTGAAGCGCCAGGGGCTGGGCGTCATGGCCCGGATCCGCGAGCAGCGATCGGCGGGGCGGATCCCCGCAACCGAAGCCTTCGACGGAGCACTGATCCTCGTGGCGGGGGTCCTCCTGGTGATCCCCGGCTTCGTCACCGACGCCCTCGGGCTGCTGCTCCTGATTCCGCCCGTCCGTGCAGTCGCGCGCCGCTTCGTGAGTCGACGAGTGCTGCGGGAAGTCGACTTGGTGCGTTCCAAGCAGTGGACGCGTGACGAACCACGGCCGCGTCAGTACGTGCCGCCCGAGCGCCCGCCACCGCCGCCGCCCACACCGCTGCCGCCCGCCTCACCTCCTGATCGGTAGCGCGGCGGCTTCCTAGGAGAGTCGGAGCAGCTCGGGCGCGACCGGGCAGTCGACCCGGCGGCGGAGCCCGTCGGGGGCAAGCAGGCCTGTGGGTCCGGCGACGCGGGCGAAGCGGGTGACGTCCACGAGCTCGACCGGCGTGTGCTCGGTTTGCTGGCGCTCGAGCTCGGTCTGCATGGCCGCGAACAGCCGGTCGGGCAGCACGCGGCCGACGCCGGCGACCAGCCAGCCGACCGTGCCCGTGGCTCCGAGCGTGTCGAACAGGTCGGTGGCGCCGTCGGGGACGACGGCCGAGGCCGGGCTGGCGGCCAGCGCCTCGACGAGCAGGTGCGAGGGCTCGAGTGCGGCGGCTTCCACCTCGCTCACGATGCGGATGGCCGCGTCGCGCCGGGCGAGCCGGGCGCGCCGGTGGTCGTCGCCCGAGCGACGGCGGATCGCGACCACGTCGAGATCGGGCCGCTCGGCCAGTGCGGCGCCGGCCAGGTCGGGCCACCCGAGAACCGCGATCGGCTCGTCGTGCGGGAACGGCAGCAACCGCGACAGGCGGTCAGTCGTGCCGTCCTCGTTGACGAGCTGCCATGCCTCCCAGGCGGCGTTCGCCGGGTCGGAAGCGGTGAGGACGCGTGCGCAGAGCCACCAGAGCGCGCCCGACACGGGATGGTGCGAGACGAGCCGCCGGCACACGACGACGAGCCCGGCCGGATCGTCGGCGAATCCCGCGAGGCAGTCGGCTGCTTCCGAGACGAGCGCACTGTCGTCCTCGTCCGACCAGCGGGCGAGGTACCGAAGGCGCTCGAACGGCTGCACGTCGTCGACAGTACCCCCGCCCCAAAACGGGCCGAGACGGCTACGCGTTGGCGCGCGGCTCCTTGGGGAGACCGAGGACACGCTCGCCGACGATGTTGCGCATGACCTCGTCGGTCCCGCCGGCGACGCGCATGCCGGGCACACCGAGCACGAGTTCCCCAAATGCGTACGTTCCCCACTCGCCGGTGTCGGCGGTGATGCGCGGTCCGAGCATGGCCGACAGCATGTCGGCGAGGCGCTGGAAGTTCTGGGTCATCGACAGCTTCGCGATCGACATCTCGGGACCGGGCAGCTGCCCGGCGCGGATCTTCGCCATGGCCCGCTGATTCGTGTACCGCGCCACCTGCAACTTCACGTATGTGTCGGCGAGTTGCTGGCGGACGAGCGGATCGTCGGCCTGGCCCAGGTAGCGCGCCAGCTCCACGAAGCGCGTCAGGCTCGTGGCGCGGTTGCCTATGCCGCCGCCGATGGCAGCCCGCTCGTTCATGAGCGTCGTCAGCGCGACGGTCCAGCCTTCGTCGACATCGCCGAGGCGGTGGGAATCGTGCACGCGAACCTCGTCGAAGAACACCTCGTTGAACGACGCGCCGCCGGTCATCTGGCGGAGGCGCCGCACGGTGACGCCTGGAGCCTTCATGTCGACGAGGAACATCGTCAGCCCCTTGTGCTTGGGCTTGTCGATGGACGTCCGGGTGATGATCTCGCCGAGGTCGCTCTGCTGCGCGCCCGAGGTCCACACCTTCTGGCCGCTGATCACCCATTCGTCGCCGTCCCGGGTGGCGCGGGTCTGGATGCCGGCGAGGTCTGATCCCGCGGCCGGCTCCGAGAACAGCTGGCACACGACGAGATCACCGCGGTACAGGGGGCGCAGGTACCGTTCCCTCACCTCGGGGATCGCGTGGGCGAGGATCGTCGGCGCGACCATCCCGAGACCGACCGAGAACGGCGCGACGCTAGGGATCGCGTAGTCGGACTGTGCCTCCCCGTACGCGCGCTGGTACGCGGCGTCGAGTGCGCGGCCGCCGTAGACTTCCGGGCCCGTGATCCAGCCGAAGCCGGCGTCGAACTCCTTGGCCTTCCAGTCCTTGGCCGCGCGCAGCTCCTCGGATTCCTCCTCCGGCGTCTTCTCGTCGAGGATGCCGACCCGGTCTGGGCCCTCTCCCCAGACGAACTTCTGCTCGGATCGGGGCTCGGCGTTGGCGTCGAGAAAGACCTTGGCCTCCGCCACGAAGTCCTCGAGTGCGATGCCGCTCATCGGTGCCCTCCTGCGCCCGTCCCAGCCGGACTTGACCGAACGGTCAAGGGAGCATCGTAGGCGGCCGGGATCGTCAGCGCGACGGTCCCGCGTCCCGGTACGTCGTCGCGGCGCGGACGGGAGCGAACACGTCCTCCAGCGCCCGGAGAGCGTCGTCGACGCGCAGGAGGTGGGCGAATCGTCCCTGCACCTTCAGCCGGCCTGCCGCCAGCGCCTCCTCCGCGTTGACTTCGCCGCGCTGGATGCGCGCCGCCACGTCGTAGTCGGCGAACAGCCGGAGGTCGGGCGCAGCGGCCGGGCCCGGCTGCACCCGCGCGCGGCAGTCCTCGATGCGCAGGTGGTAGCGGGCTTCACCGTCGGGCGCGTCGCGCACCACCTGCTCGATCGTGATCGACACCGCGGAAGCCGTCTCCGGCAACGTCGCAGCACGCGCCGCCGCGTCGAGCGCCTCGATCCATTCCGCGGAAAGGAAATCCGCCACCGGCGGATGCTACGGGGTGCGAACGCTATTTTCGACGCCGTCGCAAGCTCCGGCTTTGCGGCGACGGTCAGCAAAGCCGCCGTCGCCGCGCGGGTCATCCGCCGAGCAGGTCGGCAGCGTACGATTTCTTGATGGCATCGAGGGCCCAAGCGCGGGGGCTGGCCGAAGGCACAGTCGTCATCCCGCCGAGCCTGGCCGAGGTCGGGAGCCGCGTCGAGGCACGCATCGCGACGCTGATCGACGACGAGATCGAACGGTGGCGCGCTGTCGATCCCGACCTCGCGGAGCCGCTCATCGGGTTGCGCGACCTCGTGCGGGCGGGCGGGAAGCGGCTTCGACCTGCGTTCTGTCACTGGGCGTACGTGGGGGCGGGCGGCGCGCACGACGACCCGGTCGTCGTCGACGCCGGTGCGGCGCTCGAGCTGCTGCACACGTTCGCGCTCGTGCACGACGACGTGATGGACGGGTCGAACCTGCGTCGAGGGCTCCCGGCAATTCATCGCCGCTTCATGACCCGGCACGACGTGCAGCGGTGGCGCGGCGAGGCCCGCCGCTACGGCGAGGGGGCCGCGATCCTCGTCGGCGACTTCGCCTTCGTGTACTCGGACATCCTGCTCCGCTCGGCGCCCGAGGTCGCCCGGCCCGTGTTCGACGAGCTGCGCATCGAGCTGTGCGTGGGCCAGTACCTCGACCTCGAAGGCACGGCCAGCGGCAGCAGCGACCCGGTGCAGGCGGCTCGGATCGAGCGGTACAAGTCGGGGAAGTACACCGTCGAGCGGCCGCTGCATCTCGGCGCCGCCCTCGCGGGCCGCCTGGAAGAGCTCGCCGACCCCCTCAGTGCGTTCGGGCTGCCGCTCGGCGAAGCCTTCCAGCTGCGGGACGACATCCTCGGCGTGTTCGGGGACGTCGCCGTCACCGGCAAGCCGGTCGGTGACGACCTGCGTGAGGGCAAGCTCACGCCGCTCGTCGCCGCCGCGGCCGCGCGCGCGACCGGGTCGGCGGCGCGCCGGCTCCAGAACCTCGGCCGAGCCGACCTCGACGACGCCGAGATCGCCGGCCTCCAAGCGGTCCTCGTCGACACGGGCGCGGTCGACGAGGTCGAGCGCAGCATCGAACGGCTCGTCGAGCAGGCACTCGATGCCGTCGCCGTGGCGCCGATCGCACCCGAGGCCCGTGTCGCGCTCGAGGAGCTCGGTACCTTCGTCGCCTGGCGCGACCGCTAGCCGGAGCTCTCGTGCGCACGGTCGTGGTGGGTGCCGGTCTGGGCGGCCTGTCGGCGGCGTGCCATCTCGCCGGCGGCGGTCACGAGGTCGTGGTGATCGACCGGGAGTCGGTCCCGGGCGGCCGTGCGGGCGTCGTCGAGGAATCCGGCTTCCGGATCGATTCCGGGCCCACGGTCCTCACCATGGTCGGGTTGCTCGAGCAGACCTTCGCCGCCGCCGGCGCTGCCCTCGACGACCACCTGACGCTCCGGCCCCTCGACCCCACGTACCGGGCGTGCTTTCCCGACGGCAGCGAGCTCCGCGTGCGGCCCGACCGCCAGGCGATGGTGGAGGAGATCCGAGCCTTCGCGGGCGCAGCCGAGGCGGCCGCGTTCGAGCGGTTCTGCGAATGGCTCGGCAGCGTGTACGAGCTGGAGCTGCCGCACTTCATCGACCGCAACTACGACTCCGCGCTCGACCTCGCCCGCGACCCGATGGCCCTGATGCGCCTCGTCCGGCTCGGCGGTCTCCGAAAGCTCGCTCCGACCGTCGCCGGCTTCTTCGACGACCCGCGCCTGCAGCGGATCTTCTCGTTCCAGTCGATGTACGCCGGCCTGTCCCCGTTCGAGGCGTTGGCGATCTACTCGATCATCACATACATGGACATGGTGGAGGGCGTGTACTTCCCCGAGGGCGGGATGCACGAGGTGCCGCGCGGTCTGATGCACGCGGCCGAGAAGGCGGGCGCGACCTTTCGATTCGGCTCGCCCGTCGAACGCATCACCCGGCGTGCCGACGGATCGGTGCAGGGTGCGCGCCTGGCTTCCGGCGAGGTCGTGGCCGCCGACGCGGTTGTGTGCAACGTCGACGTGGCGGTGGCGTACCGTTCGCTGCTCGGGCTCACACCGCCACGCGTCGTGTCGCGAGGTCGCTACTCGCCGTCGTGCATCGTGTGGCTCGCCGGCGTGCGCGGCACGCTCCCGGCCGGCGCCGCTCACCACAACATCCACTTCGGGCGAGCATGGCGCGGGGCGTTCTCCGCATTGCTCCGGGACGGTCGCCGGATTCCCGACCCGTCGATCCTCGTGACGAGCGCGACCGCCTCCGACCCGTCGCTGGCACCCGACGGGTCGACCACCCTGTTCGCGCTCGAGCCCGCGCCCAACCTCGACGGCAGAGTGGACTGGGCGGCCGAGCGGCCACGTCTGCGCGATGCGTTGGCGAACCGCGTCGGCGACCTCGGCTACCCGGTCGACGACGTCGTGGTCGAGCGGCTCACGGATCCACGCGACTGGAAGGCGCAGGGCCTCGAGCGCGGGACACCGTTCGCGCTCGCGCACCGCTTCTTGCAGACCGGCCCGTTCCGGCCCGGCAACGTGGACCGCCGCATCCCCGGGCTCGTATTCACCGGGATGGGGACCGTGCCCGGCGTCGGCATCCCGATGGTGCTGATCTCGGGGCGCCTCGCCGCCGATCGGGTCGACGAGTGGGCGGAAAGCCGCGGGCGGCGGCCGTGATCACGCTCGACGCGTCATACGCCCGATGCCGGGAGCTCAACAAGGCGTATGGCACCACCTACTATGCCGCGACGTTCGTGCTGCCGCGCGTCAAGCGCCACCACGTGCATGCCCTGTACGGGTTCTGCCGCTACGCCGACGACATCGTCGACGACCTGGGCCCAGCCCCGGTCGATGTGCGCGAGAAGGCGCTGACCGACTTCGGCGAGCGGTTCTTCGCCGATCTCGCCGACGGCGACTCCGACGACCCCGTGCTCAAGGCGGTCGTCCACACAGTGAAGGCGTTCAGCATCGATCCCGATTGTTTCCGCCGGTTCCTCCGCTCCATGACAATGGACCTGACGGTGGCGAGGTACGAGACGTTCGACGACCTCCTCGAGTACATGGACGGGTCGGCGGCCGTGATCGGCGAGATGATGCTGCCGATCCTGGAGCCGTCGTCGCCCGCCGCCGTGCCGCACGCCCGGGACCTCGGCATCGCTTTCCAGCTCACGAATTTCCTCCGCGACGTGAGCGAGGATATCGACCGCGGGCGCGTCTACCTCCCGCAGGAGGACCTCCGGCGTTTCGGCGCCAACCCGGGGGAGCGACGCGTCGAGCGCGTCGTGGCGCGAGCTCATGCGCTACGAGATCGCGCGGAACCGCGAGTACTACGCGTCGGCCGACTTGGGGATCCCGTACCTACCGCTGGAGTCGGCGCGCTGCATCCGGGCCGCGCGCCGGCTCTACTCGGCGATCCTCGACCAGATCGAGACCGCGGACTACGACGTGTTCACCCGGCGCGCCCGCGTCCCGTCCTGGCGGAAGGCGCTCGTCGTCTCCAAGTCGATCAGGCCGGGACCTCGCTGATGGTTCGCCGAGTGCGATCCACATCGCGTTCGGCGGCGCGGCGACGGAGCTCGGCAGGCACGACCGGCGCAAGGAACCCGTAGGGCGCGCGGGCGAAGAGGTGGTGCACGTTGTGCGCCTCGCGCCACCGGTGCAGGAGCGTGTCCGGCAGGGGAAGGAACGCGAGCCGCCGGTGGATGACGACGTCGTGCACGAGCAGGTACGCGGCTCCGTAGGCGGTGATGCCGATCCCGATCGGCACGAGGAGAGAGGGCGCCTCAGGCGCGTAGACACCGACGGCCAGGAGCACGATCGTCACCGAGGCGAACACGACCGGAAAGAGATCGTTCGCCTCGAGGGCCCGCCGGGGCGGTTCGTGGTGACTCCGGTGCCATCCCATCCCGAAGCCGTGCATCACGAGCCGATGAACCAGCGCGGTGACCGGCTCCATGAGCACGAGTGCCGCCGCAGCGACCAGCACCTCGGTCACGATCGCGCCCCCCTCGCGGACTCGGTTGGCATCGAGGGTACCGCCGCGTCGCCGGGAATCAGGGCGGCGACGTCGCGCGACTTCGGCGCGGTGGCGTCCCACAACAGCATCGCGAGCGTCAGGAGCGCGAAGCCGTAGAGATAGTCCTCGACCGGGATGTCCCACGGGAAGCGCCACCCGGTTGTCGCGTCCGCGTCGTACAGCACGATCGGGGCGGTGAGCTTCGTGAGCCAGCCGTTGACCGCGATCATGAACGCGTAACAGATGCTCAGCGCGATCCAATAGGCGCGCGTCTTGAGCAGCCCCGTGTGCAGGACGCGGAGCTCGAGCACGACGACTGCGACGACTGCGACGATGGCGGCCGCGGTGTACTGCCACATCAGCGAGCGCGCTCCAGGATGCGCCGGACCGCTTCGAGCGTGAGCAGACCGCAGATCGGGATCACGAAGAAGAAGGCGAGCTCCTCCACGGGCAGGTTGCCCGGCAGCCGGCTCCCCGTGACGTACCGCGCGTTGAACGACCAGTGCTCGCGGGCGATGGCGGCGATGTCCCACACGGCGAACACGATCACCGTCGGGACGAGCGCTAACAGCAGCCGCCGGGGCTGGCGCCAGACCCGGGCGCCAAATACGAACTCGAGCGGAAGCGTGACGATCAGGCATCCCGCCATCAGCAACAGGTACTGGTACCGATCCACCGCCGCCATTCTGTCTGCTGTTCGATACGCCGACCCCGGCTGGACGAGGGTGTCTTTGTAGGCTCACCACTCGTGCCGTCGGCGAGCTCAGCCATCGAAGTCGCCGGGCTCACCAAGCACTACGGCGCCGTGCGCGCGCTCGACGGCCTGTCGCTGACGATCGAGGCGGGCGAGGTGTTCGGGCTGCTCGGACCGAACGGCGCCGGCAAGACGACAATGGTCGAGATCCTCGAGGGTTACCGGCGGCCGGACGCCGGCGAAGTCCGGGTGCTCGACCTCGACCCGTGGCGCGAGGGCGCTCGTCTGCGGCCGAAGATCGGCGTGATGCTCCAAGACGGTGGCCTGTACCCCGGGATCCGCCCGCTCGAGGCGCTCGCTCTCTTCGCCTCCTACTACGACCATCCCGACGACCCCGAGCGTTTGCTCGACGTCGTCGGGCTGCGCGAAGCCGAGCACACGCTCGTGCGGCGCATGTCCGGCGGGCAGTACCAGCGGCTGTCGCTGGCGCTGGCGCTGATCGGGCGGCCGTCACTGGTGTTCCTGGACGAGCCGACGGCGGGACTCGACCCGCGGGCACGGGCAACCACGTGGGATCTGGTGCGTGAGCTGCGCGACCACGGCGCGACCGTCGTCCTCACCACTCACGCCATGGACGAGGCCGAGCAGTTGTGCAATCGGCTGGCCATCGTCGACCACGGCCGCATGGTCGGGTACGGCACGCCCGCCGAGCTCACGGCTACCGCCGCCGCCGAGGAGACGCGCTTCTCGGCACCCCCCGACCTCGACCGCGCCGGGCTCGCCGTCGCGCTCGGCCTCGACGCGGCGTACGTGCGGGAGCCGCGCCCGGGCGACTACGTCGTGGACGTGCCCGCGACACCTGCGCTGATCGCAAGCCTCGCCGCCTGGTTGCGCGACCGCGACGTGACCCTCGGTGAATTGCGCGCCGGGCGCGGCTCTCTCGAGGAGGTGTTCCTCCGCTTGACGACCGAGGATCGACCGTGAAGGCACGTGCGCTCGCGGCCCAGACCCGGATCGAGCTGCTGCTCACGCTCCGGCGATCCGAGAGCCTGCTGGTCACGCTGGCGATCCCGCTCGGGATCCTCGTGTTCTTCTCGAAGGTCGACGCCGTCACCGACCTGGCAGAACCGGTGGATTTCCTCGTTCCGGGCGTGCTCGCGCTGGCGGTGATGTCGACGGCGATGGTCAGCCTCGGCATCGCCACCGGCTACGAGCGCCGCTACGGCGTCCTGAAGCGTCTCGGCTCCACACCGTTGTCGCGCGCCGGCCTGCTCACCGCGAAGACGGCCAACGTCCTCCTCATCGAGGTCGTGCAGGCGGCCGTGATCGTTGTCGTCGGGATCGCGCTCGGATGGAGCACGAGCGCGCGCATCCTCCCCGCCGTCGTGCTGCTGCTCGTCGGAACGGTCGCCTTCGCCGGCATCGGCCTGCTCATGGCGGGAACGTTGCGCGCCGAGACGAACCTCGCCCTCGCCAACGCGCTGTTCCTGCTGTTGCTGTTCCTCGGTGGGATGGCGTACCCGCTGACCCGGCTTCCCACCGCGCTCCAGGACTTCGCCGAGGCGCTCCCCGCCGCCGCCCTGGCCGAAGCCGTGCGCGACGTGCTCTCGCCTGCGCACGCGTTTCCGCTCGGACACGTGCTCGTGTTGCTCACGTGGGCCGTCGCGGCGCCCGCCGCCGCCGCGTTGCTGTTCCGCTGGGAGGAGTAGCGCCCGTCAGCCCGACGACCCGCCGAGCAACTCGGCGAGGGGGCGGGCGAGGGCGGACTCGCTCGTAAAGCCGAAGACCCGGTCCGCGATCGTGCCGTCGGCGCGGACGAAGAAGCTCTGTGGGATCGCGCGCACACCGAACGCCTTCGCCACGGCGCCGCCGTCGTCCACACCCTGCGGCCAGCCGGCTTTTCGCTGTTTCACGAACGCCCGCGAGTCGGAGGGGATGTCCTGGTACGTCACGCCGATCACCGCCAGTCGTTGGGTGCGGTGCTCGCGCAGCGCCTGCTTCAGGAGCGGGAACTCTTGCCGGCAGGGATTGCACCACGACGCCCAGAAGTTCACGATCACGGGCCGGCCGCGATAGTCGGCGAGGCGCACGTCGCCCCCGCCCTCGAGCGCAGGGAGCTGGAAGTCCGGCGCGGGGGAGCCGATCTCGCCGCCGGCGCCGCTGACGGAGCCGGGGCGCATCGTGCCGCCGCTCTCCGAGCCGTCGCCGAGAACGGCGACGAGCACACCGGCCACCAGCCCGACGGTGAGGACGCCGGCGAGGATGAGGAGCCAGCCGCGCCGCCGCCGCGGCCGCGGCCGGTCAGAAGGCTCGGACGAGCGTGTCGACGGCAATGGCCGCGAAGAGCAGCGCGAGGTAGGTGTTCGAGTACGTGAACAGTCGCATGGCGCGCTTTGCAGTGGCGTCGCGATGGAGGCCGAACGCCTGCCAGATGAACGCGGCGCCGAGCCCGACGGCAGCGACGAGGTACACCACGCCCATCGACTCGAACCGGAACAGCAACAGCGTGACGGCCACGACGATCAGCGAGTACACGAGGATCTGTCGCGCCGCGCTGGCGATCCCGCGCGCGACAGGGAGCATCGGGATCCCCGCCGCCTCGTAGTCGTCGCGGTACCGGAGCGACAGGGCCCAGAAGTGCGGCGGCGTCCAGCAGAACACGATGGCGAACAGCACCCAGGCGGGGGCGTCGAGCGTGCCGGTGACCGCCGCCCAGCCGACGAGGACCGGCACCGCGCCGGCCGCGCCGCCGATCACGATGTTCTGCGGGCTCCGCGGCTTCAACCAGATCGTGTACACGAAGACGTAGAAGAGCATCGCGCTCACCGCCAGCGAGGCTGCGAGCAGGTTCACCGTGCCCCAGAGCCACAGGAAGGCGACCGCTTCGAGCACGATGCCGAACACGAGCGCGTGCGTGGGTTCGATCTGCCCGGCCGGGAGCGGGCGTCGCCGGGTGCGATGCATGACGCGATCCCGGTCGCGCTCGATCCAGCAGTTGATCGTGTTCGCGCCGCCCGCGGCCAGCGCTCCGCCCAGGAGCACCGCGCCGATCAGCGTGAGCGACGGGAGCCCACCGTCGGCGAGGACCATGGCCGGCACGGTCGTGACGAGCAGCAGCTCGATGACCCGAGGCTTCGTGAGCAGCACGTACGCCCGGATCCTCGAGCTGACGCGGTGGGCGATCACGATGGTGTCGGTCACGAGTCTCCTGCGTCGACCGTCCTCGGCGGTGAATCTAGCCGCGGCCTACCGCGGCTCAGGAACCATGCCGGCGGCGGATAGCCTCGGCATCCATGCCCCCCGACGGCGAGTCGCCCGACGACGTCAAGCAGTCGATTCGCATGACCGCCGATCGCATCCTGGCCCTCCCGACGAAGGAGATGGGCGAGCGCAAGAGCCGCGCCGGGATCGTCATCCCGGCGACCGCGGCGCAGAACCGGCGGCTCGACTGGGCCAAGGTCGTGGCGGTCGGACCGACGGTCCGCAACGTCGAGGAGGGCGATCTCGTGCTGTTCGCGCCCGACGCCGGCTTCGAGGTCGACATTCGGGGCGAGGACTACCTGATCCTGCGCGAGCGCGACGTGCACGCCGTGGCTTCGAGCCGGACCGAGGGCCAGACGGGCCTGTACCTGTGATCGCCTCGTGATCGACCCGGAGAAGGCATTCCGCCTCGACGGGAAGGCCGCGCTCGTGACGGGCGGGACGCGCGGCATCGGGCGCGCGATCGCCGAAGCCTTCGCGGCCGCCGGCGCGCGCGTGTGCGTGCTGGCGCGGAAGCCCGACGAGCTGGAGGAGACGCTCCGTGCTCTTGACGCCGCCGGCCCGGGCGCGACCGTCTACGCCGGGTCTGCGGGCGACCCGGAGGCGATCGAGGGATGCATCGCCCACTGCGTCGCCGAGCTCGGGAGCGTCGACATCCTCGTGAACAACGCGGGAACGAATCCGACGTTCGGGCCGATGATCGAGACGGAGCCGCGCGCGGTGCGCAAGGTGCTCGAGGTGAATCTCGAGGGGCCGCTGCTGCTGACGCAGGCGGCGTGGCGATCGTGGATGCGGGACCAGGGGGGCGTGGTCATCAACGTCGCGTCGCTGGGCGGGATCCGGCCATCGCTCGGGATCGGCATGTACAACACGTCGAAGGCCGGCCTTATCCACATGACGCGCCAGCTCGCGGTCGAGCTCGCTCCCGGCGTGCGGGTGAACGGGCTGGCGCCCGGGCTCGTGAAGACGCATTTCGCGCGGGCCCTCTTCGAACACGACGAGGAGGGGACGGCTGCCCGGTTCCCGATGAAGCGGCTCGGAGTGCCCGACGACCTTGCCGGCGCGGCGCTGTTCCTCGCATCCGACGCGTCGTCGTGGATGACCGGCGACGTTCTGGTCGTCGACGGGGGCGCCCTCGTCGGAGGGCCCTGAGCGGTCTTCGAGCTACAGGAACGCCCGGGCCACCTCGAGGGCAGCGACGGCGCCGTCGCCCTCGGCGACGAGCCCGCGGGCTTCGTCACGGGAGATCCGGTGCGCGAAGAGCCGGCACAGCTCGCCCGCCGGCCCGGTGATCCGGTTCGGGGCATCCGCGGGTCCGTACTCCCACGTCTCGTCGCCCGACGGTGACGAGACCTCGACCCGCAGCTCGCCGGGTGGGCGCTCGCGGCCCGCGAACGAAAACGCGTACGGAAGAGCGCGGTAGCCGAGCCACGCCACGTGCCGCAGGCGGTCCGAATCGACGATCGGGAGCGCGAGCGCCTCGCGGACGTCCAGGCCGTGCGCCCATGTCTCCATGAGACGGGCCGTGACGAGCGACGGCGGGCGCATGCCGATTCCCCACGGGACACGCATCGCGGCGTCAAGGCTCGCGAGCACGTCGCGCTCGCGCGCCGAGGAGTCCTCCCACCATGCGAGCACCGCACGGCCGGACCGCCGGCGCCCGCGCAGCACACCCCACAGCGTCGTGTCCTCGGGCGATGCGAACAACGCTGCAAAGTCGTTCAGCGGTCGGGGCCCGCCCGTGCACGTGTCGATGGCGATCTCGTCGATATCGGCCAGGTGCGCGATCGTGTCGCGTACGTCCCAGCCCTTGGCCGGCGTGGGCCGGAACCAGTCGTCGGTCGCGAGGTCGTCGAGCTCCGCCTGCAAGTCCGCCTGCTCGCCAGCAAGCGCGTCGAGGAGCAAGCCGCGGTCGGTCGGCTCCGGCGACATTCAGCTTCGGCGGCGGTGGCCGTTCGCCGTCGCCGGCCGGCGGCGGGAGAACCGGACCGGGGTCTCCGCCGGATGCGGTGCCGGCGGCGGCTTCGAGCGCGCCCGCTGATCGAGGTACGCGACGACCTGCCGGTACAGCGCGTCGCTACCGAGCATCTTGCGCAGCTCCTCGCCCATCGACCGGTACACGGGCTCGCGGCCGGTGAACGCCTCGGGCGCCTCCGTGCACCACCACGCGAACTCCGCGCCGCCGTCACCCCATCCGTCCCGTCCGAACTCCGACAAGGTCGAGACGACCGTGCCGTCCTCCTGCTCCTCGTCGACGCATCGCAAGGGAAGCTGCCAGCACACGTCGGGCTTGACCTCGCTGTGATGGCGTCCGGCGCGCATGGAGTGGAGGTGCAGCGCACAGCCGGCGCCGGCAGGGAAGCCGGGACGGTTCAGGAAGATGCAGGCGTCGTCCACGAGGCGAGTGCGCCATTCGATGCGCCCCTCCTCGTCCTTCCCGCATTGCGCGTAGATGCCCTTCGACCGGCCCGCCTTGGCGTACTGCCACTCGTCGTCGGACAGTTCCTTGGCGGCGCGCACGACACGGTCGCGGTCCTTCCGGTGCGAGAAGTGCGCGCCGTAGGAGCAGCAACCTTGCACCATCTCGGCCGCGGGCTCGGTGAGCACGCCTTGGCAACCGCGGCCGAAGATGCACTCCCAGTGCGAAGTGAGAAACGTCACGTCGATCTGCCAGCGCCGGCCGTCGTCCTTGGGATCCTCGAAGGTCACCCATTCCCGGGTCGGGCCCGATCGGGTTTGGCGCGCGCTCACCCTGTCTCCTCCCGCCGGCGCAGGCTCCGGCTCTCCGGCCGAGAGTAGCCACCTCTCGTCGGTAGGCTTCGCATATCGAAGGCATGAACGGTGTCCACGCGCTCGTGGCCGACCTCGAGACCGCGCTGGGACCGGGCCAGGCGCGTGCGGAGCCGCTCGAGCTCGCGCTCTACCAGCGCGACGCCGGCGTCGATCGGGGTGCAGCAGCGGCCGTGTGTTTCCCGACTAGCGGAGCCGACGTGGCCGCCGCGGTCCGGGTGGCCGCCGGCCACGGCAGGTCGTTCGTGGCTCGCGGCAGCGGTACGGGCCTGGCGGGCGGCGCGACGCCCGTCGGCGACCCGTTGGTCATCGTCACGACCAACCTGAGCCGGATTCTGGAGGTGAACGCCGAGGAGCAGTACGCGTGGGTCGAGCCCGGCGTCCTCAACCTCGATCTCAGCCGCGCCGTTCGGCACCTCGGCCTGCACTACGCACCTGACCCGTCGTCGCAGCAGGCGTGCACGATCGGCGGCAACGTCGCGACCAACGCCGGCGGCCCCCATTGCCTGGCATCGGGGGTCACGGCGATGCACGTGCTCGCAGTGGAAGTGGTGCTGGGCGATGGGTCCGTCACGATGCTCGGCGGGCTCGAGCCCGACCACGCCGGCTACGACCTGCGCGGCTGTTTCGTCGGCAGCGAGGGCACGATGGGCATCGCCACCCGCATCGCCGTGCGCCTCCTGCCCGACCCGCCCGCGGTCCGGACGCTGCTCCTCGACTTCACGTCGATCGAGTGCGCCGCCGCCACCGTCAGCGGCATCATCGCCGAGGGAATCGTTCCCGCCGCGCTCGAGATGATGGACGCCCAGATCACTCGAGCCGTCGAGGATTTCGTCGGCGCCGGGTACCCGCGTGACGCGGCTGCGGTGCTCCTCGTCGAGCTGGATGGGCTCCCAGCGGGCGTCGCCGCCCAGGTCGAAGCGGTCCGGGCCGTCGGGACCGAGAACGGCGCCCGCACCGTGCGCGTCGCAGCCGACGACGCCGAGCGGGCGTTGCTCTGGAAGGGGCGGAAGTCGGCGTTCGGCGCGATCGCGCGCATCGCCCCCGACTACTACCTCCACGACGCGGTCGTCCCCCGGACGCGCCTCGTCGACGTGCTGCGGAACGTGTACGCCATCGCCGACCGGTACGACCTCACCATGATGAACGTGTTCCACGCCGGTGACGGAAACCTGCATCCCCTCATCGTGTTCGACCAACGCGAGCCGGGGATCTGGGAGCGCGTGCACGCCGCCGGCGATGCGATCCTTCGGACCTGCGTCGACGCCGGCGGCGTGCTGTCGGGGGAGCACGGGATCGGCCTCGAGAAGCGGGAGGCGATGCCGCTCGTCTTCAGTGCCGACGACCTCGACGCCCAGGCGCGGCTGCGCGACGCGTTCGACCCGTCAGGTCGCGCCAACCCGCAGAAGATCCTGCCGCGCGGGAGCCGGTGCGGAGAGATGCAGCGCGTCCCGGAGGGGGCGTGGGTGTGACGGCGTCGCCGGTGCTCGACCGGGTGCGCGCGCTGCAGGCGACGGTCGCCGCCGCCGACGCAGTCGTGCCGGTCGGCGCCCGCACGCACTGGGAGATCGGCGATCCGACCACCGGCGGCGTCGAGGTGCAGGCTCCCGGCGGAATCGTCACCTACGACCCAGCCGAGCTGACCGTGACGGTCGGCGCCGGCATCACGGTGGGCGAGCTGGGAGCGGTTCTCGGCGAGGCCGGGCAGGAGTGCCCGCTCGACGCGCGCGCGCCGGAGGCGACGGTCGGCGGCGTCCTGGCGACCGGTCTGTCGGGACCGCGCCGGCTGCGCTACGGGCCGCTGCGCGACCGGTTGCTCGAGGTCCGGTTCGTGACCGCCGACGGGCGGCTCGTGAAGGGTGGGGGACCGACCGTGAAGAACGTCACCGGCTACGACGTCCCGCGGCTGCTCGTCGGCTCGATGGGAACGATCGGCGTTGTCGTGCAGGTGACGCTGCGCAGCCAGCCGCACTCCCGCGTCGCGCGGTGGATCACGACGCACGCCGACCCCTTCGAAGCTTGCCGTCGGATGTTCCGCCCGTCGTGCATCGCATGGGACGGCGTGACGACGCATGTGCTGCTCGAAGGGCATCCGGACGACGTCGCCGCCGAGGCGAATGCCGCTGGGCTCGACGCCGGCACTGATGCGGACCCGGCGGTCGACGCCGGTCCCGGCTGGCCCGACGGTCCGCATCGGGGACGGATCTCGGTGCGGCCGAGCCGTGTGCGTGCGGTCGGGCCCGCGCTCGGCGAGATCGACGGCGTTCGTTGGCTCGCCGAGGTCGGGGTCGGGACCGTGCACGTCGCCGCCGCCGAGCCGGAAGGGCTCGTCGCCGCCCGCGCGGTCGCGACCGCGCACGAGGGCTGGCTACTGCGCGAGGCGGGCGCGCCGGGCGTGAGTGGGTACGGCCGGGAACTGCCGAACCTCGCCATCGTCCAGCGGATCAGGGCGGCGTTCGACCCCACCGGCAAGCTCTCGCCCGGACGGCTCCCGGGTGCGGCCGCACGGGCGCCGTCGCCCGCGTGATGCGCCCGTCGCCGGGCGGAGTGCTCGACCTCGACGAGAACGAGCTCGTCGCGTGCGTGGCGTGCGGCTTGTGCCTCCCGCACTGCCCGACGTACCGCGTCACAGGCCTCGAGACGGCGTCTCCCCGGGGCCGGATCGCCGCCATGCAGGCCGTCGACATCCACGGTGCGCCGCTCGACGCCACGTTCGAGCGCTACATGGAGGAGTGCGTCCAGTGCCGGGGCTGCGAAGCGGCGTGCCCGTCATCGGTCCCGTTCGGCAACTTGATGGAAGGCGCGCGTGCGGCGCTCGACGCGCACCGCCGTCCGACACGACCGTGGGCCCGGCGCGCCGCCGAGTGGCTCGGCTACCGCCTCGTCCTCCCGCGCCACTGGCTTCTCGTCGCGCTGTCGTGGCTGCTCGCACTCGCGCAACGGGTCCACCTGGTTCCGGCGCGCCTGCCGTTGCCGCGGATCTCGCTGCGCTCCCTCGCCCGACCGCTCCGAGCACCCGAGCCGGCCGAGAGCGCCGATGTGTTCTTGTTCCCGGGCTGCGTGATGGACGCGTGGCAGCGCGACACGCACCAGGCCGCCCTTCGCGTCATGGAGGCGGCCGGCGCACACGCCGCGCTGCCCGGCCCCGGAGCCGATTGCTGCGGCGCGCTGCACGCGCACGCGGGACGGGTGGACGACGCACGGCGACTCGCCCGTCGCGTCATCGCGTCGATGCCCGGCGACGCACCGGTCGTCGTCGACAGCGCCGGATGCGGCGCGGCGATGAAGGACTACGGGCGCCTTCTCGGAACGCCGGAGGCGGCGGCCTTCGCGTGCCGCGTGCAGGACTTCTCCGAGTGGGTTGCGTCGCGGGGTCCAATGGCGGTCCGGTCCACCGGCCGTACCGTCGTCATGCAGGACCCGTGCCACCTCCGGCATGTGCAGAAGGCCGCCGACGCGGTCCGGGCGGTGTTGGCGCCGGCATACGTCACAGTCGACACCGACGACGACGGGCTCTGCTGCGGCGCCGGCGGCGCCTACAACGCGCTCCAGCCGGAGCTCGCGGCAGAGATCCGGGACCGCAAGGTCGCCGCGATCCGGCGGGCAGCCGGCGGCCGTGCCGACCCGCTTGTCGCGTCGGCGAACCCGGGGTGTGCCATGCATCTCGCCGCGGCCGGGCTCGACGTCCGGCATCCGGCCGACCTGCTGGCGGACGCGCTCGATGTCTGACAGCTCCGAGCGCGTCGACGAGCTCGTCGGCCAGCTCCGGAACATCGAGGAGGCCCTCCGCGACATCGCGTACGACCGGCTCCAGGCGGCGGCCGACGGCGACGACGGCGCCGCCGGCGACGAGAAGCGCCTCCTCCAGGCCCGCCGCGCCGTGGAGCGGGCAATCCACGCGCTGGGCGGCGAGAGCTAGGGCGAAGCCTCTCCGATTCGTTCTGCGGCATGAAACCGGCGCGTTTGGTACGCGAACAAGGCCCAGATCACCACGAGGGCAACGGCGATGCCGATGACAACGGCCGGTGTCGTCGACATGCCCGCATGGGCGAGGGCGAAGGAGAGGCTCGCCCCGGCGACGAGAGCATCCATCACCCCGACGGTGGCGGCGATGGTGAGCGCCGCCTTCCACGGTGCGCGCCGCGCGCCGACGTCGACGAGCTCGTTGATCGCCTGCTGCTTCCCCGGCGCCGGGAAGTACTCGGTGCCTTCCGGTACGAGACTGCCGTAGTACGCACGGATCCGGTTGATTGCCCGCAGCGCCCCGACGTCTTCGACGCTGATCTCGACGAGGCGCAGGAAGCTGAGCAGCCCCAGCAGGATCACGATGGGCAGCGCGGCGTACGCCACCGGGACGACGGCGTCGGTCGACGAAGCGAGGAAACCGAGCGCCAGGACGGTTCCGGTCAGCGTCGTGAAGAACAACGTCGCACGAGTGCCCGCTTCGCCGATGCTCGCGGCGCGGAGGCCGGAGAGCGCGAAGTACTCGTTGGCGAGCCCGGCTTCGAACGCGCTGCGCACGTCCGGCCGCTCGTCGCTCATCGAGCGGGCTCGCGTCCGTTCAGCCGGTCGATCAGCGCGCGCAGACGCGCGAAGCCGTGGCGGTCGAACCGGAACGCGATCCGCTCGAGGTCGACGTGGTCGTCGTCGGCCTGCTCCGCCGGTGTCACCGCGATGCGTTCGATGCGCCCGCGGACGATGATGTCGGCGAACTCTTCGTTCAGCGCGTCGAGAGTGGGGTCGTCCGGTGCGTGCTGCACACGGAGCACCAGACGACCGTCGACGAACCGCTGCGAGTGATAGTTGGCGTAGAAGCCCGTGACCTCGTCGACGGCGCGCTCGACGTCGTCGGTGATCAACACCAGGTCGAGGTCGCGCTTGTCGATATAGCCACCGTTGACCAGCTCGCGTTCGACGAAGCCACGCCACGCGCTCCAGAACGTCCCGCCCGGGACGTCGAGCAGGACGATCGGCGCCGGCTGCGACTTCCCGGTCTGGACGAGGGTGAGCAGCTCGTACGTCTCGTCCATCGTGCCGAAGCCCCCGGGCAGCATGGCGAAGCCGTGCGCCTCCTTGACGAACTCGAGCTTGCGCGTGAAGAAGTACCGGAAGTTGACGAGCTTCGGGTCGCCCTCGGCGATGAACTGGGTCGTCGCCGCCTCGAACGGGAGGCGGATGCTCACGCCGAACGCGTTGTCGGGGCCGGCGCCCTCGAGGCCGGCCTCCATGATCCCGGGGCCGGCGCCGGTGATGATCATCCAGTCGTACGCGGTCATCGCGGTCGCGAGGCGCCGGGCCTGGTCGTAGAGCGGAGAGTCGGGCTCGGTGCGGGCCGACCCGAAGATGGCGAGCTTCCGCTCGCTGCGGTACGGGGCGAACACATGGAACGCGTGGCGCATCTCCTTGAGCGCGGCGTTGGCGATCTTCAGGTCGCCGCGGTCGGCGCGGTCGCGCGCCAGCCGGACTGCGGACACGATCAGCTCGAAGATGAGGTCGGTGTTCTCGGCGCTGGCCTGCTCGACGAGCGCTGCGATCGCGGCGTCGAGCTCGCGGTCGCCGGTCCGGTAGCGGGGGCGGTCGTTCGATCGGCGGGCCACGAACTCACTTTATTGGCGCCGTCGCAAGCTCCGGCTCTGCGGCATTGGCGCTAGCGGACGACCCCTTCGGCCAGCTTGGCGAGCGAGACCGCGGGGCGCGCCCCATAGTGCGAGATCACTTCGGCGGCTGCCATCGAGCCGAGGCGACCGCACGTCGCGAGGTCCTGCCCGTGGGTCAGTCCGTGCAGGAAACCGGCCGCGTACTGGTCGCCGGCACCCGTTGTGTCGACCAGCCGGTCCACCGGCTCGGCCGCGACGACGTGCACTTCGTCGGCCCCGATGACCACCGACCCGTGCTCGCTACGCGTCAATGCGCCGACGCGGCAATGCCCGCGGACCTGCTGGAGCGCAGCGTCGAAGTCATCGACCTCGTACAACGAGCAGATCTCCGCCTCGTTGCCGAACAGCACGTCGATCTCGTCGACGACGAGGTCCCGGAACTCGTCCCGGTGACGATCGACGCAGAACGGGTCCGACAGCGTGAACGCGACCTGACGACCCGCGCCCCGAGCGGCGGCGGCAGCGTTCCGGATCGCTTCCTTCGCCGATGGCTGGTCCCACAGATAACCCTCGAGATACGTCACCTCGGCCCCGGCGACGACGTCGGTGTCGACGTCCTCGGGGCCGATGAACGTCGAAGCACCGAGGTACGTGCATTGGGTGCGATGCGCGTCGGGCGTCACCATCACGAGGCATCGGCCCGTCGCCGGCCCCGTGGTGGCAGGCGGGACGTCGAAATGGACGCCGAGGGAGCGCAGGTCGTGCGTATAGACCTTGCCGAGCTGGTCATCTCGCACGCGTCCGATGAACGCAACGCGCGCTCCGAACGATGCGAGCCCGGCGATCGTATTGGCGCACGATCCCCCGGAGATCTCCTGAGCGGGAGGAAGGTCGGCGTAGACGGCTTCGGCCCGGTCGAGATCGACCATCGTGGTCGCCCCACGCGGGAAGTCGTGCGCAGCGATGAAGCCGTCGTCGACAGTGGTGATGACGTCGACGAGCGCGTTCCCGATGCCGAGGACGGCGAAGCCCGGGTCGCTCACGTCCGTCCTTGGTCGCCGTCGCAAGCTCCGGCTCCTGCGCTGACGGTCGGCAAAGCCGCCGTCATCGCGGTCCGGCCGGAGTCGACGGCACGAACGCTACGGGCGCGTCGGCGCCGTTGCCGTTCCCGTGCGGGTCTTCGGGAGGTCGCAGCCGGCGGCCGATCGTGCTGGTGCGCCCGTAGAGCGTCGTGCGCTGCTCGAGGGTCCGGCCCAGGGGCTCGACGATCTGGCGGAACTCGGCCTCGTCCAGCTCCTGACCGTGGCTGGCGCCGGCCGCGCGCGAGATGTTCTCGTCCATGAGTGTGCCGCCGAGGTCGTTGGCGCCGGATCGGAGAGCTTGGCGGGCACCGTCGACACCCATCTTCACCCACGAGACCTGGATGTTGTCGATCCATCCCCGGTACGCGATGCGGGCGACGGCGTGGATGAGCAGCGCCTCCCGGAACGTGGGGCCGGGTCGGGCCCGGTGCTGGAGGAAGATCGGGCTCGCCATGTGCACGAACGGGAGCGGCACGAACTCGGTGAACCCGCCCGTCTCCTTCTGCAGGTCGCGCGTCCGCACGAGGTGGCGGGCGACGTGAACGGGGCGCTCGACGTGTCCGAACATGATCGTGATGTTCGACCGGAGCCCGACCGAGTGCGCGATCCGGTGGGCCTCGAGCCATTCGTCCGTGGTCACCTTGTCGGGGCAGATGACGGCGCGCACCTCGTCGTCGAGGATCTCGGCCGCGGTGCCCGGCAGGGTGGAGAGGCCGGCGTCCTTCGCTTTGAGCAGATAGTCACGCAACGGCATGCCGAGCCGGCGCGCGCCCTCGGTCACCTCGAGCGCGGTGAAACCGTGCACGTGGATCTGGGGCGCGACCTCTTTCACGGCCCGGGCCACCGAGACGTAGTAGTCGCCGTCGAAGTCGGGATGGATGCCGCCTTGCAGGCAGACCTCCGTCGCGCCGCACTCGACCGCCTCGACGACGCGCCGCTGAATCTCGTCGTGGTCGAGCAGATACGGAGACCCGCGGAGGTTGAGCGACAGCGGTCCTTTCGAGAACGCGCAGAACCGGCACTTGAACGTGCAGACGTTCGTGTAGTTGATGTTGCGGTTGCGCACGAACGTAACGACGTCGCCGACCGAGTCGCGCCGGAGGTCGTCGGCGACTTCGCAGACGCGAGCGAGGTCCGGACCGCGGGCCGCGAGAAGAGTCACGAGCTCGTCGATACCGACCTCGTCGCCGGCCGCGACCCCGGCCAGCACCTCGCCGACCGGGCCGACGCCGCGGGACGGCCCGGCATCGGGGAGAAGATCGGGCGGGTGCTCGTTTCCACCCGCGGACCAGGCGTGTTCCCGCCCCAGTCCCTCGGCGTCCGAGCGCAGGAGCACGGGGAAGCGCACGTCGGGGTGGAGCCAGCGTTCGGGGTCCTCGACGTACTCCGGGTAGATGGTGAGGCGGGGAGCGAGCGTCTTCCCGGACGCTTCGGTCGCGGGCGCGGAGACGTTCGAGTGCGGGCCACGGTCGCTCGGGATTCACGTGATCGATGGTGACGGGCGAGACCCCGCCCCAGTCGTCGATGCCCGCGTCGAGGAGCGCGGCGAGGTCGTCGCTCAGGTTGGGCGGCGCCTGGACGTGCATGTCGGGGCCGAGCACGACACGCGCCGCCGCGACGGTCCACACGAACTCGTCGCGATCGCACGGCGGGTTGTGGTGCATGGCGGTGCCGGGCTTGGGCAGGAAGTTCTGAACGATCACCTCCTGCACGTGCCCGTGACGGGCGTGGCTCTCGCGAATGGCGAGCAAGGCGTCGACGCGCTCGGCGCGCGTCTCGCCGATCCCGACGAGGATCCCGGTGGTGAAGGGCACGCGTGCGAGACCCGCCGCTTCGAGCGTCGCGAGACGGCGGGCCGGCGTCTTGTCGGGCGCGCCGTGGTGTGGGCCGCCCGGCTCGCCCAGTCGTTCGGCCAGCGTCTCGATCATCATTCCTTGCGACGGGCTCACGGCCCGGAGGCGCTCGAGCTCGGCTTGTGAGAGCGCCCCGGCGTTGGCGTGGGGCAGCAGGCCCGTCTCGTCGCGCACAGTCGCGCACGCGTCCACGAGGTAGTCGACGGTCGAGCGGTACCCGTGATCTTCGAGCCAGGCGCGGGCGGCCGGATAGCGCTCCTCCGGGGCTTCGCCCAGCGTGAACAGAGCCTCGTGGCAACCCACGGCCGCGCCCCGGCGGGCGATGTCGAGCACCTCGTCGAGCGAGAGGTACGGCGCGTCGAGCCGGGCGGGCGGCTTGGCGAAGGTGCAGTACCCGCAACGGTCACGGCACAGCATCGTGAGTGGGATGAACACCTTGGGCGAGAAGGTGATCCGGTTGCCATGCGCGCGGTCGCGGAGCCGTCCCGCGTCGGTGACGAGCTCGGCGACGGGCACGTCGACGAGTGCCCGGGCCTCCGCCGCGCTCAGCAATTTGGCCTCCTCGCCGTCGCAAGCTCCGGCTCCTGCGTCGCCGGTCGGCAAAGCCGCAGTCGCCGCGCGCACACCCTAGGCGTCCATAGGACGGGTGCTGACCGTCTAGCCGTTCGCGGCCTCGTCCACGAGCCAGATCACGCGCCCGGCCGACACGCGCGCGGCGGGCAGGTCCTCGCCGGCCTTGACCCGTTGGAGCGCCTCGCGCTTGCCCTCACCCGCGACGGTGAAGACCGCCAGGCGGGACTGGGCGAGGGCCGGGAAGGTCAAGGTCAGACGCGGGTGCGGATGGAGATCGTCGCCGGTCGCGACGACGAGCCGCTCGTGTTCTTCGAGCGCGGGCGATCCCGGGAACAGCGACGCCGTGTGCCCGTCGGGGCCGAGGCCGAGGTGCACGAGGTCGAGCGGGCCGTACCCGCAGAGCAGCCGGTCGTACGCGTCGGCGGCTTCCTCGATCGTGTCGCCCGCATGCCGCATCGAGTGGACCGCACGCGGGTGGACCTGGTCGATGAACGCGTGCCGCGCTGCGCCCTCGTTCGACTCGGGATCGTCGACCGGCACCCACCGCTCGTCGCCGAAGAACACGTCGACCTCGCTCCAATCGACGTCGGCGACCGCGAGCAGCTCGTAGGATTCGCGCGCGGTTGATCCGCCGGAGAGAGCGAGCGATGTCGGCGCCTCCTCGACGACGAGCGCCGAGAACGCCCGAGGGACGCGGTCGACCACGCGCAGCTCGCCGCGGAGGCTCACGGTGTCCGCCACGTGTCGTCGGAGCTCTCCAAGAGGAGGTCGTCCGCCTCCTTTGGCCCCCACGTGCCGGCGGGGTAGAAGTACAAGGGCACCGAGCCGGCTTCGAACGACTCGATGAGCGGCTGCACGATCTGCCACGCCTGGTCGACCTCGTCGGCGCGGATGAAGAGGGTGGCGTCGCCGAGGAAGGCGTCGCCGAGGACCCGCTCATACGCCTCGGGGGCCTGCTCCGCGAACGCGTGCCGGTATCGAAAGTCGAGCTCCACGCCTCGCACGCGGAACGTGGTGCCCGGGACCTTGGCCGCGAACTCGAGCGTGATCCCTTCGTCCGGTTGGATGTGGAGCACCATCGTGTTCGGTTCGACGGAATGGACCGCGGTCGGCGGAAGCGGAAGGAACGGCACCGGCTTGTACCGCAGTGCGACCTCGGTGACGCGATGCGGGAGTCGCTTCCCGGTGCGGACGTAGAACGGCACGCCGGCCCACCGCCAGTTGTCGACGTCGAACTCGATGGCGAGATACGTCTCGACGTTGCTCTCGGGCGAGACACCCTCTTCTTCTCGGTACCCGGGTACCTCCACGCCGCCGATCTCGCCCCGCGTGTACTGACCCCGGACCACGTGGCGGGCGAGCTCGGAAGACTGGAGCGGACGGACCGACCGCAGCGCCTTCACCTTCTCGTCGCGGATTGCGTTGGCATCGAACGATGCGGGTGCTTCCATCGCCGTCAGCGCGAGTACCTGGAGGAGGTGGTTCTGGACGATGTCGCGCAATGCTCCGGATTGCTCGTAGAACGTCCCACGGTGCTCGACGCCGAGGTCCTCCGCCACGGTGATCTGCACATGGTCGACGTACCGGCGATTCCAGATCGGCTCGAAGATCGTGTTGGTGAACCGCAGGGCGAGGATGTTCTGGACCGTCTCCTTCGCCAGGTAGTGGTCGATGCGGTAGATCTGGTGCTCGTGGAAGTGGCGGTGGAGCTCGGTGTCGAGCTCACGCGAGCTCTGCAGGTCGCGGCCGAAGGGCTTCTCGACGACGATCCGGCGGAACTGGCCTTCCGACTCTTCCGCCAGCCCGGCGCGTCCGACGCCGGCGGCGACGTTCGCGAACATCTGCGGGATCGTCGCCAAGTAGTAGAGGACGTTGCCGGCGGTCCCATCCTCCGCGTCGCGTTCGTTGAGCACTTCACCGAGCCGCCGGAACGTGTCGTCGTCGTCGAAGGGGCCGGCGATGTAGCGGTATTGGACGCCCCGCTCGTCGAGAATGTTCTGTCGCCCTTCGGCCTCGCCGTCGCTCGCCTTGGCGATCGCGTTCCGCACCTCCGTCGCGAAGTCGTCGTCGCTCATCCGTGTGCGGGAGACACCGACGATGGCCAGACGCCGCGGCAACTGTCCGCGAGCCGCCAGCGACGCGAGCGCGGGATAGAGCTTGCGGTGGGCGAGGTCCCCGGTCGCGCCGAAGACGACCAGCGCGCCCGAGACCGCCACCGACTGGCTGCTGGCAGTTGTCATGCGTTGCTGCTCCGTTGGCGGCTTCCGGCGATCCGCTGGGCGTGACCGATCAAATGCTCACGCACGGCGATGATACGGGGGTGGAAGCGCAAACGGTCCCGGTCGACGAGGAGCTTCCGATGAAGCTCGCGCACCTGCACCGGAACATGGCGGTCGGCAGTCCGCTCGCCCTCGACGCGGATCGCCGGGACGATGACGCCGAGCAGGCCCGCCGGCTGGATGATGTCGTCGTCGGCGCCGGGTTCTACGTCGACGAGCTCCAGGCCGGAGAGCAGCGGATCCTCGTGCGTGCCCGCCGTGCGCGCACGCTTGCCGACACGGTCGGGCCCGCTATGCGCCTGTTGGTGTGCGGCCTGAACCCGAGCGTGTACGCCGCCGACTTCGGTGTCGGATACGCGCGGCCGGGCAACCGCTTCTGGCCGGCCGCACGCGCCGCCGGCGTGGTGGAATGCGATCGCGACGGCGCCAAAGTAGGCGACGCCATCGACGCCCTCGCTCGCCACGGGGTCGGTATGACCGATCTGGTCAAGCGGGCCACCACGGGCGCGAGCGAGCTGACGGCGGCCGAGTACCGGGATGGTGCTGCACGCGTCGAGCGCCTCGTCCGCTGGCTTCGCCCGCGGGCGGTGTGCTTCGTCGGCCTGGCGGGTTGGCGCGCCGCCGTGGACCGGAATGCCGCGAGCGGCGAGCAGGCGGCCCCCTTCGGCGGCGTCCCCGCGTACGTGATGCCGTCGACGAGCGGTGCCAACGCGCACGCTCGCCTCGACGATCTCGCCGACCACCTGCGGGCGGCGGCTGCGCTCAGCCGGTGAGCTCGCCGGCGCGCTTCTCGAGGCTGGCGAGACAGTCGCGGTACGACCGCTCGAAGCTGTCGACCCCTTCGCGTTCGAGCGTGTCGGTGAGGTCGCCGTAATCGATACCCGCGTCGGCCAGGTTCTCGATGACGCGCCGTGCACCGTCGACATCGCGTGTGATCGTGTCGGGTTGGGGATCGCCGTGGTCGTGCAGCGCGTCGATCGACGCCTGTGCGAGCGTGTTGACCGTGTCGGGCCCGACCAGCTCGTCGACGTAGAGCGTGTCGGAGTAGGCGGGGTACTTGGTCGAGGTCGACGCCCACAACGGGCGCTGGAGACGCGCCCCGCGGGCGGCGAGCGCTTCCCAGCGGTCTCCGGCGAAGGTCTCCCGGAACAGCCCGTAGCCGAGCTTGGCGTTGGCGACCGCGACCTTGCCCCGCAGCGGGTGTCCTTCGGGCAGGCGGCGGTCCGCCTCGGTGTCGACGCGACTGACGAAGAACGACGCCACGGACGCGACTCGCGAGAGGTCGCCGCCCTGCTCGGCGTGCCGTTCGAGCCCGCGGAGGTACGCCTCCATGACCTCCGTCGTACCGGGCGAGCGAGAAGATCAGCGTGATGTTGATGGAGATGCCCTCGGCGAGGCACTGCTCGATGGCGGGGACGCCCGCCAACGTAGCCGGGATCTTCACGAAGACGTTCGGACGGGCGGCCTGGTCGTGCAGCCAGTGGACCTGCTCGATCGTGGCGGCGGTCTCGTGGGCGCGGTCGGGCGCCACCTCCACCGACACGAAGCCGTCGGTCCCGTCGAGCGCGTCGTAGGTGGGGCGGAGCACGTCCGCGGCGTGGCGGATGTCGTCGAGGACGAGCGCCCAGTACGTCGAGTCGATGGGAGCGCCGCCGGCGGCAAGCTCGCTGAGCTGCTCGTCGTAGCCCTCGCCGGACGCCATCGCCTTCTCGAAGATGGTCGGGTTGGACGTGACCCCACGGATGCCGTCGTCCTCGATGAGGCGAGTCAGCCCGCCACCGGCGATCAGTCCGCGAGTGAGGTTGTCGTACCAGGGGCTCTGTCCGTATTCGACGAGCCGGGCGATGGGTGAGCGGGTAACGGTCATCAGGCCTTCCCTCCGGGGGAATCGAGGGCGAGCAGAGCACGCGCGGTGGGCGACGACGTTCTCGGGCGTGTATCCGAACTCGGCGAGCACGACGCTGCCGGGCGCCGACGCGCCGAAACGGTCGATGGCGATCACGTCGTCGGCGTAGCGGTCCCAGCCCAGGCTGGCGCCCGCTTCGACCGCCAAGGTCGGCACGCCGGGCAGCAGGATCTCGTCGCGGTACTCGTCGGGCTGTTCGGCGAAGAGCTCCCACGACGGCATCGAGACCACCCGCACGGAGACGCCGTCCGCCTCCAGTTGCTCGCGCGCGTCGACGCAGAGGTGGACCTCGGAGCCGGTGCCGATCAGGACGAGGTCGGCGCCGTCGCCGGTCTCGTCGACGAGCGAGTAGGCGCCGCGGGGGAGGCCCTCCGGCGCGCGCTCGGCTGTGCCGTCGAGCACGGGCAGGTTCTGGCGGGTGAGGATGAAGGCCGTCGGGCCCTCGCCGTCGATGTGGACGCGCCAGGCCTGAGGGACCTCGTTGGCATCGGCGGGACGGATCACTCGGAGCCGGGGGATGGCGCGCAGCGACATCAGGTGCTCGACGGGCTGGTGGGTCGGTCCGTCCTCGCCGAGGCCGACCGAGTCGTGCGACCACACGAACGCGACCTTCGCTCCCGACAGCGCCGCTAGCCGGACGGCAGGTCGTTCGTAGTCGCTGAAGATCAGGAACGTCCCGCCGAACGGGAGCGCGCCGCCGGACAACGCCATCCCGTTCATGATCGAGCCCATGCCGTGTTCGCGAACCCCGAAGTGGATCTGGCGCCCCGTGAAGTCGTCGCGGGTGACCGGCGAGTTGCCCTTCAGCTCGGTGCCGGTGTTGCCGGTGAGGTCGGCGCCGCCGCCCATCAGGCCGGGAACCACGTCGAGGATCGCGTCCAGCGCGGTCGAGCACGCCTTGCGGGTGGCGAGGCTCTCGCCGGCGTCCCAGGACGGGAGCTTCGACTCCCATCCCTCACGGCCGCGGGCGGCGAGAACGAGGTCGAGCTCCTCGCCCAGTTCGCGCTCACGCTCTCGGAACGCGCGCATGCGTTCGCTCCACGCTTCGCGTGCACCGCGGCCCCGTACGCCCGCCTGGCGGTAAAAGTCGAGCACGTCGTCGGGAACCCAGAAGTCCTCCGGCGGCATGCCGAGGATCTCCTTGACCTTCGCGACCTCGTCGGCGCCGAGCGCGTTCCCGTGCGCGTGCGCGGTGTCGGTGTACTTGGGCGACGGGTAGCCGATGTGGCTCCGCAGGATGAGCAAGGTGGGCCGGTCCTCGACCGCCATGCCGTCGCGCAGGCCGCGCTCGAGCGCGTCGAGGTCCTCGGAGACCTCGCCCAGCTGCACGACGTGCCAGTGGTAGCCCTCGAAGCGCGAACGCACGTCGTCGGAGTACGAGAGCTCGGTCGGCCCGTCGATCGAGATGTGGTTGTCGTCGTACACGTAGACGAGGCGCCCGAGCCCGAGGTGACCCGCCAGCGACGCTGTCTCGTGGCTGACGCCTTCTTCGAGGTCGCCGTCGGAGCAGATCGCGAACACGTGGTGGTTGCAGACGTCCTCGCCGAAGCGCTCGCGCAGGTGCCGCTCGACGATTCCGATGCCGACGCCGTTGCCGAAGCCCTGTCCGAGCGGGCCCGTCGTGACCTCGATGCCGGGCGCGTGGCCGCGTTCGGGGTGACCGGCCGTGCGCGAGCCCCACTGGCGGAACTCCTTCAGGTCGTCGAGCTCGAGGCCGTAGCCGGTGAGGTACAGCATCGAGTAGAGGAGCATCGACGCGTGGCCGGCCGACAGGACGAAGCGGTCGCGGTCGGGCCACTCGGCGTCGGCGGCGTCGTACCGCAGGATGCGGCTGTAGAGGACGTGCGCCAGCGGCGCGAGCGCCATCGGGGTGCCGGGATGGCCGGAGTTGGCTTTCTGGACCGCGTCCATCGCCAGACCGCGGATGACGTCGATGGCGCGCCGCTCGAGCTCCTCGGATACCGCCGGCATCTGCGCAACCGGTTCGGCCGTCATGCCCCTCCTCCAATGTCAGCGTATGACGACAGCCCCGCGCGTTGGCGTACCCCGGGTGGACGTCACGCGAACAACGCGAGGCTGGCGGTGAAGCCGTGCAGGAAGTTGCGGCCCCCGACCGGTCCGATCTCACCGGCGCAGAACGCTCCCGCCAGGGGGATCGGTCCCAGCAGGTTCTCGACCATGCCGGCGTCGTGGTCGGGGACGGTGAAGAGGTGGCGGCCGCGTCCGTTGCACGTGAAGAGGAGGGCGGCGTCCGCATCGACCCCGGTGAGCATCTCCCGGAGATCCTCGTCGGCGGCGCCCGCGTCCCGGACGTGGAACTGCACGGTCTGACCGACCGAGACCTGCTCGCCGACCGCCAGCGCCCCCGAGCTCTCGTCGGCGCCGAGCAGGTTCCGGACGAGGAAGTCGCCCCGGCTGAACTCGGCCTTGTGCTCGTCCACGACGAGCCCGACGTGCAGGCCGCCGCGGAAGAGGTCGCGCTCTTCCTCCGAGCGCCGCGCCGGCAAGCTCTTGGAGGCGCTCGATCGCCGGTTTCCCGCCGAGCTCCTCGATGAGGTTCTGCTCGGCACGGGTGACGACGTACGGGCGGCCGATGGGCCGGCAGCCCTGTGACACGAGCGTACGGACCTCGATGCTGCCGCCGTCGACGAACACACCGACCGCGCCCTCGTCGACGACGCCGTCGTCGAGCACGAGACGGTTCCCGCCCGGGCTCCCTGCGGCCGACGCGAGCCCGCCGATGATCTGGAGCCCGGGGAGGTCGCGGTTGACGCGTTGCAGGAACGCGTCGACCGGGAACGTGAACGGGTCCGCGAACAGAAGCAGGCTGGCGGGTGGTCGGTCGAGCGACGGCCAACCTGTCAGCGCGGTGCCGTCGGGCGTCTCCTGTACCCGGAGCGTGACCGGCGTGAGCGTCGCCGCGTCGAGACGGGCCGCGAAGACGGTGAGCGCGGGATTCTCCTCGATCTCGTGCGCCCCGCCGGCGACCGCGACCGCGGTCCCACCGACGAGCACTCGGGGCTCGAGGATGTTGCGCAGCGCCGGTCCTATGTCCTCGAACGCGCCGACGTGGTGCGTGGACGCGAAGCAGACCGCGAGGTCGCACCCTTCGCCGTCGAGGCGCTCGAGGATCTCGCCCGCCGCCTCGCCGACCGCCTGCGTCGCGATCGGGTGCTGCGACAGCGCAGACGCGAACGCGCTCATGGCGCCCGGATGGCGGTCAGAGGGACGACCACGGTCGAGCCCGACTCCGTGATCGTGCAGCGCGCTTCGATCGTTCCCGGTGCGGGGAACTCGAGCTCGGGTCGCACCAGCCGGTAGCCGAACTTGCCGGGCTCGACCGAGAACTGCTGCGCGTTCCGGGCGATCTCCTCGCCGTCGCGCGTGAACACCGCTTCGAGACTCCCCATGCCGCTGTCGTCGGCCAGCGCGCGCACGAGCACGACGAGGTGGGGCGTGATCTGGGTCGGGAACTCGGCCACGGGCTCCGAGAAGAACGCGCCGGTGATGTCGATGCGGGTCGAGCCGCCCGCAACCTGGCGAAACTCGAGGTTCTCGACGAACAGCGCCGCGACAATGTCCACGATCCTCCTTGTCCCTCCGTGCTCGGCGCCGTCGCAAGCTCCGGCTCGGCTTCTACTGTCGCCCTCGCAAGCTCGGGCTCTGCGGCAGCGGTCGGCGAAGCCGCCACTGCCGCGTCCGGCGGGCGGCCAAGCCGCCGCCTTTGCGTCTGAGGCTAGCGAGGTGCCCGCCTGCGTAGGCTGCTCGCCGTGACGGACGCCGTTGCGGAGCTGGTCGACTCGGTGTCCGCCGTCCTCGACCGCGGCGAGTCGGAGAAAGATTCGATCGCGGCGATGCGGCCGGCGATGGACCGCTTCCTGGCCCGGGCCGACGAGCTGCCCGCCGAGGCATCGGAACCGGATGCCGATGGAGGCGCCGTCGGGCACCTGCTTCATGCCGACCCGGCGGAACGGTTCCATATTCTCTCGGTCGTCTTCCCGCCCGGCACCAGCAGCGGAACCCACGAGCACGGCTGCTGGGGGATCATCGGCTACGTCGCGGGGCTCGACGAGGAGACCCGCTACCGCCGCGTCGACGGGGGGAGCGGCGACGAGGGTTGCGTGCTCGAGGAGGTCGACCGGGTCGTTCACGAGCCGGGCACGGTCTCCCGCCTGTTGCCGCCGGAAGAGATGCACCACCGGGTGCGCAACCCGGGGACTGTCGACGGCGTCTCGGTACACGTGCTCTGCCGGCTTCCCGAGTCGCACCCGCACAAGTTCTACGACCGGGAGCATCACCGATTGCTGCCGTACCCGTTCCGGCGGCTGCCCGACGCGCTCGGTGCGCGCCGAGGTGGAGCTTCCCGGCTAGCGGGGCGCGAGCGGGCCGACTACCGGCTCACCTCCGAGCCACACCGTGCGGCACGAAAAGCGAGCCGGGGTCGAGCGCGACGAGATCGGCGCGCATGCCGGGCGCGATGCGTCCGCGGTCGGTCAACCCGAGCGCGTCGGCCGGGATCGTCACCGCCATCTCCACGGCGCGCTCGACAGGGATGCCGAACCCGACGGTGTTCTGCACCGCGCTGCGCCATCGAGAGCGTCGATCCGGCGAGAGTTCCGTCGGCGAGGCGAGCGCCCCCGTCTTCGGTGACGCGCAGGCCTGTGGTCGCGACCCGGTCGGTGACGAGCCCCACGTTGTGTTTCTGGCGGATTGCGAGTCGCAGTGCCGCCGGGTGCACGTGCACGAGGTCGGCGATCAGGGTGGGCGTCAGCCGCTCGTCCTCGAGGGCTGCGCCGGCGAGACCCGGCTCGCGGTGGTGCAACGGGCCCATGCCGTTGAACAGATGTGTGACGAGCCGCGCGCCTGCGTCGGCCGCCGCGCGCGCCGTCTCGTACGTCGCGGTGGAGTGTCCGAGTGCGACTGTGACGCCGTGCTCGCCCAGGAGGCGCGTGGCCGCGAAGTCCGGGTCGGCTTCGGGTGCCAGCGTCACGATCGTCACGAGGCCGGGGAACGCGCCGAGCACGGCGCGCAGCCATTCGCAGTCGGCGGGGCGGACGAGAGCGACGGGATGCGCACCGGGCGCGCCGCCGAGGAAGGGTCCCTCGAGGTGGGCGCCGAGGATGCTCGGAAGCGCCTGGTCCTCCGCGTCGGCGTGTGCCACGAGGACGCGCTCGAGTGCCGGCGGGTACTCGTCGAGCGGAGCGGTCACGAGCGTCGGGCAGTAGCTGGTCACGCCCTCCTCGAGCTGCGCGTGGCCGGCGCGGCGCCAGCCGTCGGCATCGGCCGAGGCGAAGTCGACGTCGCCCACTCCGTTGACCTGGAGGTCGATGAACCCGGGCGTGAGCAATGCCGGTCCGGCGTCCACGGCACCGGCGGGCGCAGGACCCTGGCCGATCTCGACGATCAGCCCGTCGTCGATCGCAATCCATCCCACCGCCGGGGGCCCGGGCGGGCACACGCGCCCGGCCGCGAGCACGTGCGTCACGCCGAGCTCCGCCGCTCGCGCCAGAGGGTGAGCCGCAGCTCGATCATCCCGACCAGCGTCCTGGGCACGCGCTGCCAGATCGGCGTGCGGGACGGCCGCCGCTCCTGGGCGGTGACGGGCAGCTCGGCGATCGGAAGCCCCGCGCGCTGGGTCCGGATCACCAACTCGGTGTCGAACAGGTCGGTTCGGAAGCGACAGCGCTCGAGGATCGGCTCCACGTCGACGCGCCGCATCGCCTTCATGCCGTGCGTATCCGATACCGACAACGAGAACACGGCGCGGAGGAGCAAGCTGAAGACCGTCGTGACGAGCTGCCGGGGCCATGGCCGTTGGTCGCGTGCGCCCGGTGCTCTCTTCGAGCCCACGACGATGGCCGGCGGTGCATCACCGGTCAGCAACGCCAGCGCGTGGTCGACGAAACCGAGGTCGTAGTAATCGACGTCGAACGTGACGATGATGTCGCCGCGCGCCGTCAGGATCCCGTCCCGCAATGCGGCGCCGTAGTCGGCAACCGCCCGTGTGGAGACCCGAACCGCAGGGAGCTCGTCGGCCAAGCGTTGGCCGATGTCCAGCGTGTCGTCGGTGGATCCGTTCTCGACGACCAGGATCTGGTGCTCGTCGCCGCGAGCGCGCAAGCCTTCGTCGACGTCCCGGACGGCGGTCTCGATATATCCGGCTTCATTGTGCGCGGGCATGACGATGGAGAGCACCGGTCGTCCTCAGGCCAGCCGGGCATCGGGGAACGGCAAGATGGCTTCCGCGCCCGAAACCTCGGTTGCGTCGGGCCCTGCTTCCACGACCACGACCTGGTCACCCGGTGCAGAGAACGCGCCGTCCGCCGCGACCGCCGCGGGCGCGCCGTCCATCCGGACCCGAAGCGGGTCCGGTGGCCGTTGCGTCCAGGTCTGGTAGCGGGCGAGCGCGAAGCGGCAGAGCCGGTCGATTGCGGACTGGTCCTCGACGACCGCGAGATCGATGTCGAGTCCGGGTCGGCCGTCGTCGAGTTGGATGACAGCGGGGTAGAAGGCGAAGCGGGGGCCGAACACGACGTGCTTGCGCCGCCGCGCCGCGCTCCACGAGAACACGGCTGCGAACGCGTGAATCATGGCCGCCTCGGCGTCCGGGCCGACGGCCTTCCCGTTGCCGTCGGGGGCGATGTGGGCGACGGGATACGTCTGCTGGACGAGCCTGAGCGCGGCGAGACCGGCCTCGGCCTCGACGGCGGCGGCGCCGAGCCATGGTTCGAGCTCGGCCCCGAGCGGATCGTCGCCGGCGTCGGCCCAGGCCCGCCGAGCGTCCTGTGCCGCCGCGAAGTGGTCGCGGATCGCGCGCACGGCCGCGGGCCACGCGGGACCGCCGGCCGCGTCGACCAGCGCCGTGACCAGCACGTTCGCCTCGAGGTGCTCGGGCGGGAGCAACGGTCCGTCGGCGCAGGCCGCCGCCAGCGACTGCAGCGCCGATGCACGCGACTTGCCGACGGCGCCGATCGCGCGCGACCACGACGCGGCGGGGTCGTAGTTCTCCGGTGCGCACAGGAAGTCGGCCGCGGTTGCCAGCGCGACCTCCGATGCGTGCGGTTGGAGCATCGGATTGCACAGCACGCCGTCCAGCTCGTCGGTGAGCTCGGGCTCGCGGCCCCGGTACGGGCCGAGGTGCAGCGAGCGCTCCATGGTGCCGTCGTTGACCGGATAGTTGTCCCAGAGCAATAGTCGTCGACCCGTGAGCGCGCTCGCCCAGGCCCGCGCGTCGGCGGCCCGGATGACGGGTGAGCACACGGTCGGTCCCGTCCACATCACGTCGACCTCCGAGGGAAGCCCGGCCGCGAGCTCCTCGAGGTACGACGTCGGTCGTGTCCCGATGTACTCGGTCGGGACGAGCGTCAGGTGCGGGTCGGGTCGCCGAGCGCGCAGGGCGTCGAGCAGCCAGGCGGTGAGCTCCGCTTGCTCTACCGCGAGGCCGGGACGGTTCGGGATGTCGTCGAGCGCGAGGACGACCCACTGCACCCCGGCGTCGAGCAAGGGCGCGAGCTTCGCCAGCAAAGCGTCTCGGTCACGGTTGCTTCGGTAGTCGATGTCGAGGCCGGGCGACAGCGCAAAGCCGAATCGGGTGCCGAGTCGCTCTGCATGCTTCGCGAGCGTGCGAAAGTCTTCGATCTCCGCGGCGTCGTACGCGTCGCGCCACCGATCGCGATGCTTCGGATCGCTCTTCGGCGCGTACACGTACGCGTTCATGCCGCGTTCGGCGACGAACTCGATCACCGCGAGGCGGTCCGTGGATGACCACGGCGGGCCGTAGAAGCCTTCGATGACTCCCCGCAACGGGACCGGCCGAGGCACTTCGGTAGGCTACCGACGACCTTCGGGGGGATTGCCGATGTGCCCGATGCCGGACCTGTTGCGGTTGCACGCGGATGCGTCGGGCGACCGCGCCGCGGTGATCGTCGACGAGGCCGGTGGCGGTCGTCCCGCCGCGGTGACGTTCGAGGAGCTCAACAGCAGCGTGAACAGGCTCGCGCACGCGCTGCGGAGCCTCGGGATGCAACCGGGGGAGCGCCTCGTGTGGTGCGGGCCAAACTCGCTCGAGGTCGTCACGACCATCCACGCCGCGCGTAAGGCCGGGCAGATCGCGGTGCCGCTCTCGTATCGCTTCAACGCCGACGAGATGCAGTACGTGATCGACAACTCCGACGCCACGCTCGTGGTCGTCGATGCGGAACAGGCGCCGCTCGTCGCCGGGATCCGCGACCGCATCCCGAAGGTGCGAGCGGTGATCGCCTTCGGCGGTGAGACGCCGGCCGGGTTCGAGGCCTGGGATGACCTCCTCGCGTCGCAGCCCGACCGCGACCCGACGGTGGACGAAGCGACCGCCGACAGCCTCGGTGCGCAGATGCTCTACACGTCGGGCACTACCGGCAAGCCGAAGGGTGCCGTGCGCACGACCAGCGACCCAGTCATCGTCGGCGCGCTGCTCGGCGAGTTGGGCCTCGTCCCGGGCGGCGAGGTGCACATCACGACGGGGCCGCTCTACCACTCGGGGCCGCTGGCGTTCGCCGTGATCAGCCACACGCTCGGCTGCCCGGTCGTGATCCTGCGCAAGTTCGATCCGGTCTCGTGGCTGCGCCTCGTGAAGGAGCACGCCGTCACGAACACGTTCTCGGCGCCGACGCAGCTCAAGCGGCTGGTCACGCTCCCGCCGGGGGAGCTCGAACGCGCCGACCTGTCCTCGATGCGCTGCTTGATCGCCAACGCGGCGCCGGTGCCGTACGCGCTGAAGCAGGAGGTGGTCGCGAAGCTCGGCGACGGCTTCCTCTACGAGGTGTACGGCTCGACGGAGCTCGGCATCGTGACCGTGCTCAAGCCGGCCGACCAGCTGCGGAAACCGGGTTCGTGCGGGAAGGTCTACGGCGGGATCGAGGTGAAGCTGGTCAGGGAGGACGGCATCGAAGCCGACGCGGGCGAACCGGGGGAGCTGTTCATCCGAACCGGTCTCGCGATGGACGGCTACCACCGCACCGACGAGCAGCTCTCCGAGCTGAGCGACGGCGGGTGGAAGTCGGTCGGCGACGTCGCCTATCGCGACGACGAGGGATTCCTCTTCATCAACGACCGCAAGAAGGACATGATCATCTCGGGCGGCGTGAACATCTACCCGGCCGAGATCGAGGCCGTGCTCCACGAGCACCCGCAGGTGCTCGACGTGGCCGTGTTCGGCATCCCCGACGACGAGTGGGGCGAGAGCGTGTACGCGGTGATTCAGGCGAAACCGGCGGAGACGATCGACCTCGCGGAGCTGCGCGCGTTCGTCGAGGAGCGCGTTGGCGGGTACAAGCGTCCGCGCCGGTACGAGCTCCGCGACGAGTTGCCGAGGACCGACGCCGGCAAGCTCCTGAAGCGGGTCCTGCGCGACGAGTTCTGGCAGGACCGCGCCACCGCGGTGTGACCCCGACCGTCACGCGCACCCTTTCCGAGTACGAGTCGAAGCGCGTCCTCGCGGCGGTCGGCGTTCCCGTCCTCGACGAGCGTCTCGTTCAGACGCCGGACGCCGCCGTCGACGCGGCGCGCGAGGTTGCGCCGGGAACGCCCGTGGTCGCGAAGCTCTGCGGTGACGGCGTCACGCACAAGACGGAACGGGGTCTCGTGCGCCTCGGGTTGCACGGCGACGACGACGTGAGCGCGGCGTCTGCGGCGCTCCTCGACGCGGCGACACGCGAGGACGGCGCGGTCGGGGTGCTGGTCGCGCCCATGGTGCGCGGAAGCCGTGAGCTGATCGCCGGTGTGTACCGCGACGAGCAGTTCGGGCCGTCCGTGATGCTCGGTGTCGGTGGCGTGCTCGCAGAGGCACTCGCCGACGTCGCGTTCCGGCTCGTCCCGGTCGAACGGGTCGACGCCGAGGAGATGCTGGACGATCTCGCCGCGCAGCCACTGCTCGGTCCGGTCCGCGGGGAGCCGGCCGTCGACCGGGGTGCTGTCGTCGACGTGATCCTCGCGCTGTCGCGGCTGACCGAGAACCGCCCCGACATCGTCTCGGTCGACGTCAACCCGCTCGTCGTCGTGGACGGCCGCCCGGTGGCGGTGGACGCGCTGGTCGAGGTGCGGGCATGACTTCGCCTTCGTCGGAGCAGTGGCGAGCGTTGTTCGAGCCGAGCGGCGTCGTTGTGGCGGGGGCGTCCAGTCATCCCGGCAAGTTCGGGTTCGTCGCGCTGCACAACATCCTCCGGCACGATTACCCGGGCGCGGTGTTCGCCACCAATCTCGAAGGTGGCGAGATCCTCGGACGGCGGGTCCTCACCTCGATCGACGACCTCCCCGAAGGCGCCGCCGACCTCGTCTTCGTGTGCACGCCCGCCGCTGCCAACCTCGATCTCCTGAAGGCGTGCGCGGCGAAGGGCGTCAAGGCCGCGTTCGTCACATCGGCGGGATACGGCGAGGCGGGCGAGGGCGGGCGCGCCGCCGAGCGAGAGCTCGTCGCGCTGGCGCGTGACCTCGGCATGCTGCTCGTCGGCCCGAACGGCCAAGGGGTCGTCTCGACGCCGGCGTCGCTGTGCGCGCAGATCGTGGCCCCGTATCCGCCGTCCGGTGGCATCGCCATCGTCAGCCAGTCCGGAAACTTCGTGTCGTCGTTCCAGAACTACGCCGTCCAGACGAGCATCGGCGTCAGCCGAGCCGTCTCGGCGGGCAATGCCGCCGCCGTCACGGTGCCGGACTTCCTCGAGTACTTCGCCGGCGACGACGCGACGACCGTCGCGCTCGCGTACGTCGAAGGAGTGACCGACGGGCGAGGGTTCTTCGAGCGGATCCGCGGCGTCGCCCGTCGCAAGCCGCTCGTGCTCCTGAAGGGTGGCGTGACCGCCGGGGGTCAGCGGGCCGCGGCGTCGCACACCGGAGCGCTCGCGTCCGACGAGCGGATCTTCGACGGCATGTGCCACCAGGCCGGTGCGACCCGTCCGACCACGGTCGAGGAGGCGTTCGAGGCCGCAGCGACGTTCGCGACCCAGCCGCTCCCTCGCGGCCCCCGCGTCGCTGTGCTCACGACCGCCGGCGGGTGGGGTGTCGTGACGGCCGACGCCGTGACGCGCGCCGGGCTCGAGCTGCTCCGCCTGCCCGACGACCTGCGGGCGGCCATCGACGCCAAGCTCCCGCCCCGATGGAGTCGCAACAATCCGGTCGACCTCGCCGGCGCCGAGACGCGTGACACGATTCCCGAGGTCATGGACCTCATCGCCTCACACGACGCCGTCGACGCGGTCGTGTATCTCGGGATCGGCATCCAGTCGAACCAGGCGCGACTGATGCGCACCGGGCCGTTCTTCCCCGACCACGGGCTCGAGCGGATCGTCGCGTACCACGAGCGGCAGGACGAACGGTTCGCGCAGGCGGCGGCCGACATCTCGCACGCCACCGGGAAGCCGATCCTCACCGCGACCGAGCTCGCCGTGGCCGATCCCGACAATGCGGGACCGCGCGCGGTCCGAGCCACGGGGCGCGTCTGCTACTCGTCTTCCAACCGCGCCGTGACCGCGCTCGCCCACATCTACCGGTACGCGCGGTTCCGGCAGCGGAGAGGACTGTGAGCGCCGGTAATACCGCGATCCGCCGGATTCTCGCCGTCATCCTGATCACGGCGGCCGTGGGATGCGGGTATCTCGCGCTGCGGGGCGATGATGCGCCGGCGGCGACGACCGACACGCCGCGTCTTGCGACACCGCTGTGGTCACCACGGCGGGTGCCACAGCCACTCGTCGACGCGGTGGGGGCGCAGCGGCTCCAGTCGCGTCTCGACGCCGAGCTCGGCGCCGGTCAGAGCTGCGTGGTGGTGAATGCCGGCTCGGGAGACATCGCGTCGCACAGCCCCGATCTCGCTCTCGCGCCGGCGTCGACCGAGAAGCTCCTCACCGGTTTGGCCGTGATGAGCGCGCTGGGGTCCGACTTCAAGTACGAGACGAAGGTCGTGGCACCCTCCGACCCGACGAACGGAACAGTCGATCGCTTGTGGCTCGTCGGCGCGGGCGATTCCTCGCTCAGCACGCCCGACTACCCGGCGATGGTCGAGTCGAACCCGCGGCGGAACACCGAGGAGCAGGCGACCGGTGCGAGCAAGTCCACCACCTCGCTCGCCGCGCTGGCGGATGCCATCGCGGCGGCCGGGGTGCGCAACATCCCGGGAGGAATCCAGGGCGACGACTCGCGCTACGAGGCGGTGCGCTACCTGCCGTCGTGGCCCGCCACGTACCGTACCGACCCCGAGCTCGGCCCGATCAGCGCACTGACCGTGAACCACGGCATGAGCGCGATCCAACCGGAGCTCACGGAGGTGGACGATCCGCCGGTGTTCGCGGCTACGCAGCTCGGCGACCTGCTGCGCGCACGCGGCGTGTCGGTCGGCACGCCCGGGCGGTCTACGGCGCCGCAGGGTGCCAAGCCGCTCGCGTCCGTGCAGTCGGCACCGCTCCGCGATCTCGTGGCCGCGGCGCTCGAGTCCAGCGACAACCTCGCGATGGAGATGTTCGCCCGGGAGGTTGGCGTCAAGGTCGCGAACCAGGGCACCACCGCCGCCGGCACGAAGGCGATCGTCGACAAGGTCTACGAGCTCGGTGTGCCGGTCGACGGGGTGGCGCTCGTCGACGGGTCGGGCCTCGACCGCGGCAATCGCGTGTCGTGCCAGACGCTGATGAGCGTCCTCGGTGTCGGTGCGCGTCCCGAGTTCAACGCGCTGCGGAACGGTCTCGCGGTCGCAGGGCAGACGGGCACGCTCGCCGACGTGTTCCGCGGCTCGGCGCTCGACGGCAAACTGCACGCGAAGACCGGATCCCTCCAGGGCGTCACTGGCCTGGCGGGGATCGTGGACAGCGGCCGCGCCGTCGTGTTCTCGTACCTCGCCAGCGGCGACTTCAGCCTCGCCACCGGGGTCGGCATGCGCGGGCGAGTTGCCGAGATCATCGGACAGTTCCCCGATGCTCCCGCAGCCGACCAGCTCGTCCCGGCGCCGAACCCGCCCGCCCCAGGGGCGAATCGGTAGGCGGTTCGCGGGCATGCTGGTTGCAGGCGGGGGCGACGGCGACGACAATCCGCGGCCGGCCCGAAGGAGGATCCGTGAGCGACCCGGCGCCGAACCTCTCGGACAGCCGAAACCCGCCGCTGCCGCAGCTCGTGACCGAGCTGTGGCAGCTCATCGTCGCCTACTTCAAGCAGGAGACGGTTGTCCCGCTCCAGCAGCTGGGCCGGTGGATCGCGTTCGGCATCCTGGGCGCGCTGCTGCTCGGCGTGGGCGTGCTGCTCCTCGCCGTGGGGGGCCTGCGGGCCCTGCAAGAGGAGACGGGAACCGCGTTGACGGGGAACCTGTCGTGGATCCCGTACATGATCATGTTCGCTGCGTTGCTCATCGGCGGCGCGATCACCTGGAAGGCGCGCGGCGTCCAGCGCAGGCGGAAGACTTCTTCATGATCGGCGATGGCAGCACAGAGACGGCGCCGGGAACCGACCGACCGATCACGCGTGCCGATCTCGAAGCGAAGTTCAGCCAGCTGCGAGGCTCCACGACCGCAACCGACACGCAACGCAACATCGGACTCACTGCGCTGATCGTCGCCGGCGTCGCTCTGGTCTTGGGCGCGTACCTCTTCGGAAGGATCCGCGGTCGCAAGCGCCGCACGATCGTGGAGGTGCGACGAGTTTGATGGACATCCTGATCCGCCTCGCGCGCACGGGCCTGCGACGCGGCATCCGTTACGGATCGCGGCGCTGGCTCATCACCGGGATCACCGCCGGTCTCCTCGCGTTGATGCAGCGCATGCTCACCGAGCCACCGAAGACCGTGTACAGCGCGGAGCTCGAGCCCGGCGAGCGTCTCGAGATCCGAACCATTCCCCCAAACTCGTAAGCGTCTCGTCGAAGACCGCCCGGTACGCTGGGAGGTCGTGAAGGTGGTGCTCCGCAACCCGCGGCGCGAAGTCGAGATGCCGGGCCCGCTTTCGGTCTCGGCCTTGCTCGAGCGACTCGACGTCAACCCCGAGTCCGTGCTGGTCATCCAAGGTGACACCCTCGTGACCCGGGACGCGCGACTCTCCGACACCGACGTCATCGAGATCCGTCCCGTGACCTCGGGAGGCGCGGCGTGAAGTGCCGGGTCTGCCGGGGTCCGGCGGTGCTCGACATCCGCCGGCACAACGCCGCCTTCTGCCGCGACCATTTCTTGAAGCACTGCGGCGAGCAGGTCCGGCGTTCCATCAAGGACCACGACATGATCGGCGCCGGCGATCGAGTCGTCGTGGCCGTCTCGGGGGGAAAGGACTCGCTCGCGCTGTGGGACCTCCTCCTCGGTCTCGGCTATGCGCCCGACGGGCTCTACCTCGGGCTCGGGATCGGGGAGTACTCCGACGCCTCCGGGCACGCCGCGCGCGTTCGCGCATGAGCGAGGCCTCAAGCTCCATGAGGTCGATCTCGCCCGCGACTTCGGCTACGACGTCCCGGGGGCAGCCGCCGCGACACACCGAGCTCCGTGCGGGGCGTGCGGGCTCTCGAAACGGCACCTGTTCAACGCGGTCGCCGTCGAGCATGGCTACGACGTCGTCGCCACCGGTCACAACCTCGACGACGAAGCGGCGGTCCTCCTCGGCAACGTGCTGCGCTGGGAGACCGCCTACCTAGGCCGTCAACATCCGGTGCTCCCGGCGAGTGCCGGCTTCGCGCGGAAGGTGAAGCCGCTCTACCGACTCGGCGAGCGCGAGACGGCCGCGTACTGCCTGCTTCGAGGCATCGACTATCAGGTCGAGGAATGCCCGATGGCGGAAGGGAACCGGCACCTCGGGTACAAGGAAGTGCTCAACACGCTCGAGGACCGCTCACCCGGCGCCAAGGCGGCGTTCGTGTTCGGGTTCGTGGAGCGCGCGCACGACTACTTCACCGACGACGCCGGCTCCGAGCGCGAAGGTCTTCAAGCGTGTGTCGTGTGCGGATCGCCGACCACGAGCGACGTCTGTGCGTTCTGCCGGCTGCAGGAGCGCGTCGGTACCCGAGCCGACCGATCCCGGTAGTCGCCGTGGGCCGCCCCTTCGCCGCCGGCGACCGCGTGCTGCTGGTCGACGCCAAGCGACGCCGCCACCTCGTGACGCTGGCCGAGGGTGGGACGTTCCACACCCACGCCGGGGTCGTCGCGCACGACGCGCTCATCGGGCGTGACGAGGGCCTGACCGTCCGCACCACGCTCGGCACCAAGCTCATCGCCGTGCGGCCCACGCTGGCGGAGTACGTGCTCAAGATGCCTCGGGGAGCGCAGGTCATCTATCCGAAGGACCTCGGACCGATCCTCGTTCTTGCCGACTTGTTCCCCGGGGCCCGGGTACTCGAGACGGGGATCGGCTCGGGCGCGCTGACCATGACGTTGCTGCGCGCGATCGGGCCGACCGGCCACGTGACTGGCTACGAGATCCGAGCCGATTTCGCCGACCGCGCCCGCAGGAACATCGAAGGCTTCCTCGGCTCCGATCTGCCCCTCGACATCGAGGTACGCGACGCCTACGACGGCATCGACGTCCACGATCTCGACCGGGTGTTGCTCGATCTGCCGGAACCGTGGCGCGCGGTCAAGCACGCCGAGTCGGCCCTGCATCCGGGCGGGATCCTGCTCGCCTATCTGCCGACGATCGGGCAGGTCGCCCGGTTGCGCGAGGAGCTGGCGTCGTCGGCGTTCGGGATGACCGAGACCCTCGAGGTGCTCCAGCGACATTGGCACGTCGACGGACAGTCCGTGCGACCCGACCATCGGATGGTTGCCCACACCGGGTTCCTCACCCACGCGCGCCTGCTCGTTCCCGGCGAGTGAACGTCCTCGACCTCGTCGTCATCGCGGCGATGATCGCCGCCGGCTATTTCGGTTACCGCCTGGGCTTCGTCGCCCGCGTCGTGTCGTGGGCCGGACTCGCGCTCGGCATCGTGCTCGCGGTCGCGTTCGTCGACGACGTGATGAGCCTGCTGAGCGCGCAGGGGTCGCAGACGAGGCTGTTCGTGGCGCTCCTGTTCTTCCTGCTTCTTGCCAGTGGGGGGCAGGCGCTCGGCTACGCGGCGGGGGTCGCCCTACGGCGTCGCCTTCCGTCGCGCGAGGGCGTGTACCGGAGTGATCGTGTCGGCGGCGCGGTCGTCGGCGTGCTCGGCGTGCTCGTGGCCGTATGGCTGCTGATCCCGGCTCTGGCGAGCGCGCAAGGGTGGCCAGCGCGCGCGGCGCGGGACTCGCAGGTCGTCCGGGCGATCAACCGGTACGCACCCGACCCGCCGCCGCAGGCCCAGCGGCTCGGCCGGGCGGTGGCCGAAGGCCCGTTCCCGGAGGTGTTCTCGCGACTCAACGGGCCCGGCAGCGTCGGCGTACCGCCGACCCACGCCGTCGCGCCGGACGTCGCCGCGCGCGTTTCGGCGTCGGTGCTCAGGATCCAGGGCGAGGCGTGCGACCAGATCCAGGCGGGGAGCGGCTTTGTCGCCGGCGCCAACCTCGTCGTCACCAATGCCCACGTCGTGGCGGGGGAGCCGCGCACCGAAGTCGACACGAACGACGGCCGCCGCCTCTCCGCCAGCGTCGTGGCGTTCGACCCGGAGCGTGACATCGCGGTGTTGCGCGTGCGCAATCTCCGGTTGTTCGCGCTGCCGTTCGCCGACGGCAACGACGGCATGACGGGCGCGGTGTTCGGTCATCCCGGCGGTGGGCCGCTCCGGATCGCGCCCGCCCGCATCGCCGAGACGGTCAACGCGAGCGGGACCGACATCTACCGGACCGGCCGCACGAGCCGCCGCGTGCATGTGCTCGCCGCCAATCTCGCCCCGGGAGACTCGGGTGGACCGCTCGTGGATCAGCAAGGGCGGATGGTGGGGGTCGCCTTCGCGGTCGACCCGGGTCAGGAGTCGACGGCGTACGCGCTGACGAGACGCGAGGTCGACAGCGTTCTCGGCCCCGTCCTCGCCGGAGGCGGCCAGACATCGGCCGACACCGGTCCGTGCCTCGTCGGCTAATGGTGGTGCGGGGCCCGGGCCGTCCGATCTGAGTACCCGCTACTCAGGACGCCGCCGCTCCCCTCGGGTGAGATGCAGGCATGACACGGAAGACCAGGATCAGGCTCTGGATCGCGACGATCGTCATCGGCCTCTTGATGATCCCGGCCGGCGTCGGCTGGATCATCTACACGGTGACGCAGACGGGCCAGTACGACCCCGACGCGGAGTTCACCGACCCGGACACCCACGTCACCTCGCGCGGCGCGTACGTGAGCGACTCGCCGCTGCCGTTCTTGGGGTTCGCGCTGAGCTTCGCCGGCGGGATCCTGGTGACAGTCGGCTCGCTGGGGCTGGCGTTCGGATGGCTCAGCGGCGGCGACGATGACGACGACACGTACACGGCCACGTCGGCGGCGTACGCCCGGTCCGTCCCGACCACACGCGTGGGGTGGGGACCCGAGGCGCCGCCCGGGGAGCGCTGAGCGTTGGGGGAACGTCGCTACGCGATGAAGCCCGGGTCCTGGACCCGGGCTTCGTGACGATCGGGTGACGCGCCTGTGTCGGCGAGTCAGTCGACCTCGATGAAGATGCACTCCCCGGGGCACTCCTCGGCGGACTCGATCACCGCTTCCTCCATGCCGCCGGGCACGTTGGCGAGCCCCTCGGCACCGCCGGGGTTCTCGTAGACCTTGTCGCCTTCCTTGACGTAGGCAAGGCCGTCGTCGAGCAGCGTGAACACGTCGGGAGCGATCTCTTCACAGAGGCCGTCGCCGGTGCAGAGGTCCTGGTCGATCCAGACCTTCATCGTGGCGTCCTCTCCTCGGTCAGGGTGTCGGTGTGCCGGTGCATCGGGGGTCACCCACTTCGAGCTTCACCGACCAGGCTATGGCCCCAAACGTATTCCGTCAATTTGTCAAGCCGCTGTAGGGTAAATTTGTGGTCTGCAAAGTGCCCCGGGACGCAGAGAACCCGGGTGTAGGGTGCGCGTCGAGCGCCCGTCCGCAGTGGGAGGTGGTCACGTGGCCTCCGAGCACGAGCGACGCCTCGGAGAGTACGAACGCCAGGTCGGCGAGCTACAGCAGCAGGCGAAGGCGCTGGAGGAAGAGGTTGTCGTCCTGCGCCGCCGCCTCCAGGACGCCCCCAAGCGGGTGCGGACGCTCGAGGAGCGTCTGCTCGAGACCAAGGGCCAGCTCGCCCAGGCGGTCTCGCAGAACGAGAAGCTCTCGGCGACGCTGCGCGAGGCGCGTGAGCACATCGGCGCGCTGCGCGAAGAGGTCGAGAAGCTCACGATGCCGCCGTCGGCGTACGGCACGTTCCTCGAGGTGAACGACGACGGCACCGTCGACGTGTTCACGGCCGGTCGCAAGATGCGCGTCGCGTTGCACCCGGAGCTCGATGTCGAGGAGCTCCAGCGCGGGCAGGAGGTCGTGCTGAACGAGTCACTCAACGTGGTGCTCGCGCGCGGCCACGATGTCGCGGGTGAGGTCGTCACGCTCAAGGAGCTGCTCGACAACGGCCGGCGGGCGCTCGTGGTCGGCCGCGCCGACGAGGAGCGCGTCTGCGAGCTCGCCAGCGGCCTGCTGGGAGAGCGGCTGCGCGCCGGTGACCATCTCCTGATGGAGACCCGGTCGGGCGTTCTCGTCGAACGTCTCCCGCGCCCGGAGGTCGAGGAGCTCATCCTCGAAGAGGTGCCCGACATCACCTACGCGGACGTCGGTGGCCTCGACGAGCAGATCGACCAGATCCAGGATGCGGTCGAGCTGCCCTACCTCTACGCCGATCTGTTCCACGAGCACCAGCTCCAGCCGCCGAAGGGGATCCTCCTGTACGGGCCGCCCGGTTGCGGAAAGACCCTCATCGCCAAGGCGGTCGCCAACTCGCTCGCGAAGCGCGTCTCCGAGAAGACGGGCGACAGCGCGACGCGCTCGTACTTCCTCAACATCAAGGGTCCCGAGCTGCTCAACAAGTACGTGGGCGAAACCGAGCGCCAGATCCGCCTCATCTTCCAGCGGGCGCGCGAGAAGTCCGAGGAAGGCGTCCCGGTCATCGTGTTCTTCGACGAGATGGACTCCCTGTTCCGCACCCGCGGTTCCGGGATCTCCTCCGACATCGAGAGCACGATCGTTCCGCAGCTGCTCGCCGAGATCGACGGCGTCGAGAGCCTCAAGAACGTCATCGTGATCGGCGCTTCGAACCGTGAGGACCTCATCGACCCCGCGATCCTGCGGCCCGGCCGCCTCGACGTGAAGATCAAGATCGAGCGCCCCGACCAGGATGCCGCGCGCCAGATCTTCGGGCGCTACCTCAGCGAGGACCTCCCGATCGCCGAGGACGAGACCTCGAAGGCGGGCGGGAGATCGAATGCGATCGACGCGATGATCGACGCGGCGGTTGACCGCATGTACTCGGGTGGCGACGAGAACCGCTTCCTGGAGGTCACCTACCAGAACGGCGACAAGGAGGTGCTGTTCTTCAAGGACTTCGCCTCCGGCGCCATGATCGAGAACGTCGTCCGGCGCTCCAAGAAGATGTCGATCAAGCGACAGATCGCCGGCGGTGCGCGGGGGATCGCCACCACCGACCTCGTCGACTCGATCAGGCAGGAGTACCGCGAGCACGAGGACCTGCCGAACACGACGAACCCCGACGACTGGGCGAAGATCTCCGGGAAGAAGGGTGAGCGCATCGTGTTCGTGCGCACGCTGCTCGCCGACGACGAGGGCAGCGGTGGCGGCCGGCAGATCGAGCGCGTCACCACCGGGCAGTACCTCTGACCTGCGACCGCCGGTCGCCGTTCCCGGCGACAAAGGCGCGAAGGGCTGCCAGGTAGGCTGATTCCGTGGCCGTCCCCAAAGTCTGCGGTATCGAGACCGAGTACGGCGTCGTGCTCCGCGGAGCTTCGGACGCCAACCCCGTGCTCGCGTCGTCGATGCTCATCAACGCGTACGTGGAACACCGGAAGGTCGGGTGGGACTTCGAGGACGAGTCGCCCGGCCGCGACGCCCGCGGGTTCGCGCGCGAAGGTGCGGCGCCGCCCGAGATCGAGACGCATCTCGTGAACACCGTGCTCACCAACGGCTCGCGGTACTACGTCGACCACGCCCACCCCGAGTACTCGACACCGGAATGCGCCGACGTGCTCGAGCTCGTGTGCGCGGACAAGGCGGGGGAGCGGATTCTCGCCCGTTCGATGCAAGCCGCGCGCCGTCTGTTGGGCGCGGGGCAGGAGATCGTCGTCTACAAGAACAACACGGACGGCAAGGGCAACTCGTACGGTACGCACGAGAACTATCTGGTCGACCGGAGCGTCCCGTTCGTCACGTTGGTCCGCCACCTGTTGCCGTGGTTCGTGACCCGCCAGGTGTTCACGGGCGCCGGCAAGGTCGGCGGTGAGAACGGGACGGGCCACACCGGCTACCAGCTCAGTCAACGGGCCGACTTCTTCGAGGAGGAGGTCGGGCTCGAGACCACGTTGAAGCGCCCGATCGTCAACACGCGCGACGAGCCGCACGCCGACCCGCAGAAGTACCGGCGGCTGCACGTCATCGTCGGCGACGCCAACTTGTGCGAGGTGGCCACGTTTCTGAAGGTCGGGGCGACCGCGCTCGTCCTCGCGATGGTCGAGGACGACTTCATCGACAAGGACTACTCGATCGTCTCGCCGGTGCCGTCGATGCGTACGGTGTCGCACGATCCCACGTGTCGCGCGACCGTCGAGCTCGTCGACGGCGGCACGGTGACCGCGGTCGATCTCCAATGGGAGTTCCTGCGGCTGGCGCAGAAGTACGCCGACGACGTCGGCCTCGAGGCCCTGGGAGGCGATGAGGTCGGCCAGCAGGTTCTCGAGCGATGGGAGGCGACGCTCGCGGCGCTCGAGCGGGACCCGATGACGCTCGACGGGCAGCTCGACTGGGTGACGAAGCTCAAGCTCCTCGACGCGTACCGCGAGCGGGACTCGCTCCCGTGGGACGACCCCAAGATGGCGCTGCTCGACCTCCAGTACCACGACGTGCGTCCGGAGAAGTCGTTGTACGAGCGCGTAGTGCGGGCGGGTAAGGTCGAGCGGTTGGTGGAGGAGCCCGATGTGACGACCGCCATGACCGAACCACCTCCGAGCACCCGTGCGTACTTCCGGGGTCAATGTCTCGCGAAGTGGGCGGACGCCGTCGTCGCAGCCAACTGGGACAGCCTCATTCTCGACGTGGGCAGCGACCCCCTTCGGCGCATCCCGATGATGGAGCCGTTGCGAGGAACGCGCGCCCATGTCGAATCGTTGTTCGAGGAGTGCACGACCCCCGCCGAGTTGGTGTCTCGGCTGGCGTCGTAGGAGGTCCGCATGCCCGAGCGAGAGCGCAAGCAGCGTCAGGCGCCGAAGGAACGTGTCGACGAGGAAGTCGAAGACCTCGCGCCGACGAAGCAAGGCGAAGAGCTCAAGGAAGAGCTCGACGATCTTCTGGACGAAATCGATTCCGTCTTGGAAGAAAACGCCGAGGACTTCGTAAAGAGCTATGTTCAGAAAGGGGGGGAATAGACCGTTTATCCGTCTCCCAAATGGACTGAAGAGTCACGATCTGGACATAGCTGTCAAACCTGCTCTCGTACGAGTTCTAACGTGAAGCGTCGACGATTTCTACGGAAAGGGCGCGCGAGTACAAAGACGAGTGCGAGTCGTGCACGGGAGCGTCGCAAGCAGTGGTACCAACAGAATCCCGGCGCGAGATCGCACGCGTCAAGGCGTGGCAGCAGGCGAACCAGAGCGGATCAAAGCGCTGGCGGGAGAAGAATCGCGACCGTCGCCTCGAACAGCTACGTGAGATTCACCTGCGCAACAAGTTCGGTCTGAGCCGCCGAGGAACAATTCTCGAGCCCAGGGCGGCGTGTGCGCACTCTGTGAGTGCCAGCCGACTCCGGGGATCTCGCTGCACGTCGATCACGACCATGGGACCGGTCGAGATCCGAGGTGTTGCTCTGCATCGTTGCAACAACGCGCTCGGGCTGTTCCGAGAGGATCCCGATCTGCTCATGCGCGCCCGCCCGGTACGTGACGGTTGACGCGAAGCATCGCTCGCAGCGCACGAGCTGGGAGCGGCTCGCCCGGAAACGGGCGCAGGGGTTGCGGGGAAGGGCGGCGTAGGCTCTCGGGCATGGCGGGGCAGTCCTTCGGGCGAGGTGAGCGCCGAGGGCAGTGGTCGGGACAGCCGGTCACGTCTGTTCCCGTCGGCGCGACTGCGTCGCACTTGCCGTCGGCCGACGTGCTCAAGGGCGTCGACGACGAGCGCGCGGTGCGGCGGCTGCGACGACGATTGCGGTTCTGGCGATTGCTGGGCCGCGTTCGCTGAGATTTCGCCCGTGTAGGCTCGCTCGGCGATGAACGAGCGCCCGCTTCCCGTGTTCGGGCCCGGTCTCGACCCCGGACCTTCGTTCGCCGAGCTGTTGCGGCGGACCACTCCGCCCGACCCGGGGTCGGCGCCGGCGGCGGGCGCGCAGCATGCTCCGGCTGACATCCTGCACGGCACCACCGTCGTCGCCATCCGGTTCGCCGACGGCGTCGTGCTCGCCGGCGACCGGCGTGCCACCAGCGGCTACACGATCGCCAACCGGCGGATCGAGAAGGTGTTTCCCGCCGACGACCTCTCGGGCGTCGCGATCGCCGGCGTCGCGGGTCCCGGCACCGACATGGTCCGTCTGTTCCAGACCCAGCTCGAGCACTACGAGAAGATCGAGGGCGAGCCGTTGTCCCTCGAGGGCAAGGCCAACCAGCTCGCACAGATGGTCCGCACCAACCTTCCCGCCGCCATGCAGGGTCTGATCGTCGTGCCACTCTTCGCCGGCTTCGACGAGCGCCGCGGGCGCGGCCGCGTGTTCAGCTACGACGCCACCGGCGGGAAGTACGAGGAAGCCGACTTCCAGGTCAACGGTTCCGGCGGCGTGCACGCCAAGAACTGGATCAAGGCGGCGTGGCGCGAGGGAATGTCGGCGGATGACACGATCGACCTGGCCGTTCGGTCGCTCTTCGCGGCGGCCGACGAGGACACCGCCACCGGCGGCCCCGACCTCGTACGCCGCATCTTCCCGACGGTTGCGGTGATCGACGCCGATGGGTACCGCTCCCTCCCCGACGAAGATGTCGCACGACGCGCCACCGCGCTACTCGGCGGCCCGGAGGAGGGTGCCGGCGAATGACGATGCCCTTCTACGTGTCGCCGGAGCAGGTCATGAAGGACCGGGCCGACTACGCGCGGAAGGGCATCGCACGCGGCCGAAGTCTCATCGCGCTCGAAGCGGCGGACGGCATCGTGATCGTGGCGGAGAACCCGTCGCGCACGCTGTTCAAGATCAGCGAGATCTACGACCACATCGCGTTCGCGGGGGTCGGCAAGTACAACGAGTTCGAGATGCTCAAGATCGCGGGCGTGCGGCACGCCGACCTGAAGGGGTACGCGTACTCGCGGGAGGACGTCACCGCGCGGTCGCTCGCGAACGCCTATGCGCAGACGCTCGGGCAGGTTTTCACCCACGAGATGAAGCCGTACGAGGTCGAGATCCTCGTTGCCCAAGTGGGCGACACGTCGCAGGGTGACGAGCTGTTCCACATCCTGTACGACGGCACGGTCCAGGACGAGGAAGGCCACACGGTCCTCGGCGGCCAGGCCGAAGCCATCGCGCAGATGCTCGACACCCGGTACCAGTCGGGCCTCAGCATCGACGACGCGATCCGGCTCGGTGCGTCGGTACTTGGTGAGAACGACGGCCAGCCGCTTGCGCCCGAGCAGCTCGAGGTGGCCGTGCTCCAACGGGGCGCCATCGGCCGCGCATTCCGACGAGTCAAGGGCGACGAGCTCGGCCGCGTGCTGGCCGGCTGACCAGGCAGAACGTCAGCCGAGTCGGGCGTACAGCGCGATCGGCGCGATCGCGGCGGCGAGGAGCGCGGCGCCCGCGGCGACCCGTGCCCAAGGGCTCCAGGTCTTCTTCCTGCCGCTCCACTCGCTTGGTGCCGCCAGGGTCGCGTCGACCTCCGACGCGAGCACGACGAGCTGGGCGTCGTCCATCTGATCGGCGGGCACGTATACGTCGACGCGGGCGAGATCGCCCACCGTGAGCGCGTACGGCCCGTCCACCGGGCCGCGCAGCTCGGCGTCGATGCCCTCCGAGCGCAAACGCGCGTTGAGCACGTGCGCCGAGAACGACCCGCTCACCCAGGTCAATCGCTCCATCGGCACCACCACATGATCCTACGGCGGTCACCGAAGCGGTCGGGGAAGCCAGGCAAGTGCCGGTACGCTCCCCTTGTGGAGCGCCGAATCTTCGGTCTCGAGAACGAGTACGGGGTCACGTGCACGTTACGCGGGCAACGGCGGCTGAGCCCGGACGAAGTCGCGCGCTACCTGTTCCGGCGGGTCGTGTCGTGGGGCCGCTCCAGCAACGTGTTCCTCGAGAACGGCGCCCGGCTGTACCTCGACGTCGGCAGCCACCCCGAGTACGCGACCCCGGAATGCGACTCGATCGACGATCTCGTCGTCCACGACAAGGCCGGTGAGCGCATTCTCGAGGGCCTCGTCCGAAGCGCCGAGCAACGCCTGCGCGAGGAGGGCATCCGGGGCGAGGTCTTCCTGTTCAAGAACAACACCGACTCGGCCGGCAACTCGTACGGGTGCCACGAGAACTATCTCGTCGAGCGGGACGGCGACTTCGCCAAGTTCACCGACGTCCTGATCCCGTTCCTCGTGACCAGGCAGATCTACGCCGGCGCCGGCAAGGTGCTCCAAACCGCCCGCGGCGCGATGTACTGCGTGAGCCAGCGGGCCGAGCACATCTGGGAGGGCGTGTCGAGCGCGACGACGCGGTCACGACCGATCATCAACACACGCGACGAGCCTCACGCCGACGCCGAACGGTTCCGGCGCCTCCACGTGATCGTCGGCGACTCCAACATGAGCGAGTACACGACGTTCCTCAAGATCGGCGCGACGTCGGTCGTGTTGCGCATGCTCGAGGAGGACGCCAGCCCCTGGCGCGACCTGACGCTCGAGAACCCGATCCGCGCCATCCGGGAGATCAGCCACGACCTCACCTGCCGTCGGCGCGTGCGCCTCGCCAACGGGCGCGAGCTCTCGGCGATCGAGATCCAGACCGAGTACCTGAATCGCGCCCTGCGGTTCGCCAAGCGGCGGGGCCTCGCGCCACTCGAGGAGCAGGCGCTGCGCATGTGGGAGCACGCCATGACGCAGCTGGAGAAGGACCCGTTGTCTCTCGATACCGAAGTCGACTGGGTCATCAAGTACCACTTGATCGAGGCGTATCGGAAGCGCCACGACCTCCCGCTGACGCACCCGCGCGTCGCGCTGCTCGACCTGTCGTACCACGACGTCACCCGGGCCCGGTCGCTGTACTACCTGCTCGAACGGCGCGGACACCTCCAGCGGACCGTGCGCGACAGCGACATCGAGACCGCCGTGACGGTCCCACCTCAGACGACGCGCGCCCGCCTGCGGGGTGCTTTCATCAAGCGGGCCAAGGAGCGAAAGCGCGATTACACGGTCGACTGGGTCCACCTGAAGCTGAACGACCAGGCACAACGCACCGTGCTGTGCAAGGACCCGTTCAAAGCGCGCGACGACCGCGTCGAGCGGCTGATCTCGAGCCTGTAGTAACGCGCTCGTTCGGTCCGGGCTTCTAACCTCAGGTCATGCCGTCGTTCCGGTCCGGGAAGGTAACAACGCTGCTCATGGAGCGGCCCGGGCTGCAGCGCGTCGAGGTCGACCTGGGTGACGGGAACGAGCGCGCGTACGTCCTCACTCAGCTGACCGGCACCGTCGGGGTGGGGGACCGCGTCGTGGTCAACACGACGGCGGTCGAGCTCGGGTTGGGCACAGGTGGGTGGCACGTCGTGCACTGGAACCTCGAACGGGAGCGGTGGGCGGAACGGGGGCCGGGCCACATCATCAAGGGGCGGTACACGAGCCTGCAGGCCGACGTGGGGAGCGCCGAGGAGCATCTGGAGGAGCTGGCCGAGGTCGAGTCGATCGAAGGCATGCCGGTCGTGGCGGCGGCGCTGCACAGTCAGCTGCCGGCCGCGGCGGTGGCCTTCAAGGAATGGGCCCCGAATGCCCGGCTCGCCTACGTCATGACCGACGGGGCCGGCCTCCCGCTCGCGCTCTCTGACCTCGCGTTCGCGCTCCGGGACCGCGGCCTGATCGACGCCACGATCACCTGCGGGCACGCGTTCGGTGGCGACTACGAGGCCGTCTCGATCTTCTCAGCGCTGGCGGTGGCGCGCCACGTCGCCGGTGTCGACGCCGTCGTCGTCGCGATGGGCCCCGGGATCGTCGGCACGAACACCCGGCTCGGGTTCTCGGGCATGGAGGTCGGGGGCATCCTCGACGCCGCCGCCGCGCTCGACGGCCAGCCGATCGCGTGCCTGCGCGTCTCGTTCGCAGACCCGCGGTCACGGCACGTCGGGCTGTCGCACCACACCCAGACGGCGTTGCGGCTGGCATGCCGGGAGCGAGTGGCGGTGGCCGTGCCCCGCCTCGGGGGCGACGAGGAGACTCGTCTCCGCGCCGACCTCGCCGGGGCCGGCATCGAGGCGCGCCACGACCTCGTCGAGGTCATGCCACCCGACGTCCTCGGGCTGCTCGCCGAGGCCGGGCTCGAGGTGGTGTCGATGGGACGGCCGGCTGCCGCCGACCCCGCGATGTTCCTCGCCGCCGGCGCGGCCGGAGTGCTCGCCGCCGAGCGCGCCCGGCCGCAATGACAGACCGGCTCGAGCGGCTCACTAACCTCGTTGCCACACTTCTCGACACGCGCCGGCCACTGACGCTCGAGGAGATCGTCGATCTCGTCCCCGGGTATCCCGAAGACAAGCTCTCGTACCGCCGCCAGTTCGAACGGGACAAGGACACGTTGCGCGGGATCGGCATCCCGGTCCGTCTCGAGTCGGTCGACGATCTCGGCCCGGAGCAGGGGTACCGCATCCCACCCGACGAGTACTACCTGCCGTCCCTCGACCTCACCGCCGAGGAGCAGGCGGCGCTGCACGTCGCGGTCACCGCCGTGCGCCTCGAGGGCGGTCCGGCGCCGGCCGAGGCGTTGTGGAAGCTCGGCGGGCGCGAAGGCGAGGCCGCGCACACGCTCGCCGCACTGCCAACGGTCCCCGCGCTCCCCGCCCTCTTCGACGCGTACCGCACACGTTCGACCGTCACGTTCACGTACCGCGGGGAGGGCCGACGCGTCGATCCCTGGGGGATCCTGTTCCGGCGGGGGCACTGGTACGTCGTCGGCCACGACCACGACCGCGGCGAACAGCGGTCGTTTCGCGTCGACCGCATCGAGGGCGACGTCGACGCCGGGCCTGCTCGCGCGTTCGAGCCGCCCGCGAGGCTCGAGCCGGGCGCGGTCCTCCGGGACGAGCCATGGCAGTACGGCGAGGAGGACGTCGTGGCTGCGCGCGTGCTCGTGGACGCATCACAGGCGTCGGCCGTGGTCGACCAGGTCGGCGAGTCCGCGGTCAGGGAGCGCCGCGGCGACGGCAGCGTCGTCCTGGAGCTCCCCGTCACGAACACCGCCGCGTTCCGGTCGTTCGTGCTCGGCCTGCTCGACGCGGCCGAGGTCCTCGCTCCGCCCGAGCTGCGAGCCGAGATGGTCGCGTGGCTCGAGGGAATCGGGCGAGGCGCGGCGTGAGCCCGCGGCCGCTGGCAGGGTCCCGCCTGCGGCGGGTGCTGGCGCTCGTGCCCTGGATCGCCGAGCATCCCGGCGCCGCCCTCGAGGAGATCGCCGCCCGCTTCGGCGTCTCGGAGGCCGAGCTCGAACACGACCTCGAGCTCCTCCCGCTGTGCGGGCTGCCGCCGTACACGCCCGATCGCCTCATCGAGGTCGAGATCGTGGACGGCCACGTCTGGATCCGATTCGCCGAGTACTTCGATCGCCCGCTGCGGCTCTCCGCGGAGGAGGGCCTCGGGCTCCTGACCGCCGGTCGGGCGCTGCTGGCCGTGCCGGGGTCCGACGAGCACGGCGCGCTGGCCCGCGCGCTCGACAAGCTCGCGAGCGTGCTGGGCGCGGCGGAAGGTCTCGCGGTCGAGGTCGGCGAGCCTGCCCACCTCGACGCACTGCGGCGCGCCGCCGGCGCGCACGAACGGGTGGAGATCGACTACTACTCGTTCGGACGGGACGCGACGACGACGCGAAAGATCGACCTCCGTTCCGTGTTCCACACGTTCGGCCATTGGTACGCGGCGGCGTACTGTCATCAGGCCGAGGGCGAGCGGCTGTTCCGACTCGACCGCATTCGGGCGGTCCGGCCGACGGGAGAGCGCTTCGATCCCGCCGCCGGCGAGGAGCCCGATTTCGGAGAGAGCGTCTACCACCCCCGCACCGACGACCCTCGCGTGACGCTCGAGCTCGATCCCAGCGCGACGTGGGTGGTGGAGAGTTACCCCGCCGAGGAAGCCGCGGAGCGGCCGGACGGATCGTGGCGGGTGGTCCTGGCCGTCAGCGAGCGGGCCTGGCTCGAGCGGCTGCTGCTCGACCTGGGCCCGGCGGTACGGGTCGTGGAGCCCGCCGAGCTCCAAACGGTCGGGGCCGAAGCGGCCGATCGACTCCTGACCCGCTACCGCGACTGACACCGCCGCGTGCGAGGATGTTCGCCAGTGGAGCAGGCTGCGTGACCGACCTCGACCCCGGCGCCGTCGACACGACGGCGCCTCATTTCGAGTCCCAGACGGTCGAGGGTCAGGCGCGCTCCCAACCGGGCGGGCGTTCGAAGCGGTCGGATAAGGGCCGCAAGACGCGGCGAACGATCATCGAGTGGACGATCCTGATCGGCAGCGCCCTGCTCATCGCGATCCTCATCAAGACGTTCCTGTTCCAGGCGTTCTATATCCCGTCCGAGTCGATGAAGCCGACGCTCAACGTCGGCGACCGAGTGCTCGTCAACAAGGTGAGCTATCGGTTGCACGACGTGAACCGTGGCGACATCGTCGTCTTCGAAACACCGCCCAAGGCGGAGGACGCCAACGGAGAGATCAAGGATCTCGTGAAGCGGGTGATCGCCCTGCCGGGCGAGTCGTTCTCCACCCACAACGGCTCGGTGCTGATCAATGGGCGGCCACTCAAGGAGCCGTACCTGCAAAAGGGCGTGCAGACGTGCGCGCCGAACTCGGGCCCGACGTGCTCGAACGGGGAAGGTGACATCCCCGCCACCAACGTTCCGGCCGACGACATCCTGGTGCTGGGCGACAACCGCCCGGCGTCGAAGGATTCGAGGTTCTTCGGTGCGATCAAGGAGTCGTCGATCGTCGGGCGCGTGTTCGTGCGCATCTGGCCGCTGAACGACCTCGGCTTCCTGTAGCGGCTTCTTCGCTCAGGGTTCTGCGTCTCGCTGTTCGCCCCACTCGCTCACCGTTGCGACCATGCGGTCGACGCGGTCGCAGTAGAGCGCGTCGACGTCCAAGCGCAGCATCGATCTCAGGTGGCGGACCTCCTGCACGTCCCACGCGAAGGCCTTCACGTCGAAGCGGCGGAACAGCGCCACGAGCCCCGCGGTCCATTCCGAGTGGTGGAAGTTCATCGTATTTATCCCGGACGACGCCAAATCGGCGGCGTGGCGCTCGAGAGGCGCTTCGATGTGCTGGCGGCGCCGCGAGTGCACGAGCTTCACGTCCGGCATGTGCTCGCGGAGGCCGGCGAGGAAGCGGACACTGGCATGGCAGAGCCACAGCCGGCCTGGGGCCTCGTTGCCGGCGGCGCGGGCGAGGTCGACGATCGGTTCGGCCGCGGCGCGATCCTTGACGTCGACCGACAGCTCGAACGCCGAGCCGAGCTCGGCGTAAAGGTCCGCGAGCCGGGGCACGCCCAGTTCGGCGAGCTCGCCCGCGGTCGACTTCGTGACGCTGCGGCGACGGAAGCCCCGGCGGGCGACACGGTCGTGGACGAGCACGACCTCACGGTCACCGGACATCCACGCATCCGTCTCGAGCCCCTGGGCGCCGAGCTCGAGCGCGCGCCGGAATGCCGGCAGTGTGTTCTCGGGGGCCTCGGTGCGGGCGCCCCGGTGGGCGAACGTGATCGGTCGCACGGAGCCCGCATCATCGCAGCCTCGCGCCCGCCCGGAACAAGGGCATACGGGCACCGGCCCGAGACGGAGTTCGCGACCCTCACGAGTACCATCATCTGTGGGGGAACGGCGCGAAAGGAGCTCGATGCCGCAGATCGGCCCGCTCGAGATCCTCGTGGTCCTCGTCGTGGCTCTGGTGGTGTTCGGCCCGAGCAAGTTGCCCGAGATCGGCCGGCAGGTCGGGCGCGGCTATCGCGAGTTCCGCAAGTTCCAGCAGGGCTTTCGGGACGACATCGAGGGCGCGTTCCGCGACGACGATGATGACGACGACTTCGGCTCTTCGCACCGGGACGACGACAACCCCAGGCAGATCGAAGCTCGCAAGCCCAATCACTCCGCGCCTCCCGAGCCGCCGCCGGCTGACACCACCTCGTAACAGACTCCGTGGCAACCGCCGAGAACGGCGGCCGGATGACGGTCGTCGAGCACCTGAGCGAGCTTCGACGCCGCATCGTCATCTCGATCATTGCCGTCACCCTCGGCGCGATCGTCTGCTTCATCTTCTCCGAGTCGATCATCAGGTTCCTCATCACGTACTACCGGGATGCGACGGCGGGCGAGAAGGACGCGCTCATCTTCCTCGGTCCACTCGACGCGTTTCTCACCCGCATCAAGATCGCCACGTACGGGGGCATCGTCCTGGCGCTGCCGGTCTGGTTGTTCGAGCTATGGCGCTTCATCACGCCGGGCCTCAACCCGAAGGAGAAGCGCTACGCGATCCCGTTCGTCTTCTCGTCGATCGTGCTGTTCGCGATCGGCGCGTTCGTCGCGTTCCTCACGCTCCCGAAGGCCCTCGAGTTCTTGCTCGATGTCGGCGGGTCTCAGCTGCGACCCGAGCTGACCGCGGACAAGTACCTGTCCTTCGTCTCGCTCATGGCGGTGGCGTTCGGGGTTGCATTCGAGTTCCCCGTGGTGCTGATGTTCCTGTTGCTGGCGCGGGTGCTGACGACGCGGCAGCTACGCCGGTGGCGGCGGCCGACAGCCGTGATCATCGTGGTCTTCGCCGCCGTCATCACGCCCAGTCAGGACCCATACTCGTTGTTCTTCATGGCCGTGCCGATGTACATCTTCTACGAGATATCGATCATCATCGGGAGGGTGTTGAAGCGATGAGCCCACCCCGTCGCCGCCGCGACGCGTACAAGCCTCCGCGGAGCCGCAGCGAAGTCATGACGGCGGCCGCCGCGGTCGTGGCGGTTCTCGTCGTGACGGTCGCGTTGATCTGGTTCCTGCGGCCCGACGACAACTCGGGGTCGCAGCAGCCGAGCATCAGCACGCCGCTGTCGGTTCCCCAAGCGACGTTGCCCGCCGAGTCGACGCCGGCGGTACCACCGTCGGCGAGCACGCCGTGAGGTCGTGACCGAAGCGCGGGTCGCGGACGAGCACGCCGGCCGGCGCGATTCGTTCGAGTCGAGCCGGCCGTTCCCGCTCGACCCCTACCAACGCCGCGCGCTGGACGCGATCGACCACGGCGAATCGGTGCTCGTCGCCGCGCCGACCGGGTCGGGCAAGACGGTCGTCGCGGAGTACGCGATCGCCACTGCCCTGGACGACGGCGGAAAAGCCTTCTACACCACGCCGCTCAAGGCGCTGTCGAACCAGAAGTTCGGGGATCTCAGCCATGAGTACGAGGCCCGGCGTGTCGGGCTCCTCACCGGGGACAACTCGATCAACGGCAACGCGCCGGTCGTGGTCATGACGACCGAAGTGCTGCGCAACATGATCTACGCGCGGTCCCCGACGCTCGAGGGGCTGCGCTTCGGCATCCTCGACGAGGTGCACTACTTGCAGGACCCGTACCGGGGCGCGGTGTGGGAGGAGGTCATCATCCACCTCCCGCCCGACGTCCGCCTGGTATGCCTGTCGGCGACGGTGTCGAACGCGGAGGAGTTCGCGGCCTGGGTCGAGACGGTCCGGGGCGAGACGGCGGCGGTGATCGAGGAGCGGCGACCCGTGCGCCTCGAGCATCTGTACATGGTGGGGGAGCGCGGCAGTGACCAGGTCCACCTGCTCCCGACGTTCGTCGACCGGGACGGGGAGGCGCGCCCCAACCCGGAAGCGGCGCGTCTCGACTCGGGCGGTGGACGGCGACCCGGCGGGCGTGGGCGTCCCCGGAGCCGGCTCCGCACCCCGCGGCGCTTCGAGATCGTCGAGGTGCTGTCCGAGCGGCGCATGCTGCCGGCGATCACGTTCGTGTTCAGCCGCGCCGGATGCGATCAGGCCGTGCAGCAGTGCGTGTCCGACGGGCTCCGGCTGACCAGCGCGGACGAACGAACCGAGATCCGCCGCATCGCCGAGGGGCACACGGACGCGCTGTCGGACGAGGACCTCGATGTCCTGCGCTACGGCGAATGGATCACCGGTCTCGAGGCCGGCCTGGCCGCCCATCACGCCGGCATGGTCCCCCCGATGAAGGAGGCGGTCGAGGAGGCGTTCGCCGCCGGCCTCGTGAAGATGGTGTTCGCGACGGAGACGCTCTCGCTCGGGATCAATATGCCGGCCCGGTCGGTGGTGATCGAGAAGCTGTCCAAGTTCACCGGTGAGCAGCACGAGTTCCTCACGCCGGGTGAGTACACGCAGCTCACCGGACGCGCCGGGCGGCGCGGCATCGACGACGTCGGGTACGGCGTCGTGTGCTGGAGCCCGTTCGTGCCCTTCGACCAGGTCGCGTCCCTGGCCTCGCGCCGCACGTACGCGCTGCGCTCGTCGTTCCGGCCGACCTACAACATGGCCGCGAACCTCGTGCAGCGGTACCCGGCGGACGTCGCGCACCACCTTCTGAACCTGTCGTTCGCCCAGTTTCAGACCGACCGGGACGTCGTCGGGCTCGAACGTCAGCTGGAGCGCAGCCGCGAGGCGCTGGCCCGACACCGCGACACTGCCCGGCGGGGACCCGGCGACATCGATGGCTACCGCCGCCTGAGCGCCGCGCTGGACGCCGAACGGCGCGGGCGCCGCAACTCCGGCCGCGCCGCGGACGCGATCGAGCGCCTCAAGCCGGGGGATGTGGTCGTGCGGCCGGGCCGGCACGGTCTCGTTGCCGTGCTCGGCCACGAGCGAAGCCGCCGGGGCGCCCCGCAGGTGCTCGCGCTCAGCGAAAGCGGCGAGCTTCTCCGGCTGGGCGCCGGCGATTTCGACGGGCTCCCGACGCCCGCGGCACACATCGAACTGCCCGTGCCGTACGCGCCGCGCCGCAGCGACTTCCGGCGCACAGTCGCGGATCGCCTCCGTCGCGTGCGGGCTCGGCGCGGCGGCGGGGCCCGGGAGCACGACCGCCGCCACACCGATCGGGCGTCCGACCTGGAAGAGCAGCTCGCCGGGCATCCGGTCGCAAGCGACCGGGAGCACGAGGTGCGGGTCCGGGCCGCCGCGTCGGCCGAGCGCCTCGAACGCGACGTGGCGCGCCTCGAGCGACGAGTGCGCGGGCGCAGCGAGAGCCTCGCCCGCCAGTTCGACCGGGTTCTGCGCGTCCTCGAAGCGTGGGGATACGTCGAAGACTGGTCGGTCACGGAGGTGGGCGACGTCCTCGCCCACCTCTACACGGAGACCGACCTCGTCGTCGCCGAGTCGCTCCGTGAAGGGCTCCTGGACGATCTCGACTCGTCCGAGATCGCGGGGATGGCGTCGTGCTTCACGTACGAGCGGCGTGGTCCGGACGGCGCCGGTCCACTCGCGCCGGGACGGTGGCCTACGCGCGAGCTCGCCACACGGTGGCGTGCGGTCGAACGCATCTCCCAGGACCTCAACCACAACGAGGACGACGCCGGCCTGCCGGAGACGCGTGCACTGGACCCGGGTTTCATCCCGTACGCGTACGAGTGGGTGGCGGGCAAGGACCTCGCCGACGTGCTCGCCGAGGATGCCGACATGACCGGAGGCGACTTCGTCCGCCACGTCAAGCAGTGCATCGACCTCCTCCGGCAGATTGGCGACGTCGCGCCGAAGCCGGAGACGGCTGCGGCCGCGCGCGCCGCGGCGGACGCCTGCTTCCGCGGCGTGATCGCGGCGTCGAGCGCGGTTGGTCGGTGACGCGTCCGCTGCGCCACGGCGAGCCGTGGGGACACAACGCGACCAGCCCGCCCGACGTCGAGGTCGCGGGCGACGACTCCGCCCTCGTCGCCGCCGCGGTGAGCCGGCCCGGTGGGCTCGTGCGCTTCCGACCGTCGCCCCGGTCCGACCTCGCGCGCGCCCTCGGACTCGGGTCGGATGGCTCCGGCGCCACCGAGGTCGCGATCGACGCGCTCGCGATCGACGCGCTCGCGATCGACGCCGACGACAGCCCCGCCGAACCGGTCGGCGCCGTCGCTGCCGTCAACGCGGTGGTGCTCGGGACGCCGCCGGATCGGCTGCGGTGGACCGCTCGGGCGGCGGACATCACGGTGCGCGTCGACGGGCGGGCGTGGTTCAGCGGCCGCGCCACCAGCGTGGTCGTCGCGAACGGCCAATTCCTGCGGGGAGCCGACCTCGTCCCCCGTGGTCACCCGGGCGACGGCTGGGCCGAGGTCCAGGTGTACGCGCTCGCTCGCCGGGCGCGCCGCGGGATGCGCCGCCGGCTCCCGACCGGGACGCACCTGCCTCACCCCGACGTGCGCGCGGGGCGGGCGCGCCGCGTCGAGATCGAGGTCTGCGGCCGTCGCCTGGCGGTCGAGGTCGACGGACGCCCGCAGGGCCGGACGGCCGAGCTCGTGGTCAGGCTCGTCCCGGCGGCCATCAGGCTGCTCGTGTAAGCGGCGCGGGTCGGGCTCGCCGCCATCCGCCGACCCGTCGAGGGGCGCCGGTACGATCAGCGTCCCGTCCACCGGACCCGGACCGCCGCATGCAATACGTGCCCGAGCGCTTCACCCATCAGGAGCAGGCGGTGCTGCGCCCGTACTTCACGAACCTCGACGCGCCTGTCTTCGCGCTCGTGAACCTGCCCGAGGTCGTGAAGGGGGCGCTCTTCGCCCGCTACTCGCGGTCGCCCAAGAGCCTGCGGCGCCTCTTCCTGGACGAGTTCGTCGGCGACCTCGACCTCACCGGCGATCTCACCGTCGACGCCACGATCGGGCTCCGGCGGGCGGAGGAGCTCTACGACCGGGTGTTCTTCGAGTACGGCGACGACTCGGTGGCGCAGCTCGGAGGCGTGCACCTGGCCTGCGAGCAGGCGTCGAACCTGCTGACCAAGATCCTCGAGTGGGGCCGCCTCATGGCCTACCTCGAGCAGTCGACCCGCTACATCCCGTATGACAGCCGGCTCGGCGGCAGGTACCGGTATTGGCGAGACCCGGAGATCGCCCGCTCGCCGCTGGGGGCGCGTTACGTGGCCGACCTCGACGTGCTCTTCGATACGTACGCCCGCATGCTTCCCGAGCTCATGGAGTGGGCGCGCGCCCGGTACCCGAAGGAGCCGGGCGACTCGGACTTCGTGTACAAACAGACGATCAAGGCCAAGGCGTGTGACGCCGCCCGCGGCATCCTCCCGGGGGCGACGCTGTCGAACGTCGGCATCTACGGCACCGGCCAGGCCTTCGAGGCGCTGCTGTTGCGCATGCGCGCGCACCCGCTCCCGGAGGCGCAGCAGTACGCGGAGATGATGCTCCACGAGCTCCGGAAGGTCATCCCGTCGTTCCTGACCCGCGTCGACCGGCCCGAGCGCGGCGGCGCGTGGACCGAGTACCTCACCGGCACGCGCCAGGCGACCGCCGAGCTCGTCGAGCGTCTGCTCGCCGGCGACGCGCCCGAGCCGCGCCCCGCCGTGGTCCTCACCGACTTCGACCCGGACGGCGAGGAGAAGCTCCTGGCCGCAGTGTGCTACCCGCACACGAACCTCCCCGAGGACCAGATCCGGGCCCGGGTGCGGCGCCTCTCCACCGACGAGCGGGCGGCCTTGCTGCGCGCGTACGTGGGGGACCGGTCGAACCGGCGCCACAAGCCGGGCCGGGCCTTCGAGCGCACCGACTACCGGTTCGACGTCCTGTGCGACTACGGAGCGTTCCGGGACCTGCAGCGCCACCGGATGCTGACGATGGAATGGCAGCCGCTGTCGCCCGCCCACGGCTACGACGTCCCCGAAGCGGTCGCCGAGGCGGGCCTCGCCGAGCCCTTCGAGGACGCCATGGCCGTCTCGGCCGGTCTCTACGACGCGCTGGCGCCCGCGCTCCCGGAGCAGGCCCCCTACGCGGTGTCCCTCGCGTACCGCGTCCGGTTCGCCGTCCAGATGAACGCCCGCGAGGCGATGCACATGCTCGAGCTGCGGACCTCGCCCCAGGGCCATCCCGCGTACCGCCGGGTCTGCCAGGAGATGCACCGCCTGATCGCGGACGAGGCGGGCCACCGCGCCGTCGCGGCGACGATGCGCCACGTCGATCACACGACCTACGAGTTGGAGCGTCTGACGGCCGAGCGCGCCGCCGAGCAGCGCCGCGCCGCGCCGCGGTCGTAGATCGAGCGAAAAAATCTCGGAACGCGCTGAGCAGCATCGACGCGCGACGGTGCTGGTCACGATGCCGCTCCGGGCGCGGTTGGCGCTTGACACGGCTGCGGATCTCGGGCGTACTACTCGTCACCCCTGCGCCGTGATGCCGGTCGTGGATCTTCCGGTGGCGATGCCGCGGAGCTCGTTCGGAAGGGGCGGTGCGGGGTGTTGGGGGGTCCGGGAGACCAAGTAGAGAACGCTGGAATAACCTCGCTGCCAGGGCAGTGCGGGCCAAACAGTGGCCCCAACGGTCTCCTGGACCCCCTCGTTCTCTCCTTGCCGGCCGGTCGCACCAGCTCGTGGGGAATGCGCGAGCACGTCGACCCGTTGTGCAGCACCTTGGGGACGCGGCGTTATACTCCGCGGCCCCACGGCCCCGGAACCCGCCGGTCAGCGAGGCGCAGCGGGGGCCGTTCCTTCCGGCAGACGCCTCGCGGAGCTGAACACCCATGAGCGACAACGACCTCGACGAGGAAGAGCCCGAGCTCGACGAGGAATCCCTCGACGAACCCGACCTCGAAGATGCAGACGAGCTCGAGGACGACGACCTCGAAGACGACGAAGACGTCGCGCTCGACGACGAGGCCGAAGAGGAGGACGACGCCGCGGTCGAGGGCGAGGTCGTGGTGGCCGAGCCGGCGAAGGCGGCGGCCGAGACGACCGACGAAGAAGAAGATGTCGTCGATCTCGACGAGGAGCTGCACCCCGACGACGTCGAGGAGCCGCTCGACGTCCTACTCCAGGAGCGGACCGCGAGCGCGACGCTCGAGGACGAGGAGGAGGAGGCCGAGGAGGAGGAGCCCGACGTCGACGAACGTGGTGACGGGCCGGCGCGCATCGTTCCTCGGCGGCCCGGAGAGTTCCTGTGCGCGTCCTGCTTCCTGGTCCTCCCACGCAGTCAACTCGCCGACGCCAAGCGCATGCTCTGCCGCGACTGCGCGTGACATCCATCGAATCGGGCTGACGTCGTCTCGAAGCCTCCGAATGCGACCATGATCTGATGAGTCGTCTCGGCAGGGTCGTGCGCGATCGCGGGGTGCAACGCCGCATGGGGGCGGCCGCACTATCGGGCGTACTCCTGGCGCTCGCCTTCCCGGCCTTCGACGTCGGTGCGCTGGCGCTCGTGGCGCTCGTCCCGCTGGTGTGGGCGTGGCGGGGCGAGACGCCCGGTCGCGCTGCGCTGTACGGGTTCGTGTTCGGCGTCGTGTTCGCCGGGATCCTCCTGTACTGGCTCTGGTACTTCGGGTTCGTTGCGATCGTGCCGCTCGTCGCCGGATGGGCGGCGTACACGGCACTCACCGGGTACCTCGTCGGCTGCATGAACCGCGCCGGTCTCCGATCACCGTGGCTCATCGCGGCGGCGTGGGTCGTCCCCGAGGCACTCCGCGCACGCTGGCCCTTCGGCGGCCTGTCGTGGGGCGACCTCGGCGTGGCGCTCCACGACTTCCCGCCCGCGCGCGGTGGCGAGCTGGGGCGGCGTCGCGCTCGTGTCGTTCGTGCTCGTCGTGTTCAACGCCTATCTGGTCGAGCTGGCCGTCGCGCTCCGTGCGCACGGGCGGCGATCGATCGTCGCTGCGACCGCGGGTGTCGGTGTGGTCGTCGTGCTCGTCGCCGGTGCCGATGTGGTGCGCCATCAGACCCACCCGTCGGGAGAGCTCCGCGTCGCCATGCTCCAGGGCAACGACCAGGACCGCTACCTGACGACAGAAGAGAAGCGCGGCGGATATCTCACCGAGCAGCACTTCGCGCTCGCGAACCGGCTGCGGGGTCGGTACGACCTGGTGGTGTTCCCCGAATCGGCGCTCGACGAGTTCAGCCCCGAGAGCAACCCGGGCCTCCGCAGCCGCCTGGTCGCGCTGGGCGCCCGCCACGGTGCGGACGTGCTCGCCAACGCGGCCGTCCCCGCGCCCGACGGACGCGACTTCAACGAGAACTTGCTGTACACGCCGGACGGCCGCCTCGCCGGCACGTACGCCAAGGAGCATCTCGTCCCGTTCGGCGAGTACGTGCCGTTCCGTTCGCTGGTCGACTGGACCGGGATCGTCGACCGCATCCCGTACGACTACACGCCCGGGGAGGAGCGGACCATCTTCCGGGTCAACGGGCACCGGCTGGCGACCGTGATCTGCTTCGAGTCGGCGTTCGGGCCGTTGGTCCGGGATTTCGTCGATCGCGGCGCGGAGGTCGTCGTCGTGAGCACCAACAACCGCTCGTACCGGCGCTCTGGCAACTCGGCCCAGCACATCGCCCAGACGCAGATGCGGGCGGCCGAGACGGGACGCCCGTTCCTCCAGGCGTCGATCTCGGGGATGAGCGCCGTGATCGACGCCGATGGCGACGTGCGCGACACGACGAAGCTGTTCCACCGGACTGTCGTCAGCGACACGGTGACGACGACCACCGGCAAGACGCCGTACGTGCGGTTCGGGGAGTGGGTGGTGGCCGTCGAGCGCGCTCCTGCTCCTGGGGGCCGCGGTCGTGAGCCGCGTGCGCCGTCCCCGGGCGACGGTCCCTAAACTCGCCGAGGAACAGCGCGAGCCAGTTGGGAGCGGGAGGATGACGTGAGCGACGACGCTCAGAAGACGGCCGAACGGGCGATCGATCTACTCGTGTACGCGCCCGTCGGTGTCGCGTTGTATCTGCGCGACACCGTTCCCACGTTCGTCAACCTGTTCGTGTCGCGGGGCCGGGCCGAGCTCGGGCAACGCCGCCAACAGGCACAGGGTCAGGTCGCGCAGGCCAAGGCGATGGGGGAGTTCGCGGTGAACGTCGGCGGCCCCAAGGTCCGCGAGCACGTGGAGAAGGGGATCGCGATGGCCCGCAAGAGCGCAGAGGCCGTGCTCGGCGGAGCCGCCGAGAGCGAGTACACCGACGCGGCCGAGGACGCCCCGCCGGCGCGGCACGCGCCGTCGGAACCCGCCGCATCACCGAGCCCGAGCGCGGCGAGCCGGCCGGTGGGGGAGTCGACCACTGCGAGCGCCGCGCCGAAGGTGGCGACGCTCGGGATCCCCGACTACGACGAGTTGTCGGCATCGCAGGTCGTGGAGCGGCTCGACGGCCTCCATGCCGGCGAGCTCGACGCCGTGCGCGCGTACGAGGAAGCGCACCGGTCCCGGCGCACGATCTTGTACAAGATCGAACAGCTCACCAGCTGAGCGCTCGTCCATGGAGGGCAGTCGTCCCGCCTCCGCCGAGGACCTGCCGCGCATCGCGGAGCTGGCGAAGCTCGCGCGTGACGAGCTCGTGCCCATGAAGGGCGGCGTGTTGTGGGCGGCGCGTGAGGCCATCACCGAGCCGTTCGAGGATGCGTACGGCGCGCTCATCGCCAGGGAAGACGCGTTGGTGGTCGTCGGGACGGTGGACGAGACGGTCGTGGGCTTCGGTGTGGTCACACTCGAGCGCCTTCGGACCGGCGAGACACTCGGCATCATCGGCGACCTCTTCGTCGAGCCCGGTGCTCGTGCCGTCGGCGTGGGGGAGGCCATGGCCGACGAGCTGGTGGCGTTCTGCGCGACGCACGGTTGCACCGGCATCGACGCTCTCGCCCTGCCGGGCCACCGGGCGACGAAGAACTTCTTCGAGGAGTCCGGCTTCACGGCGCGGGCGCTCGTGATGCACCGCGCCCTCGACCGGAGCGAGTGAGACACGGCATCTTCCTGCCGCCCTTCGGCCCGTTCGGTGGACGGGGGAGTCGGTCCACCACTCCGGCCGCCATTTTCACGTCGACGGCGTGCGCTTCCTCCCCCGTCCATTCCAGCAACCCCGCATCCCCATCTGGTGCGGCGCCCACTGGCCCCGCCGAGCCCCCTCCGCCGAGCCGCCCGCTACGGCGGCGTCGTCCCCATCGGCGACCTCCCCACCCGAGGCGCTCACAGACCACCCGACACGCCCGTGAGACGGCACAGACGGCCATAGAACGAGGCCCTGCACGGGCGTAGAGCACGACCCGGCCGGACGGACCGGGAGGATTATGGGCGAAGCCGCATCAAGCCGCCGCAGGCGGCTTCTCTCGTGCCGCCCATAATCCTGGTTATGTCAACTAGGCCAGGATTCAACGCAGCGCCCTTCCCCCGGGCGCTCACCCCCGCTCCTCCAGCGCCTCGAGCATGCGCTTGAGGGCGACCTGGCGGTACGAGCTCTCCATGAGCTCGTGCGACCTCGCCCCAGTCGACGCGCTTGCGGGTGCCGAGGTCGAGCGCGAGCCAGCCGCCGGCACCGAAGTACGCGGGCACGTAGAAGCGCCGGTCCTGGAGCAGCGCCGGGCGCTCGTCCGGCTCGGGCTTGAAGATGACACCCCAGGGCCGCTCCTCGGTGCCGGAGAAGACCGCGAACATCTTCTTGCCGGCACGGAACGTGGGTCTCCCCCACGCCTCGACCTCGCACGACTCGGGGAACGCGAGGCAGACGTCGCGCAGCTCGGTGAGGTGCGGATCGTCGTCGCTGTACATCCGCGGGTGGGCCACTGCGGGTCGACCCTACGCTACGAGTCGTTTCCGTGACCGGTGGAGAGCGAGGAAGAGCATGGTGCAACGCACAGCAGTTAATCCGTGGGAATGGTCCTTGCAGTTCGGGTTCAACCAGGGCGAGATCGTCGAGGGCGGGCAGCGCGTTCTGTTCTGCGCCGGCCAGACCTCTGTCGACGGTGACGGCACCCCGCAGTTTGCCGGGGACATGGCGGCGCAGGTCTCGCTGGCCGTGGACAATCTCGAAGCGGTGCTCGTCGGTGCGGGGATGAGCCTCGCGAACGTCGTACGTCTGAACATCTATACGACGGACGTCGACGCTTTCCTCGCCAACGGAGGTGGCGCGCTCGGCGAACGGACCGGGGCCGCCGGAGTGGCGCCGCCGGGCACGCTGCTCGGAGTGGCGCGCCTGGCGTTCCCGGAGTTGATGGTGGAGCTCGAGGCGACCGCGGTCGCCTGACGCTCACTCCTCCGCGTAGTCCGTCACGGGCGGGCACGCGCACATCACGTTGCGATCACCGTATGCGTTGTCGATGCGGCTCACGGGCGGCCAGTACTTGTCGGCGCGCAAGGTGTCGACGGGGAACGCAGCCGCGTCACGCGAGTAGGGGCGCTCCCAGGCGTCGACCGCGACGTCGGCTGCGGGATGGGGCGCGTTGCGCAGCGGGCTGTCCTCGACCGGCCACTCCCCTTCCTCGACGCGCCGGATCTCGTCGCGGATCGTGATCATGGCGGCGCAGAACCGGTCGAGCTCGGCGAGGTCCTCCGACTCGGTGGGCTCGATCATCAACGTGCCCGCCACCGGGAACGACATCGTCGGCGCGTGGAAGCCGAAGTCGATCAGACGCTTCGCGACGTCCTCTACGCTCACGCCGGTCGCCTGCGTCAGCGGTCGCAGGTCGAGGACGCACTCGTGCGCGACGAGCCCGTTGGGCCCTGTGTAGAGCACCGGATAGTGGGATGCGAGGCGGTGGGCGACGTAGTTGGCGCCGAGGATCGCCACCTCGGTCGCACGCCGGAGGCCGGGACCGCCCATCATGGCGATGTAGGCCCACGAGATCGGCAGGATGGCGGCGGAGCCCCACGGGGCCGCCGAGATCACCCCGAGGCCGGTCTCGGGGCCCGCCTCGGCGACCTGACCGTGTCGGGGCAGGAACGGCGCCAGGTGCTCGCGCACGCCGATGGGCCCGACCCCCGGCCCTCCCCCGCCGTGCGGGATGCAGAACGTCTTGTGCAGGTTCAGGTGGGAGACGTCGGCCCCGAACTCGCCCGGCTTTGCCACGCCGACGAGGGCGTTGAGGTTGGCCCCGTCGAGGTACACCTGTCCCCCGAACTCGTGCACGACGGCGCAGATGTCGACGATGCGGTGCTCGAACACGCCGTGCGTCGACGGGTATGTGACCATCAACGCCGCGAGCCGGTCGGCGTGGTCGTGCGCCTTCGCCTTGAGGTCGTCGAAGTCGACGTTGCCGTCTTCGTCGCACTCGACGACGACGACCCGGAGGCCGGCCATGGCGGCGCTGGCGGCGTTCGTCCCGTGGGCGGACGCGGGAATGAGGCAGATGTCGCGCTCCCCTCCCCCGCGGCTCTCGTGGTATTTGCGGATGGCCAGGAGGCCCGCGAGCTCGCCTTGTGAACCGGCGTTGGGTTGCAGGGACACCGCGTCGTATCCGGTGATGTCGCACAGCCACGCCTCGAGCTCCGCGAACAGTTGGAGGTACCCCTGGGCCTGGTCGAGCGGGGCGAAGGGATGCACACGCGCGAACTCGGGCCAGGTGACCGGCAACATCTCGCTGGTGGCGTTGAGCTTCATCGTGCACGACCCGAGCGGGATCATCGTGCGGTCGAGCGCGAGGTCACGGTCGGCGAGGCGGCGCAGGTACCGCAGCATCTCGGTCTCGGAGTGGTACTGCCGGAAGACAGGGTGGCTGAGGAACTCGGACGTGCGGGCCAGACCTTCCGGGATCACGCGCAGCGCCCGGCGGTCCAGCTCCGAGACCGACGCATGGACACCGAAGGCTTCCCACACCCGCTCCACGACGTCCCGGGTGGTGGTCTCGTCCAACGAGACGCCGATCGTGTCGTCGTCGACGACCCGGACGTTGATGCGCTGTCTGCGGGCGCGCGCCGCGACCTGCGCCGCCCCGTCCGGCACGTGCACGGTGATCGTGTCGAAGAACCTGCGGGTGACGACCTCGAGGCCACCACTCTCGAGACCATCGGCGAGGATCGACGTCAGGCGGTGCACCCGTGTCGCGATGCGATGCAGGCCGTCCGGTCCGTGGTACGTCGCGTAGAGGCCGGCCATCACCGCGAGCAGCACCTGCGCGGTGCAGATGTTGCTGGTCGCCTTCTCTCTCCGGATGTGTTGCTCACGCGTCTGCAGGGCGAGCCGCAGTGCCGGCCGCCCGGCCGCGTCGACCGAGACGCCGACGAGCCGTCCCGGCATCGATCGCTTGTGCGCGTCCCGGGTCGCGAAGAACGCCGCGTGCGGGCCGCCGAAGCCGAGCGGCACCCCGAAACGTTGCGACGACCCGACGACTGCATCGGCGCCCATCTCCCCCGGCGGCGTCAACAGGACCAGCGCGAGGAGGTCACTGGCGACGCCCACGAGCGCGCCCCGCGCGTGGAGCTGCTCGATCAGCGGGCGCAGTTCGCGCACCGCGCCGCTGCTCCCCGGGTATTGGAGAAGGGCGCCGAAGACGCGGGCTTCTTCGATGCCTGTGCCGGGCTCGACGACGACAACCTCGACCCCGATCGGATCGGCGCGCGTCCGGACCACATCGATGGTCTGTGGATGGCAGTCCGCGTCGACGACGAACGTCTCGCCCTCGTTCGGGTTCAGCCGCCGGAACATCGCCATCGCCTCGCCGGCGGCGGTCGCCTCGTCGAGCAGGGACGCGTTGGCGATCTCCATGCCGGTGAGGTCGCTCACCATGGTCTGGAAGTTGAGCAACGCCTCGAGCCGCCCCTGCGAGATCTCGGGCTGGTACGGGGTGTACGCGGTGTACCAGGCGGGGTCCTCCAGGACGTTGCGGAGGATGACGGGCGGGATGACGGTGTCCGAGTACCCCATGCCGATGAGCGAGGTGAAGACCTCGTTGCGCTGAGCGAGATCGCGGAGCCGGGTGACGGCGTCGGTTTCACTCCGCGCCGGCGGCACGCGTAGCGGCTCGCGGTTGCGGATGCTTTCGGGGAGGGCCCGGTCGATGAGCTCGTCGAGCGACGACAGGCCGAGCGCGTCGAGCATGCGCGCCTGCTCACCCTCGTCGGGGCCCACATGGCGGCCGACGAAGCGGTCGGGCGCCTCCAGGTCCGTGAGCGAATGCTCGGGTGCCATCGGCTCCTCCGGTTCGTCGTTCGGCGTGCATCTACGCCGCGCCGGTCTGCGGTGGCCACTTTCGTGACCGTTCCCCGCTCTGTCCCGGGACCTGAGAGATTCACCCGGCCGGTCGGGGGCCGGGCTTTCCCCGTCGGTGAGGTCCGGCTCGCCGACTTCCTCGGACGGGCCGGGCCTGCTCTCCAGAGGCGCCTCGCCCGAGCGGTCCGTTCGCCTGAGAGTTTCCGGGGAGGTTGCTCCTTCGGCTCCCCTGACCCGCCAACGGCGTGTCGGGGGTCTCTCCCGCTCGGGTTCGACGGCGTTCCCGCGAGGTTAGTTGCCTCGCCGCACGAACGGCGGCCTGGTGACGGTCGCCGCCGCGGGCCGGCCGCGAATGTCGACGGTGACCGCGGCGCCGTCGTCGACATCGGGGCGGAGAAACGCGAGGGCGATGCCCCGCTCGAGCACCGGCGAGAAGTTGCCGCTCGTGACCTCGCCGACGCGCTCCTCCCCCATCCGGACCGCGTAGCCGGTGCGGGGAATCTGGCGTCCGTCGAGCACGAGGCCGCGCAGCCGGCGCCGGATGCCGCGATCGCGCTCGGCGACCAGCGGGCCGCGGCCGCGGAAATCACCCTTGTCGAACCGCACGACCCACGACAGTCCCGCCTGGAGCGGTGTGATGCCGGGACCGAGCTCGTGGCCGTGCAGGGGAAGGCCGGCCTCCAACCGGAGGGTGTCCCGGGCGCCGAGGCCGGCGGGGCGGATGCCGGCGTCGAGGAGGAGGCGCCAGCAGGCGGGCGCGACGGGCGCGGGCACGTGGAGCTCGACCCCGTCCTCGCCGGTGTAGCCGGTGCCGGCGACCCAGCCCGGTTCGCCGTCGAAGGCGGCCGCCTGCACCGCGAACCGGGGAACCTCGGCCCACGCCGTCTGCAGCGCACCGAGCTCCTTGCGGGCTGCGGGCCCCTGGACCGCGATCACGGCACGGCTCGCGGTGACGTCGGCGACGGTGCACTCGCCACCGGTGTGACGGCGGGACGCGTCCTCGAGCGCGGCGAGTAACGGCGCGGTGTTGGACGCGTTCGGCATCACGAGGAACTCGTCGTCACCGACCCACCACACGATGATGTCGTCGACGACGTGCGCGTCGTCGGGGTCGAGCAGGTGCGTGTACTGCGCGCGTCCCGGCTCGATGCGCGTCAGGTCGTTCGTGAACGCCCACTGCAGGACGTCGAAGGCGCCCGACCCTGCGACACGAACGGAGCCGAGGTGCGACACGTCGAACACCACCACGTGATCGCGACAGGCGCGGTGCTCCTCGAGCACGCTGGTGTACTGGATCGGCATCTCCCAGCCACCGAACGGCGCCATGCGCGCCCCGAGCACGCGGTGCTCGGCGTCGAGCGGGCTGTGTCGTAACGCCGCGGTCTCTCCATCGGCCACGGGCGGGGAGCCTAGGCGGCGAACTTCGCGTTCAGGCCGACTCGGCTTCCCCGGCGCGCTCTGGAGTCGGACGGGCGACGCCGGCGGACCCGTCGACGTCGAAGCGCAGCGGCGCACCTTCGCCGAGCTGCTCACTGAGCTGCGACGGAGGCTCGAGCCCGTACTTCACGAGCAGATGCAGGTAGTCGCGCTGGTACAGCACCTTGATGCGGATCTCGGGGTGCAGCTCGCGGAGGCGGCGGGCCTTGCGGTTCTTCTTGGTGACGAGCTTCTGGTTCAGCGTCGTGATCTCGATGTAGAGGTCGTACGCCGGGAGGTAGAAGTCGGGGCTGAACGCCTGCGCGGGACGGCCGTCACGGTCGTGCTCCAGCGTGAACGTGCGCGGCTCGTACGTCCATTCGATGCCGTAGAAGTCGAGGAGCTTGGCGAACTGACGCTCGGAGTTGTGAGCGAAACGGACGATCTCGTGCGGGAGCGTCGCCTCGCTCATCGCACCTGCCCGTCAGCCGCCCTCGGCGGCCGACGAGCTGCCCGCGGGATGGGCAGCTCGTGCCGGGGCGTCGGAGGGCGCGGCATCGCCGAGGTCGTGGATGCTCGCCTCGAGCTCGTCGACGACCTGTCCGAGCGACACGATGTTCAGCACGCCCTGGCCCTGGCGCACGAGGTCGACGAGGTCGTCGCCCGTCCGGACGAGCACCGAGTTCGTGCCGTTGAGCACGAGGCTCGCCGACGCCCAGTCGTCACCGAGGTCGTCGCGGAGGTACTCGATCGCCTTCCGGGCCGCCTGGAGCTTCACACCCGAATCGAGGAGGTTCTTGATCACCTTGAGGCGGACGAGGTCGCGGTACGAGTACCGCCGCTGCGTGCCACTCCCCCGCGCGTCGGCGAGCGAAGGGCGCACGAGGTCGGTGCGGGCCCAGTAGTCGAGCTGGCGGTACGAGATCCCGACGATCTTGCACACCTGCGGCCCGCGGAACCCGATCTCGTCGCCACCGTCGCGCGCCGGCCAGCGCCGCGTCGAGCGTCCCCTGCTCGAGACGCGGGACGCCCCGCTGGAACCGCTGCGGCTGGCTTTGCCCTCCGCCGTGCGCTGACTCATCTGCGCTCCGGCTCGGGCGCGGGCGCCGGTTCGACCCGCGGAAGTGACAGCCCGGTAGTTACGCCCGTGTGACGCTACCCGGTCGCCGCAGGGCAGGGTCAACGTTCTCCGGCCCGCCCCGGAGGAGCCGACTACTGGGCGAAGTCCTCGGGCCGGACCTGGTCGAGGAACTCCCGGAACTGCTCGATCTGCTCTTCCTCCTCGTCGTTCTCGAAGAGGACGCCGGCCTCGTCGAGCACCGCCTCGTCGGCGAAGATCGGCACGGGGTCCTCGTAGCGCACCGCCAGGGCGATGGCGTCGGAGGGGCGCGACGAGATCCGGTAGGCGTTGCCGTTTCCCGGCGAGCTCGATCTCGGCGTAGAAGGTGCCGTCGTGCAGCTCGGTGATGACGACCTGCTGCAGCCGGATCGAGAGGTCGTCGAGCACGGTCTTGAACAGGTCGTGCGTCATCGGGCGGGGCGTCTCCATGCCCTGGAGCGCGTAGACGATGGCGGTCGCCTCCGGCGGCCCGATGAAGATCGGCAGGTACCGCTGGCCTTCGTCCTCCCGGAGGAGCACGATCGGCTGGTTCGTCGGGACCTCGACCCGAACTCCCACGAGCGAAAGACGGATCACGCGGCGCCTCCGAAGGTCCGGGGAAACCTCAATCTACCACCAGCTTCACGAACGGAGCGCGGTGGACGCCGCCGGACGGGCGCCGCGCCGGCGCCGTAGAGCGCGGCGACGTATGCCGCGGGGCGGTCCAGCACGACGGCCCGGTCGGCCTCGACGATGAACGGCAGATTCCGGTAGAGGTCGGCGTGGTGCAGGCCGTACCCGAGGACGAACACGTCGCCGATCTCCTCGCCCACGTAGCGGACGTCGAGCGGGACGATGCGCCGCACGGGCCGGTCGAGCAGCGTGCACACGTCGACGGAGCGCGGCGGGCACGCCCCGAAGGTGCGACAGGAGGTACGCGAGCGTGAGGCCGGTGTCGACCATGTCCTCGACGAGCACGACGTCGCGACCCTCGATGTCGGCGTCGAGGTCCATGAGGATGCGCACCCGGCCCGAGTCGGGTGCGTACCGGGAGATCGCGAGGAAGTCGATCTCGACGTCGATGTCGGGGATCGCGCGCGCGAGGTCGGCGAGGAAGATCAGCGCGCCCTTCAGCACGCCGACGAGCACGACGCCGTCGGGATGATCGGGGGCGATGCGGCCCGCGACGCGCTCGACGTGCGCCGCCGATCGCATCCTCGTCGAAAGCAGCACGGTCGGCGGCGGTTCGCCCCTGGTCTGCGCGCTCGGTCACTCGCCGAGCGAGTCGCGCATGGCGTGCACGAGCAACGCGGCCCGCAACGCCGACCGAGCCGGGCCAGCGACGTGAACTCCTGCTGCGCCTTCGCGCGGGCTTGCGGGTTGCGCTGCCGCAGTACGGCTGCAGCACCTGCTCGAACAGCGCCGCCTCGCGGTCGGCGAAGTGCTTGTACATGCGGAGGTGACGGGCCTGATCCCGTGTGCGTAGAACCCGGCGGCCGCCGACGCGATCGCCAGGTCTTCGTCGTCGAAGAGCCCGTCCGGCCGTCGTACGCCACGGGCTCGAGCAGGCCGTACGACTCGAGCTCGCTCAGCTGCCAGTCGTCGAGCCCGGCGGACCGCGCGAGCTCCTTGCGGGTGAGGCCGTCCTTGCTGCCGGCGGGCAGCAGCTTCGCTCGGGCCGCGTGCCGCGGGTGCGCTCGTCGCGGCGCGCCGGGCGCGTCGTCGCTCGGCGCGCGTCTCCCGAGCGGCGGCCTGCGCTCGACCCTCTTGCTGGCGCGGCGGCGTGTGATCGTCCGTGCCCGCCCGGTCTCCGTTCCTGGCGCTCGGAGCGAGCTCGTCGTTGTCGGGCGGTGCCGGCATCGGGTCGCCGAGCGGGAGCTGCGGCGCGAGATCCTGAGCCGCGCGCCGCGTCTGGCGGACGGAGCGCGGCGTCCTCGGGGTTTCTGCGCGCGCGATCGCATGCACCGGCGCCGGTTGCTCCTCGCCCATGCGGTCGAGGCGCTCCTTGATCACCTTCAGCGGGAGGAAGTGCTCCTTCTGCTGGTGAAGGATCCAGCGCAGCCGCGAGACGTCGGCCTCGTAGAACTTGCGGTAGCCGGACGGGGTTCGCTCGGGGTCGATGAGGCCCTGACTCTCGAGGAAGCGGATCTTCGAGATCGTGACGTCGGGGAACTCCTCGCGCAGGATGCCGAGCACCTCGCCGATCGACAGATGCGACGAGTCTCCGCCGCGCTGCGGCTCGGGTTCACGCTCACGCGTGCTCCTCGGCCCGCCGACCATGAACATGAGCACGAACCGCCCGACCTGGAGCTCGTCGAGGTGTCGGAGCGTGGTCGTCTCGATGCGCTCGTGGTTCACGTACGTGCCGTTCAGCGAGCCGGCGTCGCCACCTCGTAGACATCGCGGTCGTGGCGGATCACGGCATGGCGACGCGAGACCGTGATGTCGTCGAGGAAGATGTCCGAGTCGGGGTGGCGACCCATCGTCGTCGTCTCACGCTCGAGCGAGAAGCGGCTGCCGGCGTTCGGGCCTCGGCGGACGACCACCACGCCCATGCCGGCGGGGAGCTCGGCGAGCAGCGCCCCCAGCTCCTCGTCGAGCTCGTGACGGTCGTCGACGGCGAGGGTGACCGTGGTCTCGTCCTCGGTGCTCGCCAGGGGCGCCCCGCAGGACGAGCAGAAGTTGGCGCCCGCCTCGTTGTCGTGCCCGCATCGCGCGCAGATCATGGCAAGGGTACTGCCGCCTGGGCCCTTCCGCCCCGGCGACTGCAACGACTACGCGCTACTGCTCCTCGACGAGGCGACGGTACGCGGCCGCGTCCATCAGGGAATCGACCTCCGCTGCGTCCGACATCTCGATCACGAAGATCCACCCGTCGCCGTACGGGTCGTGGTTCAGCTGCTCGGGGGTCGATTCCAACGCGGTATTGACCTCGACGATGGTTCCGCCGACCGGCGCGTAGATGTCGGAGACCGACTTCGTCGACTCGACCTCCGCGATGCTGCTCGGCGCGCTCACGTCCGCGCCGACGTCCGGGAGCTGGACGAACACGACGTCGCCGAGCGCGTCCTGGGCGAAGTCGGTGATGCCGACCCGGCCGCGTGCCCCTTCGTCGCGACCCACTCGTGCTCTTTCGTGTACCGAAGCTGATCGGGGAACTCCATGCCCCGATGTCTACCTCAGAACCTGGCGGATACGCCGTGCGTACTCCTGGGCGAGCTGCCGGGCGTTCTGGTCGCTCTCCCCCTCGGCCCAGACATGGGTGAACGCTTCCTCGGGATCGGGGAGGACGAGGGCCCAGCCGTCGGGATGCAGCACCTTGACCCCGTCGACGAGCACGACGTCGCGCTGGCCGGCGCGTTCGACCATCTCGCGCATGACCGCCCCCTTGCGCTCCCACGGCGTCGCCACCGTCTCGTGGGCGACGTGCAGACGGGGAAGGCGCTTGACGACCGATGAGAGCGTCCGGCCGGTGGCTGCGAGCAGGTCGAGCAGCTTGACGAGCGTCGCGGTGGCATCGAAGGCGGGCAGGAAGTCGGGCCAGATGAACCCGCCATCGTGCGACGCGGCGAAGTCGACGCCGTCGGCCGACGCGACCTCCATGAGATGCGGTGCCGACAGCTTCGTCCACGTGATGGTGGCGCCGCCCTCCTCCGCGATGCGCTCGGCCTCCCTGGTCACCGACACCGGTAGCGCGACGCGCGCCCGCCTTCGCTTCCGTCACCAACGTCAGGAGCGCGAGCAGCGCCTGGTCGTTGTCGAGGGCGTGGCCTTCGTCGTCGATGATCGTGGCCGTCTCGCCGTCGGGGTCGATGACGATGCCGAGCTGGCTGCCCGACGCCCGGACGAGCTCGGACAACCGCGACACGCGCGCGCAGAACGTTCCTCCAGTGCGGCGGTCGCCGACGCGGTGCTCGCGAACGGGTTGATGGAGAGCACCTCGGCGCCCGTCTTGGCCAGGACGCTCGGCATCACGATCGACGCCGCGCCGTACGAGTAGTCGAGCACGACCTTGAACGCCCGCTCGAGCAGCCGGTCGTGGTCGACGGTGTCCATGAGGGCCGACGTGTAGAACTCGAGCGACCGGGGCGGGTACTCGATGTCGCCGATGTCGGCGGCGAACGCGCGCCGGTAGTCCTCCCGGTAGAGCAGCCGCTCGATCTTGCGTTGGGTCGACTCGTCGATGTCGCGCCCGTCGGCGTCGAAGAAACGGATCTCGACGGCGTCGGGATCGCCGGGGGCGAGGCGCACGGTGATGCCGCCGCGCGCCTTGCCGTTGCGGACCTGGAAGCGGGTGAGGGGCACAGTGGCGAGCTCGACGTCCTCGACGTTGACGCCGGCGAGGTTCACACCACCGATGACGGCCCGCTTCAGCGCCCGTGCGACCCGGCTGGTGTCACGACTGGTGGTGACGGTGGCGCCCTTCTTGAGCGCAGTGCCGTACGCCGTCGCGACGCGGATCGCGACCTCCGGCGTGACGTCGACGTTGGCGAGGCCGCGGATTCCCCGCCGGCCGAAGAGGGTGCGGGCACCGCGGCTCTCCCACACGATCGACGAGTTGACGACGGCGCCGTTCTCGACCGTCTTGAACGGGTACACCTTGACGCCCGGGTTGATGACGGCCTGCTCGCCGACGAAGCACTCGTCCCCGACGACGACGCCCTCCTCGATGCGGGCGTGGGCCCGCAGGTCGGTCGACCGGCCGATCACGCAGCCCCGCAGGCGCGCGCTCGGTCCCACGTAGACGTGGTCGTGGCAGACCGCGCGCTCGACGAAGGCGTCCGACTTCACCACGACGTCTGTGCCGAGCACCGTGTACTCCCGCAGGTGGGCACCGGCCTCGATGCGGCAGTTGTCGCCGATCACGACGGGTCCCTCGATGCGGGCGGTCGGGTCGACGTCGGCGTCCTCCCCGAGCCAGATCCCCTCGCCGATCCGGAACCCGTCGATGTCGACGTGGACGCGCTGGTCGAGAACGTCCTGGTGGGCCCGGAGGTAGGCCTCGAGCGTCCCGACGTCCTCCCAGTAGCCGTCGACGACCGTGCCGATGAGCGGGAGCTTCTTCTCGAGCACCGCCGGGAAGACGTCACCGGCGAAGTCGACGACCTCGTCGGCGCGGATGAAGTCGAAGATGCCGGGCTCGAGCACGTAGATCCCGGTGTTCGCGGTGTCGGAGAAGACCTCGCCCCAGCTCGGCTTCTCGAGGAAGCGCTCGATGCTGCCGTCGGGACGGGTGATGACGATCGCGAACTCGAGCGGGTTCTCGACCCGCTTGAGCGCGATCGACGCCAGCGCGCCGGCGTCCTGGTGCGCCTTGACGATCGCACCGAGGTCGATGTCGGTGAGCACGTCACCCGAGATCACCAGGAACGTGTCGTCGAGCTCCTCGGACGCGTTGAGGACCGAGCCGGCGGTGCCGAGCGGCGTCTCCTCGGTCGCGTAGCGCATCCGTACGCCGAAATCGGATCCGTCGCCGAAGTAGTCCCGGATCTGATTGGCGAGGAACGCCACCGTCACGACGATGTCGTCGAAGCCGTGGGACGCGAGGAGCCGCACGACGTGCTCCATCATCGGCCGGTTCGCCAGGGGCATCATCGGCTTGGGCTGGTTGCTCGTGAGCGGCCGCAGCCTCGTACCCTCTCCGCCGGCCAGGATCACCGCTTTCACGCCACCATCCTCTCGTCGTGCGACATCCTCCCCTCCCGCAGCGCCTCCCGGGCCTGCGGGATATACGCCACGGCGGCGTAGTAGCTGAGCACGAGGCCGCCGATCGTGAAGACCCAGGTCACGACCAGCAACGGCACCCGGATCTCCGACACGGCATCGGCGAGCAGGAAGCCGGGCAGAGCGAACATCAGCGCCAGTGTTCCCGCCTTCCCGGCCCACCGCACGTCCATGCGGCGGGCACCCGCGGCCGCCAGCACGAGCACCGCCACCGAGATCACCGCCTCACGGGCGAGCACGACGACGCCCACCCACAGCGGCAGGCTGCCGTCGGCGATCAACGCGAGTCCCGCGGCAGAGGAGCAGGATCCGGTCGGCGGTCGGATCGAGGACCTTGCCGAGCTCGCTCGCCTGGTCGAAGTGACGCGCGATCCACCCGTCTACCCAGTCGGTTGCCCCCAGCACCGCGAGCAGGACCGCGGCCGCGATCTGGTCCTCGCGGACGAGCAGGAGCCAGAGGAACAGCGGCACGCACGCCAGCCGACCGATCGAGATGAGGTTCGGCAGGGTCAGAATGCCGTGATCGGTGGGTTGAGGCGCGCCCTTCGCGCTCGCCGCGGTGGCGCTCACAGCAGACCAGCGTACGCGCCGCCGTCGACGTGGATCGCGGTGCCGGTGAGGTAGCGGGCGTGCTCGGAGGACACGAACGCGGCGAGCGCGCCGAAGTCCTCGGGTCGGCCGAGCACACCGGCGGGGATGCCGTCGGGATCCCGGTTGCCGAGCTGGCGGACGCGCTCGGTGTCGTGCATCCCGGGCTGGAGCGAGTTGACCGTCACGCCGTCGGCCGCGACCTCGCGCGCCAGGGTCTTGAGGAAGCCGGTGGCGCCGGCGCGGGCGGTGTTCGAAAGGATGAGCTGCGGCATCGGCTGGCGCACCGCGATCGACGTGATCGCGACCACTCTCCCCCACCGCTGCTCGCGCATGTGCGGGACAGCAACGTCGCACATCGCGATCACCGAAAGACAGTTCAGCTCGAGCGCGGCGAGGTACTGGTCGACAGAGGTTGACGAGAAGTCCCCCGGAGGCGGTCCGCCCGCGTTCGTCACGAGGATGTCGATGCCGCCGAGGGCGTCGCGGGCGGTGTCGACGAAACCGCGCGCGCCGTTCGTCGTCGAGACGTCGGCGGTGAGGGGAATGGCGTCCTGGCCGATGCGTTTGGCGGCGTCTTCGATCGCGTCCTGGGTCCGGCTGCACATGGCAACGTGGACACCCTCGTTGGCGAGCGCGGCGGCCGTCGCGAATCCGAGCCCCCGGCTGGCGGCGGCGACGGCGGCGCGGCGACCCGAGATGCCGAGGTCCATGCGAGCGTGTCCTCAGTCGTGGATGGGGCCGGCAGCGTCGCGCAGCGATCCGACGGAGCGGCCGGTTCGGAGGGCGATGATCTCGGCGCAGATCGAGATGGCTGTCTCCTCGGGTGTGCGGGCACCGAGGTCGAGACCGATCGGACCCATCACGCGCTCGAGGGCGGCGCCGTCGACGCCTTCCCCCTGGAGGCGCCGCACACGGTCGGTGTGCGTGCGTCGCGAGCCCATCGCACCGATGTAGCCCGCCTCCGTCTCGAGCGCGGCGATGATCGCGGGCACGTCGAACTTGTGGTCGTGGGTGAGCACGCACACGGCATCGCGCGGCCCCAGCTCGTCCCCCACCTTCTCGAGGTACCGGTGCGGCCAGTCGTTCACTACCTCGTCGGCCATCGGGAAGCGCTGCGGAGTCGTGAACACCGCCCGCGCGTCGCACACGGTCACCCGGTAGCCGAGCAGCTTGCCGGCGCGTGCGAGCGCGGCGGTGAAGTCGACGGCGCCGAAGATGATCATGCGGGGCGGGGGCGCGAACGACTCGATGAACACTTCGACGACGCGCTCGCGCGCCTCGCCGTTCGGGCCGTAGTGGCGGGTGGCAGTGAGGCCGGCCTGGAGTTGGGCGCGTGCGTCGCGGGCGACGACCCGGTCGAGGCTGCTGCCGCCCAACCTGCCCATCGGCTCGCCTTCCGGCGGTACGAGCAGCTTGGCGCCCACGTTGGGTCCGTTGACCACGGTGGCCAGCGCGACCGGCTCCTCGGCGCGGAGCGCGTCTCGCAACGCGTCATAGACACCGGTGCTCATGGCTCGGCTACCAGTCGAGCGGCTCGACGAAGACGTGGATCGTCCCGCCACAGGTGAGGCCGACTGCGAAGGCCTCGTCGTCGGAGTAGCCGAACGAGATCACGCCCGGCTCGCGGGCGCCCTCGAGTACGGCGAGCGCCTGCTCGACGACGGCACCTTCGACACAGCCGCCCGAGACCGATCCCGCCACTTCCCCGGCGTCGTTGACCGCCATGGTCGCGCCGGCTTCGCGGGGGCCGGAGCCTTCGGTGCCGACGACGCGCGCCACCGCGATGCGGCGCCCGTCCGCTCGCCAGCGGTCGATGTCGTCGAGGACGTCTTTCATCGCGCGATCACAGGTCCAGCGTAATGCCGCTGGTCAGAGACCTAGTGCTGCCCCTTCGGCGCGCGGCTCGGTGGCGACCGCGTACCCGCCGGCCGTCCGCTGGATGGCGTGGGCGTGGCCCATGCCGGTGTCCATGCGCGGCGCGCGCTGAGGATCGTGGCCCCACGCCCGGAGCGCGTCGAACCACTCCGTCGGGAAGCCGCGTTCAGCCCGCAACGTCCAGTTCGACGGGTCGATGCACCAGCGAGGAGCGTCGAGCGCATCTTGTGGATCGGCGCTGTCGTCGACGAGGCGTGCGAGCAACTGCACGTGGACCTGCGCCTGCGAATCGCCACCCATCGAGCCGAACACGCACCACGGCGCGCCGTCCCGCATCGCTATCGCAGGGATGAGCGTGTGCATCGGGAGCTTCGAGGGCGCCAACGTGTTCACCATGGCTGGATCGAGCGTGAACGACGAGCCGCGGTTGTTGAGGTTGATCCCCCACTCCGGCACGTGCACGCCGGAGCCGAACGACAAGAAGTTCGACTGGATGAGACTGACGAGCAAGCCGTCGGCATCAGCCGCGCACAGGTACGCGGTGCCGCCCACGTGCGCCGCGCCGGGCCGCGGCATCGTGGCGTGCTGCGGATCGATGAGCGAGCGGCGGTCAGTAACCCAGTCGTCAGCGATCATCTCCTCGGGCGTCACGGTCATGGCGTCGGGATCGGAGACGTACTCGTTGCGGTCCTGGAGAGCGAGCTTGGTGGCCTCGATGAGGAGGTGGTGACGGTCGGGTCCGTCCGCGGGCAGCTGGAAGCCGTCCAGGATGCGGAGCGCCTCGAGCGCGGTGACGCCTTGCGTCGGCGGCGGCAACTCGGCGATTTCGGCGTCGCCGTACGGGGCGCGGAGTGGCGCGACCCATTGCCCTTCGTGCGCGGCCAGATCCTCGGCAGTGAGCAGGCCGCCCTCGGACTGGTGCGTGTCCGCGATCGCGTTCGCGATCGGTCCGCGGTAGTACGCGTCGGGGCCGCCGGCGGCGAGCGTCTCGATGGTGCGGGCCAGCCCGGGCTGGCGCAGCACGTCGCCGGCCTCGACGCCTTCGTACGCCGACCGCAAGGCTGCGGAGCCTTCGTACATCGCAAGGGAACCGCCGATGTACATCGTGCCCATCGGTGTGAGCTCGAATCCGTCACGCGGCGTATGCAAGAGCGGGCTTCGCCAGCTCGCCGAACGACTTGGTCCCCCACCGTTCGAGGAGGGCGAACCATCCCGCAACGCCCCCCGGGACCGTGACCGCGTGCGGTCCGAGCGCCGGCATCGCCTCGGAACCCGCACGATCGCGGACTGTTTCTATGGTGGCCGCGCGCGGTGACCGGCCCGAGCCGAGGTACCCGTGCAACGCGCCGTCCCAGACGATCGCGAACACGTCACCGCCGTAGCCACACAGGTAGGGCGCCACGACTCCGAGCGCGAGGTTGGCGGCGATTGCGGCATCGAGTGCGTTCCCGCCGCGGGCCAACGTCTCCAGGCCGGCCGTCGACGCGAGGTAGTGGGGACTCGCGACGCCACCGCGGGGGAAGCGCCTCGCCGTCATGGCGGCAGGCTACCGGAGGAGCGCGAAGCGCCGGTTTACGAACGCCGGAGCCGCGCGAACGGGCCGGTGATCGCGAACACGTATCCGTCGTCCTGGATGCTGGCGAACAAGGTGTGGCGGTCGGGTGAGAAGTTGACCCCGGTGAACTCGCTATCGCTGACTCGGTTGCGGGCGAAGATGAACGGCTCGCCACGGTCGGACACCGCGACGAGGTGCTGGTCGCCCAGTCCGTCTTCGGCGAGGAACAGCCCGCCCGTCGCGTGGGGCACGTGTACCTCACCGAAGATGCCAATGACGAGGATCTCCCTCCGAGGTGACCCGGCGGTGACACGCGGCGGAGCGCAGGAAGAGCGCAAGGTGAACATTTGCGCGGATTGCCGTCCGGCGGTCCGGGTAAGACGCCGTCATGGTGAAGACCGAGCGCCGGGCGTGTGAGGAGCCTTCGAACCCGGACCGGTCCGGGTTCCTCCGGGCCAACAGCTTGTCGCTGGTGTGCTTCGGGCTCGCCGCGATCTTCATCGTCGGCCTGCTGTTCACCGGGTTTCGCGACCACAACGACGACCAGCGGGCGCACGGTGAGCCCGAGATGTCGCTCGGTGAGTACGCCACCAGCGGATCGTTCTGGGAGGCCTTGACCGAGAACTGGGAGAGCGAGTACCTCCAGATGGCGGCCTACGTCGTGCTGACCGTCTTCCTGATCCAGAAGGGCTCGTCGGAATCGAAGGATCCTGCCAAGCGCGGGCCGGATTTCGACCGGGATCCCCGCGAAGCCGACAACCGCCGGAACGTTCCCTGGCCCGTCCGCCGAGGCGGCCTCTGGTTGCGCCTCTACGAGAACTCGCTGTTCCTCGTCTTCTTCTTCCTTTTCCTGACTTCGCTCGCACTGCACGCGGTCACGGGCTCGCGGGAGTTCAGCTCGGAGCGCGAGGCCCACGGCGAGTCACGCGTGAGCGCGGTCGAGTACGTGCAGTCGTCTCGGTTCTGGTTCGAGTCGTTCCAGAACTGGCAGAGCGAATTCTTGGCGGTCGGCTCGATCGTGCTGTTCTCGGTGTGGCTCCGTCAGCGTGGCTCACCGGAGTCGAAACCGGTCGACGCCCCTCACGCGGAGACGGCGTAGCTCCTACAGGTCAGCGCGTGTCACTCCCCCGTGAACAGGTGCAGCAGCTCGAGCTCCACGCGCTTCGGGCTGTCCGCGAGCATCGCCGCTACCGCGTCGTTGAATGCCGCGAACTCCGGGTCACTGTTGACGCTGTCGGCGGCCGGTCGATCGGTGAACACGCCGATGCCGCGCACGACGCCGCTCGCCTCGTCGCCGAGGATCATGACGGTTTCGAGCGCGGGATGATCGGACAAGAAGTCGGCCGCGAACGTGGAGTAGAGCGCAGCTACCTCGGCGTAATGACCCGGCTTGGCTTGCAGAGTGAACTCGGCTGCGTACATCGCGGTCCTTTCGTGCAGGTAGTGGCGTGGGGCGGCGTCTCCGATTGTGCACTCCATTGCACGCACAGCGCCTCTGTGCTGGTCAGCGTGCGCGGACGCCCTCACAAGTGGCCGCCCGTGCCCAGGAATCCAGAGGCATTTGATGGCAAAGTGATCGCATGGCGCCGCCGTGGAGCGAGCGGTGAAGGGCCGGGGATGGCGGCTTCTCCTGTCCCTCGCGTTGGTGCTCTTCGTGGCGGCTGCCGGCGTCACCGTGTACGTCACGTCCGGACGGAACGGCTCGTCTACCGCGCCGACGCAGCGAAACCGTCCCATATCGGATTCCGTGTTGGAGCGGCTCCGGGCCGAGTGCCACCACGCCGGGGGTCACGATGTGAACATCTCGGGATCGTTTCTCAACGGGTCCGCAGCCGGCGTGTCCGCGTGCGCGTTCGACAATTCGGATGGCTCTTTCTCGAGACCCTCGAGACCAGGGATCGTGTACCAGGAGCCACCGTGTGACGGCCCCGCGACGTTCTACGTCATTGTTGACGCGAACCTTCTGGATTGGACCGAACCACTGCCGGTCCGTCACCCGCCCCTCCCCGGACGCCTAGCACGCTGCGCGGTAGTTTCCTGCTTTACGTCGTTCGTCTCGCCCGCCACAGCTGTGCACGGATATCCACGAGAGTTTGATGGCAAGCTGATGGCAGGCTCGCGATCGGCTGTTGAGCAACGATGTGAATCATGACTGACATCACGCAGAGACCGCGTCCTTGGCACGTCTGGCAACGGATGGGCCGGCGCTTCAGCACCAGTGGACCACGACATGGTGCGTAGAGCGGGAGGGAACGATGACGGGCCCACCCTCAGCGCGGCGGACTTCCGCGCCCTCTATCGCCGCCTCGCCGAAGCTGCGAGTCGCGGCTCCGACGACCAACGCGGTGGGCTCAACTACATCACCCCAGCTGAGGTTCTCGCCGTGGGCGGTGAAGTTCGGTCCGGGCGGACGGTTTCGCTCGCGTGGCCGATCGAGAGCGTGCCGTCAGCCGACAACTCGGAACCCCTCCAGCACGAGATGACCGGCCACGCGGCCGATCGCATTCGCGTCCCAGGCCTCGAGTTCGCGGCCGACCGGTTCACAATGAACGTGCACGGCGACGCCGACAGCCACATTGACGCCCTTTGCCACGTCATCTACGACGACAAGCTGTACAACGGCGTCAGCGTCGAGACGCTCACGCCGACTGGTGCATCGGCGCTCACGATCGACACGGCGCACGACGGCATCGTGGGTCGGGGCGTCCTGCTCGACATTCCACGCGTCCGCGGCATCTCATGGCTGGAGCCCGGCGATCACGTCACCGTCGAGGACCTCGTCGCCGCCGAGCGCGATCAGGGTCTCCGCGTCGGGCGGGGTGATCTTCTGTTCGTGCGAGTGGGCCACACCCGGCGGCGAACCGAAGTCGGGCCTTGGAACGCCGCCGAGGCTCGCGTCGGCCTCGACCCCAACGTGATGGAGTTCGTCTCCGACCGGCAGGTCGCCGTCCTCGGAAGCGACGGCAACAGCGACACCGCGCCCAGCACGACGGAAGGCGTGGCGTTCCCGGTGCACGTGCTCGCTATCAACGCGATGGGGTTGCAGTTGCTCGACTATCTGCAGTTCGAAGACCTCGTCCCGCTGTGCGAGGAGGCGAGACGCTGGTCGTTCTTGTGTGTGATCGCTCCGCTGCGCCTGCCCGCCGCGACCGGCTCGCCCGTCAATCCAATCGCGATCCTCTGACTACGCCTTCGGGGTTGGGATGGCGGGTTTGAACCCGCGACCATCGGTCCCCCACGCTCGCGCCCCGAGCAAGCCCGCGAGCGCTTCCTGCTCCTCGCGTTGCCACGCCGAGGTCCAGTAGCTTCGGCGGGTAGAGCGCAACACGGAAGCTATAACCTTGTGCGCTCGAAGGCGATGGAGCTCGCCGAAACCGCGGCGGCTTGCTGCTGATAGCTCCTACTAGGGCTGAACACCTGGGAGGAGCGACATGCGGTTTCTGTGGGTCGGGCTGGGCGGTGCGCTCGGTTCGGTGGCTCGGTACGCCATCAGCACGAGCATCGACCAATCCCATTTCCCGTGGGCGACGCTGGCTATCAATCTGTCGGGCGCGTTCGTTCTCGGCCTCTTCCTCACCCTTGGGCTTGGTCACCTCTCCGTCGCCGTGATGACCGGTCGCCGTGGGTGTGCTGGGCGGTTACACGACGTTCTCGACCTTCGTGTGGGAAGGCTTCACTTTCGGCCGTACGGGACGGTCGGGGGTCGCCCTTACCTATGTAGCGGTGTCTGTCGTCGGCGGCTTGCTTGCGGCGTGGAGCGGGTACTCGCTCGGACGTGCATTGCAGTAGACGCCAGTGGTCGTCAGATTCGACGTCAACGACGGTCGTGAGTGGACCGCTCGGGGCGCGGATGTGCTTTGACGTGCGGGTGATGGTGGTCGGGCTGGCGGTATCTGAACCCGCGACCCTCGGTCCCCCAGCACGCTCCCACTCGTACCCGGGTGTGCGCGCAGGTGCACGTAGAGCGCATCTGTGCTGGGTAGCGTTGGCGTTCTTGTGCCCGAATACGCAACGAGGCGGTCGTGCGGGATACCGCGGCGTTCGAGGTACTGGACTACACCCGACTGATTCGTGATTTCGCCGCTGTCGTAAGGCATCACGAAGCGACGAGACGCGCACGGCGGACGGGCGCGTCGTCGCCTCCGTTCGTATTCAGATCGGTTCGCCGGCTAGGAGTCTTCACCCGTGAGAAATCGGCGCACCACGAGCCGCCAAGTCAGGACGCCCGTCGCGATCGGCATGACGAACGCGAGCAGCCAGAACGCAATCGGGCTGTCGATCTGATCGACCATCCACCCGAAGTTCATGCCGAAGAAGCCCGTGATGAACGTGAGCGGCACGAAGATGGCCGCCAGGACGCTCACCACATATGCCCGCTCGTTCAGCTGCAGATCCAGCAGCGTCCCCATGGAGTTCGCGGCGGCGTCGATCGAGACCACCACGCGGTTGACCTGTTCGACCAGACGGTCGAAATACGGCTCCTCGTCCGTTTCGAAGCCCCGGAGCGCTCCGATCTCCACTCCTGCCCGCTCGAAGACGGCTTGCTCCGCTCCGACCCGGCGCCGCATCGTCGCGAGCCTGGCGCCGGCCTCCCGGAGCGTCGTCCTCGGTACGCGCACGTTGCTCTCGTCGGACCACCTCGCGGCAACGGCATCCAGCCTCAGCTCGACCTCACCCAACGCGTCGAAGTTGCTTGTGAGCACCGCGTCGAGCACCGAGTAGACGACATATCGGCTGCTCCGTTCCTCGGGCAGATCGGGAATGAGGACTGCAGGGAGCGAGACTCTCTGCCCATGAAGCGTCAACAGGTAGTCCCCGGTGACAAGGACCTGGATCTCGATGGGTCGCAAGCGGTACGCGGTCTCGTCGGCTGGTGCCTCCAGCTCGACATAGCAGCAGACGGAAAACACGACCGACTCTCCGTCGGCGTGGAGCGCCCGTGAGGCGCGGGCTTCGCGGGAACCCGACAGAGCCCGAAGGGCGCGCTCCGGAATCGCTAGCACTTCGGCCAGATCGTCACACCTCGTCTCCCTGAGCGAGACGTCGAGCCAGAAGAAGCGTCCCTCGGCGCGCAGCGCAGCAACACGCTCTTGCTCGTCGGAGTCGAGCCCATCGAGGACCTCTGCCACCACTTCCGAGTCTAGGGTCGCCGGGGACGGGGAGCTTCGGAGCGTCTTGTTCGATGAGTCCCGACTGGGGTAGCAGTGCACGCTCAGACGCCTGGCTCGGTTC
>CAWIJM010000009.1:0-69566 GCA_963836445.1 uncultured Actinomycetes bacterium
CCCGGTGTTCGTGCAGGTCAGAGGGTATACACCGCCCGGATTCCTGCTCCTGCTACCGGTGCACAGCGCATGACAGCAGGAGAGCTATCGCCCGAGATGGAGGACTGGTGGACGGACTTCGCCCGCAGCCTCCGTCGCCGCAACCGCTCTGACGCCACCGCCGGAATGTACCGGGAGGCGTGGGTGCGGTTCTGGCGCTGGGCGACCGACGCGGGCATCGAGATGGACCCCGCCGCCGTGACCACCGCCGACGTGAACGCCTTCACCGACAAGCTCGTCGCCTCCGGCCTCTCGCCGACCACCGTCTCGATCACCTGGCGCAACCTGCGACCGTTCTTTAGCTGGTGGGCCAAGGAGACGGGTACGCCGAACCCGTTCACCGGCGCGGACGTGCCCGCGGTGGCCGACGACCGACCGCCGCCGGTGATTCCGCTCGATGACATTCGTGCGCTGCTGGCGACGTGCTCGGGGACGCGCTTCGACGACCGCCGCGACATCGCCATCATCCGCGTCCTGTTCGACACCGGCTGTCGCCTCGGCGAGCTTGTCGGCCTGCGTGTCGCAGATTGGGACCGGCGACAGGACCTGCTCACGCTCTCGGGCAAGACCGGCACGCGGGTCGTGTCCTTGTCGCCCTCCACGGGCGAGGCGCTCTCCCGCTATGTCCGCGCTCGAGTGCAGCACCGCGTGGCGTCGTCCGACGCGCTGTGGCTCTCCCTGAAGGGTGCGCTGAAGGACTCCGGCGTCGCGCAGCTCCTCGCCCGCCGCTGCGACCAGGCCGGGATCGAGCGCCTGAACCCGCATCGGTTCCGGCACACGTTCAGCCATGAGTTCCGCGCCGCCGGCGGCTCCGAGGGCGACCTCATGTTCTTAGCGGGCTGGTCGTCGACGACGATGGCGCACCGCTACGGCCGCTCCGCCGCCGCCGAACGCGCCCGCGACACGCACCGGCGCCTCTCGCCCGGCGACCGGCTGTGAGCAAGCGAGGCAAGCACCGGCGCGCGGCGCGTGAAGCGGCGAAGGCAGCGCGGTTCGGCCCGCGCGACCGCATGCCGGACTGGTGGCGGAACGTCAGCGCCGAGTTCACGTCGCGATGGCAGTTACACCCGCGGCACGACGCTGTCTACGCGTACGAGCCAGGGAAGCCCGACCGCGAGGAGCTGCGGTTCTGTACCGGCACGGACGGGCCGCGGAGGCTCCTGGCGCCGCGGCGGTCCGGTGCGAGTGCGGCGCGATGGCGGGTGCCTACTTGGTCGAGTGGACCGAGACGATGGAGCAGTGGACGCAGGCCGGAGGCGAGCAACCGACCGGAGGGCGTCGATGGTGGTGGGAAGGGTGGCGGCTCGACGGTAGGCCCGTGCCTCCCGACGCCGCCCGGTTCGTTGACCTCCCATGGACGACGCCGCCCGACTTCCTCCTCGAGGCGCACTGCCCTGAGGATGGGCTCCTGACGCTCGTCACGTTCCGGTCGAGGACAAGTGGAACCCTGGACGCACCCGCGTCGTGCGCGTCAGAGCCAGGCTCGGCGAAGTGAGCATCGTGTCCATCGGTGCCTACCCCGGCGCGCAGGTTGCTGCCGTCCGCGCGCTCGCCACGCCTCGCCTCGACGCGGCCCGCCTACTCAGCCGACGGGCGTCGGACTGGCGATGACCCGGAGCCGCTACGCCCGCAGCGCTTCGGAGGCCAAGCAGTTCAGGAGCGTCGTCGCCCAGCTCCTCGACTGCCCGATGTGCGGATGCAGCGAATGCGTCAGCGTCCAGCGCTCGAGCTCGGCGGTGGTCGAGAGATGCACCGAGTGCGGATTGCGATGGCACGTCCGACGCCGCGACCTCGCCTCGGCCGTGCGCACCCGGGCCAACCGAACGACCGGCGATGAACGCATCCGGCTGTACCAGGTCGCCGAGCTCGTCGACGCCCTGCCCGACCACCAAGGCGGAGCACGTACCGAATGGCGAGACGAGACGCTCGCCGACGCGTGAGGCTGCCGCGGCCGTGCCTCGACTGCCAGGCGCTGACGACGGAGCGGGTGCGCTGCCCGGCGTGTGCGAGCGTCCATCGCCGCGCCCACGCCGCGGCACAGCCGAGCGTCACGTCCGGCCTCGCTGTCTGCTCCCGCTGTGGCCAGCCCATCTACGTGGGCGAGGCCTGGGACGTGGACGCCGGCACCAGCTGGCGACCATCGCACCGCGCCTGCAATCGACGACCGAGCGCAGGCGGAGGCGGCCGAGGCTGACGCCCGGTTTTTTGAGCATGGCGTCCAGAAGCACACTGCCTGTCCACTCCGCAGTTAGTTCGACCCCCTTGCGTGAGTCGCCGGAAGCCGAAAGCCTGGAACAAGAGAGGCCCCAGGAGCACCTCGCAGCAAGTGGGCGGAGAGCGCGGGTGCTCTGGGGCCTCTCGGTGGTGCGGGAGCGTAGCTTGACCAGCACTGACGCGCACGCCAGGAGCAGGAGCCGGAAGCCGTGGTTGAGACGTTGCCCGCACAGCCCACCGCGGACAAGAGAACCCCAGGCTCGCCAGGGCAGGGTTGGCGAACCCGGGGTTCTACGCAGAGAGTGGGGACTACCACTCTGTGCGTGGGAGTACGCCCGAGGTCAACCCGCAAAGCGTGGCCAGTCCCTTTTATCGGGCCTTTAGCGATGGTCGCGAGGATGATCCTCAGGCACCCCCGCTTCCGCCCAAGAATCCCAGCGCAGGACAGGGGCAGGGGTGCCAGCGACATGTCGCCGGTGGGGAGGCGGGGAAACCGAGTGTGACCCCCGTCCTCCCCTCGGCGCGTGATTCGTGATGGAGCGCCGTCACCGGTCTGGCGGTCCGCGGCCGGATATCACGGCTCCGCCGCTCGACCTCTCGGGGCTGGGGAAGGCGAGGGCGACGAGGGCGGTCCGGTTCGCCGAGGGCCTGCACGTCCCGAAAGGCAAGGGCGCCCGGTCCCGGCTCAGGCTCCGGCCGTTCCAGAAGGGCATCGTGCGGACGGTCCTCGCACCGGGCATCCGTACCGCCGTGGTCGCCATCCCGAGAGGGAACGGCAAGAGCACCCTGGCCGCTGCGCTCGGCCTGTGGGCGCTGGTGGACGGCCCGGAGGGAGCCGAGGTGCCGATCGTCGCCGGGGTGTCGGAGCGTCAGGCGTTCACCGCGTTCAACACGGCCCGGCGCATGGTGCAGCTCGACGCCGAGCTCTCGGCGCGCATCCAGGTGTTCCAGAACCGGCTTTACATGCCGCACCACGACGCGAGCCTGTTCCCGCTGCCCGCCGACGCTGACGCGCTCCTCGGCGCGAACCCGACGATGACCGTGGTCGACGAGCTCGGCGTGGTCGACGCCGACGTGTTCGAGGCGATGCGCCTCGCGTCCGGGAAGCGAGCTGAGTCGGTGCTGCTCGCCATCGGGACGCCGCCCAGCGACCCGGAGTCCATCATGCGCACCCTGGTCGAACACGGCCGGGAAGGTGACGACCCGACCTTCGCGCTGGTCGAGTACCGAGCGCCCGACGGGTGCCGCGTCGACGACCCGGAAGCATGGCACCAGGCCAACCCGGCGCTCGGCGACTTCCTCTACGACGACGGCATGGCGACCGAGGCGAAGACAGTGCGCGAGTCGGCGTTCCGGCAGTTCCGGCTCGGGCAGTGGCCGACCGGACCGGAGGGCGCGTGGATGAGCGCCGACCTCTGGGCGTCGCGGGCGGTCGGCGCGTGCCATCCCCGACGGCGCGGCCGTGGTACTCGGGCTCGACGGGTCCTTCTCCCAGGACTCACCGCCTTGGTGGCGTGCGAACTCGGCGACGTGCCGCACCTCGACGTTGTCGGTCTGTGGGAGAACCCCCGACCCGCCGACGAGACCTACCGCGTCGACGTGCTCGACGTGGAGGACGCCGTCAGGGACCGCGTGCCGGCGCTGGCGGGCCCTCGAAGTGACGGCGGACCCATTCCGGTGGCAACGCAGCCTCGCCGTGTTGGCCGACGAGCGCATTCACGTCGTCCGAGTACCCGCAGTCACCGAGCGGATGACACCGGCGACCACAGGGCTTTACGGGGCGGTGGTGAACGGCACGCGTGACCCACTCCGGCGACAAGCGCCTCGCCCGGCACGTCGCAAACGCCGTGTTGAAGGTCGACACGCCGCGGCAGTCGGCTGGTGAAAGAATCGAAGCACTCGCGGCGTCTTATCGACCTGGCCGTCGCCGCGGTCATGGCCCACTCACGCGCGGTCGAACTGGCCCGCCGACCGAAGCCGGCTATCTACGCCGGGTGACTGGCGCAGGCTCGCCGTCTGCAGTATCGCTGTCGAGCGTGAGGAGGCCGTCCCTAGAACGCGAGCCAGCGGGTCACATCTTGGCTCGCATAATCAGCGAACTCGCGTGACAACTGCGCGGCCTCTTCCTCCACCTTGCGGGGACCCGCCTTCGCTGCGGCTCCCCATCCCTCCGTGCTCCCGCCTGGCATGAGCGGCGCCACGGCACGAACGTTCGATGCGATGAAGTCCTCTATCGCTTCGGAGGAACCGCGCACATCCTTACTCGCGATGAGCCGAAGACGCGCGGTTGCATCCTCGAATGCCTGCGCGGCTTCCCTCCACTGCGGCCACAGGTCGCGCACCTTGTCAGCGTTCTCGTTGTAGATCGTGTCCCCCAAGGACGGATATACCGAATACAAGCCGGCTCCTACGTGTGCAACGTTGAGGAACGCGCCCATGAACTCCCCGTAGACCTTGAGCCGTTGGTCCCGGCGAAACTCTGCCGATCTGAGGAAGTACCCAAGCAGTGCTCCGACGAACAGCGACAGGGTCGCAGCGATGAAGGTGACCATGCACGTAGTCCTTCTTGGACGTGTTGGACGCTCTCTATTCGGTGGCGGCGATCTGGCCCACTCCGGGGCGGTCGAGCTGTCACGCCGACGCAAGCCGAACATCTACGTCGGCTAGGAGGAACGCGAGTCTGATTCATGCCAGCATCGCGCAGGCATGTCGTTGTGGGTCTCCGTTGGCGCCATCGTCCTGGGCGGGATCTTCTTAGCGGTGCTCGGGTGGCTGTGGGAACGTCGGAAGCGCCGATCGACAGGACGGTCGCACTCAAACGTGGCTGGCGGCGGCGCACTCGCGCCAAGCTCGTTGGCCAAGTGCTTGAGCGAGCAAAGCAGGTCGGGGAGGACGTTCCAGTCGACGTTCAAGGATCGAACCCCGCGCTCGTTACGTACCATCCATCGGGTCACGTGAGGCTCTTCTACGAGAGCTTTACGAAATACCAGGCGGACTTCGGCATTCGCCACGGTGGTCACGACGCCTTCCCGACGCCGCCTCCGCCTCCGGTGGGAAGCTGGAGTAAGGCTCGACTCCGCCAGTGGCTCAAGCAGCGCCGCGGACGATAGCAGGAGATTCGGTCGCACTGCGCAGGAGCGACATCGCGCTAACCTGCGGTTTCGCCCGTACGAGCACTGCGCAGACGGCACCTCGATTATGAGTCCGCTGCTCTGACCGCTGAGCTACGGCCCCGCGCGGAATCTACGCGGCGTCGCTGCCGTGCGGGCTCAGGGCTCTTCGAGGTAGTCGCGCAGGCGCTGCGAGCGGGTGGGGTGGCGCAGCTTGGCGAGCGTCTTCGACTCGATCTGGCGGATGCGCTCCCGGGTGACGCCGAACTCCTTGCCGACCTCCTCGAGCGTGCGCACCTGCCCGTCGTCGAGCCCGAACCGGAGGCGCACCACCTGCCGCTCGCGGTCGTTGAGCTCCTCGAGCGCTTCGACGATCGCCTCGGTGAGCAGGGCGCGCGCGGCGGCGGTGGCGGGGGCGATGGCGGCGGGGTCCTCGACGAAGTCGCCGAGGAAGCTGTCGTCCTCCTCCCCCACCGGAGTCTCGAGCGACACCGGCTCCTGCGCGATGCGTTGGATCTCGCGGACGCGATCAGGAGTCATCTCGACCTTGATCGCGACCTCTTCGACCGTCGGCTCGCGTCCGAGCTCCTGCAGCATCTGACGCTGGATCCGCAGCACCTTGTTCATGGTCTCGACCATGTGGACGGGAATCCGGATCGTGCGGGCCTGATCGGCGATCGCGCGCGTAATCGCCTGACGGATCCACCACGTCGCGTAGGTCGAGAACTTGAAGCCCTTTGTGTAGTCGAACTTCTCGACCGCCCGGATCAAGCCGAGGTTGCCCTCCTGCACGAGGTCGAGCAGCGCCATGCCGCGGCCGACATACCGCTTGGCGATCGAGACCACGAGACGCAGGTTGGCTTCGGTGAGGTGGCGCTTGGCCATCTGCCCGTCGACGGCGACGGCCTCGAGGCTGGCGCGCGCTTCGTCGGTCGCGTTCGCCTCGAGCTCGAGGCGCTCCGTGGCGTGCAGACCGGCCTCGATGCGTTGCGCCAGCGTCACCTCCTGCTCGGCGGTGAGCAGCGGCACCTTCCCGATCTCCTTGAGGTACATGCGCACGGGATCGAAGCTTCCGATCTCGCCCCGCTCGTGGCGCGCCGCGGGCTCGCCGAGCTTGCCGAGACGTGAGACGGGCTCCTTCGTCGCCGGCGCCTCGCCCGGACGAGTGACGACACCGCTTGACCGGCCGGCCTCCGAGCCACGCGCCCGGTGCGGCGCGCGCGCCTCGGGCGCGGCACGGCGTTGATCCTCCCGCTCGAGCTCCTCGGCGATCTCGTCCACCACTTGGACGCCTTGCGCGCTGATGCCCGAATAGATCGCAGCGAGCTCGGCGGTCTCCGGCTCGAGTCCCGGGAAGGCGGCGAAGATCTCACCCGTCGTGACGAACCCGCGCTCCTTGACCACGGCGAGCAGGCCCTCGACTCCGCCTGCCTGGCCACCGTCGTCGGCGGGACTAGCAGGCGCCATCGACGCGGGTGCGGTGGATGCGGTGCTCGGACCCGCGGGTTCCGGGGTTGCTGCGGACTCGTCCACCGCGTCGCCGTCGTCGGGGCTTGGTCGACTCCGTCAGCGTGCTTCGCGTCTTCCGCGTGTCCCGTCACGTCCTGCTCCCGCGCGCTTCGTTCGCATCGGCTCGGGCGACCGCCCACCCTACCAACTGCTCGGCGTCACGACGCGCTCCTTCCCAATCACCGATCTCGCGATGGTGCGCCATCGCGGACAAGTGCGCCTTCACCTCGCTGCCGCGCTCGTCGCCGTCGCGCAACATCGCGACAAGGAGGCGCTGCGCGGCGGGCTCGACGGTGTTAGTCATCAGCCGGGCACTGAGCGCGGCGAGCTCGTCGGCGTCCTCGACATCCGGGGGCTCTTCGTTCGCGAGCCGCTGGAGCAGCGCACGCGTCGAGTCGTCGCTCGTGTCGAGTGCCTCCTGAAACGTGGGCGACTCGGCCAGCAGCTCGAAGAGCGATCGCGCGGCCGGATCGACGAACAGGGACGCGTCGAGCCAGTCCGCCACCAGCTCCGGACGGTGAATGGCCCATCGCAGGACGTCGAGCTCACGCCGGTCGACCTGCGTCGGGGGCGGAGGCGCTGTGTCGGTGTCACCATCGCGGCGGGACTCGCGGGGCGGTCGGCGCCGAGGCCCGTCCCGCACCGCGGCTCGCAGCTGGTCGGCGTCGATCTCGAGCATGCCGGCGAGCTTCATGACGTACTGGTCGCGGACGAGCTCGCTCGGATGCGCGGCGATGATCGCGGCCGCATCCTCGGCGGTGCGGGCTTTGCTCTCGAGGGTGCGGAGGTCGGCGCCGGCGAGGAGGCGGTCGATCCGGAACTGCAGGAACGGCGCCGCCCGCTCGATCGCCGCCGTGAGCGCGGCCGGGTCGTCCTTCCAGAGGTCACCGGGGTCGCGGCCGGGCGGCAGGTCGGCCACCTGGACCTCCACCTCGTAGGCCTGCTCCCACTGGTACCAGCGTTCGGCGGCCGCCTGGCCGGCGCTGTCGGCGTCGTATGCGAGCACGACCTTGCGGGCGAGGTTCTTGAGGATCTGGAAGTGCTCATCGGCCAGCGCGGTCCCGCAGGTGGCGACGGCGTTGGGTGTGCCGGAGAGGGCGAACGCCATCACGTCGGTGTAGCCCTCGCAGATCACGACATCGCCGCGCGCCACGATCTCGCCCTTGGCCCAGTTGAGCCCGTACAGCAAGCGACTCTTCTGGTAGATCGGCGTCTCGGGCGAGTTCTTGTACTTCGGCATCTGATCGCCGAGGGCGCGACCCCCGAAGCCGGCCGGCTCACCCCGCGAGTCGTAGATCGGGAACATCAGCCGCGATCGGAACTGGTCCTGCAGCTTGTTGGCGCGGTTCACGAACGCGAGCCCGGCGTCGACGATGTCCTTGCGCTCGAAGCGTTCCTGCTGGAGGTGCACGCTCAACGCATCGAACCCGTCCGGAGCCCAACCCAGGTGGAAGCGCCGGGCGGCGTCACCGTCGAAGCCCCGGCTCCGAAGATGCTTGCGCCCCGGCCCGCCCTCGGGCGCTTCGACGAGCAGACGGTCGTAGAACGCGATCGCGGCGCCGACGACCTCGCTGAGGCGCTCCTTACGCTTTCGGTCCTTGCCGACGGCGACATTGTCGTACCGGAGCGTGATGCCGGCACGCGCCGCGAGCCGTTCGACGGCTTCGACGAAGTCGAGATGCTCGACTTCTCTGATGAACGTGATCGCGTCGCCGCTCTTTTGGCACCCGAAGCAGTGGTAGACGCCCAACTCGGGATTGACCGAGAACGACGGCGTCTTCTCGGTGTGGAAGGGGCACAGGCCCATGAACCGGCGGCCGACGCGCTTGAGGCCGATGTGCTCCCCGGCCAGGGCCACCAAGTCGGTCGCCTCCCGGACCCGGGCGACGTCGTCGTCGAGGATGCCCATCGGGCGTCAGGTTACGACGGGGTGGGCGCCCGACCGCGCCGTGCCGGTCACACGCCGCGGGGAAGCGCCTCGGGACGCCAGCCGAGCAGCTCGACGCCGAGGCCGAGCGCGAACCGGTCGGTCATCCCGCTGACGTACTGCACGGCGAGCGCGGCGCCGTCAGGAGAGCCGGGCTCGACCGGCGGATGCGTGCCGTCGGCGATGTCGGGAAGGCGCCCCGGCACGTCGGCGAAGTGCTCGACGAGCCCGCGGAGCAGATGGACGACCTTCTCCGCTTGCGCGCGTGCGGCGGGTCGCAGGTAGATCCGCTCGAAGTTGAAGTCACGGAACACGGTGAGGGCCGACGCCGCCGGCTCGGTCATCCCCACCTCGCCCGTCCGGTCGATGGCGTCGAGCACCGCATGCACGAAAGTCCCGACCTGATCGGGGCGGTGGTCGCCCACCACGTGGCGCACCTCGGGTGGCAGATCCTCGGGGGTGAGGATGTGTGCCCGGACCGCGTCCTCGAAGTCGTGGCAGACGTAGGCGATGCGATCGGCCCAGGCCACCACCTCGCCCTCAGGGGTGGCGGGCGCCGGGCGACGCCAGGAGTGGTTGCGCACGCCGTCGAGGGTCTCGAGGCAGAGGTTCAGCGACGCCAGGGTCACGTCGGCGCCGTAGACGGCGTGGTCGTAGCCGGTCCCCGGGAGGTACGGCGAGAAGGCCTGCTCGGAAGCGTGGCCGGCGGGACCGTGGCCGCAGTCGTGGGCGAGCGCGATGGACTCGACCAGCGGGAGGCACAGGTTCGCGACCCGCGCGATGCCCACCGCGACCTGCGCGACCTCGACGGCGTGCGTGAGACGGGTGCGCAGGTGGTCGTCTTCGGGGGCGATGAACACCTGGCACTTGCCCGCCAGCCGGCGCCACGGTCGAGAGTGCTTCACGCGATCGAGGTCGCGCTCGAAGCACAGCCGGTACGGATCGGCGTCCTCGCGGACTCGGCGGTGCCCGGCGCCGACCGGGCGGGTCGCCCCCGGTGCCAGGGCGGCGGCGAGTATCGCCTCGCGCTCCTCGCGCCGGGCGAGCCGCCCGCCCACGAAGGCGTCGGCGTCGCGATGGGCGCGCTGCACGGCGACGCCTTGCTCGACGATCACCGGCTCCATGGCCTCACCGTACTGGTCGGGTGTGACGGTTATGCCGATGCGGCAGGGCCGTCCGTGCCGAGCGCGGCGTGCGCGGCGGCGAGCCGGGCGAGCGGCACGCGGTACGGAGAGCACGAGACGTAGTCGAGACCGATCTCGTGGAAGAACTGCACGGACGGGGGGTCGCCGCCGTGCTCGCCGCAGATCCCGAGCTTGAGGTCAGGGCGCGACGTGCGTCCGTCCGTGACGGCGTCGCGCACGAGCTTTCCGACACCTTCGACGTCGATGGTCTCGAAGGGGTTGGCCTGGAGCAGGTGGAGCTCGAGGTACTTCGGCATGAAGCGACCCTCGACGTCGTCGCGCGAGAAGCCGAACGTCATCTGGGTGAGGTCGTTGGTGCCGAACGAGAAGAACTCGGCCACCTCGGCGATGTCGTGGGCGTCGAGCGCGGCGCGCGGGGTCTCGACCATCGTCCCCACGAGGAACGACACGCCCTCCCGCGTCTCGGAGAAGAGCGACTCGGCGACCTCGCGCACCTCGTCGACCAGGTACTTCAGCTCGGGCTCGGTGACCGCGAGCGGGATCATGACCTCGACCTGCGGGTGCCCGCCGGCGACCTTGCGCTCGATGGCCGCCTCGAGCAGCGCCTTCACCTGCATGCGGTACAGGCCGGGCTTGATGATGCCGAGGCGGCAGCCACGCGTCCCGAGCATCGGGTTCGACTCCCGCCACGCCTGTGCCGCGGCGAGAAGGGAGCGGCCGGCGTCGTCCAGCTGGCCCTTGGCGTCGCGCACGAGCAACTCCTCGACGTCGGGGAGGAACTCGTGCAGGGGCGGATCAAGGAGCCGCACGGTCACCGGGAGCCCGTCCATCGCCTCGAGGATCCCGAGGAAGTCGGCGCGCTGGAGCGTCTCGAGCTCCTCGAGCGCGGTCTGCTCCTCTTTCTCGGTGTCGGCCAGGATGAACCGCTGGACCAGCGGCAGCCGGTCCCCGAGGAACATGTGCTCGGTCCGGCACAACCCGATCCCCTCCGCCCCGAACTCCCGCGCCTTCTTGGCGTCCTCGGGGAGGTCGGCGTTCGTCCGCACGCCGAGCCGGCGGAACTCGTCTGCCCACTCGAGGATCGTTGCGAACGGCCCGGTGGGCTCGGGTGTCACGACCGGCACCGCCCCGACCACGACGTCGCCGGTCGTCCCGTTGATCGAGATCACGTCACCTTCGTGCACGGTCGTGCCATCGACGGAGACGCGCTTTGCATCGACGTCGATGTCGAGCGCCGACGCGCCGCACACCGCGGGCTTGCCCATCCCCCGGGCCACGACGGCCGCGTGGCTGACGAGACCTCCACGCGATGTGAGGATGCCCTCGGCGGCGATCATCCCGTGCACGTCGTCCGGAGAAGTCTCGGGGCGCACGAGGATCACATGCTCGCCCTGCTCCGCCGCGCTCTCCGCGTCGTCGGCCGTGAACGCGACCTTCCCGACGGCGGCGCCCGGCGACGCGTTCAGACCCTTGGTCAACGCGTGGTAGTCCGCGTCGGGGTCGAACTGCGGATGCAACAGCTGGTCGAGCTGCGCCGGCTCGACCCGGCGGACCGCCTCCTTCTTGTCGATCAGGCCCTCGTCGACCATGTCGACGGCCATGCGCAACGCGGCCGCCGCCGTGCGCTTGCCCACACGCGTCTGGAGCAGGAACAAGCGGCCCTGCTCGATCGTGAACTCGATGTCGCACATGTCGCGGTAGTGGTTCTGGAGGATCTGCATCACTTCGAGCAGCTGGGCATGACACTCCGGGAAGTGCTGCGCCATCACGTCGAGCTTCTCGACCTCGCGGATACCGGCCACGACGTCCTCGCCCTGGGCGTTACGAAGGAAGTCGCCGTAGGGCCGGTTCTCACCAGTGGCGGGGTCGCGCGTGAACGCGACGCCGGTGCCCGAGTCGTCGCCCTTGTTGCCGAACACCATGGCCTGGACGTTCACGGCGGTACCGAGGTCGTCGGGGATGCCCTCGAACCGCCTGTAGTCGCGAGCACGCTTGCCGTTCCAGCTCTTGAACACGGCCTCGATCGCGTAGCGCAGCTGCTCCTTGGGATCCTGGGGGAAGTCGACGCCCGCTTCCTGCTTGACGATCCCCTTGAACGTCTCGACCAGCTCGGCGAGATCCGACGCCGACAGTTCGGGGTCGGTTGCGACTCCTCGGGCGTGTCGCAGCTTCTCGAGCTCGTCCTCGAACAGCTCGCCGTCGATGTCCAGCACGATCTTGCCGAACATCTGCACGAACCGCCGGTACGAGTCGTAGGCGAAACGCTCGTTCCCGGTCTGCTTGGCCAGGCCGCCGACCGAACGGTCGTTCAGGCCGAGGTTGAGGACGGTGTCCATCATTCCCGGCATCGAGAACGGCGCCCCGGAGCGAACGGAGACGAGCAGCGGGTCGGCGTCGTCCCCGAGCCGCTTTCCCATCTTCCCCTCGAGCGTCTCGAGGGCGTCGCCGACCTCGTCCATCAGGCCGTCGGGGAGGCGATCGCCGCCGGCCATGTACGCGTTGCACGCCTCGGTGGTGATCGTGAATCCCGGGGGAACGGGGAGGCCGAGGTTCGTCATCTCGGCGAGGTTGGCGCCCTTGCCGCCGAGCAGGTACTTCTGGTCCTTGCCGCCCTCCTCGAAGGCGTAGACGTACTGCATGCTCACCTTCCGACGACGCGTTCCGACTTCGCGAGCCTACTGAGGTCGTTCGGGTCGGTAGCGGGCGAGAACGACGCGGGTCTGGCCGAGACGGTCCATCAGCCCGACGCGCGTGTCGATGAGCACCCACGAGATCCCGAACAGCAGCGCCCCCATCAGACCCAGCGACCCCGGGAGCCCGATGACGAGCACGATCGGCACGATGTAGCGCAGGGTGGCGCGGCGCCACGTCGGCAGCTCACCCGTTTCGGCGTCCACCACCATGATGTGCGTGAATCGCTTCCCGAGCGTCTGGCCGGAGCGGACCGTCGGGAGCACGAAGTACGCGTTGAAGAGCACGAAGAGCGCCGTCACTAGCAGGATGACGGCCCCCACCGAGTCGCTCGCCACCGAGACGAGCAACGACGTGATCCCGAGGAACACGGCGCCCATGGTCAGGACGTCGATGCCGAGCGCGGCCAGGCGGCGGCCCAGCGGCGCCGCCTCGGCGCCCGCAACCCCGAGTGGCTCGCGCCGCTGGGGGCGGCCCTTCGCGTCGCGTTCACGCGGCTCGAAAAGCCCCCGGCGACGCGCCGGAGCGGGCGCGACCTCCTCCTCTACTCCTTCTTCCTCGTCCTCGCCGGCGTCGGTCCCGTCCGATCCACCGGTCAGCGCCGTGTCGTAGCGCTGCCGCTGGAAGGGGTCGGAGAGGACCTGCCACGCCGTGTTCAGCCGCGCCGTCTCCTCGCGCGCACCGTTGCGCACCTGATCGGAGCGCCCCTTCTCGACCTTCCCCCGGAGCTCCTCGAGGCGCGCCCGGTAGGCCGAACGGATCTCGTCCTTCGACGCGCCGGACTCGACGCCGAGCAGCTCGTAGTGGCTCTCGCTCATAGGGGCAACAGCTCCTCGAGGTGCTGGACCAGTTTGTCGATCGGGACCCGGTCCTGGGTCATCGAGTCCCGGTCGCGCACCGTCACCTCCCGATCGTCGAGGGTGTCGAAGTCGACCGTCACGCACAACGGCGTCCCGACCTCGTCGTGACGGCGGTAGCGCCGGCCGATGGAGCCGGCATCGTCGACGTCGATCATGAACCGGGGTCGCAGAAGGTCGGCAACCTCGTGTGCGACCGGGTTCAGCCGCTCGTTGCGCGACAGCGGCAGCACCGCGACCGCGATCGGCGCGAGGCGCGGGTCGAGACGCAGCAGCGTTCGCTTCTCGCCGCGCACTTCCTCCTCGCTGTACGCGGCAAGGAGGAAGGCGAGCATGCATCGGTCGGCGCCCAACGCCGGCTCGATCACGTGCGGGATGTACCTGCGATCGGCGTCCTGGTCGTAGTAGCTCAGGTCCTGACCCGAGTACTCCGAATGACGGCGGAGGTCGTAGTCCGTCCGGTTCGCGACGCCTTCGAGCTCGCCCCACCCCCACGGGTACGCGAACTCGACGTCCGAAGTTCCCGCGGAGTAGTGCGACAGCTCGTCAGGGTCGTGGGGACGGAGGCGGAGTTGATCCTCGGGGATGCCGAGGTCGAGGAACCAGCGCAGACGCTCCTGGCACCAGTACTCGTACCACCGTTGCCCGTCTTCCGGGGGCACGAAGTACTCCATCTCCATGACCTCGAACTCCCGGGTCCGGAAGATGAAGTTTCCCGGCGTGATCTCGTTGCGGAACGCCTTGCCGATCTGGGCGATGCCGAACGGCGGCTTCTTGCGGGCGGTGGTCTGGACGTTGAGGAAGTTGACGAAGATGCCCTGCGCGCTCTCGGGTCGCAGATAGGCGACGGCGCCTTCGTCCTCGACCGGCCCGACGTGGGTCTTGAACATGAGGTTGAAGTGACGGGCCTCTGTGAACGAGCCCTTGGCCCCGCAGTTGGGGCAGGCGCCCGACTCGGGAAGGTGGTCGGCGCGGAAACGCTCCTTGCAGTTCCGGCAATCGACGAGGGGGTCGGTGAACGCCTGGACGTGGCCGCTCGCCTCCCACACCCGGGGGTGCATGAGGATGGCGGCGTCGAGGCCCACGACGTCGTCTCGCAGCTGGACCATCGACCGCCACCAGGCTTCCTTGACGTTGCGCTTGAGGAGCACGCCGAAGGGGCCGTAGTCCCAGGTCGAGCGGAAGCCGCCGTAGATCTCGCTGGACGGGAAGACGAACCCGCGCCGCTTGCACAGGTTGACCACGCGCTCCATGAGGTCCGGCTTGGCCATCCGACGGATCGTACCGGGGGGACCCCCGAAACCCCGAGCGGGAAACGCCGTCAGGCGACCGCCGGCGCCGCCCGCCCCGCACGGTCCGACACGACGTCGGCCCCGAAGGGCATCAGCACGATCGGGATCATCTTGAACGCCTGGATGCCGAAGGGGATCCCGATGATCGTGATGCACAGGATCGCGCCACCGACGAGGCAGTGCACCGCGAGGTACAGGCCCCCGAAGATGATCCAGATGATGTTGCCGATGATGTGCAGGGGGCTCGCGACGCGTGCGCCGTATTCGACGTGCCGACCGAACGGCCACAGCGCGAAGCCCGCCAGCTTGAAGGCCTGGATCCCGAACGGGATCGTGATGATGAGGATGAACATCACGATGCCGGCGACCACGAAGGCGATCGCCAGCCAGATCCCGACAAAGATGAGCCAGAGGATGTTGCCGACGGTTTGCACGCTGCCCCCTATCTCTCTCGGGGGTCCTGCCCCCGGGCGTGAATCACAGTAGCGCCGCGCTCCGGAGTCGTCGCTCGAGGTGGTATTCGAGCGCGGCCACCCCGAGCCGCTCGACTTCGATGCCGGGCCGATCGGGTGGCGCGGTCAACGCGCCACGCAAGTCGCCCCCGAGGATGCGACGCAACAACGCGATCGCCTCCGCATCGACGCGGCGACCGGCGAAACGAGCGCACTCACCGCACAGAACGCCGCCCTCCCCGAAGTCGAAGGCCGAGAACGGCTCGGCTTCGTCACCGCACCGGGTGCAGGTGTCGAGAATGGGATGGAAGCCTTCGAGCGAGAGGAGCTTCCAGAAGAACGCCGGGGCCACCATCGGCGACGGCGCGACCGCCAACGTGCGCAGGGCGCCGACGAGCATCCGGTACAGCGCCGGGTTGGCCTCTCGCTCCTGGGCGACCTGGTCGACCGCCTCGAGCATCGCGATCGCGTGCGTGAGCGACCTGTAGTGCTCGCGAAGCTGGCGAAACGCATCGATCGTCTCGACCTGGGTGACGACGTCGAGCTCGCGCCCTCGGTAGCACTGGAGGGCGACGTGGCTCGTCGGCTCGAGCCGGGCCCCGAACCGGCTCGTCGACTTGCGGATCCCCTTGGCGACCGCCCGCACCTTGCCGTGGCCCTGGGCGAGGATCGTGACGATTCGGTCGGCCTCGCCCAGCTTGATCGTGCGCAGGACGACTCCCTGGTCGCGATACAACGCCACGTCCGCAGTCTAGTTACACGAATGTGATTACCCGTCGACGGCCCCGAAACGACGCTCACGGCGCTGGAACTCGCGGATCGCCTCGAACAGATGGTCGCGGCGGAAGTCGGGCCAGAGGACATCCGTGAACACGAGCTCCGCGTATGCGAGCTCCCAGAGCAGATAGTTCGAGATCCGGAACTCGCCCGAGGTGCGCACGAGGAGGTCGGGGTCGGGCATGTCGGGCGCGTACAGGTGACGGGCGAGCGTCCGATCGTTGATCTTGTCCGGGTGCAGACGGCCCGCCTCGACCTCGCGCCCGATCGCGCGGGCGGCGTCGACGAGCTCCGCCCGTCCGCCGTAGTTGAAAGCGAACGTGAGCGTCATGCGCCGGTTGCGATGCGTCAGCTCCTCGGCGTCGGCGATCTGGCGTCTCAGCCGGCCAGGCACCCGCCCACCTCGGCGGCCGATGAAGCGCACGCGGACACCGCGCTCGTTGAGGTCGTCGCGCCGCCGGAGGAGGAGGTTCTCGTTGAAGTTCATGAGGAAGCGCACCTCGTCGACCGGTCGTCGCCAGTTCTCCGTCGAGAACGCGTAGACCGTCATCCACTGGAGCCCGATGTCGAGGCCGCCTTCGACGGTGTCGAACAACGCCTCCTCGCCGGCGGCGTGTCCCTCGGTGCGCTTGAGACCGCGCTGCTTGGCCCACCGGCCGTTGCCGTCCATCACGATGGCGACATGGCGCGGGATCCGCCCGCGGTCGAGGCTTCCTTTGGGCACCGCTCGAACCTACATCGACCCCCTCCCGGTTCGACCGGCGACCGGTACGATCGCCCGCCATGCGCTGGACCGCCGTCGTGAACCCCACCGCCGGTCGGGGCCGGACCCGAAAGCTGCTCCCCCGGCTCGTCGATGCGCTCGCCGGCACCGACCTCGACGTCGACGTGCGCGTGTCCGAGGACCTCGACGACGCGATCCGCATCGCCCGGGGCGCTTTCGACGACGGACGCGGCGTGGCCGCCTGCGGCGGGGACGGCACGGTGAACGCACTGGCCGGTGTCGCCGCGGACCACGGCGGCGTGCTCGGCATCGTGCCCACCGGCGCCGGCAACGACTTCGCGCGCCACCTGGGGCTCGATCGCCGCCACTGGCTCGACTCGGTCTCGCTCCTCGAAACCGGCCAGATCGGCGCGGTCGACCTCGGCCGGGCCGAGTTGGCCGGAAGCCCTGACGGGACCGAGACCACCGTCCGCTGGTTCACGTCCGTCGCGAACGCCGGCTTCGACTCGGAAGCCAACCGCTGGGCCAACGGCGTGCAATGGGCGAGCGGAACGACGCTGTACGTGCTCGCGGTGCTGCGCACGCTGGCGACGTACCGCCCGCACCGCTTCCGGCTGACCGTCGACGGCGAGGAGCACGACATCGAGGCGTGGCTCGTCGCCATCGGGAACACGCGCGGCTACGCGGGCGGGATGCAGGTCACACCGGGCGCCGAGCTCGACGACGGGCAGCTCGACGTGTGCGTCGTGGGGGCGGTGTCGCGATTCGAGTTCCTGCGCTCGTTCCCGCGGGTCTTCCGCGGCACGCACGTGTCGCATCCCGCTGTCGACATGTACCGAGGGAAGGTGGTCGAGCTCGCTTCGCTCGGCGCGTCCCCGTCGATCGAGCTCTACGGAGCGGGCGAGCGGATCGGACCGTTGCCGGCGCGGCTCGAGGCCGTTCCGGGCGAGCTGCAGGTCGTCGTGCCGGACACGGCGCCGGTGCCGAAGCAGCCGCGCGCCTGAGTCAGGTGACCGTGATCGTGCCCTCCATGCCCGCTTCACGGTGGCCGGGGATGTCGCAGTAGATCGTGTACTTCCCGGGCTTCAGGTCGACCTTGAGCTCGTCGGACTTGCCGCTGCTGGCGAGGAGCTTGAAGCCCGGCACCTTCCCGCCGTCGAACACCAGCGTGTGTTGGCCGCCCTCGCTCTCCAACTTGATGGCGTCGACCCCCGCCGGCGCCTCCGAGTTCTTCGGGTCGAAGAAGAAGTTGCCGCCCTTGATGTCGAGCGTCTTCTGCGCCGGGCCCTTCGGCTGCTTGTAGCTCGACCCGCTCCCTCCTCCGCCGCCGCACGCGGCGACGAACGCGGTCGTCACGACGGCGATCGTGCAAAGCCGGGCGACGCGACGAGTCCTCATCCGACGTTGACCGTCGCCTCCATCCCGGCGGCGCGGTGACCCGGGATGCTGCAGTAGATCGTGTACGTGCCCGGCTTGAGATCGACCTTGCCCGTCTTCGGGCCCTGCGGGACGGCGAGCTGGAACCCGCTGAACTTCGGGTCCGTGAACAGGAGCGTGTGCGTGCCGCCCAGGTCGTTGTAGATGATCTGGGTGATCCCGGGCGGGGTGCTGAACTCGGTGGCCTGGAAGCTCAGCGACGGCAAGGCGTCGACCTCCAGGGTGGCGACCGCCGGCCCCGCAGGCTGCTTGAACCCGCCGCCGCCTTCGGCCGTCTCCTCGCTCGGGCCGAGCGAGAGAAGGCCGGCCGACAGGATCAACACCATGAAGCCGGCCAGCGCCATCACGAGTGTCGACGAGCGCAGCCGGGGGCTCGCCGAGATGGCGGCGCCGCCGGCGAGGATCCCGACGGTCACGATCGTGCCCACCAGAACCGACACGTTCTCGCCGCTGGCGATGAACACCCGCGAGAGGTTCACGACGTAGAGGAAGACGGCGAGCATCGACAGCAGCGGCAGCGCGATCGGGAGCAGGAGACGGTCGCGTACCGGATCGACCGCCGGCGGGCCGGCCTCGAGGGCCGCCGGCGTCTCGCCTTCGGCGGCTTCGAAGGGCGGCTGCTCCTCGAGCTCTTCGCCTTCTGCCTGCTCGCCGCTTGCCGCCTGCTCGTCGGTCGCCGGCGCGTCGCCGGCAGGCGCGTCGCTCTGGTCGCCCTCGCCGGTCTGTTCGGTCTCGTCCGTTTGGACGTCGTCGGTCATGTGCTCGTGGTTCCCATCCGGGAGAGTTCGCGGTCCAGATCCTGCCACTGCCGGCGCGCCGCGATGCGTCGGTCCTCCTCCCCCGCCCAGCGGAAGAAGATCACCGCGATCACCAGCCACAGCAGGAGACCGCCGCCGATCTTCATGATCAGACCGGCCAAGCGCTGGTCGTCGATCGTCGACAGGCCCCATAGGTGCGGCACGCCCTCGTAGAAGCGGTACAACGGCGAGCTCCCGAAGGTCAGGAACGACGCCGGGATCGTCGGCACGATCGACTGGGCGAACAGGAAGAGCATCCGAGGTAGTGGCGAAAGCCGCGGGATCTCGGGCAACGGGCTCAGCACGGGCATCCAGATGACGAGCGAGGAGATGAAGATCAAGGCGTGCACGAGGAAGTGCACCGTCCCGTCGTTGAGGCTCGCGTCGACAATCGCCGGCCAGTGCGTGAAGACCAGCACCAGGTTGAACACGATCAGCGCCGGGAGAAAACGCGAGCAGAAGCGCACGGCCCGGAAGACATGCGACGGCGGCCGCAGGATTGCCCGCAGCATCCATGCCGGCGTCCCGAGGAGGAGGAGCGGCGCGGCCACCATCGAGAACACGAGGTGCTGCACCATGTGGATGCTGTAGTTGTACTGCTCGGCGATGTCGTGGATCGGCCAGTCGGCCGCGACCCAGATCGCGACAACGCCGAGCGCGAAGCACACCACTTGCAACCGGGCGACCGGGGGACGTCCGGGCGCCGCGTACCGGGGGCCGACCCGCACGACGGCCACCGCGTACGCCGCCGCCAGCGCGCCGACGAGCAGCCACACGTCGACGTGGGGGTGCCAGCTCGGGTAGGCGACGGCGAGTTCCATGGTCAGCTGGGGCTGAAGACGTGCAGCGTCGTCAGCACGACCAGATACAACGAGATCGCGGCCACGATCCCGAGCACGAAGAAGCGGCGGAAGATCGGCTTGTCCGTCCGCAGGTGCATGTACCACGAAGCCACGAGCGCGAACTTGATCACCGCGAACATCAGCAGGAGGACGATGATCAGCCCGTCGGGAACCTCGCCTTCGAGGTAGTACAGCCCCACCTCGGCCGCGGTGGCCACGACGAGGATCGCTGCGATCATCACGTACCGCTGCGGCGTCGGATGCGGCCGGACCTCGCCCGGCAGCATGGGCGTCTGCGGCTCGACAGGTGCCGGGGCCGCCGACTCCGACGGCTCGAGCGCGGTGCCCGGTTCCTCGTCGGCGGGCGTCTCGCGCGGCTCGGTCTCGGTCGCGGTAGCGGCGGGGTTGGCGGCTTCGTCTGCCATGACGATCGGTCCTTGCAGCTCCTACTTGGGAATGAGGTAGACGACCGTGAAGATGACGATCCAGACGACGTCCACGAAGTGCCAGTACAGCCCGGCGATCTCGACCCGCTCGGAATCACGGCTCGTGAGACGCCCCTGCGTCGCCAGCCCCCAGAGCGACACGAGCCAGATGATGCCGGCCGTCACGTGGGCTCCGTGCAGGCCGGTCAGGACGAAGAAGGTCGAGCCGAACAGGTTCTTGTCGAGCGTGAGCCCCTCCCGGAAGAACTCGGTGAACTCGAACACCTGGCCGCCGATGAACGTCGCGCCGAACAGCGCGGTCGCAAGCAGCCACACGCGCAGCCGGCGGTAGTCGCCACGCATGATCGCGGCGAGCGCCAGGACCATGGTGAGGCTGCTCATGAGCAGGATGAACGACGTCACCGACGTGAACGGGATGTTGTAGACGTCGGCGGGATGCGGCCCCGGCTGCGGCCGACCCCGGTAGAACAGATAGGCGGAGATGAACGCGCCGAAGAACAGGCAGTCCGACGACAGGAACAGCCACATGGCGAGCTTCGTGTTGCTGACGCCCGTGCTCGTGGCGTGCTCGCCATGGCCGTCGTGGCCGGACTCGACGACGTCGTGCGCGGACGGGACGGCGACCTGATCCATCGTCACGGCTCCGTCTGGGGTTCGATGCCCCACACGTACATCCCGAACAGGACGACGATCGCACCGATCGGGACGAGCCACAGCGCCTGGAACACCGCTGCGTACCCGAGGATCGGCAACCCGAGAGCGAGAATGAACGGGAAGTACGACGGCGACGGCATGTGGATGCCGTGCCCCTCGCCGTGCCCCTCGTCGCCGTGCTCGTCGTCACCACCGCTCCCGGCCGGGCGCTCCTCGACCGCGACCGCGGCGCCGCTCGGGATGCGAACGGCGTGGCCCGTCTCGTCCTCCGTGTACTTGCGGTGCCAGAGGTCGTCGCGCGCCTCGACGTGCGGGATCTCGGCGAAGTTGTACATGGGTGGAGGCGACGGGGTCATCCACTCGAGGGTCCGAGCGTCCCACGGGTCGTCGCCCGCCAACTGTCCACGGCGCCGGCTCACCATCACGTTCACGATGAAGACGAGGACCGAGAAGGCGATGACGAACGCTCCGACGGTCTCGAGCTGGTTGAGGAAGTCCCACCCCAACCCGGTGTCGTACCGGTACGTGCGGCGCGGCATCCCGAGCAAGCCCACGAAGTGCATCGGGAAGAACGTGAGGTTGAACCCGATGAGCATGGTCCAGAAGTTGAGCTTGCCGAGCCGCTCGTCGAGGAACCGCCCGTAGAGCTTGGGGAACCAGTAGTAGAAACCGGCGAAGATTCCGAAAACGAGGCCGCCGAACAGCACGTAGTGAAAGTGCGCGACGACGAAGTACGTGTCGGTCTGCTGGGTGTCGGCAGGAACGACCGAGTGCAACACACCGGAGAGCCCGCCGAGCGTGAACATCGCGATGAACCCGAGCGCGAACAGCATCGCAGTCTTCAGCCGCACCGCGCCGCGCCAGACCGTGGCGAGCCAGTTGAAGATCTTCACCCCGGTGGGAACCGCGATGATCATCGTCGAGAGTGCGAACGCGGAGATCGCGACGGGCCCGAGCCCGGTGGCGAACATGTGATGCACCCACACACCCCATCCGATGAAGCCGATCGCGATGCCGGAGAACACCACGACCGGGTATCCGAACAGTGGCTTGCGCGAGAAGACAGGGAGAACCTCCGAGACGATCCCCATGCCGGGGAGGATCAGGATGTACACCTCGGGATGCCCGAACAACCAGAAGAGATGCTGATAGAGCAGCGGATCACCGCCCTTCGCGGGCTGGAAGAAGTTCGTCCCGAAGTTCCGATCGAAATACACCATGATCAGCGCGGCGGTGATGATCGGCATCGCGAACAGGGTGAGGAACGCCGTCACCGTCATCATCCACGTGAACACCGGCATGCGCATGAACGTCATGCCCGGCGCGCGCAGGTTGAGCACGGTCACGATGAAGTTGATCGCCGACGTCGTCGACGCGATCCCGAGGATGATCAGGCCGACGGCCCAAAAGTCCGGGCCGTGCCCGGGGAGGAAGCCGCGGCCGATCGGAGTGCTCGTCAGCGGGGTGTAGCCGAACCAACCGCCGTTCGGCGCGCTGCCGCCGATGAAGAAGCTCGAATAGATGAACAGCCCACCCATCAGGAAGCCCCAGTAACCGAACGCGTTGAGCCGGGGGAAGGCGACGTCGCGGGCACCGATCTGGAGCGGGACCAGGTAGTTGCCGAACGCGACCGCCAGCGGCATCCCCATCAGGAACACCATCGTGGTGCCGTGCATCGTGAACAGCTCGTTGTACTGCGCGGCGGTCAACAGGCTGCCGTTGGGTCCGGCGAGCTGCAGTCGGAGCAGCAGCGCCTCCACGCCGCCGATCACGAAGAAGGCCAGCGCGGTGGTGCCGTACATGATGCCGATCTTCTTGTGGTCGATCGTCGTGAACCAGCTCCAGAAGCCGGTTGTGGCCGTCGGGCGGCGCAGCACGCGGAGGCGGCGTGCAGGTGCCCGCACCGTGTCGACAGTCGTCATCGGGTTTCCCCCGCGCGCTCGTTCACTTCAGCTGGAGGAGGTAGTCGGCGATCTGCTCGGCCTCCTGATCGGTCATCGTGGGCTGCCCGGGCGGAGTATTGCGGCTGAACGACGGCATGCCCACGCACTTCCCCGCCGCAGGCTCCCCCGGGTCCCGGCAGTGCTCCGACTGCATCGGGATCAGGCCCGGCGCGTTGTGCACCCACTGGACGAGCTTGTCGCGTGTCAGCTCGTAGTAGCCGCTCGCGAACGTGGTGCGACTCGCGAGGTGCGTGAGGTTCGGCCCGTAGCTGCTCACCTTCGAGTCCCCGATGGAGTGGCAGTTCGTGCACTGGAACTTCGTGCTCATGAGCTCCTGGGCGGGGCCGGCGGGCTGCGTCTGGGCACCCGTCCCGGTCTGGAACGGCACCGCTGGGCCTTGCTGCTGTTCGGCGATCCACTGATCGAACTCGCGCGGTTCCTTCGCGATCACACGGAACCGCATGTTCGCGTGCGACAGCCCGCAGTACTCGGCGCACTGGCCGAGGTAGGTGCCGGGCTTGTCGGCCTCGATGGTCGTGAAGTTCTTCCGCCCCGGGACGACGTCCCGCTTCCCGTTCAGCTCGGGGACCCAGAAGCTGTGGATCACGTTGCATTTGTTCGGCAGCGACTCGTCACACGCGGTGAGGTCGACCTTCACCGGCCGGCCCGCGGGGATGACGAGCTCGTTGGCGGTCACGACCTTCTGCTCGGGGTACTTGAACTCCCACCACCACTGCTTGCCGACGACGGTGACGTTGACGACGTCGGCACCGGCCGGCTTCTCGTTCAGCGCGAAGATCGTGATGATCGTCGGAACGGCGACGACGGCGAGGATGAGGGCGGGAACGATCGTCCACCCGATCTCGAGCGGCGTGCTGCCGTGGATCTGCTTCGGGTTCTCGTTCTTGCCCCGCCGGTACCGGAACCGCAGCGCGAACACCACGACTGCCGTGAGGACGAGCACCCCGACTACGACCGAGATCCAGAGGACCGGGATGAAGAGCCGGTCGATCTTCTCGGCCTGCGGGCCCTCCGGCTTCAAGGAGTTCTGCCCGTTGTCCTCGGCGGAGCAGGCCGCGAGGAGCAACGACGACAGGCCGAGGACGACCGCCGGGCCCACCCATCGCTTTCCTCGCGACGTGAAGCGCCTCATCCTCCACTTCCGATCACGTGTCCGGTAATTGCTCGGGCGCCTCGTGCTCGGGGGCCTCGCGGCCGGGGGACGAAAATCGGAGCCTATCCCCGGCCTTCGGCGTGGGAACAACTCGGACAGGCGCTGTGACCAGCGTTTTCAGTAGCCGAGGCGGTCGAGGGCGTGAGGACGACGCTGCCAGTCGTGCTCCACCCGCACACGCGTCTCGAGATAGACGCGCACGCCGAGGAGCGCCTCGAGCTCCTGGCGGGCCGCGGTGCCGGCGTCCTTCAGGACACGTCCGCCCCGCCCGATGACGATGCCCTTCTGCGAGTCGCGCTCGACGCTGATATCTGCACGCAGCCGCAGGATGCTTTCCCCGTCGTCGGCGTCGGGGTCGGCGTCGGGGATGTCCTCCAGCTCCTCCACGGACACGGTGATGGAATGAGGGAGCTCGTCACGGGCAACCGCAAGGAGCTTCTCGCGGACGAGCTCGGCGGCGACGAAGGTCTCGGGCTGGTCGGTGACGGTGCCCTCCGGGTAGTACCGCGGTCCCTCGGGCAGCCGGCTCTCGATCTCGCCCAGCAGCGCCGCGATCCCGTCGCCGGTGCGCGCCGACAGGGGAAGGTACGCGTCGAAGTCGCCGAGGTCGCGCGCTGCGGTGGCCAGGTGCTCGACGATCGCGGGCTTCCCGGCCCGGTCGACCTTGTTCACGACGAGGAGTTTCGGCGTCGCGACCTGCTGCACGAGCCCGGCGACGAACCGGTCGCCGGCGCCGATGGGCGCGTCGGCCTCGACGAGGAGGCAGACGACGTCGACCTCGCCGAGCGTCGCGACCGCGCGCTCGTTGGTTCGCTCGCCCAGCGGTGTCCGCGGCTTGTGAATGCCCGGAGTGTCCACGAACACGATCTGGTCGGCGGGCGTCGTGCGCACGCCGCGGATGGCGGTGCGGGTCGTCTGCGGGCGGTCGGAGACGATCGCGACCTTCGAGCCGACGAGCTGGTTGAGGAGCGTCGACTTGCCGACGTTCGGCCTGCCGACGAGGGTCACGAAGCCGCTCCGGAACGCCTCCGTCACGTGGCGCCGACGGGCTCGGCGGCGTTGGGTGAGGGCTTGATGTGCACGGACACGATCCGGCGCCCTTGGACCCGTTCGGTGCGGAACTCCAGACCCTGGAAGCGGACGCATTCGCCTTCCTCGGGTACGTGCCCCAAGAGGTTGAACACGAGCCCGCCGACGGTGTCCCACTCCGTGTCGGGCAGCTCGATTCCGAGCTCGTCGCTCACGTCGTCGATCGAGGTGCCGCCGGGGACGCGCAACGCTCCGCCGGGAAGGTGCTCGACGCTCGGCTCCTCGATGTCGTACTCATCGGCGATGTCGCCGACGATCTCCTCGAGCAGGTCCTCGAGGGTCACGATGCCCGGACGTTCCCCCGTACTCGTCGATCACGATCGGCCATGTGGAAGTGCTTGGTCTGCATCTCGCGCAGCAGCTCGGCGACACGCTTCTGCTCCGGCACGAACACCGCCTCCCGGAGCGCGGTCCGGATCGGCTCGTTCCTCTTGCTGGCGCGGGCGAGCGCGACGAGATCCTTGAGGAAGACGAGGCCGATGATGTTGTCGGCGGACTCGTCGTAGGCGGGGATCCGCGAGAACCCGCCCTCGATCGCGGCCGTGATGCCCTCCTCGATGGTGGCGTCGGCCGAGATCGACACCATGTCCGTGCGCGGGGTCATCGCCTCGCGGACGACCATGTCGCCGAACTCGAAGATCGAGTGGATCAGCTTGCGCTCGTCGCGCTCGATCGCCTCCTCGTCGGCGGCGACGTCCGCCATCTGGCGGATCTCCTCCTCGCTGACGAACGGCCCCTCCTTGAGGCCGCGTCCGGGCAGCACGACATTGGCGAGACCGATCAGCCCGCGTGAGAGCCCACGCAACGGCGGGAAGTTCGTCAAGAAGCCGAGGATCGGCGACACGAGCAGCGCAGCCCGATCCGTGTGCTGGATTGCGAAGGTCTTGGGCACGACCTCGAAGAAGACGAAGAAGACCGCGAACTCGACCACGATGCCGAGCACGAAGCCGATCGTGCCGAAGTGCTCCTCCAGCAGGACACCCGTGAGGTTGGCGGACACGAGCTGGCAGACGAGGATCACCAGCAGCAGCGAGTTGAGCGTCCGCTCCGGCCGTTCGAGCAGTCGAGCCAACCTCGTCGCCCCGCCGCGGCCATCCTCCTCGAGGGCCAGCGCGCGGACGCGGCTCATGCGCGTGAAGGAGGTCTCGGCCATCGCGAGCACGCCGGAGACCAGGAACAGCACGGCGATCGCCGCGACGAGTAGCCAGTCCGCTCCGGTCACGTCACGCCGGTATCTGGACCCGCGCTCACCGTCCCTCTTCCTGCTCGAGCTCCCGGAACCGCGCCAACAGCTCGCGTTCCCGCTTTCTCATCGCCTCGGACTCCTGATCCTCGGCATGGTCGTAGTTCAGCAGATGCAGGACACCGTGCACGACGAGGAGCGCGACCTCGTCGTCGAGCGATCCTCGGCCGTCCGTCTGGCGCCTGGCCACCTGCGGACACACCACGACATCGCCGATCACGGTGGGCGGATCGGCGGCCTCGGCCGGCGAGCCCGGCCCGCGTCCTCCTTGGTCGGGTTGGCGACCTCCGGGAGCGACGTCGTCGTCCATCGGGAACGCGAGCACGTCGGTCGGCCCGTTGCCGCCGAGGAAGCGCTCGTGGAGGTCCGACATCGCCTGCTCGTCCACGAAGATCACCGACATCTCGGACTCCTCGGGAACCCGCTCCTGGTCGAGCACCAAGCGGGCGAGCCGCACCCAGCGGAGGACGTCTACCTCCACCTCCGACTGCTCGTCGGCCCCGAACACGGTCCTCATCGGCGGCTCTCGTCGCGTTCGTAGGCGTCGACGATGTCCTGGACGATCTTGTGGCGCACGACGTCGGCCGAGCCGAGCTGGACGAACCCGACGCCGTTGATGCCTTCGAGGATGTCGCGCACGACGAGGAGACCGGACCGCCCGCGCCCTTCGGGGAGGTCGATCTGGGTGACGTCACCGGTCACGACGATGTTCGAGCCGAACCCGAGTCTCGTCAGGAACATCTTCATCTGTTCGGGCGTCGTGTTCTGCGCTTCGTCGAGGATGATGAACGAGTCGTTGAGGGTGCGGCCCCGCATGAACGCGAGCGGCGCGACCTCGATGACGCCCCGGTCCATCAACCGTGTGACGACCTCGGGGTCGAGCATGTCGTAGAGCGCGTCGTAGAGCGGACGGAGATACGGATCGACCTTGGCGAGGATGTCGCCGGGGAGGAAGCCGAGCCGCTCACCCGCCTCAACCGCAGGGCGCGTCAGGATGATGCGATTGATCTGCTTCGCCTGGAGCGCCTGCACGGCCAGCGCCACGGCGAGGTAGCTCTTGCCCGTCCCGGCCGGACCGATGCAGAACGTCACCGTGTGGTCGCGCACGGCGTCGACGTACTCCTTCTGGCCCGCGGTCTTCGGACGCACGGTCTTGCGGCCCCGCAGCACCTCGGTCGAGAAGACGTCGGTGGGGCGTTGGTCGGCCTTGAGCATCTCGATGCTGCGTCCCACGCCTTCGCGATCGAGGCTGTGGCCCTGCTCCAGGAGGATCACCATCTCCTCGAACAGGCGGCCGACGCGCTCGGCCTCGGAGGCGTCGCCGGTGACGGTGATCTCGTTGCCGCGCACGTGGATCTCGACCGGAAAGGAGCCCTCCACCAGACGCAGGAGCTCGTCCCGCTGACCGAGAAGGCCCACCATCAGGTGGTTGCCCGGAACGAGGATCTTGACCTGAGTCGGCGACGGCGAGGCCACGTCGGCGCGATGGTAGCGCCGGGTCTGCGCCGTCCCGTCGAGAACCTGGCTCAGACGGCGCGCAGGCCGAGCTCGTCGAGGCGCCGTCCGAGGTCCTCGGCGCGTCGCCCGAGCACGGCGGCGAGGACCCGCAGGTCGTCGCGCCGGATCGTGAGGAGCCGGCCGTTGAAGTCCTGGCGTTGAAGCTGGATCGTCTCGGCGTAGCGCGACAGCACGGACGCCTCCGGGTCGTCGAGGTCGCGCAGCCGCTCGAGGTCGATCGTGAAACCCTCTTCGAACGTGTCGTCACGATGCGTGGGGTCGACCTCGACGTCCGAGGTCCGCGGCAGCAGCTGATCCCCCGGGACCTGGTAGATCTCGGCCAACCGCAGGAGGCGCGGGACGGAGATCGCCCGCTCGCCCCGCTCGTATGCGCCGAGCACGGAAGCTTTGAACTCCATGCCCGAACGCGCCTCGACATCGTGCAGAGACAGTCCCTTTTGGCGTCGGATCGAGCGCAACCGCTCGCCGACGACTGTCCCGCTCATGGTCATACCGTGCCCTTCCCGCCCCTCGTGTTCCGCACCAGTCGAGCCTCCGTGCGAAAAGTTACCACTCTCCGCTGCCAGTGTCACGCTACGTGCAGCCATCGGTGGCCGAACTACCACACAGAGTGGGAAAAGGGCATCATGACCCTTTCCGCTGTGCGCGTCGTGTGGCCAGCACGGCGGCGCCGGCGATCGCGGCCGTCTCCGCCCGCAGGACGTTGGGCCCGAGCCGTAACCGGGCCGGCTTCTCGCGACGGTCGGCGGGCATCGTCAGCGCCGCCGCCTCGTCGGCGTCGAACCCGCCCTCGGGTCCCACGACGAGCACCCACTCGCCACCGGGCGGCGCTGGCACGCGAGCGAGTTCCTCGCCGGCGGGATCGGCGACGACGAGCCCGGGGCGGCCGCGCAGGTCGGTCACAGGCAACACCCCGCTGATCTCGGGCAACCGAGCCCGGCGGCATTGGGCCGCCGCCGCGCGCGCGATCCGGCGTAGGCGGGCGAGAGCTGCGTCGACGCGGCTTCCACTCCAATGGGGAACAGAACGACGCGTCGACAGCAGCGTGACTCCGTCGACGCCGAGCTCGGTGAGCTTCTGCACGGCAAGATCGGGCTTCGTCCCCTTCGTGAGCGCGAACGCGACGACGAGGCGCGGCTCGAGCTGCGGCTCCACCACCAGCCCGCCCTGCGCGTGGAGCTCGAGGGCACCGGGTCGGACGCCCACGACGTCGTATGCGCGCCATCGCCCGTCGCCGTCGGCGGCGGTGAGCGTCTCACCGGCGTGGACGCGCCGGACCCGGCTCAGGTGATGCCCGGCGGCGGCGTCGTCGAGGGTGACGTCGTCGTCGAGCGCGGGCAGGAACGTGTGCGCGGTCGCCGGGTACAGGGCCGCGAATCGCGTCACTACTGGAAGGCGGAGCGCACCCGGTCGAAGAACCCGCGATCGGGCGGCGCGACTTCCTCGCCACGCAGCTCGGCGAGCTGGCGGAGCAGGTCTTCCTCTTCCGGGCGCAACCGCGCCGGGACTTCGACGTCGAGGCGCACGAGCAGGTCGCCACGCCGGCGACCGTGCAGCGACGGCACGCCCTTGCCTTTGAGCCGCATCACCTGGCCCGGCTGCGCGCCGGGCGGGACGAGGATCTCCTCCTCGTCGCCGTCGAGCGTCTCGATCCTGAAGCCGGCGCCGAGCGCGGCTTGCGTGAACGAGACGCTGCGCGCGTGCACGAGGTCGTTGCCCTCGCGCTCGAACTCGGGGTGCGGCGCGACCGCGATCGTGACGTACAGGTCGCCGGCGATGCCGCCGCGGGCCGCGGCCGGACCTCGGTCGGGAAGACGAAGCCGCTGGCCGCTGTCGACCCCGGCCGGGACCTCGACGTCGATGCGGCGGAGCGCTTCCACCCGTCCCTCCCCCCGGCAGTCGCGGCACGGCGAGAGGATGCGGCTCCCGGTGGCGTCGCAGGCGGGGCACGGCGACGCTGTGACCATCTGGCCGAGGATCGAGCGCCGCACCTGGCGTACCTCGCCCGTGCCCCCGCAGACGTCACAACGGGACGGGTGCGTGCCGGGCTCGCACCCGGATCCGTCGCAGCGCTCGCAGGTGACGGGCAGCCGGACCTCCACCGGGTGGACGACGCCGAAGGCGGCTTCGCGGAGGGTGAGCTCCACCGCGACCTCGGCGTCGAAGCCCCGCGGCGGTCCCGCCGGCCCTCGCCGGCCGCCGAAGGCGTCACCGTTGAAGAAGGCATCGAACAGGTCCCCGAGCCCGAAGGTGTCGCCGGCCTGGCCGGCGCCGGGACGGGTGCCGGCTGCGCCCTCCGCGCCGAACACGTCGTACCGGCGGCGCCGCTCGGGGTCGCGGAGCGTCTCGTACGCGATCGTGAGCTCCTTGAACTGGGCTTCGGCTTCGGGGTCATCGGGTTTCGAGTCCGGGTGGTACCGGCGCGCGAGGCGCGCGATACGCGCGCTTGATGTCGGCCTCGGTCGCCTGCGGCGACACGCCGAGGACCTCGTAGTAGCTACGAGGCACCGTCAGCCCACCCCTGTCAGCAGGCGGCCGAGCTGCTGTGAGACAGCGGCGACGGCACCGATCGTCCGGCGGTAGTCCATGCGGGTCGGCCCGAGCACACCGACGGTGCCCGCGAGCTCACCTTCGACCTGGTACGGCGCGAGCACGATCGCACAGTCGCGGAGCTCCTCGATCTCGTTCTCGGAGCCGATGCTGACATTGACACCCTGGTCCAACAAGTTGCGCACGAGCGAGACAACCACTACCTGGTGTTCGAGCAGCTCGAGCAGATGCGCCGCGCTCTCGGCCGTCGCGAACGACTCGTGCTCCGCGGCAAGGCGGCTCGTGCCGCCGACGTACAACATCTCCACCGAGCGAGCGACGACGAGCTCACCGAAGGCGCTGCGGACCGCGTGTGCGAGCCGATCGATGGCGTCGTCGCCGCTGGGTCGGGGTTCGGGAAGCTCGTTGAACGCGTACCCGTTCCATTGCCCCTCAAGGGCGGCGGCCGCCGCCGTCACCTGCGCCTCGTCGGGCGCGTCGGGGATCTCCAACGTGTACTTCTCGACGCCCCCGTTCGACAGCACCGCTACCGCGAGCACGACGCCCGGATGCAGCGTCACCAGTTGGACGCCGCGTACCTGGGCGACCTCGGGCTGGGGGCCGACGACCATGGCGGTGTGGTCGGTGACGCGGGACAGCAACTGACTCGTCTCGTGGAGCAGGTCCTCGAGGGCGCGGTGGGCCGTCTCGAAGAACTCGGCCACCGCCCGTCGGTGGGCGACGCGGAGCGCCCCCTCCTTGGTGAAGTTGTCGACGAAGTAGCGGTACCCCAGATCGGTCGGGATGCGGCCGGCCGAGGTGTACGGCTGGGCGATGTATCCCTCCCGCTCGAGCACGGTCATGTCGTTGCGCACGGTGGCGCTCGACACGCCGAGCTTGCGGGAGCGGGCGACCCGCTGGGACCCGACCGGCTCCGCCGTCTCGACGTACTCCTCGACCACGGCCCGCAGGATGGCGGCCTTGCGTTCGTCGAGATCCGTCGGCTCCGTCGATCCGGTTGAACCCGTCGACCCCGTCGACCCCGTTGACCCCATCGGACATCTACCCCTCGGCCCGGTGTCCGGCCCGCGGCGACGCGGACCGGCCCGGTGCTCGCCTGTTAGCACTCGATTCTACCGAGTGCCAACGGCGGCCGGGCGACTGCCGCTCAGCTCACGGCGCCCTCGATCAGGGCCGGGTTGCTCGGCGAGACGGCACCGGGCGACTGCTCGTCGGTGATCGCGAGCCCGGCCACCGGCCCCTGCACCCGGAAGGCGGTGACCCCCGGGTCCGGCCCGAGCACCCCGGCCGAGATCGGCCGCTCCGCCCCGGGATCGCCCAGCAGCGCCCACAGCTGGTACGTCCGATCGGGGGGCAGCGGCCGGAGGTTGTTCTCGACGAGGAAGCCGTCGCCGTCGGGGAGGTACACGGCGCGGGCCTGGAGGGCGCCGTCCTCCGACGACAGGTTCACGCGGGCGGCGTGCGGGTCCCGCGACGCGGTCTCGGCGGCCGCCAGCACCGAGCCGGTCGCCGCCTCACGTCCGAGCTCGTCGATGCGAGCGTCCTGCTGCACCACCTTCACCGTCAGCAAGCCCACCAGGACGACAGCTGCGGCGACCCCGACCGCCACCGCGATCCGGCGACCCAACCGCGGCCGGCGCGACTCGAAGGCGACCACGCCCCCCGGGGGTGGCGGGGCGAGCTGCAGGGGCTCCTCCTCGAGCGTCTGCTCGATGCGCTCCCACAACCCCGGCGGCGCTTCGGTGCCGCTGTTCGCGAGCAGCGCCGCCGTCTCGCGGTACTCCGCCACGAGGGAACGCGCGTCGGGCGTGCGGTCGAGGTACGCCTCGACCTGCTCGCGCTCGTCCTCATCCACTGCGTCGAGCGCGTACGCACCCAGCAGCTCGTCGAGCTCACGGCGGCTCAGCTCTCGCGCCACGGCCCTGCGATCCCGCTGTCGACCAACGCATCCCGCAGCCGGCCCAGCCCCGACCGAATCCGGCTCTTGACGGTGCCCTCGGGCTCACCGAGCAGGACGGCGACCTCGCGGTAGGTGTGACCGCCGAAGTACGCCAGCTCGATCGCCCGACGCTCACCCCCGCTCAAGCGGCCGAGCGCATCCCGGACGTGCTCCGCCTGGGTGAGGTCCCAGACCTCGCGCTCGAGGTCGTAGCTACTCTCGGACGTCAAGCGCGCGTCGCGCTCTTCACGTGCGCGACGAGCCGCTTCGGCGCGAATCACGTCGACGCTGCGGCCGTGCGTCTGGGTCAGCAGGTAGGTCCGGAGCGATCCCCGCGCTGCGTCGAAGCGATCGGGCAGGTTCCAGAGCCGGAGGAACACCTCCTGGACGACTTCCTCCGCGAGCGTGGGATCGCCGACGATACGGCGGGCGAGCCCGAACGCTGCGGGCGTGTGGCGGCGGTACACCTCCGACAGCGCGTCGTGGCGGAAGCGCCCGATCGCCACGACGAGCTGCGCATCGCTCGCGAGCCGCAGCTCCCCTGTCTTCACATCCCCGATCCGGTGGGTCCCGTGCCTGGTAGTTCGAACCCCGGGCCGCTCGCGGATCAGCAGCCGCCGGAGGCGAGCAAAGGCGATGGGTAGCCTCGCCCCATGGACTTCGATCTGCCGGCAGAGGCGGAGACCTACCGCGACGAAGTCCGCGCATTCATCCGCGAGCACGCGCCGGGCGGGCGCTTCCCGTCCGATTGGAACGTGCGCTTGGCGGAGGCCGGATACGTCGCACCGCACTGGCCCAAGCCCTACGGACGGGACGCCGGCCCGGTGCAGCAGCTCGTGATCGACGAGGAGCTCCGCGCTGCACAGGCCCCGCGTCCGCTCAACCCGATCGGCATCGGATGGGCCGGGCCGACGCTCCTGGTCGCCGGCACCCAGGAGCAACAGGACCGCTACCTCCCCGGGATCCTCTCCGGCGCCGAGCTCTGGTGCCAGCTGTTCAGCGAACCCGGCGCCGGCAGCGACCTCGCGTCGCTGACAACCCGCGCCGAGCGCGACGGCGACGAGTACGTCGTGCACGGCCAGAAGGTCTGGACGACGTTCGCCCACGTCGCCCAGTACGGGATCCTCCTCGCCCGTACCGATCCGACCGCCGAGCAACACCGGGGGATCTCGTACTTCGTCGTCGACATGCGCACACCCGGCATCACCGTGCGGCCGATCAAGCAGATGGACGGCACCGCCATGTTCAACGAGGTGTTCCTCGACGGCGTCCGCATCCCGGCCGACGAGATCGTCGGTGAGGAGAACGACGGCTGGCGCCTGGCAAAGGTGACGCTCGGCAACGAGCGCGTCTCGCTCTCCGGGGAGGGGGCGCTGTGGGGACGGGGCCCGACGGCCGACACGCTGCTCGATATCGTGCGCGCCCACGGCGGCGAAGCCGATCCCCGGGTCCGCCAGAAGCTCGCCGCGCTGTACATCGAGTCCGAGGTGCTGCGGTTGATCCGGCTGCGGACCGTGTCGGCGATGGTGCGCGGCTTGGAACCCGGCCCGGAGACGTCGGTGCGCAAGGCGCTCTCCGACGAGCACGGCCAGCACGTGATGGCCCTCGCCGTCGACCTGGCCGGGAGCGAGGGCATGCTCGCCGATCGAGGGCCGTTCGGCGCCGCCGATGCAACCTGGGCGGAGGGGTTCCTGTACTCGCGAGCGCTGACGATCGGCGGCGGCACCTCCGAGGTCCAGCGCAACATCATCGGCGAGCGCGTCCTCGGGTTGCCGCGCGACCCCTAGATCCAGCTACTCGCCCAGCCGCAACGCGGCGACGAACGCCTCCTGGGGGACCTCCACGCGCCCGATCTGCTTCATCCGCCGCTTGCCCGCCTTCTGCTGTTCGAGCAGCTTGCGCTTGCGCGTCACGTCGCCGCCGTAGCACTTGGCGATCACGTCCTTGCGCCGGGCCTTGACCGTCTCACGGGCGATGATGCGCCCGCTGATGGCGGCCTGGATGGGCACGTCGAACAGCTGGCGCGGGATGAGCTCACGAAGCTTCTCCGTCATGCGCCGTCCGTACTCGTACGCCTTGTCACGGTGCACGACGGCGGAGAAGGCGTCGACGGGGACGCTGTTGAGCAGGACGTCGACCTTGGCGAGCTCGGAGCGCCGATAGCCGGCGGGGTCGTAGTCGAGGCTCGCGTACCCGCGGGTGCGCGACTTCAGCTGGTCGAAGAAGTCGAGCACGATCTCGGCCAGCGGGATGTCGTAGACGAGCTCGACCCGGTCCTCGGAGAGGTACTCCATCTTCTTCATCTCGCCTCGGCGCGACTGCGAGAGGTCCATGAGCGTGCCGACGTACTCCGCCGGGGCCAGCATCGTGACCGCGACGTACGGCTCCTCGATCGACTCGACCTGGTTCGGCGGCGGCATCGCCGACGGGTTGTCGACGACTTCGACGCTGGCGTCGGTCAGGTTGGCGAGGTACTCGACGTTCGGTGCCGTGGCGACGAGGTCGATGCCGTACTCGCGCTCGAGGCGTTCCCGGATGATCTCCATGTGCAGGAGGCCGAGGAACCCGCACCGAAAGCCGAAGCCGAGCGCGCCCGAGGTCTCCGGCTCGTAGGTGAAGGACGAGTCGTTGAGGCGCAGCTTCTCGAGCGCCTCGCGGAGGTCGGCGTAAGCATCGCCGTCGACGGGATACAGGCCGCAGAACACCATCGGCTTGGGGTCGCGGTACCCCTCGAGCGGGGCCGCGGGCCGCGACGCGGTCGTCACGGTCTCGCCGACGCGCGCCTGGCCGACGTCCTTGATGCCGGCGATCAGGTAGCCGACTTCCCCGGGCCCGAGGCTCGCCACCGGCGTCGGGTCGGGCAGACGGACGCCGATCTCCTCGGCGTCGCGGACGGCGTCGGCTTGGAGGTACTTCAGCCGGGCGCCCGAGACGAGCGTGCCGTTGAACACCCGCACGGCGCTGACGACGCCGCGGTAGGGGTCGTAGTACGAGTCGAAGATCAACGACTGCAGGGGCGCGTCAGCATCGCCCTTCGGGGGCGGGATGCGATCCACGATCGCGTCGAGCAGTTCGGGCACGCCGTCGCCGGTCTTCGCCGAGATGCGGAGGACCTCCTCGGCGGGGATGCCGATCACACGCTCGATCTCGCCCGCGACCCGGTCGGGGTCGGCGACCGGGAGATCGATCTTGTTGACGGCGGCGACGACGGCAAGGTCGTGCTCGACGGCCAGGTACGCGTTGGCCAGGGTCTGCGCCTCGATCCCCTGCGACGCGTCGACGAGGAGGATCACCCCTTCGCAGGCCGCGAGGCTGCGTGACACCTCGTAGCTGAAGTCGACGTGACCGGGCGTGTCGATCAGGTGCAGGACGTGGTCCTTCCAGTTGAGGCGGACGTTCTGCGCCTTGATCGTGATCCCGCGCTCGCGTTCGAGGTCCATCGAGTCGAGGTACTGGGCGCGCATGTCCCGGGGGTCGACGGCACCGGTCAGCTCGAGGAACCGGTCGGCGAGCGTCGATTTCCCGTGGTCGACGTGGCTGATGATCGCGAGGGCGCGCTGGGATTCGAGCGGGAGCATTGTCGCCATTCTCACGCACGCCGGGCTCAGGTCTGGAACGAATCCCCTGCTAGCCTGAGCCGGTCCCCGGCGGAACGACGGATCTCGAGACGCGCATGGCCAACATCAAGAGTCAGATCAAGCGGAACCGCCAGAACGAGCGGCGGCGCATGCACAACAAGGTCGCGCGCTCCGAGCTCAAGACCCGCGTCAAGCGGGCGGCCGAGGGCCTCGAGGCGGGCGCCGACGACGCCGGCGATCGGGTCCGCGCCGCCGCAGAAGCGACTGGGCAAGGCGGCCGAGAAGGGCATCGTGCACAAGAACCAGGCCGCCCGGCGCACGTCCCGCCTGATGAAGCGGGCGCCGCGCAACAGCTAGCGACGCCGCGAGCGGCTCGGCCGCGGCGACCCGCGCCCGATCGGCCCGCCCCGCGCCCGTCCCGACAAGGCGGCCAGCCGGGCGACCAGCACCTCGAGCACGGCGTCCTCGGGGATCGCGCGCGTGCGCCTTTGAGGTCGAGGTCGGCGGCGAAGAGATAGTCGAATGCTTTGCGCAGCCCGTCGGTTTGCAACGCCCGGGCCTGGTCGAGCGCCTTGCGGGCCGGGTACTCCTTGATCCGCCCGTCGAGCGCCGCCACCGCGTCGCGAGGGCTGCGCACGCGGGGGTCGTCGAGCGAAGCGACGCGCCGGTAGTACGAGTGCAGCGTGCCCATGACCTGCAGCGGGTGCATCGGCCGGGACTGACCGGAGCCGGGCGCGGTGACCATCCGCCGCAACGTGGCGAGCGCGCCGGCCATGTCGCCCGCCTCGATGGCGTTCGTGAGCTGGTAGTTGGGAACGGACCCGGCGTCACCGAGATACGGCTCGACGTCGGCGACGTCGAGCGTCGCGCCCGGTCCGGCCGCGGCGGCGAGCAGCTCCACCAGCTGCGGCACCCGGCCGGCGTCCTCACCCAGGTGCGACGTCACGAGCTTCGACGCGGCGGGACGGAGCTCGATCCCGGCGTCGGCGAGGTGCTGTGAGAGCACGTCGTCCGTCTTCTCGGCGGCCGGCGCCACTTTGACTGCTTTCGCCGCCTTCAACGCGTCGCCGAGGGCTTTCGGGAGACGCCCTCCCCCGCCGACGACCACGAAGGCAGTCGTGTCGAGCGGCCGTGCGAGGTAGGCGACGAGCGGCGCGACGTCGCCGGCGCCGAGGTTCCCGGCCTCGTGGAGCACGACGACGCGACGTCCGGTCATGAACGGCGGGCTCTGAGCGGCGTTCAGCGCGCCGGCGACGACCTCCTCGCGGCCTTCGGCGCCGCTCGGGGCGTCGCTCTCGGCCTCACCGGGCGCGGCCCTGCCCGGCACGGTGAACTCCTCGACCGCGAGCGTGCGATCGTCGTCCCCGACGAGGTCGGCGAGCAGCTGCTGCGAGCGCCTCGCCGCGCAGCACCGGATCGGACCCGGCGAGCTGATAGACGGCCGCGCTCACGTGACGCGCGCTCCGTCACGTTCGAACGCCTGCACCGCCTCGATCATCCGGCACACCCTGACCGATCCGGCAACGTCGTGCACGCGCACGATCCGGCAGCCGTGCATGACCCCGAACGCGACGGCGGCCAGCGACGCGTCGCGGCGGTCGTCGATGGCCAGGTCGATCAGCTCGCCGAGGAACCGCTTGCTCGACGCCGACAGCAGCAGCGTGTAGCCGAGCGACGCGAACGCGTCGCTTTCGCGCAGGAGGACTGCGCTCTGCGCCGGGGTCTTCCCCAGGTCGAGCCCGAGATCGAGAGCGATCTGCCCCGGCGCGAGTCCGGCCGCCTCGGCGGCGCGGGCCCGGGAGAGCAGGAACGCCCGCACCTCTCCGACGAGGTCGCCGTAGCGAGGCTCGGGGTCCGGCACCCGGGGAGCGAGACGGATGTGCGTGGCGACGACCGACGCCCCGTGCTCGGCGGCGGTGGGGAGATAGTCGGGATCGGCGAAGCCGCTGATGTCGTTGCCGAGGACGGCGCCGGCGGCGCACGCCGCCCGCAGCACGGCCGCCCGCCACGTGTCGACCGACAGCGGGGTTTCGAAGCGAGCGTGGAGGGAGTCGAGCGCGGGGACGACGCGATCGAGCTCTTCGGCCTCGGTGACCTCGGGCCCCGGCCCCGCCTTCACCCCGCCCACGTCGAGGACGTCGGCGCCTTCGGCGACGAGTTGCTCGGCCCGGCGCAACAGCGCGTCGAGCGCGAACGTCTCGCCGGCGTCGAAGAACGAATCCGGAGTCCGGTTGAGGATGCCCATGACCAGAGTGCGTTCGGTGACGTCGTGGACGTGGTCACCGAGGCGAAAGCGCATCGACTCGGAGGTTACGGCGCCGACCCGACCAGAGCTTCGCCGCTCCCATGAGCGCCGCTCCCCCGATCATCGCCCACGCGGCGCGTCCGTCGACGTCGACGGGAAGCCGCGAGAAGAACGACGCAACCCCGAGCATGGCTCGGGCGACGAGCCCGGTCGGCGCCTGGAGCAACGCGGCGAGGCCCGGCCACCAGGGATCGATCAGGCCCCCCGCGACGCCGGTGGCGAGGCCGAGCACGGTGAGCGGTCCCGCGATCGGCCCGGCGATCAGGTTGGCGGGGAGAGCGGCGAGCGGTACCGACCCGAACACCGGGATGAGGACGGGCGCCACGCCGAGCTGCGCTGCCAACGTCACGCCCAGAGGCTCGCCGAGCCAGTACGGCCCCGGGACGCGGGCCGTGATCGCGGGGGCGAGCACCGCGATGCCGGCGCTGGCGCCGCAGGACAGGAGGAAGCCGATCGAGTGGATGAGGAACGGATCGGCCAGGATGAGCGCGACGACGGCAAGGGCGAGGACCCGCACGCCGGCGGTGGGGCGACCGAGGTACAACGCCGTCATCGAGCACGCTGCCATCGCGCACGCCCGCAGCACCGACGGCTCCCAGCGCGTCATCGTCCCGAACACCACGAGCACGACGAGACCGGCGACCAGCTGCGCCCGGAGCGGCAGACGGCGCAACAACGGCCTGGTCACCGCCAGTACGAACGCGACGTTGGCGCCGGACACGGCAAGCAGATGAGTCAGGCCGGACGCGCGGAACTGCTCCTCGACGTCACGAGGCAGCTCGCGCGTGTCGCCGAGCAGGAAACCGGCCATCAGCGCGCGTTCGGTCGGCGCCAGATGACGGCCGCCGGCAAGGACCCGGGCACGCAGCACGTTGGCGGTCCGGTGCAGTGGCGAGCGAGCAGGGTCGAACGCGAGCAACTCGACGGCGTCGAAGCTCGCGACCGCGTGCTTCCATCGAAGTCGCTCGTCGTACCCCGTGAGCGGTTGGAGCCAGCCCGACGCCACCATCTCGTCGCCCGACTCGAGGAGTCGCAGCTCGCCGGCTGTGTCGCCGCCCGCGGTGACGAGCACGGTGCGGTCCCCGGCCCGACGCCCGTCGATCCGTGCAACACGGACGAGGACGCGCGGCGTTGTACTGCTCACCGTCGGGATCGCCCGTCAGCGTCGCCGTGATGGTCGCCTCCGCGCGCGCGTCCCTCGGCGCGCTCAGCGGCGAGTGCGCCTGCCCGTCGAGCCCCCGTTGCATCGACGCAGTCGCCAGCAGGGCGGCTGCGACGACCGCGAGTGCGAGCCGGGCTGGGCTCCTCGCGAGGAAGAGGGTGCCGACCGCACCGAGCAGCCCGACCGCGAGCATGACCGGTGCGGATCCGGTGCCGAGGTGCTCACCGAGGCGGGCGCCCGCGACCACCCCCGCCACCAACAAGACCGGCCCGGCGGCATGGCCGCGCCTCAGATCGTCACCTTGTCCTTGAGGTCGGCGAAGCGCTTCTCGCCGATGCCGCGCACGTCACGCAGCTCGTTGACCGACCGGAAGCCGCCGCGTCGTTCCCGCTCCGTGATGATGGCCTGGGCCAGCGTGGGCCCGATCCCGGGCAGGGCCTCCAGCTCGACCTGCGTGGCGCTGTTGAGACTCACGAGCCCCGACGGATCGGCGCCCCCGCTGCCGCTCGCGCCGGGCGACGCGGACCCGGCCGGCGCCGCTTCGCCCACGCGCTGTACGAGCACGCGCTGCCCGTCGGCGACCTTGGCGGCGAGGTTGAGCCGGTTCAGATCGGCGTCCGGCGCTCCCCCGCCCGCGGCCTCGATGGCGTCGATGACCCGGGCGCCGGCGGCGAGGTCGTAGACGCCGGGCTTGGCCACGGCGCCGGCCACGTGCACCGTCGCGCGCTCGCCCTTCTTCGTCACGCCCGAGGAGCCGGCAGTGGTCCCAGAGCTCCCAGCCGTCGAGTCTGCCGCCGGCGCGGCCGAGGTCGGTGCGGTGGTGATCGGGGACCGGCGCGTCGTCGACGATTCGCCGCCGTCACCGGCACCGAGCCGGTACCAGACGAACCCGGCGGCGAGCGCAACGACGAGGAGGGCAACGACCCCGACGTGCGGGTCGCCGCGCAGCTCGCGGACGCGATCGACGAACCGCTCGAGCGGACCGCCCCATTCGCTCGGCCGGGGCGGGAACTCGGGCGTCCGCCCGGGACGCACGGACGGTCGCCAGAACTCGGTGTCGGGCGCGTCTCGCTCGACGGTGTCGGTGCGGGGCGAGTCGGACATGGCGACCTCCGGGCGCGACGAAACAGACCGGAGGAAGCGAAGGGGGAAGAAGCGAAGGGAAGTCGAAGCCCGAAGGGGCGGGCTGGGGGGCGACGGTAGCGCGCTCGGCTCGGGTCGGAAAGGGGTGCTCAGCGCCCCGAGACGAGCCGCGCTTCGGCCTCGAGCGGGATCGCCTCGTAGGCCGCCCGGTGGCCGAGCCCGCGCCACCGGCCCCGGGCATACGCGCCGAGGTAGCGCACGAGGAACGGCATCGCCCCCAGCTCGCGCCACTGGCGCACGTGCACGAGCTCGTGGGCGACCAGATCGGCGTCGTGGTCCCGACCGCGGCGCAGCAGGATCCAACGGCCCACCGTCATGCCCGCGATCCCGGGCGTCAGCACCGGCACGCGCACGAGACGGGCGCGATCGAGATCGCGCACCGAGACGTGCGTGAACTGCTCGCGCTCATGTGCGTCGAGCCGCCGTGGCACGGCCGGCTCAGGCGGCGACGAAGTTGACCAGCCGGCCGGGAACGACGATGACCTTGCGCACCTCGAATTCGCCGAGCAGTTGTGCGACCCGCTCGTCGGCGCGCGCGGCGGCTTCGTGCTCGGCGTCACTCGCCCCCGCCGGGACCTTCACCCGCGCCCGCACCTTGCCGTTGACCTGCACGGGGATCTCGACCTCCTCGACGACGAGGTAGGCCGGGTCGGGCTCGGGAAACGGCTCGTACGCGAGCGTCTCGGCGTGTCCCAGCCGGGACCACACCTCTTCCGCCAGGTGCGGTGCGAGTGGCGCGAGCATCAGCGTCATCGCCGTGACGACTTCGAGCGGGGCGGCGCCGGTCTCCCCCACCACCGCCGTCAGCCGGTTGTTGAGCTCGAACAAGCGGGCGATCGCGGTGTTGAACTGGAGCTTGCCCATGTCGGTACGGACCGCATCGATGGTCCGGTGCAGGATGCGACGGGTCTCCTCGTCGGCCGACGCGTCCGACACACGGATCGCGCCCGTCTCCTCGTCGACCGCGTTGCGCCAGAACCGCTGGAGGAACCGGTGCACGCCGACGATGTCGGCGGTGTTCCAAGGACGGCTGGCGTCGAGCGGGCCCATGAACATCTCGTACAGCCGCAACGTGTCGGCGCCGTAGTCGGCGTAGATGTCGTCGGGCGCCACCGCGTTCTTCCGGCTCTTGCCCATTCGGCCCTGCTGGCGCGTGACCTCCTTCCCCTCGAAGAAGTAGTTGCCGTCACGCTCCTCGATCTCGTTCGCGGCGACGTACACGCCCCGCTCGTCGACGTATTCGTAGGCAGTGATGGTCCCCTGGTTGAAGAGTCGGGCGAACGGCTCCGGCGTCGACACGTGGCCGACGTCGTACAGGAACTTGTGCCAGAAGCGCGCATAGAGAAGGTGCAACACGGCGTGCTCCGCGCCGCCGACGTAGAGGTCGACACCGCCCGATGGGGTGTCGCCCTGCATCCAGTAGCGCTCGACCTCCGGCTCGACGATCCGGTTCTCGTTGGTGGGATCGAGGTAGCGCAGGTAGTACCAGCACGATCCCGCCCACTGCGGCATCGTGTTCGTCTCCCGCAGGTAGGTCTTCGTGCCTTCGCCGAGGTCGGCCTCGACCGTGACCCATTGCTCGGCGCGCGCCAGCGGCGGCTCGGGCAGGGTCTCCTCGTCGTCGGCCACGATGCGGGGCTGGAAGTCGTTCATCTCGGGCAGCTCGACGGGCAGCATCGACTCCGGGAGCGCCACCGGGAGCCCGGTCTCGTCGTACACGATCGGGAACGGCTCACCCCAGTACCGCTGCCGGCTGAACAGCCAGTCACGGAGCTTGTACGTGATCGCAGCCGGCGCCGTTGTTCGTCTCCTCGAGCCACTCGGTGATCTTGCGCTTGGCGTCCTCGACATTCAGGCCGTCGAGGAAGCCGCTGTTGATCGCGGGCCCGTCGCCCAGGTACGCCTTCCCGTCGAAGTCGGCCGGCGGTTGGACTGTGCGCACGATCGGAAGGTCGAACTCCTCGGCGAAGTCCCAGTCGCGCTGGTCCTGACCGGGGACCGCCATGATGGCGCCGGTGCCGTAGCCGGCGAGCACGTAGTCGGCGATGAAGATCGGGATGCGCTCGTCGTTGACGGGGTTGATCGCATACGCGCCGATGAAGATGCCGGTCTTCTCCCTGCCTTCGGCTTGCCGCTCGAGGTCCGTCTTCGTCGACGCGAAGTTGCGGTACGCCTCGACCGCCTCCGGCGGCGAGACGTCGAGGCCGAAGGTGCCGCGCCACTCCAGGGGCGCCTCGCGGGGCCACTCGGTGGCGACGATCTCGTCCACGAGGTCCAGCTCCGGGGCCAGCACCATGTACGTCGCGCCGAACACGGTGTCCGGGCGGGTCGTGAACACACGGATGCCGAGATCGTCATGACTCTCGACGGGGAACACGATGTCGGCGCCCTCGCTCCGACCGATCCAGTTCCGCTGCATGATCTTGATCGACTCCGGCCAGTCGAGCAGGTCGAGATCGGCCAGCAGTCGTTCGGCGTACTTGGTGATGCGGAGCATCCACTGTTTCAGGGGTCGCTTGTAGACGGGATGGTTGCCGCGCTCGCTCCGCCCCTCGGCGGTGACCTCCTCGTTGGCGAGCACGGTCCCGAGCGCGGGGCACCAGTTGACGGCGACCTCGTCGAGATACGCCAAGCGGTACGAGTCGACGACCTTCCTCCGTTCGACTGCGTCCAGCTCGGCCCACGGGCGGCCGTCCGGCACGGCGTGGGCGCCGGACTCGAGCTCGGCGATCAGCTCCTCGATCGGGCGGGCCTTGTCCTGCTCGTCGTCGTACCAGGCGTTGAACATCTGGAGGAAGATCCACTGCGTCCAGCGGTAGTACTGGACGTCGGTGGTCGAGACGCCGCGGCGGGGGTCGTGCCCGAGCCCCAGCCGGCGCAGCTGGCGCCGCATGGTGGCGATGTTCTGGTCGGTCGTGACCCGCGGGTGCTGCCCGGTCTCGAGCGCGTACTGCTCGGCCGGGAGCCCGAACGCGTCGTACCCCATGGCGTGGAGCACGTTCGCGCCCATCATGCGCTGGAAGCGCGCGTACACGTCGGTGCCGATGTAGCCGAGCGGATGGCCGACGTGCAGCCCCGCGCCACTCGGGTACGGGAACATGTCGAGCACGTACAGCTTGGTGCGGTCGGCGACGCGCTCGAAGCCGTCGGCCAGCGGACCGCTGGGGTTGGGCGTCCAGAACGTCCGATCGCCCTCCCAGTAGTCCTGCCACCGCCGTTCGATCTCGTTGGCGAGGCGCGCGGTGTAGCGGTACGGAGGAGCCTCGTCGGCGCGCTGTCGTCGTTTCGCTCATCGCGCGGCGAGCGTACCGGTCAGCTGAGCCCGCCAGCCCGTCCAAATGAAGCAGAGCCGCTGGTACTCTGCGAGACCTCGGGGATGTAGCTCAGTCTGGTAGAGCGCCTCCATGGCATGGAGGAAGTCGTGGGTTCAAGTCCCATCATCTCCACTCTCCCTCCCCACCCCCGCGTCACCGGAGCCGGCGCAGGCTGCGCCCCGGCCCGGCGATGCCGGCGAGGTAGCCGGCCGTGGCCGCGGTGGCGAGGACGCTCATGGCAGGAACCAAGCGTCTGATCTCCGAGCGGTAGCGAGGGACCGCGCGCCCGATGTCGAGGGTCGCCCCGACGAGGCGCCCCGGCAGGGCCACTGCGTCCCGGGCGAGTGCCCTTCGACGTGCAGGCGTCCCGCGCTCTGCCACGAGCCCCGCGTGCGACCGGCCCGAATGGAAGTGATTCGTCACGTGCTCCAGGATCCCGAGCCTCTGTGAATGCGCGACGACGATCTTCTCGTCGAACCCCAGCCGGCCTTGCGCCCACAGCTGCGGTGTGACGACGAGCTCCAGATCACCGCGCCGCTGCACGACGCGCATGATCTGCTCGCGCTTGTACGACACGTTCGATCCGACGGGAGGGAACCAGTCGTCGGGCCGTCCTCCGTGCTCGGGCATGTTCCGTCCATGCACGAGAAAGAAGCTCGCCCGGTCCATCAGCCGACCGGCGGCGCCGTTCGTGACCGGCCCCGCAATCGCGACCGCGTCGGGATGCCGGCCGTGAGCGTCCAGCACCTGCTCGCACCAATCCGGGGCGACGTCGCAGTGATCCTCCGTGATGGCGACCACGTCACCGCGTGCCTCGGCCACACCCAGCAGCCGGAGCTCGTGCGGTCCCCGATCCGGGAACCGGAGCCATCGCACCCGCTCTGCAGCCTGCGCGTCGAGCCCACCGGCCGAGCCGTCGGCGACGATCAGCTCGATCTCGCCCGCTCGCACCTGCGGCGCGAGCCGCTCGAGGCATCCGCGCACCTCGGGCCACGGCTGCGTGCACGTCACGATCACCGACAGGCGCACCGGGGCATTCTTGCAGTCCCGATCAACTCGCTCTAGGTGCGGCGCATCGTCACCCGGGCGAGTCGGCGAGGCAGCTCCCCTTCGTTGAACTCGGTGACGTCGACGAGCGTGAACCCGGCTGCGAGCCGGTCGATGAGTGCGCGGTCGAAGAAATGGACGACGAATCCGCCGTTCTCGTACATGTCGTCCCCGTGCGCGATCCCGGCACCGTAATGAGCGTCGTCGGTCGTGCGGACGGTGTAGACGACGAGCCCGCCGGGGCGCACCACGCGGCGAAGCTCGGCGACGAGCCGCTCGAGCTCGGGCGTCGTCAGTGCCATACAGAGCAGCATGTGCGAGTAGGACGCGTCGACGCCGGCGTCCGCGAACGGAAGGCGTTGCCGGGCGTCGTGGAGCGCGATGGTCACCCGATCGGCAAGCCCTGCGCCGCCGGCTTTGACTTCGATCTCATCGAGGCCTTCCGGCGCGTAGTCGAGAGCGTCCACGTGGAACCCGCGGCGTGCGAGGTAGAGCGTGTCGCGACCCTGGCCCGCGCCGAGCTCGAGCACGGTCGCCACACCCGCAGCCGCGAACATGTCGGCGGCGGCGACGGCCGCCTCGCTGGGCTCGTCGCCGTACATGTCGGGATGACCGGCGAACGTCGCCGACCAGTGTTCCCGCTGCGCGTCCGCCGGTGACACGACACCAGTGTGATCCTCATTGCGGTGAGGCGTCGCGGAGCCCGTCCGTAGACTGAGCCCACATGATCGACGTCATCGACTACCGGGCGGGCAACTCCCCCAGCGTGATCTACGCGCTCGAGCGGCTCGGTCTCGACTGCCGGCTGGTGGCGAAGCCGGAAGAGGTCGCCGAGTCCGAACGGCTCGTCCTGCCCGGCGTCGGCGCGGCCGGAGCGACGCTCGCCTCCCTGCGCGAATCCGAGCTCCTCGACGCGCTCACCCAGCGGGTACGGCAGGACGGCGTGCCCTTCCTCGGGATCTGCATCGGGCTCCAAGTGCTCTTCGAGCACAGCGAGGAGGGGAACACCTCGTGCCTCGGCTGGCTCCCCGGGAGGATCCGCCGCTTCGGCGACCGGAGCGCGTCCCCCAGATCGGCTGGAACGAGGTGCGATTCACGCGATCGCACCCGGTGACCGCCGGGCTCCCCGACCGCGGCCACTACTACTTCGTCAACTCCTACTACGCGGACCCCGCCGACCCCGCCGACGCGCTCGGTCGCACCGAATACGGCGTCGAGTTCGCCTCGGTCGTCGCGCACGACAACATCGTCGCCACGCAGTTCCACGCCGAGAAGAGCGGGCGCCTCGGTCTCCGCCTCCTCGCCGACTTCGCGGCCTGGGACGGGCGATGCTGACCAAGCGCCTCATCGCCTGCTTCGACGTCATCGAAGGCCGGGTCACGAAGGCGCAGCAGTTCCAGGACAACATCGACGTCGCCCCGGCGGAAGACCTCGCGGCCCGGCTCTACGACGACCAGATCGACGAGATCGTCTTCTACGACATCACCGCCAGCGCCGAGAAGCGCAAGATCGACCTCGAGACCGTGCGCCGTGTCGCCCGCCACGTGTTCGTCCCGTTCACGGTGGGCGGGGGCATCCGCTCGGTCGACGACATGTTCGAGGTGCTCAAGGCGGGCGCCGAGAAGATCAGCGTCGACTCGATGGCCGTGCGCAATCCCGAGATCATCCGCGACGGCGCCGAAGCGTTCGGCCGCCAGTGCATCGTGCTCAGCACCCAGGTCAAGCGCGTCGGAGCTCGCTCCGGCATTCCCTCGGGATACGAGGTGTTCATCGACGGCGCGCGCGAGGCGACGGGGCTCGACGCGCTCGAGTGGGTTCGCCGCGGGGAGGAGCTCGGCGCCGGCGAGATCGTCGTCAACAGCATCGACCGCGACGGCACCGCGTCGGGCTACGACCTCGAGATCACCCGGGCCGTCGCCGACGCGGTCAACGTCCCCGTCATCGCGTCGGGCGGCGCCGGCGACGTCGACCACATCGCCGCCGGCCTCACCGACGGCGGCGCCCAGGCCGCGATCATCAGCTCGATCCTCTACTCGCCCCGCTTCGACCGGAACCTCGGCGTCCGCGAGCTGAAGGCCGGGCTCGTCGAGCTCGGCGTGCCGCTGCGGCCGTACCTCGACGGCGACCTAGCTGGTTGCCGTCGCAAGCTCCGGCTCCTGCGGCGACGGTCGGCAAAGCCGCCGTCGACGCGAGCTCGTCCGACTCGAATTAGGCGGACGCGGTCTGCGACGCCGGGACGAGCTGTTCCCAGTCGATGCCGGGCGCATCGGCCCACAGCCGCTCGAGCTCGTAGTAGGCGCGGGTCTCGTCGAGAAACACGTGGACGACGATGTCGCCGTAGTCGAGCAGCACCCAGGTCGCGTCGTCGAGGCCTTCGACGCTCGTCGGTGGCGTCGAGGCGTGCTCCTTCATCGCCTTCTCGATCTCGTCCACGATCGTGCGCACGTGCCTCGTGTTCGTGGCGCTGGTGATCACGAACGCGTCCGTGATGGAGAGGATGTCGCCGACATCGAGGGCGATGATGTCCTCGCCCTTCTTGGCCGACGCCGCCGCGGCGGCGATGGCGACTCGACGGAGCACGACCGGGGCGCCTGTCAAGCAGCAGCCTCGCCGGTCGTCATCAATGCCGATTGTAGAGGCCGCGTTGGGCAATGGCACGCATCACCGCCGGCGGGACGAGCCCGTCGATCGGGTGCCCCTGCGCCAGCCTCCCCCGGAGGTCCCTCGACGCGATGTCGAGGCGCGGGATCGTGACCCGTTCGACCCGCCAGCCTGCCGCGGGTGCTTCGGCGTGCGCGTCGCCGGCTCGCTCGACGATCACGAGGGTGGCGAGGTCGCGGGTCTCCTCCAGCTGCCGCCACGTCGGCATGTTGCGGACCGCATCGGAGCCGAGCACGAGGAACAGCTCGCGCCCCGGCGCCGCGAGCGGCGCTGAGCGTGTCGTAGGTGACGGACGGCTCCCCCCGCTCGATCTCGATCGCCGACGCTTCGACGCCTTCGACCTCCTCGACGGCGGCACCGACCAGGGCAAGCCGATCGGCGGCCGACGCGACGACCTCGCCGCGCTTCTGCCACGGGTCACCGGCGACGACCATGAGCACCCGGTCCAGCCGGAGGGCGGCCCGGGTGTCGACCGCCGCCACGATGTGGCCGACGTGCACCGGGTCGAACGTGCCACCGAAGACACCGACTCGCTCGATCCGGGGAGTCTACGGGCGACGGCGCCAAAACAATGCGTTCATGTTTCCGGAACGCCGGCGACATGCATGCGCCCTACGCTGATCCGGTGCCTCTCGACGATCCGGCTCCCAGCTGCGTCGGCGCACGTCCTCGTGCGGGTGTGGCTCCCCGACCGGCCCGGTGCGCTGGGTCTCGTCGCGTCACGCATCGGCGCCGTGCGCGGAGACATCATCGGCGTCGACGTGCTGGAGCGGGGCGCGGACGTCGCCGTCGACGAGTTCGCCGTCGATCTCCCCGGCCCGGATCTCGTGTCCACCCTGGTGCGGGAGATCGAAGAGGTCGACGGCGCGTCGGTGGAAGAGGTCCGGCTCGTCGGCCACTTCCCCGACGCCCGCCTCGACGCGCTCGAGTCCGCGGCTGCGCTGTGCGAGGCCGCCACGGTCGAGGAGTTGCACGCGGCGCTCGTTGCGCAGACCAACCGGGAGTTCCTCGCCGACTGGACCGCCCTCGTCAACGGGACACGCGTCCTCGCCCAGGCCGGCGAGAAGGCCCCGAGCCCCGACGTCCTGGACGCCCTCGTCGCCGGGACGTCGGCGTCGAGCCTGGTCTCGGGTGGGGTGACCGGGCCCGACGACCTCGCGGTCGCGGCGTTCACCCGATCACGAGGGCGCCTTGTTGCTGGGCCGGGCCGGTCATCCGCTGCGCCGTCGCGAACGCGGTCAGCTGCTGGCGCTCGTGCGGATCGCCGAGCGCGCCTGGCAGCTGCTCGGGGAGTACAACATGCCCCGTGCCCGAGATCGCCACGCTTCGGCGTGATCAGATCGGAGCCTCGTCCGCGGTCCTGACCCGCGCCTTCGACGACGACCCCGTGTTCCGGTACCTCTACCCCACCTCGCGTCGTCGGCGGTGGGCGTGCCGCGGCTTCCTGCAGGCGATCGTGCGCGACGGGCTCCCCTTCGGGGAGGTCTGGGCGGCACTCGACGACGGGGCGATCGTCGGCGCCGCCGGCTGGCTCCCGGAGGGCGCGTACCCGCCGTCGCGCCGGCGGGCGGCGCGCCAGCTCGTGGCGGCGTGGCAGGCGCTGCTCACCCCACACACGTTTCGCGACGGGCTCCGCTATCTGACGGAGACCGAGAAGCTGCACCCGAAGGGACCGCACTGGTACCTCGCGGTCATCGGCGTCGAGCCCGAACGTCAGGGCGAGGGGCTGGGCGGGAAGCTGCTCGACGCCGTGCTCGGCCGTCTCGACGAGACCGGCATGCCCGGGTACCTGGAGACCTCGACCGAGGGGAACGTCGCCTGGTACCGGCACCACGGGTTCGAGCTGCAGCACGAGGTCCGGCCCGCGTCGACCGGTCCACCCGTGTGGACCATGTGGCGCGAGCCGAAGCCTGTCAGCCTTCCACAATCGTCGTGACGAACCGCTCGAGCTGGCGCAGGTTGCGGCACTCGTAGACGCCGTCGCAGTAGATGCCGAACTCCGAGATGATCGAGTCGCCCGTGTCCCAGTAGCCGCGGGGCTCCGGGTTCAGCCAGTACAGGTGGCGAGCGCGTTGCTGGAGCTCCTTGAGCACCCAGTTCTGCGACGCGTGGTAGTTGTTGCGGGCGTCGCCGAGCAGGATGATCGACGTCTTCGGCGTCACCTCTTTGTAGTGATGCTCGTGGAACACCTCGAAGGCGTGCCCGTAGTCGGAGTGGCCGTCGACCCAGACGACGTCCGCCTCGGTGTTGACCCGGTGAACCGCCTCGGCGATGTCGTCCGATTCCTGGAAGAACCGCGTGACCTCGTCGATGCCGTCGATGAACACCCACGAGCGCACCTTCGAGAACTGGCTCGCCATCGCGTACACGAACTGCAACGTGAAGCGGGCGAAGCTCGCCACCGATCCGGAGATGTCGGCGACGACCATGATCTCGGGCCGTGACGGCCGCGGGTGGCGGAACTTGGGTTCGGCCGGCACGCCGCCGTACGACAACGAGTGCCGCACCGTGGACCGGAAGTCGAGGTGGCCGCGGTTGCGGCGCCGCCGCCGTTGGGCGAGGCGGGCGGCGAGCGCCCGCGTCAACGGGTAGATGGCGCGCTGGAGGGCGAGCATCTCCTCGCGTGACGCGTGCATGAAGTCGACGTCCTCGGGGAGCGGCTTGCGCAGTGTGCGCGCCATGGCCTCGACACCGCGGTCGGCGACGAGGCGGCGGCGGATCTCGGACTCGACCAGCTCCTTCAGGTCCCGCAGGCGGGCCTGGAACTCCTCCTCGGCCAGGCGCTCGGCCAGCTCGCCGTCGCCGATCTCGCCCTGCTCGCGCGCCTGGCCCATCATCCGGGCGGTCAGGCCCTCGAAGTCCAGCTGCCGCAGCGTTCGGTAGAGGTAGTAGGTGCCGCCGACGGGCCGTCCGGGCTCCATGCCGGCGAAGCGGTCCACGGCCATGCCGGCGAGCTGGCGCATCTGCTCGCGGTCCATGTTCATGAGCGCCTGGAGGAGCATCTGTGCCAGCTCCTCGGGTGACACGTCGCCCATCGCGCCGCCGCCCTGGGCGCGCATGGCCTCCATCGACTCGAGGTCCGTCGGGCTGCCGTCGTCGCCCTCGCCGATCCCCGACGCGTGGAGCGAGAAGTAGACGTCGAAGACGGTCTCGAAGGCGCGCCAGTGGTGGTGGTGCTTCACCAGTGTCGCTCCGAGCGCGGCTTTGAACGTGCCGCGCTCGGCGATGTCGACGTGCTCGACGGCGCGCATGGCGTCGAGGTTCTCGGTCATCGACACCGGGAGCCCGGCCGCGCGCAGCTCGTGGATGAATCCCTGGAGCACGTCGAGCATGGACTCACGGTCGCCGGCCGGTGGAGCGTCGGTGGGTCCGAACCTCGCCATGGCGTCGTTCAGCTTCGCCGGGTTCAGGTGGTGCACGGCGTCACGGTCGGGACGCCGTGCGCGCCGGCAGCGGCCCGCCGTCGACCTGGAGCTCCTTGCGGGCCTTGGTGATGTCGGACTGGTACTTGAGGAGCACGTGCAGCGTCTCGCCGATCAGCTCGGGGTCGATCTCGTTCTTGCCCAGGTACAGGAGGGTCTTGGCCCAATCGATGGTCTCCGAGATCGACGGCGCCTTCTTCAGCTCGAGCTGCCGGATCGACCGCACGACGCGCGCGACCTGCTCGGCGAGCTCGTCGTCGACGTCGGGCACGCGCACCCGGACGATGTCCTTCTCGCGCTCGAGGTCCGGGTAGTCGAGGTGCAGGTACAGGCACCGCCGCTTCAACGCCTCCGAGAGCTCGCGTGTGTTGTTCGACGTCATGACCACGAGCGGCCGTTGCTTGCCCTCGATCGTGCCCAGCTCCGGGATCGAGACCTGGAAGTCCGACAGCACCTCGAGGAGGAGCGCTTCCGTCTCGATCTCGACGCGGTCGACCTCGTCGATGAGGAGCACGATGGGCTCCTCGGCGCGGATCGCCTCCAGCAGCGGGCGGGTCAGCAGGAACGGCTCCGAGAAGATGTCGGCCTCGACGTCCGCCCAGCTGCGTCTCGTGCTCGCGGTCGGACTGGATTCGGAGCAGCTGCTTCTTGTAGTTCCACTCGTACAGGGCCTTCGACTCGTCGAGGCCCTCGTAGCACTGCAGCCGGATCAGGCGCGCCCCGGTGACCTGGGCGAGGGCCTTGGCGAGCTCCGTCTTGCCCACCCCGGCCGGGCCCTCGACGAGCACCGGCTTCTCGAGCCGGTCGGCGAGGTACACGACGCCGGCGATGTTCGGATCGGCGAGGTAGTCGACGGCGCGCAGGCGCTCGACGACGTCGTCGACGGACGTGAATCGATCGGCCATCAGGCTCCCGGCTCTCGGAGAACGTGGGTCACTCGACCACCTGGCCGTCGCCCCACAGGAGGTACTTGTACGTGGTGAGCTCGCGCAGGCCCATCGGGCCGCGGGCGTGCAGCTTCTGCGTCGAGATCCCGATCTCGGCCCCGAAACCGAAGCGCTCCCCGTCGGTGAAGCGCGTCGAAGCGTTCACGATCACGACGGCGGCGTCGACGTCGCCGGTGAAGCGGCGCGCCGCGTCGAGATCGCGGGTGACGATGGCCTCGGTGTGGCCGGATCCGAACCGGTTGACGTGGCCGATGGCTTCGTCGAGCGATCCGGCGACGGCGACGGTCATCCGCAACGCGAGGAACTCGCGGGCGAAGTCGTCGTCGGTCGCGGCTCCCATCGCGGGCCACAGCGCCCGGGCGCGCTCGTCGCCGAGGAGCTCGACGCCGTGCTCTGCGAGTGCCGCACAGACTCGGGGCAAGAACGTGTCGGCCACGGCGTCGTGCACCACGAGCGACTCCGCCGCGTTGCACACGCTGGGCCGGTTCGTCTTGGAGTTGACGACGATGTCGAGCGCCTCGTCGAGATCGGCGGCGGCGTCGACGTACACGTGGCAGTTCCCGTCGCCGTCGATGACGACGGGGACGGTCGCGTGCTCGCGCACGCTCCTGATGAGCTCGTGGCCCCCGCGTGGGATCAGGCAGTCGACGAGCTCCGTGAGCTGCATGAGCTCGACGGCGGTCTCGTGGGCGGTGTCCTCGACGAGGACGACGCCGTCCTCGGGCAGGCCCGTCTTCTGCAGCGCCTCGCGCAGCACGCCCGCGATCGCGACGTTCGAGCGCAGCGCCGAGCCCGACCCTCGCAGCAAGGCGGCGTTGCCGGACTTCAGGCACAGGCTGGCGGCGTCGCTCGTCACGTTGGGCCGGTTCTCGTAGATGATCGCCACGACGCCCAGCGGCACCCGGACCCGCTGGATCTCGAGGCCGTTGGGCCGCACCCCGCCGTCGAGCAGCTCACCGACCGGGTCGGGCAGGGCGGCGACCTTGCGCAAGCCGTCGGCCATGCCCGCGATGCGGCCCTCGGTGAGACGCAGCCGGTCGAGCGGTCCCGGCTCCATGCCGCCGGCGGCGGCGTGCTCGGTGTCGGTGGCGTTGGCGGCGAGGATCTCGGGCGTCCGCTCGACGAGCAGGTCGGCCGCGGTGAGCAGGGCGGCGTCCTTCTCGGCCGTCGACGCCGACGCCAGCCGCCGGGAGGCGAATCGGGCCCGGCGCCCGAGCGCGGCAATACTCATCGACCGCCCTCGCAAGCTCGGGCTTTGCGGCGACGGTCAGCAAAGCCGCCGCCGCCGCGAACTCGGACATGAGGGCGAGTGTAAACCTTGACCGTTCGGTCTAGTTCTGGGATTGGACCGCCGGAGCGAGGTGCGAACTCGGGGGGGCAGCGAGGCCGGGCGCCCGCACGACGGAGGCGCTGCCGCTGGCGCAGCCATCCGCCTTTGCGCGGTCGTCCGACCCCACTGCCGTCCCCCGCTCCTCGCCGGCCGTTGAGGCCCCCCGAACGGGGGCCCTCCCCCCGTCGGCCGGCGACGAGGATCGTGAGACAGAAGCGGCGTCGTTGCCGGGTCCGTAGTGTGACGGACGGCACGCGCCCGCGCAAGAGCGCCCTGGGGAAAGCGCCGTGCGGGACAGCCGTGGTTACGGGAGGACGACGAGGTCGTCGCGATGGATGACCTCGTGCGGGATGCCCTCGGGGAGGTCACCCGTTCGACGCCCCGCGATCGTGCGCAGAGCGTCGCCGGACACGCGCGCCAGGCCCTTGGCGAACGGTCGCCCGTCCTCGCCGACGACCTCGACGGCGTCGTCGGCGTCGAACCGGCCGTCGACGTCACGGACACCGGCCGGGAGCAACGAGCGTCCGTCGCGCGTCAACGCACGACGAGCGCCGTCGTCGACGATCACCCGTCCGGCCGCGCCGCGGGCGAACGCGATCCACAGCTTCCGGCTCGCGAGGCGCTGCCGGCGCGGGCGAATGACGGTGCCGACCGGCTTCCCCTCGACCGCATCGAGCACCACCGAGGGCGAGTCGGCGGCGGCGATGACGGCGCGCACGCCCGACCACGCCGCGATCTTCGCCGCCGCGAGCTTGCTCGCCATGCCGCCGCTCCCGCGAGGCGTCCCCGACGCGCCGGCGACGGCCTCGAGGGCGGCGTCCACCTCGGCGATCTCCTCGATCAGCGACGCTTCGCTGTCGAGACGAGGATCGGCGGTGAACAAGCCGGGGGTGTCGGTGAGCATCACGAGCAGCTCGGCGCCGACCAGGTGCGAAACGAGCGCAGCGAGGCGGTCGTTGTCGCCGTAGCGGATCTCGTCGTCGGCGACCGTGTCGTTCTCGTTCACGATCGGGATCACACCCAGGTCGAGAAGCCGGCGGAGCGTCTCGCGTGCGTGGAGGTACTGCGACCGCTGGACGAAATCGTGCGGCGTGAGGAGCACCTGGCCGGCCACGAGCCCGTGCTCGGACAGGATCCCGCCGATCCGCTCCATGAGCTTGGGCTGGCCGACGGCGGCGACGGCCTGGAGCGTGCCGATGTCCGTCGGCCGGCTCGGCAACGCGAGGGTCGGGAGCCCCGCCGCGATGGCTCCCGAGCACACGAGGACGAGCTCGTGCCCGGCGTGGTGCGTCTCGGCGAGCTCGCCGCAGAGCTTGAGCAGGGCGCCGTCGTCGAGCTCGCCCGCCTCGGTCGTGATCGAGGACGTCCCGACCTTGACCACGACCTTGGTCCGGGGCGTGTCCGCGCCCGCCATCAGCCGACGCCCTCGACGTACTCGAGCTCCACGGGCCCGACGCGGACGGTGTCGCCTTCGCGCGCGCCGGCGCGCGCCAGGGCGCGCTCGACGCCCATCCGCCGGAACCGGTCCTGGACGTACGCGACCGCCTCCTCGTTCGTGAGGTCGGCCATGGCGACGACCCGCTCGGCGGACTTGCCCGTCACGCGCCATGCGCCGTCGTTGTCCCGGACCACGGAGAAGCCCTCCTCGACCGGGCGCAGCACGACGAACGGCTCCCGCTCGGGCTCGGCGGCGCGAGCGTCGGCGACCATCGTTCCGAGTGTCCCGACGAAGTCGTCGAGGCCCTCGTGCGTGACCGCCGATAGACGGGGCCCGTCGAAGTCGAACAGCGCCACGTCGGCCTTGCTGCCGATGACGAGGCGGGGCCGGTCGAGTAGGTCGGGACGGTACCGACCGAGCTCGTCGAGGAGCACGCGCTCCTGCTGCGCCGGGCTCTCGAGCTCGGGATCGTCGCCGTCGAGACGGGCGAGGTCGAGCAGCAGCACCAAGACCCGGGCCCGTTCGACGTGCCGGAGGAAACGGTGACCGAGCCCGCGGCCGTCCGCCGCGCCCTCGACGAGCCCGGGGATGTCGGCCAGCACGAACTCGTGCCCGCGCGACCGCACGACGCCGAGGTGTGGCTCGAGCGTCGTGAACGGGTAGTCGGCGATCTTCGGTCGGGCGGCGCTGACCGTCGAGATCAGCGTCGACTTCCCCGAGTTGGGGAAGCCCACGAGCGCGGCGTCGGCCATCAGGCGGAGCTCGAGCCGGAACCATTCCTCTTCGCCGTACTCACCCTGCTCGGCGAAGCTCGGCGCCCGGCGCGCGTTCGACAGGAAGCGGGCGTTCCCCCGGCCGCCGCGACCGCCGTGCGCGGCGAGGTAGCTGTCGCCGTGACTGACCAGGTCGGCGACGGCAGCGCCGTCACGCGTCTTGACCTCAGTGCCCTCCGGAACGGCGACGACGAGATCGTCGCCCGCAGCCCCGGTCCGGCGTTTGCCTGCCCCGTGCGTCCCCGACGCGGCGCGGCGGTGCGGATGATCCCGGAAGGCGAGCAGCGACGCGACGTTGCGATCGGCGCGCAGGATGACGTCGCCGCCTTTCCCGCCGTCCCCGCCGTCGGGCCCCCCACGCGGGACGTGCGCCTCGCGGCGGAACGACATCGCGCCGGCGCCGCCATCTCCACCGCGCAGGTTCACCTGCGCCTCGTCGACGAACTGACTCACGAGGTAAGGATACGGACGACCACAGTTTTGGGGCCGTGTACATACCTCAGCGGTATGCAGTCGGCGCCAGAAGGGCTAGATGACGTCGACGAGCTTGCGGCCCTTGCGGTGGCCGAACCGGACGACGCCGTCGACGGTGGCGAACAGGGTGTCGTCGCCGCCGCGTCGCACGTTGTCGCCGGGGTGGAACCTGGTGCCGCGCTGACGCACGATGATCGTGCCGGCGCGCACGTTCGTCCCGGTCGTGACCTTCACGCCCAGTCGCTGCGACGCCGAATCGCGCCCGTTCCTCGAGGAGGCCGCGCCCTTCTTCTTCGACATTGATTCTTCCTTTGTCTACGCCTTCTTGGGTGGGCGCTTCTTGGCGGGCGCCTTCTTCGTCGCCGGCGGCCTTCTTCGCCGCCGGAGCCTTCTTCGCCGCCGGAGCCTTCTTCGCGGCAGGCGCCTTCTTCGCGGGCTCCTCGGTCGGGGCGGCCGTCGCCGCCGTCGTGGCGCGGCGGGCGCCGCCGGCCGAGATCCCCGTGATCTCGACCAACGAGTACCGCTGCCGGTGACCCCAGCGCTTCCGGTTATTGGTCTTGGGCTTGTACGTGAAGCCCGTGACCTTCGGGCCGCGGGCCTCGTCGACCACCCGGGCGCTCACCCGCACCGCCTCGAGCTCCTGCGGGGTGGCGAGCACACGGTCGCCGTCGACCACGAGCACGGGCGACAGCTCGACGTCACTGGCGTCACCGAGCAGCTCGACCGCGAGCCGCTCGCCTTCCTCGACGCGGTACTGCTTGCCGCCGCTCTTGATCACTGCGTACATGCTGCTCGCCCTCAAGCGCGTCAGGGTCGTGGGAGAGACCCCGGAACGGGTCAGCCTATCCGACCGCTCACTGCAGCAGGGACTCGTCCACGAGGAACCCGCGGCCCTGGCACGTCGGGCACGTCTGGCTGAACGTCTCGACCAGCCCCTCGGAGATGCGCTTCCGCGTCATCTCGACGAGCCCCAGCTCCGAGATGTCGAACACCTGGGTCCGCGTCTTGTCGCGGGCGAGCGCGTCGCGGAAGGCCCGGATGACGTCTTCGCGGTTCTTACGGATCTCCATGTCGATGAAGTCGATCACGATGATCCCGCCGATGTCGCGGAGTCGAAGCTGGCGCGCGACCTCCTCCGCCGCCTCGAGGTTGTTGCGGTAGACCGTCTCCTCGAGGTTGGTGCGGCCGACGTTCTTGCCGGTGTTGACGTCGATCACGGTCAGCGCCTCGGTGCTCTCGACGATCAGCGAGCCTCCCGAGGGCAGCCACACCTTGCGGTCGAGCGCCTTGAGCAGCTGCTCCTGGACGTGGAAGCGCTCGTAGAGCGGAAGCCCTTCCTCCTCGGGGTCGTAGTACTCGACCCGTTCGGCGAGCTCGGGCGCGATCGCCTCGACGTAGCCACGCACCTCCTCGTACAGGTCGCGATCGTCGATGACGACGCCGCGGTACTCCTTCGTGAACTCCTCCCGGATCACGCGGACGACCAGCGTCGGCTCCTGGTACACGAGCGACGGCGCCTTGGCGCGCGATGCGACCTTCGAGATCTGCTCCCATTGGGCGCGCAGCCGCTCGACGTCGCGGCGGAGCTCGACGTCCGTCGCGCCCTCGGCCGCCGTCCGCACGATCAACCCCGCGTCGGGTGGACGCAGGCCTTCGAGTACGCGCCGGAGTCGCTTGCGCTCGTCGTCGGGAAGGCGCTTCGAGATCCCGTACGTCTCGGGCTGGCCGGGCACCATGACGACGAAGCGGCCCGCCAAGCTCACCTCCTGGGTGAGGCGGGCTCCCTTCGCCCCGATCGGGTTCTTCGTGACCTGCACGAGCACCGACTGGCCGTTCTTCAGCAGCCGCTCGATCCGCGGGTGGCTCTCCTCGACGTCAGTCGGGTCGAAGGCGACGTCGCCGCGGTACAAGACGCCGTTCTTCGGTGTGCCGATGTCGATGAACGCCGCTTCCATCCCGGGCAGGACGTTCTGCACCCGGCCCAGGTAGATGTTGCCGTCGATGGCGGTGTCGTCGGGCTCGAGCGAGCCGACGTAGTGCTCGACCAGGCTGCGGCCCTCGAGCACGCCGATGTGCGTGGTGCGGTCGTCCCGCACGTGCACGGCCATCATGTAGCGCCCGGCTGGACGACCCTTGCGGGTCCGGCCGCGCCGCCGCTCGAGGGCGGTGTCGTCGAGCTCGTCGAGCGAGACCGCCGCGCCGGCGGCGCCGACGTCGGCGCGCACGGCTTCCGGGGCAGTCGTCGCGTCACCGCCCTCACCTGCGTCCGCGTCCGCGTCCACGTCCGCCGCGCCGACGGCGCCGCTTCCGGGTCGGCGTTCCGTCGCCGCTCCGGGTCGACGTGCCATCGCCGCTCGGCGGTGCGGGTCGCGTGTCGCCGATCTTCGGCTTCGCGGGCGATGACGAGTCGGCGCCGGTCACCGCGCCGGGCTCGGCCTCTTCGAGACCCGCCTCGACGCGCGCGTCGGAGGCGACGTCCTCGGTCGTCAGGCCCCGGTCGGCGGCGGCGTCGGTGTAGTCCTCCCCCGCCTCGGCCGTGTCCTTCGCCGCGGCGCCGTCGGGGGCGGCCGCCGTCTTGGGCTTGCGGCGGTTGCGTCCGCCACGCGATCCACGCCGCCGGCGACGCCTGGGCGTCCCTCCGGCCGTGCGGGCGCGGCTGTCACCGCTTGTTTGCTTCGTCGATTCAGGCGTGTTGCCGGCTGCTTCGGCCGGCGCTGTGTTCGTGTCGTGCTCGCCGGAGGCCGGGCGGGCCTCCGTGGGTGTGTCGTCGGACATGGAATCCTTCTCTCATGACGCACGTGCCTCCGGCACGCGGCGAGCGCGCGTCGGCTTCGAGCGGCTCCAGCCGCGCGCCGCCGCGCTCGATCAGTTGCTTGGTGCGCAGTACCCGGCGGTCGACGAGATCGCCGTCGACAGCGGTGAGCACCTCGGCAGGCCGGGTACCACGCGGTTGGGTGGACAGTTCGAGGTCGAGGACGGGCCCGAGATCGTCGGCATCCGTGACGGCCATGGCTCGCACGATAGACCGGAGGTCCTCGGTGACCTCGTGACCCTTCCGGGTCCGGGTGACGGGAAGCGCCGGGCGGGCGAGGGCCCGGTCGACCGCGGCCCCCAGCTCGTCGACGCCGACAGGCTCGTCGTCGGGGCCGGTGACCGTGACCCGGTACGCCACGGCGGTGACCGATTCCTGCAGCGCGGGCGCCCGGTCGGCCAGCGCGACCGTGCCGGTCACGTCGATCCCGTCGGGCAACGCATCCGACACCCGCTGCGCCAGCGAGCCCAGCGGCACCTCGTCGACGAGCTGCACGTCGAGGTACTCGGCGTCGCTCTCGTGCCCCACGGACAGGGCGAGACCGAAGCTGACCTTGGGCCGGGGGGCGAAGCCCTGGGTGAACGCGAGCGGGAGCTGCTCGATGCGGAAGGCGCGCTCGAACGCCCGGGCCACATCGCGGTGGGAGATGAACCGGACCTTGCCCCGTTTCGTGAAGCGGACGCGCACCGGGAACCCTGCGTCACCGCGCACTGGAGCTCGCCTTCTCCCGCACGCCGAGGAACTCCACCGGCGTGTCGCCGCCGCGGCTGAGGTCCTGGCCGGTCCCCTGACTCCCACCTGCCGGCGCCACCGGCGATGCGACGACGTGCTCGAGCGCGTAGTCGGTACAGACGCCGCAGTCGTAACAGGGCGTCCAGCGACAGTCGGGAAGGCCGTGCTCGCGCAACGCGGCTTGCCAGTCCTGCCAGAGGAAGTCGCGATGCAACCCGGCCGAGATGTGGTCCCAGGGAAGGACCTCGTCGGCGGTGCGATGCCGCGTCACGTACCAGTCGGCGTCGAGACCCTCGGCCGCCATCGCGTCGTGCCAGCGACCGAGCTCGAAGCGCTCGCTCCACTCCTGGAACGTCCCGCCGTCCCGCCAGACGCGTTCGATGACGCGACCGACGCGCCGGTCTCCCCGGCTGGCGATCCCTTCGACGAACGTCGCTGCCGGGTCGTGCCAGCGGAGCTGCACACCCGATTTGCGGACTGCGCCGCGCAGCAGTCCGATCTTGCGCTCCAGCTCGTCGACACTGTTCTGGCCGAACCACTGGAACGGTGTGTGCGGCTTGGGCACGAATCCGCCGACCGACGCAGTGCAGCTGGCCTGCTTCGTGTACTTGCGACCGATGGCGACGACGTTGCGCGCCAGCTCGGCGATCCCGCGAGTGTCTTCGTCCATCTCGGTCGGCACACCGGCGAGGAAGTAGAGCTTCACGCGCCGCCAACCCTGCGAGTACGCGCCGTCGACCGCGGCGTACAGGTCGTCCTCGGTGATGAGCTTGTTGAGGACCTGCCGGATCCGCCACGTCCCGCCTTCGGGCGCGAACGTGAGCCCCGTGCGGCGGACCTTCTGGATCTCGCTGGCGATGCCGACGGTGAACGCGTCGACGCGCAGCGACGGCAGCGACAGGCTCACACAACCCGAGCCTTCCTGCTCGTTGACGAGGTCGGCGACGAGCCCGTCGACGCCCGAGAAGTCCGCGCTCGACAGCGACGTCAACGCGACCTCGTCGTAGCCGGTGCGCCGGAGGCCGTCCTGCACCATCGTGCGCACCTGCTCCTCGGGACGCTCCCGGACCGGGCGCGTGATCATGCCGGCCTGGCAGAACCGGCATCCCCGCGTGCAGCCCCGGAAGATCTCCACGTTGAGGCGATCGTGTACGACCTCCACCAGCGGCACGAGCTGCTGCTTCGGGTACGGCCACTCGGCGAGGTCGGCCACGGTGCGCTTGTCGACCTGGGCGGGAACCTCGGCGAAGCGCGGGCGCACCTCCCGGATGAACGGTCCGTCGTACTCGACGTCGTACATGGCGGGCACGTACACGCCGGGGATCGTGGCGAGCTCGCGCAGGACGCCCTCGCGGGTCGTGCGACCGGCGCGCTTCCACGCTCCGATCACCTCGCTCATCTCGCCGACCGCCTCCTCGCCGTCGCCGATGACGAAGGCGTCGACGAAGTCCGCCATGGGCTCGGGGTTGAACGCGCAGTGCCCGCCGGCGATGACGAGCGGCTCGTCCGGTCCTCGGCGCTCACTCCGGACGGGCACGCCGGCGAGGTCGAGGCAGTTCAGGACGTTCGTGTACACGAGCTCGGCGGAGAGGTTGAAGGCGATGACGTCGAAGTCGCCGGCCGGACGGTGGGTCTCGATGGAGAACAGCGGCACGCGGTGGCGGCGGAGCTCCGCTTCCAGGTCGACCCACGGCGCGTACGCCCGCTCGGCGGCGGCGTCGTCGCGTTCGTTCAGGATCTCGTAGAGGATCTGCAGGCCCTGGTTGGGGAGCCCCACCTCGTACGTGTCGGGGTACACGAGGAGCCAGGACACGTCGCCGGGCCGGTGGGCCGGCGCCGTTGCCCCTCGTTCCATCCCGATGTAGCGAGCTGGTTTCTCGACCCTGGCCAGGAGCGGCTCGATCCGCGGCCACAGGCTGGACATCTGGACTCTCAGTGTACCGGATCGCCCCCAGATCCCGGCTCTGCTCCCTAGCGACGCATCGAGACGTTGGCGACGAGGGCGACGCAGGCGAAGCCGGTGATCGTGCTCGAGCCGCCGTAGCTCATGAAGGGCAACGGAATGCCGGTGACGGGCATGATGCCCATCGTCATCCCCATGTTCACGAAAATCTGGAATGCGAACAACGCCAGTACCCCGACGCACACGAGCGTGCCGAAGAAGTCACGGGCGAGCAGGGCGGCTCGCCACGTCCGCCAGACGACGATCGCGAACAGCGCGAGCAGGCCGGCGGCGCCGAGGAAACCGAACTCCTCCCCGACGGCGGTGAAGATGAAGTCCGTGTGCTGCTCGGGGACGAACCCGCCGGCGGTCTGCGAGCCGTTCCCGAACCCGCGTCCGGTGACCCCCCCGTTGCCGATCGCGTTCTTCGACTGATCCGTGTTGTACGTCGTGTTCCGCCCGTCGTGGCCCTGGCTCACGAAGCTCGTGAGCCGGTCGACCTGGTACTGCTTCAACAGACCCACGTTGACGACGCCGACGACGAGCGTCACGGCGAGCAGCGCGAGCACCAGCAGGTGACGGAGGCTGGCGCCCGCCACCGCGAGCAGGGTGATCACGATGAGGCTGAGCACCATCGCCGTCCCGAAGTCGGGTTGGACCATGACGAGACCGATCGGGACCGCGGCCAGCCCGATGGTCACCGTCAAGCGCCACGGGTTCATCTCGCCGCGATGCTCGTTGGCGTACCCGGCGACCGCCACGATGATCCCGAACTTCGCCAACTCCGACGGCTGGAGCTGGAAGCCGCCGGGGAGCTGGAACCACCCCTGCGAGCCGCGGGCGTTCGAGCCGAGCGGGGACAGCACCGCGAGCAGGCCGACCACGGTGGCGACGTACGCGAACACCGAGTAGTCGCGCAGTCGCCGGTAATCGACGGCGAGCAGCAACCCCATGACGACCAGACCGAGGAGGATCGCGGCGCCCTGGCGCTTCACGAAGTAGAGCTCGTCGACCCCCTCGAGCCGCAAGCGCTCGCGTGTCGACGAGTAGATCATCAGCAGGCCGAGGGCGGCGATTGCGAGCGTCGCTCCGATGAGCAACGGGTCGAGATCGCGCAGGAGCGACCTGCCGAAAGGCGACCGCTGCGCGCTGATGGACTGACCGGCGGTCGACGCATCCCGGGACCAGCGCGGGTGCGTCTGCGGGAGCGACGTCATCGGCGCATCAGTCCTGGATGTCGGCCGGTCGTACCTGCACGGCGGCCGCGTTCGCGTCCCCGTTGATTCCGTCGAAGATCCGGGAGACGACCGGCGCCGCGACCGACGCCCCGAAGCCGCCTTCCTCGATCACCGCCATCACCACGTACTGCGGTTGGTCCGGCGGCGAGATGCCGACGAACAGCGACGTGTCCTGCTTGCCGATGCCCTCGGCGGTGCCGGTCTTGCCGGCGACGGCGGGGCCGCCGATCCCGCGGAAGGCGGCGTACGCGGTTCCGCTCCCGCTCGTCGTCGCACCGATCAGCCCCTCCATGATCACCCGGCGATTCTCGGGCGACAGCCCCGTGGGGCCAACGGGCTGCGGGGGCAGCTCGCGGAGCACCGGCTGCGGTTGGTCGAGGCCGGTGCCCGGCTCGAGCACCGCGCTCGCGAGCCGCGGCGTGAAGAGCGTGCCCCCGTTGGCGAACGCGGCGTACCCGCTGGCGAGCTGGAGCGGCGTGACGAGCAGGTCGCCCTGGCCGACGGCGAGGTTCACGTTGTCGCCCGGCAGCCACAACGACCGCTCGCGCTTCTGACGCGGGTCGGGCTCGTTCTGGTTGAAGCGCTCCTTCCAGGGCTGGTCCGGCACGCGACCGCCGGCCTCGTCGGGCAGTCCGACGCCGGTGGGCCGGTCGAAGCCGTACGCCTTGGCGGTGTTCTGGATCGCGTACCCCTTGTTGATCTCGTCCTCGGCGCCGCCCGCGCCGTTGCTCTGCGCCTTGGTCCAGGCGTTGTAGTGCTGCCACATGTTTCGGCCGACGTTGTAGAAGTACGTGTCGCTGGAGACGGTGAGCGCGGCGGGTAGGTTGACGGTGCCGTGCGGGGTCCTCCCGGCGTTGCACCGCTCCTCCGCGCCGATATTGAGGCACCCGTGGTCGTAGAAGCCGGCGTTCGGGTCGATCTGGCCGGTCTGCAGACCCGCGAGCGCGGTGAAGGGCTTGAACGTCGACCCCGGCGCGTACAGACCCTGTACGGCTCGATTCACGAGCGGGAAGTTGCTCTCCGGTCGGTTGAGCTGCTGGAACTCCTCGGGTGTGATGCCGGCGGCGAACCGGCGTGGGTCGTACGTGGGGTTCGACGCCATCGCGACGACTGATCCGTCGTTCGGATCGAGCGCGACCACGGCGCCGGCGCCGGCCTGATAGTTCTGAAAGCGCTGCTTCTCGTTCTGGTCTTGGATCCCGCGCGCGCCTTCCATCCCCTCGGCGAGCGACTGCTCAGCCATGCGCTGGATGTCGGCGTCCAGGGTGAGCTTGACGTCCTTGCCGGCCACGGCCTTCCGTTCCTCGATCGTGCGCACCACCCGGCCCCGGCTGTCGACCTCGACCTCGAGCTTGCGCGGTGTGCCCCGCAGCACGTTCTCGAACGTCTGCTCGACGCCGCCCTTGCCGATGAGGTCGCCCTGGCGGTAGCCGTCCTTCTCGTAAGCCTTGAGCTCGTCGGCGTTGATCTCCGACACATACCCGATCAGGTTGGCGGCAAGGGGCCCGTTCGGATACGCGCGCACGGCGGTCCTCTCGACCTTTACGCCCGGGAAGTAGGTCTCGTGCTCCTCGAGGTACGTCCGCACCTCCGGCGGGATGCCGGTTGCGATGCGCACCGGTGCGAACGGTGAGGCGCGCGGGTCGTCGATGCGCTTCTCGATCTCCTCGGCGGTGACACCCAGCTGCGCGGCGAGCCGTGCGACGACGAGCTTGCGCTCGGCAGCGGTCATCTCTTTGTGCTGGTCGAAGGTGATCACGTCGACGGGCTCGTTGTCGACGATCGGCTTGCCGTTGCGGTCGACGATCCTCCCGCGCAGCGCGGGCTCGTACACGACCCGCATGCGGTTGTTGGTCGCGGCGGCGGCGTAGTTCCTGTCCGAGGCCACCTGGAGGAACCACAGCCGGGCGAAGAGCGCGCTGAAGAGGAACATGACGATGACACCGATGACGGTGAGTCGGGCCCGGCTGCCCTCGACCACAGTTACTCCGCGCTTCGCCCCGAGGAGATCGAACGATCGGGTCCCCATCGTGGCATGCGACTCCCGGCCGACCGGCGATGCTCGGGCAAGCCTTGGAGCTCGCCGGGGGGCGCGCCGGTCGCCCACCGCGCGATGGGGAACACGGCGAACGCGACCAGCGCGTCGTACACGCCGGCGACGAGGATGATCCGCGCACTGCTGAGCGCGAGCAGCTGGTCCTGACCGGCGATCGCACCGATCCCCACGAACAACACGCCGCCCGCGAGCCCGCCGAGTGCGCCCATGATCGGCGCGACCCATCGCGACGGGGGCACGAGACCGCCTTGCACGACGCCGACGGCATAGCCCACGACCGCGAACGACAGCGCCGACAAGCCGAGTGGCGTGCTGAGGAACAGATCGACGGCGAGGCCGGTGACGAAACCGAACACCGCACCCCGATCCGGCCCGAGGTAGAACGCCACCGCCACCGTCAGGACGAGGCCGAGGTCGGGCATGACCCCGAAGACACGCAGCCCGGTGGAGAAGACGGTTGTCTGGAGCACGACGACGGCCAGGATCAACAGTGCAAGGCGCAGGCGCGGCAGCCAGATCACCGTCGGCCCGCCGTGCTTCGCCTCATCGGCCGGACGAAGGCCGCAACACCTTGACGTAGTCGAGGCGCGAGACGTCGACCAACGGCTTGACGAGGATGTCCTGTTGGAGGTCACCGCGGGTCTTCGTGACCTTGCTCACGGTGCCGACGGGTATTGCGGACGGGAACGGGCTGTTCTGCTGACCCGAGGTGTAGACGATCTCACCCTTGCTCACTGCGGCATTGGGATCCACGAAGTCGGCCCGCACCGTGTTGCTGTCGCCCCGCCCCTTCACCACGCCGGTCGTGCCGCTCTTCTCGATCTTGATCCCGACACCCGACTCGGGGTCCTGGATGAGCAGCACCGTCGCTCGGTCGCGAGAGACCTGGAGCACGCGCCCGACCAGTCCCGCGCCCGTCACGACCGGCATGTCCACCCCGACGCCGTCGCTTTCGCCCTTGCCGATCTGCACCGTGAGCTCGAAGTTGCCCGGCGCGCCGTCGACGACCGGGGCGGCGATCGAATTTGCTTCCTCCACGAACGGCAGGTCGAGCAGCTTCTTGAGCTCCTTGTTCTCCTCGGTCGCGGCCCGCGCGCTCGCCTGCTCGCCACGAGTCGAGTCGAGCCGGCGGCGCAGCCGCGCGTTCTCGTCCTTCAGCGATGCGGCGCTCGTGACGCCGTCGATCCAATCGCCCACCGGAGAGAAGACGGCGTCGGACGCGCCCGCAATCGGGTTGACGACGTCGTGCGCGCCGCCGCGCACGGCCGAGATCGGCCCCGCGCCGCGAACGTCGAGCGTGATCAGGGTGACCGCCGTGAGGACGATCAGCGCGAGGATCGTGCGCCGTCGGTTCGCAGGCTGGTACACGATCACCGGCTCGCTCCCCAGGGTCGCTCAGTGGTTCCGAGACGCGACGAGAACTGCCTTGAGCACGTCGAATTCCTCGAGGCACTGCCCCGAGCCGAGCACGACGGTGTACAGCGGGTTCTTCGCCCGCCGGACGGGCATCCCGGTCTCCGCCGCCAGCCGGACGTCGAGCCCGTGCAGCAGCGAGCCGCCACCGGTGATGACGATGCCCTTCTGCATCATGTCGGCGGCGAGCTCCGGGGGCGTCCGATCGAGGGTGTACTTGATGGCGTCGCAGATGGCCTGCACGGGCTCCTCGATGGCATCCCGCAGCTCACTCGTCGACACGACGATCGTCTTCGGCAACCCGGTCACGAGGTCGCGCCCGCGGACCTCCGCGTAGAGCTCCTCCTTGAGCGGCCACGCGCTCGCGAGCTGGGTCTTGATGTCCTCGGCCGTGCGCTCGCCGAGCGCCAGCGAGTACTCCTTCTTGCAGAAGCTGATCAGCGCTTCGTCGATCTCGTCCCCCGCGACGCGAATCGACTCGCTGGCCACGATCCCCCCGAGCGAGATGACCGCGACCTCGGTGGTGCCGCCGCCGATGTCGACGACCATGTTGCCGCTGGGCTCGTGCACGGGAAGTCCGGCGCCGATGGCGGCGGCCATCGGCTCCTCGATGATGTAGGCCGGCTTGCGTGCACCGGCGTACTCGGCCGCCTCCTGCACGGCGCGCTGCTCGACACCCGTGATACCCGAGGGGACGCAGATCACCATGCGCGGCTTCGCCCATCGCCGGTGGTGCACCCGCTCGATGAAATAGCGGAGCATCTTCTCGCAGATGTCGAAGTCGGCGATCACGCCGTCCTTCAAGGGCCGGATGGCCTGGATGTGGGCCGGCGTGCGCCCGACCATCCGCTTCGCCTCCGTGCCGACCGCCAGGGGCCGGCTGTCCTTGGTGTTCACCGCGACGACCGACGGCTCGTCGAGCACGACCCCCTTGCTCCGCACGTACACCACGGTGTTGGCGGTGCCGAGGTCGACCGCCATGTCGTTCCCGACGACGGACGACAGCCACGGCCGGTTCACGCGGTCAAGCTACCGGGGCGGCCTCCGCGAAACGCGGATCATCCGAGGTCGGGGAAGAACAGCGCGATCTCCCGCTCGGCGGACTCGGGCCCGTCCGAACCGTGCACGAGGTTCTCACCCGTCTCGAGGGCGAGGTCGCCGCGGATCGTTCCCGGCGCCGCCTCGCGCGGGTTCGTCGCGCCCATCACCGTTCGCACGACCTGCCACGTGTCCGGTCCACCGGCGACGACCATCGCGACGAGCGGGCCCCGCGTGATGAACGTCACGAGATCCTCGAAGAACGGCTTGCCGTCGTGCTCGGCATAGTGGACCCTCGCGAGCTCGACGTCGATGCGGCGCAGGTCCATGGCGACGATCGTCAGGCCACGCCGCTCGAGGCGGCCCACGATCTCGCCGACCAGACCGCGCTCGACCGCGTCGGGCTTGCAGAGGAACAGCGTGCGATCACTCATCGGCGGCAGACCCTAGTGCGATGGCGCCGGCAGTCATCACTCGCTGTGAACGAGCGCGTGCCGGGCGGCGCCGACCGTGTACAGCGAGCCCGTCACCACGATCTGCGCGTCGTCGTCCGTCACCGCCCGAGCTCGGGCCACGGCGTCGTCGACCGTGTCGAACGTCTCGATGCGGGCCGGGTCGACACCGACGTCGGCGCCGGCGGCAGCGACCACCGCAGGGTCGAGCGCACGGGGGCTCGGCGGCCGGCAACACAGGAGACGCTCGGCGTGCTTCGCATCCAGCGCCTCGAGCATCTCGTGGGGCTCCTTCTCCCGCAAGAGGCCGATCACGAGGGTGCGTGGTGACGCGGGGAACTCCTCGGTCAGCGCCGCCTGCAGCGCGTGGGCGCCGGCGACGTTGTGCGCGCCGTCCAGGAGCACGAGCGGCTGGTGGCCGAGGACCTCGAGCCGGCCGGGTGACCGCACGGCGCGGAACGCGTCGGCCACGACCTCCTCCGACACGGGACGTCCGAGAAAGCACTCGGCGGCGGTCAAGGCCGCGGCCGCGTTGTCGGCCTGGTACGCACCGTGGAGCGGCACGTACACGCCGTCGTACCGGCGCGTTCGGCGTGAACAGGTCGGCGACGCGGCCCCCGTGCGCCGGGCGATTCGCCGTCACGCCGAAGTTGTCGTCTCGAGTGACGACGTCCGACGCGCCACGATCGAGGAACCGCGGGACCAGCGCCGGGTCGGTTTCCCCCAGCACCAGCGTCGAGCCCGGCTTGACGATGCCGGCCTTGTCGGTCGCGATCTGCTCGCGCGTCGGGCCGAGGTACTCGACGTGGTCGACGCTCACGTTCGTGACGACCGCGATGCGCCCGTCGACGACGTTGGTCGCATCCCACGTGCCGCCGACGCCGACCTCGACGACGGCCACGTCGACCGCGACGTCGGAGAACCACGAGAGCGCGGCGGCGGTGAGGATCTCGAAATAGCTCGGCCGGTCGGGAAGGTGCGCCTCGATGTCGGCGATGACGGAGAGCAGCTCGAGCGAGCGTCGCGTCGTCGACCGGTTGCCCGTTCCATACGAGGCGCTCGTTGACCTCCTCGAGGTGCGGGCTCGTGTACGTGCCGACCGAGAGGCCCGACGCCTCGAGGAGCGCCGACGTCATGCGCGCTGCCGACGTCTTGCCGTTCGTGCCGGTCAGGTGGATCTCGGGGTACGACTCCTGCGGGGATCCGAGCAGCTCGACGAGCGCCTGGATGCGATCGAGCGTCGGCGCAGTGGCACGCCGGTCCGCGCCGGGCGGGAGCCCCGTCGACTCGAGGTTGACGTGGGCGTCGAGCCAGGCCCGGGCGGCGCCGATGTCCAAGTCAGGCCGCGTCTTCGGCGAGCTCGACTCGACGGCGAACTCCTCGGCCTTCACGAGATGGAGCGTGCGGACACGCCCGGCCTCGCGCACGTCCCCGAGCGCCTGCTCGAGCGCGTGAGGCGCTCCTCGGTGTCGCGGACGACGGCGAGTCGACCTCCGCTCGCAACGATTTCTGCTGCGAGGTCTTCGCCTTGCGGATCTCCCCGAGCACGTCGGCCGCGACCTCGTAGACCGCCGGCACCGCCCCGATGCCTTCCGCGGCGATGCCGAACTCCTCGCGTCGGGCCACGGCGTGCGGTGCACGGATCCTTCCTGCCACCACGACCAGACCTCTTCGGTCACGAAGGGGAGGTGCGGAGCGAAGAGGCGCAGCAGCGTCGAGAGCGCGAGCCTGAGCGTGTTGCGGGCGGAATGCCGCGCCGTCGGCGCCGACGGCGCCGTAGGCGCGCTGCTTCACGAGCTCCAGATAGTTGTCGCAGAAGTCCCAGAAGAAGCGCTCGGTCACGTCGAGAGCGCGGGCGTAGTCGTAGCTCTCGAACGCGCTCGACACGTCGACGATCAGCCCCCGCATGGAGTGCAGCAA
>CAWIJM010000010.1:0-122709 GCA_963836445.1 uncultured Actinomycetes bacterium
TACTGGTGTTCAGCGGCATCGGGAGCATGCTCACGGAGCGTCTCATCCGCTCCGAGCGTCCTGTTCGCGCTTATCAGGCCTCTCGCCGCGCTTCTGGTCGTGGTGGTCATATTCGGCTTCGTGACCCCCCACGTCATCGAGCGGGCGGATGGCGCGACCGCTCCGGTTGACGTACGCGATCGCCATCGCGCTGCTCGCACCGCTCGCGCTCCCGATGGGGATGCCGTTCGCTATTGGTATCCGCGCCGCCGCTGATCGCTCGGGTGCTCCCACCGCGTTCCTCTGGGGTATCAACGGCACGACGTCCGTGTGCCACGTCAGTACTTACGCGGTCCTCCTCGCGCTGTTCTTCGGCATCTCGACCACCTTGTGGGCGGGCACGCTTACACGTACGGAGTAGCGCTCGTCTCGATGATCGTGATCACGTCTCCCAGGCATGCTCCCGCTCCAGCCGCGGGAGAGACCGGCCCGTTGCCGGTCAGAGCCCGAAGGGCGCGCCGTTGAGTCGCTGACGGGAAGGGGTCAGGCGAGGGCGTGAGCTTCCGGTTCTCCGGACGGTTTGGTTGTGGTGATCATGCCCGCGGTGTTGGTCTCGTAGTCGACGGGACTGAGCATCCCGACGAACGAGTGACGGCGGGTCGGGTTGTAGAAGCACTCGATCCATTCGAAGATCGCCGACGCGAGTTGTTCACGGTTGGTCCAGCGTTGGCGGTCAAGCAGCTCGAGTTGCAGGGTGCCGAAGAAGCTCTCGGCGACGGCGTTGTCGTAACGCGTCGCCGACGGTGCCCATCGATCCGAGCAGTCCGGCTGCGCGGAGTCGACGGCCGAATGCCCAGCTCGTGTATTGGGTGCCGTGATCGGAGTGCACGATGGTCGGGCGTCGCGGTTGGCGTCGCCAGATCGCCATCTGGAGCGCGTCGACAACGAGTTCGGACGTAGGTGATCGGCGATAGACCAGCCGATCACAGGGCGAGAGCAGGGGTCGAGCGCCACCGCGAGATCGACGGGCCGGTGCCGGTCGGGTGTTCGGTGATGTCGGAGACCCAGAGCTGTTCGGTGCGTCGGCGGTGAATCGACGGTTGACCAGATCGTCGGCTGGGCACCGCGTGCGAGATCGCGTCGTGTGCACCCACGGAGGCGTCGACGCCGATAAACGCCTTGGAGACCGTTCGTGTGCGTATCAGTCGCTCGGCTCGCTTGCGCCCGATCGCTTGCCCTCCCAAGGCGCAGCTCGGCGTTAGGTTGACGGGCGACGCGGCTCGGCGAGTCGATGCGGACGGCTTACCTCGTCGACGACGTGCGCGTCAGCGTCCGCTGGGTCGTCGAGCAGGCCCCGCGCCGCCTCGCCGGACCACGCCGAGGTGCTCAGTCGTACGAACGGTTGGCTAGCGTGCGCAAGGCGCTGCTGGCGGCCTGACCCGGCACGTGATACGTCCCCAGCCATGCCCGGGGGAGGTGCGCCGTCCAGGAAGTGGTTCGCGTGGGCGCTGGTGGCTGTCGCGGTCGCCGGGCTCGCCGTACGGGTCACGTTCGTCCTGATCGAGCGGCGCGACATCGACTTCGGCGGTGACGCCCGCTTCTACCACCGGGCGCGAACCTCCTCGCCGACGGAAAAGGGTTCATCTCGCCGTACGAGTTCCATGACTACGGGCGCGACGTGCACGCGGCCGAGCACCCGCCGCTCTATCATCGTGTTCCTCGCCATGCCGTCGCGCTCGGATGTCGAGCACGCTCACGCACCTGCTGTGGTCGTGCTGTTCGGCACGGCGACGATCGTGCTGGTCGGGCTCCTCGGCCGCGCGGTCGTCGGCGCCCGGGTCGGGATCCTCGCCGCCGCGCTCGTCGCCGCCGTCTACCCGAGATCGTGGATGTCCGACGGCTCGCTCTAGGCCGAGACGCTGGCCATGTTCACCACCGCGCTCGCCTGCTGCTGGCGTACCGCTGCTGCGGCGACCGAGTGGGGCCGGCTTCGCGGCGATCGGCGCGCCGCCGGCGCCGCCGCGCTCAGCCGCTCCGAACTCGCCTCCTGGTCCCCCTCGCTGCTGCTCCCCTCGGGCTGCTCCGTCCCGCGGCGTCGACTGAAGCAACGCTGGAAGTGGCTCGGCGCGAGCGTGCTCGCGACGCTCGTCGTGCTCGCGCCCTGGGTCGGCTACAACCTCGCCGCTTCGGCGCCCGGTGCTGCTCAGCTCGCAGTCCGAGTCCACTGCTCGCGTCGGCGAACTGCGACACGACGTATTTCGGAGAGCTGATCGGGTTCTTCTCGATCCCGTGCGACCGGGCGGTACGCCGCGAGTTCGGGCCCGGTCTCGACCAGTCGCAGCGGGACAGCGTCTACCTCCGCGAAGCCCTGGAGTACTTCCGGGGCCACAGTTCACGGCTCCCCTTAGTGCTGCCGGCGCGGGTGGGTCGGGTACTCGGCGTGTTTAACCGCGGTCAGCAAACGCAAATCGACACGTTCGTGGGTGGGTACCGCATCGGGTTCGTCCGCGCCGCCCTCTACAGCTTCGAGGTGGTCGCGGGACTCGCGGTAGCGGGCGCGATCCTGCTCCGAAGACGACGGTCGCTCCCTGTGTTTCCTCTCCTCGCCACGCCCGCCGCCGTGCTCGTCACGGTGCTCGCGACGTACGGGCTTACGCGCTTTCGCTCGCGGCGGAGTCGTCGCTGATCGTGCTGGCAGCGATCGCGATCGACTGGGCCATAGAACACGTTCAGTCCGGCGTGCGCCAGTGAGCACCGATGCCTCAGATCAGCCCGGGCGGCGCTGCGCAGCTTGTAGCGGGCGGCCGCTCCCTACGCATTGCCTCCACGACTTGCTCGGCCCAGCGGTGGCGCTGGGCCGGCATCATCAGACCTTCTTCGACGGGCGGGTGACGGCGGCTGCGGCTCTTGGTCCATGAGCGTGAGGCTACGAGGCTCGGCGTGCGCGGACGGCTGGGTTCGCTGCTGGGGGAGCCGGCCGCGCATGCCCGAGCGTTCCACGCTGACGTGGATCGCCCCGCAGCGCACCGCTTTCTGAGGCAGTACATGCGCACCTGACGGCTCATGCCGACTGGGCCTTCGCGTAGCTGCCGACCCAGCCCGGGGGCGCACCAGAACGGGTGGGGTCTCAGGTGGATCGACCTCGGACTGGGGTGCCCGAGATGGCTGCTCGCGTGCATCGCACTGTCCCACCAGATGGCACGCCGATTGCCGGAGCAGTGGTCGGGGAGGGCCCCACGCTGGTCCATTGTGGACTTGGTGACGGCAACCCGGCGATGAACCCCATACTGCCGTCCCTCAGCGAGAGATTCACGTGCTTCCTGCCGAGCACGAGAGGTCGGGCGAGAGTGGCGATCACACTGATCATTCCCACGCTCGCGCTCACTCATTGCTCGTCCGCCAGCATGGCGAGGAAGTGCTCGACGGAGCCGTCCTCGTCGTCGTTACGGGTGTCGTCCTGGTGGCCCGGATCACCCGAAGTAGATCGACGGTGCAGGTCGGCGGGGTGATCTACGGGCGGCGAGCGGTAGCGAGCGCGAAGACAACGGAAGGTTCGCCCGCGGCGATCTGGATTGGTGGCGGCGGCATCATCCTGTACCTCGTCCTGTTGATCACCCTCGGGGTCATCACGATCAGGAAGGGCTACTGGGTCATGTTCATCGTCGGCTTCTTCCTGCCATTGTTCTGGCTCATCGGCGCTCTCCTGCCGCCGGTTCGGTCGAGGTATTGACGCGGCATCCCGGCGGGTCCTAACCCTTGTGGATGCTCGCAGGCGGGGCGACGAGCCAGCTCGACCGCCCGTTTCATCGCCGCCCAAATGCGCCGTGGTCTCGTCGTGCTCGCCTCTCTCGTCATCGTCACGGTCGTAGTCGCCGGATGCGGCGGCGGTGGGAATCCCGATGCGAGGAACGAGCGTTGGACCGTCCACCGCCAGTCTGGGCGTCGATAGGCCCCACATACACCGGCGTCGTCATCACCCGAGACAGCACAGAGACGATGAGCCTTCACAAGCAGGGAGATGGAGTGTTCATCCGAGCAGCGCCGAAGAACCCTGAGAGCAATCTCGCGCGCGGCATGGTGGCCTACAGGTCAGCAACCAGCGACAGACGCAGAATCTTGCGCACGCTGGACGGCACCGGTGCTCCCCGCCACTTGGCACCATCGTTCAGCCGGGCGCTGCCCTCCGGGTCGTGCACGTTAAAGGGAAAACACACGCCGTGACCGTCACAAGAACATCGTCGCCCCGCTCTGGACATTCAGCATCCACATGTAGGACGACACGGGACCAGTCCCCATCCAGGGATTCCCGCTACCCGACGTGTTCAACCGCAACGGGCAGGAGCTGCCACTGCCGTGGGACCTGTGCGCGAAGACAGTCGGGAACCGAGTGACCTTCAAAGCTTGGCCAGAGACAGAGCCCGAGCCCGCTTACGGAGACCCCACCCACGGAGCAACAGTGGCGCTACCGCCGGGATGGGTCTACCCCGGCAACAACGGGTGGTACATCGGGCACCTGTTGCCAGGGGACACGGCGAGGTTCGCAGGGTTGCACGTCCGCCCATGACGGCCGGTTCGCGGGGCTAACACTCAGGGGTGGGAACGGCTGCTGGGACCTCGTCGGTGGCAGCAGCGAGTTCCCCGTTAGTCCCGAGCAGTGACCGGAAGCCCAACCCTTGGGTCAGTCAGCCGGGTAGATGCTCGGAGCCGGGCGGCGGGCAAGCTCGACCGCCCGGCTGTGGGCCATGACGGCGGCGGTGATGAGGTCGATGCGACGCCGGGGCTTTTCGTGTCGCAGTCGATGAGCACAACGCGGCTCGGCTCGCCAGTAAGGATGGCGATAGAGACTCTGCCGCTTCGCAAACCACGCGCAGAGCTCGCGTCGCTCGGCTCTTCCGTGCGCCATCGCGCCACTCGGCCCTTCACGAGCGCCCGCTGCTTCGACCCCGACTGGATCGGGATCGGGCGCAGCTTGAGATTGCAGAACCGCGACCGCGTTCGAGCCGCGTGTTGGATCTCGGGAGTACTCATGACATGCGCCCGACCGCGTAATAGGCTCTCGCGTGCGCACGCTCGGCATGAGCTGCGTAACCCGCACCATGACCATGAGTCCGGCGGGAGCGGGCGGCCATTCGCCTGGCAATGCGGACCGATGGCGCACGGTGGCGTCGGGATTAGCCTCGAACCAGCGCCGATCGTGTTCGCTGGCCGCTTCGATTGCGACCCCTTTCACGGGCCGGGCGAGCCGTTGGCGCTTGAGCTGGCGGCGGCGAGCGGGTCGCTCATCGTGCGGTTCTCCTGCGTCGAGCTTCCGCGGATCGCAACCCCATGCGTTGGAAGTGCGCTCGCTTCGCGTGCTCAGCACGTCGGGCGCGCTCTGCCGGATCGAGGTTGCGCTCGGGGTCGACTTCGCGCTCGAACCGGTCGAGAAAAGCGGCGCGCCCGTGGGCGGTCAGCTCACGGAGTCCCGTTCCGCGTGAAGCGCGTCCGCGGCAAGTCGGGCGCGTAGCAGCGCGTCGCTGTGCGGCGCTCATCGCGTGGCCTCGATCCAAGCGGCGAGGTCGCGCTCGAAGGCTTCAACCTCCTCAAGCGCCCACACTCGGACGTTGCCGACGCGGTAACGCGGGGCAGGACAGCGGCTTGCCGACACCCAATGCCAGAGTGTCGTGTCCGGACGCGCCAGCGATCGCGCAGGTCAGGGCCGGAAAGGATGGCCGGGGTCGAGCCGAGGATTTACAAAGCACGCGCGGGACTCCTTGCGTTCTCGGAGTCCCGTCCGGCTCCCGGGCAATTGGCGAGGTCGTAGCATCGTCGCCGGGGTTGGCTATCCAAACGAGCTGGCGTTCACTACCGCTCGTCGGCACGGGCTGGGAGCTTCGTCACTCCCGACTCTTATGGCCCGAGCATTGGCTAACTCGCAAACAGCGAAGCTACTTCAAGGGTGCGAGCAACTGTGGTCTCTAAATCTGGTCGCCGAAAACTGAGCCTCTGGTGAGCGTCTCGGGCGCGCTCGTCAGCGGTTGAGGCTGCGTAGCACGCGCATGTCCCTACTGCGCCAGCCCGCCAATCGCATCAAGTCCCCTCACGGGCCGTAGTGGTCTGCGCGGCCACGCCCGAGCCTCACGACCCGTGTCGGGCCTGTGTCCTCGATGAGGGTCACTTCGTAGTACCAGTCGTCGTGCCGGAACCGGAAGTGCCACGCTGCAGCGTCGAATTCGCGGGCGTCAGAAACAAGCTCCAAGTCGTCCCGTCCGCGCCGCAACGAATACCCCTCAATGACTTGGTACCGGGCGATTCCCTCCAACTGCTCGCGAGTCCCGGTTCGAGAATCGGGTCGGACGCGTCCTCGACGTGCCCCGACAAGGCGGCGGAACCCCGCTCTGATTGCTTCCCTTGATCTCGTCTGTAAGAGCCGACTCCAAGACCGGCACAACGATGTGCTCAAAGAAGCCGGACGCGCCCCAATTGATGACCCGGTACGTGTCATCAATCATGTAGGACGGCGTGCGCTCCCGGTGATCGAGTGAACCGCTCACTTCTTTTGACGAGCGCTTGCGGGTCATCCAGTACGCCGCCGACAAGCACCTCGCACACCCATATCTCGTCGGGCTCGGCGTCGAAGGGCTCGAGGACGAGTTGCACGGCCACCTTGATGCCATCGACATACCGCTCGCTCACAGCCGGTCCCCCGGACTGAGGCGCCGGTGTGCGTCTCGGGCGCGCTCATCGGCGGTCGATGCGGCGTACCGGGCGAGCATGTCTCGGCTGCGCCAACCCGCCAAGCGCATCAGGTCGCCTTCGGTGCCGCCGCCGCGAGCCATTGGTGGGCGAACGTGTGGCGGAGCTGGTGCGGATGGACCTTGCCGATGCCGGCGCGTTCGCCGCGGCGCCGCAACATCGTCGCCAGTCCGGACTCGTTCAGCGTCCCACGCCGAGCGAGCCAGAGGTGCGGAGCCGCTGCGTTCTTGTGCCGTACGCGGGCTCGCAGGTATCGATCGAGCACTTGGCCGGTCTTGTCGCCGAATGGACAGGCGCGCTCGCGGCTGCCCTTACCGAGCACGACCGCCACGTCTTGGTCGAGGTCGACATCCTCGACGCGCAGGCCGAGCAGCTCGGCGCGTCGCATCCCGGTGTCGACGAACAAGCAGGATGATCGCGTGGTCGCGCACGTCCTCGAAGCTGCGGCCCGAACACGTCCCGAGCAGCGCCCGCAGGTCGTCCTCGGACAGCACGTCGACGGGTTGGTCGGGCACCCGCGGCCGGGTCATGCGCGCCATCGGCGCTCGTCGTGATCTCGCCCCCATCGACGAGGAACTTGAAGAACTGCTGCAGCGCCCGGAACCGGTTCGAGACCGTGGCCGGCGCGCGGCCGAGATCGAGGAGCTCGACGAGATACGCCTCGACGTGCTCCCGGGTCACGCTGGCGGCGGCGGTGGGCATCCCCTGGCGGTCGAGGAAGGCGCAGAGCTGATCGAGGGCGTCGAGGTAGGTCTCGACGGTCGGGGCGACTTGTTCGCGGCTCGGAGGCTGCGCTCGAAGGAGCGGCGGTAGGCGGACAGATCGCCTACATTCGTGCTGGTCAGAGGCATGTCGTCTCCCCGTGTTATCCGGTCAGGGTGCGCTGTGCACGACCTCGGAACGTGCGCAACCCACCAGAAAGCGCAGGTCAGACGGCGGACCTCGCCGGGGAGTGGCGCAGCTGGTAGCGCACCTGCTTTGGGGGCAGGCGGTCGGCGGTTCGAATCCGCCCTCCCCGACCGATCCCGGTGACTACGGTCCCGGGGCCGCGCGGGTGTAGCTCAATGGCAGAGCCTCAGACTTCCAATCTGATGACGCGAGTTCGATTCTCGTCACCCGCTCCAAGTCGGGCGGGACGCGTCGCTACTGCGCCGGGTCGGTGCCCTGGGTCGAGCCGTCGGCGACCTGCTCGGTCCAGCGGTTGCCGTCCCAGTAGCGCCACTGGTGACGCGCGTACGGGTCGGCGGCCCACCCCGGGGCGCCCGGGCCCGCCGTGGGCGCGGCGACGGGCGGAGGCGGAGCGACTGCAGGAGCGGGAGCGGGGCGCGCCGGGGCGGGCACCACGCCCTGGCTCCGCACGGCGAGCAGCGCGACCGCGCCGGCGACCGCGGCGCCGCCGAGCCACTGCATGATGTTGCCGATCTTCTCCGGCCACGAGAGGCCGACGAAGGCTTCGTTGTCACCGATCGCGCCGATGCAGGCGATCACCGCGCTCAACACGATCACCGCGCCGAGGACCGCCGCGCCCAGGAGCGCAGCCCGGACCGTCGAGGCCCCACGCGCGTCAGGCGGGAACGGGATGCGCAGCGCGAGGACGAGCCCGACCGCAATCGCGAGGACCGCCACGTGCCAGATGCTGACCACGTTGAACCCGAGGAACGTCAGCTTCCGCCAGGCGCTGGCGCCGGGAGTGAAGACCGCGCTCACGATCCCGCCGACGATGCTGAACCCGAGCGCGCCGAGCAGGATCAGCGCGGTCGTCTCCAACGGCGTCCGCCAGGTCGCTACGACCCCGGTACCCGCTCCTTGCCCCGCTTCGACGTCGGCCATCGAGCCTCCTCAGGTCCTGCTCCGCTCGCGAGCCCTCGCGAGCACGTGAGTGCGGAAGCTACTCCCCCGCCGCGGCGTACGGGAAGGCCGACAGCACCTCTCCGTCATCGTCCCCGATCAGGAGCATGTCGGCGCCGAGGATGCCGTACGCCTCGAGGTCGAGCCGGATGACCATCCCCGGCTCGAGCGGGGTGGCGTTGTCGATCCCCTCGTAGCCGAGCCCGGCGCCGTGGACCGACGTCCCCGGCGCCGACACCTCGAGCTCCGTGGCGTGGATGCCGGGGTGGCAACGGTCGACGAGCGATGCCCACGCTTCGTCCCACCGCGACCTGCGGTCACGCAGCTCCGTGGTCGGCTCGCCACACGGCCAGGTGCGGGCGAGGGAGCCTTCCCATCCGTCGCGGAGCACGCCGGCGCTCAGCGCGACCCGATCGCCCTCGGCCAACCGCCGGTCGGAGACGAAACGGCGAACCGGCTCGTCGGCGTCGATGACGCAGAACGTGCCTTCGAACGCGGGCGTCGTCGTGCCGAGCCGGCACATGCGCTCCTCGAACACGCCCTTCAGCTCCACCTCGCGCACGCCGGGTCGCAGCGCTTCGAACGCGGCTCCCGAGCGCGTCCTCGGCGACGGAGATCGCGGCGCGGATCCGCTCGACCTCGGCCGCGCTCTTCACACGGCGTGCCGCCCGCATGACGGCCTCGCCGTCGGCGAGTTGCGCGTTCGGGAAGGTCGCCGTGAACAGCTGCTCGAACAGCGGAGTGAGGCCGTCGACGCCGATCCGCGGAGCACCCGCGACGCCGGGGATGGCGGCGACCGCGCTCATGATGGCGGCGGGATTCCAGCTCATCGGGTACAGGCGCTCGGGCGGGATCTCGGCGGGCACGCCGAAGTCGGTGACGCTCAGGAGGTGGACGGCTCCGGTCTCGCCCACGACGACGCAGCCCGGCGCGAACGGGCGCGTGCCGGCGAGCCAGAGGCGCGTCGCCTCGGACACGAACCGGGCATTGCCTTCACGCCCGAGCACGAGCACGTCGACGTCCCGCCGCGCCATCTCGTCGAGCGCGCGGGCGAGTCCCTCAGCCACGCGGTCCCCCGTCGGGCGCGCTCAGCCGCTCGTACCCGTCGTCGGTGACGGCGACGATCTCCTCGGCCCGGAAGCCTGCGTCCCCGTCGTCCCACACGATCGGCTCGAACACGAGCACCATGCCCGGCGCGAGCACGAGTGCGTCGTCGAACTCGTCGCCGAGGTCGGTCCCGACCAGGGGCATCTCGGCGCTGTTCGTGCCGATGCCGTGGGAGAGGTACAGGTGCGGGAGCCACGGCCGGCGGCCCTCGTCGGTCGTCGCGGCGCGCACGAGGTCCCCGCCGGTCGCTCCCGGCTTGAGGACGTCGAGGCAGCGGTCGACGATCTCGCGCCAGCGCGTCGCCTGGTCGCGATGGCGCGCCTCGGGCCCGCCGACGACGAACGTGCAGCCGAAATCGGACGCGTAGCCCTGGTAGTCGATACCGGTGTCGACCCAGAGCACGTCGCCCGCCGCGAACTGCCGATTGGTCGTCGGAGTCGGGAACACGACATCACCGGTCGCGGAGTACGGACCGTCGGCGATGCGAGGTGGCATGCGCTGCCAGATCGGGTCGACGGTGTTCGCGGTCGCACCCAGCTCGAAGATCCGGCGCAGGAAAGCGCCCGACAGCTCGGTGCCACGGACGCCGGGCATGACGAGCGGCTCGACCGCGAGCATCGCCTCCTCGTTGATCGACTGCGCGCGGCGAATGCACTCGAGCTCGTCGGCGGTCTTCACGATCTTGCACGTGCTCAGAAGCGTCGTGGCGTCCGCGATCTCTCGCCCGTGCAGGGCCTCGTGCAGCGGCATCGTGTACTCGTCGAGCGCGATCGGCCCGTCCGGCAGCGCGTCGCGCAACGCCTCCGCGCCCTCGCGCCATTCGACCGGAAGGGCACCGTGCACATGGTCGGCCGGCAGCTCCGGGGGAACACCCTCCGGGAACGCCGAGTAGAGGTGCGGGGGCTCGCCGTCGGCGCTGACGATCGCGATCATCCGCCGGTGCGCGGCGCGGGCGGCGTCGGCGGCCGGCGCGCGAGCACCGACCGCGTAGGCAACGGCGGGCTGGCCGAGCAGCACCGCCGCCGCCAGGCCCTGCGCATCCAGCGCGTCGACGACCTTGTGGTGCCGCTCGCGCCGCATCCGGGCGAGATCGAGGTCGGCCGTCACAGCGGGAGCTTGTACGCGGCGATCGCGTTCTCGCCCAGGATCTTGCGCTGCGCGGCGTCCGGGAGCGGCGCGATCGTCTCGCGCAACTCCTTCACGACCTCGGGGTGGAACTCCGGGTGCGGGTAGTCCGATGCCCACAGCACACGATCGGGGCCCAACCACTCGGCGCACGCGGCGAGGTTCCACTCCTCGGGCTCGAAGCCCGCCCAGCACTGGCGGCGGAAGTACTCGCTCGGCAGGAGGCTGAGCCAGCGCTTCTCGAGCGGGAACGCCTTGACCTGCTCGTCCATGCGCTCGAGCTGGGTGGGGATCCACCCGCCGCCGGACTCGAGGAACAAGAACCGCAGCCCCGGGAACCGCTCGCACACGCCTCCCATCAGGAGCCGCCCGAGCGTCACGATCATGTCGACGGTGTTGCCGACGGCCTGGCCCAGCCCGGAGCCGCCGTGCAGCTCGTCCATCGCCATGTTCGTGACCATCATGTTCTCGCTCTCGGCGACGAGACGGAACTTGCGGCACGCGCCCGGCGTGTCGACGTGCACGCCGGGATGGAACGCCACCGGGACGTCGAGGTCCTGGCAGGCGGCCCAGAACGGGTCGTAGGCGGAGTGGTTGAGCGGCAGCTCGTCGACGTACGCGGACGGGCGGACGAACACGCCTTGCAGGGCGAGCTCCTGCACCGCGCGCTCGGCTTCCAACACCGCGAGCTCTGGCGCTTGGAGCGGTACGCCCGCCATCGCGAACAGCCGTCGCGGATGCGCACCGCAATACTCGGCGACCCAGTCGTTGTACGCGCGCTGGCAGTCGAGCACGAACTCGACGTCGTGGAATGCGTCGATCGGGTCGTCGGGCCCGAAGAACAGCGCCGTCGACGGGTAGAGCACGGCGACGTCGATCCCGTCGCGATCCATGTCGGCGACGCGCGCGTCGGGGTCGTGGCCGCCCGGGACGCGCAGGCTCTGCAGCATGTCGTGGAACTGCTTCGGGGTCATGCCGACCGCGGCGGCCATGGCGTCCTGCAACTCACGGCCCCCGCCGCGCACCGAACCGCCCGCGTAGTAGGTCTCGTACACCTCGTCTTCGACGACCTTGCGCGGGATCCAGTCGCCCCACCGCTTTCGGTCCATGCGCGCCGACCAGAGGTCGTCGGGCTCCATCGTGTGGCCGTCGGCGTCGACGACCACGGCCTCGTCGGGCATCGCGCCTCCCTGACGTTCCCGTCAGCCTCCCACCGGCGCCGCCGCGACTCAACGGCCGGACCACTCTTTCGCCGTCGCAAGCTCCGGCTCTGCGGCGACGGTCGGCAAAGCCGCCGTCACCGCGACGGCCGAGAGATTGGGGTGACCGAGGGGATTTGAACCCCCGACCTCCGGGACCACAACCCGGCGCTCTCACCAACTGAGCTACGGCCACCATGACGCGCGCCGAAGGGGACATCCCCCGGGCCGCGCCGACCGATGCTACCGGCAGGCTTCAGCTCCGATCCGAGGGATCCTCGATGGCGAGATGAACGACCGACGCCCGAGCGCAGCGTGTCGACGTTGACGCAGAAGCGCCCGGCCGCCGCTACGAGCCGTTCGACCGCGGCCGGCTTGGTGCCGGCACCCGGGACGGAGTCGAACCCGGCAATCGAAGCCTCGAACCCGACCCGGACATCGGGATCGACCGCGAGCGCGCCGCGCACGTCGAGCTGACCGGACACCTCGATCGTGAGGTCTCGATGAGCGGCGGGGAGTAACTGTCGAGCTCGCTCCCCGCCTTTCGGCTACATCGACAGGAAGGGCGTGAAGAGACGGACCGGGGCGTCGGCCAGATTCGCTCTGAGCTCTGCGCTCGGCTCACCGAGGAGCTCGCCGGAGACGGAGCCCGTCGCAAGGGTTGCCTCCATGAGGTCGCCGAGGTTCGCAGCGTGCTCGATGAGCGCCTCGGAGTCCCTGTACCGCTCGAGGACGATGCACTCGGACTGGTCATCGTTGAAGTAGATGTCGTATTGCAGCGTTCCGGTGTCCTTGGTCCGCACGATCTCCATGCATTGAGCGGACAAGCGCTTGAACTCCTCGAGCTTGTCCTCGTGAAACTTGAACCGAGCGATGCCCAGAAGCTCACTCACTGCTCCGGCCTCCAGACTCCTGCGTTGACCACGTACGTTCCCCGGTTGCTGTTGGTCAGGTTCGGGGTGCCGCGGGCGACGATAGTTCGACGTTGTCGCCGGTGAGGTCGGCGAGGGAGGCGGCGGCGATGTAGCGGCTCCTTCGCGGCGCACCAACACGCTCCCGTGACGTACCGTCCGGACTGGTGACGTCCCGTTCGTTTGCAACGCGTTTGCACGAGCTAGGGGGCGGTGAGGTGGGTGCAACACGTGCCCGTCAGGTACCAGGGTGTCTGGGCGGGATGTTCTTATTGTTGTGGAACACGTTCTCGGGGTCGTATTTCGCCTTGATCGTGGCAAGCCGCTGGTAGGTGTCGTCGCCGTAGGCTTCGCGAACCCGGCTGGTGTCGTCGTCGGAGTCGAGGAAGTTCACGTAGACGCCGGCGTGGTGGGGTTGGAGGGCTTGGAGGAATGCCCTGGCCCACGCGGTCTCGGATGGGCCGACCGTATCGTCCTGGCCCGGGAGCCATGCTGCGTCGATGATGATGTTGTGGGCGACGTCGCGGTCGGGATACGCCGTGGCATGGCGCGGGGCTCGGGCAACCGCTCCACCCATGTGGAACATCGCCGCGTACGACCTCGGCGAGCTGGCGCGATAGGCGTACTCGGCGACGACGTCGATGACCTCGTCGGACAGACCCGTGAGATTGGTGGCTTTCCAGTAGTAATGCCACCCGTGAGGGACGGTGTCGTCGATGCCGCTCTGGTGATCGACGTAGAGCGTGGGTCCGACCAGGTCCACGAGCGGGGACCCGAACTGGCGGAGCGCACGAACAGCACGTTCACCGTCATCCACGGGTCCGGCATAGCAGCAGGCCACCGCGATCGCCGGTCTGAAGTGGAACTCGTCGCTGATGACCGGCAGAGGCGGGATCGTGCCGAGCCGGATGACGGTCCCGAGCTCGTCGGGCGCGTCGGCTACGAAGTCCCGATAGAAGCGGAGGACATCCGTGGTGTCGTCGGCCGTCCAGAAGACGGGACCGGCAGTGACGGTCGGACCGACCGGGTGCAAGGCGAATCGGAACGAGCTGACGACGCCGAAGTTCCCGCCGCCGCCTCGCAGCGCCCAGAACAGGTCGGCGTGCTCGTGGGCCGACGCTCGGATGATGTCGCCCTCGGCGGTGACCACCTCGGCCTCGACGAGGTTGTCGACGGTGAGCCCGTGCTTGCGCATGAGCCAGCCGATGCCGCCGCCGAGGGTGAGGCCGCCGACGCCGGTATGGCCCACGATGCCGCCGGTGGTGGCCAGGCCGTGGGCCTGGGTCTCGTGGTCGACGTCGCCCCACAGGGCGCCACCCTGTACGTCGGCCGTGCGGCGGTCAGGGTTGACAGCGACGGCGCGCATCGCCGACAGGTCGATGACGATCCCGTCGTCGCACACGGCGGTGCCGGCCACGTTGTGACCACCGCCGCGTACGGCGATATCGAGATCGCGGGCGCGGGCGAAGCGAATCGCCGTGGCCACGTCCGCGGCCCCGGTGCATCGGGCGATCAGTCGGGGTCGCCGGTCGACCGTGCCGTTCCAAACGGCTCGGGCGTCGTCGTAGTCAGCGTGCTCGGCGGTGATCAGCGCGCCCCGGAACCCGGGGATCTGCATGCCGGTCAGCGTGTCGCTCGGCTGGCTGAGTCGTTCACTGGTCGCTGCTGTCATCGTTCCTCCCCTGGTGGACGGTCCCCATCGCAACATCGGTGAACACCGCCGAGAAGTCAGCAATCTGAACTTCGAAGTAAGGAATCCGGACTTCACGGCGGGCGGGAGTCTCGCGACACTGCAATCGTGAGGACCTACGGCCAGTACTGCCCGATCGCCCGTGGCTCGGAGATCTTCGCCGAGCGTTGGACACCGCTGATCATCCGCAACCTGCATCTCGGTTGCGAGACCTTCGGCGCGATCCTGGAGGGCGCACCTGGGCTCTCCCGCACCGTGCTCAGTCAGCGGCTCGAGCAGCTCGAACGCCTCGGCATCGTCGAGTCAGCACCGAAGTCTCAGGGGCGAGGTCACCGCTACCAGCTGACCGACTCCGGTCACGATCTGTTCAGGGTCTGCCAGACGCTCGGCGAGTGGGGTGCCCGTTGGCTCGAGATCGCCCCGGAGAACCTCGATCCATTTGTGGCGCTGTGGTCGATGTGCAACGCCCTCCGCCCGGATCGGCTCCCGCACCAACGCGTGGTCATCCGGTTCGACTTCACTGGGTTCCGGCCTCACGAGCGGTACTGGTTGCTGCTCGAACACGGGGAGACCGAGATCTGCAAGACGTACCCAGGTCTCGACGAAGATCTCTACATCACCGCGGAGGCCGAAGCCTTCGTCAAGTGGCACGCCGGCCACCTCTCCTGGGCCGAGGCGCTCCGCGACTCCCGCATCCAGCTCGACGGTCCATCGTGGCTGATGAGGGCCTTCCCGACCTGGAACGCCCGCAGCACGTTCGCCCACATCACGCCCGTCTCGGAGGCGCGCTTCAGCCGGGATCGATCCCGTCGAGCAGCTCGATGACGAGCTCCGGTGGAACAGGACGGGGAGTGTGCGCGTGGACCGTCGATGACCGGCGGCGAGCGCGCAGCCATCTCCTCGATCAGCGGAGCGCCTCGGGGCCAGCAGCGACTCAGGCGTTTGACAATCGACGCTGTTGGCGCGCCTGCCCTCGTGCGCCCGGAGGGATTCGAACCCCCGACCCGCAGATTAGAAGTCTGCCGCTCTATCCCCTGAGCTACGGGCGCGTGTTGTGCAGGTGAATGCTACTGAGCAGCCGCGCCCGATTGCGTGACGAGCTCGACGATGCGTTCCATCGCTCGCACGGCGTCGACGTCGGTCACGACGTCCACAGCGCGTCCATGGCCGGGATCCGCGTGCACCGCCCCGCGCTCGTCCACGGTGAGCGCCCGGCGTTCGACGGCTACGACGGGCTCACCGACGAGCGCGAGCAGCGCCAGGGGATCGTGGAGACGCACTGCCGCTTCGTCGTCCGGGACAACTCCGGCACGGTGTCGCTCCCTCCAGGCGTCGACCATCGGGCCGAGCACGGGCGCCGCGTCGACGAGGGCGCCGAGGTCGGTGGCGGATGGTCGCATGCGGACGGTCACGTCGAGCGGGCAGAGGAGCAGCCCGGCGTGCGACCGATCACCGCTCGGGCCGCGGCGGGCTCCGTCCCGAAGTTGTGCTCGACCTCCCGCTCGGCGCCTCGGTGACGAACCGGCCGCAGCGCGCCGCCCATCACACCCAGGCGAGGCGGGAGGGCGCCGGCGGCCGCCAGACGGGCGACGTTCTCGAGCGGCCCGATCGCGAGCAGCGCCTCGGCGTGCGACGCGGCGACGTCGGAGACCCCCAGGCGCGCACCGGGCACGACCGGTGCGTCGACGAGCGTGCGCGCGATCTCGGCGCGCCAGTCGGTGTCGCCGTCGACGGTGCTCACGCCGACGAGCTCGACGTCACGATGCCCCGCTGCGCAGAGCAGCGCGACGGCGTCGTCAGGATTCGTGCCGACGTCCGTGTCGATCCAGAGCCGCACGCAGCGCCTCCTCGAGCGTCGGATGCATGAACCGGAAGCCGGTCTCCTCCAGCCGTTTGGGGAGCACGCGCTGGCCCTCTACGAGCAAGTGCTGGACGAGCTCGGTGCCGTACCGCGCCTTGAGCGGCAGCAGCGGTGTCGGGATGACGGTGGGGCGGTGCACCACACGCCCCAGGGTCTTCGTGAACTCGGCGTTCGTGACCGGCGTCGGCCCGGTGACGTTCACCGGGCCGCTCACGGACTCGTTGGTGAGCGCGTGCAGGATGGCGCCGACCTCGTCGCTGATCGAGACCCAGCTCATGTACTGGCGCCCGGACGCGAAGCGGCCGCCGAGCCCGAGGCGGAACGGGAGCAGCATGCGGGGAAACACGCCGCCGTCGCGTCCGAGTATGACGCCGCTGCGTGTCGTCACGACACGGATGCCCCCCTCCGCGGCTGGTGCGGTCGCCGCTTCCCACTGCACGCAGACGCGGGCGACGAAATCGTGTCCGGGCGCGCTCTGCTCGTCGAGCGGCTCGTCGCCGCGATTGCCGTAGTACCCGATCGCCGACGCCGACACGAGCACGGACGGACGACGCGTGAGCCCGGCGAGCGTACGCGCGAGGAGGCCGGTGCCCTTCGTGCGCGACTCGAGAATCAGACGCTTCCGGGCGTCGGTCCACCGCTTGTCGCCGATGCCCGCGCCCGCGAGATGGACGACGGCGTCGATGCCCTCGAGCCCAACGGCATCGATGGTGCCCGCGTCGGGGTCCCAGCCGAGCTCGTCGCTTCCGGCCGGTCGGCCGCGGACGAGGCGCAGCGCACGATGACCGGCGTCGCGCGAGTGCCGGCAGGAGCGCCGACGCGATGAATCCGTGCGACCCCGTGACCACAACGTCCACGCCGATAGCATGGACGCTCCGAGCGCCCCTAGCTCAACTGGATAGAGCAGCGGACTCTTAATCCGCCGGTTCAGGGTTCGAGTCCCTGGGGGCGTACCAAGTCCGAGCGGCTACGCCGTAGAAGTGCTACCGGAATGCAACCGAACGGCTACGTGGGCTGAGATTTACGCTCAGCCGGATAGCGCTGGCGGTACTCGGCGGCGAGCTTGCGGTTTTTCAGCGCGCGCTTGTAGGCCGCCTTTCGGCCGCATGCCTTGGAGCAGTAGATCGCGCCGGGGTCGTTACGCGGCGGAGTGAAAAGTTCGCCGCACTCCTCGCACTTACGCGGCTCGCACGACTCCATCCCGTCCTTGGGCAGCAGGTGCTTCGCATACAGCCCCATCACTTCGCACCCTTCGATCCACGACTCGAGGTTCTGGCGTACCGGGTCGTCGGGGGGTCGGCGAAGTATCGAGGCCAGCTCAGCCTCTATCTCTTCCTCTGTCTGCTCGGCCATGGCGAACAGGGTACGCGTTGCGGCGCCCGGATTCGACCGCCGTAAACGCTCCGCGGTGACCCGTTTCAGCTGCGGAACACGTCGGCGAGCGCGTCGGCGGCGGCGTCAAGCATGGCGTCGTCGGGATGCTCGTAGACGCTCATCGTGAACGTTTCTGAGGCGTGCCCGAGCACCCGTGACGTGACGGTTGGTGAGACGCCGCGCCGGGCCATCTCGGTCGCGACTGCGTGGCGTAGGTCGTGAAGGCGCACGCCCCGCATTCCGACCGACTCGGCTATGCGGCCGAAACCGTGCGTGAAGCTATCCGGGTCGAACGGCTTTCCGTCGCCTCGGTCGCAGATGAGGTCGAGGTCGGTCCAGCCGGCGCCGAGCATGAGGCGACGGCGAGCCTGGGCGGCGCGGTGTTCCCGAAGACGTTCGGCTACGAACCCTGGAACCGGAACCTCGCGCCGGCGCGCGCGCCGTCTTGGGCGGGACGAACTCGAGGTCGCCGCCTCGCCGTCGTTGGACGGCGTCCCTGACGCCGAGCCTTCCGCGGTCGAGGTCGGCGTGTTCCCAGCGGAACGCGAGGACCTCGCCGCGGCGGGCCCCGGTTGTTGCTGCGAGCAGCACTGGAACTTCCCACGTCGTGCCCCGGGCAGCCTCGATAAGCGTGAGCAGCTGATCGCCGTTCGGGACCGTCAAGTCCGGCCCGGCGGGTGTCGGCGTCGACGTCTCTCGAGCCGGGTTCGTCGTGATAAGCGACGACCGAACCGCGAACCGGAAGAACGACGACGCCACGGCGCGGGCCTGCGCGACTGAGCGTGGGGCGGCGCCGTGAGCGAGCATCCGGTCGAGCGCGTCTTGAACGTGCGCCGGTCGAGCCCGATCGAGACGCAACCCGCCGAGCACCGGACGAAGGTGCGACCGCCACAGGCTCGCGTACCGCCGCCGCGTCGCGAGCCGCGGCTTGTTCTGCGCCTCGAGGTGCGGTAGCCAGTGGTCGTCAACTAACGCGTTGACTGTGATGTCCGGCGGGAACGGGTCGGCGCCGGTATCCATACGGTGCACCGCAGCACGGAACCCGGCTTCCCCTTCCTTGCGTGTGTCGAACCCGCGGGACCATCGTCGGTGGCGTTCTCGTCGCGGCTCGGTGAGCTCGCCGTCACACTTCGGACACCACTCGCCCGCGTCGTCGGGCCACAGAACGACCCTCGCGCACCCGTTGGCGCACCGTCTCGCCGGTTCGTACTCGTCGAGTCGGAACACCCGAACGCGACCCGCGCTTGCGAACATGGCCTCTCATCGGTGTCTCGCTTTCTTCCGGGCGCGGTACGCGGCTTGTGCCGCTGCCCGCGCGCACGACCGTGAGCAGTACTGCACGCTTTCCTTTGTCCATTGCCGGCCGCTCGGCGCGCCGCCCTGCCGCCGTTGAAAGAGCCGCGAGCACTTCTCGCATTCGCGGACCGGTAGCCCCTCGACGAGCGTGTTGTGAACCTGCAGCGCAGCGACCGCGTACAACGGCGGGTCCTGGTAAGCGACACGATTCGAGGTCGTCGACACGCGTACGTGAAACGGCCGTAACGCGGCGTTCAGCACCCACTCGAATCGCACCCACGACTCGCCACCGGGTCGGGCCGGAACGTCGAACGGCACGGACGCCCACGCTCGCGACTTCTGCCCGCCACCGAGGTCGGCGACGACATGCGCGAGAAGCTCGGGATCTGGGGTGGGATGTCCGAACGGCGACGGCGTCGTGCCAGCCAGCGGGGGCTGACCGCCGCCGAGCTGCTGGCTACGGTCGACGAGACGCTGTCGCAGTAGCCTCCGGGCACGTGGAGATTGACCAGGATCTACTCATCGAAGCCGTTCGGGACTCGGGCGAATCTGCCAACGCGGAGAACGTGAGCACTGCGCTAGGCCCGACTGCAGACGACGGCGGGTATTGGGACGTCACAACCGTCGCAAACGATCTCGTGGAGCTTGAGTCGGTCGGGGAGCTCGAACGGACTCGTCCCGTCCCCGTTGCACTGCCGCAAGACGACAGCGGGCCGCAGCGACGAGACGACATCACCCAGGAATCGACCGAAGCTGCAGCCGATGAGGAAGAGGGCCGCCCGTTCTTTCAACGGATCGGCCGCGCTGTCTGGCTGTCACTGGCATGCGTGGCCGCGCTGCTCGTCGGCTACGGGTCCACGACGGTTCTGCTCCGGGTCGGTGACCGGCCGACGCAGCCGGGTACCAAGCCGGCCCCGGCGACAGCGCCGCCGCCGTCCGCCGCTGCCCCCGCCGTCACGACGCCACAGGCCTCGACAGGCCCCCCTGCGGTCGAGAACGAGCCGCCGCCCCCCGCTCCGGAGCCCGCGCCGCCCGCTTCAGCTTCCGCGCCCGCGCCGCCGGAGTCGGCGCCGAATCTGAACCCGGCGGGGCACGGCGCCTCCCGGACAGAACAAGAAGCAGTAGTGCCTCAGGCGCCTACAGCAAGGTGCGCCTCAGCCCGCGGCCTGTGACCCTCCCCGCGGCCCGCCGGGCGATGCGTTTGCCGATCCTTCCGTTCTTCACCGCCTGGTAGTCGCCGAGGAAACGGGCGAGCTGGTAGAGGACCCCTCGCGTCTTGCCTACCGTCACCGCGGGGAGCGTAACTCCGCGAGGTGCACGGCGCCGGGCGCGCGCCGAACTCGACTCGCAACCGGATTGCAACCGAGCGCGCCCACACCGGCCGACACTCGATGGCACAGCACTCGTCCGGTGAAGGGCAAAGACGCACGTCAGCGGTACTGCCCGGCACCCGACGACTCACGTCGGCACGGCCGGCGCGGAACTCTTAATCCGCCGGTTCAGGGTTCGAGTCCCTGGGGGCGTACGCAGCGCGTGACTTTCAGTAGTCACCACGGAGGACGAGTTCCCGGGTCGCGAGCTGGAGCTCGTAGACGCTGATGCCGACATCGGGCGCTTGCCCTGCGGCCTTGCCCGCATCCACGGTCGCACCCGATTGCGCCCGGAGCACTCGTACACTGCCGCCCGTGCCGCAGCCCGTGAGCCGAAGACTCGAGTGGCGCGAGCGCTGGTTCGGCGAGGAGACCCGCACCCGGGTGCGGCTCGGGGTGCGGCGCCACTGGCTGTTCCTGACCGTGTTCGGGATCGGCATCGCGCTGCGAGTCGTGACGCAGATCGCGTACCGGCCGTCACTGCTCTACATCGACTCCTACACGTACCTCGGCAACCTGCACGCCCTCGAGCCGTCGAAGACCTCCCAACCGATCGGGTACGAGGTGCTCCTGCTGCGCCCCCTTCTCTCGATCGGCAACCTCGCCGTGGTCGCGGCAGTGCAACACGTCATCGGGTTGGCCATGGGCGTCGCGATCTACGTCGTCGCCGTCCGGCTCGGTGCGCGGCGCTGGGTCGCCGTCCTCGCCGCGGTGCCCGTCCTGCTCGACGCCTACCAGCTTCAGATCGAGCAGAACATCATGTCGGAGACGCTGTTCGAGGCGCTGATCCTCGCCGGGGTCCTCCTGCTGTTGTGGAAGCGTCCCCTCACGCCGCCGGTGCTCGCGATCGGCGGCGTGTTGCTCGGCCTGTCCGCGACGGTCCGCGCCATCGGCGTCGCCCTCGTCGTCCCTGCCGTCGTGTTCGCGCTCGTGGCCGGGCGGGGCGGATGGCAGCGGGTCCTGCGAGCGGCGGTGATCGGCGTTGCGTTCGTGGCCGTCATCGGCGTGTACGTCGGCTACGCCTGGATCAAGTCCGGCGACCTCTCGCTCAGCCGCGGCGATGTGTATCTCTTGTACGGTCGGGCGGCGACCATCGTCGACTGCCGTGGCCTCGACCTCCCGGACTACGAGCGCGTGCTCTGCCCGAAGGAGCCGCTCGACGACCGGTTGGGGCCCAACTTGTACGCCCACCACAGTCCGTATCCCGGGCGCGTCGTGGTCCCATCCGGCAAGGACCGGGACGACGTGCTGCGCGACTTCTCTCGGCGCGTCTTCGAGCACCAGCCGTTCGACCTCGCCAAGCACGTCGCCACGGACTTTGCAAAGGGGTTCGCGCCCTGGCGCACGACGTTCCCCGGCGACGTCGTGCTCTCGAGGTGGCAGTTCCAACGCGACTACCCCACGTACGAGCAGGACCCGATCCGGGCGGTGCGGACATATGGCGGCGGAACCCCTCGCGTCGTCGAGCCGCTCGCCGTCTTCCTCCGCGGCTATCAGCTGAGCGTCGGGTACGTGCCCGGAGCCGTGCTCGGCGTCGCATTCGTCGCCGGGTTGCTGGCCGCGGCCGGTGTCGGCCGCGCTCGCCGCTCCGGGCTACGCGCCGCGTGCCTGCTCCCGGCACTGTGCGGGTTGAGCGTGTTGTTCGCCGCCGACTTCTTCCACTTCTCGTGGCGCTACCAGCTCCCTGCGCTGGTCCTCGCGCCGTTGAGCGGAGCGCTGGCCCTCACCGCCCTGACGGGATGGACCGAGCCGCGTCGTGCGAACGGCGATGGCGCCGCCGCTACGTCGGGCGAATCCGATTCGCCGTCCGGCGCCAGTTGACCAGCGGGAGCAGCGCGTCCCGGTCGACTCGGTCCTTGTAGCGCTCCGCGACGTCGAACATCGACGAGATGAGCGTCTCGGAGAGGGAATGTGGGGTAAGACCCAACCCCACGAGACCACTGTGCACGACGTTGTAGTAGTGCATCTCGGCTTCGACGCGCGGGTTCTCGAGGTTCTCGATGCCGACCTCACCCGAGTACGAGGTGGCGACGACCTTGGCGATGTCCGTGACCGTGAAGCTCTCGGTCATCTGGTTGAAGACGCGGAACTCGCCGCGCTCGGCGGGCTGCTCTGAGGTGAGCCGAAGGCACTCGACGGTGTCGCGGATGTCGATGACGCCGCGAGTCTGCCCGCCCTCGCCGTAGATCGTGAGCGGCTCTCCCAGCACTGCTTGCACGACGAACCGGTTCAGGACCGTCCCGAAGATGGCGTCGTAGTCGAAGCGGGTCGCCAGGCGGTCGTCGAGGGCGGTCTGCGGCGTCTGCTGGCCGTACACGACGCCCTGGTTCAGGTCCGTGGCGCGAAGGCCCCAGATCCGGCACGCGAACTCGATGTTGTGGCTGTCGTGCACCTTGGACAGGTGGTAGAAGGACCCGGGCCGCTTCGGGTACAGCACGCGGTCGGTGCGGCCCTTGTGCGTGACATCGAGCCACCCCTCCTCGATGTCGATGTTGGGCGTGCCGTATTCGCCCATCGTCCCGAGCTTGACGAGGTGGATCTCGGGGTCGATCTCCTGGATGGCGTACAGCACGTTGAGGGTGCCGATGACGTTGTTGTGCTGCGTGTGCACGGCGTGCTCGCGGTCGATCATCGAGTACGGCGCGGCGCGCTGCTCGGCGAAGTGGACGATCGTGTCCGGTCGGAACTGCTCGATCATCTCGAAGGTCTTGTGCGCGTCGGTCAGATCGACGATGAACACCTCGATTTCTCGACCGGTGTGCTCGCGCCAGGCTCTCGTGCGGATGTGGAGCGGCTCGATGGGGACGAGGCTCTCGACTCCCATCTCGTGGTCGTACTGGCGACGGACGATGTTGTCGCCGATACCCACGTCGTGGCCACAGTCAGACAGGTGCAGCGCGGTGGGCCACCCGAGGTACCCGTCGCCGCCCAGAATCAAGATCCGCACGCCGGTCTCCTCCGCATGTCCGCCGTCGCGTAAGGGTCTTGCGGTGGGCTGGTCCGCCGGCTCCGTCGGGAGCGATGCATTCTTACCATGCGCTCTCGTGTTCACGGGATCGGCCGGCCGCACGCGTTCGTATTGTCGACTATGGCAGTCGGGAATTCCGCCGGCGCTTCACCCGCGGCCGGTCACGGAGCCACGTCGTGACCATGACCCGCGCGTAGCGGGGACCGTAGAAGGCCCACCAACCCTTCTTGGTCTTGCCGTGCGTACGTTTCCGCATTGTCATCGGAACTTCAACGACGCGAAACCCTTTGCCCAGCGTCTCCATCAGGAGCTCGGATGTCTGGTATTGCGGCTGGCGGAGGGTGACGGCCGCGGTGACCGCCGCGGTCATCGCTCGCAGCCCCGACGACGTATCGGTCATGCGCTGTCCGGTGAGCAACGTGGCCAGGCGCGCGAAGAACCGCGAGCCGAGCCGACGAACCGGATCGGTCGTCTCTTGACGGCCCAGCCAGCGTGAACCCACCGAGAAGTCGGCGTCGCCGGCGACGACCGGCTCGAGAACCGGTTCGATGTCGCTGCCAATGTACTGCCCGTCGGCGTCTGTCGTGACGATGAAGCGCGCGCCGACGCTCCGGGCGAGTGCGTATCCGACGCGGAGCGCGGCACCGTGGCCTCGGTTGTTCGGGAAGGTGCACACGTACGCGCCGTGTTCTCGCGCGACTTGCGCGGTGCGGTCGGTATCACCGTCGACCACGACGATGCAGCTCACGGGAAGGCCGCAGGCCTCGGTGGGCAACTCGTCGAGCACCGCGCCGATCGCCGCTTCCTCCTCGTAGGCGGCGACGACCACGACGACCGGCGACAGCTCGAGCTGTGGATACCGGGCATGGAAGTCGGCCATGGCCGCGTCGTCCCGATCGTCGAGGCCGGGAGGCAGCAGTGCGCGCTTCATAGGGAGATGGCCGCGCCGTTGCTCAACGGTCGGCGACGAACCCGAGGACGTCGACGCAGAAGGCGCCGTCGCTGCGGGCGGCCAGTGCGAGCCGCGGGCCCGAGCACGTCGGGGGCACGAACACTCCTGCCGCAATGTCCGCGCCGACCGCGGCCAGCGCGGCGAAACGCATCGTATTCATGCGGGCGAAGTCAAGTGCGCCACGGACGACAACGTCAAGCACCGTGCGTCCTTCTACACTCCCGGCCGTGCCGCAACTCGATCCTCTGGCCGCGTTCCGACTCGACGGGCGCGTCGCGATCGTGACGGGTGCCAGCTCCGGGCTCGGGGCCCGGTTCGCACGGGTCCTGGACGCCGCCGGCGCGCGGGTCGTGCTCGCTGCTCGCCGGCGCGAACGCCTCGAGGAGCTCGCGGGCGACCTCACCGACGCCCTGCCGGTCTCGTGCGACCTCTCCGAACCGCAGGCGCCGGCCGCGCTCGTCGACGCAACGCGCGGTCGTTTCGGTCGGATCGACGTGCTCGTGAACAACGCGGGCATCGACGCGATGTTCCCTGCGATCGAGGAGCCGGTCGACTCGTTCCGCGATGTCCTCGAGGTGAACCTGGTCGCGCCGTTCGCCTTGGCCCAGCTGTCGGCGCGGTCGATGGTCGAATCCGGCACGGGCGGGACCATCGTGAACGTCGCCTCGTTGTGGGGCTTGGTCGGCGTCGGGCAGATCCCGATGGCCAGCTACGCGGCGTCGAAAGGCGGCCTCGTCAACCTCACGCGCGAGCTCGCGGCGCAGTGGGCCCGCAAGGGGGTGCGCGTGAACACCCTGGCGCCGGGCTGGTTCCGCACCGAGATGACCGAGGGCCGCATGTTCGGCGACGAGGGCTCGGAGCGTTGGATACGGGCCCGCACGCCTATGGGGCGGGGCGGCGACGAGCACGAGCTCGACGGCGCGCTGTTGTTCCTCGCCGCCGACGCCAGCAGCTTCGTGACCGGGCAGGTGCTGTGCGTCGACGGCGGATGGACGGCGATCTGACGCACGGGCGATGTCAGCCCGGACGGCGTTTCGGCCCTTTGGAGACCCGGACCGTGGTTCCGCCGTCGCCCATGCCTCTGTCGAGACCCGCCTGGGCGAGCGCGGCGGCGAGATACTCGTCGACCCACTCGGCGTCGACGTCGGCGACCGCGTTGAAGCTGACGTGCCGGATGCGGGCACCGGTTCCAGTGAGGATTCCTAGAGGGTCGGCGAGAGATGAGCCCTCGTTGAAGCCGAGGTTCACCCGCTTCGAATAGCTCGCGATGTGGACCACGCCGTCTTGCCAGTTGGGCGAGGGCGAGTACACGAGCGAGACGGCATTGGTCGCGTCCCAGACGAACTCGTGTGCCTCGGGCATCACCGCCAGAACTCTCCCTCGCAGACTGAGGGCGATCTCCTGCACGTCATCGGAAAAGGGCGCGAGGAACTCGATGAGCTCCGGCGGATCTGGTCGCCCTGCCATCGGATCAGGCGTTCTGGAGCTCGTGCAGGTCGGCGAGCACCTCAGCGGGGTGCGCGGGGATGTCCGCCACTTCGTACGACTTGCGGATGATCCCGTCGGGGTCGATGAGGTAGCTGAGCCGCTTGGCGAAGCTGACCTTGTCGGTGCCCGGGTCGCGCGTCTCGTACTTCACCCCGACCTGCTCGTCGTAGTCGGACAGCAGGCGGAACGGGAAGTCGTGCTTCTCGCGAAACGCCTTGTTGGCATCGGGGGCGTCGAAGCTGATCCCGAGGATCTCGCAACTCATGCTCTCGAAGTCGGCGGCCTGGTCACGCAGGCCCTTTCCCTCGATCGTTCAACCGGGTGTGTCGGCCATCGGGTACCACCACAGCAGCACCCAGCGGCCGCGGAGATCCGACAGCGTGACCGGATTGCCGTCCTGGTCGGGAAGCGTGAAGTCCGGAGCCTCGGTACCCGGCTGCAACACGGGTGGGGACCTTAGACCGACGCCTTCTCGAGGACGTGCACCGCGCATGCCGAGCCGAGCCCGATCACGTGGGTCAGGCCCACCTTGGCGTCCTGGATCTGACGGTCACCGGCCTCGCCCCGCAGGTGCGTCGCGACCTCGTAGAGGTTGGCGACGCCGGTTGCGCCGAGCGGATGACCCTTCGAGATGAGGCCGCCGGAGGCGTTGACCGGCGTCTCGCCGTCGCGCCAGGGACCGCGCTCGTCGATGAACTTGCCCGCCTCGCCCGGCTTGCAAAGCCCGAGGTTGTCGTAGTGGATGAGCTCGGCCGTCGCGAAGCAGTCGTGCAGCTCCACGAGGTCGAGGTCCGACGGGTCGACGCCGGCGGTCTCGTAGGCCTGGTTGGCAGCGTCGCGGGTCAGCGTGTTCACGTCCGGCTGCACCTGATCGGTCTCGGTCCAGGGGTCGGACGTCATCACCGACGCGGAGATCTTCACGGCCCGCTTGCGCTGCTCGTCGGACAGGCTCGCGAGCTTCTCCTCCGAGACGAGCACCAGGGCCGCGCTGCCGTCGCCGGTCGGGCAGCACATCAGCAGCGTGTTCGGGTACGCCATCATCTCGGCGTCCATGACCTCGTCGAGCGAGAACTGCTTCTGGTACTGCGCGAGCGGGTTCAGCGTCGAGTGGGCGTGGTTCTTCTCGGCGACCTTGGCGAACTGCTCGAAACCGACGCCGTCGTGCTCGCTGGCGTACTCCATGCCCGCCTGCGCGAACACGCCGGGCATGAGCGTGGTGCCGACGCGCCCTTCGACGCTCATCACCGAGCCGTAGCGGCCCGAGGGCTCGTACACGTTCTTGTCGGAACGCGGCGCGCTGCCGAGGAGACCAGCCTTGCCCATCTTCTCGAGACCGACGGCGATGCCGGTCTCGGCTTCGCCCGACTTGATCGCCATGTACACGCAACGGATGGCGGTGGCGCCCGTCGCACAGGCGTTGGCGACGTTGTAGACGGGGACGCCGTTCTGGCCGACCTGCTTCTGGATGCGCTGCCCGACGCCGCTGGCGGCCTCCATGAGGTTGCCCGCACCCATGACGTCCATGTCGGCCATCGTGACGCCGGCGTCGTCGAGGGCGGCGAGCGCCGCCTCCGCGCCGAGGTCGATGAGGTCCTTGTCGGGGTACCGCCCGAACTTGGTCATCGACGCGCCCAGGATCCAGACGTCGCGCTCAGCCATCGCGTGCTCCTTCTCTTCCCTTTTTCTTCAGGCCGGCTCGTAGCCGAACTGGATCGCTTCGGTGCCCTCGTCGTCGACTCCGGCGACCGCGGTCGTGAGTCGGACGTCCATGCCGAAGCGCACGTTGTCGGGGCTGGGCTCGACGTTCAACAGGTTCGCCTTGACGACGCCGCCACCGGACAGGTCGACGATCGCCGACACGTACGGTGTCGGGACACCCGGAGCGGCGCGGTGCACGATCGTGAAGCTGCGCACCTTGCCGTCGTCGGCGAGTTGTTCCTTCGAGAACGACCGGCCGCTGCATTTGGCACACGCGTTGCGACGGTCGAAGTACAGCGCCCCGCAGGTGTCGCAACGGTTGGCGACGAGATGCGGCGCGCCGTCGTCGAGCACGAGGTAGTCGACGATCGGGACCTGCTTGCCCATTCCCCCTCCTTGTCTTTCCGCACGCTACCGCAGCGCGGTGCGTGGGAGACTCGAGGCAAGCGAGCGTGGCGGAACTGGCAGACGCGCCGGCCTTAGGAGCCGGTGCCCTTCGGGGCTTGGGGGTTCGAGTCCCTCCGCTCGCACCAGCGGCCCGCGCCGGTGGGCCTCAGTGCTGCGGCGGATCGTGCTGCCCGATGCAGAACTCGTTGCCCTCGGGATCGCGGAAGCTCGCCCACGTCACGCCGTACTCGTCGTACCGCCCGACGAGCTCGGCGCCGAGGCCGAGGACCCGTTGCGTCTCGCCGTCCAGGTCCGGGGAACCGAGGTCGACGTGCATGCGGCTCTTGGCCGTCTTCCCCTCGGGGACCTTGATGAACATCAGGCCCGGCCCGACGGATCCGTCGCCGCTCAGGATGGCGACGAACTCGTTGACGGTCGCCGCCTCGTAGCCGGTGACTCCGGCCCAGAAGCCGGCCAGCGCCTGCGGGTCGGCGGCGTCGAACGTGATGCTGTGGAGGTGCAGCCCCATGGCCGCACGCTACCGAATGCGGCGCGCGCGACTTCTTCTTCTTGCGGCGGAAGATGCGGCGCTTGCGGTTCTTCTTCTCGAAGTCGGACAGGATGTCCGGCGCCGCCAGGTTGACGATGTCCTCGGCCTCGTCGAGCAGCGCGTCGACGTCCTTGCCCTGAGGCTCCGACTCCGGCGGCTTGGCCGACTCGCCGAGGCTGCCGTACTGCCAGCCGGCATCCCAGCGCCGCTTCTCGAACTTCGGGCAGTCGTCCGGGCAACGCCACGGGGCGTCGGGTGCCAGATCGAGCCGGCACTTCCGGACGGTCTCCCCGCTCGGGTAGGTCCGACTCTCGTAGTGGCGGCAGTCGGTCCGCATGGGCATGACGTCAATCTACCGGAGCGCCCTCCGGATTCGACGCGGTCCCGGCGCGACTCCCAGCGCGCTCTCAGGAAAGCCAGTCGGGCGCGCCCTCGAGCAGGTAGCGGCTCACCGCGAGGCAATGCTCGAGCACGTCGCACGACACCGCGTCGCCGTCGCGGATGTGCAACAACGACACACGCTGATGGGCGACGATGCGCAGCGACCGCTCGGGCGCGTCGGTGGCCGCCGGGATCGAATCGATCGCCGACACCTCGAGCGGCAGGTCCGGGCCGCCCCGCCCCGCGAGCTCGGTCGCCAGCAGGAGCAGGTCCGGCCCGTGCGGCAGCGGCGGGAGGGCCCACGTGAAGTTCACGGGGAAGTGGAAGTCGTCGGGTGGATCGTCGTTCTCCGGACGACCCATCACCGCGTCCTCGAACCCGAGGAGCACGCGCGGATCGACTTCCAGCGAGAGGTACAGGTCGACGGGTCCTTCGCACCCCTCTTCGGGATGCATGTCGACCTCCCACGTCTGGCGCAACGAGTAGCTCTCCACGAAGTGCCGCTCGTCATGCACGTGAAATCCGTGCTCGACGGCGTGGTCCTTGAGATCGGCGACGAACCCGGCGATATCGATGACGGCCATCGCTACCGTCCTTCGGTTTCCTGGATGACGCGTACCCCCTTGGCGAGCGTGCGGAACGCACGGGCACGGTGTGAGAGCGCGTTCTTCTCCTCGTCGGTCATCTCCGCGAACGTGCGGCCGTCGCCCTCGAGCGGCACGAACACCGGGTCGTACCCGAACCCGCCGTCGCCGCGCGCCGTGCTCGTGATCACGCCCTCGACCTCGCCCAGCGCGGCCACCTCGAGCCCGTCCGGCCACCGGGCGACGGCGACGGTGGCGAAACGCGCCGCCCGTTGCTCGAGCGGGAGCGCATCGAGCTCGCCGAGCAGCTTCTTCACGTTGTCGGCATACGTCGCGTCCTCGCCGGCGTAGCGGGCCGTATGCACGCCCGGCGCGCCACCGAGCGCGTCGACGTGGAGCCCGGTGTCGTCGGCGACGGCCGGGAGCGAAGTGGCGGCGCACAGCGCGACGGCTTTGATGCGGGCGTTGTCCTCGAGCGTCTCGCCGACCTCGTCGACGTCGGGGAGCTCGGGCGGCCGCGCGACGAGCTCGAGCGACGGCGCCTCCTCGCCGAGCAGGGCGACGATCTCGCGGGCCTTGTCGGGATTGGCGGTTGCGAGGACGAAGGTCGTCACGACGAGCGCGGCGCCGGCGGGTCGGCCAGCGTGGCCCGCTGGAGCTCGAAGATCTCGGTGATCCCCTTCTCCGCCAGCGCGAGAAGCCCGTCGAGCTCCTCACGCGAGAAGGGGTTGCCTTCCGCCGTTCCCTGCACCTCGACGAACCGGCCGGCGCCGGTCATGACCACGTTCATGTCGACCTCGGCGCGCACATCCTCGGAGTAGTCGAGGTCGAGGTGCGGCAACGCGTCCACCACGCCGACCGAGATCGCCGCGCACGCGTCGGTGATGGGATGCGCGGGGATCGTGCCCGTCGCCACCATCCGGGAGAACGCGTCGTGCAAGGCGACGTACCCGCCGCAGATCGCAGCCGTGCGCGTGCCGCCGTCGGCCTGGAGCACGTCGCAGTCCACGGTGATCTGGAGCTCGGCGATCATCTCGAGATCGGTGACCGCGCGCAGCGAGCGCCCGATGAGGCGCTGGATCTCCTGGGTGCGCCCGGACTGACGGCCGCGCGCCGCCTCCCGGTCCGAACGCTCGGGGGTGGATCCGGGAAGCATCGAGTACTCGGCCGTCACCCACCCGCGCCCGGTGCCGCGCAGCCACGGCGGGACACGATCCTCGAGCGACGCGGTGCACAACACGCGAGTTCGGCCGAAGTCGACGAGCACCGAGCCCGTCGCGAACTCGGTGAAGTCCCGCACGAACAGCACCGGCCGCAGCTCGTCGGGCTCGCGCCCGTCCTTCCGAATGCCCATTCCGGCTGCTCCCTCGCTACACGCGCGTGACGAGATGCGGCGTCGCCAGCGAGACCGGCTCGCCGAACGCCTCGGTACCTTCCTTCACCGACACGACCGCGTCGAGCTGGGGCCACAGGTGCGTCAGGATCAGGCGGGACGCGTCCGCTTCGCGGGCGCCACGCCCGGCCTCGTGCGCGGTCAGGTGCCACGGCACGCCCTTGTGGCCCTCCTGGTAGGTCGCCTCCGAGAGGACGAGATCGGCGCCGGCGCCGAACGCCCCCACCGTCCAGTCCGGCCCGGTGTCGGCCGTGTACACGAGTCGCTTCCCGTCCGCAGTCACCTCGACCGCGTACGTCGGCGGCGGGTGGTCCGTGCGGGAGAAGCGCAGTCCGAGCTCGGCGAGCTCCACGCCGTCGCCGTCGCCGACGACCTTCCAGTCGAACGTGTCGCCCCAGCCGTCCACGAGGCCGCCGAGCCGCTCCTCGAGGCCGTCGGGCGCGAACACCGGCAGGCCGGCGCGCTCGAGCCCGTACCGCAGCAGCACGTGGAGTCCGTAGATGTCGGCGCAGTGGTCGGGGTGCTGGTGCGTGAGGACGACCGCGGTGAGGTCCTCGATCCGGGCGTGCTGCTGGAGGTGCGGCAGCGTTCCGTTGCCGCAGTCGACCCAGACCGCCGCCCCACCGCCGCGGACGAGGTAGCCGCTGCAGGCGCCGAACGGCTGGGCGCCGTAGGACCCCGAGCACCCGAGCACCGTCAGCTCCACTCCCACGCCTCCACGGTCTCGACCTCCGGGCCCAGGAACCTCGCTCCGAGCGTGCGGAACGTCGCCAGGTCGCCGCTGGTGACGAACACCCGACGCGGCGGTTCGCCGCCGGGCCGGCGGGCGTGGCCGGCGCCGCCGAGCAGCGCGCGGGTCTCGAATGCGGTCTCGTCGGCGCTCGACACGAGCACGACGTCGCGCCCCATCACGTCGCCGATCGTCCGGGCGAGCAACGGGTAGTGCGTGCAGCCGAGGACGAGCGTGTCGACACCGGCGTCACGCACCGGCGCGAGCAGCCGCTCGGCCAGCACGTGCACCTCCTCCGAGTCGACGTCACCGGCCTCGACGAACTCGGCGAAGCCCGGGCACGCCGCGCACGTGAGCTGGACGCCGGCGCCGCTCGCATCGGCGGCGCGCTGGTAGGCGCCGGACGCGATCGTGCCGACCGTGCCGATCACGCCGACGCGCCGCGTCTCGGTCGCCTGCACGGCGGCGCGCAGACCGGGCTCGATCACGCCGATGACCGGCACGTCGTAGTTGTTGCGTAGCGCGTCCAGCGCCACCGACGACACGCGGTTACAAGCGACGACGAGCATCTTCGCGTCGTGGTCGACCAGCAGATCGGCCATCTCGAAGGCGTACTTGATGACGTCACGGTCGGGCTTGGGGCCGTACGGGAAGCGCCCGGTGTCGCCGAAGTACACGACCGGCTCGTCGGGGAGCAGGTCGATGAGCGCCCGCAACACAGTGAGCCCACCGAGCCCGGAATCGATCACGCCGATCGGCCGCTCGCTCACGGTGCTTCCTGCTCGCGGCCGGCGGCGCGCCGGAGCCGGTCTCCGACCGCAACGCCGACGCCGGCGTCGGGAGGCGGCACCGCGAGCAGCACGTCGACGCCGCGCCGGTCGACCTCGCGCAGCCGCGCGTAGAGCACCCGGGCGTACTCGTCGGAGTCCGCCGGCGCATCGAGCACGACCACGTCGCCCGGGAGCGCCGGAACCGGGCCCGCGGCGAGCACAGCCACGCGCTGACCGGCGGCAAGGAGGGCGGTCGCGCGCGGCGCGAGGTCATCCCGGTCGACGACGAGCACAGTCGCCTCCGGGGCGTAGTGGGACTTCAGCGTCCCGGGTGCCCGCGTGAGGCCGTCACCCCGGACTCCCACCCGCTGTCCCGACACTTCCTCGACGCGTTCGCGCGTGACGCCGCCGGGGCGGAGGATCACGAGCTCGTCGCCCGTGCAGTCGACGATCGTGGACTCCACGCCGACCGTGCTTGGCCCGTCGTCGAGGACGACGTCGACGTCGTCGCCGAGGTCAACGCGCACGTCCGCGGCCGTCGTCGGGCTCACCTGCCCGAAGCGGTTCGCCGACGGCGCCGCGACGCCGCCGCCGAAAGCGCGGAGCAGCGCGAGCGCGACCGGTTGATCGGGTACCCGCACGCCGACGGTGTCGCCGCCGCCGGTGACGCCGTCGAGGACGCGCGCCGCCCGTCGCACGACGAGCGTGAGCGGTCCGGGCCACAACGCGTCCCCGAGCCGCCGGGCGGCGACCGGGACGTCCGCCGCCCACTCGGCGAGCTGTGCCGCCGCGCCGACGTGGACGATCACCGGGTGCTCGCCCGGGCGGCCCTTGACCGCGTACAGCCGGGCGAGCGCGGCGGCGTTGTCGGCGTCGGCACCGAGCCCGTACACGGTCTCGGTGGGAAACGCCACGAGGCCGCCGCGTCTGAGCGTCTCGACGGCGCGGGAGAGGTCGGCATCAGTCGCCATGGCTCCACCATCTTTCCTCACCCACGTGCTCATTGGGGCGAGGCGTGACATCAGGCACCGTGATGCGACCGGGGACGCGGCTTCGCTACCAGTAGTTGATGCGCTGGGCGCGCTCGGTGACGACGTCGAGGTCGTCGGTCCACGCCCCCGACGAGAGGTACTTCCATCCCGCGTCGGGAACGAGCGCGACGATCGTCCCCGCGTCCATCGTCGCCGCCATCTTGGCGACGCCGGCCATGACCGCGCCCGACGAGATCCCGGCGAAGATCCCGCACTCGTCGAGTAGTCGGCGCGTCCATTCGATCGACTCGCGCGGCCGCACGATGAACTTCCTGTCGAGCATGCGCCGGGTCGAAGATCGGCGGCACGAACCCGTCGTCCAGCGATCGGAGCCCCTGCACGAGCTCGCCCGCCGGGGGCTCGACGGCGACGACGAGCACGTCGGGCTTCTGCTCCTTGAGGTACCGCCCGACGCCCATGAGCGTGCCGCTCGTCCCGAGCCCGGCGACGAACACGTCGAGCTCGGGGCAGTCGCGCAGGATCTCCGGGCCCGTGGTCGCGTAGTGGGCGTCGGGGTTGGCGGGGTTCCCGTACTGGAACAGCATCACGAGCGACGAATCCTCGGCCGCGAGCTTCTCCGCCTGGCGGATCGCGCCGTTGCTGCCCTCTTCGCCGGGGGACGGGATCACCTCGGCACCGAAGATCTCGAGCATCTGCCGCCGCTCCTCGGACACGTTCTCGGGGAGCACGACGCGCAGCCGGTAGCCCTTCATGCGGGCGACGAGCGCGAGCCCGATGCCGGTGTTGCCGGACGACGGCTCGAGGATCGTGTCGCCCGGTTGCAGGACGCCGTCGCGCTCCGCCGCTTCGACCATTCGGAGCGCGATCCGGTCCTTCATCGATCCGCCGGGGTTCTGGCCCTCGAGCTTGGCGTAGATGCGCACGGCCGGGTTCGGCGACAGCGCGTGGACGCCGACGAGGGGCGTGTTACCGATCAGGTCGAGGATCGACTCGTATCGGGCCACGGGTCGGGCCCGCCTATCCCCCGGCGACGGCGGGGAGGATGGAGACGACGTCGCCGTCCGTCACCTTGGTCTCGAGCTGGTCGAGGTACCGGACGTCGTCGTCGTTGCGGTACACGTTGACGAACTTGTGGATGCTGCCCGACTCGTCGACCAGCTGGTCGGACAGACCCGGGTAGCGGGCCGCCAGATCCGCGAACACCTCGCCCACGGTGGCGCCGGTGGCGGACACCGACGCGGCCCCGTCGGCATGCGGCCGCAGGAGTGTGGGGAGACGAACCTCGACGGGCACGGCACGAGTCTACAAGTCCGACCTGATGGGTCGGGATTCTCGCTCAGCGGTCGAGCACCACCTGGCACTCGGCGACCGCGCCGTCGCGGACCCGGTACGCGCGCAACACCGGGTCGCCGTCCCGCAGACTCACGACCACGTAGACCCACTCGGGATACCACTTGGCCTGCTCGATGTCGGTCGGAGACGGGTACGCGTCGGTGTGCGTGTGGCTGTGCCAGCACCCGACGAGGCCTTCACCACGTTCCTCCGCCGCGCGTAACGCCGCCATGAAGTCACGACTGTCGAGCCGGTACGTCAAGGCCGACTCGTCTTCGTTCCGGCACGGTCGCACCTCCGTGACCGGGCCCCGCGGCTCGTCGTCGACCACGGGCCCGATGAGCAATCCGCATGCCTCGAAGGGCAGGCCGTCGTAGCAGTGCGCCACGATCGCGCGGTGCTGAGCCTCCGTGAGCCGGAGCGTCGGGGACGCGAAGCCCATGCGGCTCAGCCGGTGGCGGCCGCGGCGTCGCGGATCGCCCGCCACACGCGCTCGGACGTGAGCGGCATGTCGAGGTGGCGGATCCCGAAGATCGACAGCGCGTCGACGACGGCGTTCTGGACCGCCGGTGTCGAGCCGATCGTGCCGGATTCGCCGATGCCTTTGGCACCCAGCGGGTTGAGTGGGGTCGGCGTTTCGGTGTTGGACGCCTCGAAGCTCGGGAACTCGGCCGCGCTCGGCATCGCGTAGTCCATGAGGTTGGCGGTACGGGGGTTGCCGTCGTCGTCGTACTGGACGCCCTCGTACAGCGCCTGGGCGACGCCCTGCGCGATGCCGCCGTGCTGCTGCCCGGCGACGAGGAGCGGGTTGATGACGCGGCCGCAGTCGTCGACGGCCACGTGGCGCAGGAGCTCGACCCGTCCCGGTCTCGGTGTCGACCTCCACGACCGCGATGTGGGCGCCGAAGGGGTAGGTCGGCTTCGCCCTGGTTGAAGTCGAGCTCGGCCCGCAGGCCACTCCTCGAAGTCGGCGGGGCGTCGAGCCGGGTCGCCGGCCGCCATCGCCAGCTCCGCCCAGGACAGAGCGGTGGCGGGAGCACCGGCCGCGCCGACACCCCCGCCTTCGTGCACGACGATGTCGGCGACGTCGGCCTCGAGCAGGTGACGCGGCCAGCCGCTTGGCCTTGTCGACGACGAGCTCGCTCGTCTTGTAGATGGCGCGTGCCACCGATCTGAAGCGAGCGCGATCCCATCGTGCCCATCGCCGCGTGGGACGAGCGCGGTGTCGGACTGCACGACCTGTCACTGCGTCCATCGGAACGCCGAGCAACTCGGCCACGATCATCTTGAACGGCGGTCTCGAGACCCTGACCGTGCGGGGAGGTTCCGACGGTCGCGGTGACGGTGCCGTCGTTGTGCACCTCGACCGCGCCGAACTCCTGGAACAGTCCGCCCGCCGTCACCTCCGCGTACACGGACACGCCGATGCCGAGCTGCTCCGAGGTCGCCACGCCGGCGGCGCTTCGGTTTGCTCGCTTCGTAGCTCCTCGTACCCGGCGATGCGGCAGGCCTCGTCGAGCGCCTTGCGTAGTCTCGCCGAGTCGTAGTTGGCACCGGTGAGGGTCGTGAGCGGGAAGTCCTCCGGACGGAGGAAGTTCTGCTTCCGAAGATCGACCGGGTCCCTGCCCAACTCGACGGCGGCCATGTCGACGATGCGCTCGAGCAGCGCAGCCGCCTCAGGTCGGCCGGCGCCCCGATACGCAGCCGTCGGCGTCGTGTTCGTGGATCACGCTCTTGGCGCTGATCTCGATCTTCGGAATCCGATAGACACCCTGGCCCATCGAACGGGTCAGGTACGGCAGGAAGGCGCCGATCGTCGGGATACGCGCCGGCGTCGCACACGATTCGCCCGCGCAAGCGCAGTGAACGTGCCGTCGCGCTTCAGGCCGAGCTCGATGTACTGGATCTGGCCGCGCCCGTGCCTCATCGCGGTCATGTTCTCGGAGCGGGTCTCAGTCCACTTCAGGGGACGGCCGAGGGCGCGGGCGGCGGCGGCGACGACGATGTGCTCGACGTACAGGCCCGCCTTGGCACCGAACCCGCCGCCGACCGCGGGCGCGATCACCCGGACCCGATCGGGCTCGACGCCGACCGCGACGGCGAGAGGGTCGCTGACTGCGTGCGGGCTCTGCGTGGGGACGTGCACAGTCAGCGCGTCGTCACCGTCGGGCTCGACGAGGATGCCGTTGGGCTCCATCGGCACCGGTGCGACGCGCTGGTTGACGAATCGGCCCTCGACGACGACGTCGGCATCGTCGAGGATCGTCGGGTCGTCCTCGCCGAACTGCAGGTGGATGGCGAGGTTCGATCCATGGTCCGGGAACAGCACCGGAGCGTCGTCGGCGAGCGCCGCCTCCGGGTCGACGAGGACGGGCAACGGGTCGTACTCGACGATCACCAGCTCGGCGGCGTCGACGGCCGCGGCGCGCGTCTCGGCGACGACGGCAGCGACGATGTCGCCGACGAAGCGCACGACCTCGCACGTGCCAGCGGCGGGCGCGACAGCTCGGGCGGGAGGAGCGGCATCCCCTGGTGAGGCTGGAGGTCGAGGGTGTCGGCCGTGTGCACGGCCACGACTCCGGGCATGCCGGCAGCCTCGGTCGTGTCGACCGAGTCGATCCGAGCGTGCGCGATCGTGGATCGGACGAACGCGACGTGCAGCAGCCCGTCGACCTGCGAGGTCGTCGAAGTACTCGGCATCACCGCGGAGGATGCGCGGATCCTCGGTCCGCAGCACCGGGTTGCCGAGGATCGATCCAGAAGTTGCCACGTCGGAAATCTATACAGTCGACTCATGGGGCGCCCTGCTGACACCGTCGTCATCCGGAACCGGCGCGCCCGGTACGACTACCTCGTGCTCGACTCGTTCGAGTGCGGCATCGTGCTCGCGGGCTCGGAGGTCAAATCGATCCGAGCCGGCCGCGCCAACCTCCAGGACGCCTACGCCCGGGTGGAGGACGGCGAGCTGTGGCTTCACGGCATGCACATCGCGCCGTACGAGTTCTCACGCGCCGAGCTCGACCCGACGCGTCGCCGCAAGCTGCTCCTGCACCGCAAGGAGATCGACACCCTCGCCCGGGCGACGGGCGAGAAGGGAGTGACGCTCGTCCCGTTGCGGGTGTACTTCAAGGATGGTCGGGCCAAGGTCGAGCTGGCGGTGGCGAAGGGCAAGCGGGCCTACGACAAGCGGCGGACGATCGCGGAACGTGACGCCAAGCGCGAGGCCGAGCGCGCGCTCAAGGGGATACGGGACTGACCGTCTGGCCCGATGCGACAGCCTCGGGCGAGACGAGGCCGACGAGCCGATCGTCGTCGTCGAAGACGAGCGTGTGCCCGACCCGACCGCGGGCCGGACGCGCGGCGATGTCGGCGAGCCGGTCGTCGGGATGCGCGGCGCGGATCGTCGCGACGGGCACCGCGAAGTCCTGCACCCTGCGCATGACGCCTTCGTGGGCCGGCGCCGATCGCAGCCGGTCGATGCTGACGAGGCCGGCGATCGTGCCGTCGAAGCGCTCGACCACGGCGACCGGGTCGTGCAGGCGGGGAGCATCCTCCTCGAGGAAGTCGCCCACCGTGAGCCAGCCGCGCACGCGGGGCGGATCGGGGATCATGACGTCGCGCACCCGCACGTCGCCGAACGCGAGGCGGGAACGCGCCATCTCCCCCTCGGCGCGCGCCGCGCTCACCAGGAACCAACCGATCAGCGCAGTCCACAGACTGCCGAACCCGATGCCGGCGATGAACCCGGCCGCGCCGACGCCGACGAGCAGCCACCCGAACCCGACTCCCACCTGAGCCGCGGTCGCAACGGCGCGGTAACGGTTGCCGTGGCGGAACCACAGCAGCGCGGCGAGGATGCGGCCGCCGTCGAGCGGCGCCGCCGGGATCAGGTTGAAGAGGGCGAGGATCCCGTTGATCAGCGCGAGCCATGCCAGCGCCGAGCCGAGCAGGCCGGGTGCCCCGAGCACCGACAGCGCGAGCGCGCCGAGACCGAACGCCGCCGCGAGGCCGACGCTCGTCGCCGGACCGGCCGCGGCGATGCGCAGCTCGGCGCCGGCCGAGGGCGACTCGCCCCCGAGCTTGGCGACCCCGCCCAGCATCCACAGGGTGATGCCGTCGACCTGCACGCCGTGGCGGCGCGCGACCAGCGAGTGGGCGATCTCGTGCGCGAGCACCGAGGCGAAGAACAGGCCTGCCGTGACGAGCCCGACGAGCCAGTACGCGGCCGTGGGCTCGCCCGGGAACTCGGCCGGGAAGCGATCGGCGGCGAGGCTCAGGGTGAGCAGTCCCGCGATCAGCAGGAGGCTCACGTCGAGGCCCACCGGGATCCCGAAGATCCGACCAAGACGAATGCTGCGCATACCCATTGACCAAGGAGAACGTCCGGCGTCACCGCCGTGTTCCAGGTCGGGCTTCGAAGTCCCGCCGGTACACTGGATGCTCACACCAAGGGGGTGACTGGCTTCGATTCTGAGGACCAAGACGGGTGAAGCGAGCCGACGTCCCCGGAACGTCGTAAAAGAGCCGGGAAAACCAACAAATGCCGAGGATTCAAACCTCGCACTCGCTGCCTAGGAACTAGGTAGTGCGTCCGTTCCGGCCCAGCCGCTCGGCCGGATTGCGGGCGTCATTGAGAGTGGCTCACCGCCGGGACGGGTCTCGCGGCCCGGTGGGACACCACAGTGAGGCTGGGGTCGCCGCAGGCCGCCGGTGAGCGGCGGTGACCCGAGAACCTTCTCACCGGCTGCGCTCGGAGAAGCCCCGTTGCGGACTCGGAAGACGCGGGTTCGAATCCCGCCACCTCCACCATCACTTCTCGTGCCGCGTTCCCTCGCCACGGCACCCCGGGCAGTGGAACTGCCCGGGGTTCGCGCGTTTCAGGTAGCAGCGCCGAGCGCGAGGTCGGCGGCCACGACGATGTCGCGGGCCGCGTCCCGCAACGCGTTCGCGGTCGCGAGGTCCGGGAGACCGTCGCCGAATGCCGGGATGGGAACCACGGTCTCGAGCACGCCGGGCTCGGCAAACGCCAAGTTGAGCGCCGGCGCGTCGAAGGATCGCGCGCATGGGCTCGTTCTCGGCGAGGACCCGGGCCCGGAAGTGGCGAATGCCGTTCTCAGCCGCCGCAACGCCCAATGCACCGAGCAGGAGCGTGCCGAGGCCCCGGCCCTGATAATCGTCGATCACCGAGAACGCGACCTCGGCGGTGTCGGGCGCGGCGCGCTCGCGGATGTACCGGGCCGATGCGACGCCCGGCTCCCCCGGATCGTCGGCCGCCAGCGCGACCCATGCGAAGTGATCGCCGTAGTCGACGTCGACCAGGTACTGGACGACCTTGTCGCTCAGCGGCGGGGCGCTGAAGAAACGCTTGTAGTGCGACTCGCGGGAGAACCCCGGCTGCGTGTCGGCGAGCTTTCCGCGATCGCTCGGCAGAATCGGTCGAATCTGCAGCCGGGCGCCGTCTCGGAGAGCGACCTCGACCGGGCGGGTGTTCGCAGCGAGTCGCTGCCGCGCCGTGCGGCGCGATCCGCTCCGCGACGCCGGGTACGTCGAGCAATGCCGCAAACGCAGCCGCGTCGCCGGCGTAGCCCGTGAGCGGAAGGGTCGCGGTGACGGTGGCCGAACGCGGTGCGCCACGAAGGACGCTCAGCTCTCCGACGATGCGCGCCCGGCGCGATCGTGGCCACCTGGGACTCACCGCCACCGTCGTCCCGGAGAACGGCGGCTTCGCCCGTTGTGACGAGCAGGAACGACCGCGCCGCCTCCCCCTGCCGGGCCAGGATCGCCCCCGTCGGCTCGTCGACGGGCGCCAGCATCGACGCCAGCGACGAGAGCTGGCGCTCGTCACATCCGTCGAACAGCTCCAGACTGAAAAGGTCAGCCTGCTCGTGTGAAGCACTCATGACGAGCTCGTTGGCTCCGTTAGGTGATGATCTTCCCGGCCTCTCGCAACGCTCGCTCCGCCTCGTCGACAAAGGTGCTAACGATTTCGGCCGCGGGAAGCACGTCGCGCACCAGTCCCGAGCTCTGACCGGCCACGGCGATGAGCTCGTGCATCCTGCTCTCACCCATCGCGGCACCGAGCTCGGCGAGAACCTCGCTCGGGTTCCGATTGATCTCGTCGCGTCGCCGTTGCCACGCGTCGACGAAGTCACTGCGACGTGCGCGCACGCGCGTCCCGTACCCGACGGCGCCGGGCACGGGGCGAATGTCGTTGAGGAAATCGACCTGGACGAAGGCTTCGGACGGCGCCTCGACGATCGCCATGCTTCCAACCCGCCGGGATGGGCGCCTCCCCCGACGCGAGGAACCGGCTCCCGACGTTCACTCCCGCGGCTCCGAGAGCTAGGGCGGCGGCCAAGCCGCGGCCGTCGGCGATGCCGCCGGCGGCGACGACCGGCGCCGGGTCCACGGCGTCCACCACTTGTGGCACCAGCGGCAGTGCCGCGACCGAGCCGGCGTACCCGCCGGCCTCGCCGCCCTGGGCGACGATGATGTCGACTCCCCGTTCGACAGCTTGGCCGGCTTGCCCGACGGTCGTGACCTGGTGCATGACGAGGCTGCCGGCGTCGTGCGCCCGCTCGACCAACCCACCCGGGTCGTCGAGCGCGAACGACACCACTGCCGGACCCGCCTTCAGCGTGAGCGCCAGGCCGGCGTCGTCGAGGTCGGGAACGACGTGGTTGACTGCGAACGGCCGGTTGGTGCGTTCGCGCACACTCGCGAGGTCTCGTTCCAGTTGATCGGCCGGCCTCTGCCACACGCCGAGACTTCCGAGACCGCCTGCGTTCGAGACCGCAGCCACGAGCTCGGGCGATGTGAAGACACTCATGCCGGCCTGGATGACCGGAGCCTCGATACCGACCAGATCGCAGAGAGACGTATGCAGCACGGGAGCCCCAATCAGTCACCGCGGCATGAACCGGCCACACGGTACGCCCCCTCGTGAAAAGCGGAGACGGTGTCGATCTGACGGGGTTCCGTTCGTCGTCGTGGTGAACTAATCCGACGAGGAGGAATCATGCGATACGCACTGCTGATCTGCACCGACGAGAAGGCCGTGGAGGCGTTGAGCCCGGAGGAGGGGACGGCAGCACTGAACGAGTACCTCGCTTTCAGCGAGGAGATGGGCAAGCGCGGCGTGCTGCAGGGCGGCGAGCGCTTGCGGCCGACCACCGACGCCACCACCGTCCGCGTGCGTGACGGGGAGGTGCTGACCGCCGACGGGCCCTTCGCCGAGACCAAGGAGCAGGTGGGCGGGTTCTACCTGGTCGACTGCAAGGACCTCGACGAGGCGATCGACGTCGCGTCGAAGATCCCGGGTGCCCGCATCGGCACGATCGAGGTGAGGCCGATCTGGGAGATGTAGCCCCCGACGTCCAAGCCGCCGTCGCGGCAGCGTTCCGCGACGAGTGGGGAAAGGTCGTCGCCACCCTCATCCGGGTGACCGGCGACTGGGACGTTGCCGAGGAAAGCGCGCAGGACGCCTTCGCGCTGGCGGTCGAACGCTGGCAGCGCGACGGCGTCCCGCGCAGCCCCGGCGCGTGGCTCACGACGACGGCGCGCAACCGCGCCATCGACCGGATGCGCCGCGCCGTAACCGGGGCGAGCAAGCTTCAGGAGGTGGCGGTGCTCTCCGCCGATCACCCGGGCGACAGCAACGAGAGTGGCGTGGGCGACGACCGGCTGCGGCTGATCTTCACCTGCTGCCACCCTGCACTTGCCCTCGAGGCCCAGGTTGCGCTCACGCTCCGCACGCTCGTCGGGCTGACGACGCCGGAGATCGCGCGGGCGTTCCTCGTGCCCGAGGCCACCATGGCGCAACGGCTCGTGCGAGCGAAGCGGAAGATGCGCAACGCCGCCATCCCGTACCGCGTGCCGCCCGCGCACCTGCTCCCCGAGCGGACAGTGAGCGGTGTTGGCCGTGCTGTACCTCCTCTTCAACGAGGGCTACGCCGCGAGCGCGGGCGCCGACCTCGTGCGCCAGGGGCTCACGGACGAAGCCATCCGTCTCGCCCGCACTCTCGCCGAGCTCATGCCGGACGAGCCCGAGGCGCTGGCGTTGCTCGCGCTCATGCTCCTCCACGACGCGCGCCGCGCCGGTCGGGTCGACGAGGCCGGTGATCTCGTGCCCCTCGAGGAGCAGGACCGGGCCCGCTGGGATCGGCAGACGATCGACGAGGGCATCGAGCTGCTGGACGCCGCGCTCCGGCGCGAGCAGCCGGGTCCCTACCAGGTGCAGGCGGCGATCGCCGCGTGCCACGCGACCGCACCCGACGCGGGCTCGACCGACTGGGCGGAGATCGCCGCGTTGTACGGCGAGCTCGTGCGCATGACGCCCACACCGGTCGTGGCACTGAACCGGGCCGTGGCCGTGGCGATGGCCGACGGCCCCGAAGCGGGCCTGACGCTGGTCGACGAGCTGGAAGCGTCGGGCGAGCTGCGCGGCTACTACTTGCTGGCCGCGACCCGCGCCGACCTGCTGCGCCGGCTCCGCGCTCGGCCGAGGCGGCGGTCGCCTACCGCCAGGCCCTCGAACACGCCGGCACGGACGCCGAGCGCCGCTACCTCGCCCGCCGGTTGGCCGAGACGAGTCGCGAGGTCCCCTAGATGTATTGACCAGGCAGGTTGTTGACGGTGTCCATGGGTGCCTGGCCTCCGAGGGCGGTGTGGGCGCGGTGATGGTTGTAGAGGTGCAGCCAGCGGTCAAGGGTTCGCATTCGTTCGGCTTCGGATCGGTAGATGCGGATGTAGCCCCATTCGTCGAGCAGCGTCCGGTTGAAGCGTTCGACTTTGCCGTTGGTTTGGGGCCGGTAGGCGCGGGTGCGGGTGTGGCGGATGCCGAGGTGCGTGCAGAGCTCGCCCCAGGCGTGGCTGCGGTATCCGGTGCCATTGTCGGTGAGCACGCGTTCAACCGCGATGCCGTGCTCGGTGAACCAGGTGTGGGCTCGAACCAAGAAGCTGGTGCAGGTGGCGCGGTTCTCGGCGTCGAGGATCTCGGAGTACGCGACTCGGCTGTGCGCGTCGACCGCGGAGTGGATGTAGGCGTAGCCGAGCCCCCGTTTGGCGACGCTGCCGGTGCGGGCTTCGCGGCCCACCATCCGGTGACCACCACCGGGTGGGATGCGACCGAGCTTCTTGACATCGATGTGGACGAGCTCCCCTTGTCGGCTCGTCTCGATGTGGCGGATGACTCGTCCAGTCGGTCGATCGAACCACCGCAGCCGGTTGAGACCCAAACGCACCAACACTCGATGCACCGTCGACGCCGCGATCGCCAGGATGCCGGCGATACGCGCCGGACCGAGTTTGCGACCTCGACGCAGCACTTCAATGCGCCGCTCGAGCTGCCGCGAGGTCTGGTGGGGGCAGCGGCGCGGCCGGCTCGAGCGGTCTTCGAGACCAACCCAGCCGAGACGACGGAACCGGGCCACCACTTGTAGGCCGTGGCTCGCGAGATCCCCATCTCCGCCGCGACATGTGCCACCGGGCGTCCTTGCTGGATCCGTTCGATCAGCGTGTGTCGACCAAGCGGTGTCAACCGAGCATTACGGTGCACAAGAGCCTCCCAGGGTCGGGTGAGTGTGGTGACAGCTCCACCCTCCCTCGGAGGCTCTTCTCATTGGCGGACCACCGACGTGTCAACAACGTCCGTGGTCAATACACCTAGAGGACGCCGTTCGCGCTGAGCAGTTCGGGTCCGCGGACGAATGTGGCTTCGACTGTCTCGCCCCGTTCGAAGACACGCATCAGCGTCTCCAGCTCACGACGGGTGATGATGGGGGCGCCGCCGAACGTCACCAGCAGGTCCCCCACCGCCAAGCCTGCGCGGTCGGCGTAGCTGTCCGGGGCGATGTCCACGACCTCGAGCCCTGCAGCCGTGCTCCGCAGACCACAGCCGAGCGTCGCCCAGGGCCGTTGGTGACGTTTTGCCCGCACGCCGCGCTGCAACGCGAGCGCGAGGTCGGCGACGATGTGGCTCCAGCCGATCTCGAGGGATTCCAGCATCTCGTCGAAGAGCGCACCGAAACCGGACTGCACGACCGTGACTTTCGTGCCCGTCTCGGTTGCTTCGAGGGTGACGGCAATCTCGGTGCCTGCGCAGGGGAACGAGTCCTTGCGCACGCGCAGGAAGCTTCCGGGATCGACTTCGATCTCTTCCCCGGTGGAGTCGAACCCCGGCAACCACCATCGGACGGGATCATGCGTGTCGTCCCGCTCGAAGGCGTTCCACACCTGGCCCGCCGGAGCGTCAACGGCGAACACAGCTTCGAAACGGTCGTCCATTACCCGCCCTCCTCCGACTCCGGATATGCGGCCACCGCGACGCGGTAGGGCTTGCCGCGCGAAGAGCTGTGCTTCTTGAGCAGGGGACCCAGAGCCGACAGGTAGTCGGCCATGAACGCGGCGCGGGCCTCGTCGTCGGCGAACCGCACCTCCGCCTCTACCGCGGCACTGGCGATCTCCTCGCCGTCGAAGGTCGCGCGGTCGAGGAGGTCGCTCGCGTCGCGCTGGAGCAGTTCGCCGAGGGCGACGAGGTTCTCCAGGGCCACCTGATCGCGGAGTGTCGAGGCCCGCCGTTCGTCTCCCCACGCCACTCGGTGTGACACGACATACGTGCTCGCGCTCGCCCGGTAGAGCTGCTCGGTGAAGGCGCCCTTGCGGCGCTCGCCTGCCCGCTGCACGAGGCCCGCCCGCTCGAGCTCCTTCAGGTGGTAGTTCGCGTTCTGGCGGGACTGACCGATCCTGCGCGCGATTCCGGCCGCCGAGTCCGGCGTCCTGAGGGCCTCGAGCACCCGGACCCGGACCGGGTGCGTGAGCGCCTGGACCGCCTCCGGGTCTTCGAGCAGCTGCACCCGCGCCACGACCGGACCATAGGACAGGAGACACTTTCTTGCAAGTAGTTCTTTCCTTACCCGCTCCCGCGGGCCGGTGCCGCCTCGATGGCGCTAGCGCTCGTCGGCGAGCTCGGACGGCCCGACGCGCTTCTCGAGCCAGTCGTGCAACGGCTTGGACGCGCGGAGGAATCCCACCAGTCGCTCCTTCGCCTTGCGCGTGCCGAGCCATGCGCCCACCGGCCAGTGCTTCCAGCTGATGAGACCCTTGTACCGAAGCAGCTCGATGCGCGGGTGGTCCTTCGGGTAGCCCTTGGGCGCGGTCTTCAGCACGTCGTGGGCGTCGACGGTGATGCCGCTCTTCCGGAGCTTGGCCACGATCTGCACGAGCTGCCGACCGCTCCGCTCGTCGGCCACCGCCCGCCGGTACCGCTCGAGCTGATCGGGCGCGGGCATGTACAAGCCGCGGCCGGCGCCCAAGCCCTCGGCCGAGAAGCTGATGTAGCCACCGTTCGCGAGCGTGGCCGCGATCGCGGTCTTGTACGGCGACTTGTCCTTGCTGAAGCGCACGTCGCGGTACGGGCGGAAGATCCTGCCCTCGCCGTACTGGCGCGCGAGCTCGGCGAGGAGCTCGTCCATCGGGCCGCGCACCAGCTCTTCGTACACGGCCTTGTTCTCCTGCCAGTACGTCTTGGAGTTGTCCGCCTCGAGGCCCTCGTAGAACTCGATCGCCTCTGCCGGCCAGCCCCGGAACGCCATCCGGCGGAGAATCTAGCCAGCCCGAGGCGCTCGCTTGCCGAGACGATCGAGGACGGCGCGGCCCCGCGCCGACAGTCGGTAGCCGACCTCGAGGCTCTCGGTCAGCCCGAGCTCCTTGAGCTTGCGGACGTCGCGTTTGAACGCCAGCGTCTCCTGACCCCGGGTCGGCGCAAGGTCGCCGGCTCGCACCTCGGGACGATCGCGGATCAGGCGCAACACCGCCGACGTCCAGGCGCCATGGCGGCTGGCGGCGTCGAGGCGCGCAAGGCGTCGCTCCACTTCCGCCAGCTCGTCACCGGTCAGCGCGTCGCGGCCGCGCAACTCCACGCGCGGGTCCGGCCCGGCGACATGCAACGCGATCCGGTACACGCGCCCGTCGCGCTTCGACGCGAGGTCATCGAGCAGGGCCGCGCGAGACGAGAAGCCGGAGCGGCGAGCATCGTCGTCGGTGATGTCTGCGAAGTTCAGCTCGTCGACGGCATCGACGGCGAGAACTCCGACCGCGGTGCGGAACTCGCTCCCGGCGCGCACCCTCGGCCGCGCCCAGCGCCGGAACACGACGGTGATCGTGCCGTCGGCAAGACCGTCCAGGACGTGACGCTTGAACAGCACGGGCGTCGGCGTCTACGACTGAGCGGGCACCTCGGTGAGGCCGTCGTCGCCCTGCTTCTCGTAGCCCTTGCCGCGTCGGCTCCATGAAACCCCAGTCGTAGCCCTCCGGATCCGTCACTCCGTACGTCCGCACCCCGTAGGGCTTCTCCTCCGGCGGCTTGGCGTCGATACCGGCCGCCTTCACGCGCCCGTGGTGCGCATCGACATCGTCCACCCAGATCAGGATGAGCTGCTCGGGGCCATGACCTTTCTCGTCCCAGTAGCCGGGATCGCGACCCGAGAGCCAGAGCTGCTGGTCACCGACGAGCATCTCGGCTTCGCGCACGCTGTCCGTCGCCGTCGACGTAGCGGGAGACCTCCTCGAACCCGAACACCCGCGCCAGCCACTCGAGGCTCGCGGCGGCGTCCTCGTAGTGCAGATAGGGCGTGATGCCCTGGAACTTCACCGTGCTCATGGCGCCTCCTTCTCGATGTACTCGGCGAACCACCCCAGCAGCACCGGTTCGCCCTTCTGCACGTTGGCGACGCCGGCGGCTGCGACCGCCGGTGGCAGCGCGTCCCACCCTCGGTGCTCGAGCACCACGCGGGTGCCGCCCTCGGTCGGCTCGAAGCGCACCTCGACCTCGGTGACGTGACCGCCGTCGTGGATGAGGTAGTCGAGCAGCAACCGCTTCCCGGGCTCCCACGCCTTGATGCGGCCGAAGTCGTAGCCCTCCCCCGTCTCTTCGTCCCACACCTCGATCCAGCGTCCGCCGACGCCGGGCTCGAAGCGCACCGCGACCGCGCGCTCCGGGTTCTTCCAGCTGTGTGGGCCGCGCTGGTACCACGCGTCGATCTCCTCGGTGAACACCTCGAACGCGGTGACAGGGTCGATCGCGACCTCGACGCTGGTCGTGACGGAGTCGGTCGTGCTCATCGCGCCCCACCCTTGCGCCGGCTCCGACGCTCGGCGTGGGCCTTGAACGCGCCGAGCTGCTCACTCCAGAACGCCTCGACCTGGTCCAGCCACGCCTGCAACGCGACGAACGGCTCGCGACGAAGGCGATAGACGCGCAAGCGCGCATCGTCGTCGACCCCGGCCGCTTCGACGAGCCCGGTCGCCCGGAGCACCCGCAGGTGCCGGCTCATCGCCGGCGCGCTCGTCTCGGCCGAGGCCGCCAGCTCACCGGCCCGGCGTGGGCCCGTCCGCAGCAGATCGACGACGTGTCGTCGGGTGGGGTCGGCGAGCGCCGACAGCGTCGCGTCGAGATCCTTCATGACCGCATCCATGCTTCCAGGCCGGCGGTCACCGCGGGCGGTGCTGCGTGCCTTCGCCCCGCGTGACATGGAGGCTGTCGCCGGGCTCGCGGACGATCGCCCGGTGCCACACGCCGCGCGGGATGATGCACGTCCGCCCCGCCTCCAGCTCGACGACCCGCTCCCCGTCCGGCTCGTCGAGGACCACGTCGACGGCGCCCGACAGCAGGCACACGACCTCGTCGCCGGCGGGGTGCATCTCCCAGACGTCCCAGTCCCGGGCGTTGTGGAAGGTGCCCACGAGCCGCCCGCCCTGGAGCTCGGGCCGCCGGTCGATCGTCTGCCAGAACTCGTCGTCGACCTCCACCGCGAACGCCCTCGGCCCGTCGTCGAGCTGGACGTAGGTGGTGGCGAGGTCGAACGCCGGCCGGACCGCTTCCTTGCTGGTTCCCATCGTTCCTCCCTCGAGGCTTCGACCGTCACTTAGCTATCTCGATAACTATTTTCTATCCCGTTAACTATCTGCCGTCAACCCCGGGCGGCACGGCGGGCCATCATCGGGGGGTGAGCGATTCGGCCCGCGGACGTCTGCTCGTCGCCACCCCCACGCTGTACGACCCGAACTTCTTCCGCTCGGTCGTGCTCGTCCTCGAGCACGGCGAGGACGGCGCCCTGGGAGTCGTCCTCAACCGACCGAGCGACACCGCCGTCGGCGAGACGCTGCCGGACTGGAACCGCTTGGCGTCGGACCCCGGCGTCGTGTTCGTCGGCGGCCCGGTGTCCCCCGACGCCGCCATCGGCGTCGCCCGTGCCGGCACCGCCGATCAGGCCGAGGGATGGGCGCCGCTGTTCGGCTCCCTGGGGACGGTCGACCTCGGACGCGACCCGGTCGAGCTCCCCGTCGACGTCCAGAACCTGCGCGTGTTCGCGGGGTACGCGGGCTGGACGGAGGGGCAGCTCGACGGCGAGCTCGACGCCGGCGGCTGGTTCGTCGTGGATGCCGCGCCCGACGACGTGTTCACCGCCGAGCCGGACCGCCTGTGGGTCTCCGTTCTGCGCCGCCAGGGAGGCCGGTTGGCCATGTTCGCCACCGCTCCCCCGCAGCCCTCGCAGAACTGATGACGCGGACCCTCGTCGACGGGATGAACGTCATCGGATCCCGGCCCGACGGTTGGTGGCGCGATCGCGACGCGGCGGCGCGGCGTCTGCTGGCCCGCCTCCAGCACGCCGCATCCCGCTCGCACGACGCGCTCACACTCGTGCTCGACGGCCGGCCGCCGGCAGACATGCCCGAGGGTGTGCACGACGGTGTCGAGGTTCGGTACGCGCGGCGACGCGGCCGCGACGCGGCCGACGACCGGATCGTCGAGATCGTCGCGGCCGACTCGGATCCGGCGAGCTTGCGCGTGGTGACGTCCGACCGCGAGCTTGCCGGCCGGGTCACGGCACGCGGCGCGACGACGGAAGGGGCGAGCGCGTTCCTCCGCCGGCTCGACGACCTCGGCGCGTGACGCGGCGGCGCACCGGCGGTCGGCCTTGCTGTACTGGTGACGATGCCCGAATCGCTCGCGACCGCCGTCGAGCGCGGCGACGTCGATGACCTCGTCCGGCTCGTCGACGCGCTGTGCACGAGTCGGGAGTGGGAGCAACTCCTGGAGCTGCGTGATCGCTGCCAACACGCAGTGGAGCTCGGGCGCCAGCTCTGGCCCGTGGCCGCCCACGCCGAGTACCGCCTCGCCCTCGAAGCGCCGGGACGCTTTGCGGCCACCGTCTTGGTCGAGGGCGCGGGACGCTTCGCCCCCGGCCCCCTGCCCGAGGTGGCGGCGTCCACACACGAGTGGGCCGACCTCGCACCCCACGCCCCGCCCGGCCCGGCGGCGGTGCTCGCCGCGCACGAGCGCGTCGTCAGAGGCGAGGACCTCACGGGTGAGCCGCTCCCCGGTCCACCCGTGCTCGACCTGCCCCTCCTCCTCGCGGGCTGGGAGCCCGAGTACCTCCTCGCGCACTACCGGCCGGACGGTGTCGATCTGCCGGGGCCGACTCTCCCCACGCTCACGCCGGTCGAGGTGTCGACGCACTCGCCCGACGGGAGCCACGACGCAGCGACGGACGCGCTGCTCGACGCGGTGCGGGCCTGGACCGAGGGCTCGGAAGGGCGCGCCGAGGCGACCATGGTGCGCGGCGACGCGCTCGCCGCGATTAGGGCGCTCGGACGCGATCGGGTGCGGATGGCGGAGCTCTCCGCGTCCGCAGCCCTGCGCACGGTCGCGTGGGCGGGCGCCAGCGGCGGCGCGCACGCCCGACGACCCGGCGCGGCAGCGGGGCGCTTCGCCGCGTGGTGGGCGGGCGCGGCGCTCACAGGTCTGCTCGACAATTGGCCCGTCGACGCCGCGAGGCTCGGCGACGCGTTGACGCCGTTGCGCTGGTACGCGTGGGACAGCGGGGGGACCACAACCGGCTGGCGACTGCACCTCGCGATCGAGGACCCGTCGTCCGGCCGCAGCTGGGCCGTCGCTGCAGTCGACAATGCCTAATGTCGCCGTCGCGAGCTCCGGCTCTGTGACGCCGGTCGGGAAAGCCGCCGGCGCCACTGCCTGACACGCGCGACCTCTAGATTTGCGGGATGGACGCACTCCGGTTCTTCGGGCTCGCGCGCACCGAGGACCCCTGCGTCTGGCAGATGCCCGTCGTGCCGGCGCTCTGCTCGGGGCGCGGCACCCTGTTCGGGGGATGCGGCCTCGGCGCCGCCATCGAGGCGCTCGAGCGCACGACCGGCCGGCCGCTCGTGTGGGCGACGGCCCAGTACCTCTCGTACGCCCGTCCGCCGTCGGTCGTGGACATCGACATCACCGAGATCGTGCGGGGCCACCGCTCCTCCCAGGCGCGGGCGGTCGCCCGGGTGGACGGCGAGGAGATCTTCACGGTGAACGCGGCGCTCGGCGCACGAGATTTCCCCCTGACGGGGTCGTGGGCGATCCGGCCCGACGTGCCGCCGCCGGGTGACAGCCCACCGCGCGACCGGCTGCCGCGACACGAGGGAACGATCATGGACCGCCTCGAGACCAGGCTCGCCGCCGGTCGCTCCATGTACGACCTCCCCGGGCCGCCCGGGGACGGGCGGGCGTCGCTCTGGGTCCACCTCCCGTCCCTCGACATGTCGGCGGCTGCGCTCGCGATCGTGGGCGACTTCGTGCCCTTCGGCGTCGGGCAGGCGCTCGGCGCGCATGCCGGGGGCAACAGCCTCGACAACACGCTGCGGGTCGTGACGCGGGAGCCGACCGAATGGATCCTGGCCGACGTGCGCGTCCACGCGGTCGAGAACGGCTTCGGGCACGGCCTGGTGCACCTCTGGGCCGAGGACGGCACGCTGCTCGCGACTGCAAGCCAGTCGGCCATCGTGCGCGAGCACCGCGACTGGGGTGAGGATGATGGCGCCGCCGCGCGAGGCGCGGGGGCGACGACACCGGACGAGGGGGAAAGCACATGAGCGTCCCGCAGCGCTACGGCATCACGGTGCCGTTCGACGGCGTCCCGCTGCACGCGCACCGGGAGTGGTTCGAGGAGATCGCTGCGCTCGGCTACACGGACCTGTGGTCGGCGGAGTCCGGCGGCGCCGACGCGTTCACGCCGCTGGCGTTGGCGGCGGCGTGGACTCCGTCGCTGCGGCTCGGGACCGCCATCGTTCCCGCCTTCACACGCGGCGCCGCGACGCTCGCCGAGAGCGTTGCCAGCATGGCGCAGGCCGCGCCGGGGCGGTTCGCGCTCGGGATCGGCACCTCGTCGAACGTCATCGTCGAGAACTGGAACGGCATCCCCTTCGAGGAGCCGTACCGCCGTGTGCGCGACACGATCCGCTTCCTCCGCACGGCCCTCGCCGGCGAGAAGGTCACGCACGAGTACGACACGTTCGCGGTGAAGGGGTTCAGGCTCGGCATCCGCGTCGACGAGATCCCACCGATCCTGGTGGGCGCGCTGCGGCCCGGCATGCTGCGGCTCGCCGGCCGCGAGGGGGACGGCGCCATCATCAACTGGCTCTCCGCCGACGACGTCAAGACCGTCGTGCCGCACGTCGGCGAGGGCAAGGAGATCGTGGCCCGCATCTTCGTGCTGCCGACCGACAACGAGGAGGCCGTCCGCTTCATCGGCAAGCGCGCCATCGCCGCCTATCTCAACGTGCCGGTCTACGCCGCGTTCCACGCCTGGCTCGGGCGGGGAGACACACTCCAGCCGATGTGGGACGCATGGAAGGCCGGCGACCGTGAGGCCGCGACCGCGGCCATTCCGGACGAGCTCGTCGACGCCCTTGTGGTCCATGGCACGCCGGCCCAGATCCGCGAGCACCTGGAGCGCTACGCCGCCAACGGCGTCACCACTCCCGCGCCCGCCTTCCTCGCCGGTCCCGACGAGGCGCGCCGCGCGTTGCGCGAGGCGGCGCCCAACGCGGCATAGGGCTCCTGCTTCGCGTCAGGCGACTTGCTTGAGCTTCACCTCGTCGTGCCGGACGGTGGCCTGCCGGCAGCGGATCAGCGCGCGAGTCACCCACCAGCCGGGGTCGATCTCGCCGGGAGCAAGAGCGAAGCGGGCCGAGGTGGGAGCGGCGTGGTGGTTGTTGTGCAGGCCCTCGCCGGCGGTGAAGAGCGCGAGCCATTGCGAGTTCCCGGCCGGGTTGTCGTAGGGGCGCCGCCCGCGCGTGTGGCCGATGGCGTTGATCGCCCCGCTGAGCATCACGTAGCTCACCGCGTGCACGGCGGCCGCCAGCAACCCGGTCGCCCAGCCGAAGGTCACGCACAGGATCCCGATCCCGATCGCGAGGCCGAGGATGCCGTGGTTGAAGAACCAGCGGTCGAGCCGATCCTGGGGCACGTCCCGCGCGTAGCGTCGAACGGTGAGCTCGTCACGCGCGACTCGCCGGTACAAGGGGACGTTGGCGAGCTGCACGCGCCAGAACCCGAGGACGCGCGGGCTGTGGGGGTCGGCGGGCGTGTCCGACGTCGCGTGGTGGCGGCGATGCACGGCGACCCATTCCCGCGGGCGCATGCCGGTGGTGATCCACAGCAGCACCCGACAGAAGAGCACGGATGGCGCGCGCATCGTCAGCGCGCGGTGGGCAAGCGTGCGGTGCAGGTACACCGTCGTCGCGACGATCGAGACCTGGGTCACGACGAGGCCGGCCAAGACGGCAATGGGCACGTTCACAGATGGCTCCTCGCGGTCTGAAGATCCGCCCTCACCGGGATGCTAGCCTACCTACCAGTAGGTAGAGAACGCGTGCCGGCTCCACCGGACGTCCGTCACGTGCCGCCGTCCCCGCCACTCCGGCGGCCACGGCGTACCCTCGCGCCCGGCATGGAGTCCGCCGCGATGGAGAGCAGCCAGGGCACGAAGGCGCTCATCCTCGAAGTCGCGCTCGACCGGTTCGCCGAGCACGGGTACGGCGGCACCACCCTGAACGAGATCGCCGACAAGGTCGGGATCCGGCGCCCGAGCCTCCTGCATCACTTCCCTTCGAAGGAGGCGCTCTACCGCGCCGTCCTGCTCGACGCCTTCGCCGACTGGTTCGCGCTGGTCGACGAGGCGGTCGCCGGCCCCCAGAAGCGCGGGTGGCCGCAGGTCGAGCGCGTGCTGCGAGCCGCGTTCTTGTTCTTCGAAGAGCGCCCTGAGTTCGTGCGCCTGGCGCGATGGGAGGCACTCGAGGGTGGGCCGATGCTGTCGGCGGAGCTGGGAACGATGCTGCAGCCGCTGTTCGAGCGGGGAACCGAGTTCCTGGAGCGTGAGATGGACGCCGGCCGGCTGCGGCGGTACGACGCGCGCCAGCTGCTGCTCACGGGCTACGGCGCGGTGCTCTCGTATCTTTCCGACGCGCCGTTGATCACTTCGTTGCTCGGCGCGGATCCGTTGGGCCCGGCGATGCTCGCGAAGCGGCGCGAGCACGTCATCGACGTGCTGCGCCACGCGCTGGAGCCGTAGCGGCAGCGAAAATATGAGGGACACACTCTCGTCACCTCTGCAGCTGGGGTCGTGCACGATCCGCAACCGCGTCTATCGCGCGCCCGTGCTCGAGGGGGCCGGCTCGGGGCCCGACGCGGCCGAGACGTACGCGAAGGCGTTCGTCCCCAACGCGCGTCATGGCGTCGGCCTCATCATCCAGGGAAGCGCCTGCCTCTACGAGGAGGGCCGCACGTCACCCGGAATGACCCTGGTCCACTCCCGTGAGCGCATGCTGGCGATGACCGACATGGTGCGAGCCGTCCACGACGCGGGCGCCGCCATCTTCCTGCAGATCGGGCACGGTGGGATCTACGCGATGGAAGGGTGGCACGAGCCGTACGCGAGCGAGCGCAAGGGCCCGCTGCGGGCGTCTTCGCCGGTGCCCCTGATGCTCCGTCCGAGCTTTCGGGGCGTGCCCGTGCACGTGATGACGACCGACGAGGTGCACGCGCTCTGTCGCCGGAGCGGCGAGGCCGCGGCCTGGGCCCGGGACGCGGGCTACGACGGCATCCAGCTCGGTTCGGCGAATGCCAAGCTGCTCGACCAGTTCCTCTCGCCCTTCTACAACCGCCGCACCGACGAGTTCGGCGGATCCCCCGAGCGGCGGGCGCACATCCTGCGGGTGATTCGTGAGCACGTTGCAGAGCGCGCGGGGCCCGACTTCCCGTGCACGGTCAAGGTGCCGGTGGAGAAAGCGCCTCCGTTCGCCCCACACGTCACGCTCGACGAGGCGCTGCGCACCTGCGAGCTGGTGGCCGAGTGGGGTTACGACGCGATCACGCCGGTGGAGGTGTCGGTGTTCCCGGACACGACGCTGAGTCGTGGAGGCGTGCCGTCGTCACTCTGGACCAACCAGTCGATGAGATCCCGGCTGCGGGCCGCGGCGCCGTCGCGTCGGCGCCGCGGCACGCTGATCGCGGGATCTTGGCTCGGGGGGAAACGCAATCCGTTCGCGCCGGTCTGGAACCGGCTTCTGTTCCGCGAGGCGAAACGACGGGTGCGGATCCCGGTGTTCGCGGTGGGGGGCATCCGGACCGGCGTCGAGGCCCGCCAGATCGTCGACGACGGCGAGGCCGACATGGTCGGGTTCGGTCGCCCGTTCTACGCCCAAGCCGACCTGGCCGAGCACATCCTCGACGACGGGAACCTCCACGCGCTGTGCCAGAGCTCGAACATGTGCGTCCCCGCCCAGATGCTCGGCATGAAAGGCGTCTGCTACAACCCCAAGGTCAAGAAGCTGCAGACCTAACCGAAGCTCGCGTGCTTCCGGAACTCGTCGAACAACGACGCGTCGCCGAGCACGTCGACCGTGTCCATCGGCATGCGCCCCATGAAGACGAGGAGCACGTCGGATGCCGGGCCGCGCACGGCGACGTCGCCCTTGGCGTGCTCGCGCGTGACGTCGATCCCCTCGGGGCTCAGCCGAGCCAGCCACTCCCCCGGTGTGTCCGTGGTGTGCAGATGGATCGACCCCTCCGGGAAGCGTCGGCCGCGGAACGCGCCGAGAATTTCGAGGTACTCGTCGACCCCGTCGGCCGCGAGCTCGGCCTCGAACGCGTCCGCTGCCGCGCCCGCGTTCTGTGCGTCCCACCGGTGCATGGCGGTCTCCTGGGTCGTGCGCCGGGCCCAGAAGCCGACCGAGTCGTCGTAGGGCACCCACGTCCAGCAGGGCTTGGCGGGATCGGTCGCCTCGAGCTTGCCCGCCAGCATCTCGGCGCCGTCCGCCAGCCAGTCGGCAATCGCCTCGTCGGCAGGCGGCTCCTCGCGCAGCTTGGACGGCGCGCCGTCGGGCGGCTGGTCGAGGTTCCCCGCCACCCACCGGTGGTGCGACCCGAGATGGTGCACGAGATCACGGAAGCTCCACTCCGGGCACGACGGCACCGTGGTCTCCATAGGAACGTCGCGCGCCGCTTGCGCTGCCGCGCTGCCGTTCCATCGCAGCGCCGCGATGTAGTCGCCGTGCTCCACGCAGCGAACGCTATAGCCCGAGCGTCGGCTGCAGCTCGACGCGTTCCACGAGCTCCGGGCCGTCGTTGTCGGCGCTGTTGACCGCCGTCCCGACCGGGTATGCGACGAGGAGGTCCTCGGCCGCCGGCCGCAGGAGGCCCGCGAGCCCGGCAGGGTCGCCGGCATCCGGGTCCAGCCAGCGGTCCCAGTCGCGTTCCTCGAGCACGACCGGCATGCGGTCGTGGAGCGGCGCAACCGTGTCGTTGGCATTCGTCGTCACGATCGTGCAGGACCGCAGCCACTCGCCGTCGGGGTGGTCGTCGTCGCGCCACGCCGCCCACAGCCCGGCGAACGCCATCGGCTCACCGTCCCGGCGGTGGATGAACATGGGCTGCTTGCGGGCACCGCGCCGCTGCCACTCGTAGAACCCCTCGGCGGGCACGAGACAGCGATGCCGCCGGAAGGCGCGCTCGTAGGCCGGCTTGTCCGCCAATGACTCGGCGCGGGCGTTGATCATGCGGTCGCCGACCTTGGGGTCCTTCGCCCACGACGGGATCAGGCCCCACCGCAGCTCCGACAGGTAGCGCCGGCGGCGATCGTCTTCGGCTCGATCGCGCACGGCGTACACGGTGGCCCGGGGAGCGACGTTGTGGCTCGGCTCGTGCCGGGGCGCCGCCAGCTCATCGACACCGAACCGCTCCACGAGCAGCTCCGGCGACGAGGCCTGCACGAACCGTCCGCACATGCATGGAAGGTACCGCCGCCGGTTCCAGGCGACGGGTGCCCCACGTCACGTTGATTCCGGGTGGCCGGACCCTCATAATCAGACCGAACGGTCGGTTTTTCGAGGGGGAGCCATGACCACCACCCGCCTCCGCAAGGGCGAGGCCACCCGCCGCCTGATCCTCGAGCGGGCCGCCCCCGTCTTCAACAAGCGCGGGTACGCGGGCGCCTCGATGAGCGAGCTCGTCGAGGCCACCGGGATCGAGAAGGGCGGGATCTACAACCACTTCGGCAGCAAGGAGGAGCTCGCGGTCGACGCCTTCGACTACGCGATCTCACTCATCGTCGACGGGTACGCCGCCGTGCAGGAGGGCAAGGTCGGGCTCGACCGGCTCGTGGCCATCATCGAGATCTTCGCCCACTGGTCCGGACACCCGCTGGTCGCCGGCGGATGCCCGATCATGAACACCGCCATCGAGGCGGACGACACGAATCCCCCGCTGGCCGCGCGCGCCCGCGCCGCCATGGACTCCTGGCACCGCCTCATCGGCTCGATCGTGAAGGACTCCAAAGCTCGGGGCGAGATCGATGACGCGGTCGATCCGTACGAGCTCGCCACCCTCGTGACCTCGACGCTCGAAGGCTCACTCATGCTCACCAAGCTCTTCGACGACCACGCCTACAAGCACCGCGCAGTCGCGTCGCTCACCGAGCACGTCGAGAGTCTGCGCACGACACCTCGCCAACGGAAACGGAGGGCAAACCGATGACGACCACCGAAGACCGCAGCCGCATCGTGACCTGGGACGACCCCGTCGAGAGCTGGAAGGCCGCCAGTGGTCTCGGCGGCATCGAGGTGTTGCGCGCGATCGAGGGCGGCGACCTCCCCGCACCGCCCGTCGCGCGTCTCCTCGGCATCGAGGTCGAGCAGGTCAGCGAAGGCCTGGTCACGTTCGCGTTCGAGCCGGCCGAGTACCACTACAACCCGCTCGGCACCGTGCACGGCGGGATCCTCTCGACCGTGCTCGACAGCGCAATGGGGTGCGCCGTCCACAGCCGGCTGCGCGCCGGCGTCAGCTACACGACGCTCGAGCTGAAGGTGAGCTTCCTCCGACCGGTGCGCGTCACGACCGGGCGCGTCCGTGGCGAGGGGAAGGTCGTTCACCTCGGAGGACGCGTCGCGACCGCCGAGGCTCACCTGGTGGACGGAGACGGGGCGTTGTACGCGCACGCCACGAGCACGTGCCTGATCTCACCGTCCGGCGCCCGCACCGCCGACGCCGGAGCCGCGTGATGGCCGCCGTCGAGCAGGCGCAGACCGAAGTCGCGGTCGGTCCCGGCCGCGTCGTCAACCTCGACGACGGGTCGGCCGTCATGATCCGTCGCATCGAGCTCGCCGATGCGTACCCGCTGCTGCGCATGTTCGACCGGCTCTCGCCCGAGTCGATCTACCACCGGTTCTTCTCGCCGATGCCGCGGCGGCGCCGCGCCGCGCTCCTGCACCTGGCGGGGCTCGACCACGAGCTCCACGAGGCGCTGGTCGCGCAAGTGGGCCAGGAGATCGTCGCCGTTGCACGCTACGACGGCCGTCCCGGCGAGGACGACGCCGAGGTCGCGGTGATCGTGGACGACGAGTGGCAGGACCGCGGCCTCGGGACCCGGCTGCTGCACCATCTGGCACGCGTCGGCCACCGGCGTGGGCTGGTGGCGTTCCGCGCCACCGTGCTGGGCGAGAACCGCCGCGCGCTCCCGTTCCTTCGACGCCTCTCCCCCGCCGCCGACGTCCGCTTCCGCGACGGCGAGTACCAGGTCTATGCGCCTTTTCGCGGTCGCGCCGCCGAGCCCGGTCGAGGCCTGCCGGCGACCCGGTAGACGAAGCGGGCGCCGACGGCCGTCCCGACCGCCCGGCAATATTCCGACCTTTTTACTCGACTTTCCCTCCACCTCCGGATACCTTGAGGGCAAACGAGCCGAGCCCTAGCCACAGGAGAGGCAGCCATGGCACTTCGCCTGGGAGACACCGCTCCCGACTTCACCGCCGAGACCACCGAAGGCACCGTGAGCTTCTACGACTACCTCGGCGACAACTGGGGGATGCTCTTCTCCCACCCCAAGGACTTCACGCCCGTCTGCACAACCGAGCTCGGAGCGTTCGCGAGGCGCAAGTCGGAGTTCGACCAGCGCAACGTGAAGCTGATCGGCGTCAGCGTCGACCCGCTCGAGTCGCACAATGGGTGGTCGAAGGACATCGAGGAGACGCAGGGAACGGCGCTCAACTATCCCTTGATCGCCGACCCCGACCGCAAGGTCGCCGACCTCTACGACATGATCCACCCGAACGCCAGCGACACCGTGACCGTCCGGTCGGTGTTCATCGTCGGCCCCGACAAGAAGATCAAGCTGATCATCACGTACCCGCAGAGTGCCGGCCGCAACGTCGACGAGCTCCTGCGTGTGATCGACTCCTTGCAGCTGACCTCCGGCTACAGCGTCTCCACGCCGGTCGACTGGAAGGACGGCGAGGACGTGATCATCGTCCCTGCGGTCTCCGACGAGGACGCCAAGCAGAAGTTCCCGAAGGGCTTCAAGACCATCAAGCCCTACCTCCGGGTCACGCCGCAGCCGAACAAGTAGCTAAGCTAGACCCAGCCGAGCGGGTTGACGGGGTTGCCGTTGACGCGCACCTCCCAGTGGAGGTGCGGACCCGTGGAGGCGCCGGTGGAGCCGACGTAGCCGATGACCTGGCCGGTGCTCACACGCTGGCCCACCGACACGGCGATGCGGGACTGGTGGCCGTACCCGGTCGCGAGCCCGTCGCCGTGGTCGATGAGGGTCCAGTTGCCGTAGCCGCCGTTCACGCCGGCCATCCTGACGACGCCGTCGCCGGCTGCCTTGATCGGCGTGCCCTGCGAGGCGCCGATGTCGACGCCGGTGTGGATGCGCGACCCGCCGTAGATCGGGTGGGTCCGGGGACCGAAGCCGCTCGCAATGGGACCGTTCACGGGCCAGATGAACCGGTGGTTCCCGGGCGTCGGGTTGCCGCGGCTGACGCTGGCCGCGATCTGCGCCTGGATGGCGTTGTACTGCGCCTCGAAGTCGGCCTTGCGCGCTCGGATGGCCTCGATCGCCTGCTGCTCCTGCTGCTCGGCCGCCGCGACCTGGTCGCGCTCGCCGTCGGCCTGAGTCCGGAGCTGGCTGACCTGATCCCGCTCCTCGGCCGCGACACGTTGGGCTTCCTGCGCCTTCGCCTGCTCCTTGCGGAGATCGCTCTGGGCGTCGTCGAGCTGGTCCTTGAGGCTGCCCTGGCGTTGGAGCTCCCGCTCGAAGCGGCGCGAGTTCTCTCCGAGATACTTGCTCCCGGCGATCAGCTCGTGGGCGCCCCCGCTCGTGGAGAGCAGCGTGAAGTTGCTGGCGCCGTTGCCGCCGCCCTTGTACAACGCGAGGGCCGACGCGTTGAACTTCGCCTTGGACGCCTCGATCTCGGCCAGGATCCGGTCGATATCGCGCTGCACCGTCTCGACCTGGGCCTGGATGCGGGCGACCTCGGCTTCTGCCGCCTCGATCCTCTGCGTGGCCTCGGCGATCTGCTGATCGAGCGCCGCGACCTTCGCCTCGAGCTCCTGGCGCCGTGCGGTGATCCCCTGCAGCTCGTTGACGGCCGCGACCTCCTCGGCCGACACGTCCTCGATCGCGTTCGAGAGCTCGTTGCGGCGCGTCTTGGGATCAGGAGACGTCTGACCGCCGGCGACGCCGGGCGCGACGAGACCGAGCAGGAGCGCGCCCGCGAGGAGACAAAGGAGGAAACGACGGGACTTCAGGGCTGTCAGCGTACGCAACACGAGTCACAGTAGCAACAGCAGTTGCGCGAAAGGCGCACTTCGCCGGGAGGAAACGATGACCCGTTGCCGAGACCTGCCCAGCAATCCGGGGGGACTCCCGGGGCGCGTGGCCGCGGTCAGACGTTCAGGAAGCGGCGGAGGCCGACGCCGGCCCCGATCGCGCCGATGACGGCGCCGCCCACCAGCAAGCCGATGCTGATCGTGCCCGCGTTCCCGGTGGTCACGAAGAAACCCTGGAAGAAGCCCCTGGTCGTGTCGAGCTGGCTCAGCAAGTACTGGAGCGCGAAGACGCCGCTGACGGCCAGCCCCGCGCCCACCGCTCCCTGCACCAGGCCCTCGGCCATGAAGGGGATCCGCACGAACCAGTTCGACGCGCCGACCAGCTTCATGACCTCGATCTCGCGTCGGCGGGCGAACGTGGCAAGGCGGATCGTGTTGACGATCAGGAACAACGACGACGCGATCAGGATCAGCGAGATCGCTATGAACATGTAGCGAAGGAAGTTCGTGATGTCGATGAGCTGCTTGATCGCCTTGTCGGCCGTGATCGCCTCGTCGACGCCCGGTCTGGTGTTGAACTTGTCGCGCAGCGCAGTCGTCTGCCTTCACCTGTTCCGGCGCCACCCGGAACGACGCCGGCAGCGCGCTCGGGTCGACCGAGCTGACCAGGTCGGGCTTGTCCTTGAAGATCCGCTTGAAGTCGTTGTACGCCTGCTCCTTCGAGATGTAGTTCGCGCTCTTGACCTGACGGTCGTCGTCGAGCTGGCTCCGCAACGCGGCGATCTGTTGCTCCGTGGCGTCGGTCTTCATGTAGATCTCGAACTCGACGCCGTGCTTCCACTTGTCGGTGCCGTGATCGACCCACTGCTGGAACAAGAGGATTCCACCCAGCAGCAGCAACGACACGGTCACGGTCAGGATGCCGGCCAGCGTCATCAGCAGGTTGCGGCGCAGCGAGATCAGCGTCTCGCGCGCGAAGTAGCCCAGTCGCCGCACGATCCGATCAGCTCCCGACGCCGTAGACGCCGCGGGCCTGGTCTCGCACCATGGTTCCGTGATCCAACTCGATGACCCGCCGCCGCATCGCGTCGACGATGCGCTGGTCGTGCGTGGCCATCACGATCGTGGTTCCGGTGCGGTTGATGCGGTCGAGCAGGCGCATGATCCCGACGGTCGTTGCCGGGTCGACGTTCCCGGTGGGCTCGTCGGCGAGCAGGATGAGCGGCCGGTTCACGAACGCCCTCGCGATCGAGACGCGCTGCTGCTCCCCACCCGAGAGCTCGGTCGGGAACCGGGTGGTCTTTCGACTCAGGCCGACGAGATCGAGGATCTGCGGGACTTGGGCGTCGATCACGTGGCGGGGCCGCCCGATGACCTCCTGCGCGAACGCGACGTTCTCGTAGACCGTCTTGTTGGGCAGGAGCTTGTAGTCCTGGAAGACGCAGCCGACGTTGCGGCGCAGTTGCGGGATCTTCCAGGAGCTGAGGCGGGAGATGTCGCGGCCGGCGACGATGATGCGACCGGCAGTCGAGTTCTCCTCCCGCAGCAGCAGGCGAAGCGCCGTCGACTTGCCCGAGCCCGAGGGCCCGACGACGAAGACGAACTCACCTTTGCTGATGTCGAACGAGACGTCGCGCAGCGCGACGACGTCGCCCTTGTAGGTCTTGGTAACACCTTCGAATCGAATCATCGACGCCCAAGCAGCGAAGCGGACCGGGAGGGGTTTGACCAGGAGTGCGGCGAGGTGCTCCGCCGGAGGTTAGCAGCCCCGCCTGCGCACGAGGGGTACCGGCAGCACTGGATCACAGCTAGCTGAGAGAGTCCTCCTCCTCGTCCGGCGGGCGAGGCGCGGCGCCGTCGCGCTGCCGGCGCCATTGGAGGTACGCCTCGATGAACAGGTCGAGCTCACCGTCGAGAACGGACTGGACGTTGCCGGTCTCGTAGCGCGTGCGCTCGTCCTTCACGAGTTGGTAGGGCGCCAGCGTGTAACTGCGGATCTGACTGCCGAACGCGACGTCCTTCTTCTCGCCCGACAGCGACTCGAGCTCCTGCTGTCGTTCGAGTCGCTGCCGTTCCGCGAGACGCGCCGCGAGGATCTGCATCGCCTTGGCGCGAGTTCTGGATCTGGGACCGCTCGTTCTGCACCGAGACGACGATGCCCGTCGGCACGTGCGTGATGCGTACCGCAGAGTCCGTGACGTTGACGTGCTGGCCGCCGGCACCCGACGAGCGGTACGTGTCGATCTTGAGGTCCTTGTCATCGATCGCCGGCTCCTCGGTTTGCTCGAGCGCCGGCACCGCGTCAAAGGACACGAACACGGTCTGTCGCCTCGCGTTGGCGTCGAACGGTGAGATGCGAATGAGGCGGTGCACGCCCTTCTCGCCCTGCAGCAGCCCGAACGCGTACCGACCCTTGACGATGAAGGTCCCCGACGTGATGCCCGCTTCCGCGCCCTCCTGGACCTCGTCGAGCTCGACGTCGAAGCCGCGCCGCTCCGCCCACCGCATGTACATACGCAGGAGCATCTCGGTCCAATCCTGGGCGTCCGTGCCGCCTGCACCTGAATGGACCTCGCAGATCGCGTCACGCTCGTCGTGCTCGCCGGTGAACAGCGCCCGCAGCTCCAGCCAGTCGAGGTCGGTGGAGAGCGCAATGGCGCCGGTATCGATCTCCGGCTCGACGGAGTCGTCGCCCTCTTCGCGGCCGAGCTGGAACAGCGTCTCGATCTCGGAGAGCCGCTCCTCGAGGCCGTCGAAGACCTCGAGGTCGTCGCGTAGCCGAGCGAGCTCGGTCGTGACCTTGCGCGCCTGGTCTTGGTCGTCCCACAGGTCGGGTCGGCTCGCCTCCTGCTCGAGCTCTGAGAGCCGGTTCCGAGCCGCGTCGATCTGGAGATAGGCGCGGGCGTCGTCCACTCGGCGGCGGAGATCGGCCAGCGTTTCGGTGAAGTCGCGCATCGCGAAAGGTGCGGGTGTGGATGCCGCGGTTCAGCGACCGTGGCAGTGCTTGAACTTCTTACCGCTCCCGCAGTAGCACGGCTCGTTGCGACCCGGCGTCTTCTCGACGTGTACGGGCTGCGGCACCGCATCCTCGGGTCGTTCTGCGACCGCGGTCGCCGTCGCCGGCCCGTCGCCGCCCATGCCGTCGGCTACCGGTTCCTCGAGTGGCTGTCCGGCTGCGGCAGCCTGGAGCGCCTCCGAGCCCTGTACAGGCCCCTCGGACGCGGAGTACCGGACGTTGCTCGCCTCACGGCGCGGTGCGTCGTCGGCGACGACCTGGAGGTGCGAGACGTATCGGACGAAGTTGTCCTGCACGCCCGCCATCATCGCCGAGAACATGTCGAAGCCTTCACGCTGCCACTCGGCCAGCGGGTCCTTCTGCCCCATCGCGCGCAGGTTGATGCCCTCGCGGAGGTAGTCCATCTCGTAGAGGTGCTCGCGCCAGTGCTGGTCGATCACCGAGAGCATCACGCGGCGCTCGATCTCGCGGAGCGCGTCGCTCCCGATCGTCTGCTCCTTCTGCTCGTAGAGCTCCACCGCGTCGTCGGTGAGCACCTGCACGACCTGCTCGCGATCCGGCAGGTCGAGTTGGTCGAGTGTGATCCTCGTCGGGAATGTGCTCTCGATCTGCGTGTGCAGTTCCTCGAGGTCCCACTCCTCCGGGTACTCGGTCGGGCACCACGTCTCGACGGCATGGCGGACGGCGCCTCCGATCGCCTCGAACGCCTCGTCGCGCAGGTCGTCACCGTCGAGGATCTGCTGACGGCGCTTGTAGATCACCTTGCGCTGCTCGTTCATCACCTCGTCGTACTTGAGGACGTCCTTGCGGATCTCGAAGTTGCGGTCCTCGACCGTGCGCTGCGCGCGCTCGATCGCCTTGGTCACCATGCGCGCCTCAAGCGGCACGTCGTCGGGGAAGGCCTTCCCCATCACCCAGTTCATGGCTCCCGTGGCGAAGAGCCGCATCAGCTCGTCCTCGAGTGAGAGGTAGAAGCGGCTCTCCCCCGGGTCGCCCTGGCGGCCGGCGCGGCCCCGGAGCTGGTTGTCGATCCGGCGGCTCTCGTGGCGCTCGGTGCCGAGCACGTAGAGCCCGCCCAGCTCCCGGACGTGGTCGCCGGCGGGACGGCACTCGTCCCGGAACTTCGACACCAGCTCCTCGTAACGCTCGGGCGCCTCGTCGGGGGTGGAGCCCTCGGCGGAGAGCTCCTGGCGGGCGAGGCCCTCGGGATTGCCGCCGAGCAGGATGTCGACGCCGCGGCCGGCCATGTTCGTGGCCACCGTCACCGTGTGCGGCCTGCCGGCCTGCGTGACGATCAGCGCTTCCTTCTCGTGCTGCTTCGCGTTCAGCACCGAATGGGGAACGCCGCGCTTCTCCAGCAGCCGCGAGAGCTTCTCCGACTTCTCCACGGAGATGGTGCCCACGAGCACGGGCTGCCCGTTCTCGTTTCTCTCTTCGATGTCGTCGGCGACGGCGTTGAACTTCGCGTCCTCGGTCTTGTAGATGAGGTCGGGGTTGTCGTCCCGGACCATGGGCTCGTTCGTCGGGATCCCGACGACGTCGAGCGCGTACGTGTGCGCGAACTCCCCCGCCTCGGTCAACGCCGTTCCCGTCATGCCGGAGAGCTTCTCGTACATGCGGAAGTAGTTCTGGAGCGTGACCGTCGCCAGCGTCTGGTTCTCCGCCTTGACGTTCACGCCTTCCTTGGCCTCGACGGCCTGATGGAGACCTTCACTCCAACGACGACCCTCGAGGATGCGGCCCGTGAACTCGTCGACGATCTTCGCCTCGCCGTTCTGGATGACGTAGTCGACGTCCCGCTTGAACAGCTCCTTCGCGCGGAGCGCGGCTTGGAGCTGGTGGACGAAGTTCTGGTTGACGTGCTCGTAGAGGTTCTCGACGTCGAGCGACTGCTCGACGCGTCCGATGCCGTCCTCGGTGGGCACGACAGTGCGCTTCGCTTCGTCGACCTCGTAGTCGCGGATCGCGCTGCAGGCCCTTCACGACCCGGGCGAACCGGTAGTACAGCTCCTGCGCGTCGTCAGCCCGGCCCGAGATGATCAGCGGTGTCCGCGCCTCGTCGACGAGGATCGAGTCGACCTCGTCGACGATCGCGAAGAAATGCCCGCGCTGGACCTGCTCCTCGTTCGACAGGGCCATGTTGTCGCGGAGGTAGTCGAACCCGAACTCGTTGTTGGTGCCGTACGTGATGTCGGCGTGGTACGCGGCGCGCTTCGATTCCGGGTCGTCGACCTGGGGAACGACGACTCCGACCTCCATGCCGAGAAAGCGGTAGATCTGCCCCATCCATTCGGCGTCGCGCCGGGCGAGGTAGTCGTTCACGGTCACGAGGTGGCAGCCGTAGCCGGCGAGCGCGTTCAGGTAGAGGGGCAGGGTGGCGACCAGGGTCTTGCCCTCACCGGTCTTCATCTCGGCGACCCAGCCGAAGTGGAGCGCGGCCCCGCCCATGATCTGGACGTCGAAGTGGCGCTGCCCGAGCGAGCGCTTGGCCGCCTCCCGCACCACCGCGAACGCCTCGGGGAGCATGTCGTCGAGCATCTCGACGCGCTCTTCCTTCGTCTCGCAGTGCGCGAGCCGGCCCCGGAACTCGTCGGTCATAGCCCGGAGCGCCTCGTCGGAGCGCGCCTGCATCTCGGGCTCGAAGGCGGCGACTTCGGGCACGATCGACTCGACGAGCTTGAGCTTCCGGCCTTCGCCCGCGTGGAGGAGCTTGTTGAAAAGGCCCATGTGGTCTCCGAGTGTACCGACGGACGTTGCCACTTCTCGGCGGGCTCGCTGCCGAGGCGGGTGCCGAGGATCGCCTCCTCCTTCGCTTTCAGAGGCGCCGTCGGCGACCTCGGACGCCCGCCCCCTTCATGCCAGCATGCGGCCGTGGCGACGGCCGTCGGGCAGGACCCGGAGCTCCAGATCAGTCCGGAACCGCGGAAGCAAGAGCGCTGGTGGCAACGGATCTCGGCGATGTGGGCAGGCATCGTGGTGGCCGTCGGCGTGGCGGTGTGGTCGACGGCCGGCGCCTGGGGGGGCCGACCGCCGCACGGCGAGGACGTCATGTCGTATCTCGTGCGGGCGGACTTCGCGCTTCCCCACCTCGTGGCCCACGGGCGGCTCGACGGCTGGTTCCCGCGCTTCTACCTCGGATACCAGGAGTTCCTATTCAACGGGCCCGGCGTGGCCTGGTCGATGGGCGCCGCGTGTGCGGTGACCCTCGGCGCGCTGTCGAACACCGGCGCGCTGAAGGTCGTCGGCGTGGTCTCGTTCGCGGCGTTGCCGGCGGCGATGGCCTTCCTCGCCCGGTCGCTGGGGCTGGGGCGCCTGGCAGCGGGGATCGCCGCGATCCTCTCGCTGCTGGTCTCGAGCCAGTTCGGACCGGGCCTCCAGGGCCTGTACGCCGTGGGACTCGTCTCGCACCAACTCGGCGCACCGCTCTTCTGTCTTGCGCTTGGCGCTCTGCTGCGCGTCCCCCGCGACAGCCGATGGCGGTGGGTGCTGCTCGCGGCGGTGTCGCTGGCCGCGCTGGCGATCACGCACGTCATCTCCGTGATGATCCTCGCCGCCGTCTTCCCGCTGCTGGCGTTCGGGCTGCGGCGAGAGCACCTCGGACGCGCCGCGCTCACCAGGTTCGCCCTCACCGGTGTGTTGGCGGCGGCGCTGGCGGCGTGGTGGTTGATACCCGCGCTCGTGCACCGCGACCTACGCGGCGAGGTCGCGACGTGGGCGACGCCGCCGTTCGGGGATCGCATCGACGCGATCGTGAACGGGCGAATCCTGTTCCGTCCGTACACGGTGTGGCTCGTCGTCGCCGGCTGGGCCTACGCGCTCGTCCGCGTGCGCCGCCGCCCGTTCGCCGTCGTCCTCGTGGCGACCCCGCTCGTCTTCCTCGTCCTCGCGGCACTGGGCCGCGTCACGGTGGCCCGACAACGAGGTCGCCATGCAGCTGGCCAACCGGGGGCTCGGGTATGCCGGACTGCTCGCGATCCTGCCGTTGTCCGCCGGGATCGCCGCCGGCGCGCGGTTCGCGAGCCGCCGACTGGCCCCATGGCGCGGGGCCGGCCCGGCGGCGGTGGCAGGCGCGATGTTGGTCGCGGTCGCCGTGGTGGTGTCGCCGCTCGGTCCCGACCGGGGATCGGCGAGCGAGCTCGATCCGCCCGTCCCGCAACTGCAGCACGCGGCGGCCGAGCTTCGTCGTGAGGTCCCCGACGGCGCCCGGTTCGCTACGCAGCGCGAGTACCCGGGGGAGGTGTTCCGTACCGGTGTGCTCCTCCCGCCGACCTGGCTCGCGCGGGCGTCGGGCCGCGACTCGTTGAACGGCTGGAACCTCGAGTCTTCGAGCACGCCCGAGCCCGACCTCGAGCCCGACCTGTATCTCGGAAAGCGCCCGGCCGAGATGCAGGCGGACGTGCTGAGCCGGCTGGGCGTCTCGCATGTCGTCACCACCGGCGACGCGTTCGCCGACGCGCTCGCGGTGTCGGACCGGTTCGAGCTCGTCTGGCGGGAGCCGCCGATCGCGATCTTCGCGGTCCGCGCCCGCCCCGGGCAGCCCGACCCCGCCGCGCTCGTTGCCACCGATGCCCCGGCGACGGCCCGTCTCACTCGCGCCGACCCGGAACGCCTGCGCATCCGCGTCGACGCGTCGGCCGCGACGCCCGCCACCGTGGCCGTCGCCTGGTCACCGAAATGGCACGGCCGCGTCGACGGACGACCGGTCGAGCTCGGGCACACCGCCGACGGTCTGATCGCGGTTCGGGTCCCGGCGGGACGGAGCACGCTGGAGCTCGACTACGGCCCGGACGGGTGGGACCGCCTCGGTGTCGGGATCAGCGCGCTGACGCTCGTGCTGCTCGTCGGGTTGGGCGCGCTCGCATTGTGGCGACGGCGAACGTCGTCGTCCTAATCCACGTCCAAGAGTTTCTCGCGCATGGCGTAGACGACAGCTTCCATGCGCGAGTGCAGATGCAGCTTCTCGAGGATGTTGCGGACGTGGTTCTTCACCGTGTTCTCCGAGATGTACAGCTCCTCGGAGATCTCGCGGTTGCTGAGGCCTTTCGCCACGAGCTTCAGCACCTCGAGCTCGCGATCGGTGAGGCTCGGCAGGAGCGAGCGGTGGCGGTCCTCGGCCTGTTGCACGAGCGCGTTGAACTCGGTCAACAGCTTCGAGGCCATCGACGGCGAGATCAGGCTGTGCCCGCGGGCGACGGCCCGCACCGCGTCGGCGAGCTCCTCGATCGAGATCTCCTTCAGCAGGTATCCGCTCGCGCCGGCTTTCACCGCGGCGTAGAGGTCCTCCTCGCTGTCGGAGACGGTGAGCATGATCACCTTGGTGTCGGGGAGGCGCTCGCGGATGCGGCGCGCGGCCTCGATGCCCGTCGACCGGGGCATGCGGACGTCCATGACGACGACGTCCGGTGCCATCTCCTCCGCCCGGTGGACCGCCTCGATCCCGTCCGCGGCTTCGCCCACGACCTTGATGTCGGGCTCCTCGGAGAGCACGAGATCAAGGCCGCGCCGGAACAACGCGTGGTCGTCGACGATGACGACGCGGATTGTGTCGCCCTCGTTCACCCCGTGGTCTCGATCAAGCCGAGGTAGCCGTCGCGCCGGCGGTACAGAACGGCCGCGTGACCGTTCTCGGCGTTCGTGAACAAGAAGAAATCGTGACCGAGCAGGTCCATCTGGAGCGCCGCCTCCTCGGGACCCATCGGCTTCATCGTCAGCCGCTTCGTCTTCACGATGCGGTTGACGATGCCGGCATCATCGCCATCCTCGTCGTCGCCCTCGACGCTCTCGTCGGGAGCCGAGAGGAGCTCGACGTCACCGGATGCCGCTCGGTTCCGACGGGGCGCATGGGTACGGCTGACGCGCTTCTCCTTGATCCGGGCAACCTGGTGCTCGACCTTGTCGACGACCAGGTCGAGGGCGGCAGCGGGCTCGGACGCGGCGGCGTGCGCTTTCACGAAGTTGCGTTTCAGATGCACGATCACGTCGCAGACCTGATTGTCGGAGACGCGGCGGTTCCGAAGCTCGGAGAACTCGACTTCGACGCGCCCGGCGTCGTGCGTGAAGCGCGAGATCTTGCGGACCTTCTCGCGGGCGAGCTCGCGCAGCCGAGGCGGCACGTCGACGTTCTTCCCTCGCACCACGATGTCCATGAGTGGATGTTCATCATACGCGACAGGCCGCCCGCTGACCTGGGGAGACGCGGCCGGGGCGCGGCGTGCGCGCCGCGGTGACGGCGACCACGGACGACACGCCGGCGCGTCGGAGCGCATCGGCGGCGGCGGCGATCGTCGCCCCGGTGGTGGCGACGTCGTCGACGAGAAGCACCCGAGCCGGCATCACGCCGGGCCGGGCGTCGAACTGCGGGCCGGCCCGACGGGCCACCGCCGGTCGTCCGGTCTGCTGGGGTCCCGGCCGCCGTCGCAGCGTCGGACGCGCGCGGAGGCCGAGCTGTCTCGCGACCGCACGCGCAAGGAGCTCGGCGTGGTCGAACCCGCGTGCGTGCCGCCGCGGGGTCGTCGTCGGGGCCCACGTCGCGACGCCCACGTCGATGTGGGCGCCGGCGGCCACCACCAGCCGGGCCATGTGCGTCGCGAGCCAGGGGACGGTCGCGCGCGTACGCCAATACTTGACGCGGGCGACGAGCTCACGCGCCACGCCCTCGTACGCGAACGGCGCCAGCCACCGGTCGACGCCGGCCGGTGGGGGCGACACCGGTGGTGCGCGGAGTGTGCGCGCGCAGGCGTCGCACACCGGCTCCGCGGCGCGTCCGCATCCCGGGCACGAAGCCGGGAACACCGCCTCGACCAGCGCACGCAACGGGTTCACACAGCCTCCTTTCGCCGCGGAAACGTAGCGGCGGGGTACGACACCTACGCCGAGGCGGCGCGCAACGCGTCCTCGTACGGGGGGCGGAGGACCCCTCGTTCGGTGACGATGGCGGTGACGAGCCGGGCGGGCGTGACGTCGAAGGCGCGGTTCGCAGCGGTGACACCGGACGGTGCGATGCGCTCGCCGCCGATGCTGACGACCTCGTCCTCGGGACGTTCCTCGACTGCGACCGCCGCTCCCGTCGGAGTGGCGAGGTCGATCGTCGATGTGGGCGCGGCGACGACGAAGGGCACGTCGTGCTCGCGCGCGAGCACCGCCAGCGGGTACGTGCCGATCTTGTTGGCGACGTCGCCGTTGGCGGCGATGCGGTCGGCGCCGACGACCACGAGGTCCACGTCGCCCGTCGCCATGAGCGAGCCGGCCATGACGTCGGCGATCACGGTGACCGGGATGCCGAGGCGGTCGAGCTCCCAGGCGGTCAAGCGGGCGCCCTGGAGCACGGGCCGCGTCTCCCCCGCCCACACCTGCAGTCGCTTGCCTGCGTCGTGGGCGGCGCGCACCACACCGAGGGCCGTGCCGTAGCCGACGGTCGCCAGCGATCCCGCGTTGCAGTGCGTGAGGACGTGTGCGCCGTCCGGCACGAGCTCCGCACCGAACCCGCCGAGGGCACGGTTGGCGGCAACGTCGTCGGCGGCGACGCGCTCCGCCTCCGCGAGTGCGGCGGCGGCACCGCCGCGCACCCACGCGCCCAGTCCGCGCTCCGCACCCCACGCCAAATTGACTGCGGTGGGACGGGCGCCCGCGAGGCGGCGCGCCGCCGCCCGCACTCCTGACTCGTCGGCGATCGTGTGCGCGGCAAGGGCCACGCCGAACGCACCGGCGGCGCCGAGGGCGGGCGCGCCCCGCACGGCCAACGATCCGATCGCGTCGCAGAGGTCGTCGACCGACGCACACTCGACGAACCGCAGCTCACCCGGCAGCGCGCGCTGGTCGATCAGCCGCACCCTCCCCCGCCGCCACTCGATCGTCGGCGGGATGGGGTCCACGGGGTCTCCCAGATCAGTACCGGTAGTGGTCGGGCTTGAACGGCCCTTCGACCGGAACGCCGAGGTACGCGGACTGCTCCTCGGTGAGCTGCGTGAGCTTCGCCCCGAGCTTGTCGAGGTGCAGCCGTGCCACCTCCTCGTCGAGGTGTTTGGGGAGCGTGTACACGCGCCGCTCGTAGAAGTCGGTGTGGCCGTAGAGCTCCATCTGGGCGATCACCTGGTTCGTGAAGCTGTTCGACATCACGAAGCTCGGATGGCCGGTCGCGTTGCCCAGGTTCAGCAGGCGCCCCTCCGACAGCACGATGATCGAGTGCCCGTCGGGGAACACCCACTCGTCGACCTGCGGCTTGATGTTGATGCGCTTGACGTCCGGCACCGCTGCGAGGCCGGCCATGTCGATCTCGTCGTCGAAGTGGCCGATGTTGCCGACGATCGCGTCGTGCTTCATCCGTCCCATGTGCTCGACCGTGATGATGTTCGTGTTCCCGGTGGCCGTGACGAACAGATCGGCCGTCTCGACGACGTCCTCGAGCCGCACGACCTCGTGACCCTCCATCGCCGCTTGCAAGGCGCAGATGGGATCGATCTCGGTCACCACGACGCGCGCGCCCTGACCTCGCAGCGCCTGGGAGCAACCCTTGCCGACGTCGCCGTAGCCGCAAACGACGGCGAGCTTGCCCGCCAGCATGACGTCGGTCGCCCGGCAGATCCCGTCGACGAGCGAGTGGCGAACCCCGTAGAGGTTGTCGAACTTCGACTTCGTCACGGAGTCGTTCACGTTGATGGCCGGGAACAGCAGCGTTCCGCCCTCCATCATCTGGTACAGACGGTGGACGCCGGTGGTCGTCTCCTCGGTGACGCCCTTCACCGCCTCCGCGGTGCGGTGCCAGCGCCGCCCGTCTTCGTCTTGGATGCGCGCCAGCAGCCCGAGGACGACCTTCCACTCCTCCGAGTCGCCGTCGCCCGGCGCGGGCACTGCACCGGCGCGCTCGTACTCGACGCCCTTGTGGACGAGCAGCGTCGCGTCCCCGCCGTCGTCGAGGATCATGTTCGGAGCGTCGCCGTCCGGCCAGCGCAGCGCCTGGTCGGTGCACCACCAGTACTCCTCGAGCGTCTCACCCTTCCACGCGAACACCGGCACGCCGCGGGCGGCGATGGCGGCGGCGGCGTGGTCCTGGGTCGAGAAGATGTTGCACGACGCCCAGCGGACGGTCGCGCCCAGCTCGAGCAGCGTCTCGATGAGCACCGCGGTCTGGATCGTCATGTGCAGCGAGCCGGTGATCTTGGCGCCGCGCAACGGCTGCTCGGCGCCGTAGCGCCGGCGGAGCGCCATGAGGCCGGGCATCTCGTGCTCGGCGAGCTCGATCTCCTTGCGACCGAAGTCGGCCAGCGAGAGATCAGCGACCTTGAAGTCGGGCGCGCCGGCGCTGGCCGGCGTCGCCGAATCGGTGGTCGTGGTCATCGGGACTCCTTGTGTCGTCGGGCGCGCTCGGGCGCGCACGGGATTTCAGGGAGTCGGCCCAGATCACTGGATGACAGCCGCAGACGGCCCGACCGGGGCTGATAGTACCCCGGTCGCGCCGTCGACGTCTCGAACGGGTCTGCCTACGCCGTCCGCCGCCTACGAATCCGGGCGAACGCGAGGCACGCGGCGCCGATCACGAGCAGCCAGAGGGCGATCTTCAGCGGCATCGCCGCCGGCGAGCCCGTGAACGGCAGCGCCCCGGTCACGAAGCTGCGATCGGCGCTCGTGCCTCCCGGCTCCGGCGGACGCGGCGGTGTCGGATCGGCACTGTTGTTGAACGTGCAGGTGATGGCATCACCCGGCTTCACGGTCAACGTGCCCGCCAGGCCGTTGAGGTTGATCGGAACATTCGTTTGGCCTTTCGCACACGTCGCGCTCTGGAACGAGAAGCCCGATTGCAGCGTCTCGGTGATGGTCAGCGGCGACCCGTCGGCCAGGACCTTGCTCAGCGCGAAGCCGAGCTGTCCCTGGCCGTCGGTCTGGCCCGACGGCGGCGCGACGGTCGTCGGCGCCTGCGTCGAGGCTCCGAACGTCCAGCCCTGGGTCGGCGTCCCGTCGACCTTCTTCACCACGGTGACCGACGCGGTGTTGATCGTGTTGTTGAACGTGCACGTCCAGGTCTCGCCCGGCTTGACCGTCACGTTCACCGAACCGCCCTGACCCGTCTGATTGGTCTTCTCGGGCGCAGTACACGTCACACCACCCGCCGTATGCCCGGCCTGAAGCATCTCGGCCAAGGTGACCGTCGAGCCGGCCGCTGCGACCTGCGTGAGGCCGAAGCTCGGCACGCCGGGATTCGTGGTCACCTGCAACCCGGGCGAAACGGTCATCGGCGCACTCGGGTTCGACGCGTTGATCGTCCAGCCCGCCGTCTGCACGCCGCCGACCTTCTTGATCACGTTGATGTGGGCGCACGCCCACGTAGCGCGTCAATTCTCGCCGAGGGCGTCCTTCAGCTGGAAGATCGTGTCAATCGGTCCGGGGTCGACGTCGTGGTCGAGCGCGAGGTAACAGCTCGCCCAGTCGCCGACGTACATGAGGTCGAGAAGCTGCGCGAGCCTCCCTTCGCCCTCGGCGCGCACCTCGAGCACCTGCGCGAGTGCCTCTTCGATGAACGCGCGCGTGAGCGCGAACCGTCGCTCGAGCTGCTCGTGCTCGAAGCCGTGCCGCAGCTCGACGAGCGTGAAGAGCTGACGTGTGACGTCGCCGTGCTGGCCCCACCCACAGATCTCGTTGTGATCGAGCTCCGGATACGCGTTCCAGAAGGCGGGCGCCTTGGCGTTCTCGTTGACGTCGCACTTCCATCGCTGCGCCGCCACGGCCCCGAGTGCGCCGCCGCCGTAGAAGATCGGGATCGTCGTCCCGATCTTCCGCGCGATCTCGCGCGCCGGATTGGCGGGGGCGTCGACGTCAGGAGCGCACTTCTCACGCCGGGCCGCAAGCTGGCGTCCTGCGGCGTCGATCCACTCGCTTGCCTCGGGAAGAAGGCCCACCCGCTCGAGCACGACGAACAGGGGTGTCAGGAGCGCGCCGACCGCCGCGCGCGGGAGGTAGCCGGGAGGACACGCCACGTGCACCGCACTGCGCTCCCGCGCCAGGGCTTCGAGTCCCCCGCCCCGACTGACGGCGACGAGGCGCGCGCCGGCGTCGAGCGCGCCGGCGGCCATCTGCAGGGTCTCGTCGGTGTCGCCCGAATACGAGACCGCGAACACGAGGGTGCGCGGCCCGACGAAACGCGGCGTGCGGATCTGCTTGAGCACGACCACGGGTACGGGCAGCGTCGCATTGGCAACGGCGGCGAGCACGTCGCCGGCGATCCCCGACCCGCCCATCCCGAGCACGGCGATGTCGTCGATGTCGTCCGGCGACGGAAGCGAAACCTGATCAAGGGCGTCCCGGGCGCTGCGATGGGCATCGGCGAGCTGCTCGGGCAGTCCGGCGACCGCGTCGAGGAACCCCATGGAGTCCGGCACGCGCTAGGCCTCGAACGTGGGCTTGATCCCCTCGGCCTCCGCCTTGCTCATCAGCCGAGCGTCCTCGGCGTCGTCGACTGCTTCCGCTTCGTCGATGAGCATGATCGGGATGTCGTCGCGCACCGCGTACCGCCGCTTGAGGCGCGGGTTGTACAGCGAGCTCTCGTCCTCGAAATAGAGGAGCGGGCCCTTGTCCTCGGGGCAGGCGAGGATCTCGAGCAGCTTGGCGTCCAGAGGCACTACATCTCCTTTGGTCTCGCTCGGCAGCGGGCTCCGTGGCGAGCCGGCGGCCGACGCTATTCCCCCCGCACGAGCGCGAGCACCTCGGCGGTGTGGGCCTCGCAGCCGGCGGCGTCGCGCGCCTCGAGGTTCAGCCGCAGCAACGGCTCGGTGTTGCTCGGCCGGAGGTTGAACCACCACTCCCCCAGGTCGACGGTCAGCCCGTCGAGCCGGTCCTGTTGTTGGCCCCGATAGGCGTCGGCGACCCGCTCGATGACGGCGGGCGGGTCGTCGACCCGCGTGTTGATCTCGCCCGAGTCGACGTACCGCTCGAAGGGTCGCCGGAGCGCCGACAGGGGCTCGTCGGCGAGCGACAGCTGCTCCAGCGCCATCATCGATGCGATCAGCCCCGAATCGGCGCGGAAGTTGTCGCGGAAGTAGTAGTGCGCCGAGTGCTCGCCCCCGAAGATCGCCCCCGTCTCCGCCATCACCTGCTTGATGAACGAGTGGCCGACGCGGGTGCGCACGGGCGTCCCGCCCATCTCCCGCACGACCTCGGGAACCACCTTCGAGCAGATGAGGTTGTGCACGATCGTCTCGGACGGGTGCTTCTCGAGGATCCCCTTCGCGAGGAGTGCGGTCGTGATCGAGCCCGACAGGGGCTGCGCCTGATCGTCGACGAGGAACACCCGGTCGGCGTCGCCGTCGAAGGCGAGACCGACGTCGGCGTTGGCGTCGAGCACCGCGCGCTGCAGGTCCTTGAGGTTCTCGAGCTCGATCGGGTTGGCAGGGTGGTTCGGGAACGTGCCGTCGAGCTCCGGATAGAGAATGGAGAGGTCGAACGGCAGGTCGGCGAAAACGGCGGGGACGACCGCGCCGCCCATGCCGTTGGCGGTGTCGGCGACGACTCGCAGCGGCCGCAGAGCACCTACGTCGACGAACGAGTGGACGTGCTGCACGTACTCGGGGAGCAGGTCGCGTTGCTCGACCCGCCCGCGCTCGGCGGCCCGCTCGAGCAGCCCGCTCTCGACCGTCGCACGAATCTGCGCCAGGCCGGTGTCCTGGCCGACGGGGGCGGCGCCGGCCCGGCACAGCTTGATGCCGTTGTACTGGGCGGGGTTGTGGCTGGCGGTGAACATCGCCGCCGGCGCGTCGAGCCGCCCCGACGCGAAGTACGCGAGGTCGGTCGAGATCAACCCGAGCTCGACGACGTCGGCCCCGGCCAGCGTGGCGCCGTCGGCGAAGGCGGCGGCCAGCGGCTCGGACGACGGCCGCATGTCCCGTCCGATCAGGACGAGCGCGGCGCCGGTGAACGCGACGAACGCGTTCCCGACCCGCCGGGCGACGTCCTCGTCGAGGTCGTCGGGGTACAGCCCGCGGATGTCGTAGGCCTTGAAGATCGCGTCGAGTCTCTGGTCGCTCACTCGGCCGCAGGGTACCCGGCGTCGCCTCCCGCGCCGTTCTCCGCGGCGCGTTGCTGGTTCCTCCGCGTACGCCACCACGGCCAGAGCGCCAGTCCCGCCACGCCGACCAAACCGGCGGCGGTCCCGACCCGGCCGAGGTACTCGGGCGTCGTGGTCGAGTAGTCGAGCCGAACCTCGCGGCTCGTCGGCACCACCACCATGAAGTTGGGTGTCGCCCGCCACGGTCCCTTCGCGCCGGTCGCGGTCCAGTTCGGGAAGTACGACGTCTTGACCATCACCGGGACCCCGGTACGCGACACGCGGAACGACACCGAGTGATCCGTCGTGCGCACACGGCTCACCTCGACGGGTGGGAGGGTTTCGGCCGGGACGTTCTTGGCGGCCGGCAGCTTCGGATCGGGCGCGTCGGCGCGCGAGGCACCAGGCGGGCGCGCACGCGCCCAGCTCGACGGCCCGTCGGCGACGAGCGGCCGGTCGAGCAGCGACAGGTCCCGGGCGTCGGAGGGTGTCCGGGTGGGAGCGTCCCACCACGGCACTCCGACCTCGTCCTGCCAGTCCCTGTTCGAGACGCCGGGAACGACGACGGGCTCCTCGCCCAGCGCTTGGACGACGGGGGCCCGCACCTCGTAGATCGTCCAACCGCGGGGCGGCTGCCCGTCGGTATCGGGCGTGGTCGCCACGGGCGTCAACTGGGCGGACCGGTCCGCCAGCTCCTTGGCCTGGTCCGAGAAGACCATGTAGTACCGCACGCCGAGTGTCTGCATGTACTTCACGCCGACGTCGAACTCGGCGAGCGTGCGGTAGGGCAGGTTGCGCTGCGGGTTGCTCGCATTGCCCGGTGCGCTCAGCGCCGACACCGACAAGAAGTGGTACGGCGTCGTCGCCGACGACTCGTAGTACAGCCCTTCCATCGACGCGATGCGCCCGTCGGTGAAGTACGGCAGAAGCATCAGCGCCAGCGGCGTGCCGTAGACACCGAGCGACGAGCCTCCCTCCCACAGTGCGCGACCCGGCGGCAGTCGATCGACGGTGCTCACGAGGCTCTTGAACTCCGGGTACACCTTGGTGTCGGACTCGGCGCCGGTGTGCTCGTAGCCGCTGTAGTTCCACTTGGCCCAGAACGTGAGGAAGTCGGTCGTCACGTAGACGCGCCAGATCGCGACCGCCGCCACGAGTACGGACAGGATCGCGATCGTGACCGCCAGGACGATGCTGCGGATCGCGTTGCCGTTCGCGATCCGAGCGCCGCCCCGCGCCGTCCTCGGTCGTCGTCGGCGTCTCCGGTGACACGCCGCTCGCAGCCGACACCGGTACCGGCTCCGGCGCGGGAAGGAGCGGCTCCCACAACGGATGGGACACCCGCCCCAGCAGCGCGCCCGCGCCCCGGATGAGCTCGGCGGCGCCGAGCATCGAGAGCAACAGCAACCCGAGGTACCAGAACGGCAGGAGCCGCAGGTTCCAGACCGGGGTGCTGTGGAAGAGGTCGGTGAAGCCCTCCCAGAACCGGAACGCAAGCCCCATGACGGCCGTGAGCGCGGCGAGCTCGATCGTGACGCGCCGCCGGGCGAGGATCCCGCCGACGATGGCGGCGACGATGAGCGGCAGCATCCACAACACGTACGCCGGGTACCAGGGGAACATGTACAAGCCGAACTCGCCGAGGAAGCCTCCGCCCGGACCGTGGCCGATGGGCTCGTACCCCATGTCCGACGTGTAGCCGAGCGTCGCCAGCAGAGGGAACGTCCAGATCGCCGTCAGGAGCGCGCCGACGCCCCCGATGGCGGCGACGGTCGGGAAAGTGCGGTTTGGACGGCGGGCCAGCCACACGATGAGCGCACCGACGACAGCGAACATGCCCACGACGAGGTGGCTCATCACGACGGCGGCGAAGAGGACGGCAGGCAGCCACATCCGTCGACGGTGCTCGAGCGAGTACGCGAGGGCGCCGAGGAAGAAGAGCGCCAGCGCGAGGGCCAAGGTGAACGAGAACTCACCGGCGAAGTTGCTCGCCAGGTTTCCGCCCATGATGTGCTGGTTCCCGGCAATACGCGTCGCCTCCGCGTCAGTGCCGGGCGCACCCTTGAAGAAGAGGAGAACCGTCGCGCCCACCGCGAACAGCGCCGGCGCCGGTCGCGGTGCGCGCAGGCCACGCCCGAACACGTACGCACCCGCCGGGAGCGCGATCGGGCCCAACGCGGTGACGAGCTTGAACGCGATGTTGTACGGGAGAACCGTGTCGAGAGCGACGATCACCAGCGCCGGGAACGGGAAGTAGAACTGCCCGGCCGGGAAGCCCGCGAACCAGTCGGGAGCCCATCCTGCGATCCGGCCCTGCGGCAGGAGATGGTCCCGGAGGAACGCAGGCCACCAGACGTGTGCGCCCGTGTCGCCGCCCGCCGGGGTCGTGTTGCGGAGCAGCAGGTCGGGCTGGAGCTGGAACAGCACGAACACGCAGCACGCGACGACGATCGCCGCGCCCGTCCAGATCTCGAGCCGCTCCCACCACGGACGGCGGGAACGCCCCGGCGGCTGCCCGGCCGCACCGAGCTGGGTGCGGGGCGCGTCGGCGGGCGCCGGGCGCGTCGCGACCATTCAGTCAGCCTACGAGGACCCGGTCGCGGAGCCGAGTCAGCGCGCGGCGATGACGGACACCGCGGTGAGGAGGTTGAACCCGGCGTGCAGAAGGATGGACGCCGACAGGTTGCCCGTGCGGATGGCGAGCACGGCGGACACGACGCCGAGCGCCAACAAGCCCGGAACCGCGATCACCGACCCGATGGTCGGGCTGGACAGCGGGTGGACGGCCGCGAACGCGAGCGCGGACACGAACGTGGCCCACGCCGGTGTCATGCGCCGCTGCAGCGCGCGCAGCAGAGCCCCGCGGAACAGCAGCTCCTCGGCGACGGGCGCGACCGTGACGACGAGCACCGCGAACAGGACGAGGGCCGGTCCTCGGGCCTGCTCGAACTGCTCCACGACGTCCTGCGTCTCCGCCTTCCCGTGCACGTCCACGACGAGTTGCAGGAACGGCAGGATCGCGAGCTGGAGCGCGACGCCGGCGAGCAGCCAGAGCGCCGCCGTCGACCACCTGCCGCCGGGCAGGCGGGCGACGAGCCCGAAGTCGGCTCCCAAGCTCCCCCGACCCTTGTGCCGGGCGACGAGCGCGAGCGTCCCGATCACCCCGATTGCCTGCCCGACGACGGATGCCAGGAGGACGCCGACGTCGTCGCTGACGCGATCGGTCTCGACGCCGGCGGCGGCGGCGACGATCGAGCTCGCCACGACCGCGGCGACGATCCCGACCACCCACGCCACGCCGACGTCCGGGAGCCCCCAACGGATTCGCGGACGCCCCGGCACCGCCGGCGGGAACGTGGCGTGGTCGCCGGCCACTCGTGGTCGGCCCCGTCAGCGGGCGGCGGGAGCCGGGACGACGGGGACGACGGCGGCGCGACGGTCGATCAGCTGCCAGCCGTGGGGCACACGGAGTCGCCCCGCATGCCCACCGCAGAGGTCATGGTGCGAGGGAGCGGTCGCCAGGCCGTCGTCGAGCCAGACCGTCCGGGCCCGGTAGTCGTAGCCGAACGACGCCTCCGCCGCGAGCCGCGCAATCCGGGCGGGCGCAGCGGCGGCGGACGACCGGCGGATCCATGGCGGCGCTCAACATACCGGAGCGCGAACGGCACGGGTCCGGCAACGAGCGCCGCGAACGCAACGATCCGCACGAAAGGGCGGTCCGACGTCGGGGGCGCACGCCGGACGCGAAATGCCCTCCGCAGTGACCAACCTGTACCGTGCCTTTCGGCTCGGTTCGGCCCGCCTCTGCGAAGGGCAATTGCAAAGTACACCCCGGGTTTCGGGGGGTCAAGGGAGAGTTTCGTTGACCCCGGGGCATGCGGGTGGTCCGGCGGCCGTACCATGGTGCGCACCGCGGACGCGACGCGTCCGGCCCCGAGTCGACGAAGGCACAACGCGCATGAGTCGCCGCCCCTCCGACCTGCCCCCCGGTCGGAACCCCCGTCAAGGCGGGCAGCCAACCCCGCCCACTCCGACGCGGTGGCTGCCCTGGCTCATCATCGGCGCGCTCCTCGTCGGCGGCCTGTTCTTCTTCAACTTCGGGCGCACCGACGAGTCGAAGGCGGAGCTCACCTACTCCCAGTTCCAGAAGGCGGTGGACGACGGGAAGGTCAAGTCCGTCGAGTTCGACCCCGAGAACGGCACCATCACCGGCGAGTTCAACTCCGCGCAGGGCGGGAAGTCGAAGTTCACGAGCTCCGGGCCGAACAACGACTTCCAGGAGACCGAGATCGCCCGCCTCGAGGAGAAGGGCGTCAACTTCAAGTACGTCCGGGAGGGCTCCGACATCCTCGGGACGATCCTGATCTGGGTCATTCCGTTCGCCCTCATCATCGGGATCTTCATCTGGTTCAACCGCCGGGCGCAGGGCCAGATGGGCGCAGTGATGAACATCGGTCGCAGCCGGGCGAAGGTGTACGCCACCGAGAAGCCGAAGACGACGTTCAACGACGTGGCCGGGTACGGACCGGTGAAGCAGGAGATCGCCGAGGTCGTCGACTTCCTCAAGAACCCGGGGAAGTTCAAGCAGATCGGCGCCCGGATCCCCAAGGGCGTCCTGCTCGTCGGCCCACCCGGGACCGGCAAGACGCTCATCGCCCGGGCGGTCGCCGGCGAGGCCGGGGTGCCGTTCGTGTCCGTCACGGGTTCGGACTTCATGGAGATGTTCGTAGGGGTGGGCGCGGCGCGGCGTGCGCGACCTGTTCCAGACCGCCCGCAAGCAGGCGCCGGCGATCATCTTCGTGGACGAGCTCGACTCGATCGGCCGCAAGCGCGGCGCGGGCCTCGGCGGTGGGCACGACGAGCGTGAGCAGACGCTCAACCAGATGCTCGCGGAGATGGACGGCTTCGAGGCCACCGAGGGCATCGTCATGATGGCGGCGACCAACCGTCCCGACATCCTCGATGCCGCGCTCCTCCGGCCCGGTCGCTTCGACCGCCAGATCATCGTCCCGCTCCCGACGCAGGACGAGCGGGTCGAGATCCTCAAGGTGCACTTCAAGGACAAGAACATCGCGCCCGACGTCGACGTCTCGGTCATCGCCCGCGGCACGCCGGGCATGAGCGGCGCGGACCTTGCGAACCTCGTGAACGAGGCGGCGTTGTTCGCAGTGCGTCGCGGTCTGAACGAGGTCCACGCCGAGGACTTCGAGGCCGCCCGCGACCGGGTCCTCATGGGCCTGAAGCGCGAGTCGATGGCGCTCACCGAGGAGGAGAAGGAGGTCGTCGCCTACCACGAAGGCGGCCACGCCGTGCTCGGTTACGTGCTCGAGCACGCCGACCCGGTGCACAAGGTGACGATCCTGCCGAGCGGCATGGCGCTGGGTGTCACCCAGCAGCTGCCGGTCGAGGAACGGCACATCTACAAGCGCGAGTACATCGCCGACTCGCTCGTGGTGCGCCTCGGCGGCCGCGTCGCCGAGGAGATCGTGTACGGGCACTTGTCGACCGGGGCGCAGAACGACCTCGTCGGCATCACCGAGCTGGCACGCAAGATGGTGCGCGAGTGGGGCATGTCCGACCGCATCGGCCCGATGGCGTGGGGATCGCAGGGCGCGGTGTTCCTCGGCGAGGACCTCGTCCACACCCGCGACTACTCGGACGACACGGCCCGCGTGATCGACGAGGAGGTCGAGCGCATCCTCCGAGAGGAGGAGGATCGCGCCCGCAAGGTGCTGTCCGAGCACCGCGCCGGCCTCGAAGCCGTCGCGCATGCGCTGCTCGTCGAGGAGACGCTCGACGGCAGTGAGGTGGAGCGTCTCGTCGACGAGGCCATGGGCCACAAGGCCGGCGGGCCCCGCAAGGTCACGAAGGCGGACGGGTCCGAGGTCGAGGCCGAGGAGCTGCCCGAAGGCGAGGCGCTCAGCGACAGCGACGACACCGTCGGCGCCCCCTCCCCCAGCAACCGCTTCGACGCCGACTAGCCGCCGGCGGCCGGCGATCGTCTGGCGCGTTACGTCAGCTCGCCGAGCTCCGGTTCGGGCGTCGAGCCGGGCGCGCGGGCCTCGGCGACCGCCGCCCACAGGTCGGTGGCCGTGAAGGCGCCCACGAAGGCGGCCCGGACGACGCCGTCACCGTCGGCGACCACCGTCGTGGGGATCCCTGCAATCTCGTAGCGGCCGTGCACGTCGGGCTGTGCGTGGTACTCGATCTCGCAGGTGGCGACGTCGGCGGACTCGAGGGCCGCGACCTTCGCCATGAGCCCCTCGCACGACTCGCACGTCGTCGACGAGAACAACGCGACCAACCACGGTGTCTCGGCACGCCGGAAGTCCTGCCGGTCGAGCTGACGCGGAACCGGGTACACGTCGCGCGGTGGGGCGACGGGCCGGCGCCGCTGCAGAACGAACGCGACGGCGATCGCCGCGGCGATCAACACGACCGCGATCCCGATGCGTACAACCACAGCACCGAATGTACCGACGGCCGTCGCGTCGCCCGCCATCCTGCAAGACTCCCGCCGTGGCCGACACGGCCGAGGACCCCGATCGGGACCACATCCGGCGTCAGCTCCTCGAAGCCGGGGCCGGTGCGGGTCGGCGCGTGGCCCATGTGGGTGCTCGGACTGGTCGTGCTCATCGACCAGGTCGACCAGAACCTCGTGCGGGGCGTCGTCCCGCAGCTGAAGGCCGAGTTCGGCATCGACGACTTCGGCATCGGGATCCTCATCTCGGCGTTCGTGCTCGTCAACGGGATCGTCACCGTCCCGGCCGGGTATCTCGCCGACCGCTGGCACCGGACCCGCACCATCGGACACACCGTCGTGGCGTGGAGCGGCATCACGATGCTCACGGCGGCGTCGCAGAACTTCGGGCAGCTGATCGCCGGGCGCGCGCTCCTCGGCTTCGGGCAGGCGATCACGGAGCCGTCGGCGAACAGCCTGATCTCCGACTACTACCCCACCCAGCAGCGCGGCGCCGCGTTCTCGGTGCAGCAGATCATGGGCATCATCGGCTTCGGCGTCGGCATCGCCCTCGGCGGCGCCATCGGCTCGCAGTTCGGCTGGCACTGGGCGTTCATCGTCGTCGGGCCGCCCGGGTTCGTCATCGCCGCGATCGCGTATCGCCTACGTGAGCCGCGCCGGGGACACGGCGACCGGCTCCACCTCGGGATCACGGACGACGAACCGGCCGAGGAACACCAGCGGCTCTTCGAGCACGGGATCCGCCGCTTCCTCGTCGACATGATCACCGGCCTGCGCGACGACCTGCGCGTGATCCTGTCGATCCCGACGCTCAAGTTCGCGCTCGTCGGCGTGGGCGCCTTCATGTTCACGATCACGGGCATCGGCGCGTGGCTGCCCGAGTTCCATCGCCGGTTCTCGGGCCTCACACAGGAGCAGGCGACGACCGCCGTCGGTCTGATCGTGCTCGCCGGCGGCATCCCGGGCCTGCTGCTGGGCGGACGGATCGCCGACCGGTACATGCACCGCATCCGCGGCGCGCGTGTGGTGGTCCCCGCGTATTGCATCGCGCTCGGCACTGCCTTGTTCACGATCTCCTATCTCCCGATGCCGTTCGCCGCGTCGTTCCTGCTCGAGCTGGTCGGGATGTTCACGGTGTGGATCGCGGTGCCGGCCCTGCGCGCCGGGCTCGCCGATGCCGTACCGGCGCACCTGCGCGGCGCCGGCTTCGGTGCGTTCAACCTCGTGTCGATCGTGTTCGGCGCCGCGGCCGCGCCGATCATCGTCGGCGCCCTGGCGGATGTCTTCAATCTCCGCATCGCGTTCCTCCTCGTGTCGCCGCCCGTGTTCCTCGGCGCGTACGTCCTGTACCGGGCGAGAGACCACCTCGACGCCGACGCGGCCAAGATCTTCGAGGCCGTGGTGCGCGCGATGCAGCAGGACCAGGAGCGCAGTAGCTCCTAGCCCGCGTCGGGTTCGGCGACGCCGAGCGCAAGCGACGCGCCGGTGGGCCGGACGATGCGGCGTGCCGCGACCACCGGCGCGTCGGCGCGCACGACGACGACCTGGTCGGGGTCGACACCGAGCTCGACGAGGTCGAACCGCGCCTGCGCTCGCCCCGGTACGCGCTGCTCGCCCAGGTCGGTCGGCTGGTCTCCGCCGCCCGCCGGGTACCCCAGCAGCCTCACGGTCACGCTCGTGCGACCGGGGTTGAGCACGTTCACGCCGGCGTCACCTTCGGGCGTGAGCCGGCCGGCCGCGAAGGCCCAGCCCGACGACTGCAAGGGGCTCGCCGGCGTTGTCGCGGACGCGGTGGCGGGGGCCGGCGGTGCCCACGAGGCGAGCTCTTCGACCACGACCGGCGACGCTCTGGTCGTCCGTACCTCGAACCCCAATGGCGCTCCCGAATCACCGAGCGACGCGAGGTCGACGACGGCCACCGACCTGCCCCCTACCGGCACCGGCCGCGGGCGCGTCGAGCTCGGCTCGTCGAAGCGCGGCGCGATCTCGACCTCGGTGGCAGAGGTGTCGAAGTTCGCCACGAGCACTGCGTGCGACGCGCCGTCCTCGGGCACCACGCCTGGCAGGTTCCAGGACGCCTCGGGGCGGGGCGCTCCGAGCGAGAGCGTGAGCCCGCGGCGCGTCTCGTTCTCGGCCGTGAAGTTCAGTGACTGTTCGGCGACGATGCGCCCGGTCCGCACGTGCGCGTGCACGGCGACCTGCGCCTGGCGGCGCACGAAATTGCCGACCGGCACCGTGACCCGGCTGCGCCTCGGCACGACCAGTGCCTGCAGGTCGGCGGGCGCGATGAAACCGGCGTCGGTCGCGAACGTCAGGTCCACGATCGCGTCGTCGGGAAACGGGTTGAAGAGCGCGGCGTTGTCGTCGGCGCCGCGCTCGGTCGTTCCGGCGGCGAAGTACCAGTCGCGCCCGGCCTCGCGTGCGCACGGGCTCACTGCGAGGTCGTCCTCGCCTTCGATCTCGTGCTCGACGAGCGACCCGCCGCCGAAGACCTCGACGACGACGCCCGGCCCGACCAGAAGGCCCGCGTCGTCGGGGCGCTCGGGTATCTGGAGGATGCTCGACACGGGAACCCGCACCTGCCCTCCGCGCGGCACGGCCACGCGCCGGGACTCCGGCTCGTCCTCGCCGCCCGGCATCACCGTGACGACGGCCCGGGCGGCGGTGTTGCCCACGCTGGCGATGATGATCGTCTCGTCGGCGCGACCACCGGGAGAGCCCGTGCCCTCGGCGCAGTACCACGTCGAGGACACGGTGTCGGGCTCGGCGACGGTCGGCACGGCCGCGGTGATCGTTTTGTCGGCGCGCGCCGTCGTCGATGCCTCGGTGCCGCTAAGGCCGAACGCAGCCCCGATCGCAATGCAAGCCCCGACGACCATCAGCACGAGAAGTCGTCGCCTCTCGGGACCGGGCGTGCGCACGGGTGGGCCGCCGCGCCCGGGCGGTGGGTGGCGCGGCGCGGGTCGGGGCGTGGGAGGCGGCGTGGTCACGGATTCGGTCTCCGGACCCGGAGAGGACGCGCGCGCGACGCGTGGGGCTGCTGCGCCACACGACGACGAGGAACGCCAGCACCAACAGCACCTGGAGCGCGATCAGCGCGTAGCGGCGAAGCTGACCGTCGTAGTCGATGGACACCGACCCCCGTTCGGACGCGGTGAAGCCGTTCGCCCATCCGAACGGTCTCACGTGCCGGAGCGTCTTCCCTGCGACGGTCGCGCTCCAGTCGCCGTCGAACGCTTCGCTCCACAGCACCAGTCCGGGACCTGTCGGCGCGGAGTCGGAGGGCGACCCGCGCACCGCCGTGACACCGCCGACGTCGGCGCGGAGCGCGGCGCCGGTCGGGTTCTTCGATCTGAGCGGCACACTCTCGGTGTCGGTGAGGCGCACGGAGGCCGGGGTCGGGATCCAGGCGGTGTTCTCGTAGAGGGCGAGGCCCGCCGGCGCCTCGAGCCGGGCGAGGTCGAGCTGGCTTGCGAGCGCGGCCCGCAGCCCCGCCGGCGGCGGCTGCGGGGACGCACCGGGCCCGGCCCGGGTCGGCATCGCGACGTAGCGGACACTCATCGGCGCGACGAGGTGGCCGAGACGGTCGGTGCGGCCGTCCGTGGCCAGCTCGACTGCGTCGCCGACCAGGGCGTCGGCCCGATGGGACGGCGCCCGCCACAGCTCCCGCGCGTCGCCCGACCCGTCCCGGGTGAGCGTGTAGCCGGTCCCGTCGTCGGCGACGAACGGGTCCAGCGGGAGCGCGCTCGGGTCTCCCACCCACAGCACCCGGAAGCCGCCGCTGTCCCGCTCCGATTGCAGGAACGCGAGCGCTTCGGGCCAGTCGCCGTCCGGCGCGCCCCAACGGCCGTCGCCGGCGTCGGCCGTGAAGCCGAGCACCCCGACCGCGAAACCGACGGCTGCGACCGCGGCCACCGCCTCGCGCAGTCCGATTCCCCGCCCGCGGATGTCTTCGACGAAGACGCTCACTCCCAGCCCGGCGGCCACCGCCACGCCCAGCGCGGCCAGGGAGAGCGCCGCCTCCGGGGCCGGGACCGACACGTCGGAAGCGAAACGCGCCGGCAGCCAGACCAGCGCCCACCCGATGATGGCCATGATCCAGGCGCGCGTCGCCCACGTGAAGCGCGGCCCCCGACCGAGGAGGAGCGCCATAGAGGCGGCGGCGACGAGGCCCCAGGCGGCCCACCCCGCGCCGGCGGGGCCACTGTGGAAGCGCAACACGTCGGCGAGATCGAGGCGGGGACGAAACGAGAAACCGAGCGCGCTCGGGTCGTCCCCCGCGCCCAGCAGCGCCACGGACCACGGCACCAAGAGCAAGACAGCGATCACGATCCCGAGGACGGACGCGACGAGCACCCGCACGCCCAGACGGAACCCACCGACGAGCGGTGCGGCGAGCATGATCGCCGCCGCGACCGCGAGCAGCAGGAGCGGGGCGAGCGGATACCACGCAGTGGTGAACGCGAGGAGCGCGCCCAACCCGAGCAGGCCCGTCAGAGCGCGTCGACCCTGCTGCGCGCCGCGTACGCGCTCGGCGTGTCGCAGCGCGATCGAGATCAGGAACGGTCCTAGCGCGAACAGCGCGAGCGGACCGAGGCGTCCGGCGGCGATCGCATTCCGCGGGACCGGATTGAGCGCGTAGGCGAGGGCTGCAACCACCGCAGGAGCGAAGGACTGCGTGATGCCGCGCGTCAACCGGTACGCGCCGTACCCACCGACGGGGAACGCGAGCACGACGACGAGCGTGCGAGCGAGGCCCCCGGCGCCGAACAAGGTCGTGCTGATGCCGGCCATCGCCACGAGCCCCGGTGGCGCGGCGGTCGACGAGCCGAGGCCTGTGTACCTCCAGCCCGAAGCGTAGGTCGAGAGCATGTCGAGGATGCCCGGCCATCGCGCAAAGGTGCCGACGGCCGGGACGCCGCCCGTGAGCAGATGGCGCGATCCGACGGCCCAGATCAGCGCGAGCACCGCGACCAGAGCGAACAGCGGCTGCCGGGTTTTCTCCGTCGCTGCGCTCACGGCGGAGCGACCTACGTCGGCGAACGACCGCACCCGGTCGTCGGTCGCGACGTGCTCGGCAACGAACCCGCGCAGCCGCGTACCGCGCGCCCGTAGCTGCCGCAGGTCGCGGTCGTCGATGCGTCGATCGCGGCGCGCCTGCCGGCGCGCCCGCCCTATCTGGCGGAAGTGTCTGATGTTCCACCACCAAGCGCCGAGAGCCGAACGCACGCGGCCGCGGCGCAGTGTGATCGTCAGCAGGAACGCCTCGACGAAGGACGCGGCGACGCCGACGGGCACGACCCACAGCAGCGTCCGGGCCGACGACAGCGTGAGCACGGTGCTGATGCGGTTGCGCGCCTTGGCCGCCGCGTCAGGCGCGGCGCGGTCGCCACGATCGCCCGCCGCTTGGTGGTGTTGCACACGCGCGTCCGGAGCGACCAACACACGCGCGCCGGCCAGCCGGGCGCGCCAGCACAGGTCGAGATCCTCGGCGCCGGGGAACCGCGAGGCATCGAAGCCGCCGAGCTCGTGGAACAGGTCGGTCCGCACGAGCATGGCGGTGTCCGAGACGTAGAAGACGTCGCGGACGCCGTCGTGCTGCCCCTGGTCGAGCTCGCCGGGCTCGATCCCGGTGTGCGGGTTCCCGAACGGGTCGATGCTGCGCCCGACCTCCAGCAGGACCTCGGCGTTGTCGGCGTCCACGATCTTCGGGCCGACGATGCCTGCGTTCGAGCGGAACACCTCCTCGAGCATGAGACGCGCCGCCGCCGGATCGAGGACGACGTCGTCGTGGCAGATGAGCAGGAAGGTGGCGTTCCGGACCGTGTAGAGCGCCTCGTTGGCCGCCGCCGCGAAGCCCGGGTGCGGGACCCGGCGGACGAATGCCTCCGGCAGGGTGCCGGCGATGCGCTCGCTGGGATCCTCGTCGGACGCGGCGTCGACCATGAGGACCGCCACGCTCGGGTAGTCCTGGCTCGCGACCGACTGCAGCGCCTGCTCCAGCCACGCTCCGGGGTTCCGGGTGACCACGACGGCGGCCACCGTCGGGATCTCGATGCGGGGGTCCCGATTGCCGCCTTCGTCGCCATATCCCGGGAGTGCCGGCGTGCCGGGCGATTCCGCTGTCGCCATGACTGCGGGGAGCTTACAAACTGGCCCCTGTGCTCGTGACCATGGTCACGAGCGCTTGCAACTGTTTATCACGTGCGTTATTGTGGCAAGCGTCGAGGCCGGCGCCGGTGCCATGGGCGCCCCCCGGGCACCTCCGGATTCGACGCAAACCCCCCAAGGCCAGTTGTTGGTCAACGAAGGAGAGTCAGCACCATGGACTTCGACCCCGGCAAGACCCTCAAGGACGCCGCGTACATCACGGTCGGCGTCGGCGTCACCGCGTTCCAGCAGGGGCAGGTCCGCCGGCGTGAGGTACAGAAGAAGGTCACCGAGCAGGCGAAGGAGACCAGCACCTACCTCGCCACCCGCGCCCAGGACAGCCGGGTCAAGCTCGAGACCATCGCCAACGACGTCCGCGCCAAGGCGAACGCCGCGCGCGACGACGTCAGCGGCCGGGTCGAGCCGCTCGTGGGCGACCTGGGCCAGCGGGTCCAGCCCATCGTCGAGCAGCTCCAGACCGTTCCCGCCCAGGTGAAGCAGGCCGCCGAGGCCGGCGTCAGCCGGGCCAAGGAGCTCGTGAACCGCGCCGCCTGACCGGCACGCAGCGTCCCCCCGTCGCCGAGGCCCCCTTTCACGGGGGCCTCGGCGCGCGTCGGGACCACTACATTCGCAAGCATGCTGGCGGCGCTCGCAGGCGGCGTGGGGGCCGCCCGGTTCCTTCGGGGGCTCGTGCAGGTCGTCCCGCCCGACGACATCACCGTGATCGTGAACACGGGCGACGACGACTGGTTCCACGGTCTCCTCGTGTGTCCCGATCTCGACACCGTCACGTACACCCTCGCCGGCGTCGAGAACCCCGACACCGGATGGGGGCTCGCCGGGGAGACGTTCGCGGCGAACCAGGCGCTCGAGCGATACGGCCGGCCGACGTGGTTCGGACTCGGCGACCGCGACCTCGCCACCCACCTGTACCGCAGCGACCGCGTGCGGGCGGGTGCTTCGCTTTCGACGATCGCCGCCGAGATCGCCGCCGCCTGGGACGTGCGGTCCCGCCTCCTTCCGATGAGCGACGACCCCGTCTCGACCCGGATCGACGTGCGCACCAGCGAGGGCTCGGTGTCGGAGTTGCACATGCAGGAGTGGTTCGTGCGCGAGCGAGCCGAGCCGCCGGTCGCCGCCGTGCGATTCGAAGGTGTCGAACGTGCCGCCGCCGCCCCCGGCGTGTTCGAAGCATTGGACCAGGCCGAGACGATCGTCGTGTGCCCGAGCAACCCGGTGATCTCGATCGGGCCGATCCTCGCCGTCCCCGGTATGCGTGACGCGCTGCGCCGCCGCCGCGACCGGGTCGTCGGTGTCAGCCCGATCATCGCCGGCGCGCCGGTGAAGGGTCCCGCCGACAGGCTCATGGGCCCTCTCGGCATGGAGGTGTCGTGCGTCGGCGTCGCGCGCGCGTACCGAGACTTCTGCTCGGCGCTTGTCATCGACGGTGGCGACGCCGTTCGCGCGCCGGAGGTCGAGGCCCTCGGAGTCCACGCCGTTGTCACCGACACCCTCATGCGCGACGCGCGTGTCGCCGCCGCGCTGGCGCGCAATACGCTCGACGCCGTCGCCTGAATGCCCGCGCTGACGATCTTCCCGATCGAGCGCGTGCCCGAGGTGCAGGCCGGCGATGTCCTCGCCGAGCTGCTGGTAGCGGCGACGCAGCGCACAGGACACGCCGTTCGAGCCGCGCGACTGCGTCGTCGTCACACAGAAAGTCGTGTCAAAGGCGGAAGGTCGGGTCGTGCCGCTCGATGCCTCCGATCCCGGGGCACGCCGCGCGCTGATCGAGTCCGAGTCGACGCGCGTGCTGCGGCGCCGGGACGAGCTCATCATCAGCGAGACCCGCCACGGGTTCGTGTGCGCGAACGCCGGGATCGACATGTCGAACATCTCCGACGGGCAGGCCGCGCTGCTCCCCGTCGACCCCGACCGGTCGGCCCGGCGCATCCGGGACGGGATCCGGGCGCACGCCGGCGTCGACGTGGCCGTGATCGTCTCCGACACGTTCGGGCGCGCGTGGCGCGTCGGCCTCACCGACGTCGCCATCGGCGTGTCGGGGCTCGCGGCCGTGGTCGACCTGCGCGGCCAGTCCGACGCCCATGGCCGCGAGCTCCAGGTCACCGAGATCGCGCTGGCCGACGAGATCGCCGGCGCCGCCGAGCTCGTGAAGGGCAAGGCGGCGCAGGTGCCGGCGGCGGTCGTTCGTGGCCTCGACCCGGGGTGGTTCCGAGAGGGGTCAGCGCGGGAGCTCGTCCGCCCGCCGGCGGAGGACCTGTTCCGCTGATGGCCGGGGACGTTCCCGAGTTCATCGAGGCGCGGCGGTCGATCCGGGCATTCCTGCCCGATCCCGTCCCCCGTCCCGAGCTCGACCGGCTCGTCGAGGCGGCGTGCCTCGCGCCCGCGCCCGCACCATTCGCGCCCCTGGCGCTGGGTCGTGGTGGACGCGCCGGACCGCAAGGACGCGCTCGCCCGGGGCATGGGCGACCGGTGGCGCCGCGACCTCGAGGGCGACGGCGTGCCGCCGGAGCGGGTCGACGAGCTCGTCGCCGCCTCACACGGCAAGTTGACCGGCGCGCCCGCGCTCGTGCTCGGCTGCCTCACGTGGGAGGGCCTCGATCGCTACCCGGATGAGCCCCGACAGCTCGCCGAGTGGGGCATGGCGCTCCTGTCGCTGGGCGCCGCAGTGGAGAACCTCATGCTGGCGGCGGCGGCCGCCGACCTCGCGTCGTGCTGGGTCGCGGCACCGATCTTCTGCCCTGCCGAGGCGCGCGACGCGCTCTCACTTCCGGAGGATTGGTTGCCGCACGCGCTCGTCCTCGTGGGTCGCGGCGACCCCGGGTACACGGCCCGGGCTCGTCCGCCCGTCCCGCTCGACGAGCTCCGCGCGTTCGGCTGACGTCGCGCGCCGCGGCTACCGGCGGGATCCGGCGGGGACGCTACGGAACCATACGATCGTGCGGCGCAACCCGTCTTCGAGCGCCGTCCACGGCTTCCACTCCAAGTGGTTGGCGGCGCGCGCGGGGTCGAGCGCCGAGCGCTGCAGCTCGCCGGGACGCGCCATCGCGTACCGTGCCGGCTCGTCGAAGCCCAGGAGTCGCGCCATCGTGTCGAACAGCTCCTGCACCGAGGTTTCGACGCCGGTGCCGATGTTTAGGATGAGGCCGTCACCGCGGTCCGCGGCGCGCACAAAAGCGTCGACGACGTCGTCGACGTAGACGAAATCCCGCGTCTGCTCGCCGTCGCCGAAGATCGTCGGGCGGATCGGCTCGAGCAGCTGCCCGGCGAAGATGGCGATCACACCGGCCTCGCCGTGCGGATCCTGGCGCGGGCCGTACACGTTGGCCAACGCGAGCACCGTGTACTCGATCCCGTGCACCGCCCGGTAGTAGTGGAGGTAGTCGCCCACCGCCTTCTTCGACACGCCGTACGGCGACCCCGGCGCCTGACGGTGGTCTTCGCCGACGGGCACCTCGTCGGGCACTCCGTAGAGCGTGCCGCCGGAGCCGGCGAACACGATCTTGCGGACTCCCGCCTCCACTGCGCCCTCGAAGACGTTGATCGAGCCCTGGATGTTGATCTCGGCATCGAGCGTGGGGTGCGCGACGGACTCGCGCACGGACGCCTGCGCCGCCAGATGGAAGATCGTGTCTGGCGTCCGGCGGACGATGAGGTCGCTGACGTCGGGCCGGCGGATGTCGAGTCGGTGGAACGTGAACCGGTGGTTGCGACTCGCCCGGGCATCGGCCAGATTCGCGAGCGTTCCCGTCGAGAGGTCGTCGACGGCGTCGACCTCCCAACCCTCGGCGAGCAGCCGGTCGACGAGGGTGGAGCCGACGAAGCCGGCACCGCCGGTGACGAGCGCTCTCACGGGGTTGTCGAGGCCTGGACCGGCACCCGGGCACCGGAGAGCCTCGATCCGGCCGCGATGACCACTGACGCGCCGATGATGGTTCCGCCGGCGGCGACCGCGCCGGGCTCGAGGGTCGCCTCTCGACCGATCACCGCGTCGAGGACCGACGCCTCGTTCCCGACGCACGCCCGTTCGAGCATGACCGAACGCACGACGCTCCCCCCCTTCCCGACCGAGCACGCGGGGCCGAGCACGGCCTGGCTCACCCGCGCGCCCGAGGCGACGCTGGCGCCGGGGCCGAGCAGCACCAGCGGCTCGACGTGCGCGTCGGCGGCGATCGAGCCGCTTCCCTGCTGCCAGACGCCGGGCGCCGCCTCGACCGCGCCCGGAGCGGGTGGCGCGCCGAGCGCGCCCGCCAGCACGTCGGCGTGGGCCTCGAGGTACTTCTCGAGCGTTCCGATGTCGATCCAGTAGGCGTCGCTCTGCGACGCGAACAGACGGCCGGGCCGGTCCAACATGCGGGGAAACGTCTCGCGTTCGACCGACACGGTCAAGCGCGGCGGGATGCGGTCGAGCACGGACGGCTCGAGCACGTAGGTACCCGCGTTGATCCAGTGGCTGGGTACGCGGCCCGGCGGTGGCTTCTCGACGAACGCCATCACCTCACCGTCTGATCGTGTCGGCACGACGCCGAACGCGGACGGGTCGTCGACACGACAGAGGTGGATCGTCGCCTCACCGCCGTGCGCGTCGTGGAATCGCACCATCTCGGTGAGATCGAGCGTCGTCAGGACGTCGCCGTTGCAGACGACGAATCGCTCGTCGATGCCACCGACCTCGGCGGCGTAGCGAATCCCGCCCGCGGTGCCGAGCGGCTCGTCCTCCACCGCGTACCGAAGCGTGAGGTTGCCGAAGCGGTTGTCAGGGAACCGCGCCGAGAACGCGTCGGGCAGGTACCCGAGCGAGAGCACCACCTCGTCGATGCCGTGGCGCTCCAGCCACGTCAGCTGCCGCTCGAGGAACGGCTGGTTGGCGATCGGGAGGAGAGGCTTCGGCGTCGTGTAGGTGAGGGGGCGGAGCCGGGTGCCTTCGCCACCAACGAGGACGATCGCTCTCACGAGGAAGGTGGCGCGGAGGGTAGGTCCCCGGTCGGTGGTGCCCCGGTCTCGTCGACCGGGGTCTGGAGGCTCTGCTGGTTGGGCGGAGGTCCGAGCGACTCGAGCGAGGTACCCGCCGGATCGAACGCGAGGACGATCTTGTCCTGATCCTTGGGCTGGTAGTCGCCTGGGCTCCCCGACTGCTTCTTCCCGTTCACGTACCAGGTGAGCGTGCCCTTCTGCTTCGTACCGTCGGGTTGGGTGCACACGTCGCCGTTCTTCTCCTTCTGGGGCTGGCCCTCGGCGCTGGGCCACAGGTCGATCGAATCCGAGCTCGCCGACCATCCGCCGTAGTCGAGGAAGCGGCCGACGGTCGCGTTGCCGCCGCTCTCCGAGGAGTTGAACGGGTGGATGTGGATCAGGCCGTCGCCGTGGGAGTGGATGCCGACGCGGATCTGGGAGCTGTCGGCGCGGGTCTCGAACTCCGGCGCCGGGTTGAGCCACTGGCCGCACACGTTCACGTCGAGGGAGGCGTGCCAGTGGTCGCCGGCTTCGCCGGTGGTCGGGTTGCCGGCGCGGGGCGCGGCCTGTGCTTCCTCCCGCCGGCTGGCGACGGTCCAGATGAGCAGGGCGATGCCGACGACGGCGACGAGCGCGATGCCCATGTTCCAGCCGAAGGACCCCCCGCGGCGCTTGGGCTTACGGTAACGAGCCCGGGCCTGCGCCCGGGCGTAGCGGTTGCGGGACTTCGGCATGGCTATCCGAGATTACCCGGTCACCTGTGGCGGCCTTGGTCGGCGCCGAAGGGCGTGGTCGGCCATCGCGAGCGCGGCCCGCAGCGCGAGGAAGGCGGCCGCGAGCGGCAGCGCAAGGCGGCGCGCCCCGCGCCACCGCTTCGAGGCGAAGCGGTAGAGCGACCGATGGTGCTCGGCGATCATCCGGTACGGATGCTTCGCCGTTGTCGCGCCCTGCACGTGCGTCACGACCGCACCCGGCTCGTACCCGACCCGCCAGCCCCGCTGACGGAGCTGCCAGCACAGGTCGACGTCCTCGACGTACATGAAGTACCGCTCGTCCCATCCGCCCACCGTCTTCAGCGAGTCGCGCCGTAGCCAGACCGCGGCGCCCGAGACCCAGTCGACGTCGCGGGGGCGGCTCGGGTCGGCATCCAGCTGCCGGTACCGCCGCGTGAACGGATTGGTGCGCCAGACGAGCCCGAGCAGCCCGTGACCGACTGCGTCCCGCACCCGCGGATCGGAGCGGGCCGACGGGTAGATGGTTCCGTCGGTGTTGCAGATCAGCGGGCCGACGGCGCCGAGGTCGGGCTCCCCGGCGAGGCGGCGCACCAGGGCGCCGGCGGCGCCCTCCTTCACTTCGAGATCGGGATTGCACACGGCGACCACCGGCGCGTCGGTGGCGGCGATGCCGAGGTTTGCGGCGCGGGCATAGCCGAGGTTCGCGCCCGGGTGCAGCACGGTCACGGTCGGGAACGATTGCGCGACCGCGGCAGCCGAGCCGTCGGACGACCCGTTGTCCACCACGACGACCTCCGGCGGGCGGCCGGCGCTGGTGTCGGCGAGCAGCGACCGGACGCAGTCGCACAGCGCCGGGCCCGCTTCGTAGTTGATGACGACCGCGGCCCAGCCCGGCGCGGCCTCGCTCGCCTGCACTAGTCGACGAACCGGTATTTCACGAGCGTCCACAGGGCAGCGATGCCGTCCTGCCAGGTGATCTTCTTTCCTTCGCTCAGCTCACGACCGGCGTACGAGATCGGCACCTCGTAGATTCGAATGCCGCGGCGGAGCACCTTGGCCGTGAACTCGGGCTCGAAGTCGAAGCGATCGGCCTGCAGCCGAACGCCGTCGAGCACGCGCCGGTCGAACAGCTTGTAGCAGGTCTCCATATCCGACAGCGTGCTGTTGTACAGCACGTTCGTCACGAGCGACAGGAACCTGTTGCCCACCCAGTGAAAGAACAGCATGTTGCGACGCTCGCCGGTGAAGCGCGAGCCGTAGACGACGCGGGCGCGGCCCTTGAGCACGGGCGCAAGCAACCGCGGCCAGTCCTCGGGGTCGTACTCGAGGTCGGCGTCCTGTACGAGCACGAGATCTCCGGTGGCGGCCTCGAGCCCGGTGCGGATCGCGGCCCCCTTGCCCCGGTTCTGCGGATGGCGGAGCACACGGACCGTGCTGTCGCGGAGTTGGGTGAGGACGTCTCCCGTTCCGTCGTCGCTGCCGTCGTCGACGACCACGATCTCGCGGTCGATGGGCAGGTCCACCGACCGCATCCGGCGGATGATCTCCGGCACTGTGCTGCGTTCGTTGAAGACGGGGACAATGACCGACAGCGTGCGGAACCGGTCTGTGGTCTCGCCGCTACTGCTGCCTTCGCTCACGCTCGCTCCCGAACCACTCGTAGGTGCGGGCGAGACCTTCGCGGAGGTCGACCTCGGGGCGCCAGCCGAGGACCTGGGTAGCGAGTGTGATGTCGGGCCGGCGGCGCGCCGGATCGTCGACCGGGAGCGGCTCGAGCACGATCTCGGAGGCTGATCCCGTGACCTCGAGGACCGTGTGGGCGAGGTCCAGCACGGTGAACTCGTCCGGGTTCCCGATGTTCATCGGACCGGTCCAGTCGGAGTCGAGGAGGGCAAGGATGCCGCGGACCTCGTCATCGACGTAGCAGTAGGAACGCGTCTGCGATCCGTCGCCGTACACGGTGAGCGGCTTGCCGTCCATGGCCTGGACCAAGAGGTTCGAGACGACGCGGCCGTCTCCCACCCTCAGACCGGGCCCGTACGTGTTGAAGATGCGCACGACCTTGACGTCGACGCCGTGCGTGCGGTGGTAGGCCATCGCCATCGCCTCGGCGAAGCGCTTCGCCTCGTCGTACACGCCGCGCGGACCTACCGGGTTGACGTGACCCCAATACCCCTCGTCCTGCGGATGTACCTGCGGATCGCCGTAGACCTCGCTCGTCGATGCAAGGAGGTACCGGGCGCCGGTGGCCTTGGCGAGACCGAGGGTGTTATGGGTGCCGAGCGAACCGACCTTCAGGGTCTTGATCGGGTACTCGAGGTAGTCGCGCGGGCTCGCGGGGCTGGCGAAGTGCAGGACGGCGTCGACTCGACCGTCGACCCCGAAGAACTGCGTGACGTCGTGCTGTTTGAACTGGAACGCCGCCGAGTCGAGGAGGTCCTCGATGTTCTCGATCCGGCCCGTGAGCATGCTGTCGACTGCGAGGACGTCCCACCCGCGGCCGATGAGCGCTCGGCAGAGGTGGGAGCCGAGGAAGCCGGCGCCACCGGTGACGACGGCCCGCGGCATCAGCGGCCGAGGCCCTCGTACGCGAAACCCCGCTTGCGCATGGCGGCCGGGTCGAGGAGGTTGCGGGCGTCGACGATCCGGCGGGCGTGCATCAGCTCGCCCACACGCTCGAAGTCGAGCCACCGGAACTCGTCCCACTCGGTGAGCACGACGACGACATCGGCATCGGCGCACGCGTCGTAGGCGTCGGCGGCGACGTCGAGTCCCGCCACCCAATCGCTCGCCCGCTCGCCCGAGACCGGGTCGTAGGCGCGGACCTCCGCGCCCTCTGCGAGCAGGGTCGAGGCCACGCCGAGGGCGGGCGAGTCACGGAGGTCGTCGGTGTTGGCCTTGAACGTGAGCCCCCAGAGCGCGACGCGCGTCCCGGTGAGCCCGGCCGGCACCGCGGCGCGGATCTTGTCGACGATCCGTCCGTGCTGGAGCGTGTTCACCTCGGCCACCGCGCCCAGGAGACGGAGCTCGTATCCGGACTGCGCCGCCGTGTGGAGCAGCGCGGCGACATCCTTCGGGAGACACGACCCGCCGAAGCCGGGACCTGGGTGGAGGAACTCGAAGCCGATCCGAGGGTCGTAGCCGATGCCGAGCGCAACCTCGCGCACATCTGCGCTCACTGCCTCGCACAGGTTGGCGACCTCGTTGATGAAAGAGACCTTCGTGGCCAGGAAGGCGTTCGACGCGTACTTGATCAGCTCGGCCGACGCGGCGTCGGTCACGAGGATCGGCGCCCGCAGGCTCCGGTAGAGCTCGGACACGCGCACGGCGACGCCCGTGTCCTGGCAGCCGATGACGACCCGGTTCGGCTCGAGGAAGTCGCGCACTGCGGTTCCCTCGCGGAGGAACTCCGGATTCGACGCGACCCCGACGTCGCCGGCGGGAACGCCCGCCTCGGCGAGCAGTCGCTCGACGAATGCGGCGGTGCCGACGGGCACCGTCGACTTGTTGATCACCACCGAACCCGGACGCAGGGTTGGCGCGATCTCACGCACCGCGCCCTCGAGGATGGAGAGGTTCGCCGCCCCCTGATCGTTCGGAGGCGTCTGCACGCACAGGAAGACGAACTCCGCCTTCCGGGCGGCGGTCGACGCGCCGACGACGAACGTCAGCCGGCGGGCGGCGAGACCCTCGGCCACGAGCTCGGGAAGTCCCTCCTCGAGGACGGGCACCTCGCCCTTGCTCAAGCGCGCCACCTTCTCGCGGTCGAGCTCGCCGCACACGACGTCGTGGCCGAGCCGGGCGAAGCACGCCGCCGTCGTCAGGCCGACGTAGCCACCGCCGACGACCGCGATCGCGCTCATGGCCGAGCCGCCCCGGTCAGCATTGGGTCGGGTCGGGCGGAGGAGCCGGTGCCTTGCCCTTCCCTTTTGCCGGCGTGCTCGTGGCGGGTGCGGCGGGCGCCGCAGAAGCCGGCGCGGCCGCGGGATCGGGCGCGGCGGCGTTGGGCGGCGGCGTGACCGCCTTGAAATCCGGGCCGAGGACGATGGCCACGTCGGCCTCGACGATCGACTTGTCCTCGACGAGCTTGCCGACGCCGCCCAGGTAGCTCTGGACCACCCGCGCCTTGTCGAGCGATTCCGGGCGATAGTGGACCTGGGTCGCGCTCACGCGGGCCTGGTTGCCCGCACCGACGTTGACAAACCCCTGCTGCTGCAGCTCCGTCCCTGTTTTCGACGCGATGCCGTTCTGACCCGATCCGTTCAGCACGCGCACCCGGACCTCTGACGGCTTCGGTCCGTTCTGCACCTCCGGCGCGGGCCCGAACTGGCGGAGTCGTGCCAGCACAGCTTCGGCGTCGGGCTCCTTCGCCTCGAGCGTCGACCCGAGGCGCGAGTTCTGCGGGCCGGGCACCGTCGGGAACGTCACCATCTCCAGGCTGTTCGGGTCGTTCGGGTCGACACGCCGGAACGACGTGATGAGCTTCTTGATGTCGCCGGTGCCGAGCCCTTCGTCGGCCTTCAGTTTCGGGATCGTCTCGTCAGCGATGTCGAGCGCGGTGCGAGGACTGTTCACGGAACTGCGGAACGCCTCCGTTGCGAGTCGCTTCATGAACTGCTGCTGTCGATCGATGCGCCCGAGATCGCCACGTGGGTCCGTCTGCCAGCGCCCGTCGATCAGCTTCTCGAGGCCCCGCGACCGCACGTAGTTGAGCGCGTTGGAACCGTCGAGCACATAGCAGGCCGGCCTGAAGCCGAACGGGTTGAACTCGAAGCCGCTGTGCTCGTCTCGCGCCGGAGCATCGAGGTAGACGGGCACGCCGCCCATGGCGTCGACGATGCCCTTGAAGCTCTGGAAGTCGACCTCGAGGTAGTGGTGGATCGGGACATTGAAGTTCTGCTGGAGGGTGTCGACGACACGCTGGGGCGGCCGCCGGGCGGAGTTGAACGCGGCGTTGATCTTCGACTGTCCGAGCGCCGGGGATGTTCGCGACGAGGTCACGCGGGAAGGACACCAGAAATCCGGTCTTCTGCCCGGGGTCGACGTGGATGACCATCAGCGTGTCCGAGCGCTGTCCGCCCTCCTGCGCGGCGTCACCGAACGCCGCCTTCTCCTCGGGCGTCTGCACCTGGGCGCGCGTATCGGACCCGATGAGGAGGAAGTTGGCCGGCTGGCCGGGGTCCGTGTTCTCCGCGGTTTTGACCTTCACGCGGGGGATCTCGTCGATCTTGCGGTCGATGAATGCGTTCACACCCACCACACCGCCCAGGACGAGCGGAACGGACACCGCCAGCGCCACTGCGAAGCGCCCAAGCAGGACGCGGGGGAACGACCGTGCCATCGAAGGGGTCATGCTACCGGCGCCGGCGCCGATTCTTCGGTCGCTCGAAACGCCGGAGCGATGCCTCGCGCCGCCGCTACCCTGCCGCGCGTGACCCCAGCCGGGGCGCAGATGACCGCCGGCGCGTCGCCGAGCGCCGCCGCGTTGCTCGCCGCCCTCCCCGCGACCGTCGACGCCGCCGTCGTCCGGGACGGACCCCGTTTCGTCGTCGCCGCCGCGCCCGACGTCGTGCGCGTCGCATCGGGCCCCGAGGCACTGGATCTCCTCGACCGGGTACCGCCGGGTTGGTGGGCCGGGTTCCTGAGCTACGAGCTCGGCGGCGTGGTCGAGCGCGTCACGCCCCGTCGACGCCCGAGCGCCGGGCACCACGCCGAGCCGAAGCTCCCCGACCTCGTCCTGGCCCGCTTCCCCGCTCGCGCGGTGCTCGACCCGGCGTCGGGCCGGTCCGAGCTGCACGGGCAGGGCGAGGCGCGGGACCTGTTGGCGCAGGCCGTCGAAGTGGCGGGCGCCGGTTCACTCGTGCCTGCATCGCCCGCGCTCCCTCGCTGGTCTTCGAGCCTCGATCGCGCCGAGTTCGAGCAGCGTGTCGCGACGATCCTCGAGCACATCGGCGCCGGTGACTGCTACCAGGTCAACCTCACACGCCGGCTGACGTGCGAGCAGCCCGCCGACCCGGTGGGCTTGTTCACCGCGCTCGATCGGGGCAACCCGTCGCCGCACGGCGCGCTGCTCCGGTTCGGCGGCGCGCCCGGCGCGCCGACACTGGCCGTTGTGTCGGCCTCGCCCGAGCGGTTCCTCTCGTGGCGCGGACCCGACGCGGAGACGCGTCCTATCAAGGGGACCGGCACCGACCCGACGACGCTGGTGAGGAGCGCGAAGGACCGAGCCGAGAACGTGATGATCGTCGACCTCGCCCGCAACGACTTCGGTCGCGTCTGCGAGCCGGGTTCGGTCGTCGTCCCGGCGCTGTGCGAACTCGAGGCGCATCCGGGCCTCCACCATCTCGTCAGCACCGTGCGCGCGCGGCGGCGCGCCGGCACCGGGATCGGCGCGCTGGTGCGGGCGACGTTCCCGCCGGCGTCGGTGACGGGCGCGCCCAAGCCGCGCGTGATGCAGATCATCGAGGATCTCGAGCCGGTGTCGCGGGGCGTCTACTGCGGGGCGGTCGGCTGGATCGACACCGAGCGCGACGCGGGCGACCTCAACGTCGCCATCCGCACGTTCACGGTCGCGCACGGGCGCACACACCTGGGTGTCGGCGCCGGGATCGTCGCCGACTCCGAGCCGCGCCGCGGAGTGGGCCGAGACGGAGCTCAAGGCCGCGCGCCTGCTGACGGCGGCCGGCACCCTCCGCAGCGGCGCACGCGAGGCGGCGCTGACGGGAGCGAACGGGTGACCGGCCCGGTCCTCTGGCTCGGCGGTCAGCTCATAGCCGCGGACGATGCGCGCGTCTCGCCGTTCGATCACGGGCTGCTCGTCGGCGACGGCGTCTTCGAGACCTTGCGCGTGTACAAGGGAGTCCCGTTCGCGTGGACCCGTCACCACGAGCGGCTCGTTCGCTCCGCGGCCGGCCTCGGTCTCACGGCACCGGGATCGCAAGAACTGCGCGCGGCGGTCGACGACGTGCTCGCCGCCAACGGCCTGACGGACGGCCGGGTGCGTCTCACCGTCACGGCGGGACCGTCTCCGCTCGGCTCCGAACGCGGCGACGGGCCGCCGACCGTGATCGTCATGAGCGCGCCGGCGACGCCCTGGCCGCCGACCGTCGACGTCGTGACGGTCCCGTGGAGCAGGAACGAGCGCGGCGCGGTCGCCGGCCTCAAGACCACCTCGTACGCGGAGAACGTGCGCGCGCTCGCTTACGCGCGTGAGCACGACGCCGGTGAGGCGATCTTCCTCAACACCCGCGGCGAGCTGTGCGAGGCGACGGGATCGAACGTGTTCGTGATCCGAGAGGGCGTCGTGTTGACGCCGCCGCGCCGACGCCGGCTGCCTGCTCGGTGTGACCCGCGCCCTGGTGCTCGAGCTCTGCGCGGACCACGGCATGCCCGGCGAGGAGGAGGCGGTGCTCGGCCCGGCGGCGTTGCGTGACGCCGACGAGGCGTTCCTCACGTCTTCGACGCGCGAGGTGCAGCCGATCGGACGGGTGGACGGGCGCGCGTTGCCCGCCGCGCCGGGGCCGACGACCGACAAGGTCGCCGCCCTGCTCACCGAGCTGATCGCACGCAACCCGGATCCCTGAACCGGTGGTCAGGCCGCGGCGACGGCGGCTTTGCCGACCGTCGCTGCAGGAGCCGGAGCTTGCGACGGCGACACGTCATAGGTCGCGGAGGTGGACGACGTCGCCGACGTGCACCTCCAGCACGTCGCCGTGATCGTCCTCGACTCGCAACTCACCGGCGTCGCCGATCCCGACGGCACGGCCGACGAGGTCGCCGTCCGACCGCTCGACGCGCACGCGGCGCCCCAGCGTCGCCAGCCGTTTCTGGTACTCGTCGACCACACCGGCGAGGTCGGCGTAGCGGGGGCCGAGCTCGGCCAGGAACGCGTCGAGCAGCTCGCGCCGGTCGACCGAATGTCCGGCCTCGAGATTGCAGGCCGTCGCGGTCTCGGCGAGCTCGGGCGGGAACTCCCGCCACTCGACGTTGACACCGGCGCCGACGACCACGGCGTTGCCCTCGCGCTCGGCGAGGATCCCGACCAGCTTGCGGTCCCGGACGACGAGGTCGTTCGGCCACTTGAGCCCGGGCGTGAAGCCGGCGACGCGCGCGACCGCGTCCACCATGGCTACTCCGCACGCCATTGTGACGAGCGGCGTCCGCTCCGGTGCGAGCGAAGGCCGCAGCAACACGGAGAACGAGGAGCGACGCCCCGGGCGGCGCCACCCATCCTCGCCCTCGCCGGCCGCGCCCCGCGGTCTGGAAGTCGGCGACAACCACCAGGCCCTCCGGCGCACCACGGCGCGCCTCGTCGAGCAGGTAACGGTTCGTCGAATCGAGGGAGTCGAACCAGCGAACCTCATGTGTAGGTTCGATCGGCTCGCCCTCGGGCATCGCCCGTAGGATACGGCCACCATCGAGGCGCTCCAGGAGCCGTCCGTGCCGACCCCGCCCTTCAGCAAGGTGCTCGTCGCCAACCGAGGCGAGATCGCGATCCGCGTGATGCGCACCTGCCGCGAGCTCGACGTTGCGACCGTCGCCGTCTACTCGGAGCTGGACCGCGACGCCGCCCACGTGCGCTACGCCGACGAGGCGTACGCCCTCGGCGGTCAGAGCGCCGCCGAGAGCTACCTGAACACCGACGCGATCATCGACGTGATCACGCGCAGCGGCGCCGAAGCCGTGCATCCCGGGTACGGCTTCTTCGCCGAGAACGCCGACTTCGCCCGCGCCATCACCGATCGGGACGTGACGTGGATCGGGCCGCCGCCGGACGCGATCGAGATCATGGGAGACAAGATCTCGGCCCGCACCGCAGCCGCGTCGGCGGGCGTCGAGGCGGTGCCCGGCACGCTCGAGCCGATCACGAGCGCTGGCCAGGTCGTCGCCTTCGGCGAGCAGCACGGCTGGCCGGTCGCGATCAAGGCCGCGTTCGGCGGTGGCGGCCGGGGCATGAAGGTCGTCGACGGCCCCGACGACGCCCAGTCGGCGCTCGACTCGGCCGCCCGCGAGAGCCAGGCCTACTTCGGCCGGCCCGAGACGTACCTCGAGCGGTATCTGACCCGGCCGCGCCACATCGAGATCCAGGTGTTCGCCGACACCCAGGGCAACACGGTGTGGCTCGGCGAGCGGGACTGCTCGACGCAGCGCCGCCACCAGAAGCTCGTCGAGGAGACGCCGGCGCCGGGGCTCGCCGACGACGTGCGCGCCGCGATGGGTGAAGCGGCGGTGAAGGTCGCGAACGCGTGCGGCTACGTGAACGCCGGCACCGTCGAGTGCCTGTACCAGGACGGCGACTTCTGGTTCCTCGAGATGAACACGCGGCTCCAGGTCGAGCACTGCGTGACCGAGATGGTCACGTCGCTCGATCTCGTGGCGGAGCAGCTGCGGGTGGCGGCGGGCGAGCCGCTGTCGTTCACGCAACATTCGGTCGAGCGCCGCGGCCACTCCATCGAGTGCCGCATCAACGCCGAGGACCCGGCGAAGAACTTCCTCCCGTCGCCGGGCACGATCACCCAGTTGCGCGTGCCCAGCGGACCGGGCGTGCGCTGGGACGGCGGCTACGAGGCGGGCGACACGATCTCCCAGTTCTACGACAACCTCGTCGGCAAGCTCGTGGTGTGGGCGGCCGACCGCGAGGCGGCTCGGCGCCGCATGCTCCGGGCGCTGCGAGAGCTCGAGGTCGACGGCGTGCGCACGACGGTGCCCGCCGACCTCGCGCTGCTCGACCACCCCGACTTCGTCGCCGGCAAGCACTCGACGAGGTGGCTCGAGGAGGAGGTCGATCCGGCGTTGCTCGCGGCCGCCGCGCCCGCGCCGGCCCCGGTCTCGCCGGGCGCGAACGCCGAAAGCGACGGGGTCCAGCTCGAAGAGCGCACGGTCCCGGTCGAGGTCGACGGCAAGCGCTTCTCGGTCCGGGTGTGGCTGCCGGAAACGCCCGCCGCCGGCGACGCGGCCGCGGGCAGAGGGCGGCGGGGAGGCAAGATCAGCAAGCCGCGACTGGCAGCCGGCGGGGGCGGGGCCGGAGACGGCACCGTCAGCGCGCCGATGCAGGGCACGATCGTGAAGGTGCTCGTCACGCAGGACGACGCCGTCGAGCCCGGCCAGGCGCTGCTCGTGCTCGAGGCGATGAAGATGGAGAACCACATCAACGCCGAGCGGGGCGGGACCGTGAAGGAGGTCCGCGTCGCGGCCGGTGACACGGTGGGCACCGGCGACGTGTTGATCGTCATCGAGTAGCCCGCGGACCGTGGGCGCGCCGCTCTTCCAGGTGGACGCCTTCGCGTCCGGCCCCTTCACCGGCAACCCGGCCGCGGTGTGCCTGCTCGACGCGCCGGGCGACCCGGCCTGGATGCAGGCGGTTGCGGCCGAGATGAACCTGTCCGAGACCGCGTTCGTCCATGCGCTCGACGGCGAGGCGGGGCGGTTCGGCCTGCGGTGGTTCACGCCGACGGTCGAAGTCGACCTGTGCGGCCACGCCACCTTGGCCAGCGCACACGTCCTCTGGGAGACGGGCCGCCTGGCGGCGGAGGTGGCGGCACGCTTCGAGACGCGCAGCGGCGTGCTCACCGCCCACCGAGCCGGCGACGAGGTGGCGCTGGACTTCCCCGCCGACCCGGTCGTCGCGGCCGAGCCCGAACGCGGCCTCCTCGAGGCGATCGGCCTGGGCGACGCGGTCGCGTCCACCGGGCGCATCGGCTGGGTACTGGAGGTCGCTGCCGAGCGCGCGGTGCGCGATGCGCATCCCGATTTCACGCGCTTGGCCGCCTTCGACATCGTCGTGCTGACCGCACGCGCCGACGACGCCGCCTACGACTTCGTCTCGCGTTGCTTCGGCCCGAAGTTCGGCATCGACGAGGACCCGGTGACCGGCTCGGCGCACTGCGCGCTCGGCCCCTACTGGTCGAAGCGGCTCGGGAAGACCGAGTTGACGGGCTACCAGGCGTCGGGGCGGGGCGGCGTCGTGCGGGTGACGGTCGACGGGGATCGCACCATTCTCGGTGGCCGTGCTGTGACCGTCACCCGCGGCGAGCTCGTGTAGCTCGCCGCCTTACGACGCGGCTTCGGCCAGGGACTCGGACAGCGTGGGATACACGAGGAGCGAGTCGACGATGTCGGCGGTGGTGAGACCGTTCGTCACGGCGACAGCGAGCACACTGATGAGCTCGGCGGCGTTGCGCCCGACGATCGAACCGCCGAGCACGACACCGGTCGCCGGGTCGGAGAGGATCTTCACGAACCCGCGCGGGTCGCCCTTGATGTGCGCCTTGGCGTTCGACGACATCGGCACCTTTGTGACGCGGATCTTCCTGCCGACCGAGAACGCCTCCGCTTCGGCGAGACCGACCTCGGCGATCTCGGGATCAGTGAAGACCGCCTGCGCCGCCTTGTCGTAGTCGAGATGACGGTGGGGCCGGTTGTGGAGGCCCATGAGGTGCTCGGCGATCTTGCGCCCCTGCATCGCCCCGACCGAGGAGAGCGGCAGCTTCCCCGACACGTCGCCGGCGGCGTAGATGTGCTCCACCTGCGAGCGGCAGTGGTGGTCGATCGCGATGTAGCCACCCTGGTCGACCTCGATGCCGGCTTCGTCAAGCCCGAGGTCCTCGCTGTTCGGGATCGACCCCACGGCAAGCACGGCGTGCGATCCCTCGACGATCCGGCCGTCCTCGCAGGTGACGCGGACCGTGTCGCCGGTGCGCTCGACGCCGGAGGCGCGAGCGCCCTTGAGGAGCGTGACGCCCTGGCGCATGAACTCGTCCTCGAGCGCGGCCGCCACCTCGGGGTCCTTGAGCGGCAGCACCTGCTGGCGGGAGACGAGCAGGGTCACCTTCGAGCCGAGGGCGTCGAACATATGCGTGAACTCGACGCCGGTGACGCCGGAGCCGATCACGATGATGTGCTCCGGCAGCTCGGGCGGCGGGTATGCCTGGCGGGTGGTGAGCACGCGCTCGCCGTCGACGGGCGCGAACTCGGGCACGCGGGGCGCGACCCGGTTGCGATCACGATGAAGTCGGCTTCGAGCTCCTCGATCCCGTTGGCGGTCTCGACCACGATCTCGTGGGGGCCCTTCAGCCGCCCGGTGCCGCGGAGTAGCCGGACCTTCTGCGACTCGAGAAGCTCCACGATCGAGTTGTGGAGCTTCTGCTCGATCGACGACACGCGCTCCCGGAGCGCGTCGAGGTCGACGGCGCCTTCGGCCCGTAGCCCCATCGTGTGCGCGCGAGCCAGCTCGGCCAGCTCGCCCCCGGTGGCGATCATCGACTTGGACGGGATGCAGTCCCACAGGTGGGCGGCGCCGGCGATGACGTCCCGCTCGACCAGCGTCACCTGCGCTCCCAGCGTCGCCGCCACGGTCGCACAGGTGTTGCCGGCGGGGCCGCCGCCGAGGATCACGACTCGTACCGTGGGGATGCGCGTCACACACCCAGCGTACGGCACGCCTCTAGCCTCCAACCCGTGCCCGAGTTACGGCGGGACGAGCTGAGCGGTCGTTGGGTGCTCCTGGCACCCGGGCGTGCCGCGCGCCCGCACACCTTCCCCTCGTCCGCGCCCGACGCGCCGGGCGCCGATGTGTGCCCCTTCTGCCCCGGGCAACGAGCACCTGACGCCGCCCGAGGTGTACCGAACCGGCGACGGCGCGCCCGACACGCCCGGGTGGCGCGTGCGCGTCGTGCCGAACCTCTATCCCATCGTCGGCGGCACCGACGCCGGACCGGGTGCAACCGGCGCGCACGAAGTCGTCGTGCTCTCCCCCGCCCACGAAGCCTCGTTCGCGCAGCTCGACGAGCAACAGGCGACCGAGGTGCTCACCGTCCTCCGAGATCGCGCCCGTCGTCATCTCGCCGCCGGCCGGGCCTTCGTGCAGGTGGTGGTCAACCACGGCCGAGCCGCGGGGGCGTCGATCGAGCACCCGCACGCGCAGATCGTGGCGCTCGATCTCGTGCCGCCCGGCGTCGCGCAGGCGGTCGAACGGTTCGAGGACGCGGGTCACGACCTGGTGATGGCCGACCTCGACCGGGCCGGCGACGGTCTCCGCCTCGTCCACGGGCCCGTCGCCGCGTGGTGCCCTTGGGCCGGGAGCGCGCCGTACGAGCTACGCCTCGCACTCTGCACCCCCGGATCTCGCTTCGACGAAGCCTGCGACGACGACATGCGCGTCCTCGCCGACGCGACCCGTTCCGTGCTGGCTCGCCTCGGCGCCGCGACCGGCGACGCGCCGTACAACCTCGTCGTCCACACCGGTCCGCCCGGCGCGAGCGACACGTCCTTTCACTGGTACGTCGAGGTCCAGACGAGGATGGCGGTCGTCGCCGGGTTCGAGCAGGGCACCGGCATCCTCGTGAACACCGTCCCACCCGAGCTCGCGGCCCGGGAGCTGCGCGAAGCCGGCGAGGCGCCCTAGCTTAGCTATAACTAGCGGCCGACGAACTTCGCCTTGCCGGGACCGTGCTCGAGGAAGCTGCGGACACCGGTGGCCGCGTCCTCGGTGCCGAACACCTCGGCGAAGGCTTCCGTCTCGAGGGTGAGACCCTCGTCGAGTCGAGCGGCGAGGCCGCCGTCGATCACGATCTTGGCCACGCCCATGGCGACGACCGCTCCCGAAGCGAACGATCCCGCCCACGCCAGCGCGGCGTCCTCGAGCTCGGCGGCGGGGACGACGCGATCGACGAGGCCGATGGCCAGCGCCTCGTCCGCCTTCACCTGCCGGCCGCTCCAGATGAGCTCCTTGGCCCGCGACGGCCCGACGAGCCGGGGCAGCCGCTGGGTGGCCCCGGCGCCGGGCATCACGCCGAGGAGCGTCTCCGGCTGCCCGACGCGCGCGTTGTCGGCGGCGATGCGCAGATCGCACGCCAGCGCCAGCTCGAGGCCGCCCCCGAGCGCAACGCCGTTGATCGCCGCGATGACGGGCCGCGGGATCTCTGCGAAGGCGTCGAAAGCAGCCCGAAACCGCGTGCTGAGCGCGCGCGCCTCGTTCGGTCCTCCGAACTCACTGATGTCGGCCCCGGCCGCGAACGCCTTGGGTCCGCCGAAGACGACGACGGTCTTCACGTCCGAGTCGTCGGCAAGCTCGCGAGCGGAGGAGGCGACCTCGTCGAGCACCGCCCCCGACAGCGCATTGAGCGGAGGTCGGTCGATGCGCAGGACGGCGACGCCGTCGTCGCGCCGGTCGATGCTGACACTGTCGGGCATGAGGTCTCCCCGTTGAAGAGAACGTGATTCGGTCTGACTAGCTCGAGCGCGCGAACAACACCTCGCCGCCGATAGGACGGAAGCCGGCGGACAGCAGGGCGCGCACCGAGGCAACGTTTCCCGGCGCGACCTGGGCGAAGATCGCCCGCCCGTCAGGGACGAAGGTCCGCGCCGCCAAGGCGAGCCGGCGCCCGAGACCGCGATGGCGGGCGGCCGGCTCGACCTCGAAGGCGCATTCCATGCGTCCGGCCAGGCCCCTGCCCACGACGAGCACGCCGAGGTCCTCGGCATCCGTGAAGACGCGGAGGTCGGCGCGGTACCGAGCGGCGCGCCGCACCCGGTCGTGACCACCGAGGTCGTCGCGCGGCGTGAGCTCGAGATCGGCGTGATCGGCAGGAAGCGCGGCCATCACGAGGTCGCGGCTCCCGGGTTTGGTCCCCAGCCGTTCCGCCAGCCACAGCTGGAACGACGGGTGGGTCCAGGCCGAGAGCTCGCCGGTCGGCAGCGCGTTCAGCACGTCGTCGGCCGGCACGTCCGCCGCTACCACCAGGTGGGCGGTGAAGTCGACGATGGCGTCGGCGGGGCCGCCCGGCGACGGCATCACTTCGACGAAGCCGTCGGGCGGCGGGTGGTCGCCGTGCGCGGCCGCGTGCAGCATCACCGCAAGGGGGTGCTCGGTCACGTCGGGCAGGTTAGATCTGCAGCAGCTCGTCGGCGGCGGCGTACGGGTCGAGCTCGCGTGCCGCGACCTGCTCCACCAGTCGGTCGAAGCGCTCACCACGACAGCGCTCGTCGGCGCCGGCCCGCAGACGCTCGTGCACGATCGCTCGCAGCTCCTCGCGCAGGCGCGCGTCGCGGCGGCGATCGAGCCGCCCGTCGGCCTCGAGGTGAGCACGATGGTCGAGGATCGCCCGCCAGAGGTCGTCGATCCCCCGGTTCTCGGTCGCGACGGTCTCGACGATCGGCGGCCGCCAGTCGCGCTCCCCGGCCAGCTCGAGCATCACCTGCAGGTCGCGCATGGTGTCGGCCGCGCCCTCGCGGTCGGCCTTGTTCACGACGAGCACATCGGCGATCTCGAGCAGGCCCGCCTTGTTGGCCTGCACGCCGTCGCCCCATCGCGGGTTCACGACGACGACCGTCGTGTCGGCCGCGCCCGCGACCTCGACTTCGACCTGCCCGACGCCGACCGTCTCGATGATGATCCACGGCTTGCCGGCGGCGTCGAGGATCCGCACGGCCTGGGGCGTCGCCAGCGACAGGCCCCCGAGGTGACCGCGGGTCGCCATAGAACGGATGAACACACCGTCGTCGGTGGCGTGGTCCTGCATGCGGACGCGATCGCCGAGGATCGCTCCCCCGCTGAAGGGGCTGCTCGGATCGATCGCGAGCACGCCCACCTCGTTGCCGGAGCCGCGGATGAGGCCGATGAGCTTGTCGGTGAGCGTCGACTTGCCCGAGCCGGGCGCGCCGGTCATCCCGATCGTGTACGCGCCACCGGTGCTCAGGTACAAGCGGCCGACGGCCTCGGTGGCCGCCGCGCCGCCGGCCTCGACGAGCGAGATCAGCTTGGCGATCGCGGCTCGGTCGCCGCGGCGGGCGGCGTCGACGAGCGCGGGCGGATTGTGGATCGCCGCTATTCGGAGATCACCTCGGTGATCCCCGGGACCCGGTCCATGATGATCCGCTCGACTCCCGCCTTGAGGGTCATCATCGACACCGGGCACGTGCCGCACGCCCCCACCAGCGTGACGTGGACGGCGCTGTCGGCGTCGATGCCGTTGAAGACGATGTCGCCGCCGTCGCTCTGGAGGGCGGGACGGATGGCGTCGATGGCCTCGAGGACGCCGGCTTCCCGGTCGTCGGTGTCGGTCTCAGTGGGCATGCGCTACTCCGCTCGGTGGGTCGGACCCGGGTCTCTTGTCCAACACTCCTATTCTCCCACGCCTTCCCGCTCCCGTCGGACGTCGGCGCCGAGCGCCTGGAGCTGGCCGGCGAGGTCGGGGTAGCCACGATCGACGTGATACGGGTCGAGCACAAGGGTCTCGCCCTCGGCCGCGAGCCCGGCGACCACCAGCGCGGCGCCGGCCCGCACGTCCTGTGCCCGCACCGGGGCACCGGACAGGCGGTCGACACCGCGGACCACGGCGTGCCGTCCCTCGTTGCGGATGTCGGCGCCCATGCGGTGGAGCTCGTCGACGAACCCGAAGCGGTTGTCGAACACGTTCTCGGTGACGATGGCCGAGCCTTCGGCGGTGGCGAGCAGCGCCACGACCAACGGCATGAAGTCCGTCGCGAACCCGGGGTAGGGCAGCGTCGCCACGTCGACGGCGTGCAGCCGCTCGTCGCAGCGGGCCCAAAGACCGTCGGGGGTGGGCGAGACGTCGAGGCCCATCTCACCGAGCTTCAGCGCCACCATCTCGAGGTGCTCCAGGCGCGTGCCGTCGATCGTGACCTCACCGCCGGCGACACCGCACGCCATCAGGATGGTGCCCGCTTCGATGCGGTCCCCCATCACCTCGTTCTCGACCGGTGTGAGGCTCTCGACCCCGTCGACCTCGATCGTCGACGATCCGGCGCCGGAGATCTGCGCGCCCATGCGGTTGAGGAAAGCCGCCAGGTCGCTGATCTCCGGCTCGCGGGCGGCGTTGTCGAGCACCGTCTGCCCCTTCGCCAACACGGCCGCCGTGAGCAGGTTCTCGGTGGCGCCGACACTCGGGAAGTCGAGCACGATGCGGGTGCCACACAACGTCTGGCACCGCGCCTCGATGAGACCGTGCACGATCTCGAGCTCGGCGCCCATGGCTTGCAACCCGCGGAAGTGCATGTCGAGCTTGCGGCTCCCGATGTTGTCGCCGCCGGGCATCGCGACCCGCGCCTCCCCGCAGCGCGCCAGCAACGGTCCCAGCACGTTGATCGAGGCGCGCATCCGTGTGACGAGCTCGTACGGCGCCTCCGGAGTGAGTGGTCCCGTGGCGTCGATCGTGAGCTCGTTCTCGCCCGTCCACGCGGTGCCGGCGCCGATGGCGCGCATCACGTCCAGCATCGCGTCGAGGTCGAGAACCGGATGCAGGTTGCGGAGCACCGTCACTCCGGGCGCCAGCAACGCCGCCGCCATCTGCTTGAGTCCGGCGTTCTTGGTCGCGCCGCGCACGCGCAGGGTGCCGGACAGCGGACCGTTGGCCCGGACGACGAACGCGTCCATCACTTCGGCTCTAGCGGCGCTGGTAGCTCGGCGCCCGCCGCTCGACGAAGGCGGCGAGCGCTTCCTTCATGTCGTCCGAGCGGAGGCAGACCGCCTGGCCCTCGGCTTCGATGCGCAGCCCGTCGCGCGTCGGGACGATGCCGGCCACGTTCACCGCTCGCTTGGCGCCCTCGACGGCGAGCGGCGGCTGCGCGGCGATGGTGGTAGCGAGCTCGCGAACGGTGGGCTCGAGGTCGGCGTCGGGAACGAGCCGTTGCGAGAGCCCGATGCGGAACGCCTCCTCGGCGTCGATCTGGCTCGCGGTGAAGATGAGCTCCTTGGCCTTTGCCGCGCCGACGGCGCGTGGGAGCCGTTGGGTGCCGCCCAGGTCGGGGAGGATTCCGTACTTGAACTCGAGCAGGCCCGCCTTCGTACCCTCGGCGAAGACGCGCACGTCGCATGCCAGCGCGAGCTGGAGCCCGGCACCGAGCGCGTAGCCGCGCACCGCGGCGATCGTCGCGTACGGCGCCTCTTCGAGCCACGTGTACGAGTCCTGGGTCTGCATGATCGCGTCGACGGCGGGATCGTCGTGGCGACGAGGGGCATCTCGATCCGTCTCGAGCGTGTCGCCGTCGAGGGTGTCTCCGGAGAAGACCGCCGTGTCGATGCCGCTCGAGAACGCGCGGCCCTCGCCGATGACGACGAGCGCGCGCAGATCCTGGTCGTCGCGCAGTTCCTCGCCGATCTCGCGCAGCTCGCGCCACATCTCGGGCGTGAAGGCGTTCAGCCGGTCCGGACGGGAGAGCCGGAGCCATCCGACGTTCCCGTCGCGCTCGAAGTGCAGGGTCGCGAATGCCATGGCGATGCAGGCTACCGCCCGGTTGCGCCGAGCCGGAGAAGCTCAGCTGGCGATGATCTCGTGTGTGCCCGTGATGGGCTCGGCGACGGCCAACGCCACGATCGGGACGGGCTGCATGAAGCCGGGCACGAGCCGGGGCTCGACCGGTCGGAGGTCGGCGCCGTCCGCCACGAACTCGGCCATGTCGGCGCCGGCCAGGATCTCCCCGGGCGCGGCGACGTCGCACAGCCGCGACGCGAGGTTCACCGGACCGCCGATGTAGTCGTCGCCTTCGAAGAGGATCACGTCGCCGCCGGAGAACCCGGCTCGGATCGGCAGATCGACCGCATCCGAAGCGCGCTGGTCGAGCGCGAGGAGCGCGGCCGCCAGCGCGGGGCCGTCGGTGCTGACGAACATCGCACCGTCACCGAGCCACTTCGCAACCCGCACACCGTGCTCGGACGCGATGTAACGCACGAGAGTACGGAAGCCGGTGAGGACTGCAACCGCCTCCTCGTCACCGTGCACCTCGGTGAAACGGGTGAAACCGCACAGGTCGACGAAGGCGAAGTAACGACGAACTCGCATGCCCATAGTTTCGCAGGTGCAAGGGCCGGGACCTGAACAATACGGCCCGGTTCACGGTCCCTTCGCGTGGAGTTCGCGAGTCCGGAGAAGGCCTTCCCGGGTGTGACGCATGACCCCGTCGTTCTCGGCAGCGAAAATGTCGATCTCCGACCGTTTCCCTGTCGAGAACGAGTCAGGCGGGGAGCGCCTGCACCCAGTCGACCGAGACCTCGGCAACCTCGGCCGCGACATCGTCGACCGTGCGGCCGGACGCCTTCTTCGGCCGGTACCCGTGGTCGGCGGAGTCCAGCCAGTGCATCGTGACAGGGCCCTTGATCGCCTTGACCGCGTCGGTGAGCGCGTCCCGGCCGGCGAGCGAATCACGCGTCCCGCTCGCGAACAGGCACGGAACCCGGATGCGCGGGAAGTGCTCGACGCGGGGCTGGTCGTGCTTCCCCGGCGCGTGCAAGGGATAGCCGAGCAGGAGCAGACCGAGCGCGGGCACAGGGTCGTCGTCGGCGCCGACGACGAGCGAGCAGTACCGGCCGCCCATCGACCGCCCCCCCAGCACGAGCTGCTCGGGTGGCAGCTTGGTGCGCGCCGCGAGCTCGGCGGCCGCTTCACGCGTGGCGGCGTCGAGCACCACCGCCCTGTCCGGTGACTTCTTCCCCGCGTCGCGATACGGGTAGTTGAACCGGAGCGACGGGACCTTCGCCGCCGCGAGCGCGTCCGCGACGCGGGCGAGCGTCGCCGCGTGCATGTCGGAGCCCGCGCCGTGCGCCAGGAGCACCGCCCGGTCGGCGCCGCGCTTCGGACCGGCGTAGATCGTGTTCATCATGATTCCTTTGCGGCCGTCGCCGCGGGGAGGGTACCCGCCCTCTCCCGATAGGCTGCCCCTTCATGCCGCGCCCGGATCAGCCCCTTCGCGTCGCCTATCTGGTGTATCGCGGCAATCCGCATTGCGGCGGCCAGGGTGTCTACACCCGCGAGCTGGCGCGCGAGCTCACCGCTCTCGGCCACACGGTCGAGGTCTTCTCGGGGCAGCCGTACCCGGAGCTCGCCGATCCGGCCCAGCTGACGCGTGTGCCGAGTCTCGATCTGTACCAACCCGAGAACCCGTTCCGGGTGCCGTGGCCGTGGGAGTTCAAGACCCGCATCGACGTGGCCGAGTTCGCCATCATGTGCGCCGCCGGCTTCCCCGAGCCGTACACGTTCAGCCTGCGTGTTCGCAGGCTGCTGCGGGACCGCCGCGCCGATTTCGACGTGGTGCACGACAACCAATCCCTCGGCACCGACCTCGCCAAGATGGTGGACGACGGATGGCCGATGCTCGCAACGCTCCATCACCCCGTCACCGTCGATCGTGACCTCGACCTCGCGTACGCCAAGCGCGCCTGGAAGCGGCTCACGCTGCGCCGCTGGTACGGGTTCATCGACATGCAGACGCGCGTCGCCCGCCAACTCCCGCGGCTCATCACCGTGTCCGATTCCTCGCGGCGCGACATCCTCGACCAGATGCACGTCGACCAGGGTCGCGTCCATGTGGTCCCGGTCGGCGCCAACCCTGCAGTGTTCCGCCCCCGGCCCGACGTGCGACGCGTCCCCGGCCGCATCATGACGACGGCGAGCGCCGACGTCCCGATGAAGGGTCTCGCCCCGTTGCTCGAGGCGGTCGCCAAGGTGCGTACGGAGCGCGCCGATGCGCACCTCGTCGTGATCGGGAAGTCGAAGGACAAGAGCGGGATCCCGGCGTTGATCGACCGGCTCGGCCTCGACGGCGCCGTCCAGTTCGTGCACGGCGTGTCGACCGACCGGATCGTCGAGCTCTACGCCGAGGCCGAGCTGGCGGCGGTGCCGTCGCTGTACGAGGGTTTCTCACTGCCGGCGGTCGAGGCGATGGCGTGCGGCGTCCCGATCGTCGCGACCACCGGCGGCGCGCTCCCCGAGGTCGTCGGGCGCGACGGCGAGACCGGGCTCCTCGTGCCGCCGGGTGACGTCTCGGCCCTCGCCATCGCCCTCGACCGCGCCCTCGACGATCCCGGGCTGCGGGCGCGTCTCGGCGCCGCGGGCCGGGCTCGGGTGCTCGAACGCTTCACGTGGCGCAAGACCGCCGAGGGCACGGTCGAGCACTACCGCGCGCTGCTCGACGAGCAGAGTGGAGCGCCGGCGCGCTGATGCTGACCGTCGACTTCGAACGACTCGATCTGCGCGACCGCGCCACGCTGCTCGACCTCGGATGCGGCGGCGGACGTCACGCGTTCGAAGCGATGCGGCGCGGCGCGACGGTCGTCGCCCTCGACGCCGACGCCGCCGAGCTCAAGGACGCGGCGGCCGTGAGTGGCGGGATGGTCGCGGCACGTGAGCTGCCGCACGGCCCTGCGGGCGGGATGGTCAACGGTGACGCGCTCGACGTTGCCGTTCCCCGACGACTCGTTCGATCGGATCATCGCCGCCGAGGTGCTCGAGCACATCCCCGACGACGAGGCCACACTCGCGCGAGCTCGTCCGGGTACTGCGGCCCGGTGGTCGGCTGGCGGTCACCGTGCCGACGCGGTGGCCGGAACGGATCTGTTGGGCGCTGGACCACCGGTACCACGACACCCCCGGCGGGCACGTCCGCATCTACCGCCAGCCCGAGCTGGAGGCGAAGCTCGAGCGGGCCGGCTTGGTCCTGCGGGGCTCGCATCACGCGCACGCGCTCCACTCCCCGTACTGGATGCTCAAGTGCGCGGTGGGTGTCGACAACCCCGACGCGTGGCCCGTCCGCAAGTACCACGACTTCCTCGTCTGGGACCTGACCAACCGCCCCCGGTGGGCACGGCTCCTCGACCGGACGCTCAATCCCGTCCTGGGCAAGAGCCTCGTCATCTATACGGAGAAGCTGCAATGAACGTGCTCAGCAACGTCGAAGGGATTGTGACCGCCGACAAGCTTGCGGACACGGTCGACGCGATCGCCGCCATCCAGCTTCCCGACGGCAACATCCCGTGGGCGCCGGATCACCACACCGACCCGTGGAACCTGGTCGAAGCGGCCATGGCGCTCGACGTCGGCGGCCGCCACGCGGAAGCCGAACGGGCGTACGAGTGGCTTCGGAGCCGCCAGCGGCCGGACGGCGCGTGGCACGCGTACTACGTCGGCGACGCCGTGAAGGATCCGACGCTCGACACGAACGTCACGGCCTACATCGCGAACGGCGCGTGGCACCACTACCTGTCGACGTGCGACCGGCGCTTCCTCGAGGACTTCTGGCCCGTCGTCGAGCTCGCCATCGACTACGTGCTCGACTACCAGACGGAGACGGGCGAGATCGCGTGGCGCGGCGACGATCCCGACGACGGCGCCCTGCTCACCGGGTCGTCCAGCGTCCATGCCAGCCTGCGTTGCGCGATCGCGATCGCGGAGCACCTCGGCCACGAGCGCCCCGACTGGGAGCTGTCACTCGGCTCCCTCGCGATCGCCGTCGCGCACCGGCCCGAACGTCTTCCTCGACAAAGCGCGCTGGGCGATGGACTGGTACTACCCGATCCTCGGGGGCGTCCTCCGCGGCCACGCCGCCCACGCCCGGGTGGCGTCGGGTTGGAAGACGTTCGTGGTCGAGGGCCGGGGGGCGCGCTGCGTCTCCGACCGACCGTGGGTCACCGCCGCCGAGACGTGCGAACTGGTGATGGCGCTCGACGCCATCGGCGCGCACAACGAAGCGAGCGATCTGTTCGAGTCGGTGCAGTTCCTCCGGGCCGACGGCGGCGGCTACTGGACGGGCGCGAACTTCGAGGGCGGCGCATTCGCTCGGGACGGCCAGCTGTACCCCGTCGAGCAGCCCACCTGGAACTCGGCCTCCGTCGTGCTCGCTGCCCACGCGCTGGCGGGTCACGCGCCGACCGCAGGTTTGTTCCGCGGCGAGGGCCTCCCCCTCGGCCTCTCCCCCGCCGAGCTCTTCGCAGCCGGCGCCGAGATCGAAGCCGAGATGGCCCGCCAGGGACGCCGGGAACGCAGCTAGCGCCGCAGCACGCGGAGGCTGCCGGTCGTCGACACCGGCGTGAACAAGCCTGAGGCGACGGCGCTGCTTCCACACCTCGAACGGCGCCTGGCCGCCGTCGCGGGGATCCTCGAACACGTCGTGGAAGACGAGCACGCCGCCCGCCGCGACGTGCGGCGACCAGGCTTCGTAGTCGGCGAGCACGACGTCGAGGGCGTGGCCGCCGTCGATGAACACCAGCCCGAGCGGCGTGCGCCAGTGTCGCGGCGATCGTCGGCGAGTCGCCGACGACCGCGACCACGACGTCCTCGAGGCCGGCCGCGCTCGATCGTGCGCCGGAAGAACGGCAGCGTGTCCATGCGGCCGGTCGCGGGATCGACGACCTCGGGGTCGTGGTGCTCCCAGCCCGGCCTGGTTCTCCTCCGAGCCGCGGTGGTGGTCGACGCTGAACACGACGGTGCCGCCGGCGCGCGCCGCCGCGCCCAGGTACACCGCCGACTTGCCGCAGTAGCTGCCGACCTCGAGGAGGGGCCCGACGGACGCGGCGTCGCGGCCGGCGTCGTGGAGCGCGAGGCCCTCGTCGTCGGGCATGAACCCCTTGGCGGCGCGCGCCGCGACCTCGAGGAGGTCGGGCGTCCATCCTCAGATGACGGGGTCTTCGCGGTGGCGGCCGAACACGTCGGCGAGGGCGCCGACGATCTCGCCCACGGTCGCGTGCGTCGACACCGCGTCGACGAGCGCGGGCATGAGGTTGACGTCGGGCTCGGCGGCGTCGGCCCGGATGCGGGCCAGCGCGGCGTCGACCGCGGCGTCGTCGCGGTCGGCCTTGACCTGGGCGAGGCGCTTCAGCTGGGTCTCCTCGACCTCGGGCCCGATGCGCAGGATCTCGGGTGGCTGGTCGTCGCCCTCGGTGGCCACGTTCACGCCGACGACGAGATGGCGGCCGTCGTTGAGCTTGCGCTCGAGCTCGTAGGCGGCGTCGGCGATCTCGCCCTGGAACCAGCCCGACTCGATGCCGCGGAGCACGCCCTCGAGGATCGACCCGCCGCCGAGCCGGTCGAGGTGGGCGAAGACGGCCTCGGCCCGGCGCTCCATCTCGTCGGTGAGCTCCTCGACGTACCACGAGCCGCCCAGCGGGTCGGCGACGTTCGCGACGCGGGTCTCGTCGGCGATGACCTGCTGGGTCCGCAGCGCCAGGCGGGCCGCCTTCTCGCTCGGGAGCGCGAGCACCTCGTCCATCGAGTTCGTGTGCAGGCTCTGCGTGCCGCCGAGCACGCCGGCGAGCGCCTCGATCGCGGTGCGGACGATGTTGACCTCGGGCTGCTGCGCGGTGAGCGACACGCCCGCGGTCTGGGTGTGGAACCGGAGCTGCAGCGACCGCTCGGCCCGGGCGCCGTACCGGTCGCGCATCCACCGGGCCCAGATGCGACGCGCGGCCCGGTACTTGGCGATCTCCTCGAAGAAGTCGATGTGCGCGTTGAAGAAGAAGGACAGGCGGGGCGCGAACTCGTCGACTGCGAGGCCCGCCGCCGTTCCCGCCTCGACGTACGCGAACCCGTTCGCGAGCGTGAACGCGAGCTCCTGCGCGGCGGTGCTCCCGGCCTCGCGGATGTGGTAGCCGGACACCGAGATCGGGTGCCAGCGCGGCATCTCGGCGGTGCAGAAGCGGATCGTGTCGGCGACGAGCCGCATCGACGGGCGGGGCGGGAAGATGAACTCCTTCTGCGCCTGGTACTCCTTGAGGATGTCGTTCTGGAGGGTGCCGCCGAGCTCCCGCCTCGACGCGCCGCCACGCTCGGCCGCGGCGACGTACATCGCGAGCAGGATCGCGGCCGGCGAGTTGATCGTCATCGACGTCGTGACCTTCGCGAGGTCGATGCCGCGGTAGAGGTCCTCCACGTCGGCGAGCGTGTCGACCGCGACGCCGCACTTGCCGACCTCGCCCAGCGACGAGCGGGTCGTCGGAGTCGCGACCCATGAGCGTCGGCAGGTCGAACGCGGTCGACAGCCCGTCGCCGCCGGCGGCCAGCAGGTCGTGGAAGCGCCGGTTCGTGTCGGGCGCGGTGCCGAAGCCCGCGAACATCCGCATCGTCCACAGCTTCGACCGGTACATCGACGCGTACGGGCCCGCGTGTGTACGGGTACTCGCCGGGGAACTCGCCGTCGTCCGGCCCGTAGACCGGCTCGACCGGCACGCCCGACATCGTGTCGAAGTCGGCGTCGCGCCGCTCGGCCTGCTCGAAAGCCGCCTGCCAGCGGTCGCGTGCCGTCGTCACTGCGTCAACGGTACCGCCGTCTGGCGTTGGACCAGGGTGGTGACGAGGCGGATCTGAAGGCGCGGATGTGTCGAGCCCTCCGGGGTGACCCGAGGGTGAGGGTACAGTCCGCCCACAAGCGCCGACGTCTGGAGGAGCAGCCGGCCATGGAGCAGCGCAGGTCCCTGATCGCAACCTCGCGATGGAGCTGGCCCGGGTGACCGAGGCCGCCGCGCTCGCCGCCGGCCGGTGGATGGGCCGCGGCGACAAGGAGGCCGCCGACCAGGCCGCGGTCGACGCGATGCGGCTCGTGCTCAACACCGTGTCGATGGACGGTGTCGTCGTCATCGGCGAGGGCGAGAAGGACGAGGCGCCGATGCTCTACAACGGCGAGGAGATCGGCGCCGGCGGCCCGCAGTGCGACATCGCCGTCGACCCGATCGACGGCACGACGCTCACGTCGCTCGGCCGCAACAACGCCATCGCGGTCATCGCCGTCGTCGGAGCGGGGCACGATGTTCGACCCCGGCCCGTGCGTCTACATGGAGAAGATCGCCATCGGCCCGGAGGCGGCCGACGTGATCGACATCGACGCGCTCGGTCACCGCACAACCTCCAGGCGGTCGCCAAGGCGCTCGGGCGAGGACGTCGACGACGTCACCGCGGTCGATCCTCGACCGCGACCGTCACGCCGACATCATCAAGGAGTGCCGCGAGGCCGGCGCCCGCATCCGGCTCATCCCCGACGGCGACGTCGCCGGCGCGATCGCCACCGCGTGGCCGTCGAGCGGCGCCAACGTCCTGTTCGGCATCGGCGGCACGCCCGAGGGCGTCATCGCCGCGTGCGCGCTGAAGGCGCTCGGCGGCGCGATCCAGGGCCGGCTGTGGCCGCGCAACGACGACGAGCGCACCGCCGCCCTCGACGCCGGCTACGACCTCAGCCGCGTGCTCACGACCGACGACCTCGTCTCCGGCGACGACGTCTTCTTCTCCGCGACCGGGATCACCGACGGCGACCTGCTCAAGCGGCGTGCGCTACTGGGGCAACGGCGCCGAGCACGCAGTCGCTCGTGATGCGGTCGAAGTCGGGCACGATCCGCAAGATCGAGGCCACGCCACCGCTGGCAGAAGCTCATGCGGTACTCGTCCCTCAAGTACGACTGACTTTCTGGTCGCGCTTGCGAGCGCAAGTGCTCCAGCTCACCATCGTCTCGATCCGGGGCCGGGGAAACCCCGGCCCCTGCCGGAGGTGCCCTTTCACACGCGGTCTTATCCTCTTCGCAACCGCGGCCAGGCCGTGCTGACGGTGGTGCTGTAGTCGTAGATCGACCAGCCGATCGCGTCGTCCTTCTGCACGGCGCGCAGGAACCCGGCGTAGTCGTTGATGAGCGCGGTGTCGGCGATGCCACCGATGGCGTGCACCGGCGCGTTCTTGTCATCGAGGTTGTTGCGGACCCGGCGGATGTTCTCGTCGGTGTACTTGAAGCCCTCCTTGTATCCCGAGTCGGAGTTGCGGTTCGTCCAGTACGACATGGGGAGCCAGATGTCGTACAGCGAGGACAGCTTCCGCCACGGGAAATCGGGCCAGAAGTCCGGGCTGACGACTTCGAGGAAGACGGGCTCGAGGACGATGGCGCCGACGGGACGGTCGCCGGCGGCTTGCCGGACGCGCTTGGAGAGGTCCACGAGCGCCGTGTTGCGCTCCTCGGCGTCGGGCACGCTGCGATTCCATTCGATGTCGAGCGCAAGGCCGTCGAACTCTTCCCCGTCGGCCTTGAAGTTCAACAGCGCGCGGACGTGGCGGAAGTCCGAGCTCGGGTCGGCGAACCGCGGCAGGTACCACGCGACGACGCGGAGGTCGGCTTTGTGGGCAGCCCGGAGCATGCGACCGAGCAGCTTCTTGTCCACAGTCTCCCCGGGTGAACGGTCGTCGTCCTGCGCTGCCTGGAGGTAGACGGTCTTGACGCCGAGGCGGGACATGTCGTCGAAGCTGGCCGTCGTGACCGCCGGGTCGTTGCCGCCGTTCTGGAAACGCGGGGACGTAGTCGAACACGTCGACCCACGTGCCCAGCCCGCGGTACGCGGCAACATCGGTCCGTCCCGAACCGCGCGGAAGCGCGCCTGCCGTGCCGACGGACGCGGCGCCGAGCTCCAGCAGCAGCGCGAGCGCGACGGCCAGGGGGATGAGCCGGCGCATGGGCACAAGCTAGACCGCGGCCTCGGGACGACGACGTCGCCCGCCGTCCGCCACCTCCGCGCTCGACGGCTCCGGCCACCTCGAGGCGTGTTGTCGCGCGCGCAAGAGGGCAGCCTGGGCGTCCTCGTCGTCAGGATCCACGCTCAGCCGCTCCTCGGCCCGTTGCCGGGCGCTCCGGGCCCGCTCGACATCGATCTGATCGGCCAGCTCGGCGACGTCGGAGAGGACGATGACGCGGTCCTTCGCGACCTCGACGAACCCTCCGTGCACGGCGATCGCCTGCTCGCCGTGATCGGGCAACAGGCTGCGCACGACGCCGATCCCGAGTGCGCCGAGGAACGAGACGTGCCCGGGCAGGAACGCGATCTCGCCCTCCGAGGTCCGGCACACGACCATGTCGGCCTCGCCGCTGTAGAGGACCCGCTCGGGCGAGACGACGTCGACGGTGAGCGGCACACGCTCAG
>CAWIJM010000011.1:0-49153 GCA_963836445.1 uncultured Actinomycetes bacterium
GTGGCGGGGGAGATCCGGGCGGTGCGCATCGTCCCCCGGGCCGGCGCGCCCGCGGTCGAGGTGACCGTCAGCGACGGGCGCGGTTCCGTGGTCGGCGTGTTCCTCGGGCGGCGCAAGATCCCCGGCATGTCGCCCGGGCACGCGTCCTGTTCGCGGGGGTCGCCGGCAAGGACGGCAACCGCTACCTCGTCTACAACCCCGAGTACGAGCTGCTCGGCTGAACCTCCGGCGGAGGGCTCGTCACTCCTCGCCGGTCAGGATGCCGCGGACGTTCTCCTCGGAGTCCGGCGTCACCATCGCCAGCACCTCGTCGCCGGCCTCGAACGTCGTGTCGCCGCGGGGCATCACGACGTGCTCGCTGCGGACGACGGCGACGACGGTGGCGTCGCGCGGCATGTCGATGTCCTTCAGCGCGCGGTCGACCACGGGTGCGTTCTCGGCCAACGTGACCTCGACGAGGCGGGCTTGCCCCCGCTCGAACTGGAGGATGCGCACGAGCCGCCCCACGCTGACCGCCTCCTCGACGAGCGCGGTGATGAGGTGCGGGGTCGAGACCGAGAGGTCGACGCCCCAGTTCTCGTTGAACATCCATTCGTTCTTGGGGTGGTTGACCCGGGCGATCACGCGGGGCACCGCGAACTCCTGCTTGGCGAGCAGCGAGATCACGAGGTTGTCCTCGTCGTCGCCGGTGGCGGCGACCACGACATCGCAGCGCTCGAGACCGGCTTCCTTGAGGGACGACACCTCGCACGCGTCGGCGATGAACCATTCGACGCCTTCGTCGGCGACGGCGCGTTCGGCGACGGCCGGGTTCTGCTCGATGAGCTGCACCTCGTGACCCGGTCGCGTGCAGGTCGTTGGCGATGAAGAGCCCGACGTTGCCGGCGCCGGCGATCGCGACCCGCATCGCTATGCCTCCGGCCCGTGCTCGAGGCGCTCGCGCAGGGCGTCGATGGCGGTGACGTCGACGACGAAGTGCAGCACGTCGCCCTCCTGCCCGACGAGCTTGGGCGCCCGCGACCTGGGCCGTGCCCAGCCTCGTCACCGCCGCCAGCACGAAGCGGCCGGGCTCGTTCAGCGGGGCGAGCTTCTTGCCGCCCCAGCGCGCCGGCAGCACCCGCTCGACGAGGCTCACCCGGGCGCTCGGGTCGATCCAGTCGTGCGGCTGCTCGGCCGGGAGGAGGCGCCGCAGCACCTGATCGGTCGTCCACGACACGGTGGCGACCGTCGGGATGCCCAGCCGCTGGTAGATGACCGCCCGCCGCGGGTCGTAGATGCGGGCGACGACCCGCTCGATCCCGAAGGACTCCCGGGCGATGCGGGCGACGAGGATGTTGGAGTTGTCTCCGTTCGTCACGGCCGCGAGCGCGCCCGCCCGCTCGATGCCGGCCTCCTCGAGGTTGTCGCGGTCGAAGCCGAAGCCGACGACCCGCTGCCCGGCGTAGCCGGCCGGGAGCCGCCGGAACGCGTTCGGGTTCTTGTCGATCACGGCGACCGTGTGGCCGGACTTCTCGAGGGTGCCGGCGAGCTCGCTTCCCACCCGGCCACACCCCACGACCACGACGTGCACGCTGTCCCTCCCCGGCCTCGGAGGCGTCGATCGTAGGACGCCTGACACGTCCCGAGCAGTAAGGACGGGCAACCGGCATGGCATGCTGGCGCCGACGGCTGACCCGCGAGGTCAGCCTTCGTTCAGGTCCGATGGCAACCGATCCCCGGGGGACGGGGTGGCGATCCTCAAGCGACTGCTGGTGGGACGGCCCCTGGCGACCGTCGAGCAGGAACACCAGCGCATCCCGAAGACCATCGGGCTCGCGGTCTTCTCGTCCGACGCGATCTCGTCGACCGCGTACGCGACCGAGGAGATCCTGTTCGTCACCGCGGTCGGCGCGTCGAGCCTCGCGCTCGGCCTCGACACGCTCGTGCCGATCGGGATCGCGGTCGCGATCCTTCTCGCGATCGTGTGCACGTCGTACCGGCAGACGATCTTCGCCTACCCGAGCGGCGGCGGGAGCTACATCGTCAGCCGCGAGAACCTCGGTGAGACGCCGTCGCTCGTCGCCGGCGGGTCACTGCTCGTCGACTACATCCTCACGGTCGCGGTGTCGATCTCGGCCGGCGTCGCGGCCATCATCTCGATTCCCGCGTTCGAGGGGCTCGCGACGCATCGCGTCGAGCTCGGTCTCGGGCTCATCGCGTTCATCGCCCTCGCGAACCTGCGGGGCATCAAGGAGTCGGGCCGGCTGTTCGCGGCGCCGACCTACATCTACATCATCACGCTCGCGGCGCTCGTCGCGTTCGGCCTCATCCGCAGCTACTTCGGCGACATCGGCCAGGTGCCCTTCGACAGGCGGCGTTCGAGGGCACCCGTGAGGCCGGCGGGACCCTCGGGCTGTTCCTGATCCTGAAGGGCTTCTCGTCGGGCGCGGTCGCGCTGACCGGCGTCGAGGCGATCAGCAACGGCGTTCCCGCGTTCCGGCGGCCCGAGTCGAAGAACGCCGCCAAGACGCTGGTGGCGATGGGCACGATCCTCGGCACGCTGTTCTTCGGCACCGCGCTGCTCGCCACCGGCTGCACCCGTACCCGAGCCACGACGAGACGGTCATCTCGCAGCTGGGCCTGGTCGTGTTCGGCAACGGGCCCGTCTTCGTGCTCCTGCAGTTCGCGACGGCGGCGATCCTGACGCTGGCCGCGAACACCGCCTATGCGGACTTCCCCCGGCTCTCGTCGATCATCGCCCGCGACGGCTACCTGCCCCGGCAGCTCGCCAACCGCGGCGATCGGCTCGTGTTCTCGAACGGCATCCTCGTGCTCTCGGGGCTGGCGCCCTCCTGATCATCGCCTTCGGTGGGATCACCAACGCCCTCATCCCTCTCTACGCCGTCGGCGTGTTCACGTCGTTCACGCTGTCGCAGACGGGCATGGTGGTCCACCACCTCCGGCTGCGCGAGCCCGCCTGGAAGCGCAACATGGTGATCAACGCCGTCGGCGCCGTGGCGACCGGCATCGTCACGTTCATCGTCGCGATCACGAAGTTCACGAGCGGCGCGTGGGTGCCGATCATCGTGATCCCGGCGATCGTGCTGCTCTTCAAGGGCATCCACCGGCACTACCAACGGGTCCGGAAGCAGCTGACCATTCCTCCCGACTACAGGCCCCCGCCGATGAACCACACCGTCGTCGTGCTGGTCGGCGGCATGCACCGCGGCGTGCTCGACGCGCTCGCGTACGCCAAGTCGCTCAATCCGACCCGGGTCGTCGCCGTCACCGTCGTGTCGGACGAGGAGGAGCAGGAGCGGATCGAGCGGGCCTGGGCCGAGCGCAACATCGACGTCCCGCTCGAGATCGTCTACGACCCCTACCGGGAGGTCACGAGGCCGATCCTCCGCTACGTCGACGAGATCGACGCGCGCTGGGAGAACGACATCGTCACCGTCCTCATCCCCGAGTTCGTCGTCGACCACTGGTGGGGCCACCTGCTCCACAACCAGACCGCCCTGCTGCTCAAGGGGCGGCTGCTGTTCCGGAAGGGCACGGTGGTCACGTCGCTGCCGTACCACCTCCACGAGGAGTCCCGGGACGGGGACGCGAAGTAACCTGCCCGCCGGCGAGCGCCGACCGGCCGGCAGCGTCCCAGGGGGAAGGAGCCCGTAGACCACATGTCTCAGATCGTCACGCTCGCAGCCGAGGGCGGCTACCAGGTCTTCAACTTGGCGGGTGGCGAGTGGGTCTGGCTGATCTTCTCGGCCGCCACCGCCATCCTCGCCATCGTGGTCGGCTTCGTGCTCCGCCAGGGGGTGCTCGCCGCCGACGAGGGCACGCCGACGATGATCGAGATCGCCAAGTCGATCCAGGTCGGCGCGATGGCGTATCTCCGGCGGCAGTTCCAGACGATCGCGATCATCGTCGTACCCGTCGCCGCGATCGTCTTCGTCACCTCGACCAAGGTCGTCAAGCCGAACGGCACGGAAGCGCTGTCGTTCGTGCAGTCCGGCCTGTTCCGCACGCTGGCGTTCATCGGCGGCTGCCTCATGTCCGGGCTGACCGGCTTCATCGGGATGAGCCTCGCCGTGCGGGGCAACGTCCGCACCGCCGCCGCCGCCAAGGCCGGCTCGCTGCCCGCCGCGCTCAAGGTCGCGTTCCGCAGCGGCGGCGTCGCCGGGATGTACACGGTCGGCCTGGGCCTGCTCGGGGCGACCGTGATCATCATGATCTTCCAGAACACGGCGACCGCGATCCTCATCGGCTTCGGGTTCGGCGGGTCGCTGCTCGCGCTGTTCATGCGGGTCGGCGGCGGCATCTTCACGAAGGCCGCCGACGTCGGCGCCGACCTCGTCGGCAAGGTGGAGCAGGGCATCCCCGAGGACGACCCGCGCAACCCGGCGACGATCGCCGACAACGTCGGCGACAACGTCGGCGACTGCGCCGGGATGGCCGCCGACCTGTTCGAGAGCTACGAGGTCACGCTGGTCGCCTCGATCATCCTCGGCGTCGCCGCCTTCAACTCGATCGGCGCCAACCCCGCCCTCGGCCTGATCTTCCCGGTCGCCGCCCGCGCCATCGGCGTGCTCGCCTCGATCGTCGGCGTGTTCGCGGTCCGGGCCACCGACCGCGACCGCAGCGCGATGGCGCCGATCAACCGCGGCTTCTTCACCGCCAGCATCCTGACCGTGGTCGGCACGCTCGTCGTCGCGCTCCTCTACGTCGGCAACGACCACGACAACGAGGGCTGGAAGGTCTTCGGCGCCGTGGTCGCCGGGCTCGTGCTCGCCCAGGTGGTCAGCCGGCTGACCGAGTACTTCACCTCCACCGACAAGGAGCCCGTCCAGGAGATCGCCGACTCGGCTCGCACCGGACCGGCCACGACCATCCTGTCGGGGACGAGCACCGGGCTCGAGTCGACGGTCTGGGCGATCGTGGCGATCTCCGTCGCCATCGGCGTCGCGATCGTCCTCGGCGGCGGCAACATCGAGTTCTCCTTCTATCTCGTGGCCCTGACGGGCATGGGCATGCTGGCGACGACCGGCGTCGTCGTCTCGGAGGACACCTTCGGCCCCGTCGCCGACAACGCCGCCGGCATCGCCGAGATGTCGGGCGAGTTCGACGGCGAGCCCGAGCGCATCATGGTGAGCCTCGACGCGGTCGGGAACACCACCAAGGCCGTCACCAAGGGCTTCGCCATCGGGTCCGCCGTCATCGCCGCGGTCGCGCTGTTCGCGTCGTTCATCGAGACGATCGGCAGCGAGCTGAACCTGAGGGAGACGGGTCGGCGCTGTTCGGCGCCGCGCAGACGCAGATCAACGTCGCCGACCCGGAGACGTTCATCGGCCTGCTCGTCGGCGGGTCGATCGCGTTCCTGTTCAGCGCGCTCGCGATCCGAGCCGTCGGCCGCACCGCCGGCACCGTCGTGCAGGACGTCCGCGACCAGTTCGCCGACGGCAAGATCATGGCCGGGACCAAGGAGCCCGACAGCGGCCGGATCGTCGACATCTGCACCGCCGCGTCGCTGCGCGAGCTCGCGACCCCGGCGCTGCTCGCCGTGCTGACCCCGGTGATCATCGGCTTCGGGATGAACTACCTCGCGCTCGGCGCGTTCCTCGCCGCCGTCATCCTCACCGGCCAGCTCATGGCCGTGTTCCTCACCGTGTCGGGCGGCGCGTGGGACAACGCGAAGAAGTACATCGAGGACGGCCACTACGGCGGCAAGGGCTCCGAGACGCACAAGGCGGCCGTCATCGGCGACACCGTCGGCGACCCGTTCAAGGACACCGCCGGCCCGGCGCTGAACCCGCTGATCAAGGTCATGAACCTCGTGTCGCTGCTGATCCTCCCGGCGGTGATCAGCCTGCGCGACAACAACCCCGCCCGCTGGACCATCGCAGGGGTCGCGCTCGTCGTGGTGCTCGTCGCGATCGGGTTCTCGAAGCGCAAGGTGGGCGGCTTCGCCGAGGAAGCCGACGTCGTCGAGGGCACCGCGCCCGAGCCCGAACGGCAGGCGACGCCGACGGCGTAGCGCGGGCGGGCGTCAAGACGGCGTCCGAGCACGTCAAGAAGGCATCAGGCCCCCTACCCGTTCGCGGGTCCGGGTTTCACACTCGTGGCATGGCTGATGTCTGGGTGCTGCTCCTGATCGTCGGGTTCTTCGTGCTGTGCGTCGCGCTCGTGCGCGGCTGCGACCGGATCATCGGCGGCGACGACGCCTCCGAGCTCGACGACCGACGCGTCCGAGAGCCGAGGCGGAGACGCGAGCCGACCGGGGTCGCCGGGTGAGCGGCGAGAACATCGCCGCCCTCGTCCTCGCGGTCCTGCTCGGCGTGTACCTGGTGGCGGCGCTGCTGTTCCCGGAGCGGTTCTGATGACCGCCGCGGGGTGGGCGCAGCTCATCGCCCTCATCGTCCTCATCGGCGTGACCGCGCCGCTGCTCGGGCGGTACATGGCCAACGTGTACGAGGGTGGGCCGTCCCGCCTCGACCGCGTCTTCGGGCCGGTCGAGCGGCTCGTCTACCGCGTCGTGCCGCATCGACCCGGAACGGGAGCAGCGCTGGAACGTCTACGCCCTGTCGCTGCTGGCGTTCAGCGTGGTCGGGTTCTTGCTGCTCTACCTGATGCAGCGCATCCAGGGCGGCCTGCCGTTCAACCCGACCGACATGGCCAACGTCGCGCCGGCGCTGTCGCATGAACACCGCCGTCAGCTTCATGACCAACACGAACTGGCAGAACTACGGCGGCGAGAGCGACCCTGAGCCATCTCACCCAGATGACCGGGCTCACGGTCCAGCAGTTCGTATCCGCCGCGGCAGGCATGGCGGTAATGGCGGCGCTGATCCGAGGCCTTGCACGCGCCGGTCAGCGGACGGTCGGGAACTTCTGGGTCGATCTCGTGCGCACGACCATCCGCATCCTCCTTCCCATCTCGTTCGTCTTCGCGATCGTCTCTCGTGGCCACGGGCGTGATCCAGAACACGCACGGCTTCACCGAGGTGCACACCGTCACAGGGGCGACCCAGCAGATTCCCGGCGGCCCCAACGCCAGCATGGTGTCGATCAAGCAGATCGGCACCAACGGTGGCGACTTCTTCAACACGAACTCGTCGCACCCGTTCTCGAACCCGACGAAGCTCAGCGACTTCCTCGAGCTCTACGCCATCCTGCTCATCCCGTTCGCGCTCGCGTTCACCTTCGGGCGCATGGTCAAGGACAAGCGGCAGGGCTACGCCGTGTTCACGGTCATGTTCGTGATCTGGCTCGCGTTCAGCCTCAGCGCCATGTTCCTCGAGGTCGGCGGCAACCCGAAGCTCGACGCACGCGTCGGCGTGACGCAGACGGTGAGCGCGAGCTCCCCGGGCGGCAACGCCGAGGGGAAGGAGGTCCGGTTCGGCCCGACCGGGTCCGGATTGTGGGCCGCCTCCACCACGGGCACGTCCAACGGTTCGGTCAACTCGATGCACGACAGCTACACGCCTGCCGGCGGCATGGTCCCGCTCGTGCACATGAAGCTCGGCGAGGTCAGCCCGGGCGGTGTCGGCGTCGGCCTCAACGGCTTGCTGATCCTCGCCATCCTCGCCGTGTTCATCGCCGGCCTCATGGTCGGCCGAACCCCCGAGTACCTGGGCAAGAAGATCCAGGCGGCGGAGGTGAAGCTCGTCGCGATCTACATCCTCGTCATGCCGGCGGTCGTCCTGATCTTCATCGCGATCTCGACGTTCGTGAGATCGGTGAGCGACGTCTCGCTCCTCAACCCGGGGGCCCACGGCTTCACCGAGCTCATCTACGCCTTCACCTCCGCCGGGAACAACAACGGGTCGGCGTTCGCCGGCATCACCGGCAACACGCATGGATGAACACGGCGCTCGGCGGTCGCGATGCTGGTCGGGCGGTTCTTCCTGATCATCCCGACGCTCGCGCTCGCCGGCGCGCTGGTGCGCAAGCGCCGTGTCCCGCCGTCAGCCGGCACGTTCCCGACCCACACACCGCTCTTCGTCGTGCTCGTGATCGGCGTCGTGGCTGATCGTCGCTGCTCTGACGTTCCTGCCCGTCCTCGCGCTCGGCCCCATCGTCGAGCAACTGAAGATCTGACCAGAGGAGCATCTGCCAATGGCGCGTGACTCCAAGCTCGTGGAACCGCAGATCCTCCGGCGGGCGATCGTCGACAGCTTCGTCAAGCTCGAACCCGCGGACGCTGATGCGCAACCCGGTGATGTTCGTCGTCGGCGTGGGCTCGGTGCTCACGACGATCCTCTTCTTCAAGGACTTCGACTCGTCCTCGACCAGCGAGAACGTCTTCGTCGGCCTCGTCGCCCTGTTCCTGTGGTTCACGGTGCTGTTCGCGAACTTCGCCGAGGCCGTGGCCGAAGGGACGGGGCAAGGCGCAGGCCGACACGCTCCGCAAGACCCGATCCGAGACGCTGGCCCGGCGCCGCCGACCCGACGGCACGATCGAGGAGGTCCCGAGCACGCGGCCTCGACGTGGGCGACGAGTGCGTCGTGAGCGCGGGTGAGGTGATTCCCGAGCGACGGCGAGGTCATCGAAGGCATCGCCACGCGTCGACGAGTCGGCGATCACCGGCGAGTCGGCGCCGGTCATCCGCGAGTCGGGCGGTGACCGATCCGCCGTGACCGGCGGTACCCGCGTGCTGTCCGACGAGATCGTCGTGCGCATCACCGCTCGTGCCGGGCGAGACGTTCCTCGACCGGATGATCGCGCTCGTCGAGGGCTCCGAGCGCAAGAAGACGCCGAACGAGATCGCGCTCAACATCCTTCTCGCCGGCCTCACGATCATCTTCCTGCTGGCGACCGTGACCCTCCAGCCGTTCGCGATGTTCTCCGACGCCGAGCAGTCCGTCGTGATCCTCGTCGCGCTGCTCGTGTGCCTGATCCCGACCACGATCGGCGCGCTGCTCTCGGCGATCGGCATCGCCGGCATGGACCGACTGGTGCGCCGCAACGTGCTCGCGATGAGCGGCCGGGCCGTCGAGGCCGCCGGCGACTGCGCGACGCTGCTGCTCGACAAGACGGGCACGATCACGTTCGGGAACCGCGAGGCCGACGCGTTCATCCCCGTCAACGGCGTGACCGAGCGAGGAGTTCGCCGACGCCGCGCAGCTGTCGAGCCTCGCCGACGAGACGCCCGAGGGGCGCTCGATCGTCGTGTTCGCGAAGGAGCGCTACGGGATGCGCGAGCGCGAGCTGATCGGCGCCGACGCTCGTCCCGTTCACGGCGCAGACCCGCATGAGCGGCCTCGACATGGACGGGCGGTCGGTGCGCAAGGGCGCGGCCGACGCGGTGCGCCGCTGGGTCGAGGAGCAGGGCGGGATCGTCCCGCCCGAGCTCGGCGACACGGTCGACTCGATCGCGGCCCAGGGCGGCACGCCGCTCGTGGTCGCCGAGGCCGGCGATCGGCCGGCACGCGCGGCGAGGGTCCGCCCTCCCCACGCGCGCTGGGCGTCGTGTACCTCAAGGACATCGTCAAGCCCGGCATCGCCGAGCGCTTCGCCGACCTCCGGCGGATGGGCATCCGCACCGTGATGATCACCGGCGACAACCCGCGCACCGCGGCCTTCATCGCCAAGGAGGCCGGCGTCGACGACTTCCTCGCCGAGGCGACACCCGAAGACAAGATGGAGCTCATCAAGCGCGAGCAGGCGGGCGGGCGCCTCGTCGCGATGACCGGCGACGGCACGAACGACGCTCCGGCACTCGCGCAGGCCGACGTCGGCGGTGGCGATGAACACCGGCACCCAGGCCGCGAAGGAAGCCGGCAACATGGTCGACCTCGAGTCGGACCCGACGAAGCTCATCGACATCGTCGAGATCGGCAAGCAGCTGCTGATCACCCGCGGCTCGCTGACGACGTTCTCGATCGCCAACGACGTCGCCAAGTACTTCGCGATCATCCCGGCGATGTTCGCCGGGTTCGCGAGCGTGAGCGTGCTCGACCGCCTGAACATCATGGATCTCGCAGACACCGCGCTCGGCCATCCTGTCGGCCGTCATCTTCAACGCCCTCATCATCGTGATGCTGATCCCACTGGCGTTGCGGGGCGTGAAGTTCATCCCGACGTCGGCGGCACGCTGCTGCGCCGGAACTTGCTCATCTACGGCGCCGGCGGGCGTGATCGCGCCGTTCATCGGCATCAAGCTCATCGACATCGCTCATCACGGCGCTGGGAGTGAAGTAGATGCGACGCCAATTCGTCCCCGCGGTCGCTCGTCGATGATCGTGCTTCACGCTGCTGCTCGGCGTCGGGCTACGCGCTGGTCGTCACCGGGGTCGCACAGATCGGCTTCAAGGACAAGGCCGACGGCTCGCTCGTCGAGCGCGACGGCAAGGACGTCGGCTCGAGCCTCATCGGACAGGCGTTCGTCGACAAGAAGGGCAACCCGATCCCGAAGTACTTCCAGTCGCGGCCCTCGGCGGCCGCCGGCGCCGATGCGACTACCGAAGCCGGCTACGACCCGACGCTCAGCAGCGGCTCGAACCTCGGGCCGACGAACCCCGACGCTGCCTGACACGAGGTGCAGGAGCGCGTCGATGCGTACCGCGAGCTGAACGGCCTCGGCCGCAACGCGCGAGGTCCCGGTCGACGCGGTGACCGCGTCGGCGTCCGGCCTCGACCCGGACATCTCGGTCGCCAACGCCCGGCTCCAGGCCAAGCGGGTCGCCGACGAGCGCGGCCTTCCCGTGGCACGGTGCGCAGGCTCGTCGACGACCACACTCGGGCCGCGCGCTCGGGTATCCTCGGCGAGAAGACCGTCAACGTGCTCGAGCTCAACCTTGCGCTCGACCGCGTCTGCGGCGAGCGCATGAGTCCGTAGGCTGATCGGTCATGGCCCGCGGAAGGCTCCGTGTCTACCTCGGCGCTGCGCCCGGCGTCGGCAAGACCTTCGCCATGCTCAACGAGGGCTGGCGCGGCAAGCAGCGCGGGACGGACGTCGTCGTCGGGCTACGTCGAGACCCACGGTCGCGCCAATACCGAGGCGCAGATCCGGGACCTCGAGGTCGTGCCCCGGAGGAAGATCGAGTACCGCGGCACCGAGTTCGAGGAGATGGACGTCGACGCCATCCTCGCCCGGAAGCCGCAGCTCGTGCTGGTCGACGAGATCGCCCACACGAACGTCCCCGGCTCGCGGAACGAGAAGCGGTGGCAGGACGTCGACGAGCTGCTCGAGGCCGGTATCTCCGTTGTCACGACGCTGAACATGCAGCACCTCGAGTCGGTCAACGACGTCGTCGAGCGGATCACCGGCGTCAAGCAGCACGAGACCATTCCGGACGCCGTCGTCCGAGCCGCGGAGCAGGTCGAGCTGGTCGACATGACGCCGGAGGCGCTCCGCCGCCGCATGGCCCACGGCAACATCTACCCGTCGGAGCGGATCGACGCCTCGCTCGCCAACTACTTCCGTCCCGGCAACCTCGCCGCGCTCCGGGAGCTCGCCCTGCTCTGGGTGGCCGACAAGGTCGACGAGTCGTTGCAGGACTACATGGACGACCACGGGATCCGGGGCCCATGGGAGACCCGCGAGCGCACCGTCGTCGCGATCACCGGTGCCCCCGGCGGGGAAGCGCTCATCCGGCGCGCGGCGCGGATGGCGATGCGCGCGCACGCCGAGCTCTTCGGCGTGCACGTGCGCTCCAATGACGGGCTCACCGGCCCGCCGAAACAGCTCCTGGACGAGCACCGAGCGCTGCTGACCGAGCTGGGCGGCACGTACCACGAGATCGTCGGCGACGACATCGGCAAGGCCTTGATCGAGTTCGCACGCGCCGAGAACGCCACGCAGCTCGTCCTCGGTGCCAGCCGCCGGTCGCGCTGGGTCGAGCTCACGCGGGGCTCGGTGATCAACCGTGTGATCCGCGACGTCCGGCTCCATCGACGTGCACGTGATCTCGAGTGAGGAGCCGGAGCGAGGAAGCCCCGTTTCGCCGGCCCCGGGGCCGCCGAACCCTCCCGGTGCGCCGTCAGGTCGCGGGGGCGGTGGTCGGCGCGCTCCTCCTCCCCTTGCTGACCGTCGTCATGGCCAACGTGCGGGACGGCATCGACCTGCCCGCCACGCTGCTGCTCTACCTGCTCGCCGTCGTCACGATCTCCGCGATCGGCGGTGTGTGGCCGGCGCTGGGCGCCGAGCGTCGCCGCGTTCCTTCTGGCCAACTTCTACTTCATCGCGCCCCTCCACGAGTTCGACGATCCACGAGGGGAAGGACCTGATCGCGCTGGTCGTGTTCCTGCTGGTCGCCGGGGTTGTCAGCGGCTTCGTGCAATTCGCGGCGCGGCGTTCGGCCGAAGCGTCCCGGGCGCGTGCCGAGGCCGAGACGCTGGCGCGCCTCGGCGGCCAACTGATGGTCGAGGAGGACCCGCTGCCGCTCCTCATCGCCACGCTGCGCACCACGTTCGGCCTCGGTGCGATCGCCGTCTTGCAGCGCAGTGGAGAGGGCTGGGTCGTCGAGACGTCGACGGGGGCACCCGTTCCCCAGACCCCCGACGAGGGCGACCTCAGCATCCCCATCGATCCTGAGATGGAGTTGGTCGTGGTCGGGCCGGGGCTCGCGGCCGAGGACCTCGCGCTCCTCCAGGCGTTCACCGCCCAGCTCGCCCTCGCTCTCGAGCGCCGCCAGCTGCGCGCCGAGGCGGCGGTGGCCGCGGGGCTGGCGGAGGCGAACGACCTGCGGGCCGCCCTCCTCGCAGCCGTGTCGCACGATCTGCGGACGCCGCTGTCGTCGATCAAGGCCGCGGCCACCAGCCTTCTTCAGCAGGACGTCGACTGGACGCCCCAGGCGACGCACGAGCTGCTCGCGACGATCGACGAGGAGACCGATCGGCTCAACACGCTCGTCGGCAACCTGCTCGACATGAGCCGCCTCCAGAGTGGTGCCCTCGAGCTGGCCATCGCGCGACGTCGGTCTCGAGGAGGTCGTGCCGGCGGCCATCAAGGGACTCGGCGAACGCGCGCAGGCGGTCGAAGTGAGCGTCGAGGAGACGATGCCGCGTGTCCACGCCGACGCCGCGCTCCTGGAACGTGTCGTCGCCAACCTCGTCGGCAACGCGCTTTCTTGGTCCCCGCCCGATCACCCCGTCCGGGTCGATGCGTGCGCAGTCGGCGGACGGGTCGACCTGCGCGTCGTCGACCGCGGCCCGGGCATTCCGCCCGATCAACGTGACCGCATGTTCCAGCCATTTCAGCGGCTCGGCGACCAGTCGAACGACGGCGGCACCGGTCTCGGCCTCGCGGTCGCGCGCGGCTTCGTCGACGCCATGGGTGGTGAGATCACCGTCGAGGACACGCCGGGCGGCGGCCTCACCGTGGTCGTCAGCCTCGAAGCCTCGGCATGAGCCGGGTGCTCGTCGTCGATGACGAGCCGCAGATCCGGCGAGCGCTCGGCATCAACCTGCGCGCCCGCGGCTACGAGGTGGACCTCGCGCCCGACGGCGAGCGCGCCCTCGATGTCGCGGCGCGCAAGCACCCCGATGTGGTCGTGCTCGACCTCGGCTTGCCCGGGATCGACGGGGTGGAGGTCATTCGAGGTCTGCGGGGCTGGACCCAGGTGCCGATCGTCGTGCTGTCCGTCGCGACGCCGAGGGCGACAAGGTCGCGGCGCTCGACGCCGGCGCCGACGACTACGTCACGAAACCGTTCGGGATGGACGAGCTCCTCGCCCGACTACGCGCCGCGGTTCGCCGCACGGCGCCGGCCGAAGAGGAAGCGCTGGTCGAAACCGACGACTTCACGATCGACCTCGCCGCCAAGAAGGTCCGGCGCGACGGCGAAGAGGTGCGCCTCACGCCCACCGAGTGGCACCTCGTCGAGGTGCTCGTCCGCAATCGCGGGCGTCTTGTCGCCCAGACTCAGCTCCTCCAGGAGGTCTGGGGCCCGCAGTACCACGACGAGACGAACTACCTGCGGGTGTTCATGGCCCAGGTGCGCAGGAAGCTCGAGCCCGAACCGGCCCACCCCCGCCACTTCATCACCGAGCCGGGCATGGGGTACCGCTTCGAGGAGTGACGCGACACCGAGGGCTCTGGCGAGTCAGCTCGGGAATGGGTTGTTCTCGCGTTCCGCGTTCGTCTTGGGGGCGTCCAACTCGGCCGACACCGCCGCGCCGAGCTGGTCCGAGATCGCGATCGCGACCACGCGTTCCTCGATCGACACTCCGACATCGGGCGTGGGCTCGAGCACGAGCCGGCCCACTTGCCGACCCCGGCCGAGGACCGGGATCTCGACGCCTTCGGCGGGCAGCGTGAACTCGCCGCGCACGATCCGCCGGCGCGGGATGTCGATCGAGCCGTTGCGCCCGAGCTGCGGCAGCGGAGCGCCGAACGGCGGCCGCTCGAACGTGCACGCGCGGAGTGACAGAAGGTCGGTCAACTCGGCGCGCACGGACGCCAACACTTCGTCGGTGCCGGCGCCGGCCGCGACCTGTTCGGCGACACGGTGCAAGCGCGTGATCTCGTCTTGCCCGCGCTTCTTCTGTCGGTGGCCCCGATGCGCCCATACCACGACCTCGCCCACGATCACTCCCACCGCGAGGAGCAGCACGGTGGCGACGATGTCCTCGCCGTCAGTCGATCTTCAATGATCCGTACGGACGGGTGAGGAAGAAGTCGTAGGACATGGCCGAGACCACGGCGGCCGTGACCGCGGCCCAACGGCCGCCGAGCGCGGCGGCGAGGACGACCACGATGACGAACACGAGGGCGGCGTTGGACCTCGCCATGTGGTCACGGACGAGGACGAGCAGGCTGCCGACGACGATTGGCCCGAGCGCCGCGACACCGATGCCGGCGACGACCAGACGGTCGTCGGGCCTGTCGGTGACTCGCTCCCTTCGCATACTCCTGTGATACGCCCGCGGGCCGGCCCGGCAAACGAGCCTGATGCCTTCCTAACCCCGCCTCTTGCGACCCTGACGCCTGCTTGACGGACGGGGGACCGGCGTCTGGGCCCTCAATCCTCGCTGACGGCCCGGTGGAGCTCGGCGGCCTCGGCTTCGGGATCGGCGGCGGGCGCGGTCGCGGCGGCGCGGTTGCGCCGGCGCTCCCTGAGCACCTCGATCGCCGGAGGCAGGATCGAGAGCACGATGATGACGGCGATGATCGGCAGCAGGTACTTGTCGATGTCGCTGCCGATGGCCTCGCCGAGGAGGTAGCCCGCCACCGTCACGCCGACGCCCCAGACGAACCCGCCGATGACGTTGTAGGTCGTGAAGGTGCGGCGGTTCATCTCGCCGACGCCCGCGAGCACGGGCGCGAACGTCCGCACGATCGGCACGAAGCGCGCGAGAAGGATCGTCTTCGGCCCGTGCTTCTCGAAGAACTCCTTGGTGCGGTCGACGTATCTCTGTTTGAAGATCCGCGAGTCGGGTCGGCGGAACAGCGGTCGGGCCCGCGCGATGACCGATCGTGTAGCCGACTTGGTCGCCGATGACCGCGGCGAGGAAGCAGCCGAGCGCGATGACCGCGATGTTGAGGTTTCCCTGCGACGCCAGGATGCCGGCGGTGAAGAGCAACGAGTCACCGGGGAGGAAGAACCCGATCAGCAAGCCCGTCTCGGCGAAGATGATGAGAAAGAGCCCGATCGTCGCCCACGGGCCGAACGATTCCAGGAGATCCCTGGGGTTCAGGCTCAGTGCCACCAAGTGCATGGGTCGACACGATAGACAAGAAGGCACCTGGAGGTGATCCGGGGCAGGCAAGCAGGGAATGCCGTACGCACGCCGTCGGGAATGTTTGACACGGACACCCCGTTCGTGGCACCACGGTAAGGCCGACTTCCCCCGGTTGGCCCCTTCGTACCCAACACAACGAGGATTTCGCACGTGCCCAAGCCACTTGTGATCGTCGAGTCTCCGGCGAAGGCCCGCACCATCGCGGGTTATCTCGGCGCGGACTACGTCGTCGAGTCGAGCGTCGGCCACATCCGCGATCTGCCGAGCAACGCAAGTGAAGTCCCGAAGAAGTTCAAGGGCACCGACGCCGGTCGCCTCGGGATCGACGTCGAGAACCACTTCCAGCCGATCTACGTCGTCCCGAAGAAGAAGAAGGACGTCGTCAAGGAGCTCAAGGACGCGGTCAAGGACGCCAGCGAGCTCTATCTCGCGACCGACGAGGACCGCGAGGGCGAGGCGATCTCGTGGCACGTGCTCGAGGTGCTCGGACCCGACGTGCCGGTCCGGCGCATGGTCTTCCACGAGATCACGCGGAGCGCCATCGAGGAGGCGATCCAGAACTGGCGCGAGCTCGACATGAAGCTCGTCGAGGCGCAGGAGGGCCGGCGGGTGCTCGACCGCCTCGTCGGCTACGAGATGTCGCCCGTCCTCTGGAAGAAGATGATGCCGCGGCTGTCGGCGGGCCGGGTCCAGAGCGTGGCCACCCGCCTCGTCGTCGAGCGGGAGCGGTCCCGCATGGCCTTCCGGGCCGCCGAGTACTGGGACCTCGAAGGCACGTTCCAACGCTGCCGGCAACGGCTCCGCCGACAAGGACACGGCCGCCTTCCCGGCCACGCTGGTCGAGCTCGACGGGAGCAAGGTGGCCAGCGGCCGTGACTTCGACGCCGCCACCGGCCAGGTCGCCGCCGACGCCCGCGGGGGCGATCCGGTCGTCCATCTCCATCAGGCCGATGCCGAAGCCCTCGTCGAGCGGCTCCGCGACGTCGGCTACGAGGTCGCGTCGGTCGAGTCCAAGGCGTTCACCGAGCGGCCGAAGCCGCCGTTCACGACGTCGACGCTGCAGCAGGAAGCGGGCCGGAAGCTGCGCTTCTCGGCCGGGCGCACCATGCGCGTCGCCCAGGGACTCTACGAGCGCGGATACGTCACGTACGTCCGCACCGACTCGACGAACCTGTCCGACCAGGCGATCAACGGCGCCCGCGAGCAGATCCGCAACCTGTACGGCGACGAGTACCTGCCCGACGCGCCGCGCACGTACCAGGGCAAGGTCAAGAACGCGCAGGAGGCGCACGAGGCGATCCGTCCCGCCGGCGAGCACATGCGCAGCCCCGACGAGGTGCACGGCGAGCTCGGCACCGACGAACGTCGTCTCTACCAGCTGGTGTGGATGCGGACGCTCGCGTCCCAGATGACGGACGCGCGTGCCCGGCGTGTGTCCGTTCGCTTGTCGGCGACGTCGACCGCGGGCGAGGCCGCGGTGTTCGCCGCATCGGGCAAGACGTACGAGTTCCTCGGCTTCCGGCGCGCGTACGTCGAGGGCGCGGACGATCCTGCCGCCGAGCGCGAGGACGCCGAGTCACCGATGCCGCCGCTCGCCGAAGGTGACGCCGTCGGTTGCGAGACGCTCGCCGCCGCCGGTCACAGCACGCAGCCGCCGGCTCGGTACACCGAGGCGAGTCTCGTGAAGGAGCTCGAGGAGCGCGGCATCGGCCGCCCGTCCACGTACGCGTCGGTCATCCAGACGATCACGCACGAACGCGGCTACGTCTGGAAGAAGGGCAGCGCCCTCGTCCCGTCGTGGACAGCGTTCGCCAAGATCCAGCTCATGGAGCGCTACTTCCCGCACCTCGTCGACTACGACTTCACCGCGACGATGGAAGAGGAGCTCGACCTCATCGCCAATGGTGAGAGCGAGTCGGAAAACTGGCTGCGCGACTTCTACTTCGGGAACGGTCAGCGCGGTCTGAAGGATCTCGTCGGCGAGGAGCACCTCGCCGAGATCGACCCACGCGAGGTCAACACGATCGAGATCGGCAAGGACGACGACGGCCGGACGATCAACGTGCGGGTCGGGAAGTTCGGGCCGTACCTCGAGCGCGACGACGAGCGCGCCTCGCTCGCCGACGACATCCCGCCCGACGAGCTCACCGTCGACCTCGCCGGCGAGCTGCTCGCGCGCGCCGCCGAGGGGCCGCAGGTGCTGGGCAAGGACCCGGACACGGGGCTCGAGGTGATTGCCCGCGACGGCCGCTACGGGCCGTACGTGCAGCTGGGCGAGCTCGTCGACGGCGAGGAGAAGCCGAAGACTGCGTCGTTGCTGTCCTCCATGAGCCTCGACACGATCACGTTCGAGGACGCGCTCAAGCTCCTGCGCCTTCCCCGCGAGGTCGGCGCCGATCCCGAGGGCCACACGATCACCGCCCACAACGGTCGTTACGGCCCCTACCTGAAGAAGGGCAAGGAGAGCCGCAGCCTCGAGACCGAGGACGAGATCTTCACGGTCACGGTGGAGCGGGCGGAGGCGTTGTTCGCCCAGCCCAAGCAGCACCGGCGGCGGACCAAGCCGCCGATCGCCGAGCTGGGCGAGCATCCCGACACCGGCGCTCCCGTGCGCGTGCTGGACGGCCGCTACGGCCCCTACGTCACCGACGGCTCGCTGAACGCGACGATCCCGCGGGGCACGGACCCGAAGTCCGTGAACCTCGAAGAGGCGGTCGAGCTCCTGCGGGAGCGGGAGTCCCGCGGCCCCGCCACGCGCGCCCGGAAGACGACCAAGAAGAAGGCGGGCGGCACCGAAGAAGGCCGGCGGCACGAAGAAGAAGGCGGGCGGCACCAAGAAGAAGGCCGCCGGCGCCCGCAAGCGAGGCAGTCGCGACGGCAAGCGGGCCAAGAAGCCGCCGGCCACCGCGGCCGAGGTCGTGGCCTCGATGGAAGCGCCCGCCGTTGCGCCCGACGACGGAAACGGCCAGAAGAACGAGCCCGTCGCACCTGAACGGGCATAGACCGCGCCTGTCGGAGTCGGCGGCGCTCCACGTAACCTGACGCCCGCGATGGCGGAGAAGCCGGCACCGTTCATCCCCGCCTCACCCGAGGAGACCGGCCTGCCGCCGGCCTTCTGGCGCGTCTTCGGCACCCGCTCGTTCTTCAAGCTGTGGGTCGCTCAGGTGGTCTCCAGTCTGGGCGACTGGATCGGGATCATCGCGATCCTCGCGATCGCGGCCCGAGTGTCCGGCGGGTCGGGCGCCGCAGTCAGCCTCGTCATGGTCGCCCGGGTCGTGCCCGGGTTCTTCCTCGCCACCGTCGGCGGTGTCATCGTCGACCGCTTCGACCGCCGCCGGGTCATGGTCGCGTGCGACTTCGGCCGCGCCGGGCTCCTCGCGCTGCTTCCGTTCGTCGACAGCCTGGTCGGGCTCGTCCTCGTGTCGTTCGCGCTCGAGATCCTCTCGTTGTTGTGGGGTCCGGCGAAGGACGCGTCGATTCCCAACCTCGTCGACACGAAACAGCTGACCTCGGCGAACTCGCTCGGTCTCTTCGCTGCGTTCGGGACGTTCCCGTTGGCCTCGCTCGCCTTCGCGCTGCTGTCGTACTTCGCGGTGTGGCTGAGCGGTTTCAGCGCGTTCGCCTCGCTCAACGTCGATCGGGAGTTCCTCGCGCTGTGGGTCGACGGCCTCACCTTCCTCGTGTCGGCGTTGATCATCTTCCGGTTGCCGATCCCGCGCACGACGCACCGGGAGGGCGAGCGGGTCGACTGGACCGCGACCCTCCGCGACATCTCCGAGGGCATCGGCTTCATCCGGCACGACCGCCTCGTCCGCGCTGTGATCATCGGCATCGGCGTCGGGATCATCGGAGGTGGCGCGATGATCCCACTTGGGCCCGTCTTCGCCGATCAGGTGTTGGGAGGTGGAAGCGCGGCGTTCGGTCTGCTGATGACCGCGCTCGGGTTCGGCGCGGCCATCGGCGTCGTCTCGCTGCTTGCCGTGCAACGGAGGCTGTCGCGCGAGACGGTGTTCCAGTTCGCGGTCATGGCGACCGGCCTCGCCCTCATCGCGACGGCGGCGACGTCGAGCACTGCGTTGGCAGTGCTGCTGACGGGCGTCGTCGGCGCCTGCGCCGGGACCTCGTACGTCACGGGCTTCACCGTCCTCCAGGAGAACGTCAGCGACGAGCTGCGCGGTCGCACCTTCGCCGCGCTCTACACGGTGATCCGGTTGTGCCTGCTGATCTCGCTGACGATCTCGCCGTTGTGGGCTGACATGTGGGACGCGGTGTCCAGTGCACTCTTCACCGACCAAGCCATCGAGATCGGCGGAGCGACGTACGCGCTTCCCGGCGTTCGGTTCGCGTTGTGGGGTGGCGGTCTCATCGCCTTCTTCGCCGGCTTCGTGTCATGGCGCGCGGTGCAGCGCGCGCGCAAGCGCGAAAGCAAGCGCGTCGCGTCGGGCGTCGCGCCCGAGCCGGGTTCGTAGATGGCGTCGTTCATCGTCCTCGAAGGAGGCGACGCCAGCGGCAAGAGCACCCAAGCCCGGCGCCTCGCCGATCGGCTCCGGTCCGGAGGGCGAGACGTCGTCGAGACGTTCGAGCCCGGAGCGACGCAGACCGGCGCGGCCATCCGCGCGCTCCTGTTGGACGGCGAAGAGCCCATCGAGCCGATGACCGAGGCGCTCCTCCTCGCCGCCGACCGGGCGCAGGAGGTCGCCGATGTCATCCGGCCCGCGCTCGCGCGCGGCGCCGATGTCGTCAGCGACCGGTTCGTGCCGTCCTCGCTGGCGTACCAGGGAGTCGGGCGCGGTCTCGGGGTCGAGAAGGTGGAGAAGTTGAACCGTTGGGCGACCGGCAGCCTGGAACCCGACGTCATCGTCGTTCTCGACGTCGACGAGGCGGTCGCGGCCTCTCGGCGCGCCGGACCCGGCGATCGGCTGGAGCGGGCCGGGGACGAGTTCCACGCCGCGGTGCGCGACGCGTACCGCAGCCTCGGTGCGGATCGGGGCTGGGTCGTGCTCGACGGGAACGACGACGCGGAGGTCGTCGCGGAACGCGTCTGGGAGATCGTGCGCGAGCGCCTCGGCCTCTAGCCGCGCGTCGCCTTCGCCATCTCGGAGTCCGCAGCCGGAGCAGCAGCCCCTTCGTGGCGAAGTATCGAGATGAGACCGGCACCGATGCCGAGCATCAGCAGCACTCCTGCGGCACCGAGCGTTGTGTCGATATTGAGCCAGTCGGCCACGACACCCCAGAGCAGCGCGCCGATCGGTGTCGCAACCGAGGTGACGAAGATGTAGAGGGAGAGGACATGGGCGCGGTGGGAGTCGGGGGACGCGACGTGCACGCTCGTGAGCAGCATCGTCCGACCGATGGAGACTGTCAGGCCGAATGCGATCAGCAGTGCGCCGGCGACGACAGCTCGGCGTCGAGCGCGAGTCCGAGCAGGAGCGCTCCCGCAGCGGCGTAGACGACGCCGACGACGACGCGGGTGTCGTGCCGCGCTCGGAGCCGCTCGATGACGAGGATCTGCCCGACCGAGCCCACCGCGACGCACGCCACCAGGATCCCGAGGCGGTCGGCGGCGTCGCGGTTCAGCGAGTCGGTGACGGCCGGCATCATTTGCACGAGTGGGAGCGCGATCAGCTCGGCGAGCGCGGCCGTCAGGAGCGCCCAACACAGGATGGCGAGTTGCCGGAAGAACCGTGCCGCGTCGCGGAGGCGAGGTCGGTGGGCCGGTCGCTGATCGTTCGCGCCGACGGCGAGGATCGCGACGACAGCCAGCAGCGGCAGGTAGCAGAACGCGGCAATCAGGAACACCGGCGGGATGCCGATCGCGGCGAGGAGGATGCCACCCAGCGCGGGACCGGCGATGCGCGACACGCTCATGGTCGCCGCATCGAGGGACACGACGCGCTGGAGATGCTCGCCCGGCGCGACGCTGTGGAGCAGCATCTGCGATCCCACGAAGATGAACGCGGAGGCAAGACCGGCGATGACGCTGAAGATGGTGAGCCACGTCACGTCGGCACCGGCGGTGCTCGTCACGCTGGTGAGCGCGAGCGCGCCCGCGAATTGCGAGGCGAGGGCGCCGACGAGCATTGCTCGCAGCCCCACACGTGCCAGCACATGGCCGGCGATCAGGCTGGACCCGGCGAACGCGAGGCCGAACGAGGCGGCGACGAACGCGACCGTGAAGGCGGACGCAGTCTCGTCGTAGGCGACGAAACCCATGCTGAGGCCGACCATCGTCGCCCCGGTCCGGGCGAGCAGTGCCGCCGCCAGCAGCGGAGCCAATCTCGGGATCTCCCGAAATGCTCCCGTTTCTTCTCTCCAGGCGGCAAAACGCCGCCCTCCCCGCCTCGCGTGTGACCCGGATCTGACCATCGGTCATCGGCACGACGAGGAGAGCTCTGGAGTCCCGTCGGGCGCGGTCGCCGCCGTCCACGTCACCGGCTGAGCCGTAGATTGACGGCCATGTGGGAGCGGGTCGTCGGGCAGGAGCGCGCCGTCGGGTTGCTCCAGCGCGCCGCCGAACGGCCCGTGCACGCCTACCTGCTGGTGGGCCCGCGGGGTACGGGGTTGGAGGACGCCGCCCGCTGCTTCGCGGCCGAGGTCGTCGCACCCGACCACGACGAGCGCGTGCAGGACCTCGTGATGCGAGGCATGCATCCCGACGTCGTCGAGTTCGAGCCTGAGGGCAACCAGATCCTCGTCGCCCAGGCCGAGGCGGTCATTCGCGAGGCGCACCGGGCGCCGATCGAGGCCGAGCACAAGGTCGTCGCGCTGTTCGAAGCCGACCGCCTGAACGAGCAGGCGTCCAACAAGCTCCTCAAGACCATCGAGGAACCCCCGGCTCGCAGCACGATCATGCTGGTCACGTCGTCTCCCGACGAGCTCCTCGAGACCGTGCGCTCGCGTTGCCAGCGCGTCGACCTCGCGCCGCTCCCCGAGGCCGCCCTTCGCGACGCCCTCGTCCACGAGCGCGCCGATGCCGACGCAGCCGAGCTCGCGGCCCGGCTCGCCGGCGGCCGGCTCGACCGAGGCCGGGCGATGCTCGGCGTCCTCGGCGACGTGCGGCGGGCGTTCGTGACCGTCGCGGCCCAGCTCGACGGGACCGGTGGGTCGGCGATGCGAGGCGTCGACCAGGTGACCGAGGCGCTGCAGGTCGCCGTGGCCCACCTCGACGCGCAGCACGCGACCGAGGTCGACGAGCTCGGCGCCGAGCTCGAGCGCGCCGGGTACCCCGAGCGGTCACGGACCGCGCTGCTCAAGCGGCAGGCCGAGCGCCACCGTCGCCAGCACCGGCGCGCTCGGACGGACCTGCTGCTCGAGGGCATCACCGCGCTCGAGTCCGTGTACCGCGACGTGCTCGCCGGTCCCGACGCGCCGCGCTTGAACACGGACCAGCCCGTGCTCGAGCTCACGCCGCGGTCGTGCATGGAGGCCATCGACGCGTGCCGGAAGGCCCGCGAGGCGTTCGAGTTCAACCCGAACGAGAGCCTTCTCCTCGAGCGCCTGTTGCTGTACCTGCCGGCGGCGAAAGCTACGTGAGCCCGAGCCGTCCGGCGCATCCCCACGCGCGCATCCCGACGCTTGCGCGCACGCGTTCGGCCACGATGATCTGCTGCTCACGCGTGGCCTGACCGGCGTTGGGGGCGAACTCGTTGCCGCCGAAGCTGGACCAGGTGCTGTTCGCGAAGCCGACGCCACCCGAGAACGACGGCCCGCTCATCGACCAGTTGCCCTGCGTCTCGCAGGCGGCGATTCGATCCCAGACCGAATCCCGGGAAGCCTTCTCCGCCGCTTGCTGCGCGGCGGTGTGCTCGAGGACCGCGACCAAGTAGCGCTGTTCGTCCCGGGCCTGCACTGCTGCACTGGCCGACAGCAGAGAGGGCTCGATCGCGACGGACGCCCGGTGGAGCACATGCTGCCGTTGGGACTGGTCTGACGCGGCGGCCATGCCGCCGAGGATGCCGATCGTGCCGAGCACGGCGGCCACGGCACCCGCCGCGACAGCGCGGGCAAACAGGCGTCGGCGGCGTTGCTGGCGTCGCTCGCGTCGACTCAAGGCCCACTCCTCGCCGGGCGGGCGCGGCAGGACCCCGCGCCGTTTGCCCGATTTACGACGGGGAGGCTACCGGGGCCGTCCTGGAGATATCCACCCCGCCGTACACTGCCGAGCCGCGCCGGGATAGCTCAGCTGGCAGAGCAGCTCACTCGTAATGAGCAGGCCAGGGGTTCGAGTCCCCTTCCCGGCTCCAACCCTTCCTGCGGAGTCATACGGAAGCCCTTTCTGACGCAGGGGAGAGCGCCTAGTCTGCCGATGACTTCCCCGCCGGCCTCGGGCCGGCGTCTTTCGCGTCACGAGCGCGCCGCCCTTCCCCGACGGAGGGCTCCTCGGAGCCCACGACGAGGGAGAGCGACATGCAGATCAAGTCCTGGGTCCGGCGCGGCGCGGCCGCGGCGGTGCTGGTCATCGTGGTCGGCGTCCTCGGCGGCTGCCACGGCCGCTTCGGACCCGGCGTGTGGGACCGGCTCGCGCAATGCGAGAGCAGCGGGAACTGGGCCATCAATACCGGCAACGGATATTTCGGAGGACTCCAATTCCTGCAAGCGACGTGGGAGGGATTCGGCGGCGGCGCGTTCGCGCCTCGCGCCGATCTCGCAACGCGAGTGCAGCAGATCATCGTGGCCGAGCGCGTCCTCGCCAAGCAGGGCTGGAACGCGTGGCCCGAGTGCTCGCGCAAGCTCGGTCTCCGGTAGGCGGCGACCGGGTTGCAGCCCGGGGAGGGCCCGGTTCCTCCCCGGGCGCGCGACCGGACATTCGGGTGAGGCCGGCGGAGAATGACGCATGCCGCTCGGTGGAGCAGGGCGCAGCCGGCTCGTCGCCGGCGCCGTCGTGGCAGCCGCCGTCGCCTTCGGCGCCGGCGTTGCGCAGCCCTGGACGAGCGAATCGGGCGGCATCTCTCCCGGAGGAGGCGGCGGCGCGACCGAGGTCGTCGAGACCGGGATCGCTCTCGACTACCACGTGGCCGGCGTCGCCGACTTCGAGGGCAACCTGGTCGCGGTCACGAGCGGGGGCGAGGTCGTCCGCTCACGCGACGGCCGCGCCTGGGAGAAGATTCCGGCCTCCGGGTTCACACCGCGCACCACGACGCGCAGAGAAGGTGGAGAAGCGTGCGCGGGCGACGTGGTCCGGGGGGTCGCGGCCCGGGAGGGTGTACTCGTGGCCGTCGGCGCGCAGTCGGTCGAACCAAACCCCGGCGACGAGTACTGCGACGCCGTCCGCAAGGTCTGGCGCTCGAGCGACGCCAGCACCTGGGAGCCGGTACAGCCGTCGGGGCTCGCCGAGGCCGATGCTCTCGACACCGTCGTCGCCGACACGTCGGGGTTCCTCGCCTTCGGTTACTCCCGTCCACCCCGCAGCGACGGCAGCGAGGACGAAGAACAGGGCCGCGGCCTCAACCTCTGGCGTTCGTTCGACGGCGCGTCATGGGAGACGGTGACGACCGAGGGCCTGAGCAAGCCCACGGAGTACAAGTACCAGTTCGTCAACAGCGTGGCCGTGCGCGACGACGGGATGCTCGCGGCGATCGGCACCGAGTGCGTCGGCTGCTTCGACGACGACGTGGTTGCACTCTGGCGATCCGACGGCGCGAGTGCATGGCAGGAGCTCAGGTTCTCCGGTCTCGAGGCGCTCGATCAGGCCAACTCCGACATCGTCCCGGCCGTCGCCGCCACCGACCAGGGCTACGTCGCGTTCCGCGAGCGTGGGCAAGTACCACGGCGACGACCGCACGCCCGCCGTCTGGTCTTCGAGCGACGGCGAACGGTGGGAACAGGCCGCGCTGGTCGGGCCCTCGCCCAGCGACGCTTCGATGGACGCGGCCGCGTCGACGCAACACGGTGTCGTCGCGCTCGACAGCACGTTGCGAGGCCTTGTCGTGTGGCGCGTCGAGTCGCGGTAGAACGGGCGCGTGCCGGCCGCTTCTCGCCTCCTCGCGTCCGCGGCAACGGTCGCGATCGCGCTGATCGGCGTCGCCGTCCCGACGGCGGCGCCGGCGCAGGAGCAGGTAAGCAGCTATGTCGCACTCGGCGACTCGTTCACCGCCGGCCCGGTGATCCCGAACCAGCTCGACGATCCCATCGGATGCTTCCGCTCCGATCACAACTACCCGCACCTCGTCGCCGCTTCGCTGCGGCCCACGAAGTTCGTGGACGCGAGCTGCAGCGGCGCCGATACCGAGAACATGACCTCACCGCAGGACGTCACCCCCGGCCCCGACAACCCGCCGCAGTTCGATCGCCTCGGCCCCCAGACAAGGGTCGTGACCATCGGCATCGGCGGCAACGACATCGGCTACTCCGAGATCATCCAGACGTGCGCCACGGCCGACCGCTCGGGCACTCCCTGTCAGGACCACTACGTCCACGGGGGTGACGACGAGATCAGCGATCGCATCGCCGAGACGGGGCCGAAGGTCGACGACGTCCTCGACGGCATCCACGACCGCTCGCCGGACGCCCGGGTGTTCGTCGTCAACTACCTCTCGTTCCTTCCCGAGACGGGCTCGGGCTGTTGGCCCCACGTGCCCTTCGCCGACGCCGACGTGCCGTACCTGCGGACGAAGGAGCACGAGCTGAACGGCATGCTGGCGGCGCAGGCCGCGAAGAACGACGCCACGCTCGTCGACGTCTTCGCCGCCGGCATCGGCCACGACGCCTGCCAGCCCGCCGGTGTGCGCTGGCTCGAGCCGCTCCTGGGCGCCTCCGGCGCTCCGCCCGGTCATTCGAATCAACTCGGCATGGAATGCACCGCGATCGTCGTGACCGCCGCGATCGCCCCTGCCGCACCGCCCGACCCTGCGCTCTGTGCGCCCCCGGCGGTGGTCGCGGCTCCGCAATTCACCGGGTAGTCCTCAACCTCCAACCCTCCGCATGCCGTTACCCACCGCGCGGAACGGCGCCATCTGGAAGGTGACGTCGTGCTAGCCGCGGGGCCCGCACCCGGGCCGATTTGACGCCCGGCGATAGCCTGGTGCCATGGCCGACCAGGCGGAGTTCGCCGAGCTCGCGATGCCGTACATGTCGGCGTTGTATTCGGCCGCGCTGCGAATGACGCGCAATCCCGCCGACGCCGAAGACCTCGTCCAGGAGACGTACCTCCGCGCGTACCGCGGCTTCGGCGGGTTCCGCGAAGGCACGAACCTCAAGGCGTGGCTCTACAAGATCCTGACGAACACGTTCATCAACACGTACCGGGCGAAGAAGCGCCGCCCGGACGAGGTCGACCTCGACGACACCGAGGACTTCTACCTCTACCGCCGGCTGGGTGGGCTCGAGGCGGCGAACGCCGACCGCACACCCGAGGCCGAGGTGCTGGACGCCATCCCCGACGAGGTCGTGAAGCAGGCCCTCGAGGCACTGCCCGAGCAGTTCCGCATGGCGGTGCTCCTCGCCGACGTCGAAGGATTCTCGTACAAGGAGATCGCGGAGATCATGGACGTCCCCATCGGGACGGTCATGAGCCGCCTCCACCGAGGAAGAAGGCAGCTCCAGAAGGCGTTGTGGGAGTTCGCGGGGGAGCGAGGCCTCCAACCGGCGCCCGAGGGAGCGGGGGGATAGCGGGAGAGAGATGGACTGCGACGAGACGATCCTTCGCATCTACCAGTACCTCGACGGCGAATTGACTGTCTGGCGGCGGCGCGCCATCTCCCGCCACCTTGACGAGTGTCCGCCGTGTGCGCAGGGCTTCGATTTCGAGGTCGAGCTGCGCCAGGTCGTCGCCTCGAAATGCCGCGACGAGGTACCCCCTGAGCTGAAGCTGCGAATCGCCAGAGCCATCGGCGTCAGCGTCGAGGAAGAGCACCGCGGCGGCCCCGAGATCGTCTGAAGATCAGAGCGATCGACCCGAGCGGGTGATGCCGCCCGCCCTACGATGACGGCGAAGCCCGAGCACGCCAGGAGCCGCCGCCTGTGAAGCACATCCGCCTCGCCGCGATTCCCCTCACCGTGCTCGCCGCGATCGGTCTCAGCGCCGTGCCGGCGGGCGCGGGGCCCGTGCTCGCCGACGACCGGTACAAGTGGTTCTACTGGGTCGGCCCGCTTCTCATGCTCGTTGCGATCTTGTTCTTGATCGCCCTCGGCGTCGGGTACTACATCAGGGTGCTGCGACCGAAGTACCGCGGACGCCCGGTCAACAAGTGACCCAGACCGACACGGCTGCGCCGCCCGAGCCCGTCGACTGGGACCTCGCCGAGCGCGTCGCTCGTCGGTTCGCAGGGCGAGAGCCGATCGCGACGTCGTACCTCGGTGGATCGCTGCACGCGGATTTCTCGGCGGTCACGACCCATGCCGAGCAACTGGTCGGAGACTTCACCGGTCTGCGCGCGCCCGGCACCGCTTCGGCCTGCGTGCTCGATCGCCCGCAGTGGGTGCACGCCAACGTCGCGTCGATGCGTCGCATGCTCCATCCCCTCACCGCGCGCGTCGCCGAGCGGATGGCCCGCAGTCCCGTCGCGCCCATCGGACGGCGCGTGGCGGGCACCGAGATGGGTGTGCTCCTCGGGTTCATGGCGCAGCGGGTGCTCGGCCAGTACGACCTCCTCGTCCCGGAGGATCCCGGCACGCCCGACGACACGGGCGCCGTGTACTACGTGGGCGCCAACATCCTCGCTCTGGAGAAGCGCTACGCGTTCCGGCCGCACGACTTCCGCCTCTGGATCGCCATCCACGAGGTGACCCACCGGGCGCAGTTCACGGCCGTCCCGTGGTTGAAGCAGTACTTCCTGTCGCTGGTCGAGCAGGCGCTGGCGATCGTGGACCCCGATCCCGGGCGCCTCGTGCAGGCGATGATGCGCGCCGCCGACGAGCTCCGGAAGGGTCACAACCCGCTCGACGACGGCGGGCTCGTGGCGCTCTTCGCGTCGAGCGAACAGCGCGGCGTGCTCGCCAAGGTGCAGGCGCTCATGTCACTGCTCGAGGGTCACGGCAACAGCGTCATGAACGAGCTCGGCCACGCGGACATTTCGGGTCAGGAGCGCATGGCGCGCGTGCTCCAAGCGCGTCGGCGCAGCCGGGGCGTCGCCGGCGTCCTGTACAAGCTGCTCGGTTTCGAGTCGAAGCTCCGCCAGTACGAGGTCGGGGAAGCGTTCGTCGCCGAGGTCGTGCGCGTCGGCGGCCCGCGTGCGATCGATGCCGCCTGGCGGGGTCCTGAGTATCTCCCGACGATGGACGAGTTCGCGCGCCCGACGGAGTGGCTCACCCGCGTGGCGTGAACCCATACCGCGGCGGATGCGGCTTTGCCGACGGCCGCCGCAGGAGCCGGAGCCCGCGACGGCGACAAACTCAGAACTAACGTGGCCGGCGATGGCCCTCGTCCTCGTGGTCGACGACGAACCTGACATTCGCGAGCTCGTTCGTATCAACCTCGAGCAGGCAGGGCACCGCGTCGTGACCGCTGCCGACGGCGACGAAGCGCTCGCCAGCGTCCGCCGTGAGGCTCCCGACGCGCTGTTCCTGGACGTGCGCATGCCCGGGACGGACGGCTGGGCGGTTCTCGAGGAGCTCAAGGCGGGGAGCCGCCGCGACCTGTCGGAGATCCCGGTGTTCATGGTGACCGCCGCCGACGAGCCCGAGGCGAGGCTCCGCGGCGGGATCCAGGGCGCGCTGCAGTACATCACCAAGCCGTTCGACCCTCGCGCGCTCGTCGAGCTCCTCGACGAGACACTCTCGCCGTCGGCGCCGACGGAACGCGAGCAGCGCCGCAAGGTGCAAGCCGAGTCGCTCGAGGCGCTCGCTCGCTTCGAGAAGACGGGCACGCTGCCCGACGGCGCGCCGGCAGAGCCGCGGGTGCGCATCACCCGCCTCGAGCATTCTCCGACCTCGCCCAGCCCCGCGCCCCGCATTCGCGCCGCCCGGGAGCGCGTCGGCGAGCTCACCCCGAAGCAGCGGAAGCTCCTCGAGGCGCTCGCCACCCGCACGCCGGTCACGGCGGTCGCGCAACAGCTCGGCATCAGTCGCAGCAACGTGTACGCGAGCCTGCGCCGGATCGGACGGAAGCTCGGGCTCAAGGGCACCAACGAGCTCCTCGCGCTGCTTCGCCAGGGTGTGCTCCTCGACGCCCGCGCCGGGCCGAGCGGCCCGCCCGCCGCGCCCTGAGGAGCACTCGGGTGGCGGCGCCGGTGCAGCTCGAGGTTCCGCCCGATGTCACCGCGCCGGTGGTCGTCGGTTGCTCGGGCGGCGCGGACTCGCTCGCGCTCCTTGCCCTCGCGATCGACGGCGGGCTCGCGCCGATCGCCGTGCACGTCGACCACGGGCTACGTCCGGGCAGCGACCGCGAGGCGGATGTGGTGGCGGACGCCGCGGCGCGGTTGGGGGCGGGATTCGACGCCCGCCGGGTGACCGTGGAGCCCGGGCCCAACCTCGAGGCTCGGGCGCGGGCGGCGCGGTATGACGCGCTCGAGGCCGCCCGCGTGGAGCACGGCGCGACGGCGGTGCTCGTGGCGCACACCGCCGACGACCAGGCCGAGACCGTCGTGCTCAACCTGCTGCGGGGGAGTGGCTCGGCCGGGCTGGCGGGCATGCCGTCCCGCCGGGGGCACGTGGTGCGACCGCTCCTCGGCGCGCGGCGTGCAGACGTCCGCGGCGAGTGCACCCGTCGGGAGCTCACACCATGGGAGGACCCGTCGAACGACGACCTCGCGTTCCGGCGCAACTGGATCCGCCACGAGGTCCTGCCGCTGCTGGAGCGAGGGGCGGGGCGCGACCTCACACCGCTGCTCACCCGCCAGGCGGACGTGCTCCGGACGGAGTCCGACTTCATGGATGCACTCGCGCGCGGCGGCGTGGCCGGGCGAGAGCGGGGCCCAAGCGCGCGATCTCGCCGCGCTCCCCGACCCGGTGGCGCGGCGTGCAGTCCGGTGCTGGCTGGGCCCGCCGCCGCCCGCGCTCGACGAGGTCGACGCCGTCCTCGCCGTCGCGCGCGGCGAGCGGCGTGCGGTCGACCTCGCCGGCGGGCGGCGGGTGCAGCGCAGCGGCGGCGTGTTGGATGCCGGGTCGCACGGCTAGCTTGCGACGGCGCCGATTTGAGTAGCGGCGGTTGCGGCTTTGCCGACCACCGCTGCAGAGCCGGAGCTTGCGACGGCGCCAGTTGAGTAGCGTGACCGGCGAGCTCACGGGGCGAGGCAGGACAGGGGAGCCGGTGGAGGACGCGCATCTCGGACGGGTGGTGGTCGGCGCCGAGGAGCTGCAGCAGCGCGTCGCCGAGCTGGGCAAAGAGATCACGTCCGACTACGCGAACCATCCCCCTCTGCTCGTCGGGGTGCTCAAGGGCGCCTTCGTGTTCATGAGCGACCTGTCCCGTTCCATCGACCTGCCCGTCGAGTTCGACTTCATGGCCGTCTCGTCCTACGGGTCGGCCACGCGCACGAGCGGCGTCGTCCGCATCGAGAAGGACCTCGAGATCGACCTCGGCGGCCGCCACGTGCTGATCGTCGAGGACATCGTCGACTCCGGCCTCACGCTCTCGTACCTGCGGAAGAACCTGGCCGCGCGCGGCCCGGCGTCGCTCGAGGTGTGCGCGCTGCTGGTGAAGGAAGGCCTGCAGCACGACGATCTCGACCTGCGCTACGTCGGGTTTCGGATCCCTCCCGACTTCGTGGTCGGCTACGGGCTCGACATCGGCGAGCGCTACCGGAACCTTCCCGCGGTCTACGAGTTCACCGGCGCGCTGACGGGGTGACGCGGTGACGGCGGCTTTGCCGACCGTCGCCGCAAAGCCGGAGCTTGCGACGGCGACCAGCAAGGCCCGACCTGGGCGATACCCTGGCCCGCGTCCCCGGGAGTGTCCGTGACCAAGCTCCGCCGCAGCTTCCTCATCTATCTCGCCGTCGGTCTCGTGCTCGCCTTCGTGGCGTGGCAGGTCATCGACACGAGCCCGGCGCGCGAGCACCTCAGCCTCGACCGGTACGAAGCCGACCTCGCCGACGGGAAGGTCGCGACGGCGACGCTGCTCGACAAGGACCACGCCGTGAACGGGAAGCTCGCCGACGGGACCGCCTACGACGTGAAGTTCCCCGAGGGCTACACGGAGCAGATCACCAACAACATCGTCGCCTCCGACGCCAAGTTCGACGTCGACAGCCAGGAGGACAGCCCGTGGCTGGGTCTCCTGCTCGGATGGCTGCCCTTCATCCTGCTGATCGGCATCGTGCTGTTCGTGCTGAGCCGTGTCCAGGGTGGCGGCCGGCTCATGGGGTTCGGGAAGTCGCGGGCCAAGGCGTTGAACAAGGACGAGCCGCAGACCACCTTCGCCGACGTGGCCGGGCTCGACGAGGCCGTCGAGGAGCTCCAGGAGATCAAGGAGTTCCTCGAGTCTCCGGCGAAGTTCCAGGACATCGGGGCGAAGATCCCGAAGGGCGCGCTGCTGTTCGGGCCCCCCGGGACCGGCAAGACGCTGCTGGCCAAGGCGGTGGCGGGCGAGGCGGGCGTGCCGTTCTTCTCGATCAGCGGCTCCGACTTCGTCGAGATGTTCGTCGGCGTCGGCGCGTCCCGGGTGCGTGACCTGTTCGAGCAGGCGAAGTCGGCCGCGCCCGCGATCGTGTTCGTGGACGAGATCGACGCCGTCGGGCGTCATCGCGGCGCCGGGCTCGGCGGCGGGCACGACGAGCGCGAGCAGACCCTGAACCAGCTGCTGGTGGAGATGGACGGCTTCGACCAGAAGGTCGGTGTCATCCTCATCGCGGCGACAAACCGTCCCGACATCCTCGACCCCGCCCTCCTGCGTCCGGGGCGCTTCGACCGTCAGATCGTCGTCGACCGCCCGGACCTCGAGGGCCGGAAGGCCATCCTTCGAGTCCACGCGCGCGGAAAGCCGCTGGCCGATGGCGTCGATCTCGACGTGATCGCGCGCCGAACCCCCGGCTTCACCGGCGCCGACCTCGCGAACCTCGTGAACGAAGCCGCGTTGCTGGCGGCGCGCCGCGAGCTGCGCCTCGTCGGCATGCCGCAGCTCGAGGAGGCGATCGACCGGGTGATGGCCGGGCCCGAGCGGCGCAGCCGGCTCATCTCCGACGCCGAGAAGCGCGTCATCGCGTACCACGAAGGCGGGCACGCGTTGGTCGCGCACGCGCTGCCGAAGACGGACCCCGTGCACAAGGTGTCGATCATCCCCCGCGGCCGGGCGCTCGGCTACACGCTCACGCTTCCGATGGAGGACAAGTTCCTCGTCGCACGGAGTGAGCTGACCGACCAGCTCACGATGCTGCTCGGTGGTCGCGCCGCCGAGGAGATGATCTTCGCCGATCCGACGACCGGCGCCGCCAATGACATCGAGCGTGCGACCACCGTCGCCCGCCAGATGGTCACCGAGTACGGGATGAGCGATTCGCTCGGCCCGATGCGCTTCGGGCAGCCCCAGGGCGAGGTGTTCCTCGGCCGCGACCTCGGGCACTCACCCGACTACTCGGACGAGGTGGCTGCGAGCATCGACGCCGAGGTCCGGCGCCTGATCGAGTCCTCCCACGACGCCGCCCGCCACATCCTCGAGACGAATAGGGCCGTGCTCGATCGTCTGGCGTCGGACCTGATCGAGCACGAGACCCTCGACACCGACCGCGTGCAACAGGTCTTCGCCGACGTGCGGCCGTGGGACGGCAGCCGGTCCGAGGGCGCCGGGCGCGCCGCGTCGGCCGCCGCCACCGACCACCACCCGGCACCGAGAACGCCGAAGGCGCAAGAGTGAGCGACGGAATCCGCGCCGTTCCCTCCGACGAGGAGCCGAGGGAGTTCGACAAGCCGCGGATCGAGCGCGCCGTGCGGGAGATCCTCGAGGCCATCGGCGAGGACCCGGACCGGGACGGGCTCCAGTTCACGCCGCGGCGGATCGCCGACATGTACGAGGAGATCTTCAGCGGACTGCGGGAAGACCCGCGTTGTCACATCACCACCACGTTCGAAGCGGATCACGACGAGATGGTGATGGTGCGCGACATCACGATCACCAGCTACTGCGAGCACCACCTCGTCCCGTTCAACGGGCGTGCGCACGTCGCGTACATCCCGGGGGACGACGGGCGGATCACGGGCTTGTCGAAGCTGGCGCGGCATGGTCGACGGATTCGCCAAGCGGCCCCAGGTACAGGAGCGGCTCACAACCCAGATCGCCGACGCGCTCGTCGAAATCCTGACGCCGCACGTGTTCGTCGTCATCGAGGCCGAGCACCTGTGCATGACGATGCGCGGGGTGAAGAAGCCGGGTTCGCTGACCGTCACGTCGGCCGTACGCGGCATGTTCAAGGACAACCCCGCCACTCGGGCCGAGGCCATGAGCTTCATCGGCCAGACCGGCCGGCGCAGCTGACGCACCGCACGATGCGTGCGCAAGGGGACATATAGGCCCCGCCCATGGATCGATAGCCGCCGGTACGCTGCGCGCGGAGACGGCGGCTTTGCCGACCGTCGCCGCAGAGCCGGAGCTTGCGACGGCGACTGGGAGTTGCGATGTTCGAGTGGGATCGACTGTGCGGCGCGCGGGCGGCGGTCATGGGGATCGTCAACGTCACGCCCGATTCGTTCTCGGACGGCGGCCGCTTCCTCGAGCCCGACGTCGCCGTCGCGCACGGGATCGAGCTCGCCGGGCAGGGAGCCGACGTCCTCGACGTCGGCGGCGAGTCGACCCGTCCCGGCGCCGCTCCTGTCCCTGTCGACGAGGAGCTTCGCCGGGTGATCCCGGTCGTCGAGCACCTGGCCGACGACGACGAGCGTGCCGATCAGCGTCGACACCACGAAGGCCGCGGTCGCGCGGGCCGCGCTCGATGCAGGCGCCACCGTCGTCAACGACGTCTCGGCCGGTCAGCTCGACCCCGAGATCCTGGGAGTCGCCGCCGAGGCTGGCGCCGGCTACGTCGTCATGCACATGCAGGGCGAGCCGCGCACGATGCAGACCGACCCGCGCTACGAGGACGTCGTCGCCGAAGTCGGCGACTTCCTCGCCGATCGGGTCGGCGCCGCTCGCTCCGCCGGTGTTGCTGAGGGCGCGATCGCGGCTGACCCGGGAATCGGATTCGGCAAGACGGTCGAGCACAATCTGCAGCTGCTGGCCGGCCTGCCTGCGCTGGTCGAACGCGTCCGGGTCCCGGTGATGGTGGGAGCGTCGCGTAAGACCTTCGTCGGGAAGGTGCTGGCACGAGCAGGCGCGGCGTCGGGCGACTTGCCCGTCGACCAACGCGAAGAGGGGACGCTGGCGGCGGTCGTATGGGCCGCCGAGCGGGGCGCGTCGATCGTGCGCGTGCACGACGTGCTGCCCGCGGTGCGCGCCGTTCGCCTGCTGGGCGCGCTGCACGACGCCGAGGCGGGCGCGGCATGAAGGGACGGTGGGCTCAGGGCCTCGAGCCGCGCTACTTCACGTGGGTGATCACGGGCCGGCTGGCGGTGTCCGAGCGTCCCGGCGGCTTCGCCCGGAATCACCGCAAGGTGCGCCGCCAGGAGGAGCTGTTGTGGCTCGCCGGCCACGGCTTCACGCACGTGCTGTCGCTCCTCGACTCGCCCCACAACCTGCACGCCTACGAGGAGGCCGGGCTCGCCTACGAGCACGTGCCGTTGGGCCGGCACGACGAGCTCCCCGAACGGCTCCACGACGTGTATACGACGCTCGCGAAATGGCTCGACGACCCGTCGGAGCGGGTGTTGATGCACCACGAGGAGTTCGGCGACCGGCTGCTCGGTGTCGTCGCCGGCTTTCTCCTCTATTCCGGGCTCGTGTACGAGGGGCCGCACGCCATCGTGGTCCTGGAGAAGCTGACGGGCCGTCAGCTCGGCTCGGTCGGCCGCGAGATCGTCGCCGTCACGGTGAACGAGGGGCTCTTCCGCTCCCCGCGTCCGGCGCCCGAGCCGCTCGCGCCACCCGTCGAGGCGGCGAAGGCGCCGTCCAAGACGAAGAGCGCGAGCCGGAGACCGCGGGCAAGGCGAAGAAGGCGGCGTCGGGTGGTGGCAAGAAGGCGAAGGCTTGACCGCACGGCGGTCGCACCGATCGGGTAACTAACTGCGATGGACAAGATCCTCATCGCCGGTCTTCGTGAGCTCGGTGTGCACGGTGTGCTCCCCGAGGAGCAGGGCCGTCCGCAGCCGTTCGAAGTCGACGTCGAGCTCGACGTCGACCTTGTCGCCGCCGGCGAGAGCGACCATCTCGACGAGACGGTCGACTACTCGGCCGTGGCGGAAGCCGTCAGCCGGGTTGTGAAGTCCGAGCGCTACCACCTGCTCGAGCGCCTCGCCACGCGCATCGCCGAGGTGTGCGGCGCCGACCCGCGCGTGAAGGCGGCGACGGTCACGGTCCGGAAGCTGCACCCCCCGGTGCGGGCGATGGTCGATCACGTGGCCGTTCGCATCGAGCGGTAGCCGTGCGGGCCGCCGACCGGTTCGTCGTCGCAATCGAGCAGCCCGACGAGGGCCACGGCGAGGGCGCCGGCCCCGACGGACACCCCGTGGTGGTGCGGGTCCGCGACCGCACGCAGGGGACCGTCGTGCGCGCCATCTCCGTCGGGACCGACGTGGAAGCGGCCGAGGACCTGCGCAGCCGAATCCGCGACGACCTCGCCCGTTTCGATGCCGACACGTTCCTTCGCACGTACGCGATCGGCGCGGGGGGCCGTCCCCCCGTGCGGCGGGCGTACCTCGGCCTCGGTTCCAACGTCGGCGACCGCGCCGGCGCCCTGCAGGCGGCCGTCGACGGGCTCGCCGCCGCCGACGGCGTCACGGTCGTCGCTGTGTCGCCCGTCTACGAGACCGACCCCGTCGGCGGGCCCGAGCAGCCCGAGTACCTCAACGCCGTCGTCGCCGTCGACACGGATCGCACAGCTCGTGAGCTGCTCGAGGTCGCCAAGCGTCTGGAGCACGAAGCGGGGCGGGTCCCCGGCGAGCGGTGGGGCCCCCGCCCCCTCGACGTCGACGTGCTGCTCGTCGGCGACGATGAAGTCGACGAGCCCGACCTCGTCGTTCCGCACCCCCGCCTCTACGAGCGGGCCTTCGTCATGGTGCCCCTCGCCGACCTCGATCCGATGCTGGCCCCGTGGGTGCCGCCGGGCGAGGCGGGGGTCCGTCGCAGCGAAGTAGAGTTGGCACTGCCACAGACCCAGTAGTCCGGTACCCGGAGAGGACCGGAACGAAAGGCTGCGCAACGTGGACGCAACCAGTCCGCCCCGGGCATTCGCGCTCGTGGGACCCGGCCGAGCCGGCACCGCCGTCGCCTGCGCGCTCGCGGCGCGTGGCTGGCATCCGGTCGCGGTGGCCGGGAGGACGCCGGACGCCCCATCGACCCGGGCGGCGGCGGCGCGCCTCGCTGCACCGGCCGTCGAGGTCGTCGACGCCGGGCGCGATGCCGACGTCGTGATCGTCGCCACACCCGACGCCGCCATCGCTGGCGCCGCCGCCGCACTCGCACCGGCGCTCCGCCCCGGCGCGCTCGTGGTGCATCTCTCCGGCGCGTCGACCCTGCACGAGCTCGACAGCGTGTTGCTCGCGCGCCCCGATGTCGAGGTCGGTTCCCTGCACCCGCTGCAGTCGCTCCCTTCGGCCGACGCCGGCCGGCGCCGTCTCGCGGGCGCCTGGTGCGCGCTCGACGGATCGCCGCGGGTCGAGAAGATCGCGCTCACGCTCGGCATGCGGCCGTTCCGCCTCGACGCCGCCGATCGCGTCGGGTACCACGCCGCTGCGTGCGTCGCCTCGAACCATGTCGTGGCGCTGCTCGGCCAGGTCGAGCGGCTCGCGGCGCACGCAGGCGTGCCGTTCGAAGCATTCCTTCCGCTGGTCCGCGGGACGATCGAGAACGTCGACGACCTCGGTCCCGCCGGCGCGCTCACCGGCCCCGTCGCGCGCGGCGACCGAGAGACGGTCGCCCGGCACGTCGACGCGCTCCCGGAGGACGAGCGCGACGCCTACGACGCGCTGGTGCGCGAGGCACGGCGACTGGCCGGCCAGCGCAAGGCCGACGTCGTGGGGTCCAAGGAGACGCTCGCATGATCGTCGTCGATCGCATCGCCGAGCTGCGCGACCGGTGCGACGCCGCACGTCGAGCGGGCAAGACCGTCGGGCTCGTCCCGACGATGGGCTTCTTCCACGACGGCCACCTGTCGCTGATGCGCGCGGCCGGCGCCGACCATGACCTCGTGGTCACCACGATCTTCGTCAACCCGCTGCAATTCGGGGAGAACGAGGACCTCGCCGGTTACCCCGCGATCTGGTCGTCGACACCGCGGCTGCCGAGGCGGAAGGCGTCGACGTGCTGTTCGTCCCCAGCGTGCCCGAGATGTATCCCGAGCCGACGGTGACCACCGTCCACGTCGCCGGGCTCACCGAGGGCCTGTGCGGCGCCGCCCGACCGACTCATTTCGACGGCGTCACCACCGTCGTCGCCAAGCTGTTCTCGATCGTCGGTCCGTGCACCGCGTACTTCGGGCGCAAGGACTTCCAGCAGCTCGCCGTCGTGCGGCGCATGGCCGCCGACCTCGACCTGCCCGTGCACGTCGTCGGCTGCCCGCTCGTGCGCGAGCCGGACGGGGTCGCGATGTCGAGCCGGAACGCCTACCTCTCGGCCGACGAGCGCCGGCGTGCAACCGGGATCTTCGCCTCGCTGCGCGCCGCCGCCGAGGCCGTCGAGGGCGGCGAACGCGACCCGGAGCCCGTCCGCGCCGCCGTGGAAGCCGAAGCGGCGCGCCACGGGCTCGACCTCGAGTACGCCGAGGTCCGGCGGGCGTCCGACCTGGCGCCGATCGCAGCCGTCGACGGCGAGGTCGTCGTCGCGGTCGGCGAGCACGGTCGGCAAGGCACGCCTGATCGACAACGTCACGATGCAGATCGCCGGCGCCGAGGTCTCGACCGACCTCGGCGTCATCACAATCGCCGAACAGGAGAGCACGAGCTGATGCGCCGAACGATGATGAAGTCCAAGGTCCACCGGGCCACGGTCACGGGCGCCGACCTCGACTACGTGGGCTCGATCACGCTCGACCCGAAGCTCATGGAGCTCGCCGACGTCCTCGAGCACGAGCAGGTGCACGTGCTCGATCTCGACAACGGAGCCCGTTTCGAGACCTACGCCATAAGCGGCGGTCCCGGTGACGTCATCCTCAACGGCGCCGCCGCCCGTCTCGTGCACACGGGTGACCGCGTCATCGTGATCTCGTATGCGCAGTACGACGAGGCCGAGCTCGAGTCGTACGACCCGAAGGTCGTGCACGTCGACTCGCGCAACCGTCCCACCGACCGGGAGTTCCAGGAGCTCGACCGCGAGTTGCACGAACTAGCTCCGTGACAACTACCAGTCAGTAGGCTGGGCCGATGTTCGACCTGCTGGTGCTCGGCAGCGGGATCGCCGGCTTGTCGGGGGCAGTGCACGCGTCGCGCGCCGGCTGGTCGGTGATCGTCCTCACGAAGGGCGAGCTCGCGCACTCCGCGACGCGTTACGCGCAGGGTGGCGTCGCCGCCGCCCTCGACGGGCGTCTCGACGACTCACCCGAGCTGCACCTCTCCGACACCATCGCGGCCGGCGCCGGTCTGTGTGACCCCGACGCGGTTCGGGTTCTCGTCACCGAAGGTCCCGAGCGTGTGCGCGAGCTCATCGCCATGGGCGCGGTCTTCGACCAGACCGGGGACGGCGAGGCGGCCGGGCTCGCCCTGGCGCGCGAAGGCGGCCACTCGGCCGCCCGCGTGTTGCACGCCGGCGGCGACGCCACCGGCGCCGAGATCGAGCGGGCGCTGGTCGCGGCGGTCCAGGCCACGACGGCCGAGGTGCGCGAGGGCTGGCTCGGGCTCGAGTTCCTCGTAGAAGCGGGCCGGGCGGTCGGCGTGAGTGCGCGCGCACCTGACGGCACCGCGACCGAGGTCCGCGCCCGCCACACGATGGTCGCCACCGGCGGCGCCGGGCAGTGCTTCGCCGTGACGACCAACCCCGCCCTGTCGACGGGCGACGGCATCGCCATGGCCCGGCGCGCCGGCGTGGCCGTCGCCGACGTCGAGTTCATGCAGTTCCACCCGACCGCCCTCCATCACCCCTCGATGCCTCGACCGTTGCTCTCCGAGGCACTGCGGGGCGAGGGTGCGGTGCTGCGCGACCGGGACGGGCACGCGTTCATGGCCGACGAGCACCCGCTCGGCGATCTCGCGCCGCGCGACGTCGTCGCCGGGGCCATCACGCGGCGGCTTCACGAGCAGGGCACCGACCACCTGTGGCTGGACGCGACCTCGATCGACGGGTTCGAGGCGCGGTTCCCGACGATCTGGCGCGCCTCCCGCACGGTCGGCCTCGACCCCCACCGCGACTGGCTGCCGGTCGCGCCCGCCGCCCACTACCTCTGCGGCGGCGTCTGCACCGACCTCGACGGCGCGACCGTCCTGCCCGGGCTGTGGGCGTGCGGCGAAGCTGCGTGCTCGGGCGTGCACGGCGCGAACCGGCTCGCCTCGAACTCGCTGCTCGACGGGCTGGTGTTCGCGCACCGCACGATCGACGCCATCGCACGCGGGAAGGACGAGCCCGACGAGAACGGCGTGCTACGTGGCGTCGAGGTGCACCAACCGGGCGCGGCTCCTGCGACGCGGGGCGACACGCCCGTCGCACGCGACGAGCTGCAGCGGCTCATGACCCGCGAGGCGGGCGTGCTCCGCGACGCCGCCAGCCTCGAGCGCGCCGATGCGCAGCTCGCAACGATGGCCGGCGCGGCCGATCCCGAAGTTCGCAACCTGGTCACGGTGGGCCGCACCCTCGTGGACGCGGCACGGGCGCGCACCGAGTCGCGTGGCACGCACACTCGTCTCGACTTCCCCGAGTCCTCGTCCGAGTTCCTCGGCCGGTTCGTGTTCGGCGGGGCGACGCAACGTCGCTTCGTGCCCCTCCCCGCCCAGGAGCCGGCGGCAACGTGAGTGACGCCGACGCCGCCGTCGGCCCGCTGCGCGAGGCCGTCGCCGTCGCCCTCGACGAGGACCTGGGTGTGCTCGGCGATCTCACGTCGCAGGCCATCATCCCCGGGGTCACCCTCGGCACGGGCCGCTTCGTCGCCCGCGAGCAGGGGGTGCTGGCGGGCGTGCAGGCCGTCGACGAGGTCTACCGGCAGCTCGATCCCGACGTCACGGTGACGTGGCGGTTGCAGGACGGCGACGCGGTCGCCGCCGGCCACGAGCTCGGCCGGGTGTTCGGCCGGATGCGCTCGATCCTGAGCGGCGAGCGCACCGCGCTCAACTTCCTCTGTCACCTGTCGGGCGTCGCCACGCTCACCCGGGCGTTCGTCCAGGCCGCCGGCGGCGGGGTGCGGGTGCTCGACACCCGCAAGACGCTTCCCGGGCTGCGGGCGCTCGAGAAGGCGGCGGTCCGCGCCGGCGGCGGGCACAACCACCGGGCGTCCCTGTCGGACGCGCTCCTGATCAAGGACAACCACCTCGTCGGGCTGGGCATCGAGAAGTCGGTGCAGGCGGCCAGCGACCGCTGGCCGGGCCGCACGGTCGAGGTCGAGTGCGAACGGCCCGAGCAGGTGGCGGAAGCGGTCGAGGCGGGCGCCGGCATCGTGATGCTCGACAACATGTCGCCGGCGCAGGTGAAGAAGTGCGTCGCGCTCGTGCGCCAGAGCAGCCGCCCCGGCGTGCTCGTCGAGGTCTCCGGCCGCGTCACGCTCGAGACCGTCGCCAAGTACGCGGCCGCGGGGCCCGACCTGATCTCGACCAGCGCCATCACGCAGTCGGCGCCGGCGCTCGACCTCGGCCTCGACGTGGAAGGCGAGGGCTGACCGGTGCTGCTCGCGATCGACGCCGGCAACACCCAGACCGTGATCGGCCTGTTCGACGACATCGAGCTGGCCGACCACTGGCGCATCGCGACCGTCGCCGACCGTACCGAGGACGAGCTGGCGTTGATGATCCAGCAGTTCCTCGGCTTCCACGGCTTCTCGTTCGACGCCCAGGTGACGGGAGTGGCGATCGCGTCCGGCGTCCCGCGGGTGACGGCCGCGCTGCGGCTGATGACGCGCCGGTACTTCGGGTTCGACGCGCTCGTCGTCGAGCCGGGCGTCCGCAGCGGCATGCCGATCCTGTACGACAACCCCAAGGAGGTCGGGCCCGACCGCATCGCCAACGCGGTGGCGGCGTACGACCTGTACGGCGGCCCGTCGATCGTCGTCGACTTCGGCACCGCCAACACGATCGAAGCGATCAGCGAGAAGGGCGAGTACCTCGGCGGCGCGATCTTCCCCGGCATCGAGATCTCGATGGACGCGCTGTTCGAGCGCGCCGCCGCGCTCCGCCGTGTCGAGCTCGTTCCGCCGAAGAACGTGATCGGCAAGTCGACGATGGAGTCGGTGCAGTCGGGTGCGATCTACGGGTTCACCGGGCAGGTCGACGCGCTCGTCGAGCGGTTCCAGGCCGAGCTGGGCGATTGCTCGGTCGTGGCGACCGGCGGGCTCGCCGAGCTGATCATGCCGTTCTCCCGCACGATCCAGCACAATGAGCCGTGGCTCACCCTCCACGGGCTCCGGATCGTGTTCGAGAGGAACCGTTGAGCGAACTCCAGGACGAGCGGGCGCGGCGCCTCGCCAAGGTCGAAGCGGAGCGCGTGCAAGGACGCGATCCCTACCCGGTGCGCTTCGACCGGACCCACACGACGGCCGAGCTGCACGAGGCGTACGGGAGCATCGACGCCGGCGCCGAGGTCGACGACACGGTGCGGGTCGCGGGCCGGCTGCTGCTGATCCGGCGCCAGGGCAAGCTCACGTTCGCGACCGTGCGGGACGGCACCGGCTCGGTCCAGCTGTTCGTGTCGCGAGCGGTGATCGGCGACGAACGCCACGCCGCCTTCGACGATCTCGACCTCGGCGACTGGGTCGGCGTCGAGGGCACGGTCATGAAGACGAGGAAGGGCGAGCTGTCGGTCAAGGTCACGCGCGTTCGAGCTTCTCGCCAAGGCGCTGCGTCCGCTGCCCGACAAGTGGCACGGCCTCGCCGACGTCGACACCCGGTTCCGCCAGCGCTACGTCGACCTCATCGCCAACGACGACGCCCGCCGCGTCTTCGAGATCCGCTTCGCCACGATCGCCGCGATCCGCCGATTCCTCATCGACCGCGGCTTCGTCGAGGTGGAGACGCCGATGATGCACGCGGTGGCCGGCGGCGCCGTGGCGCGGCCGTTCATCACCCACCACAACGCGCTCGACATCGACCTCTTCCTCCGCATCGCGCTCGAGCTGCCGTTCAAGCGGCTGCTCGTCGGCGGGTTCGAGAAGGTTTTCGAGATCGGGCGCGTCTTCAGGAACGAGGGACTGTCGACGAAGAACCAGCCCGAGTTCACGATGCTCGAGGCGTACCAGGCGTTCGTCGACTACCACGAGATGATGACGCTCACCGAGGAGCTGGTCAGCCACGTCGCGCGGGAGATGATCGGCACCACCACGGTCGAGATCGACGAGCGATCGATCGACCTCTCGCCGCCATGGGAGCGGCGCACGATGATCGAGCTGATCCGGGAGCACGCCGGGGTCGACGTGCACCCGGCCATGCCGGTCGAGAAGCTCCAGCGCATCTGCGACGACCTCGGGGTGCTGCGCGAGAAAGGCTGGGGCCCCGGGAAGCTGGTGCTCGAGATCTACGAGAAGACGACCGAGGCGAACCTCGTCGGACCGGTGTTCGTCATGGACTACCCCCGCGAGGTCTCGCCGCTCGCCCGCACGCACCGCGACGATCCGGTGCTCGTCGAGCGGTTCGAGCCCGTCGTCCTCGGCCGCGAGCTGGGCAACGCCTTCAGCGAGCTCACGGACCCCGTCGACCAGCGCGAGCGCTTCGAGCAACAGGCGAGCCTGAAGGAAGCCGGCGACGTCGAAGCCCACGACGTCGACGAGGACTACGTGCGCGCGCTCGAGTACGGGCTGCCGCCGTGCGGTGGTCTCGGCATCGGCGTCGACCGCCTCGTGATGCTGCTCGCCGGGGTCACGTCGATCCGTGAGGTGATCCTGTTCCCGCACCTGCGTCCCGAGGTGGGGGAGAGCTGATGCGCGTCCTGGTGACGGGCATGGGCGGCGAGTTGGGCACGCGCGTCGCGCAGCTGCTCGAGGAGCGCGACGAGGTGAGCGAGATCGCCGGCTTCGACATCTGGCCGCCGCGACGGCGCCTGCGGCGCAGCGAGTTCCACCGCATCGAGCCGGACGACCAGGAGCGGATCACCGAGCTCGTGCACGACTTCGCGCCCGAGATCGTCATCCACTACGGCGTCTACGAGCCCGACTCGCGTCTCGGCGGTCGCGAGGCGGCGGAGGCGAGCGAGGCGTGCACCGTGCACGTCCTGACGGCGGCGGCGGAGACCGGCCGGCTCGAGCGGCTCGTGGTGCGCAGTGGCCTCGAGGTCTACGGCCGGGGCCGGGGTCGCCCCGTGGTGCCGGCCGAGGACGCCCCGCTCGCGCCGACGTCGCCGTACGGACGGACGTGCCTCGAGGTCGAGACCCTGGCGGCCGCGCTCGTGCGGCGGCTCGGCATCCCGGTCGCCGCCCTCCGCCTCGCGCCCGTGGTGGGCTCGCACGTGCCCAGCCCGCTCGGGCGGCTCCTCCGCCTGCCCCTGGTGCCGGTCCCTGCGCTCGCCGATCCCGCCTTCGTGCTCCTCTCCCAGGAGGACGCGGCCCGGGCGATGGTCGAAGCGGTGATGCGCAGCGTCGACGGGCCGGTGAACGTGGTCGGGCGCGGCGCGGCGAGCCCGTGGCAGGCGGTGCGCCTCGGCGGGCGCATCCCGATCCCGGTGCTGGGGCCGGGATGGGACGCGGCGCGGCACATCGCCGAGATCGCCGGCGCGCCGGTGCCGCCGCACGTCGTCGAGCTGATGCGCAAAGGACGGGCCGGCGACGGCGCTCGGGCCCGTGACGTGCTGTCGCTCCCGGGACTCCGGTCGACGGTCGACATCTGCGCCGAGCTGTACGAGTGGGGCACGGTGAGCCAGCTCCGGGCGGCCGAGGCCGTGGCGTGACGACGGCGGCTTGGGAATGAAATGAGCGCTTCGCCCGACACGGTGCCCGGCGCGGACGACGGCGACCGCATCCAACCCCTCGAGTCGCCGCTCGCGTTCGCGCGGCGCCGGTTCGACGGGCGGTACCAGATCGACGCCTTCGGCGGTGACGCGCAGCTCATGGACCTCGCCGGCCTCGTGCTCGCGTTCGGAGTGCGCGTCGAAGTCGAGCACGCCGAGCGCATCCCTCGCATCGGCGGCGCGCTCATCGTCGCCAACCGCGGGCTCGGGATCCTCGAGCCCGCCGCCCTCGCCGCCGCCGTCCGGCTCGCGGTCGGCCGCCGGCTGCGGATCATCGGCGCACCCGACGCGCCCGTCCTCGGCGACGTGCTGCGCAAGATCGGCGCCGTCGGCTACCGCGCCGACGACGTCGCCGCGCTGTTGCGGGCGGGGCACCTGGCGGCGGCGCCGCTGGCGTCGACGTGGCTCCGTTCCGGGGCCGGGGCGCCGCCGCGCGAGCTCCTCGCCGCCATTGTCGGCTACCCGGTCGTGCCGGCAGCGGTGCTGCCCGGCGGTCCGGGCCCGCTCCCGATCCGGCCCTGGCGGGTGCTCATCGGTCCCGTCGTCGAGACCGTCACCGACGCCGACCCCGGCGACACCCTCGCCGGCGCCGAGCTCGCCGAGCGGACCCGCACTGCTGTCAACCGCCTGCTCGTGGACGCACGCCGCCCTGACGGTTCCTGACGACCCCCGGTTGGACGCATACGCACGCCTGAAGGTTGCCGTCCGGTAGATTCGGGGTATACGAGCGCGAACGTTCGTTCGCGGCGAGCAAGCGGAGGGAGCGGTGAAGCAGGTCACCTCCGACGATGGCGTCGAGATCGCCTACGACGTCTGGGGCCGCCGTGACGGGCCGCCCGTCCTCCTGATCCAGGGCCTCGGGACCGACTCGCGCGGCTGGGCGCTCCAGCGCATGGCGTTCGGCCGGCACTACCGCTGCTTCGCGCCCGACAACCGCGGCGTCGGCCACACCGGGCCGACGGCACAGCCCTACTCCCTCGAGCAGATGGCCGACGACGCCTTGACCGTGCTCGACGCCGAGGGAGTCACGTCGGCGCACATCATCGGAGCGTCGATGGGCGGCGTGATCGCGCAGATCATCGGCGTCATGCACCCCGAGCGCACACGATCACTCGTGCTGGCGTGCACGTCGTGCCGGCACCACCCATGGCGCCGGGAGGTCCTCCAGGAGTGGGCCGACGCGGTGCAGGAGCGCGGATCGGCCGGCCTCAACGACGAGGCGTTGCGCTGGCTCGTCGGTCCCCGGCTGCGCCGTCGCTTCGGCGTGTGGTTGAACATCCTCGCTCGCATCCTCGTGCACGCCGATCCCGACGGATTCGCCGGCCAGGTGCACGCGATTCTCGACGCGCCGGACGAGCTCCGCTTCGAGCTGTGCAAGGTGCCGCGTTCCCGCGCTCGTCATCACCGGATCGCAGGACGCGCTCACGCCCATCGGCGACGCCGAGGAGCTCGCCGAGATGATCCCCTACGCGCAGCTGGTCGAGCTGCGCGGCGCCGCCCACGGGCTCATGGTCGAGTCGCCGAACGGCTTCAACGACACCGTGCTCGACTTCCTCGACCGCGTCAGCGGCCTCGACGCCGGGCGCGACGTCCACGCCGCGAGCGCATAGCTAGCTGTCGCGGTCGACGAGCCCACGCACGAGGCGGCTCAACGCCGCGCACATGTCGGGCGAGAGGCCCTCGGCGCCGTCGAGCGCGTCGCCGGCCTTGGCGGCATGGTCGCGTGCCTTGCCGAGCGCGGCGTCGATCGCGCCATCGCCGCTCGCAAACCGCCGCACCTCGGCGAGCTGCTCGGCGTCGAGCGGGTGACCGAGCCGCTCGCGTAACGCCGGGCTCGACGCGATCGCGTGGATCACCGGCAGCGTGTACACGCCCTCGACGAGGTCCTGGCCTGCGGGCTTGCCGAGCACGGCGTCGGTGGCGGTGATGTCGAGCACGTCGTCGACGATCTGGAAGCACATGCCGAGGTGGAACCCGTACCGCGTGAGCACGTCGAGCGTCGGCTCGCCGACGCCGCTCACCATGCCCCCGACCCGGCACGACGTGCCGAACAGCGAGGCGGTCTTCCCTTCGATCGCCGAGCAGTAGGCCTCCTCGCTGCGGTCGACGCTGAAGAGGTGCTGGAGCTCGAGCACCTGGCCACGGCACAGCTCGGCGATGGTGGTCGCGAGGATCTCGGCGACGTCGCCGCCCAGCCGCGCCGCCAGCGCCGACGCCCGGGCGAGCAGGAAGTCGCCGGCGAGGATGGCCACGATGTTGCTCCACCGCGCGTTGACGCTCGGGACGCCCCGGCGGGTCTCGGCTTCGTCGATCACGTCGTCGTGATACAGGGATCCCTGATGGACGAGCTCGATCGCCACCGCCCCGGTGACGGCGTCGGCCGCGGCCGGCCCGTCGTCGCCGGCGGCGGCGTACGCCGCGCACAGGGTGAGGGTGGGGCGGATACGCTTCCCGCCCGCCCCGATGAGGTGCGAGGCGACGTCGGCGAGAAAGCGGTCGGGCGTCGTGACCGCCTCGCGGAGCGAGTCCTCGACCCGGGCCAGGTCGCCGGCCAGCGACGGGAGCGCCAGCGTCTGGACCGGGTCCATACGACCGACGTTACGGTCCTGTGGGAACAAACTCCAAGCTGGGGTTGTCTAAGAACATTCAGGCAAATGCAGGGATTCCGGGGGCGGGGCCGTCTGATACAGCCCGGAATTCCGGGGCCTGCCCGATACACTGATTCCAGGAGTCAGCGTCCGAAGTCATTTCCGGTGCCGAATGGGTACAGGGAGATGCGGACGCTGAATTGCTCCCGAGAGGTGGTTGACAGGTGTTCGAACGTTTCACCGATCGAGCCCGACGAGTGGTCGTGCTGGCGCAGGAAGAGGCGCGGCTGCTCAACCACAACTACATCGGCACCGAGCACATCCTGCTCGGTCTGATCCACGAGGGTGAGGGCGTCGCGGCCAAGGCGCTCGAGTCGCTCGGCATCTCGCTCGAAGCCGTGCGCGCCCAGGTGGAGGAGATCATCGGTCACGGTGGCTCGGCGCCGTCCGGGCACATCCCGTTCACACCTCGCGCCAAGAAGGTCCTGGAGCTGAGCCTGCGCGAAGCGCTGCAGCTCGGACACAACTACATCGGCACCGAGCACATCCTCCTCGGGCTGATCCGCGAAGGCGAAGGCGTCGCCGCCCAGGTGCTCGTGAAGCTGGGCGCCGACCTGTCGCGCGTCCGCCAGCAGGTCATCCAGCTGCTGTCCGGCTACGCCGGCGGCAAGGAGGGCGCGACCCAGGGCGCCGGCTCCGGCGAGGCGCAGCCCAGCGGCTCGCTCGTCCTCGACCAGTTCGGCCGCAACCTCACCCAGCTCGCCCGCGACAAGAAGCTCGACCCGGTGATCGGTCGCCAGAAGGAGATCGAGCGGGTGATGCAGGTGCTGTCGCGGCGCACCAAGAACAACCCGGTGCTGATCGGCGAGCCGGGCGTCGGCAAGACCGCCATCGTCGAAGGCCTCGCGTCCGACATCGTCGACGGCGACGTACCCGAGACGCTCGTCGGCAAGCAGCTCTACACGCTCGACCTCGGCGCCCTCGTCGCCGGCTCCCGTTACCGCGGCGACTTCGAGGAGCGCCTCAAGAAGGTGCTCAAGGAGATCCGCACCCGCGGCGACATCATCCTGTTCATCGACGAGCTCCACACGCTCGTCGGCGCCGGCGCGGCCGAGGGCGCGATCGACGCCGCCAGCATCCTCAAGCCGATGCTGGCCCGCGGCGAGCTCCAGACCATCGGCGCCACCACGCTCGACGAGTACCGCAAGCACCTCGAGAAGGACGCCGCCCTCGAGCGCCGGTTCCAGCCGATCAAGGTCGAGGAGCCGTCGGTCGCGCACACCATCGAGATCCTGAAGGGCCTGCGCGACCGTTACGAGGGCCACCACCGCGTGACGATCAGCGACCAGGCGGTCGTGGCGGCGGCGAACCTCGCCGATCGGTACATCTCCGACCGTTACCTGCCCGACAAGGCGATCGACCTCATCGACGAGGCCGGGTCGCGCCTGCGCATCCGCCGCATGGGCGCGCCGGCCGACTACCGCGAGTTCGAGGAGGAGATCGCCAAGGTCCGTAAGGACAAGGAAGGCGCCATCGAGGGCCAGCAGTTCGAGCAGGCCGCCAGCCTGCGCGACCGCGAGAAGGAGCTCCTCGAGGAGCGGTCCACCAAGGAGACCGAGCTGCGTGCCGAGGGCGTCGACCTCTTCAACGAGGTCACCGAGGAGTCGATCGCCGAGGTGCTCGCGATGTGGACGGGCATCCCCGTCTACAAGCTCACCGAGGAGGAGACGGCCAAGCTGCTCCGCATGGAGGACGAGCTGCACAAGCGGGTCGTCGGCCAGAACGACGCCATCAAGGCCGTGTCGCAATCGATCCGGCGCACCGCGCGGGCCTCAAGGACCCGAAGCAGCAAACACCAACTGAACGAAGGCACCACAAG
>CAWIJM010000012.1:0-163777 GCA_963836445.1 uncultured Actinomycetes bacterium
GCTAAGGCGTCGGCTGCTCGGCCGGCCCCGGGATGACGGGGAGGTCGGTGAGGCCGCGGAGGACGAGCCCGTCGCCGTGACCCCAGTGCAGCTCCTCGGCGGGGTCGGCCAGTCGGAGCTGCGGGAAGCGGAGGAGCAACGAACGCAGCGCGAGCTGGCCTTCCATGCGCGCCAGCGCGGCGCCGAGGCAGAAGTGGATGCCGTGTCCGAACGCGATGTGGTGCGAGTTGCCGCGTTCGAGGTCGAGTGTCTCCGGGTCGACGGCGCAGTCGGCATCCCGATTGGATGCCGCCAGACAGATGATGACCTGCGCGCCGGCCGGGATCGTCACGCCCGCGATCTCCACCGGCTCCGTCGCGTAGCGGAAGGTGGCGTGAGGAACGGGCGAGTCGTAGCGGAGCAGTTCCTCGACTGCGCCCGCGATCTCGTCCGGGTTCGCCCGCAGTGCTGCGAGCTGGTCGGGATGTCGGAGCAACGCGACGACGCTGTTGCCGATGAGGCTCGTAGTCGTGTCGTGCCCGGCGATGATCAGCTGGAGGATCGTGGAGAGCAGCTCACGTTGGTCGAGGCAATCGGTGCCGTCACGGGTGGTGATGAGCGCGCTCACGAGGTCGTCCCCCGGGTCGGCCTGCTTGGTCTCGACGAGCTGCGTCAGCAATCGGACGACGGCGTCGGACCCCGCCTTTGCCCGCTCGTACTCGGCCGGAGTCGAAGTCGGCATCGACAGGGCGGTGAGCGCGCGTCCGAACGGCGCTCGCTCGGGCTCGGGCACGCCGAGCAGCTCGCAGATGACCTTGAACGGCAACGGGAACGCGAACGAGGCGACGAGGTCGACACGCGCGTCCGGCCCTTGTGCCGCGATGCCGTCGAGCAGGTCGTCGATGATCGATTGGACGTGCGGCCGCAGTCCCTCGATCCGGCGCACGGAGAACGCCGCCGACACGAGTCGCCGCAGCCGCGTGTGGTCGGGCGGATCGACGACGAGCATGTGCCGGGCGAAGTCCGGCCCCGGGAGGCCCTCCGCCACGGTTTCCGCGCTCGACGCCAGCGCCGCCTGCATGTCCTTGGACAGCCGCGGATCGTTCAGCAGCGCCTTGGCTTCGTCGTGGCGCGCCACCAGCCAGGCGTCGTGCCCGTCGACGAGCGTCACCTTGTGGAGCGCACCGAGCTCGCGGACCTCGGCGAACAGCGGGTACGGGTCGTCCTGGTCATACGACCCCCACGCCTCGAACGCCTGCTCCGGAGACTGCACGACCTCAGACGTCTCTCACCACGTCCGCACTGCCCACGGCGCCACAGTACCGGCGGGGTGAGTTCGCAACTATGGTCAGCGGATCGAGCCTCTCGAGCAGGTGCGGCATCGCGCTTCGGCTCCGTTGCGTTTTGTCCCAAAGGAGTAACCCCATGGCAGATTTTCCGCCGCTCGCCCACGTGGCGGTCACAGTGCGAGATCTCTCGGTCAGCGTCCCCTGGTACGAAGCGCTGTTCGGTTCCAAGCCGGTACTCGACGAGGACACCGACCCCGACTTCCATCACACCGTGTACATGATCGGAAACGGGACCCTCTTCGGTGTGCACCAGCACGGGACACCGGCGCCGAGTGAGAAGTTCAGCGAGTTCCGGGTCGGCCTCGACCACGTCAGCTTCGGGTGCGCCGACCGAGCCGAGCTCGAGACCTGGGCACGCCGGCTCGACGAGCTCGGCATCGAGCACGGTGGCATCAAGGATGCGACGTACGGCTCGGGCGTGAGCTTCCGCGATCCCGACGGCATCGCGCTCGAGTTCTTCTGTCCGCCGGGCTGACGGCCTGCGCACGATTACTCCGCCATGTCGGCCGCGGTCATGCCGTCGGCGTGATCGGCCGGCCACTGGACCAACTCGATCCGATTACCGTCGGGATCGATGACCCATGTCGTTCGGAAGTCGTCTGAGCCATCTGGTGATACGGCCTCGTCGGCGTCGATGCCCCGCGCCGCGAGCTCACTGATGGTGGCGTCCAGCGACTCGACCTTGATGACGAAGTGACTGAGGCCGGTGCCGGCGCTGACCTCATCCCGGGTTGGGTCGTGGACGAGTTCGATGGTGACGAACTCGTCGCCGGGGAGTTTGAGCATGGTCAGCTGGCCCACGGGGGTCTCAGGGACACTGCCGACGATCTCGTAGCCGATGGCGGTGTAGAACGCGAGCGATCGGTCCAGATCGGCCACACGTAAGCCGAAGTGCAACGTCCTCATCGGTCGCCCTCTCTCGGTCGGTAGACGAGCTCGGCGCTGTCAGCCGGCGTCTTGCTCGCGCCCCGATCGCCTCGAGCGACTCTGTGAAGTGCCAGTGGTGGCCTTCGAGGTCGTCGGCCTCGTAGCGCCGGAAACCGTAGAAGGCGTCCTCGATCGGCATCGTGATCGTGGCGCCTTCGGCGAGGGCGTGTTCGTAGTGCGAGTCGATGCCGTTGACCGCGACGTTGATCATCACCGTCGCATGGCCGACATCGCCGGGACTGTAGAGGTGGTGGACATCTCGCGCGGCTGCGGTCGCACGGCCGATCATGACCACGCCGTCGCCGAACTCGAGCCAGGCGAGCATTCCCTCTTCGTCGTCGCCGCTGCCCATCCGGGCTTCGCGGCGTTCGGTGAACTGGAACACGCGGGTGAGGTACTCCAGCGCCGCGACTTCGTCCGCATACGTGAGACGCGGGTACATCGCCGGTGTGCGACTCCATGCCTCAGCTTGAGGTGTCGTAGCTCCGATTGTGGACATGAGTCTCTCCTTCTCGCGCTTGAACAATCCCGGGTCGCCCTCGTCGACGGGGAGGACCCGGTCGGGGCGAAGTGTGGCTGTCACTTGTTCTTCTTCGCTCTCGCCGACGAGTTCGCGGAGTCGGCCACGTGCCCGGTTCAGCCGGGAACGCACCGTGCCGACGGGAACGTCGAGCGCAGTAGCGATCTGGTCGTACGGCATGCCCTCCCAGGCGAAGAGCAGAAGGGTGTTGCGTTCTCCCTGCGGGAGCGTGGCGATCGCGGCGGCAACGTCGGCCCAGAGCCGTGAGGCGTCGAGACGGGCGTCGACCTCGGAGAAGGGGTCGGATGCGGCGACGGACGTGTTCACCAACCGAGCGGTCGCGTCGAGACGGCGAGCCTCTCCTTGCCGATGGCGGGCCAAGAGATTGCTCGCGATCCCGTACAGCCAGGGCCGCGCCTCCACTCGTTCGGTGTCAAAGCCCTCCCGCTTCTCGAATGCGATGCGAAAGAGCTCCCCCAGGAGGGAGTCGGCGTCATCGGGGCCGACCCGGCGCACGAAGTACCGGAACATCGTCGTTGCGTGCCGGTCGAACAGCTCGCCGAAGGAGGCCGGCGACTTGAACGAGCACACGATGACCTCGGCATCGGTGCGCGGATCCATCACTTCATGTTCCTCGCTCGCAGCGGCGAGTTCGGACCGATCTAGCGAGTCGTCACCTCACGCTGCAGGCCGCGACGCGATGATCCGGAACATGGGATGGTCGGCCGGGTCGGGGAGTGCATCGAGGACCGAGCCGACCGTGGGCATCTTGCCGTAGCGATCACGGTAGACATCGAGCAACTCGCCGCGTTCTGTGACGGGGACATCTTCGACTTCGATCTCCTCCACGTGGCCGCGCTGGGCGAGGCGGGCAGTCTGTGAGGCCTCCAGGTTGCGGGCCCAGTCGCTCGCTCCCCGGTAGGAGACGAGATAGCGCTCGCCGTCGTAGTCGAGGACGGCGACGGGCGTCGTGTGCCACTGTCCGCTGCGCCGGCCGCGCACCGACAGCTTCAAGACCAGCGACGGCCGGAAGAGCACCGACATGCGGTTGCCCACGTGGCGTTGCATGAACGGCGGCTTGATGTAGCGAGTCGTGTTCACAGCGGCTCCCTTCTCGACGGGCGGGTGCTGACCACCGGGCGGCTCGGTATCCGCCGGCCGGCGCGACCCCCTCGGTGCCCGCCGCTTCTTGTACCCGAACAGCGAGCCGGCGACGCTCCGCATCTGGATCTCCCCGGGAGCGCTTCCACCACTCGCTCGGCTCCGCACTCCGCCTGTCGTCTGCGTGTCAGCGACCGCCCCGGCCGCCCCCGCGGCCACCGCCGCCGTCACCTCCGCCTCCGCCAGGTCGATCGCCGCCGCGTCCGCCGCCGGGGTTGGGGGCGGGCGCGGGCGGCGGTGGCCCCGTGTCAGGCGGGGCCGGCGGTGCGACGTCGGTCGTGCGGCCCTGCACCGGGTCGACGAACTTGCCCGGCGCGCTGCAGGCCGGTCCCGGGGCCGGGAAGGGAGTGTCGGCGGTCCCCCGGAGTGCCGGGATCATGAAGCCGCGCCAGATGCCGTTCGGGATGCCGGCACCGAACCCGGCGCCGGGGACGTCCTGGTCGGGCCGGCCGTGCCACACGTCGGTCACGAGGTTGGGCGTCCCACCGAGGAACGCCGAGCTGACCTTCCGGTCGTTGGTGCCGGTCTTGCCGAACGCGTCATGTCCCGGGATCCCCTTGCCCGATGCGGTCCCGGCGGGGTCGTCGATCGGGCCGTGGAGGATGCTCACCGCGCAGTGGGCGACGTCGGGGTCGAGCACGCGCGTGCCGGGACGGCCGGCCTCGTCGAACAGGACCCTGCCGTCGGGCTCCACCACCTTGGAGACGAAGATCGGGTCGTGGTGGACGCCGTCACCGGAGATGGTCGCCGTGATGTTCGCCATCTCGAGCGGCGTGACCGAGATGACGCCGAGCGTGAACGTGAGGACCCGCCACTCGTTGACCGGCTGGCGGCCGGCGACGATGGGCCGCATGCCGAGCTTCTGCGCCATGTCGATGACCTTGTCGAGGCCCACGCTCGTCGACAGACGCACGAACGCGCAGTTCACCGACTCGGCCGTCGCCTGGTCGATGGTCATGACTCCACCGCCGCCCTCGGCGTTGTCGGTCGATCCACCGAAGCCCGGCACGCTGCAGGGCGCCGTGCCGTCGACCTGGTCGTTGCGCGAGTAGCCGTTCTGGAGGATCGTCGCCAGCGTCGTGATCTTGAAGCTCGATCCCACCTGCCGCCCGGCGCCGTCGGTGGCGAGGTTGAACTTGGCTTCGCCGTACGGACGGCTGTCGGTCATCGCCTTCACGTAGCCCGTCTTCGGATCCATCGACACGAGCGCGGCACCGAAGCCGGATGTCGCGGATCGAAGCCCCTGGGAGACGGCGGCGTCGGCCTCTTGCTGCAGCGCCGGGTCGACCGTCGTGTAGACCTGCAAGCCTCCGTGCAGCACCTTGTCGCGACGCTCCTCCGGCGTCGCACCGAGCCGCGGGTCGCTCAACAGGACGTCCTGCGCCTTCTCGGTCCAGGCGTTGTCGGGACGCAGCTCCGCCGAGGGCTTCACCGTCGGCAGCGGCTCCTTGCCGGCCTCGTCCGCCTGCGCCTGGGTGATGTACCGCTGCTCGACCATCCCCTTCAGCACGTCCGCACGCCGTTCGAGCGCCCGGGACGGCTGGACGAAGGGGTTGTCGCCCTCGGGGTTCTGGATCAACCCCGCCATCAACGCGGACTCGCCGACCGTGAGCTCGCCGAGCTGCTTGCCCCGCACGCCGAACGGCACCGACGGATCGGGCGTGAGGAAGAAGCGGCGCGCCGTGGCCTTCACGCCGTACGAGCCCTGCCCGAAGTACACGGTGTTGAGGTACTGCTTGAGGATCTCCCGCTTCGAGTACTTGTTGTTGAGCCGGTAGGCGAGGACGAGCTCCTTCGCCTTCCGTTGGAGGTCCTGCTTGTTCCCGAGAATCCGGTTCTTGACCAGCTGCTGCGTGATCGTCGACCCGCCCTGGCTGATCTTGCCGCTCGTGAGGTTCTCGACGAACGCACGCGAGACACCGCTGACGTCGATCCCCGAGTTCTTCCAGAACGTCTTGTCCTCGGTTGCGATCACCGCGTTGATCAGGATCTGCGGCACCTCGGCGAGCTCGGCCGGCTCGCGGTCCTGCACGCCGAGCTTGCCGATCACCGCGCCGGTCGCGTCGTGCACCGTCGTCGGTTGCGACAACTCGCCGAGGCTTCCGACCGTGGCGGTGTAGCGGTTGGCCTCCGCGATCTGGCGCGCGCCCGGAATCAACGCGGCGAAACACAAGGCGAGGACGAAGGCGCCCGCCGCGACGATGGCCGTGAACCTCGCAAAGATCTGAGCACGTGGTGACATCGCTCGGACTTCTCTCGGCGGATCCAGGGACCAGGTGGATCGCTTGGGAATCGGGACTCCGCGCCCGACCCCGAGCATCAGAGGCTAGGGACCGATCGCCCCGGAGGAAAGTTGGCGCTGAGCTACCAGCGTTCCCGGTGGACGACCTCGTCGAACGGCCGACGGTTCGGTCGGTGGATCGGGCGCAGGGGCCGGTCGGCCGGGTAGCCGAGCGGGATCAGCAACGCACAGAACCGGTCGTCGGGGAAGCCGAGGATGCGCTGCGCCAGGTCCTGGTCCTCGACCGCGGAGTGCCCGCTGCCGATGCCGAGGTCGGCGGCGGCGAGCATGATGCTCATCGCCGCCTGCCCGAGGTCGAACTGGATCGACTCGCGGGTGTGCGCGTCGGGGGCGTCCGGTACGACGAGCGCGATCGTCGCCGCCGAGGTGGCGACATGCCCGCCGTACTGCCACACCTTGGCGAGATCCTGCAGCCGCCGGCGCTCCGTGCACACCACGAAGTCCCACCGCTGCTGGTTGCTCGACGAGGGCGCCCGCCACGCCGCCTCCAGGATGCGATCGAGATCCGCCGGCGCTATGGGCTGGTCGGTGTAGCTGCGGACGTCCCGCCGTGCGCTGATCGCGTCCCAGGTCTGCAATGCGAACCCGTCAGAAGTGACCGAGTACAGGGTGCGGTGCGTAGGGCTCCTCGAGACGCGTCACCTCGTCGTCGGTGAGCGCCAGCTCTTCGGCGGCGAGAGCGTCCGTGAGGTGGCCGAGCTTGGTGGCGCCGATGATCGGCGCGGTCACACGGGGTTTGCCGAGCATCCATGCGAGCGCGACCTGGGCCGGCGGCACACCGCGCTCGGCTGCCACTTTGGCGACGCGCTCGACCACGTCGAAGTCGGTGGGCTGACTGTAGAGGTAGTCCGTGAACTGGTCGGTCTCCGAGCGCGTCGTCCGCTTCTCGCCGTCACGACTGCGGTTGCCGGCCAGCACGCCTCGTGCGAGCGGGCTCCAGGGAATGACGCCCACGCCCTGATCGATGCAGAGAGGAATCATCTCGCGTTCTTCTTCGCGATAGACGAGGTTGTAGTGGTTCTGCATCGACACGAAGCGCGTCCAGCCATTCCGTTCCGCGACGTGCTGCGCCTTGGCGAACTGCCAGGCGAACATGCTGCTGGCCCCGATGTACCGCGCTTTGCCGGCGCGCACGACGTCGTGCAGCGCTTCCATCGTCTCTTCGATCGGCGTGCGGTCGTCCCATCGGTGGATCTGGTAGACGTCCACGTAGTCCATCCCGAGGCGCTCCAGGGACGCGTCGATCGCCGACAAGATGTGCTTGCGTGACAACCCACCGCCGTTCTCGCCCGGTGTCATCGGCATGAACACCTTGGTCGCGATCACGACCTCATCGCGGCTCAGCACCTTTCCGACGAGGTGCCCCGTTGCCACCTCGCTGGCGCCGCCCGAGTAGGTATCTGCGGTGTCGAAGAACGTGATGCCGCCGTCAACTGCCGCCTTCACGATTGGCTCGGCCGCGGTCTCGTCGAGGACCCACGGACGGTCGCTGTCGTTCCCGAAGCTCATCATGCCGAGGCACACCCTCGACACCCTGAGACCGGTGCGTCCAAGGTTCGTGTACCTCATCGCCACCTCGTCTCCCTCGCCGACACGGCGACCCTACCGTCGCGGGGTGCCGCTCCGAATCAGCTGGGAGCCTGCGCGCCCGAACGGGCGGCGGGCGGGGTCGTCCGGGTGTACCAGTCGACGTAGCGGCGAAGCCCGTCAGGGAAGGGTGTCTCGGCCTCCCATCCCAGAAGGCGTTTCGCCTTCTCGCCCGAGATGACTCGGCCTTCGTAGTCGCCCGGGGTGAGCGGGCCGCCTTCGATCGTGAACGGGGCTCCGAGCAGGTCCTGCACTTCTTCGGCGATCCGCCGGATCGTGATGGGTTCGGGCCCCTTGAGGTTGAACACCTCGTTCTCCGCGTCGCCGGAGAGCGCGGCAAGGTGAGCGTCGGCCAGGTCGTCGACGTACACATAGTTGCGGAACTGCGAGCCGTCACCATTGACTGTGTTCGTGTTGCCCTCGAGCGCCTGGCGGACGAATCGCGGGATCACGAAGTTCTCCGACATGCCCGGCCCGTACACGTCGCCATAGCGCAAGATCGTGAACGGGGTGCCGTAGAGCTCGCAATAGTTGTGCGCGATGAGCTCTTCGGTGATTTTCGACGACGTGTAGATGTGCCCCGCGCTCGGGAGGTGAAACGGCGCCTCCTCGTCGATCGGCGCGTCACCGTGCGCACCCGCGTACACCCACGCCGTGCCGGCCAGCACCGTCCTGCGAACATCATTGCGTCGACTGGCCTCGAAGACGTTCGCGGTGCCCGCCACGTTCACCTGGACCGCCGACACCGGGCGGGCGAGGGTGTCGCTGGCATCGGACAGCCCGGCGAGATGGAACACCGCATCGAGATCACGCGTCGCCTGGACCACCTCTGCAAGATCCAACACGTCGACGTGTCGGTACACGACGTCGCTCCGCTGCGGAGGACGCGTGTCGAGCACGACCACGTCGGAGCCGGCAGTGGTCATCCGATCCGCGACGCACGACCCGATGAACCCCGAACCGCCGGTGATGCCGATTCGTCCCGCCGGTTGCCGCATCGCGCTCCCAGTCGTCGGTTCCTGGCCGACCCGAGGTTACGCGAGTGCAATCCCTTTCCGACGCCGGGTCGTAGTTGAGACATGGGTCGACGGGCATTCGTGACCGGGGGGACAGGCGCGTTGGGAAGCGCCGTGACGAAACGGCTGCTCGAAGATGGTCACCGTGTCGCGGTCACGTGCCGGCACGAGGCGGAGGTCGTGGAGCTCAAAACCACGCTCGGCGACCTCGACGCCGATCTGATCGTCATCGAAGCCGACGTCACCGATGAGGACTCGTTCGGCCGGGCGTTGGCGGAGTTTCACGACCAGCTCGGTTCGGTCGAGTTGCTCGTGCACCTCGTCGGCGCCTGGCACGGCGGAGAGCCGGTCCAGGACCAGTCGCTGGAGACCTGGAGGCGCGTCACCGATCTCAACCTGACCTCGGCGTTCCTCTGCGCGCACGCCGTACTGCCCGAGATGCTCGACGACGGCTGGGGCCGCCTGGTCATGGTGTCGAGTCGCACGGCGAGGGAAGGCCGTAACGGCCAGTCCGCGTACGCGGTGGCCAAGGAGGGTGTCGCGACGCTGGCGGAGGTGATCGCCGACGAGTGCTGCGGGACCGGGGTCACGGCCAACACCATTGCGCCCTCGGTGCTGGATACTCCCGCCAACCGCCGCGCGATGCCTGCGGCCGACTTCACCCGATGGGTGCAACCGGAGGTGGCCGCGGCCATGGTCGCGTTCCTGGTCTCCGAGGAGGCCGGGACGTTGCGCGGCGCGTGGCTGCCCGTGTTCGGGTCCGTCTGACGCAAGCGCGGACGCTCCGGTGGCCCGATCAGGGACTGGCGGGCGCGCCTCCCGTAGGTGCTTTTGTCTCACGGCGAACCGGAACGGGAACAGTGAGCAAGGGTGAGGCCGACGGCCGTGCCCCATTTCGGATTTTCCTATCAGGGAGCGCCAACGGCGTGGCCGCGAATTACCTGAACAATGGTCGGAACTCGTCAACAACGGCTTCCACGCGGATGCAGATCGTGTTGAGCATGGCCCGGGTGTCGATACCGTCGGGCAGCGGGGTGACCTTGAACGCTATGTGGACAATGAAACTGGGGTCTACGTTCATCGCTGGGTCCGGAGGGTCCAAGACGAACCGGGCAAGCTCTGCGCCCAGTTTCAGGGGGCCCCTAGGAAAGATCGCGTCGATGAGGCTGTCCGGCCTGTAGTGAGCTGTGCCACCGAACCGGTAGCCAGTTGTGTGGAGCGTCCGGTGCTTGTCGGAGTTGGACAGGCGCTTGAGGATCATGAGCCAGTGGTCGTCGGGACCGTCAATTCCGTGGTACGGCTGCAATCGCTCTATCGGTGCCAATAAGTCCGGTCCAATGCCCTCTAGCTTCCGAAGATTCGCCCAGAACTCTCGACTGCTTCGGTAGATCGGGAAGTGAGTATCGCGAGCAAGGCCGGAGCGCAGCTTGCCCGTGTGGAGAATCGCGAGCTGATAGGCGAGCTGGTCGAGGGCCGACGCGGCGTTGTGGAGACAGTCACCGATGATCGGTCCCCACTCAGGTCGCGTGTGCCTGAGGCGATTGACCCTGTAGACGTGCTCTCGGCCTTCACGTTCTACGCAGTGCCGGACGCCGTAAGCGTCGCGCCCAAAGGCATCGAATTCCGCTTCAAGAGTGTCGAGGTGGTGTCGAGCTCGCTGGCACTTCAGCCGGACGCCGTCTAGCGCATGAGCCACGGCCATCGAACTAGTGGGCCGCCCAAGTAATCAGCACCCCGTCAGTCCGTACGTCGTGAGCACCACCGATTTCCGAAGCCCCAACTCCGCCTGGAGACGTCACAGAAACCCCCGAAGCGAACGATCGCGCGCCGCGCCGCGTGGTCGGTGGATTTCTTGTCTTGGTGCGGGGACGGTCGTGAAGGCGGGAGGAAGCGACACCTGGGCCGATCTAGTCCGGGACCCCGGGCATCCTCGCGGGCCTCAGTCGTCACCCAGACCCCCTGAAGGTCTTACGCTCCCTGCTCTTGCGCTCAGCTTCTGCAATCACACTCCGAGACCCCTTGACCACGGTGGGAGACTGTGGATAACTCCCGTGGGAGTCCCGCCCACTCGCATGAGTGACTTCCTGCCGGGAGAAAGGGAGGCGGGAGACCCCCAACACGACCGGTTCTCTCGCCTCCCGCGTCCTAGCTGCTTCGGAATCCGTTTCCGGCGCACCGATGGCTCGCCGGATTTACAAGGGACCACAGAAGGGTGGATAGACCTTGTTACCGGTGGTACCGCAGAGTTCTGTCTGAGTGAAGGAGGCAGCATGATCGGCGCACTCATCCTCGGACTTGTCGCCGGCGCCCTGGCTCGCCTGGTGATCCCCAATGACGCGCTCGAGCACCTCGAGGGCTGGAAGTCATGGCTTGCCACGATCGTGCTTGGCCTTGTCGGCGCGTCGGTGGGTTGGCTCATCTTCACCGGGCTCTTCGGGATCGGAGACACCGACGTGTTCGACCTCGGTGGCATCATCGGAGCCATCATCGGATCGATCCTCGTGCTCGTCGCCGTGGGCTGGTTCCTGCGCCGCACGGGACGCCGACCCGCCTCGTAGACCGCGGTCTCGCGGGCGCACAGTGAGGCCGGCAACGAGACCTCGTCGCGTGTAGTTCGCCTCGCCGTTCAGTCCAACGTTTCGCGGGCAACCCGGGTCGTCAGCCGACTCGATCGCTTGGAGACTCGGGCGTGGGGTGCATTGATGCGGCGGGCACGGTGGCTCGCGGAAAGCGCGTCGTAGAAGGTCGGCTGCGCGCGGGATGACCACCGCTGGCATGAATGGCCAGGGAGGCTTCACTTCGTGCCTCGACTGCGAGGCGACGTGTTCGGTCTGCCAGTCGACGACCATCCGTCGATGCTGCTGGAGCCGATGGCAGGCTCTTGAGAATCCATGCGGAAGGCGGAGCCGGATGAGTCTCGGCTACTACGAGGACTGGTCCAAGGCCGTACTTGGGCGAAGAAGGCGCGTCCGTGCCAGGGACTGGAAGGCCCCGCGGAGGTTGATGGATCGGACGGACAAACAGCTGGGGGCGTGCAAGGCGTGGATTCTCGGAGGGCCAGTCGGCGATTCGGTGGATCAGCCGTGCATTGTGTTTCTCACTAATCGTGCGCTCTATGTCGATGTGTGGCCCTATGAGGGAGGAACCCCCGGACTAGTCGTTGCACCGTTTCGCATGATCGCAAAGTGCGAAATCGGGCGGAACGATGTTGGTGGCACTCGCCTCGCCTTCATCCTCGACACGAAGGGCACTTTGAACCCAGCGGAGCTGCGGAGCATTGCAGTCGATCTTCCGCGAGACAGACATGGCGCCGCCTTCGGCCAGCTGGTCGTCAATACAGTCGGAGCGCGTGCAGGCTAGGCGGCCCGACGGGCGCATCGTGGGAGTGGCCGGCTCAAGGTCCACTCCGTCGACTTCACTCGATGGGTACAACTGGACGTGGCCGCAGCCATGGTCGGCGCTCCTGCTCTCCGAGGAGCTCGGTACGTTGCGCGGCGCGGCGCTGCCCGTGTTCGGGTCCGGCTAGCGAAGAGGCGGTGAGAGGCTCGCGTCGTGGCACCGCAAGAGATCGACCGCTATTTGGCGACGCTCGACGAACCGAAGCGGAGCACCCTCGAAGCGCTGCGTGATTCCATCCTCGAGATCCTGCCCGAAGCCGAGCAGTGCATCTCCTACGGCGTGCCGGCCTTCAAAGTGAACGGCAAAGCGGTCGCCGGATTCGCTGCGTTCAAGGACCATCTGAGCTATGTGCCCCACCGGATCGGTGCTCGGAACGCTCCAGGACGACACCGCTCGCTACGAGACCTCGAAAGGCTCGCTGAAGTTCGCCGTCGACAAGCCCCTCCCGAAGCGGTTGGTGAAGAAGCTTGTCAGCGCCCGAATGCGGGAGCTCGGCTTCGAGCCCTAGCCGTTCGGACGGCGTTACGACCCCTCGGCGCTCGCGATCATCTTGTCGTAGGTGCCGAGCACCTTCCCGGAGTAGCCCCCGTCGGACGCCCACTTGCCGCCGCCCATCGCTCGCCAGGTCAGTGCCGAGCCGGTGCCGCCGAAGCGGGCGTACTTGGTCGCCGCCGTCACCGGGTCGCCGCCCCACCAGTACGGCGAAGCCGGGTTCACGAGGGGACCGCCGCCCGCGTAGGCCTTCAGCAGCTGGATCTGGGCGCGGATGCCTTCGAGCGCGTTCGGGAAGCGGTTCTGGCCCCCGCAGCCGTCGCAGGCGCCGAGGCCGGAGAAGTTGTTGTCGCTGCCGCCGGCGCTGAACCCGCCCGTCTCGATGTACGCCTGCGCGAATGCGACGTCGCCGCGCACGTTCTCGGTGGTGCCTTCGTCGACGAACATCTGCGCGATCAGCTCCAGCGTCGCGCCGGCCGACAGCCGGGGCGACGAACCGGTTGTGCGCAACCACGCCGCCATCTCGGCCGCGTTGAGCACGGTCGGGCCCATCACCGGATCTCCCGCCGCGCGCAGCGGCGCGAGCTGCTCGGTGATCTCGACGCCCCGGACGATCCTGGCGATCTTCCCCGCGGCGTCCGCCTTCTCCCGCTCGAAGCGGGGGATGTCGTCGTCGAGCTCGGCGCGCTTCTTCTGCAGGGCGTCTTTTTCCTGTTGCTGCCGGTCCGCTTGCTCGGAAAGCTCCGCGGCACGCTTCTCGTAGTACTTGTCGGCGGCTTCGGTGAACTTCGTCTTGCGCCCCGCTTCCATCGGCTCGTTGGTATCGAACACCGTCAGTCCGCCGGTCGGGTCGGTGTTCTTGTAGAGGGCGATCGCCCGCCGGGTGACCTCCGATCGAACCGCAGCCTCCTCCGCCCGCGTTGCCGAGATGGTCTGCTCGAGGTCAGCGATCTGCGCCTGCGATTGCTCGCGCTCGGCGACGGCTTGGTCGTACCGAGCCTGCGCGGCGGCGGCGTCTGCCTGGGCACGTGCCAAACGATCGCGGGCCGCTCCGACGGGATCCGCCTGTGACGACGCCGGCGGCGTGAACGCCGGCAACGCAACGGAGAGGGCGCTGAAGAGCGCGGCGAAGGCGAGCGCTGTGCACGCCGACCGCCGGCGTACACGCGAGCTCACATGCGACAAGGCAAGGAAGCGCTGCATCAGGGATGTGTCGACCGTCGGGCCGGTCTCGATGACGAGCGCCGCTACTACCCGCTCCGCCTACGGGCGCCGCCAGGCGGGAAAGCTAACACCCGGGCCCCGCCCGGTTCCACGCGGCCGCGCTATACAACCCTCGTGACCACGCCGGCCGACGTCGCCCACGCCTACTTCGCCGCCGTCACCGCCCACGACGCCGACGCCATCGCCGCCTGCTTCGCCGAGGACGCCGCGCTCGTCACCAACACCGGCAGCTTCCGCGGGCGGGAGGCGATCCGTGGCTTCTACCGCGACAGCCTGCTCCAGAGCGCCGACGTGCGGCCCTCGCCGGGACCCCTCATCGTCGACGGGAACCGCGTCGCCGTCGAGATCGACCTGCTCCGGGGCGGGCGGCACATCGCCGTCGGCGATTTCTTCACCATCGACGGCGACACGATCAGCCGCCTCGTGATCTTCTTCGGCTCGGATCTCGCCTGACCCTCCGAGTCCGGAATGCGACACATCCACCAGATCTCCGGGGGCCACACGTACGCTCGAAGCGCCGTGTTGGTCGATCGGCCGCCCGGATCGGGGCGGCCCGGAGGGAGAGGCAATGGCTACGGAGAGCTATGAGAAGGGCGAGGGCTGGCTGTTCTTCGCCTTCGTGGTACTGGTGATCGTCGGGTTCTTCAACGCGGTCCTGGGCATCACGATGATCGCCGGGGACAACATCTACGTCACCGCACGGGACTCCGGGACCGTCGTGATCGGCAACGTCAACGGCTGGGGCTGGGTCATCCTCATCCTCGGCATCTTTGAGGTCCTGGCCGGGTTCGGCGTGCTGGCCCGGAGCCAGCTCTCCCGGTGGTTTGGCATCTTCATGGCCACCCTGGCGGCCCTCGCCCACCTGCCGGTGATCTTCGGCCCGCACCCCATCTACTCGTTCCTGGTGGTGCTGATGTCCGTGCTGGTCATCTACGGCCTCGCGCAGTACGGCGGACGGGACCGCGTCGCGGTCTGAACGCAATCACGACCGGAATCGGGCGGCTCCCGCATCGGGGGCCGCCCGCTCCGCGTCCCGAGGGCGAAGTTTGACGACCTGGCTCCCGGCTCCGACCGCGCCGCCCCTCACGCGACCGCGTAGAGCTGCCACTCGTCGGGGACGCCCTTGAGCGAGTAGGTACCCCGATCCTCGAACCCGACGCCCGATCCCGCGACGAGGTCGACGACCGTTCGCGAGACGAGCACCTCTCCCGGCTTCGCCTCGTCCACGACGCGCGCCGCCAGGTTCACGGCGAAGCCGCCGACGTCGCCCTGGAGCAGCTCCAGCTCTCCAGTGTGAAGGCCGCACCGGACCTCGAGATCCAATGCCCGAACAGAGCTCGCGATCGAGCACGCGCACTGAATCGCGCGTGCAGGTCCGTCGAACGTAGCGAGTGCGCCGTCGCCCGTTCCTTTGACGAGGGTCCCGCGGAACCGCTCAACCTGACGGTGCAGGAGGGCGTCGAGGTCGTCCAGCACGTCGTGCCAACGCCGGTCGCCCACCTGGGCGGCGCGTCCTGTCGAGCTCACCACATCCGTGAACAAGACGGTGGCGAGGACTCGGTCGGGCGCCGCGGGAGAGCGAACGCCGGTCAGGAACTCCTGCACCTCGTCGAGGAGGGCGTCTGCATCCCCGAAGAAGTAGTGATGATCCCTGCCGGGAAGCTCGACGTAGCGAGCAGACGGGATGTGCTCCGCCAAGTACCGGCCGTGCTCCGGCGGGACGTACTCGTTCTCGGCGCGGTGGATCACCAGCGTCGGCACCGAGATCGTCGGCAGCGCCGGGCGGACGTCGAGCTCCAGGACCATCGACATGATGGCCTCGACGGTGCCGGGGCTCGCCGAGACGCGCTCGAATCGCGTGTACGCGTCGTACACCGGACCCTGCAGCGGTGCACTCGGCGCGGCGATTGGCAGCGTTCGACCGCTGCCCCAGGCGCCCTTCAGCCAACCCGGAAACCGTCGGAGGTCCTCCATCGGCAGACCGGCCGTGTAGTCGGCGCTGCGCGTGATTCGGGCGAAGCTGTTCACGAGCACGAGTGCCGTCACACGCTCCGGGTGAGTCGCCGCGAACGTGATCGCCATCGGTCCACCGCCGCCGTCTCCGAGCAGCGCGGCCCGCTCCGAGCCGGCGGCGTCCATGACCGCCTGCACCTCCTCGATCCAGACCTCGAGTGAGGGGAGCTCCGTCAATGTGACGGGGTCCGACAGGCCACTGCCGCCCTTGTCGAACAAGATGAGCCGGCTGAACGAACCAAGCCGCCGCAGCGTTCTTGCCAAGGGCGCAACGTCCCACTGCGCATCGACGTGGCTGAACCACTCGGGGATGAGTACGAGATCGATCGGCCCGTTGCCGACGACCTGGTATGCGATGTGGGCGTTTCCCGTTTTCGCGTACTGCGTTTTCGGGACGTCGTCCATGGCGCGGTCATGATCGCGCCGAACCGCTTCGGTCGTTCAGTCTGTTCCGCCACCTTGCTGCGCGAAGCGCGAACAAACCCGCTCAGATCGGGTACGGGTTGGTCGTCGCTGCCGCTTCGACGGCGCCGGCATGTTCGATTCCCCAATTTTCGCGCGCCCACTCGAAGCGCCAGCGGGGGCGCTCACCTCGGCGGTTCCGAATCCAGAAGCCGTACATCTTGCGCGTGGCGTTGTCGGCTATCCCGCCGAACGGGCCGATGCGTGTCAGCGGCGTGAGCACGCGGGCTACGGGTCGCAGCGCACCGACCGCAACGTCCATCAAACCTGCTCGGGGCACGTCGAGCATGTCGGCGAATCTGCCCCCAATGAGGTGACGGGTAAGGGCGCGGGGCAAGGCTTTGAACGGCCGCGGCATCGACCGTTCCATCGCTTGCACGAGGGCGCTCGTCAGCGTCCGCCCCTCAGGGCTCTCGCCCGCGTTGCGGCGGAGGATCTCGTTTCGCAACCGCTGCACGTCGGCGTATTCGAGAGGCTGCTCGTCGGGGGGGAAGCCCTGCGGCAACACGAGCTCGTAGTCGATGCCCATGAGGTGACCCACGACGAGCCACAGGTGCAGATACGCGTCGCGCTGGCGCTCATGGACGGAGACGCCCATTTTCTCGAGCGACTCGATCATCACGACGGTGAATGCGGCGAGCGTCCCCAGCAGGTCCTCCTGGTTGATGGGTACGCCTAGTCGCTTCAGGTCCCATGTCTGTTCGGGATCGTTGAGAATCCAGTAGCGCACCGCGGCATGGAAGAGTCGGACGCCGCGGGCAGCCTGATACGCATACGTGTCGGGGCTCAGAGGTAGCAAGGACTCGTCATTGGCGGCCATAACGTCAAGGAGCATCTGACCGGTCTCCGCGATGCGGCGTTCGGCATTCGAGACGAGGTCCGCCGTCCTCGTCAGGACCTGTGCGCCTCGCGTCGCCGTGTAGCTCGTCGGAAGTGATGCCGAGAACAGTCCCGATGCGATCTCGAGGCCGAAGTCTCGGAAGAACTCCTGACCGCGGCGGAGTTGGTCTTCGTTCGCCCATGCCGGGAGCGAGACGAAGTCGTTGGGATAGCACGCGTCGACCCTTGAGGCGTCCACCGTCGGCACGGCGTCGTCAGCTTCGAAACCCCGCTTGATGTCCTGAGTGCCCGCTCCGTACTTGACGAGGACGGCGAGGAACTCCTTCGGATCGAGACCGGTCTCGTCAACGAACTGGCGGACGCGTTCGTCGGCTTCGTTGTCGCCGATCTGGCGGAGCCGATCGAGCTCCTCGTCGCTCACGCTCAGGGGCAGGAAGTCCATGGCCGGAAGCGGCTCATAGAGAGCAGGGCTTGTCTGACGGGCGCGGAACACATTGACGATGTAATTCATCCGGTCGTCGAACGAAGCCCAGTTCTCGGCCCGGCAGCCGCGAGCCGTACCACCCGACACGTCGTACCGGGCGATGACGCTCAGAAGGCGCTCGTCACGCAGATGATCGAGGGGCGGCGGGTAGAGCGGCTGCCCCACTTCGGGCTCGGGAAGGCCGACGCCGATGTGGAAGGCCTCCATACCTGCTCCCTCCTGCGGGAGCTGCAACATCATGATGAAGCGCGTGAGAAGGCGGGCGTATCCGCTCGCGATCTGGCGCAGCACTGGTGACTCCTCCTGGAGTGCCCACGGCCGGCCGTAGGGCCGGAGCTCTGACCGCTCCGAAGGGAGGACCTTCGTCAACTCGTCCAAGGTCTCGCGTTCGAGCTCGGGGAGACGGCGGGCGAAGGGGCTGAGGGCGGCTTCGGCGATCGGCTGGAGCCTCGATTGCTCGTACACGCCGAGGAGTGTGTTGGCCAGCAGAACGAGCTCTGCCTTGTTCTCTGGCCGGTCCTCCCAGCGCGCCCGGTAGTAGCAGCTCAGTGCCTCACGGAGTTGGTCGACGTCGCCGGGAGGGAACAGCGGGCCGTCCCCGGTCGCTTCGATGGTGCGCTCGAACGTTCGCCACGCGTCCTCGTCGAAGTAGCGGCTGTCGTCGAGCTCGGCGATGAGGCGGGCCACGGCGAGCCCGATCTCCTCGAACACGAGGCGGTTGCCGAGCGCGAGCACTCGGGGCATGGCGCCTCGCTCTCTCGTGCGGATCCAGAAGCCGAACCTTCGCAGGGCCGATCGGAGGGGCGGCACGGGGAGCGGGTGTTCGCGGAGCCACTGCTCGATCGTCGGGTTCGGCTCGTCGACGCGGAGGTACTGACCGATCAGGCGCGAAGACCACGTCGAGAACGTGCACCAGCTGGCGTTGTCGCCGATCCGCTCGTGCAGCCGCTTCGAGATGTCGGAGTACGCGTACGTGATCCAGTGGTTGCGGTAGACGTCGTCGGTGAGCGCGATGATCTCTCGCACCTCGTCGGGCCCGATCGGTCGTCGAACACTCAGCGCCAACGCCGCTCCCTGCCGCGTTCGCGAACCCTCGTCGAGCACAAGGCTGACACACGACGAGTCAGCCCGGGCTCCTTCCGTTTTCCTACGATTCGCGCCCATTGCGGGTCGCGTCCGGTCGCGGTGCCCCGGACACGGCGAGCCGGACGCGAAAGACTGAGGGCAAGCGAGGAGGTGGCATGGCTCGGCAGGGATCGATCGATGAGCTGCTCGCAGCGGTACCCCTGTTCGAGGGGCTGTCGAAGAAGCAGCTCTCGCAGATCTCGAGTCTCATGACGCCGCTCGATATCGCGGCCGGCAGAGTGCTTGCGCACCAAGGTGAATTTGGACGCGAGTTCATGATCGTGCTCAAAGGCGAGATAGAGGTTGCCCGTGACGGCAAGGTCATCGCGGTCCGCGGAGCGGGCGACTACGTCGGCGAGATCGCGCTGCTCGACGACCGCCCGCGTACTGCGACCCTCACCGCCAGGACCGACATCGTGGTCGAGGTGCTGAACCGGGCCGAGTTCTCGAGCCTGCTCGCGGAAGCGCCGGAGCTGTCGAGCCAGATCAGGGCGACCATGGCGCGGCGGCTGGCGGAGCTCGACAGCGAGTCAGACATATAGGAGGACGCGCGTCCGCGTCTGTGGCAGCGGAGATGCCACGCGGTCGAGGGCGTGCTCAGGCTGCTGCGCGGTCGGTGCGGGTGTCCCCGTGCCACGCCACCGATTCACGACTCGCCCGACGGTGGCGGGCGAACTCGTCGCAGGCGGCCGGGTGGCTGGCGGTGGTGGCGATCCAGCCGCAGGCACAACGGGCCGACCAGCGCCGGCCGAGCGCGGCGCCGAGGGAGAAGGAATTGACACGCGCGTGATGGGCGAGTCGGGGTTCGGCGGCGTCGTCCTGCTCGGGCGGCGTCAGTTCCAGCGGGCGGGACAGCTGCGAAGTACTCGAACGCACTGCGGGGGAGTTGCTCGAGCTGGCCGTCCGCACGTCGCACCCAGTGCGCGCCGGTGCAGTCCGTGAACGCCACCTCGATGCCGAGGCGCGAGTACATGCCGTTCCAGCCGCCGTCGACACGCACCCGCCAGCGACCGGGCGGGATCACCCCGACCCTGATCCGCCACCCGCCCCGCGACGGCGCGATGTCCTCACCACGCGTCGGGCCGGAGCCGTCGATGAACACGAACGTCGCGACCGCGTCGTAGACCGGCTCGTCGGAACGGTTCAGCAACGCCACCGGTTGCGGGTCGGCGCTCGGCTCCGGCCACCCGGACACGTGCTCGGCCTGGGCGCGGCGTTCCGCGTCCCTGCGCATCCGTCGGTCCTTGCGGACGTGCCGCACCGCGATCAACACCGACGTCAGCCAACCCGCCGCCGCGATCAATGCCAGCCCTGCGACCCACCAGTACTCGGGCACGACGCAATCCTGACGGACGGCATCTGTCGCAGCGGTGGATCTTGGCAGCGTGAGTGACGCGACGGTCACGCAGCGTGGTGTTCTCGTCGTCGTGACCGCGGCGGTTAAGCGCCCGTGATCGTGCTGAGGTTCAAGCCGCGCTCGCCGTAGACGTTCTCGGGGTCGGCGCGCACCGCTTCGTCGAGGGCGTGGGCGTCGTCGCCGACGAGGATGCGCCACTTCCCGGCGCGCACACCGTCGAGGATGATCGTCGCCGCCTGCTCGGCCGAGAGCGGCGCGTTGTCGCGGAACATCTCGCCGAACATCTTCATCAGGTTGAGGATGTCGTCGTTCGAGAACCCGTCGGTCTCCAATCCCCGACGCGCCATTTGCGTGCGCGCCTCGTCGAGGTCGATCCCGAGGAGCTCCCGGCTGTTGAGCACGATGTCGGTGCCGATGTGGCCGGGCATCACGACCGCGACCTTCACGTGGGGGGCGTTCACGCGGAAGTCCTCCATGAGCGCCTCGGTGAACCCCTTCACCGCGAACTTCGCCGCGCTGTAGGCGGTGTGCGGGATGCCGGGACCGAGCGACGCCCAGAACCCGTTCACGCTGCTCGTGTTGACGACGTAGCCGTCGTCGCTGGCGACGACGAGGTCGGCGAACGCGCGCATGCCGTTGTAGACGCCGCCCCAGACACACCGCGAACGTCTTGTCCCACGCTTCGCGCGGACCGGTGAGGAAGCTGTTCCCGCCGCCGATGCCGGCGTTGTTGAACAGCAGGTCGACGTGGTCGGTCTCGTGCTGGGCCACGACCTCGTCACGGAAGCGGTGCATCTGCGCCTCGTCGGAGACGTCGGCGAGATGCGTCGTGATCCGGACGTCCGCGGGGGCGTCCTTCTCGGCCCGCCTCGCCGTCTCTTCCATGTGGTCGACGATGACGTCGCACGTGGCCACCGAGCATCCGTCGGCCGCCAGCTGGATCACCAGCTCCCGGCCCATCCCGGTCCCGCCTCCGGTGACCACTGCCAGCCGACCTGCGAACGAATCCATGCGTCGACCCTAGCCTCTCGAGATCCGAGGCGCCCTTGGTGGCGCTAGCGTCCGCGGGTATGGCGAGCGAGGTGCGCGGTGTCATCGCGCCGGGCAAAGGGCAACCGGTAGGCATCGAGACCGTCGTCGTGCCCGACCCGGGCCCCGGTGAGGCACTCGTCTCGGTGCAGGCGTGCGGCGTCTGCCACACCGACCTCCATTACCGCGAGGGCGGCATCGGCGACGACTTCCCGTACCTGCTCGGTCACGAGGCCGCCGGGACCGTCGACGCCGTCGGTCCCGACGTCACCGCGGTCGCGCCGGGCGACTTCGTCATCCTCAACTGGCGTGCCGTGTGCGGCGAATGCCGCGCGTGCCGCCGCGGCGAGCCCTGGTACTGCTTCGACACGCACAACGCCACGCAGGCCATGACGCTCGGCGACGGGACCGCGCTGTCGCCCGCGCTCGGCATCGGGGCGTTCGCAGCGAAGACGCTCGTCGCCGCGGGCCAGGCGACGAAGGTGAACCCCTCGGCGCGCCCCGAAGCCGCCGGCCTGCTCGGCTGCGGGGTGATGGCGGGCTTCGGCGCGGCGGTGAACACGGGCGGTGTGCAGCGCGACGACACCGTGGCCGTGTTCGGCTGCGGCGGCGTGGGTGACGCCGCGATCGCGGGTGCGAGCCTCGTCGGCGCGCGCACGATCATCGCCGTCGACACCGACCCTCGGAAGCTCGAGTGGGCGCGAGGGTTCGGCGCGACCCACACGGTGGACAGCGTCGAAGGAGGACCCGGTCGAGCGCATCCGCGACCTCACGGACGGCAACGGCGCCGACGTCTGCATCGAGGCGGTCGGCCGACCCGAGGTGCTCGAGCAGGCGTTCTACGCGCGCGACCTCGCGGGAACGGTCGTGCAGGTCGGCGTCCCCACCCCGGACATGGCGCTGCCCGAGATCCCGATGATCGACTTCTTCGGCCGCGGTGGTGCCCTGAAGCCGTCGTGGTACGGCGACTGCCTCCCGAGCCGTGACTTCCCGCTCCTCGTCGACCTGTACCTCCAGGGCCGGTTCAACCTCGACGGGTTCGTGTCGGAGACGATCGGCCTCGACGAGGTGGAAGACGCCTTCCACAAGATGGAACGGGGCGAGGTGCTGCGCTCCGTCGTCACGATCTAGCGATCCGGTGATCGAGCACGTCACGACAGCCGGCGTCTTCTCGCTCGACGGCCAGGACTTCGACGTCGAGAACAACATCTGGCTCATCGGCGACGATCACGAGGTCCTCGTCGTCGATGCGGCGCACGACGCGGCGCCGATCGTCGCAGCCGTCGGCGACCGATCGGTCCGGGCGATCCTGTGCACCCACGGGCACAACGACCACATCAACGCCGCCGACCCGTTGTCGCGTGCGACCGGCGCGCCCGTCCTCCTGCACCCCGACGACGAGATGCTGTGGGACGTCGTCTATCCGGATCGGAAGCCCGACGGCGCCGTGCGTGACGGCGACGAGCTCGAGGTCGCCGGGGAGCATCTCCGCATCGTGCACACGCCCGGTCACAGCCCCGGCGGCGTCTGTCTCCTCGGGCCCGAAGGGCACGTGTTCGGCGGCGACACGCTCTTCAACGGCGGGCCCGGCGCGACCGGCCGTTCGTACTCCGACTTCCCGACGATCATCGAGTCGATTCGCGATCGGCTGCTCGTGCTCCCCGGCGACACGGTCGTGCACACCGGCCACGGAGACTCCACGACCATCGGCGCCGAGGCACCGCACCTCGACGAATGGATCGCGCGCGGGCACTGACGACGGCGCTCAGGCCTGGTGTGCTCCCGGCTTCGCCGCCTCGACCACCCAGGACGTCCCTGCCATCGGCTCGGCCTGCGGCTGCTGGACGGTCGTGACGTACCGGAACTCGGCGCGCAGCTGCGGGCGCGACGCCTCGACGCGCAGGTAGCCCTTGTTCATGGTGTCGAACAGGTGGATCCACGGGTTGCGGAGCGCGCCGTCCACGTACTGCTGGGCGAGGTTCTCGGGCGACGTCGCCGGCGGCGCGACGAACTCCGTGCCGACGACGGGTGACCCGTCCTTCTGGTAGTCGGTGCGCAGGTCGTCCACCGAGCTCGTGTGCGTGTCGCCACCGAGCGTCACGAAGTTCTTCACCTTCGCCTTCCCGACATGACCGAGAAGGCGGTTGCGCGCCGCCACGTACCCGTCCCATGAGTCGGTGCTGTAGCCGGACGACGGCCCGTCCTCGGGCGTGTGGTCGACCGCGGCCATCTGCGTCTGTTGCGCGAGCACGTTCCATTGCGCGCTCGGATCCGTCGAGTGTGCGTTGCAGCCACCGCTCCTGCTCGTTGCCCAGGATCGTGGCTTTCGGGTCCAACGCGGCCGGGAGCTCGGGATAGCCGCCGGGCGGCGAAGCCGGGCCTTGTCCTTCGTTCGCGAGCGGGGTGCGGTACTGGCGGTCGTCGACCACCGGCAGGGTGACCAGGTCGCCGAAGCGGAACGACCGGTAGATGCGCATCGAGCCGTCGCTGCCCGGCGGCTTGGCCCGCACCGGCACGTTCTCCCACCAGGCGCGGTACGCGGCCGCCCGCTTGGCCGGGAAATTCGCCGCCTCATCCGGCGCGCGGGCCTTGCCGAGCTCGCCGGGGCGCAAGCCGGCGTAGTTGTCCTCGACCTCGTGATCATCCCACGTCATGATCCAGGGCGCGGCGGCGTGCGCGGCCTGGAGCTGCGAGTCCGCGTGCGCCGCGGCGTAATGGCGCCGGAAGTCGTCGAGGGTCACGGACGGCGGCAAGCCGTGTTGGCGAACGCCCCCGAGGGGCAGCTCGTAGATGTAGTCGCCGAGGAACACCACGAACGCGAGATCGTCCCGGCTCATCTGCTCGTACGCCGTGTAGTAGCCGGCTTGATACGACTGACAGCTCGTCACCCCGAAGTTGAGCCGGTTCAGGCGGCCACCCGGGTCGGGAGCAGTGCGGGTCCGCCCGGTCGGGCTCACGAAATCGCCGACACGGAATCGATAGAAGTAGTCATGCGCGGGATCCAGACCGCGCACGTCGACGTGCACCGAGTGCCCGAGATCCGGACCGGTCGTGCGCCGCCCCGAGCGGACGACCTTGCCGAACCGCTCGTCGGATGCGATCTCCCATCGGACCGGCACCTGAACCGCCGGCATCGGCTCCGGCGACATCGGGTCCACCGCCAGGCGCGTCCACAGCACGACCGAGTCGGGCAGCGGGTCGCCCGACGCCACGCCGAGCTGGAACGGATCGGCGGGCAGCGCCGGCGTCGCGCCCAAGCGACGACCGCTCGCGCCCAGGAGCCGGCCGCCGGTGCCGATCGCGATGCCCACACCCGCCAGCCCACCCAGGAAGGTGCGGCGGTCGATCCCCCTGCTCACGATGTCTTCCCCCGACCCGGGACTCTACGTCGGCTCGGACCAGCGATTCTCGGCCCCACTTGTCCGATTCGCACGGATTGTGAGAGGATCTCCGGCCAGTTAGACCCAGGGCGGGCACACGACGGAGCGGAGACCGTTCGGATGAGCCCGAAGCGGGTCCTAGCGAACACCAGCCGATTCGCCCTGAGGTCGGCGCGAGCCGAGGTTCGTGCCCGTGGCTGAGGGGCGTCGCTACTCCTTCGACGATGCGATGGCGCGGCGCGCCCGCGAGCTCGAGGGGGAGCTCGACCTGCCGCGCCGGGTGATCAAGAGCGAGGGCCGGCAGCAGATCGCCGACACCGAGCGCGTCAGCAGCGAGGCCCGGGCCGGGATCGACCACCCGGCGCCGGAACGGCACACGGAGTTCCACTGGGGCGCAGCCGAGGGATGGGAGGAGCTCGACAACACGGTGAGCGCGCCGTCCGCCGAACTCCAGCGGACGGGGGAGCAGCAACAGAGCGCGCTCGACCAGGCCTTCCAGGCGAAGGCCACCGAGCTCGGTGGCATCGCGTCCGGCCAGACCGAGTCGATCGAGCGAGCGTCGATCGACGCGCGCGGAGAAGGTCAAGCAAGCCGCGGCAGCGGAAGCCCGGCGCATCGACGAGCAGATGGGCGGCGTCATACGAGGCCATGCGCAAGGCCGCCACCAAGGAGACCGCCGCCTTCGAAGAGTCGCTGCGGGCGCGGCTCGTCGAGCTGGAGGACGCGCTGCGGGCGCAAGCGACGCAGACACGCTCCGACATGCGGCGGGCGGCCGACGAAGAGGCGGCCACCTTCGACAAGGTGGCAAGCCGGCGAGTCGCCGAGCTGCAGGATGCGGTGCGCGACCACGCAAAGGTGCTCGGGGAGTTCAGCCTGATCCACGCCTCGACCGCCGAACAGCTCGAAGACGCGCGCTCGCTCATCGCCGACCTGCACCAACAGGCGCAGGAGCGCCACACCGACCTCGATGCCGAGAGCATGCGCCAGGTCGCGATGCTCGTGCAGGGCATCGCGCCCGGTGTCGAGGGGGGTGTACCGGCATCGACGCCCGACCTGCGCGGCCTTGACCACGACGGCCGGCCCGTGGGGATCGAGTCGCCGACCGACGACCGGTTCGCCCATCTCGACGGGTACGTCGAGCGCAGCGAAGCCGCCCAGCGAGCTTTGGAGCAGCGCATCGCCGATCTCGAGGACGAGGTCGCCGAGTCGGCGGAAGCATTTGAGGCGCGCGTCCCGAGCACCGGTCCGGCCGCAGGCGTATCGACGGCGGAGCTCGAGCAGGCGCTCGCCGCTACCGCGTCACAGTTCGAAGCGAAGCTGCGAGCGGCGGCGGACGAGCACGTGCGCAAGCTCGAAGCCGCGGGTGTCGTCACCAAGAACCAGCTCCTCGAAGCCCTCGCTCGCGCCGAGGACGGGCTTACGCAGGCGGCCGAGGCGCGAGCCACCGAGCTCGGCGAGATGATCGCCGCCGCGCGCACCACCATCGAGCGAACCGCCAACAGCCGGGTGGAGAGCCTCGAATCGACCGCCTTCGAGCTCCGCGACGGGATCGAAGACCTCCACCGCGACATCGCGGCCGCGCTCACCCAGAGCGGCGAAGCCCAAACGGCCGCGCTCGACCGCGCCGCCGGCGACTGGCTCAAGCGCATGGACAAGAACGGCGCCAAGATCGGCCGGCGACGCCGGACGGCACCGGGAGCGGCGGCCGTCGTGCTCGCGATCGCGGCGGCGCTGGGCGGCACCATGTTCTTCCGGAGCGGCGGGTCCGATCGTCCCAGCGTGGCGCGTGCGGACTCACCCACCCCCCGGACGGCGCCGGTGTCCACATCGACACCGGAAGACGCGTCGCAGATGGGCGACGTCGCGGACGCGTTGTCGAGCATCACCTGGCCGTCGGCGACGGCCCCGCTCGGTTGGCGGGCGCCGGCGACGGGGACGCAACCGGGAACGAACGGCTCGACCTCGTCGAACGGCGCCGGCACGGGCGGCGGCGCTGCTGCCCCTAGTGGTGGCGGTCAGGCGGCGCCGCCGGCGACTCCGCCGCAGACCGCAACCTCCGCCGCAGACGCAACCTCCGCCGCCGACGCTCCTCCCGCCGATCACCCTTCCCCTGTTGGGGACACCGCTGCTGCCCGACTTGCGGTAGCGCTGCGGCTCAGCGAGGGCGTTTCGCGGCGGACTTCTTCGTCGTCCCCTTGGCCGTGCTCTTCTTCGCCGTCGCCTTCTTCTTCGCGGTGGCCTTCTTCTTCGTCCCGCTCGCCTTGGATGCGCCGGTCTTCTTGGCGGGTGACTTCTTCTTGGCGCCGGTCTTCTTCTTCGCCGGCTTCTTGGCCGTGCCCTTCTTCTTCTTCTGGAGCGCGGCCTTCCCGGTGGCCCGGGTCTTGGCGATCTGCCGCTTCGCTTGTTTGCTCGCTTTGCGGACGGTCTTCCTCGCTTTCCCCGTGGCCGTCCCGATCGCCTCGCCGACGCGCTCTGCGATCCGCTCGACAGGGTTCTCCTTGTCCTTGTCCTTCTCCTCCGCCTCAGCCACGGAAGGTCACCTCCAGTGCGTGCTGATCGGTCAGAGACCATCTACGCACATCTGCCTCGCATGAGGCAATGGTTCACCAGGCGGCGGCGTAGCTCTCGTCGGGCCAGGTGACGACGCCCCGGTCCTTCAGGTCGGCCATGCGCGCCTCGTCGATGTCGAGCTCCGCGAGGATCTCCTGCGTGTCCTCTCCTATGCGCGGCGGCGGACGGTGCGCACGGAACGGCGTGTCGGAGAAGTCGATCGTGCTCCCGAACTGGCGCATGGCGCCCATGATCGGGTGCTCGTAGTCGACGACCAGCCCGAGGCGATCGTTGTCGGCGTCGAAGAGCATGAGGTCGCCGCCCTTGGGATCGATCGCGATCTCGTTGGGGACGCCGGCGTCGTCGAGGTTGTAGCTCCAGCTCACCGCGGTGCGCGTCCGGAACCGGAGCTCCAGCTGGGCCCCGGCGGTCGAGCGGTCGAGTGACGGATCGACGCCGAGCGTCGTGCACAGCGCGTCCCACTGCTCGGGCTTGAGCGCCGCGATCTGCAGCCAGCCGTCCTGCGTCTCGTACAGCCGGTACGCGGGATCGACGCCGGTGGTCTGCTGGTCGAGCCGCGGGCGCGGCACGGGCGTCCCGTCGGGCTTCACCATCGCGTCCGACGCGAACACGGCCCCGCCGTCCAGCAACGACGTCCACAGCTCCTGGCCCTCGCCCGTGCGGCCACGATGCAGGAGCGCGGCGAGCACGCCGACGACGCTGAGCATGGCGTTGGCGGCGTCGCACATCCCGAACCGGTAGTAGAGCGGATCGTTGCCGTGTTGGGTCGCGCCCGCCTCGTACTCGAGGCCGGTCGCCGCCTGGTACAGCGGGTCAAGGCCGCCGAAGTGCGACAGCGGCCCCTCGAGCCCGTACACGTACGTGTTGCAGTACACGATGTCCGGCTTCACGGTCTTGCACGCCTCGTAGTCGATCCCGAGCTTCGTCGCAGTCCCCTTGGTCATGTTGTGGTGCACGGCGTCGGCCCGGCGCACGAGCTCCATCGCGAGCTTGCGGCCCTCGGGCATCTTGACGTTGAGCGCGATGTCGCGCTTGCCCCGCTGGCAGCCGAAGAACGGCTTGCCCGCCATGCGCATCCCGTCGCCGGTGACCGGCTCGACCTTGATGACGTCCATGCCGAGGTCGGCCAGGATCATCGGCCCGAACGGGCCCGCGAGGTACTGGCCGAAGTCGATGAGCGTCAGCCCGTCCAGCGGACCCGCGCCGTTCGATCCGTCCGTCACGTCACCCGCACCTCGCCCCAGATCTCGTCGTTGTGCTCGCCGACGCCCGGCTGTGGGCCGCGGATCTCACCCGGCGTTCCGAAGAGATTGATCGGGACACCGACCTGGATCAGCGGGCCGAGGTCGGGGTCATCGACCGTGACCACCATGCCGTTGGCGTCGAGCTGCGGATGCGGCGCGCTCAGCGCCTCCTCCATCGTGATGATCGCCTCGACGGCGATGTTGTTCGCCAGGAACTCGTCGACGAGCTCGTCGCGCTTCCAGCCCTTGAACGTGTCGCGACGACGGTCGTTCATGAGCACCTGCTGCTGCAGCGGCAGCAGGCCCTCGAGCTCCTCGGCCGGCGGCGGGGTGACGCCGAGGATCTCATCCATGCTCTTCTTCGGCGGCAGTCCGCTCATCACGCTGACGTGCACGAACTCGCGGTCGGCGCACTCGAAGATCATTCCCTGGTGCACGCCGGGCGGGTAGCTCTTGCCCATCAGCTCGTGGAAGGCGGCGTTCGCCTTCTCGACGTGCTGCCAGATCTGCGTGGTGTACAGGAACGCGCCCTGCAACAAGCTCGTCGACACTTGCTGGCCCCGGCCCGTCCGCTCGCCGCGATGAGCGCGGCGAGGATGCCCGACGGCACGAGGAAGATCGCTCCCATGCTCGGCATCGGCATGTGCAGGAAGATCGGGCCCGGCCGCCACCCCGGTTGCTCCCACTGCTGGCCCGACGACGCCTGCACCAGCGCGTCGTAACCGGGGCGGTGCGCGAGGCGGTGCCCGGGCGGGTACGCCGGCACCGAGCAGTACACGAGGCGCGGGTGCTCGGCGCGCAGCGCGTCGTAGCCGACGCCGAGGCGGTCCATCACGCCGGGACGGAAGCTCTCGACGAGCACGTCGGCGGTGGCGACGAGCTTGCGGAACGCGGCGACGCCGGCGTCGGACTTCAGGTCGCACGTGACCGACCGGCGGGAGCGCGTCCACACCTTGTAGCCGTCGTAGGTGCGGAACGGGTCGCCGCCCGGCGGCTCGACCTTGATGACGTCCGCGCCCTGCTCGGCGAGGAGCAGGACCCCGAGTGGGCCCGCGATGCCCCACGACAGGTCGAGGATGCGAATGCCATCGAGCGCGCCGGCCATGGGGTAGTCAGCCTCGCGCACAGGTGACGCCAGTGTCAGACGGTGTCGGGTAAGACTGCGCAGTCCAGGAGGCCGAGACCGCGGGAGGACCGATGCGACGAGCGGCGATCGCCGTCGTCGTCGCCGTGCTGGTGGTCCTGTCGGCTGCTCCCGCCCTTGCCGGCGCCGGCGGGACCGCGGCGGCGCCGCGCCAGGGTCTCGACATCGACGTGGCAGACTAGTACCGGCACGTCGGCGGCGACGACCTGAAGCTCGACGCCTACATCCCCGCCGGCGGCGGCGTCCGGCCGGGCGTAATGGTGATCTACGGCGGCGGCTGGATCCTCGGCAGCAAGGAGCAGTCCGCGCCCTTCGCCCGCGCGCTGGCCGAGCAGGGCTACGTCGCGTTCGCGATGAACTACCGGCTCGCACCGTTCCATCCCTTCCCGGCCGCGGTCGACGACGTGCAGGCGAGCGTCGCCTGGGTGCGGGACCACGCCTTCGACTTCGGCCTCGATCCGGGCCGAATCGGCGCAGTCGGCGGCTCCGCCGGCGGGCACCTCGCCGCGATGCTCGCCACCCTCGGCGAGGGGCCGCACGACCAGGGCTCGCGCGTCTCGGCCGCGGTGTCGTGGGCGGGCCCGATGGACCTCCACCCCGACGAGTTCGGGCCCGAGTCGCAGATCTATCTCGACGCCTTCCTCGACTGCATCGGGCGCCCGTGCGACGAGGCGACCATCGTCGCCGCGTCGCCGATCTCGCATGTCGACCCGAGCGACTCGCCGCTCCTGCTCGCCAACGGGACCCTCGACATCCTCGTGCCGCCCGACCAGGCGGTGCGTATGGCGGACGCGCTCGAACGCGCCGGCGTCGGCCACGAGCTGGTGGTCATCCCCGAGGCGGGACACGACGAACGTGTCGTGGTGCCCGTGGTCGAGCCGACGTATCGGTTCTTGCGGCGCGAGCTCGGCGACGTCGCGCCCGGGACCCCGGGGAGCGTCGGCGTCGGGGGCGACGGTGGCGGCGGTCTCCTCGCGCCGGCGATCGTGATCGCCGTCGCCGCGCTCGCGGTCGGCGCGCTGCTCGTGGTATCGAGCCGGTGTCGCCGGCGCGTGCGGTACTGACGAAATGACGCTCTACCAGCCGCGCCACGCAACCGCGATCTGACGCGGTCCTTTCACGACCGAACGGCGCGACCACGGACAAACTCGTCCGAACTCCGCGACCGCGACGCGCGTCGTATCCTCGACGCGCGTCACGGGTAGAGCCCGCGCGTCGACGAGGGGGGGAGTCGTCATGGATGCCTGGGTGTGGATCGTGGTCGCCGCGGTGGCGATCGTCATCCTGGCCGCAGTGTTGTGGTCTGTGCGGCGGGTCCGGCAGCGGCGCGACCTGCGCGAGTGGTTCGAGTAGTCCGAGAGCTCAGCGGAGCGTCCAGCCGGCTTCCTTGAGCTCCTTGCACGTCGGGCAGATCGGGTAGCGGGACGGGTCACGGGTCGGCACCCACTTCTTCCCGCACAACGCGACGATGGCCTCGCCGGTCACGTACGCCCGGGCGATGGCGTCCTTCTTGGCGTAGTGAGCGAAGCGGTCGTGATCGCCCTCGTCGGTGCGCTCGCGCTCGGGCGCCTGCGTGGGCGTGAGCGTCTCCGTCTGGGTCACGGGAGCAGGGTAGCGACCGGCTGACGACCTGCTGACACTCGGCTGAGCTAGGCATCATCCCGACGGGTGATGCTGGTGGTCTTGAAGACCGGACGATGGATGAGATGTGCCGCGGGGATCGTGGCCGTGGCCGCGCTGACCGCCGTCGTGTTCGCGGCGGCACCTGTCGGCGCGGCGCCAGGCGGCGTGGCCGTGAAGAACGACGTCACCTACCGCACCGTCGACGGCGAACAGCTCGGCCTCGACGTCTACCAGCCGGCGAAGAAGGGCAAGAACCGCCCCGCGGTCGTCGTCGTACACGGTGGCGCATGGACGGTCGGCGACAAGTCGTGGTTCGCCCAGCAGAGCAACCAGCTCGCCGAGCGCGGTTTCGTGGCGTTCTCGATCAACTACCGGCTCGCCCCCGCGCACACGTACCCGGCCGCGGTCGAAGACGTGGAAGCGGCGGTCGAATGGGTGCGCAAGCACGCCAAGGAGTACGGCGTCGACGCCAAGCGCATCGGCGCCCTGGGCGGGTCCGCGGGCGGGCACCTCGTGGGCATGCTCGCCACCGACGGCGAGGGCTCGCTCAAGACGGGGCATCGGGTCGCGGCGGCGGTGTCGTGGTCGGGCCCGATGGACTTCGTCAGCCTCGCTCCCGCCGCCGCGACGAACGCCGGCAGCTCCTTCCGCACGTTCCTCGGCTGCCCGCCCGAGGCGTGCCCCGACACCTATGCAGCCGCATCACCTGTCACGCACGTCGACAAGACCGACGCGCCGATGCTGATCGTGAACTCGACGATGGAGCTGGTGCCCCAGTCGCAGGCCGACACCATGAAGGCCGCGCTCGACAAGGCCGGCGTCGCCAACCAGGCGATCATCCTCCCCGGCCGCGCCCACTCGCGGGCGTACTCGGACCAGGTCTGGGACCAGACCGTGACGTTCCTGGAGAACTACCTGAAGAAATAGGACGCGCACCGCGCGGCCGGAGCGCCGCTACGGTGCGCGACGTGGCTGAGGACTTCCACACCCGGGTGCGCCCGCGGGTCGAGCAGCTGCTCGCGCCGGGCGAGACCCTCGAAGGCGTCTGCGCCGCCACCCAGCAGTCGGCGTTCCGCGGCGGCATGGTCGCCCTGGCGGTCACGGACCGGCGGCTCCTCGTCCAGCCCCTCGACCGCCACGCGCAGCCGAAGGGCGACGCGGTCTCGATCCCGCCTGACGTGCTCGCGACGTTCGACGCCGTCGGCCTCGGCGGCGACTCGTACAACGCCGAGCCATCCATGCTCGAGAGCTCTGCGCTCACCGTCCGCGTGAAGACCGCGAGCGGCCAGAAGCTCAAGCTGCACATGATGCGCGGCGGCGACGGGCTCGTCGGCCGGCTCGGCGGCGGTGATGCCCAGCAAGCCGGCATCGCCGCGCTCGCGACGTGGGTCCGCCAGCATCACCCCGGGGGCTGACGTGGAAGAGCCGACGCTCTCCGTCACCGAGCTCAACACGACCATCCGCGACGCCATCCGGGGCGCGATCCCGGAGAACGTGTGGGTGCGGGGCGAGGTGCAGGGGTTCCGGGAGTCGCGTGCCGGGCACGTCTACTTCCAGCTCGTCGAGAAGGACGAGCGCCGTAACCGCGTGCAGGCGGCGCTCGACGTCGCCCTGTTTCGCAGCCACCTCATGACCGTCCACGCTGCGCTGCGCAAGGTGCCCGGCGTCGAGCTCGCCGACGACGTCGAGGTCCGGGTGAAGGGCCACATCGACGTGTACCCGCCGACCGGGCGGTTGCAGCTGATCATGACCGGCATCGACCCGGTGTTCACCGCCGGCGCGCTCGCCGCCAATCGTGACCGCGTGCTGCGCCAGCTCGAGGCGGAAGGGCTGCTCGCGCGCGAACGCCGCCCACACGCTGGCCGAAGTGCCGCTGCGCATCGGGCTCGTGACGAGCGCGGCCAGCGCCGCGTACCACGACTTCCTCGAGGAGCTCGACGCCAGCGGCTTCGCGTTCCGCGTCGGCGTGTGCGACGTGCGCGTGCAGGGCGCCAACGCGCCCCGCCGGGTTGTTTGGGCGTTGCGACGCCTCGCCCGCATCGCCTCCGCCCTCGACGCCGTCGTGGTCGTGCGGGGCGGCGGTTCCCGCGCCGACCTGGCGCCGTTCGACAGCGACGACGTCGCTCGCGCCATCGCCGCCATGCCGGTGCCGGTGCTCACCGGGATCGGCCACGAGATCGACCGCTCGGTCGCCGACGAGGTGGCGCACACCGCGAGCAAGACCCCGACCGCGTGCGCGCAGGTGCTCGTCGAGCGGGTGATGGAGTTCGTCTACCGCCTCGACGACGTGTCGCGCGGGGTCGTGCACCACGCCCGCTCGAACTGCGCCCTCGCCCTCCGCGAGCTGCGCGACTGCGCCCGGCGCGCCCGCCGCGGTCCGCCGGCGGCCCTGACCCGCGAGCTGGCCGTGGTGGAGCGCCATCGCGGCCGGGCCGAGGAGCTCGGCACCCGGGCCGTCAAGCAGGCGATCGCGACGCTCGACGGGAGCGAGCGCACGCTCTCGTCTGCCGGCGGCCGTCTCGCCCGGGCCGAGGGCCGGCGGCTCGACGCGGCGGCAGCCCGGCTGCGGGCCCTCGACCCGACCCGGGTGCTCGAGCGGGGCTACACGATCACGCGCGACCGCGACGGGCAGGTGGTGAAGCGGACGGCAGCCTTGAGCACCGGCGACCGGCTCCTGACGGAGTTCGCCGACGGGTCTGCCGCCAGCGTCGTGCAAGAGGTAGACACGGACGAGTCATGAGCACACCGGACGACGGCGCGGGCGGCGACGACCTCGGGTACGCCGAGGCGATGACCGAGCTGGAGGGCATCCTCGAGGAGCTCGAGGGCGACCATCTCGACGTCGACGTGCTCGCTGAGCGCGTCCGCCGGGCCAGCGAGCTCATCAAGCTGTGTCGCACCCGGATCTCCCGCGCCCAGGAGGATGTCAACCGCATCGTCACCGACCTCGAGGTGTTCGAGAGCGAGCTCGGCAGCGCACCGGTGGTCGACGCCGACGCGGACGAGGACGAGCTCGACGGGGACGTTGCCGCCCACGAGGGCGACGAGCTGTTCTGAGGTTTGATGGACGACTGGCCCGCACTGCCGTACGACGACTGGCGTGACACCCGCGACACGCTGCACATGTACACGCAGATCATCGGCAAGATCCGGCTTGCGCTGTCGCCGTTCCAGCCGCAGTGGGCGAACGTGCCGCTGTACGTCACCGCCCGGGGCCTGACGACCTCACCCGTCCCCGACGGCCTCCGAACCTTCGACGTCGAGTTCGATCTCGTCGACCACCGGCTGGTCGTGCGCGCCAGCGACGGTGGCATCGAGGAGCTCCCGCTGCATCCACGCGCCGTCGCCGACTTCTACGAGGATGTGATGGGCGCGCTCGGCCGGCTCGGGATCGACGTCACCATCTCGCCCCGGCCGTCCGAGGTTCCCGATCCGATCCCGTTCGCCGAGGATCGCGTGCACCACTCGTACGAGCCGGCGGATGCCAAGCGTTTCTTCCACGTCCTGTCGCAGGTGGACGTCGTCCTGAAGGAGCACCGCAGCAAGTTCAACGGCAAGACAACGCCCGCTCACTTCTTCTGGGGAAGCTTCGATCACGTCGTGACGCGATTCTCGGGGCGTGTCGTCACGCCTCCGCCCGAAGCCGGCACGATCGAGCGCTACGGCGGGGACACCGAGCAGATCTGTGGTGGCTTCTGGCCGGGCCATCCCGGGTTCCCGAGCGCCGCGTTCTTCGCCTACGGCTATCCCAAGCCCGACGGCATCGAACATGCCTCGATCGGACCCGAGGGAGCAGGGTGGAACAACGACATCGGCGAGTTCCTGTTCCCGTACGACGCGATGCGGGCTGCGCCCGACCCGCGACGCGCGCTCTTGGAGTTTCTCGAGAGCACCTACGACGCGTGTGCGCGGCAGATGGACTGGAGCCCCGAGCTCACCCGCGTCGAAGCGCCGTCCTGAGCGGTTACGACGTCGCCGCGATCTGGCCCATCGCGCCCGACTGGTAGTCGTCGAACGCCTGCACCAGCTCGTCGCGGGTGTTCATGACGAACGGGCCGTAGCGCGCTACGGGCTCGCGCAGTGGCACGCCCGAGATGACCAGCACGTCGAGCGGGCTCTCGAGGTCGTCGGCCCCCTCGACGTGCACGTCGCCGTCGTCGCCGGCGAACAGCACCAGCTGCGATTCGGAGGCCGGCGCATCCTCGTCGCCGAACTGTCCGCGTCCCCGGATCACGTACGCGAACGCCTGGTGCCCCGAGGGGATCGGGACGTCGACCGACGCGCCGGCCTGCAGCGTGACGTGCAGGTACACGATCGGGCTGTGCGTCTCGACGGGGCCGCGCACGCCGAACACGTCACCGGCCACCACCTTCACCCGAGCGCCGGGGACGGGCTCGGTCACCGGGATCTCGTCCGCCTTGATCTCCTGGTAACGGGGTGGCGACATCTTGTCGGCACGCGGCAGGTTCACCCACAGCTGGAGCCCGTGGACGCGGCCGCCCTCGCGGCGGATGCGCTCGGCCGGCAACTCGGAGTGCACGATGCCGGCACCCGCCGTCATCCACTGCACGTCGCCGGGGCCGAGGTAGCCGCCGCCCCCACTCGAGTCACGGTGTTCGAAGGCGCCTTCGAGCATGTACGTGACGGTCTCGAATCCCCGGTGCGGATGGTCGGGCGCGCCGACGGCCTCGCCGGGCCAGTAGTCCTGCGGGCCCATGTGGTCGAGGAGCAAGAACGGGTCGACCATGTCGAGGTGACCCGTGGGAAACGTCCGCCGCACCACGAAACCGCCGCCTTCCACAGTCCGCGTGGCGGGGACGACCTTCGCTACGGAGCGATGCTGCGTCATACCGGCTTCAAGGCCGGCCGGGCGGCGCCTATTCCGCGGGAACCATCGCGTTGACCGCGACCGCCAGTGAGTCCTCCCACGGCCAGTTCCAGAGGAAGTGCCTGTTGACGTCGTCCATCTGGTTGTACATCCACCAGTAGAAGTAGACGCCGCAGGAGAAGATGCTGGCGACGATGCGGCCGGCGTAGTTCTGCTTGCCCTTCTGCCGCGACGGGTCGGGCGGGGGCACGTTCTGTCCCAGTCGGCCGAAGATGGCGCTGAGCTCGGCCTCGATCGCGCCCTCGGCCTGGTCGTGCTTGATGAGGTCGCCGTCGAGGAACACGAAGCCGACGAAATACGCAATGGACGTGAGGACCGCGATGATCACCCAGATGCCGGGGTCGCGGAACTCGGTCGTCAATCCCCGCAGGACGGCCACGTTGGCAGCGATGCGCTCGAAGTTCGGCCGGAGCTCTTCGGCCACGCCCTGCTCGCTCGCGCGTTGCCACGCGAGCTCCGTCGCCGACTCGAGTAGGTCGAGGCGGCGGCGGTTGTGGTCGCGCATGCGCTTCATCAGTTGATAGAAGACGTAGAAGCCGAAGATCCCGCACGTGATGATGGTGAGGAAGATCACCATCCCGAGGCCCTCGAAGTAGTAGTCGGTCTGGCCGCGGGCCCCGTACGCCATGCGGAAGCGCTCGACCGGCGTCAACGACGGCGGCGGGACGGCGGGCTGCTGCGGGGGCGGCGGCGTTGCCGGGGGCGGCGGAGGCGGCGGAGGCGGAGGTGAACCGGGCGGCGGAGGCGGCGGCGGCGTCGTCATGGGCGCGCACCCTAGTCACGGCGCGACCATGATGCGTACGTAGGGGACAAACAGGCCCCGAGCGCACGCACCGGAGGAGCGCACGATGGCCGACGAGTACACGCCGACGCCGGAGGACCACTTCACGTTCGGGTTGTGGACGGTCGGGAACCGCGGGCGTGACCCGTTCGGGCACGAGACCCGGCCGGCGCTCGACCCCGTCGACACCGTCGCCAAGCTCGCCGAGCTCGGCGCCTACGGCGTGAACTTCCACGACGACGACCTGGTGCCGCCGGGCTCGTCACCGGCCGAGCGCGAGCAGATCGTCAAACGGTTCCGGCGCGCCCTCGACGAGAGCGGCATGAAGGTGCCGATGGCGACGACCAACCTGTTCTCGAACCCGGTGTTCAAGGACGGCGCGTTCACCGCCAACGACCCGCAGGTGCGCAAGCTCGCTCTGCGCAAGACCTTCGACGCCATCGATCTCGGGGCCGAGCTCGGCGCCGAGGTGTACGTCATGTGGGGCGGGCGCGAGGGCGTCGAGTGCGACGCCGCCAAGGACGTCCCCACCGCGCTCGACTGCTACGCCGAGGCGATCAATTTGTGCTGCGACTACATCGTCGACCGCGGCTACGAGCTCGACATCGCCATCGAGCCCAAGCCCAACGAGCCGCGCGGCAACCTGTTCCTCCCCACCGTCGGGCACGCGCTCGCGTTCATCCACGAGCTCGAGAATCCCGAGATGGTCGGGCTCAACCCCGAGCTCGCCCACGAGACGATGTCGGGCCTGTCGTTCCATCACGGCGTCGCGCAGGCGCTGTGGGCCGACAAGCTGTTCCACATCGACCTCAACGGCCAGGCGCCGGGCAAGTACGACCAGGATTTCCGCTTCGGCTCCGAGGCCGTCCGCGACGCCTTCTACCTCGTCAAGCTGCTCGAGGACGCCGAGTGGGAGGGCATGCGCCACTTCGACGCCCACGCCTACCGCACCGAGAGCGTCGACGGCGTCTGGGAGTTCGCCCGCGGCTGCATGCGGACGTACCTCATCCTCGGGGCGAAGGCGGCGCGGTTCCGCACCGACCCCGACATCGCCGACGCGCTGCTCGAGGCGCAGGCCGACGGGCTCGCCGAGCGGATCTTCCCCGACGGTTACTCGTCCGAGGCGGTGGCACGGCTGCGCAGCGAGCAGATCGACGTCGACGCCCTCGCCGCCCGGGGCTGGGGGCACGAGCGCCTCGACCAGCTCGTCACCGAGCTGCTGCTCGGCGTCCGCTGAGCGCGAGCCGAACGGGGCGTAACGCGCGAATCGCCCGCGGCGGGTACCACTACGGGCCCGAGGACCGAAACGTGCTTCACTGTCGCGGTCGCGAAGCCGGGCCCGACGCAGGAGGCTGGTGGCACTCGTCCTCGGGGTGGACTCTTCCACCCAATCGACGAAAGTCGAGATGCGCGACGCCGACACCGGCGAGCTCGTCGGGTCCGGCCGCGCCTCGCATCCCGCCACGTTCCCGCCGCGCAGCGAGCAGGACCCGGAGTCGTGGCGCGAGGCCCTGCGTGGAGGCCCGACGCCGGGCCGGCGGGCAGGCGGTCGTCGCGATGGCCATCGCCGCCCAGCAGCACGGCCTCGTCGTGCTCGACGACGAGGGGCAGGTGATCCGGCCGGCCAAGCTCTGGAACGACACCGAGTCGGCGGACGACGCGCGAGTGGCTCGTCGAGCAGCTCGGCGGTCCGGAACCGTGGGTGGAGGCGTGCGGCTCGGTGCCGGTGGCGTCGTTCACGATCAGCAAGCTCTCGTGGCTCCACCGTTGTGAGCCGGAGAACTTCGACCGTCTCGCCCGGGTGCTGGTCCCCCACGACTGGCTCACGTCCAGGATGACCGGACGGTTCACGACCGACCGCGGTGACGCCTCGGGAACCGGCTACTGGTCGCCGGCCGAAGAGCGCTGGCGCACCGACCTCCTCGAGATCGTCGACGACACCAAGGACTGGGACACGTGCCTGCCTGAGGTGCTCGGCCCCACCGAAGTGGCGCGTGAGCGCGACAGCGTGGTGATCGCGCCCGGCACCGGCGACAACATGGCCGCCGCGCTCGGCGTCGCGCTCGAGCCGGGGCAGGTCGCGATGTCGATCGGCACCTCGGGCACCGTGTACACGGTCAGCGACAAGCCGACCGCCGACCCGAAGGGTTACGTCGCCGGCTTCGCCGACGCCACGGGCCGGTTCCTACCCCTCGCCTGCACGCTGAACGCGATGCGCGTCATCGACACCTTCGCCCGGCTCCTCCAGGTCGACCTCACGCAATTCGACCAGCTCGCCCTGGACGGAGAGCCGGGCGCCGGGGGGCTCGTGCTCCTGCCCTACCTCGACGGCGAGCGCACGCCCAACCTGCCCGACGCCGCCGGCACGATCGGGGGACTGCGCAACGACGTGACCCCCGAGCAGATCGCACGAGCGGCCGTCGAGGGCGTCGTCTGCGGGCTGCTCGACGCGCTCGAAGCGCTGCGCGTCGGCGGCGTCACCGTGCGACCCGCCGACGGGATCGTCCTGCTGGGCGGGGGCGCGCGCATGCACGCGATCCAGCGGGTGCTCGCCGATCTCGCCGCGCTCCCCGGTGATCGTGCCGCGCGGCGAGCGGGTCGCGACCGGAGCGTGCGTCCAGGCGGCAGCCGCGCTGCAGCAGACGCCGCCGGACGAGGTCGCGATGGCGTGGGACCTCGGCACAGGATCCTCCATCGAGCCGGACGAGGACGTCGACACCCGCGCCGTGCGCAGCGCCTACGCGGAGCTGCGTGATAGGTACTACGCCACTTCATGAGGAAACAGGCAGGTCGAGTCGCGAGCGTCACCGCCCTCACCTTGTTGTGCGCGGGGGCGCTCGGCATCGGCGCCGTGCCCGGGGTTGCGACCGAGAAGCCGCCGACCCTCCGCGTGCTCGTCACGAACGACGACGGCGTTGCGGCTCCCGGGATCGACGCGCTCGTGCAGGGCCTGCGCAAACTGGATCGGGTACGGGTGACAGTCGTCGCGCCCGCCGACAACAAGAGCGGGACCAGCGACATGACGACGCCGGGCGCGCTGGCGACCAGCGAGACGACGACCGCGAGCGGCTATCCCGCCATCGCCGTGCAGGGCTTTCCGGCCGACACCGTGAACTTCGCGCTCGACGGCGGGATCCCGACCAAGCCGCAGCTCGTCGCGTCGGGCATCAACGCCGGCGCCAACTTGGGCCCTGTCACGGGCATCTCGGGCACGGTGGGCGCGGCCCGCACTGCGGTTCGCCGCGGCGTGCCGGCGGTCGCGATCAGCCAGGGCACGACCGAGGGCGCGGAGCCCGACTATCCCGCCGGTGTGCGCCAGGCCGTCACGTGGGTGAAGGAGCATCGCAAGGCGCTCACCAAGAAGAACCCAAAGCCTCCCACCGAGGTTGCGAACATCAACGTGCCGACCTGCACGACCGGGAAGGTGCGCGGGCTGATCGACGTGCCGACGGCGACGGGTGGCGACGTCCGGGGCGACGCCCAACTGCGCGTCGAAGGTGAAAAACCCTCCCGACGACGTGATCGCGTTCGTCAACGGCTACGCGCCGCTGAGCCCGGTGCCGCCGGGCTGACGTACGCCTACTCGGCGTTGTGGAAGATGATCCCGAGCGTGGTCCGCTCGCCGGTGTGGACGGTGCTCACGCCGTGCCGCATCGCCACTCGCCTCGGTCCCCGCTTGCCCGGCACGGGCCGATCGCGCGTGGGGAAGAGCAGCGCCTGCCCGCGCTCGAGACGGGCCACGACCGGGCGCGATTGCTGGCGCGGACGCTGCTCCACGAGGACGTTCTCGCCCCCGGTGAAGTCCTCGTCCGGCGCGCTCAGCATGATCGTGACCTGCAGCGGGAACGCGACCTCGCCGTAGAGGTCCTGGTGCAGGCAGTTGTACCCATCGGCCCAGTACCGCAGCAGCAGCGGCGTCGGTCGGTGTTGCCCGGCTGCCGCGCACACCTCGATGAGCCCGTCGAGGGTGTCCGGGAACCCGTTCGTCCCGAGGTCGGCCGCCCACCGGTTGGCGATCTTCGCCAACGGCCCGTACAGCTCGACCCGGAGCCGCTGCACGACTGCGGGAAGCGGGTCGTCGAAGTAGCGGTACGTGCCCTCGCCGAACGCGTGCCGTGACATCACGATCGTGCTGCGGAAGGCTTCGTCGACGTCGAAGAGGTCGCTGAGCTCGCGGCACTGCTCCTCGTCGAGCAGCGGCGGCGTCACGGCGAAGCCCCACCGGTCGAGCTCCTCGCCGAGCGCGGGCCAGTCGAGGTCCGAAACGCGAGCGACTCCGAGATCAGTCATGTCGACACCTCATACGGTGTGCCTACCCGGAGAGGTGAGAGCCTATGGGCATGAGCGACGCGCTCGATCGAGGCCGGGAGTCGTTCCGGCGACGTGAATGGGGGGACGCGTACACCCAGCTGGCGGCGGCCGATCGCGAGGCGCCACTCGGGCTCGACGACCTCGAGCGGCTGGCCGTGGCCGCCTACCTCGCCGGCGACGACGCCGCCAGCACCGACGCCTGGGTGCGGGCGCACCAGGACTGCGTACGTGCCGGCGACCCGGCGCGGGCGGTCCGGTGCGCGTTCTGGCTCGTCCTCGGTCTCATGCTGCGGGGTGAGCTGGCGCCCGCCGCCGGGTGGCTCGCCCGGGGACAACGCTTCGCCGGCGATGTCGAAGGCCACGCCGAGGAGGGGTGCCTGCTTCTCGGGGACGCGGTCCAGCTCATGTTCACGGGCGATGCCGAGGGAGCCAACGCCATGTACAGCCGCGCGGCCGAGATCGGCGTCCGCTTCGGCGACCCGGACGTCACGGCGATGGCGCGGCTCGGCGAGGGCCAGACCGCGATCATGCTCGGTCGCACGGCCGATGGCCTGACGCTGCTCGACGAGGCCATGGTCGCGGTCACGGCCGAGGAGACGTCGCCGATGCATGACGGGACTCGTCTACTGCGCCGTGATCGAGACGTGCCAGGAGATCTTCGACGTTCGCCGCGCACGCGAGTGGACGACGGCGTTGAGTCGGTGGTGCGAGTCGCAACCCGAGCTCGTGCCGTACCGCGGCCAGTGCCTCGTGCATCGGGCCGAGATCCTGGAGCTGCAGGGGGACTGGCCCGACGCGATCGACGAGGCCCAACGCGCCTGCGAGCGCCTGGCCGAGCCCCCGCACCCGGCGGTCGGCCGGGCGTTCTACCGGCGTGGCGAGCTCCAGCGTCTGCGGGGTGAGTACGACGCGGCCGACCACTCGTACCGCGAAGCCAGCCGGTACGGCCAGTCGCCCCACCCGGGGCTCGCACTGTTGCGCTACGCGCAAGGCCAGGTGGACGCGGCCGCGACGACGATCCGGCAGGCGCTGAGCGAAGCGCAGGAGCCCGTGACGTCGCAGTTCGCTGCTCGGCGCGTCACGTCGAGATCGGGTTGGCGGGCAACAACGTGCAGGCGGCCCGCACGGCCGCCGACGAGCTCGCACAGCATCGCCGCCGAGTTCGGGGCGCCGCTCCTGGATCGCGCTGTCGGACCACGCCGCACGGCGCCGTTCTGCTCGCCGAGGGCGACCCGCGCGCCGCGACTCGAGCGCTGCGGCGAGCGTGCACGCGGTTGCAGGAGCTCGACGCGCCGTACGACGTCGGCACGGGTCCGCGTCCACATCGGGCTCGTCGTACCGCGCCCTCGGTGACGACGACACCGCCGAGATGGAGCTGGACGCCGCCCGCGCTGCGTTCGAGCGCCTCGAGGCCGCGCCAGATCTCGCCCGGGTCGAGGAGCTGACCGGTTCCGCGGCCTCCCAGACGGCGGCCGGGCTCACGCCACGCGAGGTGGAAGTGCTCCGGCTCGTCGCCACGGGCAAGACGAACCGCGCCATCGCCGCCGAGCTCTTCCTCAGCGAGAAGACGGTGGCCCGCCACGTGAGCAACATCTTCACCAAGCTCGGCGTGTCGTCACGGTCGGCGGCCACGGCGTACGCCTACCAGCACGACCTCGCCTAGGCGCCCTACACAGAATTACCCACGCGCCGTCGCGCAGGGAATTGGTGCATTCGGGCGATGCGGCGCGGCGCCGACTCGATCATCGTCGTCACCATGACGACGACATCCGACACCAAGTCCATCGAACAGGCGACCGCCGAGCGGCTGAGCGCGCGGTTCCACGACACGTTCCGGACCTTCGAGGCCGGGGACGACGCCTTTACGCCCGACGTGTTCTGCGATCTGAACATGCCCGAGTGGCGCTTCCAGCTGCAAGGGCGAGACGCATTCGCAGCGCAGCTCGAACGCATCAACGAGGGGCCCTCCCGCGTCGAGGTCCTGCGGACCGTGCCCACGATCTCCGGGTTCGTGACCGAGCACGTCGAGCACCAGGACGTCGACGGCGAGGACCATTCGGCGCGCCGCCTCATTCTCTGCGAGGTCGTGCGGGGGAGGATCGCGGAGGTCACCGTGTACTGCACGGGCGAGTGGACCGACGAGCTGCGCGCCCGGCACGCGGCCGAGGCGCCGATGATCCGGCCGTGAGCGCATCCGCTGCGCGGGCGCGGATGCTCGCCGGCCTCCCGATCACGGAACGGGTGCTCGACATCGGAGGCGCCGAGACGACCGTCCTCGAAGCCGGTGATGGACCGCCGCTGCTTCTGCTGCATGGGGGCATCGAGTGCGGGGGCGCGTACTGGGCACCGGTCATCACTCGCCTCGCCGAGCACCACCGGCTCGTCGTGCCCGACGTCCCCGGGCTCGGGGAATCCGCACCGGTCGACCGCCTCGACGACGACACGTTCGGCGCCTGGCTGGCCGGCGTCCTGGAGCAGACGCACGCCGAGCAGCCGACACTCATCGCCCACTCCTTGCTCGGCAGCGCCGCCGCTCGCTTCGCCGCCCGGCGCAGCGACCTCCTGCGCGCGCTCGTCGTGTACGGCGCCCCTGGTGTGGGGCCGTACCGCATGCCGATGCGCTTGCGGTACGTCGCTATCCGCTTCGGCATCCGACCGACCGCACGTAACGCCGAGCGGTTCGACCGCTTCGCGCTCCTCGACCTCGACGCCAATCGCCGCCGCGACTCCGAGTGGTTCGCAGCGTTCGACGAGTACGCGCGCTCGCGCGCGACCGTTGCGTACGTCAAGCGGACGATGCGGCGGTTGATCGCGACCGAGACGAAGCAGATCCCCGACGCCGACCTCCGTCGCATCGCGGTGCCGACGACGCTGCTGTGGGGCCGCCACGACCGGATGGTCCCGCTTGCCCTGGCCCAGGGCGCGGCGGAACGGCTCGGCTGGCCGCTCCACGTGGTCGACGACGCCGCTCACGCACCGCACATGGAACAGCCCGACGCGTTCGCCGCCGAGCTCTCGGCGATTGCAGACGCGCCCACCGAAAGGAGCACATGATGGAGACGACGATCACCGGTGACCTCGAGCGCATCGAAGGCCCGGTGCTCCATCCAGGTGACGACGGTTGGGACGATGCCGTTCTCATCTGGAACGGCATGGTGGACAAGACCCCAGAGCTCGTCGTACAGCCGAAGTCGGCGCGCGATGTGGCGGCGGCGGTCGAGTTCGCGCGGAACCACGAGGTGCTCCTGGGCGTCAAGGGCGGTGGCCACAACATCGCCGGCACCGCCATCCCCGACGGCGGCCTCATGATCGACATGTCCCGCATGCGCACTGTCACCGTCGATGCCGAGGCGAAGCTCGCCCACGTCGAGGCGGGATGCCTCCTGCAGGACGTCGATCGCGCGACGCAGGAGCACGGCCTGGCGACCGTCCTCGGCTTCATCTCGGAGGTCGGCGTCGGCGGCCTCACCCTCGGCGGCGGACTCGGCTACCTCACGCGCCGCTTCGGGTGGACCGTCGACAACCTCGAGGAAGTGGAGATCGTCACCGCCGACGGCACGGTGCGGACCGCCAACCGTGAGGAGCACTCCGACCTGTTCTGGGCGGTGCGGGGTGGCGGCGGGAACTTCGGCGTCGTCACCAGGTTCACGTTCCGCCTGCACGACGTCGGACCGATCGTGTTCGGCGGACTCATCGCATGGCCCTTCGACCGCGCCGACGACGTTCTCGCCGCGTACCGGAAGCTCACCGCCGAGGCACCTCGCGAGCTCTCCGCGTGGCTCGTGCTCATGCGCGCGCCGGCGGAGCCGTTCGTGCCGGAGGAGTACCACGGCAAACGGTGTTGCGTCATTGCCGTCTGCTACAGCGGCGATCCGGACGCGAAGGACGCCGCCATCGCCCCGATCCGCGAGATCGGCGATCCCGCCGTCGACCTGCTGCAGGAGTGGCCGTACACGATGCAGCAGTCGTTCCTCGACGACAGTGAGCCGAAGGGCATCCACGCGTACTGGAAGACCGAGTACCTGGCCGAACTGCCGGAGGACCTCCTGCCGATCCTGCGCGACCTGGGCGCCGACTGTCCGATCCACGACGCGCAGATCGGGCTCCTCCACCTCGGCGGCGCGCTGAACGAGCGGGACCGGGACGACGGCGCCGTCGGCAACCGGGACGCGCAGTACGCCATCGGGGTGAACGGCTTGTGGGAGCCGGGTGAGCCCGACGCCGACGCGTTCCGCCGCTGGATCCGCGCCGGCTGGGAGCGGATCCGGCCGTTCGCGACGGGCGGCAACTACGTCAACTTCCAGACCGACGACGACGACCAGGTCCCGGCCGATGCCTACGGCAAGAACTACGAGCGACTCCGGAGCATCAAGGCGAAGTACGACCCGCGACAACCTGTTCCGCGTGAACCGCAACATCCCGCCTGCGGGATAGCGTGCGCGCATGTCAGAGCGCCGATCATCCAGGCGAGTCGGCCGAGATCGCGGAGTTCGTCGCACCCGCGTGGGAGCGCTACCGGCAGCATCTCTTCGCGGGCCAGCGCACCGTCTCGGACTGGCTCGTCGACCAAACCGACCCGCAACCGGGACAGACGATCCTCGAGCTCGCCGCGGGACCGGGCGAGACGGGCTTCCTCGCCGCCGAGCGCGTCGGCGCGGACGGCCGCCTGATCTCGACCGATCTGTCCGCGGGAATGATCGACGCCGCCCGCCGCGGCGCCGACGCCCGCGGACTCGGGAACGTCGAGTTCCGCGTCATGGACGCACAGCACATCGACCTGCCGGACGGCAGCGTCGACGCCGTGATCTCGCGGTTCGGCGTCATGCTGATGCCCGAACCGGGGGCGGCCCTGCGCGAGGCGAAGCGTGTCCTCCGCGACGGCGGTCGGCTCGCGTACGCGGTGTGGGGTCCGCCGGATCGCAATCCGTGGCTGTGCCCTGTTCGCGGGCGCCATTCTCCAGACCGGGCACGCGCCGCCCGGTGACCCGTTCGCCCCGGGTGGGCCGTTCTCCCTCGCCGAGCCGGATGCCAACCGGGCGTTGCTGGTGGGCGCCGGGTTCTCGGAGGTGCGGATCGAGGAGATCGCCGGCGCGATGAGCTACGAGGACTTCGAAGAATACTGGTCGGTGCAGAGCAGCGTTTCGGGTCCGTTCGCGATCTTGGTTCAGTCGCTTCCGGCCGGCGACGTGGACGCCATCAAGGGGGTGCTCGAGCCGGGCGTGGAGCCGTTCTCGACGGAGGACGGATTGAGCATCCCGTCGTTGGCGATCGGGGTCAGCGCGAGGTAACCCACCCGCCTGGCCTGGCAGAATCTCCCTTCGGAGGTGATTCGCCGAGTGGCAGGGGTCCGAGAGGAGCAGGACGCGACGACGCTCGAGGCGGTCGCCGACGCGGCGTGGGTCGCGGGCGAGCTCGACGAGTGCATCGCCGCGCGCGAGCTCGCCTATGCGCGGTTCGAGGCGGACGGCGACGGGCGGGGGAGCGCGCGGTCCGCTCTCTATCTCTACGACTACTACTGCTTCAAGGGGCGCCGCGCGGTGGCGAACGCCTGGCTCCAGCGGGCCAAGCGCATCCTCGAAGAACAGTCCGACACTCCGGAGCACGCGGTGCTGCTCGAACGCGAAGCCGAAGTTGCGAACGGGAGTGGTGCGCTCGAGCTCGCCCTCGAGAAGGCCGGTCACACGCTGGCGATCGGTCGGCGCCTCCGGCATCCCGACATCGAAGCGGAAGCTCTCCAGTGCAAGGCCCGCGTGCTCATCAGCCTCGGCAAGACCGCCGACGGCTTCGCCCTCTTCGACGAGGCGATGCTGCTCGCGGCCGAAGGACGACTCGGGACGTTCGTCGTCGGCAAGATCTATTGCAGCCTCATCTCGGCGTGCGATCAGCTCGGCGAACTGCAGCGCGCCGCGGAGTGGACCGAGGTTGGCGGCCAGTGGGCGCATGACCACCCGTCTGCCTTCTATCCGGGGTTGTGTCGGGTCCACCGTGCCGAGTTGCTCAGGCTGAAGGGCGACTGGGCCGAGGCCGAGGCGGAGGCCCGCCGCGCCTGCTCGGAGCTGGCGAACCTGCACGTCGTCAACGCCGGTGCGGCGTACTACGAGATCGGCGAGATCCGGCTCCGGCTCGGCGACCTCGACGGCGCCGAGGACGAGTTCCAGCGCGCGGAGGAGCTCGGGTTCGCGCCGCAACCCGGTCTCGCGCTGCTCCGCCTCGCCCAGGGCCGCGGCGATGCCGCGTCGCGCAGCATCGCCACCGCGCTCGGGGACGTGACATGGGATCGGCTGGCGCGGGCGAAGCTTCTCCCCGCCCGCGTCGAGATCGCCGTCGCGGCCGGCGAGCTCGACGTCGCCCGTGCGTCGTTGGACGAGCTCGAGACTGTCCGCGACGAGTACCCCACCCCGTGGCTCGTCGCGGTCACCACGCAGGCGCAGGGACGCTTCGAGCTCGCGGCCGGCGATCCGGAAGCCGCGTGCGGGTCATTGCGCCGTGCTCTGGAGCAGATGCAGATGCTGGACATCCCGTACGAGGCGGCGCACACACGCCTCCTGCTGGGGTCGGCGTACCGGGCCGTCGGGGATGACGACGCCGCCGCGGCGTCGTTCCGGGCCTCGGCGGAGATCCTCGAGCGGCTCGGCGCGGACGCGGAGTGCGCCCGCGCCCGAGCCCTGCAAACGCGCGCCCCGGCACTGCCCAACGGCCTCACCGGCCGGGAGGCCGAGGTGCTGTGCCTCGTCGCGTCGGGCAAGACCAACAAGGAGATGGCGGCCGACCTCGGTCTGAGCGAGAAGACCATCGAACGGCACCTCTCGAACATCTTCACCAAGATCGGGGTCTCGAACCGGGCCGCCGCCACCGCCTTCGCCTTCGAGCACCAGATCGTCGCCGCCACGACCTGACCCGCGTGGGGGGAATCCCCCACGCCGTGATCGGCTGCATGAGGTGTCTCGCCGATGCGGCACCGAGCCCGACGGCTCATGGTTGTCCCGCAGGCAGGAGACCTAGAGGAGGAGCCATGGGCGCAAGCATCGAGAGCCTTCAGGAGCGGGTCCGCGGTGAGGTCGTCGAGCCGGGCGCTCCGGGGTACGACGAAGCTCGCAAGGTCTACAACGGCATGCACGACCGACGGCCTCGAGCCGTCGTCCGGTGCGTCGACGCCGCCGACGTGATCGCGACGGTCGAAACCGCCCGCGACGAGCGCGTCGACCTCGCCGTTCGGGGCGGCGGCCACAGCGTCCCCGGCTTCGGCACCGTCGACGACGGCCTCGTCGTCGACCTTTCGGGGATGCGCAACGTCCAGGTCGACCCGGCGAACGCGGTGGCGCGCGCGGGCGGCGGCGCGCTGTGGGGCGACTTCAACCACGCCACGCACGCCTTCGGTCTGTCGACGACGGGTGGCGTGATCTCGACCACCGGTGTCGGCGGCCTGACGCTGGGTGGCGGCATCGGCTACCTGGCCCGCAAACACGGCTTGTCGTGCGACAACCTGATCGCCGCCGACGTCGTGACGGCCGACGGTCGATTGCTCCGGGCGAGCGAGGACGAGAACACCGACCTCTTCTGGGCGCTGCGCGGTGGAAGCGGCAACTTCGGCGTCGTCACGTCGCTCGAGTTCCGTCTGCAGCCCGTGGAGAACATCGTCGGGGGCCCGATCTTCTTCGAGCTCGACGCCGCCGCCGACGTCATGGACTTCTACCGGCAGTACATCGCACAGGCTCCGGAGGAGCTGGGCGCGTTCTTCATGTTCCAGATCGCGCCGCCGCTGCCATTCATCCCCGAGGAGCGGCACGGGGACACCCTGTGCGGTGTCGTCACGTGCTGGACGGGCCCCGAGGGCGACGCCGCCGCCGTGCTCAAGCCCCTTCGGGACGCCGGTCCCGTGGTGGCCGAGCACGTCGGGCCGATGCCGTACCCGGCGCTCAACAGCGCGTTCGATGCGCTCGTTCCGCCCGGCCTCCAGCAGTACTGGAAGGCGGACTACGTGAAGGAGCTCACCGACGACGCGATCCCGCTCCACGTCGAGCACGGGTCGAAGGTCCCGACCGTCAACTCGCTGATGCACCTGTACCCGATCGACGGGGCGGTGCAGCGGGTGCGTCCCGACGAAACCGCGTTCGCGTACCGCGACGTGAGCTTCGCGTGCGTCATCGCCGGCATCTGGCCGGACCCGGCCGACAACGAGGCGAACACGAAGTGGGCGCGCGACTACTGGTCCGCGATCCACCCGTACTCGGGTACCGACGGCGGGTACGTGAACTTCATGAGCGAGGACGACCAGTACCGGGTCGAGGCGAACTACGGCGCGAACTACGGCCGTCTCGCGCAGGTCAAGGCGACGTACGACCCGGAGAACCTGTTCCATCTGAACCAGAACATCAAGCCCGCTCGCTAGCTAGCGGTTCGGGCTCACGTCGGCGCAGGTGCGTTCGTCTGGGAGGAGCGGCCGGAACGTCACGGTGTACGTGGCGCCGGCCGACTCCCAGGCGTCGCCCTTCGTGTGCGGTGCGCGCCGCGGTCGAGTGCGGTCGCGAGGTCGGCGCCGGTGTGCACGACGCAGTTCCGTCCCGGCGAGGTCGCCCAGCGGCCAGGCGTGAGTGTCGCCGTCGGTCGTCGTCCGACGGCCGCACGAGCACCGCGAGCGCGGCCGGCTCGTAGCGCCGCTCGCTCCCGGCCACGACGTCCCGGCGCTGCGCGGCGTCGCCGGCCAGCTCGATGAACCGCTCGAGCCGACGGCGGTTCTCGCTCTGCTCGGGCGTCACGCCGCTCACCCGGCCCTGAAACCCAGCGCGTACACGTCCACCCGGCGCGTCACGCCGTCGGCGCGCACCGTCACGGTCGTCGTCGCCTGGTCGGTGACGCCCGGGTCGCCGTAGTCGGGCGGCGGATCGTCGAGGAGACCGGCATCGCGGGCTTCATCGACGACACGTGTCAGCCCCTCGCGGGTGAGCCGGAACTCCTGAACGTTGGGCAGCGCCGGTCCCGGGAACTCCAGCGTGGTCGGGCCGAGGATGATCACGCGCCCGTCCCCGTACACGCTGAGCCGCGGCAGCTGCGCCGGCTGCCGCGACTCAGCCGCGAACCCGCCCTCGGTCACGACCCGCACCACGACCTCGTCGCGCCGGCCGGCGCCGGGCGGCCGTGCCCGCCGACGAGCTCCCACCGCAGGCCGCGAGCGCCACGGCCGCCAGCACGGCCACGGCGGCGAGACGTCTCATGCCCCGTCAGACGAACCTGATCCCTCTCCGGTTCCCGCCTCGGCGCGGGCCCGGCGCTTCCGGTGCCAGCGGATCCCGCCGTTGATGGCGGCGAGGAGCGTGTCGTTGTCGCGGGAGAGCCGGTTGTGCACGTACCGCTCGAGACCGAGGCGGCGCATCCACGGGTTGAACGTCTCGTAGCGCTCGGTGAAGTGGATGCGGGTGCGGCCGTCGCCGAGGTCCTCGAGGCGCTGGAAACCCTCGGCGCGCGACCACAGCGGCTTGCCGATGGCGTCGTAGCGCCACGACTCGTGCAGCTTCACCTCGGTGAGCCACTCCCACGACTGGCCGACGCCGCCCGACAGCAGGAACCGCGGGACGGGGAACGTGCAGTGGCGCACGAGCCCGTTCCCGACCTCGTCACCGGGATGGAGGATGTCGATCGTCCCGATCTTGTTCTTCGGCCGGTCGTCGCCGCGGTACCAGAAGACCTCCCACACCTCTTCCGGCGGCGCGTCGACGATCGATCGAGAACGAGTGCTCCTGCATGGGCGGGAGGGTACCGTCGCGTCCGATGGCCGGTGAGATGGACGTGGCGGATTCGGTCCTCGACCTCATCGGCGACACGCCCCTCGTGCGGCTCCCGCGTATCGGGCGCGGGCTCACGTGCGACCTCATCGCCAAGATGGAGACCACGAACCCGGGCGGGTCGGTGAAGGACCGGCCGGCGGTGGCGATGGTCGACGCCGCCGAGCGCGACGGCCTGCTCAAGCCGGGCGGCACGATCGTCGAGCCGACGTCGGGCAACACCGGCGTCGGCCTCGCCATCGTCGCCGCCCAGCGCGGCTACCGCTGCATCTTCGTGATGAGCGACAAGATGAGCGAGGAGAAGGTCGCGCTGCTGCGCGCGTACGGCGCCGAGGTCGTCGTGTGCCCGACCGCCGTGCCGCCGGAACACCCCGACTCCTACTACTCCACGGCCGAGCGGCTGGTGCGCGAGACACCGGACTCGTTCCGGCCCGACCAGTACTCCAACCAGGCCAACCCGGCCGAGCACGAGCGGTCGACCGGGCCCGAGGTCTGGCGACAGACGGCCGGGCGCATCACGCACTTCGTCGCCGGCGTCGGCACCGGCGGGAGCATCACCGGCGTCGGCCGCTACCTCAAGGCGCAGAACCCCGACGTGCAGGTCGTCGGCGCCGACCCCGAAGGCTCCGTGTACTCCGGCGGCGCGGGACGGCCGTACCTCGTCGAGGGCGTCGGGGAGGACTTCTGGCCGACGACGTACGACCCGTCGGTCGTCGACCGGGTGATCAAGGTCAGCGACGCCGAGTCGTTCGCGATGGCGCGTCGCGTCACCCGCGAGGAAGGGCTGCTCATCGGCGGGTCGTGCGGCACCGCCGTGCACGCCGCGCTCGTCGTCGGCGAGGAGCTCGGGCCCGACGCCGTCGTCGTCGTGCTCGTGCCCGACTCGGGCCGCAACTACCTCTCGAAGATCTTCGACGACCAGTGGATGATCGACTTCGGTTTCCTCCGCTCCGGCGACGGTCCGTGCGCCGGCGACGTCCTCGCCGCCAAGGACCGCCGCGTCCCCGACCTGGTCCTGATCACGCCCGACCAACCCGCCCGCCGCGCGATCGGCATGATGCGCGACCTCGGCATCTCGCAGCTCGTCGTCAGCGTCACCACCGAGCAGCCGCTGGCGGCGAAGGAGGTGAGCGGCGTCCTGAACGAGCTCGACCTCATGGACCGCGCCTTCGGCGACGCGTCGGTGCTCGACCGGCCGGTGAAGGAGATCATGAGCCCGGCCATGCCGATGGTCGGGATCGGCGAGCCGGTCTCGACGCTCGTCGCCCAGCTCGACCGGGCGCCGTCGGTGCTGGTGCTCGAAGGCGGCCATCCCGTCGGCGTGCTGACCCGGTCCGACGTGCTCTCGTTCCTCGCGGCGCGCTCGCCCGGATGACCAGGCCCAAACGCCGACGGTTCTGGCGTCGGTCGACCGGCTCGGTGCCGGAGCAGCGACGCCGCAATCCCACCGGCGACGGGTTCGAGACCCGCGCCGTGCACGCGGGCCAGGAGCCCGACCAGGCGACGGGCGCGATCGTGCCGCCGATCACGCTGGCGTCGACGTTCGTGCAGGACGCGGTGGGGGACCATCGCGGCTACGAGTACGCCCGCAGCGCGAACCCGACGCGCGCCGCGCTCGAGACGTGCGTCGCCGAGCTCGAGGGCGCCGCGCACGGCGTGGCGTTCGCGAGCGGTATGGCCGCCGAGGACGCGACCCTGCGTGCCATGCTCCGGCCCGGCGACCACGTGATCATCCCGGCCGACGCGTACGGCGGCACGTACCGCCTGGTCGCCCGCCTGTACGAGCCGGCCGGCATCACCTGGACGGCGGTCGACCTCGCCGATCTCGACGCGCTCGCGCGCGCCTGGCGCGACGAGACGAAGGTCGTGTGGGTCGAGACGCCGACGAACCCGCTCCTCACGGTGGTCGACATCGCGGCGGCGGCGAAGCTCGCGCACGATCGGGGCGCGCGGGTGGTCGTCGACAACACGTTCGCGACGCCGTACCTGCAGCAGCCGCTCGGCCTCGGCGCCGACGTCTCGGTGCACTCGAGCACGAAGTACCTCGGCGGCCACTCCGACGTCGTCGGTGGCATCGTGGCGCTCCGTGACGCCGAGCTGGCCGAGCCGCTCGCGTTCGTGCAGAACGCCGCGGGCGCCGTCCCCGGCCCCTTCGACTGCTATCTGGTGCTGCGCGGCATCAGGACGCTCGGGGTGCGCATGGATCGCCATTGCGAGAACGCCCGCGCCATCGCCGCGCTGCTCGCCGAGCATCCCGCCGTCTCGCGCGTGCTGTACCCGGGCCTGCCTGCCCATCCCGGCCACGACGTCGCCCGTCGCCAGATGCAGGATTACGGGGGCATGGTGTCGTTCATCGTCGCCGCGGGCGAAGAAGCCGCGATCAAGCTGTCGGCGTCGACCCGGCTGTTCACCCTGGCCGAGTCGCTCGGCGCGGTGGAGTCGCTGATCGAGCACCCGGCCGAGATGACGCACGCGTCGGCGGCGGGCTCGCCGCTCGCGGTCGATCCCGCGCTCGTGCGGCTGTCGGTCGGCATCGAGAGCGTCGAGGACCTCGTCACCGATCTGCGCCAGGCGCTTGACGCCGTGGGGTAGTCGTCCGCATAGTGGCGGCCCACGACCGAATCAACGAGAGAAGGCAGGCATGGCAGGTTTCGTCCAGATCATCCAGTTCAAGACGTCGAAGTTCGACGAGATGCAGAAGGCCATCGACAAGTTCCGCGAGGAGACGAAAGGCAAGCGCACGACGTCGCGGGCCATGACGTGCCGCGACCGCGACAACCCGGGGCAGTACGTGACGATCGTCGAGTTCCCGTCGTACGAGGCGGCGATGAAGAACAACGACCTGCCCGAGACCGCCGCTGTGGCGGAGGCGATGCAGAAGCTCTCCGACGGGCCGCCGACCTTCTACAACCTCGACCTCGAGCGCGTCGAAGAGGACTGACCGCTAGATTCTCGGGCATGACGCTCCACGAGTACGTCCTGTTCGACCCGCTGTTCTCGGACGCCGACGCCGAGGGCATGGTGCGGCTGTGCGAGCGCTTCGGCGGATACGGGATGTACTCGGCGGAGAACGAGGGCGGGCCGGAGGCGGCGGCTTTGCCGACCGCCGGAGCAGGAGCTCGAGCCGCGAGAGCGACGAGTGGAGAGGAGATCGGCGAGGGGCTCACGCAGCGCCACGACGCCGTCCTCAACTATCTGAAGGCGGGCGGCATGCACGGGCGCGGCGACGGCGGCTTTGCCGACCGTCGCCGCAAAGCCGGAGCTCGCGACGGCGACAATAAGGAAAGAGAGCCGGTCTCCGTGCTCGCCGCCCGCACGAACTACTTCCGCGAGGAGTACGCCTACGGCACCAAGGCGCTCATCGAGGGCATCGAGCCGTTCCTCTTCCACGAAGGCTTCGTCGAGGCGGCCCGGCACATCCACGGCCGGCAGGTGATCGAGCCGGCCATCGTGTTCGCCAACCTCATGGTCCCGGGCCAGGAGCTCGCCCTGCACACCGACGTGCCCGAGTTCCGGGGCGTGAACCGCAAGCTGCACCCGCAGTGGCTCCTCGTCGCCATGCGCCACTCCGGCCTGTTCGAGGACTGGCGCATGCCGATCGCCACGGGTGTGGCGTGGTTCCACGACTGCGACGGCGGCGAGTTCGCGTTCTACCCCGACGGCGCCGACGGGCCGCCCGTGTACCACAAGGTCGCGTACAACACTGCGCTGCTCGTCGACACCGACAGCGTGTTCCATGGCGTCGACCGCGTGGCGCCCGGCGACGCCGTCGACCTGCCCGCACTCAAGCCCGGCATGCAGCTCGCCTTCGACGGCGACGGGCGCTGGTCGGTCCGTGACGGTGACCACGCCGTCGCCGACTACCGCTGGGAGGAACTGCGGTTCTCGATCTCGTGGAAGGCGTACTGCTTCGCCGACGAGGCCGAGCGCGACGCGTGGCGCACCCACACCGACGACCTGTCGCTCGACTCCACGCTCGCCACACTCGTCGAGGATCTGCGATCCCGGGGCCGCATCACCGGCGACACGCCGCCGTCGCGCGAGCTCGCGCTCATGATCATCGACGAGTACATCCGCTTCCCCCCGTCGGTGGCCGCGTAGCTGGGGAACGGAGGGGCACATGCCGCCTCGCAAGGCCGGGTATCAGCCCAGCATGCTGCCGGAAGTGCTGAGCGCGGGCGGCCAGTCGCTCGACGACCTGCGAAGCGAAGCCGCGACGTGTGAGGCGTGCGACCTCTACAAGCTCGGCACCCAGACCGTGTTCGGGGAAGGGCCCGAAGACGCCGACCTGATGCTGATGGGTGAGGTCCCCGGCGATCAGGAGGACAAGGCGGGGCACCCGTTCGTCGGACCGGCCGGGAAGCTCCTCGACCGGGCGCTCGTCGAAGCCGAGATCGACCGCGGCAACGTGTACGTGACGAACGCGGTGAAGCACTTCAAGTGGAAGCCGCAGGGGAAGGTCCGGCTGCACCAGAAGCCGAACGCCAAGGAGATCGCGGCGTGCCGGCAGTGGTGGACCCAGGAGCTGGCGGTCGTGAAGCCGAAGGTCCTGTGCTGCCTCGGTGCCACTGCGGCCCAGGCGGTCTTCGGGCACGAGTTCCGCGTGACCAAGCAGCGGGGCGAGTTCCTCGAGCTGGTCGACGGCGTGCAGGGCACCGCGACCATCCACCCGTCGGCGATCCTCCGCGCCGACGACGAGCGCCGCGAGGTCGAGTACCAGGACTTCGTCGACGACCTCCGCGCCATCTCGGAGCGCCTCGCCGCCTAACTCTCGTTCTCGGCAGCGAAGAGTCCGGATAGCGAGCCTTCCGCTGCCGAGAATGTGGGTAGGTCAGACGCGTTGCCCCGACAGTCTGCGGTTCTTGAACTGCGCCTTGATGTAGTCGCGGTTCAGGAGGGCGATGAAGTCGATGCTGATCTCCTTGGGGCACGCTGCCTCGCACTCCCCGTGGTTGGTACAGCTCCCGAACAGCTCCTCCATCGTGTCGACCATCGCCGCGACGCGCTCGTACCGCTCGGGCTGCCCCTGCGGCAGGAGCCCGAGGTGCGACACCTTCGCCGCCGTGAACAGCTGCGCCGCACTGTTCGGGCACGCGGCCACGCACGCCCCGCAGCCGATGCACGCGGCCGCGTCCATCGACCCGTCGGCAGCCTCCTTCGGCACCAGGATGAGGTTGGCGTCGGGCGCGCTGCCGGTCGGGGCAGTGATGTAACCGCCGGCCTCGATGATCCGATCCAGTGAGCCGCGGTCGACGACGAGGTCGCGGATGACCGGGAACGCCGCCGCCCGCCACGGCTCGACCGTGATCGAGTCGCCGTCATTGAACTTGCGCATGTGCAGCTGGCAGGTGGCAGTGCCGCGCTCCGGACCGTGGGCGCGGCCGTTGATCATCATGGCGCACGAGCCGCAGATGCCCTCGCGGCAGTCGTGGTCGAACGCGACCGGCTCCGTGCCGTCGGCGATGAGCCGCTCGTTGAGCACGTCGAACAGCTCGAGGAACGACATGTCGGGACTCACGTCGTCGACGTCGTAGTCCTCGAAGCGGCCGCCGTCGGTCGGGCCGGCCTGACGCCAGACGCGGAGGTGAACCTTCACTTGTAGCTCCGCTGCGCGAGCTCGACCGCCTCGAACCCGAGTGGTTCCTTGTGCAGCACGGGCTTCTCGTCCACGCCGGCGAACTCCCACGCCGCCACGTACGAGAAGTTCTCGTCGTCGCGCAGCGCCTCACCCTCCTCGGTCTGATGCTCGACCCGGAAGTGGCCGCCGCAGCTCTCCTCACGGTGCAGCGCGTCGAGGCACATGAGCTCGGAGAACTCGAGGAAGTCGGCCACGCGGCCCGCCTTCTCGAGCGATTGGTTGAACGTCTCGTTCTCGCCCAGCACCCGCACGTCGGCGTGGAACTCGGCGCGCAGCGGCGGAATCTCACCCAGCGCCTTCTTCAGGCTGTCGGCGCTGCGCTCCATGCCGCAGTTGTCCCACAGCACCTTGCCGAGCTCGCGGTGGAACCAGTCGACCGACCGGCTGCCGTTGACCGCCAGCAACGCCCGCACCCGCTCGTCGACCTCGCCCTCGACGGCGGCGAACGCAGGGTCGCCGGTGGGGACGGGCGGGTCACCGAGCAGGTCGGCGAGGTAGTCGGTGATCGTGTTCGGCAGCACGAAGTACCCGTCGGCGAGGCCCTGCATGAGCGCGCTGGCGCCGAGCCGATTGGCGCCGTGGTCGGAGAAGTTCGCCTCGCCCAGCACGTACAGGCCGGGGACGTTGCTCATCAGGTTGTAGTCGACCCACAGCCCGCCCATCGTGTAGTGCACCGCGGGGTAGATGCGCATGGGCACGACGTACGGATTCTCGCCGGTGATGCGGTCGTACATCTGGAACAGGTTGCTGTAGCGCTCCTCGATGGCGTCGCGACCCAACCGTCGCATCGCATCCGAGAAGTCGAGGTACACGCCGTTCTTCAACGGGCCGACGCCGCGACCGGCGTCGACCTCGCGCTTCGCCGCCCGTGACGCGACGTCGCGGGGGACGAGGTTGCCGAAGGCGGGGTACCGGCGCTCGAGGAAGTAGTCGCGCTCGGATTCCGGTATCTGGTCGGGCGAGCGCGGGTCGTCCATTTGCTTCGGGACCCAGATGCGCCCGTCGTTGCGGAGCGACTCGCTCATGAGGGTGAGCTTCGACTGGAAGTCGTCGCTGGCCGGGATGCACGTCGGGTGGATCTGGGTGAAGCACGGGTTCGCCATCAGCGCGCCCCGACGGTGCGCCCGCCAGATCGCGGTCACGTTGCTGTTCTTGGCGTTGGTCGACAGGTAAAAGGCGTTGCCGTACCCGCCTGTCGCGAGCACGACGGCGTGCGCAGAGTGCGAGCGCATCTCGCCCGTCACGAGGTCGCGGGTGACGATGCCGGCGGCGCGGCCGTCCTTGAGCACGACGTCGAGCAACTCCACGCGCGGGTGCATCTCGACCGTGCCCAGGTGCACCTGCCGTTCGAGGGCCTGGTACGCGCCGAGCAGCAGCTGCTGGCCGGTCTGGCCCCGGGCGTAGAACGTCCGCGACACCTGCGCGCCGCCGAACGAACGGGTGTCGAGCAGGCCCCCGTACTCGCGGGCGAAGGGCACGCCCTGGGCCACACACTGGTCGATGATCTCGACGCTGATCTGGGCGAGCCGGTAGACGTTCGCCTCGCGGGAGCGGTAGTCGCCGCCCTTGATCGTGTCGTAGAAGAGGCGATCGATGCTGTCGCCGTCGTTCTTGTAGTTCTTCGCCGCGTTGATCCCGCCCTGGGCGGCGATGCTGTGCGCCCGGCGGGGGGAGTCGTGGAAAGTGAACACCTTCACCCGGTAGCCGAGCTCGCCGAGCGTCGCGGCGGCGGCCGCGCCGGCGAGTCCCGTCCCGACCACGATGACGTCAAAGCGCCGCCGGTTTGCCGGCGCGACGAGCTTCTCGTGGAAGCGGTGGTTGTCCCACTTGTCGGCGAGGGGCCCCTCGGGGATCCTGGCGTCGAGCTCACCGATCATGGTCCACCCTCCTTCACTCGCTCAGCTCACCAAGCCGACCTGGACGGCGATGGGCACGCTGATGTACCCGACCGTCACGACGACGGCGAAGCCGACTGCGAAGTAGCGGCGCCAGATATTGAAGCGCGGGTTGTTCCAGCCGACGCTCTGGAACAGGCTCCACCCGCCGTGGAAGAGGTGGATGCCGAGCGCGATGCACGCGGCGATGTACGCAAGCGCGACCGGCACCCGCTCGAAGGTCGCGACCGTGTTCCGGTACACCTCGCCCCGCACGAACCCGGGGTTCGCGGCGCCCCAGGTGAGGTCGAGGATGTGGAACACGAGGAACAGGCCGACGATGATTCCGGTCCAGCGCATCGTGCGGGATGCGAAGTTCGCGGCCACGTAGTCGCGGTGCGACTCGTAGCGCTGCGGACGCGCCCGCCAGTTGACACGGGTCAGCGTGTACGCGGCGTGGATATGGAGCGCGAGGGCGACGATGATCGTGATCCGCAGCAGCCAGAGCGCCATCGTGCGCGGGAACGGCGGGTCGAGCAGCTCGCGGAGCCACTCGCCGTAGCGGTCGATCTGACGGGCGCCCTCGAACACGTGCAGGTTCCCGACCATGTGGGCGAACACGTAGCCCATCAGCACGATGCCGGTGACGGCCATCACCCACTTCTTGCCGATGTCCGAGCGGTAGAACCGGACGAAGAACGGCGCCCGGCGCTTCCGGGTCGGCGCCGGCTCGGGCTTGCCGAAGTCCGTGGCCAGCCGGTCGGCGTCGTCGGCCCCGCCCCGCTGGGAGGCGGTCGAGACCTCTTCTTCCGTCCGGGCCACGCTTCGACGCTAGCTCCGCGCTTCCTCCCGGACCGAAGCGAGCAAGGCGGCGTCGTACCGGTTCTCGGACCCGCCCCAGGACCGGGTGTTCGAGGGTGACCGACGCCTCTTTCACGCCGTCGAGCTCGACGCTGTCCGACGTACGTCACCGCATCGGCGGCGATGTCGCCGGTGAACCCACCGAGCCGGCCCCGCTCGCCCGAGACCTCGATGACCGCACCCGCGAGCTCGTCACGCCGTTCGCTCGCGACGTGGACGAGCCCGGCGCGGGGCTCGATCATCGGGAGCACGGGCCGGCACGCGTCGCGCGAACGCCGCGTAGCCGCTCTTCTCGCCCCGCTCGTGGTCGAGGACGGACCACGTCACCGCCGGGTGGCCGTCGGCGAAGCAGAAGTGGCAGAACCCACCGGTGGGCGCGTGCTTGAGACGGCGCAGATCCTCGATCTGGAGCTGCACGAGCGCGGCCTGGTACGCCTGGGTCGCGGTGCGCCACGCGTCGAACGTCGCGAAGTCGGCGGGCGGCACGACCCGGTCGAAGATCTCCTTCTGACACGCGTGGTGCTCGAACAGGCGGTCCCAGTCGAGCTCGGGCCACCGCTCGGGCTCCATGAACGCGGCGGAATCGGGGACGGCCTGGGCGCCGAACTCCGTGACGAAGCGGGCGAGGCGGGGGACCGCGCGGAGCGCGGGACGCGAGGCCGTCGAGCTTGCCGTGGTACCAGCCGAAGTAGAAGTGCGCGTCGGTGCCGGGCCCGCCCAGGCCGGGCAGCACGCCCGAGTGCGGGTCGACGGCGCGGCTCGGGTCGGCGCGATGCAGCGCGCGCGTGATCGACCGGTCGAGGACGTTCTTGTTCCACGTCGGGAGCAGCATCGACGCGCCGAGGCGCATCTTGGCGCGCGTCGTCATCGGCTTGCCGGGAGCGATGTCGACGGCGAGCGGCTCGTTGTGCGCGCACCACAGCACGATGCTCGGGTGATGCCCGAGCACGTCGACCATCGCGCGCGCTTGGCGGACCGCCGGCTTGCGGACGCCCCGGGCGTATCCCCACTGGAGCGGGAAGTCCTGCCAGAGGAGCAGCCCGGCGTCGTCGGCGGCTGTCGTACATCTCGGGACGCGATACGTGTGCGTGGAGCCGCAGCAGGTCGAGGTTGGCGTCCGAGCGCGAGTTGCACGTCGCGTGCCAGGTCGGCCGCCGTCGCCTCACCGAGCTGCATGCGCGACGGGCCCTGGTTCGATCCCATCACGAACAGTCGCTCGCCGTTCACGTGCAGCTGCCAGCGCCGCCACTGCACCTCCCGGAACGCGGTGCGCAGGGTGCGTCGGTCGCTCGCCTCGCCCCCGGCCTCGACGACAACCTCGAGGTCGCAACGCGGCTGCTCGCCCAGACGCCGCGGCCACCAGCGCGGTGGGTGGTCGACGTCGAGCGTCCACGTGAGGTGGTTGTCGCCGCCGGCGAGGGTGACGTCCCTCGACGCGTCGAGGAGCACGCCGCCGTCGTCCGGCCCGGTGAGTCGCGCCCGGAACCGCGCCGGACGAGGCGCGGGCTCGCCGTCGCTCCCACTGCCGGCGGCGTCGAGCGTGAGGTCGAGGCGCAGCCGGCCCCGCTCCTCCGTCGCCTCGATGCACACGCAGCGGACGCGGGCCAGCCGCACCGGTCCTGACTCGACCACGCGTACGGGGCGCCACAGTCCACCCGGGTTCCAGTCCGGGTCGAGGTTGTCCCAGTGGGAGAAGACGCCCGTGACGAGGCGCTTGGCGGTGCGGTCCGACTGGCGCGGGCACGCGACCTCCACCGCAAGCACGTGCTCGTCGCCTCGCCGCAGCGGATCGGTGATCTCGAACTCGTGGGGGAAGAAGTAGCCCTCGGTCGCGGCCAGGTAGTCGGCGTCGAGCCACACGTCGCCGAAGTAGAAGACGCCGTCGAGGACGACGAAGGCGCGCCGGTCGCGGTTCAGCGGCTGGGCGTCGAACCGGTGGCGGTAGAGCACCGGCCCGTCGGTGTCCGTGAAGCCGGAGGACGACCGCCAGTGACCCGGGACGGTGACGTCGCCCCACCCCGCGTCGTCGTACGCGGGCTCGACGAACCGCTGGTGCAGGTCACCCTCGGCGATGTGAGCGCGCCACGAGCCCGAGAGGTCGCGTGCGCCGGGCTCCGGGCTCAGGTGGGCTTCGCTGCGTTCGCGTGTTGCGGTGTGGCGCCGGGCTGGGTGGCGTCGGCCGTGGGGGGTGACGTCGGCGGAGGCGGCGGAGGCGGCGGCGGGGCCCCGCTCGAGGTCGAGTCACCCGCTTGCCGGCCGAGCTCCTTCTCGATCGCGCGGTGCTCCCAGCGCTTCACCCAGCCGCTTCCGCTGAAGAACACGCTGGCGCCGTGCAGCACGAGGCCGAGACCCCAGAACACCGTGGCCCACAGGAAATCCCAGCCGATGGCGACGAGGAAGATGGTGTTGAGCACGACGAAGAAGAACGCGTGCACGTAGAAACCCTTCTTCGCCTCGACCCGCCGCTTCGCTTCCAGGTACCGCTCGTCCTGCTCGTCGGCCATGCTGCGCTCCTCTCGGCGTTGCTCCGGGGTCGCTCAGCTTAGGGTCGCCGGTTGGCGGACGGCATCCCGCTGGTACGCTCGGATTGCGACGTGAGCGTCAGCGTCGACCGACCTTCTCCTTCTCTTTCCTCGGAGTTTGCGATGACCCGTGCCGGCACCCTCGGTGAGCTGCGAGCGAGCGGGTGGGAGTCGCGGCCGGTCAAGGACGAGGTCCGGGCGAACGCGCTCGCCCGCATCGCGGCCGGCAAGCCGCTCGTCGACGGGGTCATCGGCTTCGACGACACGGTGCTGCCGCAGCTCGAGAACGCGCTGCTCGCCGGCCACGACGTCATCTTCCTCGGCGAACGCGGTCAGGCGAAGACCCGCATCATCCGGTCGCTCGTCAGCCTCCTCGACGAGTGGACCCCGACCATCGCCGGCAGCGAGATCAACGACGACCCGTACGCGCCGGTGTCGCAGCACTCCCGGCTGCTGGCGGCCGAACGCGGAGAGGACACACCGATCGAGTGGGTGCACCGCGAGCGGCGCTTCGGAGAGAAGCTCGCCACCCCGGACACGTCGATCGCCGACCTGATCGGCGAAGTCGACCCGATCAAGGTCGCCGAGGGCCGCTACCTGGCCGACGAGCTCACGATCCACTACGGGCTCGTCCCGCGCACCAACCGCGGGATCTTCGCCATCAACGAGCTTCCCGACCTCGCCGAGCGCATCCAGGTCGGCCTGCTGAACGTGCTCGAGGAGCGTGACGTGCAGATCCGGGGCTACAAGATCCGGCTGCCGCTCGATCTGATGCTGGTGGCGTCGGCCAACCCCGAGGACTACACGAACCGCGGCCGCATCATCACGCCGCTGAAGGACCGCTTCGGCGCCCAGATCCGAACCCACTACCCGCTCGACGTCGACGTCGAGATGGACGTGGTCGCGCAGGAGGCGCAGCCCCTCGCCGCCGAGCAGCTTTCCGTGCACGTGCCCGAGTTCATGGCCGAGATCGTCTCCGAGATCACGCAGCAGGCCCGTCGCTCGCCGCACATCAACCAGCGCTCCGGCGTGTCGGTGCGTCTCTCGATCACGAACTACGAGACACTCGTCGCCAACGCGTCACGACGCGCGTTGCGCAGCGGCGAGCGCGAGGTGGTGCCCCGGGTCAGCGACCTCGACGCTCTGGTCGCGTCGACCGCAGGCAAGATCGAGTTCGAGACGCTCGACGACGGCCGCGAGGAGCAGGTGCTCGAACGCATCGTCAAGGCGTCGGTGCTCGAGGTGTTCCGGGCGCGTACCCGACCCGAGCGCCTGGCCCGGCTGGTGGCCGCGTTCGACGAGGGCGTCACGGTGCACACCGGCGAGGACGTCGCGGCGTCGGAGTACGCCGGGCTGCTCCCGAAGCTCGACGGGCTGCGCGACGCGCTCGCCGACCTCGGCGTGGGCGAGACGCCCGCCGGCGTCGCCTCCGCGGTCGAGTTCGTCCTCGAGGGACTCCATCTCTCCAAGCGGCTCAACAAGGACGCCGTCGGCGGCAAGGCCACGTACCGCGGCCGGGGGTAGACCACCGCAGCGCGGCACACTGGGAGTGTGAGCACGCGCCAGGTCGACATCGTCGACTACTACGCCGAGCTGGGAGTGGCGCCTGACGCCTCGTCGGCCGAGATCGCGTCCGCCTATCGCGCCCTGGCGAAGACCCTGCACCCGGACGCGAGGCCCACCGATCCCGCGGCCGCCGATCGTTTCACGCGCGTCGCGGCGGCATACCGGGTCCTCGCCGACGTCGGCCGCCGTCGTGACTACGACGAGCGGCGGGCGCACGGGCTCGCGCCCGTCGCGGCCGCAGAACGTCCGGCCGCCGCGACACAGGTCGCGGCGCCCCCCAGCCGGCGCGGTGGCCGCTGGGCCATCGTCGGCGGTATCGCGTGTGTCGTGCTCGGCATCGCGGCGACGGCGCTGATCGTCTCCTTGCAACGGCACGATGCCGATCTGCGCAGCCGTGGCACGCCCGCCACCGCGACCGTCGTCCTGGACGGCGCCGAGCGGCGGCTCGAGTTCACGACCGCCACGGGCCAGACCGTCCACGCACCTGAGCCGGTGCGCACCGGCACGGGAGAGAAGCCGGTGGGTTCGCAGGTGCAGATCCGCTACGACCCCGATCACCCGACCGAGGTGATCACGAACGACGACAAGCTCGCCCGCGACATCACGCTCTGGATCGTGGCAGTGAAGCTGCTCGTCGTCGGAGCGTTCTTCGTCTGGTGGGGCGCGCGCCGCCTGCGGCGCCTCGCCTGAGCGGCGGCCCGATCAGATCCCGCCGCCGCCCTGGCGTTCGTAGAACCCGCAGCCTTGGGCCGCGTACCGGTTCACGTTCTCGACTGCGCGCTTGACGTTCGGGTCGTCCTTCACCGATTCGTCCGTCTCGACCCGCCCCAAGGCGTCGACGAACGTTTGGGCGTCGGCTTCGATCTTGGCGGGCGCAGTGTCGACCATGCGCTGGACGAGCCGGATCTGCTCGTCGAGCTTGGCGCCCTTCGACAGCCGGTCGTCGAAACGCGCCGCCGCCTTGCAGAACGCCAGAGGCGCCTTGGGGGCGTCGCCGCCTTCGGATCCGCAGCCGGCGGCCAACATGGCGGCCGCGGCGACAACCACGACGGCCGTGACGACTCGGGTGGGCACGTCGTCGATTGTGGCGGAGTGCGCGCCCGAACCGGGAGTCGTAGGGTCGGCGCAGCGCTGACAGGGAGGGCAGGCATGGCGGCAGAGGGCGTGGAGGGCCGGGCGACGGTCCACATCGAGGCACCGCCGGAGAAGGTCTACGGCATGATCAGCGACGTCACCCGCATGGGCGAGTGGAGCCCCGAGACGCATCGGTGCGAGTGGATCGACGGCGCCACGGGCCCGACGGCGGGGGCCCGGTTCAAGGGGTCGAACAAGCGGGGGATCTTGCGCTGGTCCACGAAGCCGAGGGTCACGGTCGCCGACGCCGGCAAGGAGTTCGCCTTCGAGGTGGGAGCACCGGGGAAAGAAGACACGCGCTGGAGCTACAAGCTCGCGCCGAAGGACGGCGGGACCGATCTGACCGAGTCCTTCGAGTCGCTGCGCTACACCTTCTTCTTCAAGCTCGTCTCGCCGCCGAAGCGTCGGAAGGCGCAGCTCCAGCACGGCATCGAGGCGACGCTCGAGCGCATCAAGCAGGCGGCCGAAGGTTCAGCCTGAGCCGGTAGCCTCGAAGCCATGCGGCTCAGGCGGCGTCAAGCGCGCGGGTTCCAGTACTCGCGCTGGGACGGTACCCAGACCGGGTTCGACCTCGACGCCGATGCTCTGCTCGAGGAGATGTCGGACGACCTCCTGTACCACGGCGACCTGAACGCGGCCTTGCGCCGGATGCTCCAGCAGGGGTTCCGCGACCGCAACGACGAGGAGCTCATGGGGCTCCGGGAGATGCTCGAGCGGTTGCGGCAACGCCGGCGCGAGGAGCTCGAGCGGCGCGACCTCGGCGGCGTGTACGACGACATCGCCGAGAAGCTCCGCGAGGTCACGGACCAGGAGCGTGCCGGAATCGAGCGCCGCGTCGACGAAGCACAGCAGTCGGGTGACATGCGCCGCCAGGAGATCGTCGAGGACCTCGCGCGGCAGCGGCAGCAGGAGCTCGACGAGCTCCCGCCCGACCTCGCCGGCCGCGTCCAGGCCCTCCAGAACTACGACTTCATGGACGACGCCGCCCGCCAGCGCTTCGAGGAGCTCATGGACGAGCTGCGACAGCAGCTGCTCGAGAGCTACTTCAACCAGATGTCCGAGGGAATGCGCGACGTCTCGCCCGAGCAGATGCAGCGCATGAAGGACATGCTCGCCGACCTCAACCAGATGCTCGAGCAGCGCGAGCGCGGCGAAGAGCCCGACTTCAAGGGCTTCATGGACAAGTACGGCGACTTCTTCCCCGGCAACCCGCAGACGCTCGACGAGCTCCTCGAGCAGATGGCGCAGTCGATGGCGCAGATGCAGCAGCTGCTGAACTCGATGACACCCGAGCAGCGTGCGCAGCTCCAGGGGCTCGCGCAGTCGCTCCTCGAGGACCTCGACCTGCGCTGGCAGGTCGACGAGCTGGCGCGCAACCTGCAGAACGCATTTCCGAACATGCCGTGGAACCGCAGCATGAACTTCTCGGGCGACGACCCGATGCAGCTCGGCCAGGTCCCCGGGCTGCTCGACATGCTCGGCAACATCGACGACCTCGAGCATCTGCTCCAGTCGGCGACCCAGCCCGGCGAGCTCGCCGAGGTCGACATCGACCAGGCCCGAGATCTCCTGGGCGACGACGCCGCCCGGTCACTCGAGCGGCTGCGCGAGCTCGCCCGCATGCTCGAGGAGGCCGGTCTCATCGAACAGCGCGAAGGTCGCCTCGAGCTCACGCCGAAAGGCATCCGCGCCATCGGCAACAAGGCACTCGGCGACCTGTACCGCAAGCTGCTCAAGGACCGCGCCGGCCGGCACGAGATCGAGCGCTCGGGCGTCGGCAACGAGCGCGCGTTCGAGCACAAGCCCTACGAGTTCGGCGACCCGTTCCACCTCAACGTCGAGGAGACGGTCAAGAACGCGATCTGGCGCGGGGGCGGCGGGACCCCGGTGCGCCTCGCACCCGAGCGACTTCGAGGTCGAGCGCACCGAGCTCCTCAGCCGCTCGTCGACCGTGCTGCTCCTCGACGTGTCGCTTTCGATGCCGATGCGAGACAACTTCCTGTCGGCCAAGAAGGTCGCCATGGCGCTGCACGCGCTCATCACGACGAAGTTCCCGCGTGACTACTTCGGTCTCGTGAGCTTCGGGCGCGTCGCCCGCGAGGTGAAGCCCGAGCTCCTGCCCGAGATGTCCTGGGACTTCGAGTGGGGCACGAACATGCAGCACGCGTTGATGCTCGCCCGGAAGCAACTCGCCCGCGAGGGCGGGACGAAGCAGGTGATCATGGTCACCGACGGCGAGCCCACCGCCCACATCGAGGGCGGCGAGGCCTACTTCCAGTACCCGCCGTCGCCGGTGACGATCGAGGAGACGCTCAAGGAAGTGATGCGGTGCACCCGCGAGGGCATCCGCATCAACACCTTCATGCTCGACGAGAGCTACTACCTGCGCAGCTTCGTCGAACGGATGATGCGCATGAACAAAGGACGAGCGTTCTTCACGACCCCCGACACCCTCGGCGACTACGTCCTCGTCGACTTCCTCGAACAGAAGCGCGAAAGCCGCCGCGCCAGCTAGTTCCCGAGGGCAAGCTGATACGTCCTCTGGGTTCGGTCGTCGAAGCAGACGAAGCGGATGAGCTCGACGTCGGTGTCGGCGTCTTTGCAGGTGCGGACGGCGACTGTCGTGGCGGCGTCGAGGGGGTAGCCGTAGATGCCGGTCGAGATGGCGGGGAAGGCGACGGATCGGGCGCCGAGCTCGTCGGCGACGGCTAGGGAGCGGCGGTAGGCGGAGGCGAGCTGGTCGGGCTCGCCGGCGTCGCCGCCGTGCCAGACGGGGCCGACGGCGTGGATGATCCACCGGGCGGGGAGGCGGAAGCCGGGGGTGGCCTTGGCGTCGCCCGTCGGGCAGCCGCCGAGGTCGGCGCAGGCGGCGTCGAGGGCGGGGCCGGCGGCGGCGAAGATCGCCCCGCACACGCCTCCGCCCCGGGCGAGGCCCGAGTTGGCGGCGTTCACGATCGCGTCGACGGTTTCCCGGGTGATATCGCCCTGGATCGCTGCGAGCTCCGTCGCCATGCGGCGAGCCTAGAGCCGCCGATACCCCCTAGAAACGGGACGAATCGGACCGGCTCGGGCACATTTCCCCTTGCGCCGCCGGCGCCGACGGGTCAGAGTGGCACTGTTGTAATTACATCGGCGTCATTTCGGGTTGGGCGGGCCCACTCGGGGTGGCAGACCAGAGGGGGATGGCCGATGCGAGAGATCGTCCGAACAGACAGTCTGGGGGCCCGTCCTGCCGGCACGAACGGCGGGCCGGAGGAGCGTCGCTGGCAGGAGCAGGCCAACTGCCTCGGAGTCGATCCCGACCTCTTCTTCCCCGAGCGGGGTGCCTCCACGAAAGAGGCCAAGGCCGTGTGCCGGGGCTGTGAGGTGCGAGCGGAGTGTCTCGAGTACGCCCTCAGCCACGGCGAGAAGTTCGGCATCTGGGGCGGCCTGTCCGAGCGGGAGCGCCGCCGGGTCCGCCGCCAGCGGGCCCTCGAGCGCCAGCGCCGCGCCCTCACCGCCTGACCGAACGGGCGGGTCACCGCTCTTCGAGCCGGGCTTCGATCGTCTGGTCGTCGTCGAGATTCGCGCGCCGGCGGAACGCCGGGCCGCAGTCCTCGAGGGCGGCCCGGGGGAGCAGCCCGACCAGCTCGATCCGGTCCAGGTCTGCGCCCTCGGCGCGCGCCTGGCGCGCCACCTCGGCGCACGCCTCCTCGAGACCGGTGGTCTCGAGGTCGGTGAGGTTCAGCGACACCTGCACTCGGCGTCGTGAGGTCAGCTCGAAGCCGAGGGCGCGCACACCCCGCAACCCGCCCCCGCGCTCGCGCACGTCGTGGGCGATGCGGCGCGCCAGGTCGATGTCGTCACGGTCGAGCTCGCAGTTGACGGCGACGAGGACGGGACGAGCTCCGACCGCCGTCGCGCCCAGCCGCGGGTGGGGCTCGGCGGGCCCGTAGTCCGGCGCCCGGCGCACGAACGCGTCGCGCCGCAGCCTCGGGAGGGGACGTTCCTCGGGGTCGGCCTCGCCGTACAGGAACGTCGGCACGTCCATCGCGTCCGCCAACCACCCCGCGAAGTAGTGCGCGGTGCGCACCGCGCTGGCCCGAGCCTCGGGCGTCCCGGACAGCGCCACGAACGGGACCACGTCGAGTGCGCCGAGCCGGGGATGCACCCCGTCACGCCAGGAGGCGTCCACGTGCCGGGCAACCGCTTCCGCGAGCTGGACCGCGGCCCGCTCGACCCCCTCCGGGGGGTCGGCGGCCAGGGTGAACACCGACCGGTTGTGATCCGGGTCGGCATGCACGTCGAGCAGGGGACCTCCACGCGGCGGCGAGCCGGTCCACGACGTCGCGGTGTCGCCCTTCCGACACGTTCGGCACGCACTCGAGCACCGGAACAGGTTACGAGCAAGCCGGCAGCGTGGCTTGCCGACGCAGCCGCAGAGCCGGAGCTCGCGACGGCGTCAGGATGCGTATCGGCCTCGCTCTTCCTCAATACGACTACTCGGTGCCGGGTGAATCGCCGCTGCGATGGGACACCCTGCTCGAGCACGCGCAGCGGGCCGAGGCGCTCGGCTTCGACTCGCTCTGGCTGTCGGACCACTTGTTCCTCGACATCGCAAAGTACGGCGGGACGGCAGATCCCCACGGGATCTACGAACCGCTCGTCACCCTGGCGGCGCTGGCTCGCACCGTCACCCGTCCCCGCCTCGGCACGCTGGTCGCGTGCGAGGCGCTGCGGCCGGCGTCGGTGCTCGCGAAGGCGCTCTCGACGCTCGACCGGATCTGCGCCGGCCGGCTCGATGTCGGTCTCGGCGCGGGGTGGTATGCGCCCGAGTACGAGGCCGTCGGGCTGGCGTTCCCGCCGCCCGGTGAGCGGCTCGCCCGCCTGGCCGAGGCGGTCGAAGTCGTCCGCGGCCTGCTCGGCGGGGGACCGCTCACGTTCGACGGGCGCTATCACCGCGCCGCCGGTGCCGTGAACCGGCCGCCGGCGGTGCAGGAGCCGCGCCCGCCCGTGTTCGTGGGCGGCAAGGGCGACCGGCTCATCCAGCTCGCAGTCGAGCATGCCGACGGCTGGAACACGTGTTGGGTGTGGACACCCGACGCGTACCGGGATCGCCTCGACGTGGTCGAACGATCGTGCGACAAGGTCGGGCGCGATCCCGCCACGGTGTGGCGCTCCCTCGGCCTCTACGCGCTTGCCGGCGAGGATCGCGCCGACCTCGAGCGCCGGTTCGCACACATCCGCGATCTCATGCCGACCGGCGTCGTCAACGAGACGCTCGACGAATGGCGCGCCGGTCGGCTGGTCGGGACCGTCGACGAGGTACGCGCCCAGCGCGACGCATGGGACGCGCTCGGGGTCGAGACCCTCATCGTCGGGGCCGGCCCGCTTCCCTTCTCGGTCACCACGCTCCACGACGTCGAGCTGCTCGCCCACGCGCTCCTTTCCTCCTGAGCACACCGCAATGGGCAGCTGATGGTCGTCCGCCGAGACAAAGGGGTTAACCTCTGTTGGAAGTCCCGAATCGAAAAGGGCACGCCGCATGAACCTGGGCCCGACCGAGCTGATCATCATCCTCGTGATCGTCCTGGTGCTGTTCGGCAGCACACGACTCCCGAAACTCGCCCGCTCGATGGGCCAAGCCTCGAAGGAGTTCAAGAAGGGCGTGAACGAGGGCGACAAGACCACCGACGAGGACAAGCCGGAGAAGGAAGACTCGGCCTAGCTCGCCCCGGCGAGCTCGCCCCCTCTCCCGGCCTCCGGGCCGGGAACCCGGCACCTCCCTCCCGTCGTTCTTTGTGATGGCCGGCGGGGTCCCGACCTGGGAAGAAGTTGCCCGTGATCACGGGCGCTTCCTCTACAACGTCGCCTACCGCCTGGCCGGCAACGACAGCGACGCACAGGATCTCGTGCAGGAAGCGCTCCTGCGGGTTCGCAAGGGCCTCGAGCGCTACCAACCGGGATCATTCGAAGGTTGGTTGGCCCGGATCGTGACGAACGTGTTCCTCGACGAGGTGCGACGGCGACGGCGGCGTCCCGCCGACGCGCTCCCCGAAGACCCCGACTGGGTGCTCCCGCCCGCCCCCGCCGCCGACGAGGTCTTCACCGGCTTGTCCGATGACGTGCAGGCCGCGCTGGCGTCCCTGCCCGACGAGTTCCGCTCCGCCGTCGTCCTCTGCGACGTCGCGGACCTTCCGTACGAGGAGATCGCCGATTCGCTCGGTGTCCCGGTCGGGACGGTTCGATCTCGGATCCATCGAGGACGCCGGCTCCTCCGCGATGCGCTCGTGAGCACAGGAGAGACGGCGTGAACGGTCGTCCCGCTCCCGACGACCGGCTCTCCGCCTACCTCGACGGCGAGCTCGCCGCCGCCGAGCGCGTCGACGTCGACGGCTACCTGGCCGAGTCACCGGAATGGCGCGCCGAACGTGACGCGGTCGCGTACGCGCCGCGACGCCCTCCGCAGCTTGCCGGTGCACGAGGCGCCGCCCGGTTTCTGGGAGGGCGTTCTCTCACCGGAATTGAACCGTGCGCGCGTCCGCCGCGGCTCGCGGTTGCCGCGCCTGGTCGCCGCCGCGACCGCAGGCGTCGCCGTCGCCGCCGTGGTGATCGCGTCGCTGGTGATCCCGTCTCCTGATCGCGTCAGGCCGCGCGTCCCCGCCCTCTCCGACTCGCACGCCGTGCGCTCGTCTGTCTCCGACGAGCCCGTCAGCCAGCTGGCGGCGCTCAGCATGATCACGCCGTTCCGGCGATGAGCATCCGGTCGCCGCGGGGGCTGGCACTGGTGGCGGGCGTCGCCGCCCTCGCCGGGCTCGCGACCCTCGCCCTGTCGTCGGAGCCGGCGGCGACGTCGCAGACGGGACCGGGGGTGCAACTGCTCGACGACGCCCGCCGCGCCGCGCAGGAGCAGGACTTCTCCGGTGTCCTCGAACTGACGTGGTCGGACGCCCGTGGTGATCACAGCAGCGACGTGTTCGTCCGCAGCGCCAATGGTGTGCTCGCGCTGGGGGACCGGCCCCAGGTGATCGTCGAGGGCGCCCGCCGCTTCGTGCAGGGTCCCGACGGGTGGCTGGCAGTCTGGAGCCAGGAGGCAGCGCCCGACGTGCCGCCCGCCTCCGACAAGTGGGTGCTGTCGGTCCGTGACGGCCCGACCGTCGCGGGCCGGCCGACACGACAGGTCGACGCCACTGACCGTCACGACGACCGCGTCCGTGAGCGGCTCTACCTCGACGAATCGACGAGCCTCTTGCTCCGGCGCGAGCAGCTCGACACCCGCGGGCGCACGGTGCGCGCCGTCGGATTCACGAGCATCGGCGAGCCCGCCGGCGCGTTCATCGGCGCGCTCCCTGCCGAAGCTCCCCCCGCGCCGGCTCGCAGCACCAGCCGGCAGCCGCGCGTCGTCAAGGAGGTTGCGGCCCCGTTCCGCGCTCCCGGGAACGCCGGCGACCGGTTCCAGCTCGCCGGCCGGTACGACGAGGACCGCGGCACGCTCCACCTGTTCTACAGCGATGGGCTCTTCAGCGTGTCGGTGTTCGAGCAGGAGGGCGACCTCGATCCCGGCGCCCTCCCGGACGGGGCCGAGTCCCGCAACGTCGGAGGGCGCGACGTGCACCAATACCGAACGCCCGGCGGAGTGGTCATGGTGTGGCAGTCGGGCGACGTCGTCTACACGACCGTGTCCGACGCCCCCGCCGACCAGATCGACCACGTTGTCGCCGACTTCGGCCCGGCCGGTTCACCCAACGCCCTCGACCGCGTCACCGACTTCGTCCTGGGCCCCTTCTCCTGGTGACCGGGTCGGCCGGCGCGCGAGTCCGCCGTGCCGTCCGCCGCTCGCGAGGCTCAGGAAGTGGGAGAAGGAGTGTGGTGCTCGAGCCGGCGACGGCGGAGGATGCGGCGGCGTTCGCGCTCGGAGGCGCCGCCCCACACGCCGTGGTCGATCCGGTAGGTGAGGGCGTACTCGAGGCAGGGCTCCTGGACCGGGCAGTCGGCGCAGACCTTGCGGGCCTGCTCGACGCCGACCCCGTCAGAGGGGAAGAAGTCGTGAGGAGCCCGGCCGCGGCATTTGGCCGCGAGCATCCACTGATGCTCCTGATCGTCTGCCGGGGGCGAGGTGGGGAGGTCGAAATCCATAGGGTTCACGGGTTCAAACGGTGCCGGACGCTCTCCGGTTCCCGGCAGTGGGAGGCATCATGCGGGGGCGGAGATGAGAGCAACATGACAACGGTTCCAGGAACCTTCTACGGATCCGGCGGCGTTTGAGATGTCGATGGTGATCGACGCCCCCCTTTGGAGTCAGACTGATGCCTGATGACGCCGTACCCGCCGCGGACGTCTTGACCGTCCCCCCCTCGCCGCCGCCGGCGTGGCCCGACGAGCCGCCGACCGTCCCGCCGTGGCCCACGCCTCCCGGCCCGCCACCGCCTTCCCCCGGACGTCCGAAGCGTTTCCGCCAGCTCCTCGTCGGCGCGCTGATCGGCGGCCTGTGCGGCGCACTCGTCGCGTCGGGCGCGTTCTTCGCGTTCGGCCGGGATGACGACACCTCGTCGACCTCGGCGCCGGCCAACAAGACCAACGAGGTCTCGCGCGAGTCGTCGACGATCAGTCGCAACGGCGACATCGCCGGCATCATCGCCAAGGTCGAGCCCGCGGTCGCCGCCGTCACCGTGAACGAGCGCGGCGGCCAGAGCGCCGGGACGGCCTTCGTCCTGTCGGAGGACGGCTTCCTCGCGACGAACGCGCACGTGGTCGGCGAGGCGCAGACCGCAAAGCTGCAGCTCAACGACGGCCGCTCGCTCGACGCGCGTGTCGTGGGCCGCGACCCGAGCGCCGACGTCGCGGTCCTCAAGGTGGACGCGGGCAACCTTCCCGCAGTGTGCACGGACGATTCCAACAAGGTGCAGGTCGGCGACGACGTCGTCGCGATCGGGAACGCCCTCGCGCTCGAAGGCGGTCTGAGCGTCACGCGCGGGATCATCTCCGGGCCGCCGCGTCCGGGGAGCGAGATCGGCACCGCGCTCGAGACCGTCCTGCAGACCGACGCCGCGATCAACCCGGGGAACTCCGGCGGACCGCTCGTCGACGCCAACGGGTGCGTCATCGGGATCAACACCGCCGTCGCTGCCGGCAGCGGGAACCAGCCGGCGCAGAACGTCGGCTTCGCCATCCCGATCTCGTACGCCAAGCCCGTCGTCGACGACATCAAGGCGGGACGGAAGCCGGCGTTCCTCGGCGTCGGCACGGCCGACCTCACACCCGAGCTCAAGTCCCAGCTCGGCGTAAACGTCGACAACGGCGCCGTGGTCACTGACGTCACCCCGGGCTCGCCTGCCGACGACGCCGGTCTCAAGCGGGGCGACGTGATCGTGCAGATCGGCGACACCCAGGTCAAGGACAGCGGCAACGTCGCCACCGCGGTGCGTCAGCACCACCCCGACGAGAAGGTGACCGTCACGTACGTGCGTGGATCCGACCGCAAGACCGCAGACGTCACGCTGGTCGAGCGACCGGATGCCGGCTGACCGGGAGCACCCGGTACCCTGAGCCTATGAGCGTCGAGGGAGAAGAGCTCGAGCAGCTTCCGCCGCAGGGGCACGTCAAGGTCGTGTACCTGGGCGCCGTCGCACCGCATTGGGACGTGCATGGCGTGTTCGGCGACGGGCGGCTCATCGACGAGTTCCGTCAGCGCGCACTGGCCCGGCTCCAGCTGCTCCCGCCGCACGACCCGCAGTTCCGGCGCAACCGCGAACGGGTCGCACGCGACGCCGAGCGTGAGCGCCTGATCCTCGAGTGGGACCTCGGCTACGAGGAGTCCGAGAGCAGCTAGTCGATCGACTCGTCGCGACGCGGCGGGTGCTCGCCGGTCACCATGAAACCGACCCGTTCGCCGATCGTGACGGCGTGGTCGGCGATGCGCTCGTAGTGGCGGCCGACGAGGGCGAGCTGCACGGCCGTCAGGATGGTGGACTCGTCGGAGTCGGGGCCGGCGAGGATGTACCGGAAGAGGCTCTTCGTGAGGTCGTCCATCGTGTCGTCCATGTCGGAGAGCGCGGCGGCCGCCGACGGATCCGAGTCGGCGAACGCGTCGAGGGCAACCCGGGTCTGGGTGCCGGCCTGCTCGCCCATGCGCTGAATGATCCCCCGGAGCTTCGGATCGAGGGGGTGGGGGTAGAGGCGGCGCGTGGTCTTGGCCACGTTCACCATGAGGTCGGCCGAGCGCTCGAGCTCGTGCACGATCCGGAGCACGGAGACGACGATCCGCAGATCGGATGCCATGGGCTGCTGGCGGGCGAGGAGCTGGTAGCAGCTGTCCTCGATCGAGTGTGTGAGATCGTCGATGTCGTCGTCCTGTTCGATCACCCGCTCCGCCGCCGCGAGGTCGGCGTCGAGGAAGGCCTGGGTGCCGGCGGCGATCGCCTCGGTGGTCAACGCCGCGAGCCGGATCACGTCGATCCGGAGCTCGTCGAGGGCCTCCTGGAAGCTGTGCCTCGCCTCGTTCGTTGTCTCGGTCACGGGGCCATCATCCCATTCCGGCGGATACGCCTCACTCGACGACCCGGCACCTTCGGATCGTTTGGGCAGTGTTCACGTTCTGGCTACACCGATGCCATGAGGCGCGCCAGGATCGCCGCTGATCGCCGCTCGCCGAGGCGGCAGCGCCGGCCGGAATGAACGGCTCCCAACCGTTCCGGCAGTGTTTACCGTTCGGCTACCTCGCAGCCACGGCCGCGCCAGCCTCGCTTCGTAGCGTCCCGCTCTGGAACCCAAGGAGGCATGAGTCTATGAAGCGCATTGTTGCCAGCCTGCGGTGGTTGGTGCCGGTCGCCCTGGTCGCCGGCCTGGTCACGTCGGGCGCAGCGGTTGCCGGGGCGAGCGAACCCGCGCAGGGTGGGTCGGTCACGCTGAACTCGTCGGGCGCGACGTTCCCACAGCCGTTCTACGAAGAAGTGATTGGGGCCTTCAAACAGAAGGACTCCAACGTCACGATCAACTACGCCGGCGGTGGCTCCGGCAAGGGAAGACAGGACTTCGCCGACCAGGTGACGGACTTCGGCGCCTCGGACGCGCCGTACAAGCCGGAGGACGCGGCCGGCGTCAAGGGCGGCACGTTCTTCTACTTCCCGACCGTTGCGGCGCCCATCACGGTCGCGTACAACCTCGAAGGCGTGAAGAACCTCCAGCTCTCGGCCGACACGGTCGCCAAGATTTTCCAGCGTGAGATCACGACGTGGGACGACGCCGCGATCAAGGCGGACAACAAGGGCAAGAATCTGCCGTCCACTGCCATCACCGTGGCGCACCGCTCCGACGGCTCGGGGACGACCGAGAACTTCACCAAGTACCTGACCGCGGCGGCGCCGAGCGTGTGGACGCTCGGCTCCGGGGCGACTGTGAGCTGGGCGGCCGACACACAAGCCGGGAACGGCAACGCGGGTGTGGGTCAGATCGTGAAGGGCACTGATGGCGCGATCGGCTACGTGGACTTCGCCGACGCCAAGGCGTTGAAGCTCCAGTTCGCACGCGTCAAGAACAAGGACGGCAAGTACGTGGCGCCGACCATCAAGTCGAGCACCGCGGCGCTCGCCGGTGCGCAGGTCGAGGACAACCTCGTCTACAACCCGCTGAACGCGTCAGGAAAGGACACGTACCCGATCGTCGCTCCGACGTGGTTGCTCGTGTACCAGAACCAGCCCGACGCGGCCAAAGGGAAGGCGCTGAAGAGCTTCCTCAACTACATCTACGGGAACGGCCAGAAGCTGGCCGGCGACGTGGACTACGCGTCGCTCCCGAAGAACCTGCTCGACAAGGCCAAGGCCCAGGTCAAGAAGGTGGGCGGATCGAGCTCGTCCGGGGCGAGCACGTCCACCACGTAGCATCCGACGGCGCGGAGGGGCGGGCGGTGCTCGCCCCTCCACGTCTTCCTGAAAGCGGGCGATGGCCACCGACGCTCCTGCTCTTCCCAAGAGCCTGACCAAGGGAGTCCGATCGCCGGGGCTCATCGCCGACCGCGGGTTTCAGATCCTCGCGCTGCTCGCGGGGCTGATGGTCCTCGTCATCCTGGCGCTGATCGCCTTCTATACGACACGCGAGGCCTGGCCGTGGTTCCGGGAAGAGGGCCTTTCGATCTTCACGGACAGCTGGGACCCGGCCAAAAACAGCTTCGGCGCCCTCGGCTTGATCTACGGAACGCTCGTGGTGGCCGGGCTGGCCGTGCTGTTCTCGCTGCCGGTCAGCATCGGCATCGCGTTGTTCGTGACCGACGTGGCCCCACAGCGCATGCGCCGGCCGATCGTGTACACCGTCGACCTCCTCGCCGCCATCCCGTCCGTCGTCTACGGGCTGTGGGCGCTCCTGGTGCTTGCCGAGCCGCTGGCGTCCCTCTTCGAGAGTTTGTCCGACGCCACCGCGAGTATCCCGATCCTCAACACCCTGTTCGCGAATCCGAGCGCCTCGGGCAAGAGCATCATGACGGCCGGCATCATCGTCGCCATCATGATCACGCCGATCATCACCTCGATCACGCGTGAGGTGTTTGCCACCGTCCCCGCGTCGCAGAAAGAGGCCGCGCTCGCCCTCGGTGCCACCCGTTGGGAGATGATTCGAGGCGCCGTCTTCCCCCACAGCCGCAGCGGGATGGTCGCCGGGACCATGATCGGGCTCGGGCGCGCAATGGGTGAGACGATCGCCATTGCGCTCGTGATCGGCGCATCGCAGCGGGTCACGGCCAACATCCTCGGGCCCGGCGACACGCTCGCCAGCGTCATCGCCAACCAGTTCGGCGAGGCGAGTGGCACGCACCGGGCCGCGCTCATCGGGTGCGGCGTGGTGCTGTTCGCCATCACGATCGTCATCAGCATGGCGGCCCGGGCGGTCGTCACCGCGTGCCGAACGGCGATCAGCAGGGACGGTATGACCGCGCCCGCAATGCCGCTCGGGCAGTCGACCCGCAAGGGCCGGCGCGAGTTCAAGAACTTCGTTGCGACCACCCTGATCGTCGGATCGTTCATCGTTGTGGTCGTACCACTCGTGTTCATCGTTCTCTACGTCGTCCAGCGCGGCGCGTCCATGTTGAGCTGGAGCTTCCTTACCGAGGATCTGCCGTTCAGCAACCGGCGGGAGGGCGGCGGCATTTATCCCGCCATCATCGGGACGCTCGCGATCACCGGCACCGCGACGTTGATGGCCGTACCCCTCGGGGTCCTGGGTGGCATCTACCTCAACGAGTACGGCCGACATGGCATTCTCGCCGGCGTCCTCCGCTTCTTGGCCGATGTGATGACCGGCGTGCCGTCGATCGTGATGGGCTTGTTCATCTACACGATCTGGGTCCTTCCCCGGAAGCAAGATGGACTCAGCGGGTTCGCGGGCGCGCTCGCCCTCGGATGCCTGATGCTCCCGATCGTGATCCGCACGACCGAGGAGATCCTCAAGCTCGTGCCCGACGAGCTGCGGGAAGGCAGCTATGCGCTGGGGAGCCGCAAGGCGCAGACGATCCGCCGGGTCGTGTTCCCGAACGCGGCGCCCGGCATCATCAGCGGCGCGCTCCTCGGCATCGCACGGGTCGCAGGCGAGACCGCGCCGTTGCTGTTCACGATCGGCGTCGTCACCACGGCCAACTTCAACGTGTTCGAGGGGTCCAACACCGCGCTCCCGCCGCAGATCTACACGAATGCGGCGACGTTCGGCGGATTCGACGCGGCCCAGGACCGGGCCTGGGGCATGGCCCTGGCACTCATCTTGATCGTGTTCCTCTTCACGCTGGTTGCACGCGTGATCACGGCGATCTACGCCCGCCGTTCGGAGGCGACCTGAACCTTGGAGCAGGAAATGACGGACACCGCGACCGCCCCCGCTAGATTCGGCACGATGACGACCACACGTGACGAGCCCGTTATGAGAACCCCGGACGCGCTGCCTCCCCGTGAGCCGGCGCCCGACGAGGGGCCGGAGCGCGCCCGGGAGATCGTCTTCCAGCTCTCTGACGTCAAGATCAATTACAGCGGTGTCACTGCGGTCGAGGACGTCAACATCGACGTCGCTGCCAACGAGATCACCGCGTTCATCGGGCCGTCGGGATGCGGCAAGACGACGGTGCTGCGGTCGCTGAACCGAATGCACGACATCACGCCGGGCGCCGAGGTCCTCGGGAAGGTCACTTATCACGGCGAGGACCTGTACGCGGCGAAGGTCGATCCCGCCGAGGTCAGGCGGCGCATCGGCATGGTGTTCCAGAAGCCGAACCCGTTCCCGAAGTCCATCTACGACAACATCGCCTACGGGCCGCGAATCAACGGCGCGAAACGCGGCGAGCTCGGGGACATCGTCGAGAAGGCCCTTACTCAGGCGGCGCTGTGGGATGAAGTCCACGGCAAGCTCAAGAGGAGCGCGCTCGCTCTCTCCGGGGGTCAGCAGCAGCGCCTGTGTATCGCCCGGTGCCTCGCCGTCGAGCCCGACGTGATCCTCATGGACGAGCCCTGCTCGGCCCTCGACCCGATCGCCACCGCACGGATCGAGGACCTCATGGACGGGCTCAAGGCCGAGTACACGATCGTCATCGTGACGCACAATATGCAGCAGGCGGCCCGCGTATCCGACCGCACGGCGTTCTTCACCGCCGAGGCGGATCCCGATGGTCACCGCCGCGGTCGGTTGGTCGAGTACGACCAGACCGAGACGATCTTCACCCATCCATCCGACCCCCGTACCGAGGGGTACATCACGGGGAGGTTCGGCTGATCGTCGCGATCGCCGTGACGGTCGTGATCGTCACGCTCGTCGTGGCAGTGGGCATTCTCGTATTCATCGTCTGGTCGCTGCGGCGCGAGCTGCGCCAGGTGGCCGGCGACTTCGACGAGCCGCTCGAGCGGGAGCGCCGGGGGCCACGGGGCGAAGTCGAGCGTGAGTCGCTCGCCGGCGCGGTGGCGGCATTCGAGGACGGCGTTGTCGTCGTGGACGCCCGGGGCGACGAGGTCATGCGCAACGCCGCCGGCGAGCGCTTTCGCGGTGCCCGTCATGCGGACGCCCTCGTCGAGGACGCGATGCGCACCCTGCTCGCCCCGGCGCTGCGCGGCGAGCGTGCCGAGCGGGAGCTCCAGCTGTTCGGTCCACCCCGCGCGTCGCTCCTGGTGCGCACGGCGCCCCTGTGGCGTCGCACCCGGGTGATCGGGGCGGTCGCGTTCGTCCGCGACGTCTCCGAGCTCCGACGGGTCGAGAGCGTGCGGCGCGACTTCGTGGCCAACGTGAGCCACGAGCTCAAGACCCCGATCGGCGCGTTGTCGCTGCTCGCCGAGACGATGGCGGTCGGGGATGACTCCCCGGTCAACAGCCAGCTCGCCGACCGGGTGCAGCGCGAAGCCAACCGGCTCGGGCGCATCGTCGACGATCTGCTCGACCTCAGCCTCATCGAGGCCCAGGAGCGCCCGAACCGGGAGCCGGTCCCCGTGCACGTCGTGTTGCACGAGGCGGCCGAGCGGGTGCGGGGCGCCGCCGACGCCGTCGGCATCCCGCTCAACGTGCCGCCGGTGGCAACGGACCTGGTCGTGGCGGGTGATCGGTCCCAGCTGGTGAGCGCGGTCACGAACCTCCTCGACAACGCGGTGAAGTACTCGGAGCCGGGCGAGCCGGTGGAAGTCGATGCCGCCGTGGCGGACAGCAGCGTTTGCATCTCCGTGCGCGACCACGGCATCGGGATCCCCGCCCGAGATCTCGAGCGGATCTTCGAGCGCTTCTACCGGGTCGACCGCGCGCGCAGCCGCGCGACCGGCGGCACCGGTCTCGGCCTCTCGATCGTGCGGCACGTCGCGCAGGCGCACGGCGGCGACGTGACGGTCGAGTCGATCGAAGGGGAGGGTTCGACGTTCCGTCTGCGCGTGCCGCTACCGTCGTCCAAGAAGCTCTCGGAGGCGTCCTGATGGCAGATACGGCTCCGCTCATCCTCGTGGTCGACGACGAGGAGTCGTATCGCGACGCGCTCACGGTGGCGCTGGAGCGCGAGGGCTTCCGAGTCGAAGTCGCCGCCGACGGCCAGGAGGCGATCGACCAGTTCGACGCCACGAACCCGTCGCTCGTCCTCCTCGACGTGATGCTCCCCCGCATCTCCGGGGTCGACGTGTGCCGCGACCTACGGTCCCGTTCGCGTGTCCCGATCATCATGGTCACCGCCCGGAGCAACGAGATCGACGCCGTCGTGGGCCTGGAGGTCGGCGCCGACGACTACGTGTCGAAGCCGTTCCGGCTCCGGGAGCTCATCGCCCGCGTCCGCGCCGCGTTGCGCCGCAGCGTCGACGAGGAGCCGGCCGGCATCACCAACCACGAGGTGCTCGAGATCGGCGACGTGCGTCTCGACGCCGGTCGCCACGAGGTCTTCGTGCGCGGCGACCCGGTGCCGCTGCCGCTGAAGGAGTTCGAGCTGCTCGAGCTGCTGCTCGCCAACGCCGGGCGGGTCCTGACCCGCGACGTCCTCATCGACCGCATCTGGGGGCCGAACTACTTCGGCGACACCAAGACGCTCGACGTGCACGTCAAGCGGCTGCGGGCCAAGGTCGAGGAGGATCCCTCGAACCCGACGCGCGTCGTCACCATCCGAGGCGTCGGCTACCGCTACGAGAAGCCCACCCGCGCCGCCACCGGCTAGCCGGCGGCTACTTCGTCCACGATCGGGCGCCAGTGCGAGAGGGGCGGGACGTCCCGGCCCGGCACCTTGGCGTCGTCGTCGGCACGGCGCAGCGTGAGGACGGCGTCGAGCCACGGTTCGGCGCCGAGGCGGACTCGCTCGGTGTCGTCGAGCCGGCCCCCCTGGACCTCGAGCGTGTGGACGCTTCCGGGGCTCAGCCGGGACGCGTAGTCGCCGTCGACGGTGACGAGGTAGCGCTTGGCCTGGTCGTGTTGGCCGACGAGCCACGCGACCCGTTCGCCCAGCAGGTCGGCCACCGCCGCGGCGCCGGCGCGGGCGTGCGTGCGGGGACGTCCCGGCCACAGCACGGTGCCCACGTCGTGCACGAGCCCGGCGATCTGAAGTTCCTCGTCGTCCGGCGCGACGCGGGCCAGGAGCGCCGCGCACTGCAGGCCGTGCGCGAGCAAGTCGAGATCCTCGTCGTCGGTGGCGCCGGTGCCGGACTCGAGCACGTCGAACAGCGAGTCGACGTCCGTGATCGGCGCGCCCGTCACGAGGCCGGGAGGTAGCGGCCACGCACGACTTGCCCCTCCTCTACCTCGAGCACCCACGTCGAGCCCTTCGGGAACCGGAGCTCGCTCGGCGCCGCGTCGTCGCCGGCGTCGAGTCGGACCCGCTGGCCGGCGAAGTGGTGCAGCAGGTCGCCGATCACGTCGCCGTGGCTGCACAGGGCGGTCGGCTTGTCGGTCACCTTCTCGAGCAGCCGGAGGGCCTCGCTCAGGGGCGCGCCTTCGGACAGCGCGTCGGCGTCCTCGACCGGCAGGCCATGACGTTCGGCGAGCGGGGCGACGGTCTCGCGGCAGCGGACGTACGGGCTGCTCACGACGCGACCGGTCGGCTCGTCGCCGAGGAGCTTCGCCAGGGCCGCCGCCTGCCGGCGCCCGGCCTTGGACAGGGGCCGTCCCTCGTCGGGGCCCTCCCACGCGCTCCTGCTTCCAGCCTTGGCGTGGCGGACGAGATAGAGCTTCAGGGAAGGGCCTCCGCGTCGCGGATCAATTTTCGGTCGTGCTCGTGGTCCAAGAGCTTGCCCGCATCAGCGGCGGAGCACCAGCGGACCTCGTCGATCTCGTTGTTGGGCCGGAACTTGGGCGCCTTGCCGTCGGCCGACTCCATGAGCCAATAGCGGACCTGCTTGAGCCGGCCCTTGCGGTCCCGGTAGCGGGTCGCCTCGAGCTCGGGGCCGAGCGTGGCCCGGACGCCGGTCTCTTCTTCGACCTCGCGCAGCGCCGCCTCCTCGTCGGTCTCACCCGGGTCCATCTTGCCCTTGGGGAGGCTCCAGTCGTCGTAGCGCGGACGGTGCACGAGCGCGTACTGCGTCCGGCCGTTCTTCGACCGGCGGCGGACGACGCCACCAGCCGCCCGCACCAGGGGCTCGGGCTCGCCCGGAGTCCGATGCGACCGGCGCCTCCACAGCTTCAGAGCCACTGCCGGAGCTTCTTCTTGCTTGCCGCCTCCCACACCTTGCCCCAGGCGGCGCGGGTGCTTTCGATCTCGACGCGCTCGAGGGTCGCCAGCTGACCGGCCACGAACACCTCGCGGCCGATCGTCGACGACGAGACGTCGCGCAGCCATTGCTCGGCGACGACGGCGTCCTGATGATCGCCGAGCACGTCCTGGACATCGGCGATCGCCTTGGCGAACGCGCGCGCTCGCTTGCCCACCGCCGGCGCCACGGCCTCGGCCGCGTAGCGGCATCGCTTGGCCTTGATGCGCACGTCGTGCAGCGCCTCGTCGGTCGGGTCCTCGGGAAGCTCTTCGACGGCGGTACGCAGCTTGTCCCAGGGCTTGGTCACGAGCGGCGGGAGCACGTCGGCGGCGCGGTCATCGGCAGCTGAGGGGACGAGCGCCGGCTCGTCTGCCGCCTCGACCAGACGGTCGAGGAGCTCGGCGTAGCGCGTGCTTCCGAGCGCCTCGCCGAGGTCGGCTCGAGCCGAGTCCCAACGATGGAGCAGCCGCTGGATGATCTTCCTCGCGGTTGCCTGATCGCCGGTGGGGAGGTGTTCGGCGTGAGCCCGCAGCCGGTCGAGGAGCACCTCGGTGTCGCGCACTGCGCCGAGATCGGTGCCGATGCTCTTCAGGTCCCGCCGCAGTGATTGGGTCCAGTCCGGATCGAGGAGTGAGTGGAACGTGCGCAGGTCGGAACGCAGGCGGCGGGTCGCGACGCGAGCCTGATGCACGTCTTCGGGGTCGTCGCCGAGGCGGACGCCCGGGTCGTGCGCAATGAGCCGGGCAACCGATGCCGCCAGCGCGTTGCGGACCACGTCGCCCGCCGACGGCGACGGACCGGGCCGGCGCACGGCGGTGACGTCGGGCGGCTCCAGCGCCCGCCAGCCGAGCGCACGGACGACCTTGGGGCTGGAGTCGGGCGGTCCGGCGCCGCTGGCGCGGAGCCGGGAGAAGAGCGTGTCGGCGAGCCCGGCGGGGGCGGCGTCGTCGACCTCGACCTCGAGCTCCCGGAAGCGGGCCGCGACCCGTCCGCTCGCGAGCACCGTCACCTCGTCGTCGAGCACCTCGCCGAGTGTCTTCTCCGAGGAGTCACGGAGCTCGACGCGACGACGACGGGTCCGAAGGCGCGCCACCGGCGCGACGCGGGCCGTGCGCACGAGCGCGAGCACCAGGTCGACGGCCGCCGGCGGTGGCTGGCCCGCCTCGCCCTCGAAGCGATGCTCGTCGTGGCGGAGCTGCGGGCCGGTGGCGGTCTCGCGCCCGAGCGTCACGACCCAGCCGTCGTCGCCGCGGTACAGCAGCGTCGCGCCGGCCCGGGCCAAGCGAAGGTCGGGCGTGTCGTAGTAGGTCAGCTCGATGACGGCCGGCTCGGCTTCTTCGGAGGCGATCCCGTCCGCGAGGTCGTTCAGTGGGGGGAGATGAAACCCGGGGGGCGACGAGAGGGACTCGTGCGAGGTCACGCCCGAGGTTCTAGGGCACGTGCGCGCTGGATGGCCAGCTCCTGGAGCTGAAGGTGCGTGTTGACACCGGCGGTGCGCGGCACGCGCCGCCAGGTCCCCTCATTCCCGAGTTCCCACGCCAGCGTGTCGTCGGCCAGGTTGATCGTGAGGATCTCGTCGAGCCGGTCGCGCATCGCCGGCGCCGTCACCGGGACGAGCGCCTCGACGCGACGGTCGAGGTTGCGCGGCATGAGGTCGGCCGACCCGATGACGTACTCGGCGGTGTGCGGATCGGGACCGAACCGGTAGATACGTGAGTGCTCGAGGAACCGGCCGACGATCGACCGCACGCGGATCGTCTCCGACAGGCCCGACACACCCGCGCGCAGGCAACAGATCCCCCGCACGACGAGATCGATCGGCGTGCCCGCCTGTGACGCCGAGTACAACGCGTCGATCATCTCGGGGTCGACGAGGCTGTTCATCTTCATCGTGATGCGCCCCTCCGGCCCCAGCTCGGCTTGGCGCTCGATCCGCTTCAGCAGCTCGGGCCGGATCGTCACCGGCGCGACGAGCAGCTTCCGGTAGTGGCCCTGGCGGCTGTACCCCGTGAGGTAGTTGAAGAGCTCGGTGACGTCGGCGCCCAGATCGGGATCGGCGGACAGCAACCCGAGGTCCTCGTAGGTCATGGCGGTCTTCGGGTTGTAGTTGCCGGTGCCGATGTGGCAGTAGCGGCGGATCCCGTCCGGCTCCTGGCGGACGATGAGCAGGATCTTGGCGTGCGTCTTGAGGCCGACCAGCCCGTACACGACGTGGATGCCAGCTTCTTCGAACAGCTGCGCACGCTCGATGTTCGCCTGCTCGTCGAAGCGCGCCTTGAGCTCGACGAGCGCCACGACCTGCTTGTCCTGCTCGGCGGCGTGGATGAGCGACCGCACGAGCTGGCTGTCGGCGCCGGCGGTGCGGTACAGCGTCTGCTTGATCGCGAGGACGTCCGGGTCCCGCGACGCCTGCTCGACGAGCGCTTCGATTGAGGTCGCGAACGAGTCGTACGGGTGATGCACGAGCACGTCACCGTGCCCGAGGGCGCGGAACATGTCGGGCGGCCCGTCGGCGCGGGTGAGCGCCGGCTGCGTCTGCGGCGTCCACGGCTCGTCCTTCAGCTCGGGCCGATCGAGGTCGTACAGCGCCCACAGCCCGCTGAGACCGAGCGGACCGTCGACGACGTACACGTCGGAGTCGCCGAGCTCGAGCTCGCGGCAGAGCAGCTCCAGCACCTCGTCGCTCATCTTTCCGTCGACCTCGAGCCGTACGACGCGCCCGAACTTGGTGCGCCGCCGCAGGATGAGCTCCATCGCCTCCAGGAGGTCCTCGGCGTCGTCGGAGAGCTCGAAGTCGGCGTCACGCGTGACTCGGAACGGGTGGTGGGCGACCGTCTCCATGCCGGGAAACAGGCTGTCGAGATGCGCCGCGATCACCTGCTCGAGCGGAACGAAACGCTCGCCGTCCGGCAGCAAGAGGAAGCGGGGCAACAGCGGCGGCACCTTGACCCGGGCGAAGCGTTCCTCGCGCGTCGTCGGGTCGCGCACGACGACCGCGAGGTTGAGGGACAAGTTCGAGATGTACGGGAACGGGTGTGCCGGGTCGACCGCCAGCGGCGTGAGCACGGGGAATACCCGCTCGTCGAAGACGCCGCGGAGGTGCTCACGGTCCGCCTCGGACAAGGCGTCCCAGTCAGAGAACCCGATGCCGACCTCGTCGAGCGCCGGCGCCACTTCGCGGTTGAAGACGGCGGCCTGACGCTCCATCATCGGCTCCACCCGGGCCCGGATCGCGCGGAGCTGCTCCCCGGCGTCGAGCCCATCGGGTGACGTGGCGCGGATCCCGGCGTCGAGCTGCTCACGGAGTCCCGACACGCGGACCTGGAAGAACTCGTCGAGGTTCTGGCTGACGATGGCGAGGAACTTCACCCGCTCGAGGAGCGGGACGGCCTTGTCCCCGGCGACCGAGAGCACGCGCGCGAAGTAGTCGAGCGCCGAGAGCTCGCGGTTGAGGAACCGGGATTCGGGCTGGAGTTGGGTCGGGGGATCGAGCGCGGGTCCGAGATCAGATGCGCTGCCCTCGACCGACACGTCGAGGCCGGCCATTGCGCTCATCGTAGTTCTGACTTCCCGCCCGGGTTCTGAGCCCTATGACCAGGTGCAAGCGCCGTGCCATCGCCGCGCTGGCGACGACCTACCGGCCCGCCGATGGCGAGCCGGCAGGCCGCCGGGCTCGTCGACCGGCGGGGGGACCCGGTCGACGGAGCAGGTTGCCGCTGCACGACGCAGGGTGGACAGCCGCGGAGCTGCAACGAGGACGCTACCGACGGCACATGGCAGCCAAATTGCCGTCGAAGGAACGGTGTGTGAACTCTCCTGCCCCCGCGAGCCGCGGCGACGGCGGCTTTGCCGACCGGCGCCGCAGAGCCGGAGCTTGCGACGGCGCCAAGCGATGCGTGGCGGAGCGACCGATATCGTTGCTTCGGCCATGGCCACGGCACCGCCTCCTCGTCGCCCTTCGCCTGCCGGCCCGATCGACTCCCGTTTCGCCGAGCCGACGCCGTTCGCCCGACTTGCGATCACCCACGCCGCGAGCATCTGCGGCGACGTGTGCCTGACCGTCTCGTTGGCCGGGTCGCTGTTCTTCTCGGTCTCGCCCGGTCAGTCGCGCGAGAAGGTGCTGCTGTACCTGATCATCACGATGGCGCCGTTCGCGGTCATCGCGCCGTTGCTGAGCCCGCTGCTCGACCGGATCCGCGGTGGCAGGCGGCTCATGATCTTCATCACGTGCGCGGCCCGCGGCGTGCTCTGCCTCTTCATCGCGCGATACGTGAACGCGAGCGGCGCGGAGGCCCTGCTGATCTACCCGCTCGCGTTCGGCTTGCTCGTGGCGCAGAAGACGTACTCGATCGCCAGGAGTGCGCTCGTACCTTCGCTGGTCAGCGGCGAGCGCGAGCTCGTGAGCGCCAACTCGCGTCTGGCGATCATCAGCGTCGTCGGAGGCCTCGTCGGCGGCCTGCCAGCTGTCGGCATCTACCGGTTCTTCGGCGCCGAGGGCTCCCTGATCCTCGCCGCGCTCGTCTACGCGGTCGCTTCGATGCTTTCGTGGCGGATCCCGCGGGTCGAGCAGGAGAAGGCCGGACCGGACACGGAGATCGAGAAGGAAGAGCTCCACGCGCCGAGCATCATCCTCGCCGGCAGCGCGATGGGCCTGCTGCGGGGCGCGGTCGGGTTCCTCACCTTCTTCCTCGCCTTCGGGCTCCGCGACAACGACGAGGCGGCGTGGGTGTTCGGGGTCGTGCTCGTGGTCAGCGGCATCGGCGGCTTCCTCGGCAACCTCGTCGCGCCCCAGCTCCGGAAGATCACGCGCGAAGAGGTCATATTGGCCGGCTCGCTCGTCCTGCCCGCGGTCGGATGCCTGTTCGCGGCCCGCTCGGCATCGATCACGATGACGACATTCGGCGCGCTGCTCATCGCCGCCGGGGCCGCGGCCGGACGTGTCGCGTTCGACAGCCTCCTCCAGCGCGACGCGCCCGACGCCATTCGCGGGCGCAGCTTCGCCCGGTTCGAGACCCGATTCCAGATCACGTGGGTGGCGGGAGCGCTCATCCCGGTCGCGATCCCGCCCGTGTACCAAGACCTCCGCATCGGTCTGTTCGCGCTCGCCATCGCCCTCGGCTTCGCCGGACTTTCGTACATCGGCGGCATGCGCGCCGCTCGCGAAGCTGTCGCGCGTCGTCGCCGCCGCGTGGAGCGCACCCGGGAGACCGTCGAGCGCGGGTTCCGAGCCGGTCTCGCGCTGGCTGCGTCGCTCAGGACGTCGTCCACGAGACCGCGGCGAGACCGCCAAGGGTGGGGAGAAATCGAGGCCGGGTCCGAACGAGGTCAAGTAGACAAGAGCCCGTGGCCTCCGACTTCCTCCTTCGACCCGTCACGCGCGACGAGCTGCCCGCGTTCACGCGCACCGACCTCGTCGCGTTCGGCGAGCGAATGGAACCGGCGCGCCTCGAGCTCGACTGGACGAGTCTCGAGCTCGACCGCACGCTCGCCGCCTTCGACGGCGACGAGATCGTCGGCACGGGCCGTCTCTTTTCCTTCGAACTGACGATGCCGGGCGGCAGGCTGCTGCCGGCGGCCGCGGTGAGCTGGATCGCCGTCCTGCCGACCCACCGCCGTCGAGGGATCCTCACTGCGATCAAGTCCCAGCAACTCGACGACGCCGCCGAGCGCGGCGAGCCGCTCGCGATGCTGTACGCGTCGGAAGGCGGCATCTACCGCCGGTTCGGATACGGCATCTCGTCGAGCTCGATGAGCGTGAGCGTCGAGCGGCGACACTCGGCGTTCCTGCATCCGGTGCCGGACGGACGCGTCCGCCTCGTCGAGGAGGACGCGGCGCGCAAGCTGTTCCCCGAGATCTTCGACCGGGCCCGTCGCGTCCAGCCCGGCGCCGTGCAACGCGTCGACGCCTGGTGGCCGGACCAGTTCTTCTGGCCCGATCCCGACGACAAGGGCACCGCCTTCTACTGCGTGTACGAATCCCCCGAAGGCGTGCTCGACGGGTATGCCGCCTACCGGTTCGAGGCACGGTGGGGCAACGGTCCCGAGGGCACGCTGCACGTCGGCGATCTCGTCTCCGTGACACCGGCGGCGCGGGCGGTGCTCTGGCGCTACCTGCTCGACGTCGACCTCGTCGCCAAGATCACGGCGTGGGTCGTTCCGATCGACGAGCCGCTGCGGTGGCTCCTCCGCGAGTCGCGCCGCATGGCGGTCACGCGCCTGGGCGAGAGCCTCTGGGTCCGCGTGCTGGACGCCCCCACCGCGCTGTCGGCGCGCACGTATGCCGTTTCGCGGGCGTGTGGTGTTCGAGGTCGTCGACGAGCTCCGTCCCGCCGGTGCCGCCGCCGGTCGGTTCGTCCTCGACGGCGGACCCGACGGCGCCGAAGCTCGCCGCACGACCGACGACCCCGACCTCGTGCTCGACGTCGCCGACCTGGGCGGGATCCTGCTCGGTGGCGTTCGCCCTCCGCGCTCGCCCGGGCCGGCCTCGTCGACGAGCGCACGCCCGGCGCGCCTCGCGATCGCCGACGCCATGTTCGCGGTCGAGCCGTTGCCGTTCTCGATGACCGATTTTTGAGGTCTGGCATACGCCCCGCCAACGAATCTCGCTGAGTTGTTCAGCGCCGCGTCAGCCGTAATCAACCAGTCATTCATCCGCAGTCGGTACCGTCGAATTGCGATGAGCAAGACGACCGGTTCCAGCGACTGGATGCGTCGCCTCGCCGACCACTACGCCCGGTTTCGGCAGGGTTACCCCGACGATCAGCTCCTGATCGTCTTCGACATCGACGGCACGATCCTCGACCTCCGCTACATGGTCCGGTACGTGCTGCTCGACTACGACCGCGTCCACGGCAGCGATCTGTTCCACGGTCTGAGCGTCGAGGACATCGACGTGCATGAGAACCGCCTCGAGGAGTTTCTCGAGGGTCGCGCGCTCGCGGCCGAGACACGTGAGCACGTCCTGGCGTGGTATCTCGAGCGGCGGTGGCAGCCCGAATCGGTGCTGGCCGCCCACCGCCCGTACCTGGGGGTGCTGGAAGTCATCCGGTGGTTCCAGCTCCAGCCCGCGACGTTCGTCGGGCTCAACACCGGACGCCCCGAGCAGCTGCGCGACGAGACGCTGCGGTCGTTGAACGCGCTCGGGCGGGAATACCGCGTCGAGTTCCGTCGCGATCTCCTCGCGATGAACGCATCGGGCGAGGAGGACGACGTCATCGAGAGCAAGGTCGCAGGTCTGCGCACCTTCGCTGACGCCGGGTTCCGGGCGTTCGCCGTCGTCGACAACGAGCCGGCCGTGATCGCCGCCCTCGCCGAGGCCGACGAATCCGGGGAGATCCTCTTCTTGCAGGCCCAGACGTTCTCCGAATCACGACGGGTGCCCACCCCGCGCACCGTGCGCGGGCGGTCGTACGACCTCACCGCGCTCGTCACCGAGGACGACCTCCCGCACCACGTGCAGCTCGTATGGCACGGCGTCAACGACGAAGCGAACCTGCGACAGTTCCTCGGCTCGCACGTCCACTGGGCCGAGTGCGACGTCCGGCGCGATCCCCTCGGGCGGCTGGTCCTCCGCCACGACTCGTTCGAGCGGACCCCGTGGTCACGAAGCCGAGAAGGGACTCGAGCTCGGTGACCTCCTGGCGCGGCTGCACGGCCAGGGCCGCGGCGTCAAGCTCGACCTCAAGGAAGGCGACGCGATCCTGGACGACGTCCTCGCCACCGTCGACACCCACGGCTTCGACGACGCCAACCTGTGGTTCAACGCACGCATCGAGGCGTTGGGCGAGGACGGGATCCGCCGGCTGGTCGCGGCGCACCCCGACGCCATCGTGCAGTGCCCGGTCGACTTCCTCGCGCCGCTGGTGCTCGCCGCACCCGAGCGGGCGTGGGACACCATCAAGCTGTTGATCAGCTGGGGCGTCAGCCGCTTCTCCGTGAGCTGGGCCGGGGAGCACGCCCGCGCGCTGCTCGAGTCCCTCGAGGACTTCGGGTGCGAGGTCAACCTGTACGCCGTGCCGGACCTCGAGGCCTTCCTCCGCGCCGCGCTCGATGCTCCCGACCTCGATCACGACGGACTTCAACTTCCCGGCGTGGCACTACTTCGGTCGGGGCGCCGGTGAGCAGCACCAGTACCACCGCTACAAGGTCGAGGCCCTCGTTCCCCCGACCACCGACGTCGCCTGAGCCCGCCCCCAGCGTTCTCGGAAGAAAAGCGTTCGGTATGCGTGCCTTTCGCTGCCGAGAACGGAAAAGCGGTTCTACCCCCAGCCGGAGCTGGCCCCCTGCACCATGCCGAAGGGGCCGGTGGGCCAGCGGAAGCAGTCCATCATCAGCTGGTCGACGTCCTCGGCGGACGCGATGCCCTCGTTCACGACCTTCTGCGCCTCGGCGACCATGGCGAAGTAGACCCGGTTGGTGACGAACCCCCACGCCATCGGCGTGTCCCGGATCACGACCGGGCTCTTCCCGCACTTCGTCGCCACGTCGCTGACGGCGGCGACGGTCTCGTTGCTGGTCTCGCGGGTCGAGACGATCTCGGCCAGGCGCATCACCGGCGCCGGCGACGCCCAGTGCCAGCCGATCACGCGGTCGGCGCGGTCGGTCGCCGCCGCCAGGCCCGCGATCGCAAAGCCGGACGTGTTCGACGCGAGGATCGTCTCATCGAGTGCGGCCCGATCGAGATCGCGGAACACGCGGATCTTCAGCTCGAGGCGTTCGGGGACGGCCTCGACCACGAGATCGGTGGCGGCAGCATCGTCGAAGGAGCCGGTGAACGTGAGTCGCGCCAGCGCGGCGTCGGCTTGCTCGCGCGTCACCTTGCCGCGCTCGACGCCTCGCTCCACCCCGTACCGTCCCGTCGTGACGAGCTCCCGACCCTTGTCGAGCGCGTCCGGGTCGACGTCGTAGCAGAACGTCTCGTACCCGGCCGTCGCCGTAACTTGCGCGATCCCGCTGCCCATCACGCCCGCCCCGAGCACACCGATCTTCTTGACCGCGCTCACTCGGTGACCTTGATGATGAGCTTGCCGGTGTTCTGGCCGGAGAACAGCCGGCGGAAGGCGGCGGGCGCGTTCTCGAGCCCGTCGACGATGTCTTCGGCGTAGCGGATGCGACCCTCCTGCACCCACTGGCCCAGTTGGAGGATGCCGTCGAGGAAGCGGTCCCGGTAGTCCAAGAGGATGAACCCCTCCATGCGGCCGCGTTGCGGGATGAGGTTGAGGATGTTCCGCGGGCCCGGCGACGAGCTCGGCCGTGTCGTACTGCGAGATCGCGCCGCACAGCGCGATGCGCGCGTGCAGATTGATCTGCCCGAGCACGGCGTCGAGGATCTCGCCGCCGACGTTGTCGAAGAAGACGTCGATCCCGTCCGGACAGGTCTCGCGCAGCCCCGCCGCGACATCCTCCGTCTTGTAATCGATCCACGCGTCGAAGCCGAGCTCGTCGGTGATCCACGCGCACTTCTCCGGCCCGCCGGCGATGCCGACGACCCGGCAGCCCATGATCTTGCCGATCTGTCCGGCGACCGACCCGACCGCGCCCGCCGCGCCCGACACGACGACCGTCTCGCCTTCCTTCGGTTGCGCCACATCGAGCATGCCGAAGTAGGCCGTGAGGCCGGTGACGCCGTACACACTCAGGAACGCGGTGATCGGGTCCTGACGGGGGAGGGTCATCATCCCGTCGGGGCCGGCGCGGGCGACGCAGTACTCGGACCACTGCATCATCCCGAATACGAGGTCGCCTTCCGTGTACGCCGCGCTGCGCGACTGCACGACCTCGCCGAGCCCGCCGGCGCGCATGACGTCGCCGACGTGGATGCCGGGCACGTAGGTGTCGATGCCGTTCATCCACACCCGGATGGCCGGATCCAACGACAGGTACAGGGTGCGCACGAGCGCCTCGCCGTCGGCCGGCTCGGGGACAGGCGCGTCGACCACCTCGAAGTCACTGTCCCGGAGTGCGCCCACCGGATGCGCAGCCATCTTGATCACGCGCTGCGTCGTCGCGACGGGCGCGTCGGTCACGCCGTCTCCTCGGGCAGCTCGATGCGGGCCAGCCACAGACCGGGCGCGTCGAGCTCGGCCGGCGTGGGCAGCATCCGCTCGGACTCCCACAGCCGGTTCAACCCTTCCGGTCCTGCCCGCTCGATGACACCACGGCAGAACTCCGTCCCCTGCTCGTAGTGATGGCGCTCCAGCTTCAGGCCCAGCAGGCCTTCGATGAACACCTCGGCCTCGCCCCGCTCCACCCGGTGCCGCTGCATGGCCTCGTGGATCTGTCGGAACGACGGGATGAGCTTGTGGCCGACGCGTTCGAGCACCGAGTCTGCGTAGCCCTCGAGCACCGCCGTCAGCAGCTGGAGCTGCCGGCGCGGCTCGTCCTGACGCGGCGAGTGCATCGCGCCGAGCAGGGCGTCCGGATCCTCGGCGATCGAGCCCAGGGTCGACGGGTCGCTGGGATCGACCGACCCGAAACGCTCCTCGAGCGCGTTCGGGTCCACCTGGTAGGCCGACACGAACTCGGTCGACAGCCGCACGAGGCGGTCGCGCACCCACGGCACAGAACGCTCGGCGGCATGCACGACCTCGTGCACGGCGATGTAGAAGCGGAGATCCGCTCGTTCGAGCGACCATGCCTCCTCGAACGCGTCGATGTTCTGCACGACGAAGCAGAGGCTCGGCTCGTCGCTCGTCGGAAGAGGCAGGTCGTACCGCCCGAGGGCGTGCTGCGCGAGATAGCCGATCATCGAGCCCGCCTGCATTCCGAGCAGCGCCGGCGCCAGCATCTGCATCATCCCGCCGAGCATCTCGGGCCCGAACGGGCCGCCGCCGGCGGCGCCGGGGGATCCCGGCTCCCCGGATTCGAGCTCACCCGGCTCGGGCCCTGTCTCTCGCATCACCTGCCCGAGCGTGGTCGCGAGGGCCTCGAGCACCGGACGCAGCGCGTCCAGGTGGAGGTTGGCCCAGCCTTGGGGCCCCAGCGTGCGAAGCGGTGCCGATGCGAACGTACCCGTCAGGTCCGTCTCGCCGACGACATTCGTCTCGGCGGCCCGCGCCAGCTCGTCGAGCTGCTCGTGCGCGGCGGGATCGATGGAACGCTCGGTGCCACCCTCGACCGCGACCCACGCCGCGATCTGCCGCGCCACGTCCCAGTTGATCGGGCCCTGCGACTGCAGCATCTGCATGAGCTGGGCGAGGTCGAATCCGCCGCCCCCGAACGGCATCCCCGGAAGGCCCGACGAAGACTGCGGCTCCGGCTCGTCGCGCTTGTCGGGTTTGCCGGGCTCTTCGGGATCGCCAGGTTGAGGCCGGTCCGTCACGCGGCCAGTCTATGGACGTGGTTGCGATTGCCGTCACCGGCGCGTCCGGGCTCGTGGGGCAGCGGTTGCTCCCGCGATTGGCCGAGCGGGAGCACGTGACGCGCCTGATCGGCCTCGATGTGCGTGATCCTCTGCGCCGCGTCCGGAACCTCGAGTTCCACCGGGTCGACATCGGCGGCGCCGAGCTCAAGCCGCTGCTCGACGCGGCCGACGTGCTCGTCCACCTGGCCACGGTCGTCGATCCGATTCCCGACGAGACGCTGATGGCGCGCGTCAACGTCGAGGGCACCCGGCGGGTCCTCGATGCGGCCGCCGCCGTGGGCGTGCGGAAGGTCATCCGAGTGTCGAGCGCAGCCGTCTACGGGGCGTGGCCCAACAACCCCGTGCCCCTCACCGAGGACGCCACCCTGCGGCCCAACCCGGGGTTCGCACCCGCTGTGCACGCCGCCGAGGTCGAGCGCCTCCTGAGCGACTGGCGCGAGGAGCATCCCGCGGTCACGGTCACGACCCTGCGCTCGGCCCCGGTGCTCGGCGCCGGCGCCGAGCGGCTCCCGTCGCGTCTGCTGCTCGGCCGGCCACCGCTGCGCGTCCGGGGGGCCGGCCCGCCCGTGCAGGTGGTCCACGTCGACGACCTGGTCGGCGCGCTGCTGCTGGCGGTGGGAGACGACCTCCCGGGCACGTACAACGTCGCCGCCGACGGGTGGCTGAGCGCCGACGACGCCCGGGCGCTGCTGCCCCGGTCGGTGCTCCCCGCGCTGTCGGCCGAGCTGCTCGAGCGGGTGCTGACGCGTCTGTGGGCGAGTGGCCTGGGTGATGTCCCGCCGAACGTCGTGCCCTACCTCGTCCACCCGTGGGTCGTCGCCAACGACCGGCTCCGCGCCGCCGGCTGGCGACCGCGTCACACCAACGAAGAAGCCATCATCGAAGGCCTCGACTCCCTGCCACCCCCCTCGCACGCAGTGCGCTACATCGCTGCCGCCGCGCTCGCAGCGACTTTCGGCACCGCCGCCGGACTCCTGATTCGCCGCCGCCGGCGAAGGCGCGCGGTCAGGAGCTAGCGCTCGCCGGATCTCCTACGCGCCGGCCGGTGTGAGGTTCGCGCGGCGCCAGTCGTCCCACTCGTCGGTGAAGTAGCGCACGCGGGTCTTCTTGTACTCCTTGACCGACCAGAGCAGCGCGTAGTCGTCCACGCCGGTCTCGGCCTGGATGGCGGCGATGGTCTGCTCGCAGTCGCGGCCGTTGTGGCCGTGCACCATCGTGAACACCGAGTACGGCCAGTCCTCGTACGTGGGTCGCTTGTAGCAGTGGCTCACGAACGCGAAGCCGGCCATCCGCGGGCCCATCTCGTCGAGCTCCTCGTCCGGGACCGCCCACACGCCCATCGCGTTGGCCTTGTAGCCCGCGCTGCGGTGGTTCATCACCGCCGCGAACCGGCGCATCAGCTTGCGCTCCTTGAACGAACGCAGCATCGCGAGGAGCGTCTCCTCGTCGGTGCCGATCCGCTCGGCCTCGGCCGCGAACGGGCGCTCGACCAGCGGAAGGTCCTCCTGCGAGATGCGGATCGCCGCGATCTCGAGGTCCGACAGCTCGGGCGCCTCCATGTGCTCCCTGCGCTCGGGCCGCTCGTGCTCCAGGACGTCGGCGCGCGCGTCGGCGGGGGTCTGCCCGGTCATGTCGAGCTTGACGCCGATCTTGTAGAGCTTGAGCGTCGGGAGCTTCCGCGTGACCAGCGCACCCGACGCCTGGTGCAGCACCTCGATGTGGTCGTCGAGCGAATCACCCGGCGGCACCGCGATCGTGTACCAGAGGTTGTAGGCGTGGTTGCGCTTGTAGTTGTGGCTGACGCCCGGGTGCGCGCTGATGACGGCGGCCGCCTCGTCGACCCGATCGGGATCGATCTTCGCCGCGACCAGCGACGAGCCGTATCCGAGCGCCCGCGTGTCGAAGATCGCCGACAGCTGGCGTAGCACGCCGAGCTCCTTCACCCGGGCGACGCGGGCGCGCACCTCGTCCTCGTCGGTGCCCAGCCGCTCGGCGAGCACGAGGTACGGACGCGACTCGAGCGGGAAGTCCCACTGGACCGCGTTCAGGAGCTCTCGGTCGGCGTCTTCGAGTTGGTCGACGTGCAGTTCGCCGGCACGCGGCTCTTCGAGGAGCGGTTCCTCGCTCACGCTCATGTCCTCCATCGTGCCGAGGTCACCCCAGCCCGGCAAATCACTGCGCGTTGCCGGGCTCGGCGGGCACTGAACCCGCGGTCGTGCCGGCATCGCGTTGGTCGCCGAGCACGAGGCCGATGCGGCGCTTCCCGCGGTCGCGATACAGCATGACGTTCATCTTCTCACCCGGCTTGCGCCGCCCGACCTCGCTCATCAGCTGGGCCACGCTCGAGATCGCGGTCGTGGAACCCGCTTTCCCGACCTCGACGACCACGTCTCCCTGCTCGAGCCCCGCATCGTCGGCGGGGCTTCCGGGCACGACACCCTGGACACGCGCGCCGCCACCGACGCGTTCGGTGTCGTCGGTGGCCCAGACGCCGAGCCAGCCGTGCTCCGCGCTTCCGCGTGCGGTCAACTGGGCGGTGACGTCGCGCGCCTCGTCGATCGGGAGCGCCAACCCCGCGGTGGACGAATCCGGGGGTACGACCAGGATCCCGACGACCGCGCCCCGGCTGTCGACGAGCGCGCCACCCGAGTGTTCGCCACCGGCGGTCATGTCGGTCTCGATGAGACCGGGGACCGAGACTCCTTGGCCCCAGACGAACGCGCGGTTGAAGGCCCCGATCTCGCCGACGTCGACCCAGCGGTGGCGTCCCGACGACCCGGCCGCCACGCCGACCACCTGCTGACCGACCTCGAGGCCGGCCGAGGCCCCGAGCTGGGCGGGCTGCATGTTCTTCCCGTCGACCGTGAGAAGGGCGAGGTCCGAAGCGGGGTCACTCGCGTCGAGGGCCGCGGGAAGCGTGCGACCGTCGGCGGTGACGATCGACACCGCGTCGGCGCCGTCGACCGCGTGCGCGGTCGTGACGATCTGGCCGGCCTGCACACAGACGCCCGACGCCCGTCCGGTCTCGTCACCGCGCGTCGTCCGCACCCCGACGACGCTCGGCGCGAGGGTTGCCACGATCCGTTGGACCGCGCCGCTGCGCACCTGCCGCGCCGGACCGCCCGAGTCGTTGACGGTCATGAGGGCGACGACGCCGGCCACGGCCGCCACCACGGTCACGCCGGCGGCGAGCGCCACCCACCGACCGCGTCGGGACGAACGAGGCCGGCTGGTGGCGACGAACGACGCCATCTCGGTGGGGTGGACCCAGGCCCGATCGGACGGATCGGGCGGCGGTCCGCCGGCGCGCTCGTCCTCCGGATCGTCGCCGGGCATCTCTACTCCATCGTCGCCGTCGCAAGATCCCGCTTGCAGTGGCGGTCGGCCAAGCCGCGTTACCGCGGGAGTGTACGGCCGCGCTCTTCGTGGTAGGTCGCGGCTCCAATGGGGTGCGGCAGTACGATCACATACGTGCTCGCGCCCCCTGCCGGACGCGACTGGGTTGCACTCACGTCGCTGCCGCTTCCGGTCGACGCCGCCAACGCCTGGGTCACCACGCCAGGCAGCGGCGCGGTCGTCTCCTTCCTCGGGGTCGTGCGCGAACACTCCGAGGGCCGGTCCGGAGTGCGCGGCCTGACGTACGAGGCGTACGAAGAGGCGGCGACGCGCCGGCTCGGAGAGATCACGGAGGAGCTGCGGCGGCGCTGGCCCGAGGTCGAGCGCGTCGCGCTGCTTCATCGGATCGGCGATCTCGGGCTCTCCGAGCCGTCTGTCGCGGTGGTGGTCTCGGCGCCGCACCGCGCCGAGGCGTTCGAGGCGGCGCGCTTCGGCATCGACACGCTGAAGGAGACCGTCCCGATCTGGAAGCGGGAGCACTGGGCCGACGGCTCCGAATGGGCCGAGCACGCCAAGCCTGTTCGCCCGGTCCGCCCGTCGACCAAGACCGGGTGATCGGCGCTGGCGCGGGATCTCGCCATCGACCTCGGGACCGCCAACACCCTCGTCTACTCGCGTGGCGAGGGCATCATCGTCAACGAGCCGACTGTGATCGCGCTCGACAGCCGCACCAACGACGTGCTCGCGATCGGTCACGAGGCGTGGCAGATGATCGGTCGCACGCCGGGATACATCGTGGCCGTCCGGCCGCTGCGCGGCGGCGCGATCACGGACTTCGAGGTCACCGAGCGGCTGATCCGCACGCTGTTCCAGCGCGCGGGGGTGTCACGCTTCTACCGGGCGCGTGTGCTCATCTGCGTGCCGTCGGCGATCACGCACGTCGAGCAGCGCGCCGTGCTCGAGGCGGCCCGGCGTGCCGGCGCCGCCCACGCGTTCCTGATCGAGCAGCCGATGGCCGCCGCTATTGGCGCGTCGCTCCCGATCGAGGAGCCGCTCGGCAACATGATCGTCGATGTCGGCGGCGGGACGTCCGAGGTCGCGGTCATCTCGCTGGGTGGCGTCGTCGCGCTCGAAGCGGTCCGCGTCGGCGGGTTCGACATGGACGCCGCCATTCAGGCATACGTGCGGCGTGAATACGGCGTGGCGATCGGCGAGCGGACGGCCGAGGAGATCAAGCTCGCGATCGGCTCGGCCTGCTCGAGTGGCGACGAGTACAAGGCCGAGGTGCGCGGGCGTGACCTGACCACCAGCACCGCCAAGATCATCGTGCTGAGCCCGGAGGAGGTGCGCGAGGCGCTCGACGAGCCCGTGCGCGCCATCCTCGAGATCATCGTGCGTGCGCTCGGACAGACGCCGCCCGACCTCGCGCAGGACCTCATCCTCCAGGGCGTCCACCTCGTGGGCGGCGGCGGCATGCTGCGCGGCATGGACCAGCGCATCTCCAAGGAGACGGCGCTGCCCGTCCACCTCGTCGACGCCCCGCTCGAGTGCGTCGTGCACGGCGCGGGCCGTTGCCTCGAGAGCTTCGACCGTGTGAAAGACATGTTCCTGGACGGCCCGCGGTCCTGACGGTCCGGCGGCGGCCGCTAATCGGCCAGCAAGTCTTCGGCCGCCTGTCTGCACCTGCCAATCGCGGTCCTCGAGCGCGGCGCGCAGGGCTTCTTCGACCTCGGCGCCCTCGAAGGGCGCGAGGGCGAGCACGGCGCGGCGGCGCACGGCGGGTTTGTCCCGGCAGGCGGCGAGCACGGCGGGAAGCCCGGCAGGGGCGCCGAGGGCGCCGATTGCCGCCACTGCGGCCTCCCGGGCCAGCGGGTCGTCGTGTGTGCGAGCGACGGCCACGAGCGCGGGGACGGCGCCGGCGTGCACGGCTGTCGCGCCGAGCTCGCCGAGCGCCCACGCGCTCGCCTCGATCACGGTGACGTCGCCGTCGCCGAGAAGAGCCAGCAGGGGCCGGACCGGCGTGCCGAGCCCGGGGGCGAGGTCGGCGGCGCGCCGGCGCACCGCCGGCTCGGCATCGGCGAGCGCGACCCGCCACGCCGCCGTCGCCCGTCGCCGCCCGCCGGCGCGAGCGAGCGCGCCGAGTGCCGCCGCCCGCACGCGCGCATCGGGATCGTCACCGGCGGCGCGTTCGAGGTCGGCGGCGGCGCCCGCCGGGAGTCGCGCGCGCATGCCGAGCGCCGCCGCGTCCGCGGCTCGTTCGACGGCTGTTCGCCGATCGGCGCCATCGCGGGCGTGCATGCCCCGACCATAGGGAGCCGCGACCGTCGGCCGGGGTGGTGCATGGCAGGCTCTGTCGATGAACGACGAGAGGGACGAACCCCTCCCGCCCCCGCCGCTCCCGCCGGCGCTGCCGCCGCGTCGACGGCGGCCGCTCGTCGCCGCCGGCACGATCGCCGGCATCCTCGCCGTGATCGTGATCCTCGGCGGCGCCCTGATCCGTCTGCCGTACGTGCTGATCGCCCCGGGGACCGCGAGCTCAGTCGAGCGCGTCGTGAAGATCGAGGGCGCGCCGACGTATACGCACCGCGGCGAGCTGCTGTTCCTCACCGTCTCCGTGTCGAGCGACCGCCCGAACGCATTCGCGGTCCTCTCGGGGTGGCTTGACGACGACACGGACGTCGTCTCGGAGGACGAGGTGCTGCAAGGCCGTTCCCGTGCCGAGGATGCGCGGCTCAACAAGCTCGAGATGGCCGACTCGCAGATGACGGCCAAGAAGGTCGCGCTCGAGCGGCTCGGTTACCAGGTCCCGGTGACCGGGGCAGGCGCCGTCGTCACTGCGGTGCAGAAGCGGGCCCCGGCCGACGGCAAGCTCCGGGTCGGCGACGTCATCACCGCCGTCGACGGACAACCCGTGACGCTCGCCGACCAACTGGGGCCGATCGTGCGCAGCCGACCCCCGGGTCAGCCGGTCGCTTTCACGGTCGACCGAGAAGGAAGAAGCGCGCAGGTGGCGGTCGTGAGCCGTCCCGCGCAGGCAGGCCCCTGCGAGGGCCGCGCCCAGGTCGGCGTCCAGACCGCAACCCGCAGTGAGAAGTTCGACTTCCCGGTGGACGTCCAGATCGACACCGGCCGCGTGAGCGGACCGTCGGCGGGCCTTGCGTTCACCCTCACGATCCTCGACGAGCTCACCGCCGGCGACCTCACGGGCGGCAAGAAGGTGGCGGTCACGGGGACCATCCGCACCGACGGCACGGTGGGGCCCATCGGGGGCGCCGAGCAGAAGGCGGTGGCCGCCGGCCGGGCGGGAGCGAAGCTGTTCCTCGTCCCGACGGAGGAGGTCAAGGACGCCCGCAGCCGCGCCGATGGGATGAAGGTCGTCGGCATCCGGAGCCTCGACGACGCCTTGACCGAGCTGAAGAAGTTCGGCGGCGATGACACCGGCGTCCCGCCCGCGCCGCCCGCCGCAGCCTGTCCTTAGCCCCAATACAGTTGCGCCGATGTCGATCGAAGAGCCTCGCCCGGCCGGCTCGGACGAGCCCCGGCTCACGCCCGCCCAGATCGAGCGGCAGCACTTCCCGAAGGCGCGCAAGGGCCTCGACGAGAAGGAGGTGCGCGCGTTCCTGCAGCGGGTAGCCGACGAGTTCGACGCCGTGAACCGTCGGCTCGCCGACCTCGAGGGCCAGCTTCGGCATCCGCCGCTCCCTTCCAGGGATCAGCTCGTCGAGCAGGTCGGGCAGGAGGTGGCCCGCACACTGCGTTCCGCGGAGGAATCGGCCGAGAAGGTGGCGCAACGGGCGCGCGAAGAGGCGTCGAGCGTCGAACGTGCGGCGCGGGAGGAATCGGCGCGCATCCGCACCGAGCAGCTCGAACTGGCGAACCGGGATTCGCGCGCCATCATCGAGACGGCGCGCGAGCGGGGCCGGGAGATGGTCGCCGAGGCCCGGGCGCTGCGCGAGCGCGTGCTGGCAGACCTGAACCGCCGGCGCGACACGCTGCGGGCGTACATCGATCAGCTGCGGGAGGATCGCGATCGCTTCGCCGAGGCGTACCTTGTCGTGCGGGACACAGTGTCCGAAGCGAACGAGAAGCTCTCGCAATTCGGTGCCGGTCGCCCGTTCCCACCCGTCACCGCCGACGCCGGGCCGCACATCTCGTATCCGTCCGACTCGGAGTCGGCGCCGGACCATCCGGTGCCACGCGGGAGCTCCGTGCCGCGCATCACCGCGCCGCTCGATCCCGCGCCCGAGCCGCCACCCTGGGTACAACGCGAACCGTCACCGAGACCGGAACATGAACCGCAAACGCAACCTCCGGTCCCGAAGGCGCGGCCCGCGACCGGAATCGGTCTGGGCGAGTTGCCCGGCCGCCACGAACCGGAGCGCTCGCCGGCGCCGGAACCACGCCCCGAGCCTCAGCCCGAGCGGGAGGAGGAACCCGCTGCGAACAACGCGTCGGTCGCCGCACCGGAGCCCGAACCTTTCGCCGAACGCGAACCCGAACCTGTTGCCGAACGCGAACCGGGCCCCGTGTCGACCGGCGCGTCCGAGGCCGAACCGCAGGAGACGTCCGAGCCGGAGAACGACGTCGACGCCCTGTTCGAGCGCATTCGCGGTATACGTGCGAAGACGGTCGAAGAGCCGCGCATCGATTTCGACGACTCCGGCGCGATCGGCAGCGGCGGCGGGGCCGGTCGTGAGCCGGAAGCGGCGGACGGGGCCGTCCTCGTCGAGTCGGCGCCGGCGCCGCGTCCGGCGACGACCGACGGCGACCCCGAGCTGCTTGCTCGTCGCGATGAGCTCCTCACCCCGATCGCCCGCGAGCTCGTCCGCCATAGCAAGCGCGTCCTGCAGAACGAACAGAACGAGATCCTCGACGCACTCCGGCGCCAGCGCGGCCGCCTGACCACCGACAAGCTCCTGCCGCCCCTTTCCCGGCAGGTGACGGCCTGGTCTGAGGTGCTCTCGCCGGCGATCGTCGAGGCGTACGCGGCGGCGCGGACCGCCGCCGAACCGGACGGTGAGCCCGTGAATGGTGCACCGCAGCGCATGGTCACCGGCATGGTCGAGGTGCTCGTCACGCCCCTGCGCGATCGCCTGCTTGCCGCTGTCGACGACACGCTCGGCGACGACGCCAACCCCGATGTGATCGCCCACCGGATCGGTGCGCGCTACCGCGAGTGGAAGGGCGAGGAGCTCGACAACCGAATCCGCGACCTCCTCGCCGCGGTGTACGCGCGTGGTGTGTACGACGCCACTCCCGAGGGCGCACGCCTGCGTTGGGTTCCCGCCGAGCAGGGCCAGTGCCCCGACGCCGACGACAACGCGCTCGAGCCCACACGACGCGGGGAGCGCTTCCCGACCGGTCAACAGTTCCCGCCTGCGCACCCTGGCTGCCGGTGCCTGCTCGCGGTCGTGCACGAAGAGCACAGAGCCGAATGAGCGGCTGAACGCGCGACCCGGAACTTCGATACCCCGGCAGTAGGCTTCGCAGCCGATGCGCGTGCCCACAGTCCCACGTCGCCGGCGCGGCTTCCGCGTGCGCGGATGGATCATCGCGGGGATCATCCTGCTGGTGATCCTCCTGTTCAGCCTGCGCGGGCTGGCGGGCTTCTACACCGACTTCCTCTGGTTCGACTCCATCGGGCAGGGCAGCACCTGGCGAGAGCTCCTCGCCGCCAAGGTCGTGCCCGCGCTCGTGTTCACGCTCGTGTTCTTCGTGATCATGCTGACGAGCCTGCTGATCGCCGACCGGCTCGCCCCGAAGTACCGATCCATGGGTCCCGAGGACGAGCTCGTCGAGCGGTACCAGCAGTTCGTGTCGCCCTACCAGGGCCGGATCCGCGTCGGCGTCTCGCTGTTCTTCGCGTTGATCGCGGGCGTGGGCGTCTCCTCGCAATGGCAGGAATGGGTGCTGTTCACCCACCGCGTCGACTTCGGCGTCAAGGACCCGCAGTTCAACCAGGACATCGGCTTCTACGTGTTCCAGTTGCCCTTCCTGCGTTTCATCGCCAACTGGCTCTTCGCCGGCCTCGTGATCGTGCTGCTCGTGACGGCGGTCGCGCACTACCTCAACGGCGGCATCCGGTTCCAGAGCCCGTTCCAACGGGTGACCCCCCAGGTCAAGGCGCACCTGTCGGTGATCCTCGCCGTGATGGCGCTCGTGAAGACGGCCCAGTACTACCTCGACCGCTTCAACCTCGACTTCTCGCAACGTGGCGTCGTCACCGGCGCCAGCTACACCGACGTGAAGGCGCAGTTGCCGGCGCTGAACCTGTTGATCTTCATCTCGATCGTCGCCGCGGGTCTGTTCATCTGGAACATCTGGCGGCGAGGCTGGGTGCTCCCGATCATCGCCGTCGGCTTGTGGGGGTTCGTGTCGATCGTCATCGGCACGATCTACCCGGCCGGGGTGCAGAAGTTCCGGGTCGAGCCGAACGAGTTCCAGAACGAGCAGGAGTACATCGAGCGCAACATCGCGGCGACGCGATCCGCGTTCAATCTCGGCGGTGTCGAGAACAAACCGTTCGACTATCAGCAGAACCTCGACGCGTCCGTCGTCGCTCAGAACGCGCCGTCCATCGACAACGCGCGCTTGTGGGATCCGAACGTCATCCAGTCGACATACCAGTCGCTCCAGGGCCTCCAGACCTTCTACAAGATCGACGACGTCGACATCGATCGGTACACGGTCGGCGACCAGACCCGCCAAGTCGTGCTGTCCGCACGCGAGATCAGCCAGGGTGAGCTTCCGAGCCAGTCGTGGGTGAACCAGCACCTCGTGTACACGCACGGCTACGGGATCATCGCGTCGCCGACGAACGTCGCCGCCCAGGACGGGAACCCCGACTTCCTCCTCAGCGGGATCCCCGTCCCCAAGGACGCGGCAATCCCGCTCAACCAGCCCGATTTGTACTTCGGTGAGCGCCAGCCCGGCTACGCGCTCGTGGACGCCAAGCAACGCGAGTTCGACTACTCGCGTCCCGGTCGCGCCGACGCGACGACGCGCTACAACGGCAAGGACGGGGTCAAGCTCGACAACCCGATTCGCCGGGCTGCCTTCGCGTTGCGCTTCGGCGACATCAACCCGCTCATCTCGGGGCAGGTCGGCGGGGACACGAAGGTCCTCTATGTCCGCGACATCAAGGACCGGGTGAAGAAGCTCGCCCCGTTCCTCGACTTCGACGCCGACCCGTACCCGGTCGTCAGTGGCGGCCGTGTCACGTGGGTCCTCGACGCGTACACCACCACCAGCCGCTACCCGTACGCGCAGAAGGTCTCGGGCCCGAGCGACACCGGCCTGAACCACAGCTTCAGCTACGTCCGCAACTCCGTGAAGGCGACGGTCGACGCCTACGACGGCACGGTGAAGTTCTACGTGATCGACCCGAAGGACCCGTTGATCCGGTCGTACCGGTCTGCGTTCCCGGACCTGTTCACCGACTTCGACAAGATGCCCAAGGAGCTGCAGGGGCACCTGCGCTATCCCGAGGACCTGTTCCGGGTGCAGTCGGACGTGTACTCGCGTTACCACGTCACGGAGAGCCGGCGCTTCTACCAGGGCAGCGCCAAGTGGCTCCTCTCACCGGACCCGGGTTCGGGCCGGCTCACAGTGGCGCAGCTGCAGGCGGCAACACCGCAGGCACCGAACCCGAAGGGCGCGACGTCGACCGGCAACCGGATGCGGCCCTACTACCTGTACATCAACCAGCCGGGAGAACAGGAGCCGAGCTTCATCATCCTCCAGCCATTCGTGCCCGTGTCGGCGGGCAACAAGCAGACGCGCCTCGTGTCGTTCATGACCGCGAGCTCCGATCCGAGGAACTACGGCGAGCTGAAGGCGTTCGAGATGCCGCAGGGGGAGTCCGTGCTCGGACCGGTCCAGATCGACAACCGGATCAAGAGCACGCCCGAGGTGTCGCGCAATCTCACGCTGCTCAACCAGCAGGGCTCGACCGTGATCCAGGGGAGCCTCCAGCTCATCCCCGTCGGCAACTCGATTCTCTACATCCGGCCCTTCTACGTGCAGGCGGCCGGCGAATCGAGCTATCCGCAGTTCCGTTTCGTCGTCGTCGCGTACGCCGGTCAAGACCCCGTGCTGGCGTCCACCGTCAACGACGGTTTGGCTCAACTGTTCGGCCAGGCACCGGCGCAGCCACTGCCCGATGGTGGCGCGGCGCCGACCACGCCCACCCCGCCCGCGGGCGGCAACGTGCAGGACCTGCTGAACCAGGCCGCCGCCACGTACCAGCAGGCCCAGGATGCGTTGCGCCAGGGCGATCTGGGTACCTACCAGCAGCTGATCAACCAGGTCGGCGACTTCATCAACCGGGCCCAGCAGGCGGCCGGGGGCGGCGACGGGGGGTCGACCACGACCACCACCGCACCCGCCCGCCAGACGGCGGCCACGGGCGGCGCCGCCGAGCCCTGACCCATCCGGCGGGGGGCGGGAATCGAGCCGGGATCGGGCGGGGGACTTGGTCGGAGACCCCCGGGATTGTTACTATCGACGTAGTGAAAATCCCCCGGAACCCCTGCCCCCGGGGGCTTTCCGGACCCTGAACCGCCACCCGGCTGGGGAGGCGAGGACGCATGGCTGTCAGTGGAATCGATCTCGGCAAGTACAAGCTCGGCTGGGCCGACAGCACGGACGACTACGCCTACATCCCGAAGAAGGGCCTGAACGAGGAGATCGTCCGCGAGATCTCCGGACAGAAGTCCGAACCCGACTGGATGCGCGACTTCCGGCTGAAGTCCCTGAAGCGGTTCGAGCGCAAGCCGATGCTCGAGTGGTTCGCCAAGAACATGCCGACCATCGACTTCGACGACATCTACTACTACCTGAAGCCGACCGACAAGGGAGAGGTCGCCGACAACTGGGACATGCTCCCCGAGTCGATGAAGGCGACGTACGAGAAGCTCGGCATCCCGGAAGCGGAGCGGAAGTACCTCGCCGGTGTCACGGCGCAGTTCGAGAGCGAGACCGTCTACCACAAGAACCGTGACGAGCTCGCCAAGCAGGGTGTCCTGTTCACCGACATGGACACCGCCGTGCGCGAGTACCCGGAGATCGTGCGCGAGCACTTCGCGACGGTCATCCCGCCGGGCGACAACAAGTTCGCCGCGCTCAACTCGACCGTATGGTCGGGCGGCTCGTTCATCTACGTGCCGCCGGGCGTGCACGTCGAGATGCCGCTGCAGGCGTACTTCCGCATCAACGCCGAGAACGCGGGCCAGTTCGAGCGGACGCTGATCATCGCCGACGAGGGCGCCTCGGTGCACTACGTCGAGGGTTGTTCGGCGCCGATCTACACGGGTGACTCCCTGCACTCCGCCGTCGTGGAGCTCGTCGCCAAGCCCGGCGCGCGCATCCGGTACACGACTATCCAGAACTGGTCGCCGAACGTCTACAACCTCGTGACGAAGCGGGCCAAGGCCGAGCGCGAGGCGACCGTCGAGTGGATCGACGGCAACATCGGGTCGAAGCTGACGATGAAGTACCCGTCGGTGGTGATGACGGGTCCGAAGGCGCACGGTGAGGTGCTGTCGGTCGCGTACGCCGGCGAGGGCATGCACCAGGACGCCGGCGCCAAGATGACCCACGTCGCACCCGACACGACCTCGATCATCGAGTCGAAGTCGATCTCGAAGGACGGCGGGCGCACGACCTACCGCGGCCTGGTGAAGGTCGAGGAGGGCGCTCACAACGTGAAGAGCCACGTCCGCTGCGACGCCCTGATCCTCGACGAGGACAGCCGCTCCGACACGTACCCGTACATGGAGATCGAGGAGAAGGACGCCCGCATCGGCCACGAGGCCACGGTCTCGAAGGTCGGTGAGGACCAGATCTTCTATCTGATGAGCCGCGGGCTGAGCGAGCAGCAGGCGACGGCGATGATCGTGAACGGCTTCATCGAGCCGATCGTGAAGACGTTGCCGATGGAGTACGCGGTCGAGCTGAGCCGGCTCATCGAACTGAACATGGAAGGAGCCGTTGGTTAACGGCTCCTTCGATGATTTCGTTGGTCGTACCGGCATGTGCCTGAGCGGTCGGTGAACCGCTCATGACCGCGTTCTCGCCCGAAGCCGCACGCGCGCTCGGCGGGCCGGACTGGCTCGTCGAGCGACGTCTTGCTGCGGTCGAGCAGCTCGACGGGATCACCTGGCCCACCGACGCCGAAGAGATCTGGCGCTACAGCCGCATCGACGAGCTCGATCTCGACCGCTTCCGCCCGCCGTCCCGCGACGATCTGGGCGAGCCCGGGCCGGAGCCGGCGCCGGGCGGTGGTCCGGTGGCGGCAGAAGCGGGCGAGCGCGCCGGCCTGGTCGTGGTGCGCAACGGCCGCGTCGTGCACCACGAGCTGGACGATGCCCTCGCCGGAAAGGGCGTGGTCGTCTGCGGGCTCGCGACGCGCGAGGAGGCCGACGTCGCCGAGGTGCTGGGGTCGTGCTCGCAGGCGTCGCCCGACGCGTTCACGGTCCTGCACGACTCGTTCCTCGCCGGCGGGGCGTTCATCAAGGTCCCTGCCGGCGTCGTGGTCGACAAGCCGATCATCGTCCTGCACTGGTCCGAGGGCGAGGGTCTCGTGACCTTCCCTCACACCCTGGTCGTCGCGGACGAGAGCTCGGAGATCACGGTCGTCGACCGTTTCGGCTCGCCCGACGTCGGCAGTTCCGGTCATTTGGTCGACGCGGTGGTCGAGCTCCTCGTCGGCGACAACGCCCGGCTGCGGTACCTGTCCGTGCAGGAGCACGGACCGAACACGTGGCAGGTGGCGCTGCAGCGCGCGCACGTCGGACGTGACGCGTCACTGCTCTCGTCGGCGGTCGCGTTGGGGGGCGACTACGCCCGACTGCGGAGCGAGTCGCTGCTCGGAGGCGACAACGCCGAGAGCGACCTCATGGCCGTCTACTTCGGCGACCACACCCAGATGCTCGACTTCCGCACGCTGCAGGACCACGACGCCCCCAACACCCGCAGCGATCTGCTGTTCAAAGGCGCGGTCGAGGATCAGGCGCACTCGGTGTACTCGGGCCTCATCCGGCTCCGCCCGGACGCTCGCAAGGCGGTCGCGAACCAGACGAATCGCAACCTCGTGCTGACCGAGGGAGCGGGGGCAGACTCGATCCCCAATCTCGAGATCGAGGCCAACGACGTGAAGTGCTCGCACACGAGCGCGGTCGGGCCCATCGACGAGGACCAGCTCTACTACCTCGAGAGCCGCGGCGTGCGGCCGGAGGACGCCGAGCGGCTGATCGTCCTGGGCTTCTTCGACGACGTGCTGGAACGACTGCCCGTACCGACGCTGGTGCGAGCGCTCCGGCGCACCGTGGTCGAGAAGGTGGAGCATCGCCGTGGGTGAGCTGCGCGTGTGCTCGGTCAAGGACGTCGAGGCGGGGTCCGCCAAGCGCTTCGACGTCGACGGTCAGCGCCTGTGCGTCGTCCGCATCGGCGACGACTTCTATGTCATCGACGACACGTGCTCGCACGCCGACTATTCGCTGTCCGAGGGCGACGTCTGGGAGGACGACCTCGAGATCGAGTGCCCGAAGCACGGGTCGACGTTCTCGCTCGAGACCGGCGAACCTGCGACCCTGCCCGCGACGCAGCCGGTACGGGTGTACGACGTCAAGATCGACGGGGACGACGTGGTGGTGACGAACGCGTGAGCACGTTGCGGATCGCGGGGCTGCGGGTGGCCGTCGACGGGCAGGAGATCCTGCGCGGCGTCGACCTGGAGGTCTCCTCGGGCGAGGTTCACGCCCTGATGGGTCCGAACGGATCGGGGAAGTCGACGCTCGCCCACGCGCTCATGGGTCGGCCCGAATACGAGGTGCTCGGCGGCTCGGTCACGCTCGACGGCGAGGAGCTGTTGGGGCTGCCGACATGGGAGCGCGCCGCCAAGGGGCTCTTCCTCGCGATGCAGTACCCGGTCGAGGTGGCGGGCGTGCGTCTGATCGACTTCCTCGGCGCCGCGATCCGCGGTCGGGGCGGGGAGCCGAACGGCCTTGCCGAGCGACTCGCGAGCGAAGCGCAACGCCTGGCGGTCGGCGACCAGTTCCTGACCCGCGGCGTCAACGTCGAGTTCTCCGGCGGCGAGCAGAAGCGCGCCGAGACGCTCCAGCTCGCGGTGCTCGAGCCCAAGTTCGCGGTGCTCGACGAGATCGACTCCGGTCTCGACGTCGACGCGCTCCGGGACGTCGCCCGGCGGGTCGAGGCGATGACCGAGGAGAGCGACCTCGGCGTGCTCGCGATCACCCACTACGCCCGGGTGCTCAGCGAGCTGCGCGCCGACCGGGTGCACGTGCTCATGGCGGGACGGGTCGTGACCAGCGGAGGCCCCGAGCTCGCCGACGAGCTCGAACGCGTCGGCTACGAGGGCCTGGCGGAGGAGCTCGGCGTGGAGACCCTCGCCGTCGAGGCACCCGCCGAACACGATCCGTTCACCGACTCGACGATCGAGTCGAACCCCTTCGCCGACCCGCTGGCCTAGCGCGGCGACCGCTGGTCGACCGCGTTGTCCTCTACACCCATCGCGTCGTAGAGGAACGCGAGCGTCGTGTCGAGCATTTGCTCGGTCACCGCGGAGGGGTTCACGAGGCGATCGACTCCCAGGCCGTTGAAGAGAGCCAACGAGATTTCGGCGAGGTCGCTCGTCGGATAGCTCGGGCTCACGCCGACCATCGTGTATTCGTGTTCGATCAGCTGCTGCACGCGTGTATGCGACCGGCGAGCGCTGGCCGCGAGCTTCCGTTGGGCCTCGGGATTGCGCCGTGCGTACAGGACGAACTCGAGCCAGAGGGTGAGGAAGTCGTCACTCCAGAACATGTCGCTGCGGAAGATCTCACGGATGCGGGGGAACTGCTCGGCCGCGTCGTGGGAGCCGGTGTCCAGGACCTCGCTCACGACGGCGAACTGCCGCTCGATGCGGTCGTCGAGCAGCGCGACGAACAGGTCGTCCTTGCTCTTGAAGTTCGAGTAAACGGCGCCCTTGCTGAAGCCGGCGGTGGCGGCGACCTCGTCGAGGGTCGAGCCATGGAACCCGTTGCGAGCGAACACGATCGCGGCGGCATCGAGGAGGTGCTGGCGGGTCATGGCCCGCCGGCGCTCCGGGGTGAGGGGCTCGAAGGTCACCGCGACTCCTTCCTTGACGAATCGCTCGTCCGGTCACATACTCGTCGGTATTCAGCCGACGGACTGGAATCTGATGGACCAGAGGGTAGCCGTTACGGATCCCGCCCCGTTCGACCCCTTCGAGCTGCCCGACACGATCCAACTCGGCGGCATCGACGATCCGTATCCGTGTCTCGCTGCCGCGCGTCGGCGAGGGTCGGTGCTGGCGGAGTGGCCGTTCCCGAACGACGTGGTGGCGATCGACGAGGGCGCCGAAGGGTCGGCCGCCGAGGCATCGTTCAACGTGGTGGGGCACGACGAGGCGATGACCGTGCTGCGAGACCACGAGACGTACTCGTCGCAGATCCTCTCCGAGATCATGGGTCCCATGCTCGATCACACGATGATCGCGATGGACGCGCCCGATCACCGCGCGCACCGGGCGCTCGTCGCGCCTGCGTTCCGCCCGAAGCTCCTCGCCCGGTGGAAGCACGACCTGGTGCGACGCGTGGTCGACGAGCTGATCGACTCGTTCGCGCCCCTCGGCCGTGCCGATCTCGTCCGCCGCCTGACGTTCGCCTTCCCGGTGCGCGTGATCGCCCGCATCCTCGGACTTCCCGATGGTGATTCCGAGCGGTTCCAACGCTGGTCGCTCGAGCTCATCAGCATGGTCGTCAACTGGGATCGGGGCATCGCTGCCGCGCAGGCGCTGCGCGGCTATTTCGCCGGACAAGTCGCCGAGCGTCGTGTGCGACCACGAGACGATCTCATCAGCGAGCTCGTCCAGACCGAGGTCGACGGTACGGGGCTGACCGACGAGGAGATCTTCGCCTTCCTCCGACTGCTGCTCCCGGCCGGCATCGAGACGACCTACCGGTCACTCGGCAACCTTCTGTTCGCCCTGCTCACCCACCCCGATCAACTCGACGAGGTCACGCGGCATCCGGAGCTGCGGGGCGCCGCGATCGAGGAGGGGCTGAGGTGGGAGACGCCGGTCGTGATGATTCCGCGCCAATCCGCGCGGGACGCGCGATTGGGCGGCGTCGACATCCCGGCCGGCCGAGTCCTCAACGTCTTCATCGGATCGGCGAACCGGGACGAGGCACAGTACGAGGAGCCCGACCGCTTCGACATCCACCGCAGTCCCGCGCCACACCTGTCGTTCGGCTCCGGACCGCACATGTGCCTCGGCATGCATCTGGCACGCATGGAGACCCGTGTCGCGCTGGACGCCACACTCGAGCGACTCCACGATCTCCGCCTCGACCGCGATGCCCCGCGTCCCCGGATCGTCGGCACCGCCTTCCGGTCGCCCGACGCGCTCCCGGTCCGCTTCATGCCGGGGAACAGCCACAAGGACTAGTCGCCGGGCCAAGTTCGCCGGCCGTCGTGTCTGTGCAAGTGCGTGTGCTTGGTCGCGGCGAGCCCGTCGGTAGTGCCAGCTGCGAGGTGGTGTGGACCGTTAGCCTGTGAACGCGCGGCTGCGTTGAGGTTTGTGTTCCGCACTCACTTATCGTGGTAGCGCTGCCACGCTGTGTTGACAATTGCGTGCCAGAGGGAAATTTCTTTTGCGCATAAGCCGCGCGCTCCTTCGCGCGCGAGGAACGCCGTACTAGAACGCACGACGAAACGCGAACCACCGGTGTTCCGGTTGCGAACTCGTGACACGAATCGAGAAGACGCGTGGAAGATAGGGCGGGAGATTCGCAACACGCCCGCGAGCAGTCGGATCGTCCGAGCTTCCTGGTTTTGGTTTCGCGACGACTGCACGCGTGTCGTCGACCTTCATCGCGTTGGATCGCGGCAATCGCTGTTCTGGCGATCGGGCTTGCAGCGTGCGCTCCCGTAAAACCGCCACCGCCAGGCCGATCGACCATTACCGTCCAAACCAGTCCTTTCCGGGACCGGCGTGTCTGGACAATCCGGGGACGGTCAACCGAGTTGCGTGCGAGAACACGGCGGCCGGCAACCCCGCGTCGGAATGGGATGTCAGGGGCAGCGGTGACCCGAGCATCCTGGGCTTCGCCAGCTCGATCAGCGTGAACCGTGGTGAGACGGTGCACTTCAAGGTCGCAACGAACGCGTCGCTGTATCACCTCGAGATCTACAGGATGGGCTTCTACGGAGGCGCAGGGGCGCGAAAGGTTGCGATCCAGCGCCCGACCGTCTTCCAACAGCAACAGCCGAACTGCGGGTTTGATTCAGCGACAGCGCTCTTGGACTGTGGCAACTGGGCCGAGTCGGCGTCGTGGCAGGTCCCGGCTAACGCGGTCTCTGGAATCTATTTCGCCAAGCTCGTGCGCGACTCGGGTCAGATCGGCGCGAGTCACATCGTCTTTATCGTGCGAGACGACGCGAGCACATCCGACGTTCTGGTCCAGACCTCTGACACAACGTGGGAGGCGTACAACACCTACGGCGGCGTCAGTCTCTACCAGGGAGGCGCGGGCGGATTCAACAATGCTGCATTCAAGGTCAGCTACAACCGACCATTTCTGACTCGAGACGCAGGGCACAGTTGGCTCTTCTCTTATGAGTACCCGATGGTGCGCTGGCTGGAATCGAACGGTTACGACCTGAGTTACTTCACCGGAGTCGACTCCGACGCCCGTGGCGGCCTCATGAGGAACCACAAGATCTTCCTCTCGTCAGGACACGACGAGTATTGGTCGGGTGGTCAACGCGCCAACGCCGAAGCGGCCCTCGCGAGCGGCGTGAATCTCGCGTTCTTCACCGGCAACACGTCAATTTGGAAGACGCGCTGGGAGAACAACCGTCGCACAGTCGTGTGCTACAAGGAATCGGCGCAGAAGCTCGACCCGACTTCGACGTGGACGGGGCTTTGGCGCGATCCTCGCTTCAGCCCGCCCTCCGACGGTGGGCGGCCCGAGAACGGGCTCACCGGAACGTTGTACGCCCAAAACAGCGAGATGCCGATGAACGTTCCGGCAGACGACGGGAAGATGCGCTTCTGGCGAAGCACCTCCATCGCCCAGCAGGGCCCTGGCCAGGTTGCGTCGCTCCCCCAATCGACGCTCGGCTCAGAGTGGGACGAGGACGTCGACACGGGCGGAGGAGGCGCTTTCCAATCAGCATTTCCTGGTCTGCTCCCGACGGGCACCACGTTCCGCCCCCCAGGACTCGTTCGATTGTCGACGACGATTGCCGGCGTCGGTGGCCTGGAGGCTGGGCCAAATCCCGAGTTTCAGGCACCGGGCTCGAACCCGAACGCGACGGCGTCGAGACTGTTGTCCATCACATGACCCTGTATCGACGCCGAGCGGCGCGCTGGTCTTCAGCAGTGGGACCCTTCAATGGGCATGGGGGCTCGACGCCAATCACGACCGGCCGACCGCGCCTGCCGACCCACGTATGCAGCAGGCGACGGTCAACCTCCTTGCCGACATGGGAGTACAGCCCGCCACGATCCGACCAGGTCTCGTGGCCGCGACGAAGTCCACGGATTCGACGCCGCCTACCTCCGTGATCAGCCCGCTTCCGGTCGTGCACGTCAACCAGCCCATCACGATCTCCGGAACCGCCACCGATGGGGGCGGTGTCGTGGGGGCGGTCGAGATCTCGACCGACGGTGGTCAGACCTGGAACCCCGCGAACGGCCGGGGACAGTGGTCGGTCGGTTGGATCCCGACCCAGACCGGGAATGTCACGATCCTGAGCCGCGCCGCCGACGACAGCGCCAATCTCGAAACGCCGGGCGCGGGAATCGCCGTCGGCGTGGTTTCCTGAGAGAACTCGCCGCCCCCAGACGCCGGAACGTCAGCCGGTGAAGAGCGGTTCGGCCGCGACCGCCGCTGCCGGTATCGGCGATGTGCCCTGTTCCACGAACGTGTTCGTGACCGTCACGGTCACTTCCTCGTCTTCGCCGATTATGTTCATCGTGATGGGATCGCTTTGCGGCCCGCTCGTCTGACAGGGCTGCGGCGGCGGCGGTCCGGCCACGCGGGGCTCCGCGCGCCGGAGCCCATCAGTGTCACCGGCGGCGGAACGGTGCCCTCACATTCGTAGGTCACGTTGGCGGCGCCACCCGTCTGCGTCTCGGTGACGGTGCACTGGCCGTTGTCGACGAACTCGAAGTCACCGTTCGTCACCGGGTTCCCCTGAGCGTCGAACGTGCGCTGCCCGGTGGAGCTCCCAGGACCACCGGGACGGATGAGCTCGCCGTCGCAGTTCACGGTCTCGACGAACTGCGTGCCCGGGGGATGGGTCCGACCACGACCTTGCGGATTGACGAGCGCCGCGGCAACCACGAGAACTCCGGTCCATCTCCGCATTGTCCACCCCGTCTCGCACGCTCGCCCTCAGGACGGCTGGACGCTACCAGCGGGCGTCTTCCCGACTGAGGGCGTCGCGGATCGCCGGGGGTGTCGATGTAGGACTGGTACCGCACGACCTTGCCGTCACGCAGCTCCCAGACGTGCACCTCGGGGACGTCGAACGAAGCGCCGTTCGCTGCGCACGGTGCCGCGGGTACGACCGGTCTGCACGACGTGGTCGCCGGCGGCGAACAAGGTCTCCGTCGTCACCTGCGATTCGATGTGCTCGACCAGCGTCAGGAAGAACGTGAACGCGCCGTCATGGCCTTCGCAGTCGCCGCCCCAGGGGAGCTCGGGGCTCTGCCAGATCCTCGTGTCGGGCGCGAAGACCTCCTGGATCATGCTCGCATCCCGCGCCGCGAGCGCGTCGTGGAGACGCCGGATCGTGGCGACGTTGTCGTCGGACATCCGCCCAGACTGTCAGCCGGTGAAGAGCGGTACGCCTCGACCGGGACCGCCGCCGCCGTCAGCAGCGGGCGGGATCGGGTCGGGCGGCGGAGCGGATTGCGGTGTCAGCGGTGTCGACGACGTGATTTTGGCGGGCTTGCCGCCATACACGTGCACCGGGTCACCGCGGTGCACGAGATCGTGGAAGTACTCGGAGATGTGCATTGGAATGCGCACGCAGCCGTGGGAGGCAGGTGTGGTCGGCACCGACTCGTAGCCGTGCACGGCGATGCCCTTGTTGAAGTAATACGGGTTGTAGAGCTGGCCGAGCGGCGACTTGTCCCAACCGGCGCGGAACTCGTAGAAGCTGAAGTCTCCCGACGGCGTGTTGGCGTCCTCGCACACGTGACTGGTCGGGTTCTCCCGAGGCGTGTCGTAGCAATAATTCTCGCCCGACCCCGACGACATGGTCGTGATGAGCTTCGGCTGGTAGGTCTCGTACAGGGTCAGGGTCTGGCCCGTGATGTCGACCTCGGTGCGGTTCGGCTCCGGCGGGGCCGCCATCGGGTCCTTGAACTGGAAGAAGTTGAGCCCGAACACGTCGGCGTCGGTGATGCGACCGGTCGGGGGCGAGCCTCCGTACTTCTGGAGCGTCTGCGCCGCGTAGACCGTCCTCTGGTCGTAGATGCCGTCGACGGGACCCGGATCGAACCGGATGTCGGCCATCCGCTGCTCGTACGCCTGTACCTCGGGGCCCTGGGACCCCGGCCCCACCTCGCCCCCCGGCACCGGGGGCAGCGCCGCCCACGGCGGCTGGATGATCGTCGTGGGCGGGAGGGTCGTGGTCGTCGGCGCCGGGGCCGTGGTCGTCGTGGGCGCGGCTGTGGTCGTCGTCGGCTGGGCGCGCTTGGTGGTCGTCTCGTCGCGCAGCGCCGAGCCGGCGACGGCGATGCCCGAGACGAGGAGGGCAGCGACGACCAGCGAGACGAGCACGGGGGGTCGAAAAACCTGCCTCAGGGGTCGCTCCTGTCGAGACTCGGAATTGCGCATCGTACCGGGGCGGATAGGCCGACTCGCGCCATTCGGGTCCCCAGGGCCCTGCCCGGCTCGGACGTCCGGGACGAGACTTGACCGCGCGGTCAAGGGTAATAGGGTGACCGCCGGATCCAGGAGCCGGACCGGGGGGTCGCCGTGCGGTTCTTCTCGTTCCACCTCATGCCCTACACGCAGCTGTCGCCGGACTACGGCGGCCCGGCCTGGGTGACCTGCCCCAACGAGCTGTACGACCCGGCGGTGGGCCACGAGCTCTACAACACGTACCTCGACGAGCTCGTGTACGCCGAGGAGGTCGGGTTCGACGGTGTGTGCGTGAACGAGCACCACCAGAACGCCTACGGCAACATGCCGTCCCCGAATCTCATCGCTTCGATCCTCGCCCGGCAGACGAGCCGAATCCGGATCGCCGTCGTCGGGAACGCCCTGCCGCTCTACGACCCGCCGACGCGCGTCGCCGAGGAGTTCGCCATGATCGACGTGATCAGCGGCGGGCGCCTCATCGCCGGCATGGTCGTCGGCGGCGGGCCCGAGTACTACTCGTTCTCCGTGAACCCGGCGCACGCCCGGGAGCGCTTCCAGGAGGCGCACGACCTGATCACGAAGGCCTGGACGACGCCGGGCCCGTTCGAATGGGTGAGCAAGCACTACCGCATCCGGTACGTGAACCCGTGGCCCCGTCCGATCCAGCAGCCGCATCCGGAGATCTGGATCCCCGGTGCGGGGTCGATCGAGACGATGGAGTTCGTCGCCCGCAACCGCTACGCCTACATGGGCATCCCGTACTTCCACCTCGACGTGTTCAAGCGGTACTTCTCGATGTTCCGCGACGCGTGCGAGTCCGAGGGCTACGAAGCCGACCCGCTCCAAGCCGGATGGCTGGTGCCGATCTACGTCGCCGAGACCGACGAGCAGGCCCGGCGCGAGTACGAGGAGCATCTCTGGTACTTCGTGAAGCGCCTGCTGCCGGGGATCACGATTCAACCGCCCGGATACACGTCGGTGCGCTCGCTCGCCAGCATCATGAAAGCGGCCGGCACCTTCATGCTCAATGTGGAGACGTGGGAGCAGATCGTGGACGGCCGCTACGCGATCGTCGGGTCGCCGGAGACCGTCACGGAGCAGCTCGTCGACGCGTTGAGCGCGTTGGGGACAGGCAACCTGCTCGGCTTGTTCCAGCTCGGCAGCCTGCCCGACCATCTCACGCGCAAGAACATGGCGCTGTTCGCGGAGCAGGTCATGCCGAAGCTGCGAGCCGAGTTCCCGGAGGGCAAGCCGGTGTACCGGCCGCAGGCGGCGGTGGCGTAGCCGCCATGCCGCAGACGCTCACCGAGGAGCGCGTCGACGCGCCCATCGGCAAGATCCAGGTGTTCCGGGCCGGGTCGGGCGACCCGCTGGTGTACCTGCACTCGGCCGGCGGCGAACCGACGAACCCGGCGCTCGAGGACCTCGCCGATTCGTTCGCGGTCACGGTGCCGGTGTTCCCAGGCTTCGGCGAGTCCGAGGGCATCGAGCAGATCGACGACATGGAGGACGCCGTCTTCCACCTCCTCGACATGTGGCAGTTGCTCGGTCTCGACGCTCCGCTCGTCGTCGGGCTCTCGCTCGGTGGGTGGATGGCGATGGAGCTCGCGACCCGCTATCCCGATCGCGTCGGGAAGATGGTGCTCGTGAACCCGGTCGGCATCCATGTCGACGACGCGCCGATGGCGGAGATGTTCGGCCGCACCCCCGCGGAGCTCGCCGAGATGCTCTTCGCCGACCAGTCACATCCGATCGCGCAGGCCATGCACGCCATGTCGGAGTTCACCGGCGACGTCGGACGCCAGGTCGAGATCCCGATCGAGATGGTGCTGCCGATGTGGAAGGCGATCAGCGCGACCGCCAAGCTCGGCTGGGACCCGTACCTGCACAACCCGAAGCTGCGCGGCCGCCTGCGCCGCATCACCGTGCCGACGCTCGTGGTCGCCGGCGCGCAGGACGGGCTCGTGCCCCCGATCTACGCCGAGACGTTCGCGGCCGAGATCCCCGACGTGCGCCTCGAGATCATCGACGGCGCCGCCCACTGGCTCCCCTTCGAGAAGCCCGCCGAGCTGGCCCAGCTGGTCCGGGAGTTCGCGGCCTAGGTGTATTGACCAGGCAGGTTGTTGACGGTGTCCATGGGTGCCTGGCCTCCGAGGGCGGTGTGGGCGCGGTGATGGTTGTAGAGGTGCAGCCAGCGGTCAAGGGTTCGCATTCGTTCGGCTTCGGATCGGTAGATGCGGATGTAGGCCCATTCGTCGAGCAGCGTCCGGTTGAAGCGTTCGACTTTGCCGTTGGTTTGGGGCCGGTAGGCGCGGGTGCGGGTGTGGCGGATGCCGAGGTGCGTGCAGAGCTCGCCCCAGGCGTGGCTGCGGTATCCGGTGCCATTGTCGGTGAGCACACGTTCAACCGCGATGCCGTGCTCGGTGAACCAGGTGTGGGCTCGAACCAAGAAGCTGGTGCAGGTGGCGCGGTTCTCGGCGTCGAGGATCTCGGAGTACGCGACTCGGCTGTGCGCGTCGACCGCGGAGTGGATGTAGGCGTAGCCGAGCCCCCGTTTGGCGACGCTGCCGGTGCGGGCTTCGCGGCCCACCATCCGGTGACCACCACCGGGTGGGATGCGACCGAGCTTCTTGACATCGATGTGGACGAGCTCCCCTGGTCGGCTCGTCTCGATGTGGCGGATGACTCGTCCAGTCGGTCGATCGAACCACCGCAGCCGGTTGAGACCCAAACGCACCAACACTCGATGCACCGTCGACGCCGCGATCGCCAGGATGCCGGCGATACGCGCCGGACCGAGTTTGCGACCGTCGACGCAGCACTTCAATGCGCCGCTCGAGCTGCCGCGAGGTCTGGTGCGGGCAGCGGCGCGGCCGGCTCGAGCGGTCCTCGAGACCGACCCAGCCGAGACGACGGAACCGGGCCCACCACTTGTAGGCCGTGGCTCGCGAGATCCCCATCTCCGCCGCGACATGTGCCACCGGGCGTCCTTGCTGGATCCGTTCGATCAGCGTGTGTCGACCAAGCGGTGTCAACCGAGCATTACGGTGCACAAGAGCCTCCCAGGGTCGGGTGGGTGTGGTGACAGCTCCACCCTCCCTCGGAGGCTCTTCTCATTGGCGGACCACCGACGTGTCAACAACGTCCGTGGTCAATACACCTAGGTGTATTGACCCGGCAGGTTGTTGACGGTGTCCATGGGTGCCTGGCCTCCGAGGGCGGTGTGGGCGCGGTGATGGTTGTAGAGGTGCAGCCAGCGGTCAAGGGTTCGCGTTCGTTCGGCTTCGGATCGGTAGACGCGGATGTAGCCCCATTCGTCGAGGAGCGTCCGGTTGAAGCGTTCGACTTTGCCGTTGGTCTGGGGCCGGTAGGCGCGGGTCCGGGTGTGGCGGATCCCGAGGTGGGTGCAGAGCTCGGCCCACGCGTGGCTGCGGTATCCGGTGCCGTTGTCGGTGAGCACACGTTCAACCGTGATGCCGTGGTCGGTGAACCAGGTGTGGGCTCGAGCCAAGAAGCTGGTGCAGGTGGCGCGATTCTCAGCGTCGAGGATCTCGGAGTACGCGACTCGGCTGTGCGCATCGACGGCGGAGTGGATGTAGGCGTAGCCGAGTCCACGTTTGGCGACGCTGCCGGTGCGGGCTTCGCGGCCCACCATCCGGTGACCACGACCGGGTGGGATGCGACCGAGCTTCTTGACATCGATGTGGACGAGCTCGCCTGGTCGGCTCGTCTCGATGTGGCGGATGACCCGTCCGGTCGGTCGATCGAAGGACCGGAGCCGGTTGAGACCCAAACGCACCAACACTCGATGCACCGTCGACGCCGCGATCGGCCAGGATGCCGGCGATACGCGCCGGACCGAGCTTGCGCCGTCGACGCAGCGTTTCAATGCGCCGTTCGAGCTGCCGCGAGGTCTGGTGGGGGCAGCGGCGCGGCCGGCTCGAGCGCTCCTCGAGACCAACCCAGCCGAGACGACGGAACCGGGCCCACCACTTGTAGGCCGTGGCTCGCGAGATCCCCATCTCCGCCGCGACGTGTGCCACCGGGCGTCCTTGCTGGATCCGTTCGATCAGCGTGCGTCGACCAAGCGGCGTCAGACGAGCATTACGGTGCACAAGAGCCTCCAAGGGTCGGGTGGATGTGGTGACAGCTCCACCCTCCCTCGGAGGCTCTTCTCATTGGCGGACCACCGACGTGTCAACAACGTCCGTGGTCAATACACCTAGGCGACGATCGTCACCGGCGTGCCGAGGGATGCCTGGGCCGCGATCTGCTCGATGATGTCGTTCGGGACGCGGACGCAGCCGTTCGAGATGTTCTGGCCGACCTGGCCGGGGTTGCTGGTGCCGTGCACGGCGAGCTGGCCGGGGCCGCCCTTGAAGGACGTCAGCACGTCCGAGTAGCCCGAGATGCCGAGGGCGAATACGCCGTAGCCCGCGTTCGGCTGGCTGTGCAGGTCGAGCGGGTCGGTGACGTAGAACTTGCCGGGCGGGGTCGGGGTCTTGTCCGCGCCGATCACGACGCCGGAGTCGAGGACGGGCTGCCCGAGTTTCAGCAGCGTGAGCTTGTGCGCGCCGAGCTCGATCCGGATCTCATAGTCACTCTTGCCGAGGGTCACGTCGCTCGCTTTGATCCAGCCGCTCGCGCCGTTGGGCCGGATCGGAAGCAGCACGTTGAGCCAACCGGGGCGGGAGCTCTGGTCGGTGACGAGATACGTGCGGGGGAGGTTGTACTCGGTCTTGTCCGTCAGCTTGGTGACCGGCGTCGAGGTCTCGACCGCGTCCTGATACGCCGTGAGCTCGGGGACCTTCTGGGTGGCCGTGACCGCGCCGACGGGCACCGGGGCGGTGGTCGTCGTGGTCGTCGGGGCCGCGGCCTTCTTCTTGGGCGTGGCCTTGGCGTCGTCGCGCAGCAGCGCCCACCCCGCCACGCCGGCGACGGCGAGGAGGGCGACCACGCCGGCGGCGACGGCCGCACGCATCCGCGTGCGATGCACGCGCCGCGCAGATCGCGCGGATCGAGAAGAAGGAGGTGTAGCGGCCATGGAGTCCGAAGACTACCGAACGGGGGTGCGCAGGCGGACGCCGCCCCCGACCTCGCGACGCTCAGTTCCCGGCGTGCGTGGACTCCTGCTCGAGCAGCTGCTCGAGGGGGTCGGTGTCGGGGTTGATCGCGGCCAGACGGAGATCGAGCAGGAAGTCGACCACCTCGGCCGCCGAGACGAGGTCGCGGCTCCGGTACTGCTCGAGTGCCGAGTCGATCATCGTCACCAGCGCCTCGCTCATCTCAGCCCCTTCCCAGTCGGCCTTCCGAGTGTTCAACGTACTCGGTACGCGTTCCATACCCGTGTCACGTTTATGACGAGGGTGTGAACGACGTCACCCCTGGTCACGGGCCGCGTCTCGACCCGAATACCCTGAGGCCGATGCTCGCCCCGGGGGATCCCGCTTCCTCGCTGGACCTACCCGACGCGACCACCGGCGAATCCCTCGCCGACCCGTGGCGGGACGGTGCCGTCGTGCTCGCCTTCTTCAAGACCACGTGCCCGGTCTGCCAGATGGCCGCGCCGAAGGTGCAGGCCCTGTCCGAGAGCGGGGTACGCGTCGTCGCCGTCGGCGAGGATCCGCCGGCGGAGATCCGGTCGTACTCCGAGCGGCACGGCCAGAAGGTGACGACGCTGAGCGAGGCCGCTCCGTACCTCGCTTCGGACGCGTACGGCATCGACACCGTCCCGACTTTGTTTTTCGTCGACGAGGAGGGGATCGTCCGGGATGCAGTGGCGTCGTGGGATCGCGACCGGTGGAACCGGTTCGCCGAGGCTGCGGGCGGCACCGCCGTGTCCGACGAGGGCGACGGTCTCCCTCCGTTCCGCCCCGGCTGAAACAGCCGCAACGCCTGACCCGGTCGGGTCAGACACACTCGAGAGCTAGGCGTCGATGGACTCGCGTTCGTCGAGGCCCTGCTGGAGGGTGTTCCACGCGAGGGTGGCGCACTTGATCCGCACCGGGAACTTTACGACGCCCTGGAGCGCCTCGAGGTCGCCGAGCCGCGCGCCCTCGAGGTCGGCGGTGAGGTCGGAGCCGTCGCTCTCACCCTCGAGCTTCGACTCGTGGATGGACATCAGCGCCTTGAACGCGCGGATGAGCTTGCGGGCCTCGTCGACCGGCTTCCCCTTCACGGCCGAGCTCATCATCGACGTCGATGCCTGGCTGATCGAGCAGCCCTGCCCGTCGATCTTGACGTCGCGCACGATCTCGGAGTCGGGATCGATGTCGAGATAGAGGACGACCTCGTCGCCGCACAGCGGATTGAACCCCTCGGCCTTCGTGGCCGGAGGCACCGACAGCTCGCCGCGGTTCCGGGGCGAGCGGTAGTGGTCGAGGATGATCTCTCGGTAGAGGTCTTCGAGGCCGGGCATCGGGGGACTCCGTTCTCAGATGGCGAAGAACTTCTCGGCCTTGGCCAACGACTCGACGAGCGCGTCGGCGTCGCTCTCGTCGTTGTACACGTAGAGCGAGGCGCGGGTGGTGGCGGGCACGCCGAGCACCCGCATCAGCGGCTTCGCGCAGTGGTGTGACGCCCGGACACACACGCCGTCCTCATCGAGCACCTGGGCGACGTCGTGGGCGTGGATGCGGTCGAACAGGAACGAGATCGCGCCGCCGCGGTGGTCGACGTCGCGCGGGCCGTGGATGTGCAGCCGGTCCTCGAAGCGCTCCTCGAGCACGCGGAGCGTGTACTCGGTGAGCTGCTTCTCGTGGGCGCGCACGGCGTCCATGCCCAGCGCCGAGAGGTAGTCGATGGCGGCGGCGAGGCCGCTGGCCTCGACGAACGGCATGGTCCCGGCCTCGAACTTCCACGGCACCTCGTTGGGCTCGAAGCCGTCGAAGCGCACGTCGGTGATCATCTCGCCGCCGCCGAGGAACGGCGGCATCGCGTCGAGCAGCTCGGCTCGCGCCCACAGCCCGCCGAGACCGGTCGGGCCGAGCATCTTGTGGCCGGTGAAGCCGACGAAGTCGGCGTCCCACGCCTGCACGTCGACCGGCAGGTGGGGGACAGCCTGGGCGGCGTCGACGTTCACGAGCGCGCCCGCCGCGTGGGCGGCGTCGGACAGCAGCCGGATGTCGTTGAGCGTGCCGAGCACGTTCGACATGGCGGTGACGGAGAGCAGCTTCGCCCCGTCGAGCAACCGGTCGAGGTCGGTGAGGTCGAGCTCGAAGTCGTCTGTGATCGGGATCCAGCGCAGCTCGACGCCGCGCTCTTCGACGAGGATGTGCCACGGCACGACGTTGGCGTGATGCTCCATCTCGGTGATGACCACGGCGTCGCCGGGGCCGAGGTTCTTCCGGGCCCACGAGTACGCGACGAGGTTCATCGCCTCGGTGATGTTCTTGGTGAAGACGATCTCGCCCGTGGCGCCCGCGTTGAGCAGCTGGGCCATCTTGGCGCGGGCGCCCTCGTAGGCAGCCGTCGACTCTTCGGCGATCGTGTAGATGCCGCGGTGCACGTTGGCGTAATGGTGGCGGTGGTGGTGCTCCATTGCGTCGAGCACCGCACGCGGCTTCTGTGACGATGACGCCGAGTCGAGGTACACGAGCGGCTTCCCGTTGACCTTGCGCTCGAAGATCGGGAAGTCGGCCTTGACCCGGCTGACGTCGAGGACCTCGGTCATCCGCCGACCTCCGCCGTGCGGAAGGCGTCGAAGCCCTCCCGCTCGAGACGGTCGGCGAGCTCGCGGCCGCCGGAAGCGACGATGCGCCCGCCGAGCAGGATGTGCACCGCGTCGGGCGTGAGGTGCTCGAGGATCCGACGGTAGTGCGTGATGAGCAGGATCCCGAGTTGCGGCCGCGCCTCGCGGACCGCGTCGATGCCGCGCGCGACGACTCCGAGCGCGTCGATGTCGAGACCGGAGTCGGTCTCGTCGAGCACGGCGAAATCGGGTTCCATCAGTGCCATCTGGAGGATCTCGTTTCGCTTCTTCTCACCACCCGAGAACCCCTCGTTGAGATATCGCTCGATGAATCGCGAGTCCATGCCGAGGCGCTTGGCCCAGTCGAGGACGGCCATCCTGACCTCGAGCACAGAGAAGTCCTCGATGCCCTTCCGGGCGGACATCGCCTGACGCAGGAAGTTCAGCACGCTCACCCCGGGGATCTCCTCGGGGTGCTGGAACCCGAGGAACAGGCCGCGGCTCGCGCGCTCGTTGGTCGACAGCGCGGTGACGTCCTCACCCTCGAACAGGATCCGGCCCGCAGACACCTCGTACGCCGGGTTGCCGAGGAGTGTCGCGGCCAGCGTCGACTTGCCCGAGCCGTTCGGTCCCATGAGCGCATGGACCTCGCCGGCGGGCACGCCGAGCGACACTCCGCGCAGAATCTCCTTGCCCTGGACCGCGACGTGGAGATCGTCGATCTCGAGCACGGGGCCGGGGTTCGAATCCGAGGCCATACCCCGATTCTAATAACACTACGGGCGTAGTGAAAATCCTCAGCCCGTGGCTTGCCGCCGCTGGTCCCCTGTTCCACTACCAGCGGATCAGTGCGCTGCCCCAGGTCATGCCGGCCCCCACGCTCGAGACGAGCACGAGGTCGCCGCGCTGGATGCGACCTTCCGCCGCCGTCTCGGCGAGTCCGATCGCGATCGAGGCTGCGCCCGTGTTCCCGTAGCGCTCGATGTTGAGAACCACGCGCTCGGGATCGATGTGGAGCTTCTCACCCACCGCCTCGATGATTCGAAGGTTGGCCTGGTGCGGGACGAACCACTTGACCTCGGAGAGGTCTACACCGGCGCGAGCGAGCGTCACGTCGATCGACTCGACGAGAGCGCCGACGGCGAACTCGTATACCGCCTTGCCGGCCATGTGGATGCGGTAGTCGCCGCTGGCGACGACTTCGGGCGTGACGGGCATCGCGCTCCCGCCGGCGCGGATTCCGACGATGTCGGTGAGGGAGCCTTCGCACCCGAGGTCGGAGGAGAGGATCCCGGCGCCGTCGTCGGCGGCACGGTCCAGGACGAGCGCGCCGGCGCCGTCCCCGAAGACCACCGCCGTGCCCCGGTCCTGCGGGTTGATGAAGCGTGAGTACGCCTCGACCCCGATGAGCAGGGCGCGGTTCACGGGGCTCGCGTTCAACAACGCGCCCGTGACGACCAGGCCGTACACGAATCCGGAGCAGGCGGTGTTGAGGTCGAACGAGCCGCACGAGATGCCGAGCTCGCCCCCGACGAACGCGGCCGTGTGGGGGGCCAGCTGTGCCGGCGTGCACGTCGCGAGCACGATGAGGTCGATGTCGGTCGGCGCGAGCCCGGCGCTGGCGAGTGCGGCGCCAGCGGCGTTCGTGGCGAGGTCCGCCGATGACTGCTCGGGCGCGACGACCCGTCGCGCGCCGATGCCGGTCTTCGACTGGATCCAGCCCTCGTCGACGCCGAAGCGCCGTTCGAGCTCCTCGTTCCCCACGACGGCCGAAGGGACGTCGGATCCCCAGCCGGCGAAATGGACGGGTGTCTCACAGGTCGACATGTCGTCCACCTTCTTCTATGTGCGAGCGGATACCGGGACCGCACGGGCGAGGCATTCCTTCACCTGTGCGACGCCGTAGGCGGCTTCTTCAGAAGACCCCGCGACCGGTTGCAGATGGAACGTGCGGACGCCGGCCTCGATGTAGGGCGTGAGCGCAGCGGCGATGTCCTCGGGCGTTCCCGCCGGGCTATAGCGGTCGAGCGCGTCGAACGGCAGGTCGTAGAAGCGTTCCATCGCCGGGGCGAGCCTGGCGCGGCCGTCCTCGACGGTGGGCCCGAAGCCGCACCACAGCTCGAGCGAGTGGCGCCACGCGACATCCTCGCGGCCGGCGCTCTCCGCGTGCGCGGCGATGCGCGCGATCGATTTCGCGCAGCGCCGCGGGGAGGAGAACACGGCGGTCCAACCGTCACCGAGCGTCGCGGCCCGCCGGAGTGCCGCGTCGCTCTTGCCGCCGACGATCAGGGGCACCCAAGGATCCGGGGCCGGCAACACCTGCACGTCCTGCAGACGGAAGAAGTCGCCGTCGAGCGTCACTGACTCGCCGGCAAGAAGGCGGCGCAACACGTGCAGCGATTCGGTGGCACGGCGACCGCGCGTGCGCATGTCGACACCGCAGCTTTCAACCTCGCGCGGGTCTTCGCCCGCGATCCCGACGCCGAACGTGAGCCGCCCCGGCGCGAAACGCGCGAGCGTCGACACCTGCCGAGCGACGGCTACGGGATGGCGGAGCGGCAATTGGTAGACGCCCACGTACAACCCGATTGTCGGATGGAGACCGGCATAGGTCGCGACCGTGGTCAAGCCGTCGACGCCGGATCCGCCCTGAAAGCACACATGGTCGGTGCTCCCCACGAAGTCGAGGCCGGCAGCCGCCGCGATCGCCACGCGATCGGCGCGCTTCGTCGTCCAGTGTCTCGACCGTCAGGATCCCGACACGAATCTCGCTCAAGCTCCGTCCTTGCCAAGCCCGTCCGGACGGCAGCTCTGCGCCCGATGACTCGTTCCTGGTGCCGATTCGGGGGAGGCCGAATGTTCTGTAGACACTCAGACCGACAAAAAAGTTACTGCCTTCAGGCGGGTGTCGACAGTGACAGCGCGAAGTCGCCGCCCGGGTCGGTCCACCAGGCAGCAAGGGCGAGCCCGGCGGCGGCCAGCTCCGCCTCGACCCGCTCACGACGGAACTTGGCGCTGATCTCGGTGCGCAACTCCTCGCCGTCGCCGAACTCGACCTGTAGATCGAGTTCTTGCGCACGCACGGTTTGTGCGCCTTCCGACCGGAGGCGCATTTCGATCCACTCTTCGGCCGTGTTCCACCGCGCGATGTGCGCGAAGCGCTCCGGCACGAAGTCGGCGGCGAGCTCACGATTCAGCACGGAGAGGACGTTGCGGTTGAACGCCGCCGTCACGCCGGCGGAATCGTCGTACGCGGCCTCCAGCCGCCGGGGGTCCTTGACCAGGTCGGTGCCGAGCAGGAGCGCGTCGTCCGGCGCGAGCCCGGCGGCGATGCTCCGGTAGAACCGCGCCCGGCCGTCCGGGTCGAGGTTCCCGATGGTGCTGCCGAGGAACGCCACGAGGCGCGTCCCGCCCCCCGGGAATCGGTCGAGATGGCGCTCGAAGTCGCCGACGACGGCGTGAACGTCGACACCGGGATACTCGACCTCGATCGCGCCTGCGGCGTCGCGCAAGGTCGGCTCGCTCACGTCGAACGGAACGAACCGCTGCAACGATCCCTGCGCCGACAGCGCGTCTAGCAGTAGCCGCGTCTTCTCCGACGTGCCCGAGCCCAGCTCGACGAGTGTGTCTGCGGACGTGCGCGCCGCGATGTCCGCGGCGTGCCGGGCGAGGATCACGCGCTCGCTACGCGTCGGGTAGTACTCCGGCAGCCGAGTGATCTCGTCGAAGAGCCGGCAGCCTTCCTCGTCGTAGAACCATTTCGGCGGGAGGACCTTCGGTCTCGCGGTGAGGCCGGCGCGCGCGCGTCGGCGCGCAACGCGGCGGTGAGGTCGTCGGGCCCGAGGTGGACGTCGACGCGAGACGGGGATGAGGTCGGGGAGATGGCGGGCCTCTCGATCAGAAGGGGCGGATTTCGAGCTTGTCGTCGCCGAGCTCGACGACCGAGCCGTCCTCGACGACTTCCCAGCTCGGATCGTCGTCGTAGGGCTCCGATGCGATCACGACCGCCCCGGTGAGCTGGCGATCGTCGAACACAAAGAGCGAGTTTCTGCATGCAGTGGCGGCGACCCGCTCACCGTCGGTCAGCAGAAGATTCAGGCGCGCCGTCGTGAGCTCCTCGACGAGGCCGATGACCGCGACCAGCGCGTCGGCGGGTGGCGCGCCGGCGTCGAGCCGGTCCAGCACGAGCGCGAACAGGAGCTCGGAGTCCGTCGCCCCCGCCATCGCGTGCACGCGCGTCTCGCTGACCTTGCGCCGCAGCGTCCGGCCGACGCCGGCGCCGAATCCGGGCACGAACCCGTTGTGCGAGAAGAGCCACGAGCCTTCGGTGAACGGCGGGGTGCTCGTCTCCTCGATCGCCATGCCCGGTGACGCCGATCGCACCGCCGCGAGCACGGTGTTCGACGTCACGAGGCCGGCGACACTCGCGAACGAGGCGTCGGCCCAGATCGGCCGCGTCGTGCGGTAACGGGCGGGCTCGGCCCGCTTGTCGCGGTCGTACCAGCCGACACCGAACCCGTCGGCGTTGATCGTCCCGTGGGTCTGGAAGCGCGGCGCGAACGACTGCTGGAGCAGCGAGTGCTCCGGCTTGATGATCAGCTTCTCGAGCGTGACCGAAGGTCCGACGTAGGCGAGGTGGCGGCACATAGCGGTCTACGCGTCGGCCGCGCAGCGGAAGCCGGCGAAGATCTGCCGGCGGATCGGATAGTCCCAGTTCCGGAACGTCGCGCGGCGCACGCTCGAGTCGCTCGCCCACGATCCGCCGCGCAGCACCTTGTACTCGGAGCCGAAGAACACCTCCGAGTACTCGCGGTACGGGAACGACACGAAGCCCGGGTACCCGGCGAAGTCGGTGGCCGTCCATTCCCATACGTCGCCGACCATCTGCTGCGGCCCGCCGGGCTCGCCGTCGCGCGCTGCCGCCGTCTCCCATTCGGCCTCGGTCGGAAGACGGACGCCGCGCCACGTGGCGAACGCGTCGGCTTCGTGCCAGCAGACGTGCTGCACCGGCTCGTCGAGCGGCAACGCCTCCCACCGGCCGTACCGGCGGCGCGACCAGTCGCCGCCGCCCTCGCGCCGCCAGAACTGCGGCGCCTCGACAGCCGCTTCCTGACGCCATGCCCACCCGGCAGCGCTCCACAGCCGGGCGTCGTCGTAACCGCCGTCCTCGACGAACGTGTGGTATTGACGATTCGTGACCGGCGTGCGGTCGATCCGGAACGGCGCCAGCTCGACCTCGTGGCGCGGACGTTCGTTGTCGTACACCCACGCGTGCTCGTCGGTGCCGATCGCGTACGTCCCGCCGTCGAACGCCACCTGTTCTGGGAAGGAAAACGGTCGCATTGCGCCCGTTTTGCTGCCGAGAACCGAGGAGGGGCGCCAATCGTAGGCGTCGGGGTGGGCGAAGTCCTCCATGAGCTGGATGGTGGCGAGCATCGTCTCGTCGTGCTGGTGCTCGTGCTGGACGACCATTCCGTACACGAAGCCGTCGCGGAGCAGCGGATCGCCGCCGGCCAGATCGATCGTCTCCAGCGCGTCGAGCACGCGCTTGCGGACGCCGGCGACGAACGCTCTCGCCTCCGGCGGACCCAGGATCGGAAGCGAGGGACGATCCCGGCGCGGATGCTTGAACGCGTCGTAGACGTCGTCGAAGAGCTCGTTCGTCGGTGCCGCGCCCACGATCTTGCGCAGCAGCCACAGCTCTTCGTAGTGCCCGATGTGCGCGAGGTCCCAGACGAGCGGCGACATCAGCGGCGAGACCTGGTCGACGAGGCCGGCGTCGGCGATCGGTGCGAGCAGCCCGAGCGTGCGCGCCCGCGCGCCCTCGAGCCCGGCTTCGACGCGACTCTCCGTGTCGACGGTCATGCCCACGTCGCCGCCGCGAACTGGTCGGGATCGGGGATCAGCGTCCCGTCGTCCTGCCACGCGTCGAGTCGGTCGTCGGCAGGGCAACGGCCGCGGGCGACGTAGCGGTCCACGAACGCCTCGACCGCCAGCACGGTGGTCGCGTCGGTGCCGAGACGGACCATCGCCTGTAGGGCGACATCGAATGCGTCGCGCGCAGCACCGGCGAGATCCGGATGGCCGAGGCCGTGGCGGGCGGCGTCGAGCCAGCGCCCCCGGGTAGGTGCGATCGCGTCCGCGGCGGCGTCGGCGGCCGTGTCGTCGCACACGAGCGTGGTGGAGACGGCCACCGCGGCGCGCCACCACGGGTCGGGAAGCGAGTCGATCATCCGCATCTCGAGCCAGCCGCGCGGCCGCACGGGCGGGAACAGCGTCGTGAAGTGGTACGAGACGTCGTCAAGGGTCGGGAAGCCGAGCTCATGGCCGTTCGCGATCCAGTCGCCGAGCGTCAGCGGCTCGAGGATGGGCACGAAGCGTGACTCGTCCCGGCGGATGAACATCACGCGCGCCGCGAGCGCGTAGTCGGTCCATTGCCGTACCGGGTCGGGCTCGCCGTTGCCGTCGGCGGCCGCGGTGCGGCACTCGTCGACGTTCGTCCACACGGCCAGCCGGCGCGAACGCCAACCGCTGGGCGCGCCCCCCGAGAGCGGCGAGTTGGCGAACGCGGCGGCGAGCAGCGGGCCGGCGTCGTGGGCGCGGTGCCAGCGCCGGGCGGCGTCGGCGGGGGCGGGCCCGAGGTCGACGTTCACCTGCACGGCGGCGGTCGATCGCATCATCGTGCGACCGGCGGCGCTCTCGCTGACGCCCTGGGCGTCGAAGTACGCCTCCATCGCCTCGTAACGGGGCGAGTCGACGCAGCGGGCCCGGGCCGGGCCGGGGTCGAGGCCGAGACCGATCAGGCCGACGCCGTGGTCAGCGAGGGCGGTGGTCAGGGCGGCGGCGTCGGCGGCGATGGACGCGCACGCCGGTCCGATGCCGCGCAGCGGCGGCGAGCTCAGCTCGACCTGGCCACCGGGCTCGAAGGTGAGGCGGCTGCCGGCGGGGAGCTCGGCACCCGCCTCACCCACGACCTCGGGCCGCACCGGTTCGGTCGGGTCGGCGAGGCAGACGGCCAGCCACTCGATCTCGACGCCGACCCGCCCCGAGGGAGAGGGCGGGAAGCACTGCTCGTCCACCAGATGGCGGACGTCTCGCGTCCTGAGGGACCGGCGGGCGGCGGGCACGGTTACCGGTACCCGTAGTGCGCGCTGACCCAGGCGAGGTTTCGCACGGGGGAGGTCCATTGGTACCAGGAGCTCATGTGGTTTCCTCCTGCCTCGTATCGGTTGGGTTGGTCTCGAGTAGTACGGGCTCGGGGACGGTTCGGACGGGATCCGGGCTCGGATGACCGCGCGCCGCGGCTCAGGCCGAGGTCGGCGCGGCTTCCATTTGGGTGTCGGGCGCGGCGGTCGCGTGCTCGGCGGCGGCCTCGTCGAGGGAGGCGCGCAGGGCGCGGTAGATCGCATCCGGGGTCAGCACGCCCACGAAGCGTTCCCCTTCGACGACCGCGACCCACCCGTAATCGGTGAGAAGCATGGCGGCGAGCGCGTTCTCGAGGTAGTCATCGGTCGAGACCCAGGACTCGACCCGCTCGGCTCGCTCACCGGCGGTGCCGTCGCCGTCGGCGTTGGCGGCGCGCACGTGGCCCCGCAGGCGGGCGTCGGCGTCGACCACCGCGACCCACGACGCCCCCGTGCGGCTCATGACGGCGCGGGCGTGGGCGAGCGATTCGGACGGCAGGACCGTCGGCGGATGGTCGAGGCTCTCGACCTCGATGGGCGTCACCTTAAGCCGCTTCAGCGCCCGGTCGGCGCCGACGAAGTCGGCCACGAAATCCGACGTCGGGTTGCCGAGCACCTCGGCAGGCGTGTCGTACTGGGCCAGCACACCGCCGACCTGGAGGATGGCGATGCGGTCCCCCATCTTCACCGCTTCCTCGATGTCGTGGGTGACGAACACGATCGTCTTGCGGACCGTCTCCTGGAGGCGCAGGAACTCGTCCTGCAGCCGCGTCCGAGTGACGGGGTCGATGGCGCCGAAGGGCTCGTCCATGAGGAGCACGGGCGGGTCGGCGGCCAGGGCGCGCGCCACGCCCACCCTCTGACGCTGGCCGCCGGACAGCTGGATCGGGTACCGGCGCCGGTACGTCGTCGGGTCGAGGCCCACCAGCTCCAGGAGCTCGTTCACGCGGGCGTTGACGCGGTCGCGGCTCCAGCCGAGCAGCTGAGGGACGGTCCCGACGTTGGCGGCAATGGTCTGGTGCGGGAACAGGCCGACCTGCTGGATCACGTAGCCCATCCGGCGACGGAGGCCGACGGGATCCACGCCGGTCACGTCCTCGTCGTCGAGGTAGATGCGCCCGCTGCTCGGCTCGATGAGCCGGTTCACCATCTTCAAGGTCGTGGTCTTCCCGCAGCCGGACGGACCGACCAGGACGCTGATCTCCCCTTCGGGCACCTCGAGGCTCAGGTCGGTCACCGCGACGGTGCCGTCGGGAAAGCGCTTGGAGACGGAGTCGAGGCGGATCATGGGCCGGTCCCCCGAGAGGTCCGCCTGAGGCTACCCCGGCCTCAGCGGCGGCCGTGACCACCTTCCGCCGCCTCGAGGAAGATCTCCGCGATCCGGGCGGTGTCAGCGGGGGGCTGCAATGCGGGGCGCCCTCGCCGACTCTCGCTGTCTGTCGTGGCGGGCGCGATGCGGGCGATCGCGTCGGCGAGGGTGCCGGCATCCCCGGGCGGAACGGTCGTGCCGCTCCCCGGCGCGGCGCGGGCGACGATCTCGGGTGCGCCGCCGGCGTCGGTCACGACGACGGGCGCGCCGCTCGCCAGCGCCTCCACGACGACGATCCCGTACGGCTCGGGTTCCGTCGACGGCAACGCGAAGAGGTCGAGGTCTGCGAACAGCTCGGGCGTGTCGGTGCGGGGACCGAGCCAGTGGACGTCGACAAGTCGGGTCGCCCGGGTGGCGAGGTCGATGGCGAGCTGCTCCTTCCCGCTCACAGGCGCGCCCGCCGCGACGAGGTGCAGGTCCGATCGTCGCCCCTTGGCGCGCTCGAACGCGTCGAGCAACACGTCGAAGCCCTTCCACGTGTCGATGCGCCCGACCGCTCCCACGAGCGGCACGTCGTCGGGGATACCGACGCGGTCACGGAACTGTCCGGCGAGCGCGGGGCGGAACTCGGCCGGATCCACGGTCTCGTACAGAACCTCGACGTTCGCGGGATCGAGCTGGTCGGCGATGGCCTGCGACATGCACACGACCTTCACGGCGAAATGCCGAGCGAGGAAACGCTCGAGCTGCATGGCGGCGCGCGACTGCACGACGATCTCGCGGGCGTGCCAGACGTGCGGCCGCCCGGTGACGGCGGCCGCCGCCCACCCGTACAGCGAATGCAGCGAGTTGGAGTGCACGACGTCGATGCGCAGCCGGCGGATGAGGCGGACGAGACGCCGCGACTGCGAGCGGCCACCCCGTGGCGTAGCCGGCCCACTCGCCCGCGCCGTGGCTCGTCGACAGGCGCTCCATCGGGACGGTGTGGAGGGTGACGCCGGCGGCGGAGAAGTCCTCCGCCAGCGGCGAGGGGCCGGGCAGCGCGACGTGGCAGTCGAACTCCTCGGGTGGAAGGCTGCGCAGCATCCGCACGAGCAGGTGATCCGATCCGCCTCGCTCGGCGACCGGTTGGACGGAGAGCAGCCGGATCATGCGCGTCGCCCTGAACCTCGAGCAGTTGCTTCAACCGGCCCCGGGTGGGATCGGTCGCTACACGGCGGAACTGGCGAGGCTACTGCCCACCCTCCCATCGACGGACGCAGACGAGATCACGCTGGTCCCGTTCGTCGCGCGCCACCGCCGCGAGGACGTCGAAGCGCGGCTGCGCGAGTTCGGTCTCGACGGCACCGATCCCGTCGTGCTCCCGCTCCCACGCCCGCTCCTGTACGACGCGTGGCACCTCCTCGGTCGACCGCGATTGGGACGATCGCGCCGGCTGCGATACGCCGACGTGGTTCACGCGCCCTCGGTCGCGGTGCCGCCGAAGTCGGACTCGCCGCTTGTGGTGACCGCGCACGATGCCGCGCCGCTCATCTATCCCGAGACGTATCCGCGGCGGGGCCGCCGGTTCCACAGGCAGGGCCTTGCCGCCGCCGCGAAGCGCGCCGACCTCGTGATCACGGTCTCTGAATCGGCGGCGGACGAGCTCTCCATGTACACGGCGATCCCGCGAGAGCGGATGCGGGTCGTGCCGAACGGTGTCGACCTCGAGATCGCCGCCGACGCGCAGGTGGAAGCCACCCGCCGAGAGCTCGGCCTCGATGACGCGCCGTACGTGTTCTGGATCGGGAGCCTCGAGCCGCGCAAGAACATCGGGCTGCTCGTCGACGCGTTCGTACGCTGGGCGTTGCACACCGACCTCCCGCACCGGCTCGTGCTCGCGGGGCCGGCCGGTTGGCTGGAGGACGAGGCGTCCGTGCTCGAGCCCGCGCGCCGGTTGGGCGATCGCGTCCGGACACTCGGCCGCGTCGGCGATCCCGCGTTGGGCGCGCTGTACCGGGGCGCCGACCTGTTCGCGTTCCCGAGCCTCCACGAGGGCTTCGGGATCCCGGTCCTCGAGGCGATGGCGCAGGAGACGCCGGTCATCGCCGCCGACATCCCCGCGCTGCGGGAGATCGCAGGGGGCGCCGCCGTCCTGCGGTCGCCCGACGACCAGGATGCGTGGGTGGCTGCGCTCGACAACCTCCTGCACGACGAGGCCGAGCTGTCACGGTTGGGCAACGCTGGTCGTGCGCGCGCACGGCATTACTCGTGGGCGCGCTGCGCCGAGGAGACACGGGCGATATATCTCGAGGCCGTCGGGGCATAATCACCCCTGGATGGGACCCCTGCAGCTCGCGCAGGACATCGGTTCCAAGTGGATCTACTGGCCCTGGGTCGGGGATCACCTCGACGAGATCCGCACGCGACTCGCCGAGCACATCACGCTCACGTTCTGGGCCGTCTTGCTCGGATTCCTGATCGCGTTCCCGCTCGCGCTGCTCGCCGTCCGGTACCGGCGCCTGTACCCGCCGGTCATCGGGGTGACGGGCGTGCTCTACACGATCCCGTCGATCGCGCTGTTCGTTTTCCTGATCCCGTGGACCGGGTTGTCGCGCACGACCGCACTCGTTCCACTCGTCGCGTACACGCTCTTGATCCTGATCCGGAACATCGTCGCCGGCCTCGACGGTGTTCCGCCGGAGGTACGGGAGGCCGCGCAGGGCATGGGTTACCGGCGGATACGCCAGTTGTTCTCGGTCGAGATCCCGCTCGCGCTCCCCGCTATCGTCGCCGGGATCCGCATCGCGACGGTCACGACGATCGGACTGATCACCGTGACCGCGCTCATCGGTCAGGGCGGCCTCGGCCAGTTCATGATCGACGGCTTTCAACGCGACTTCCGCACGCCGCTCGTCGTCGGGATCATCCTCTCGGTCGTGTTGGCCGTGATCGCCGACCTCCTGCTCGTCGGCGCGCAGCGGCTGGTGTCGCCGTGGGCACGCGCAGAGAGAAGAAAGAGCTAAGCGTGGGCTTCCTCGGGGACGTCTGGAACTGGTTCGGCGACGGGTCGCACTGGAGCGGCAACGACGGCGTGATCCATCGGATGACCGAGCACGTGCAGATCTCGATCGTCTCGGTCGTCGTCGCGGCGCTGATCGCACTGCCGATCGGCTTCCTGATCGGTCACGTCCGCAAGGGCGGCCTCGTCGCTGTCAACGTGTCGAACATCGGAAGAGCGCTGCCGTCGTTCGCGCTCCTGATCCTGATGGTGCAGATCTTCGGGCTCGGCGAGACGTCGGGATACTTCTCGTTCATCGGGTCGTTCCCGACGTTCGTCGTGCTGGTCGCGCTGGCGATCCCGCCGATGCTCACCAACACCTATGTCGGCATGGCCGGCGTGGACCCGGAGGTGCGGGAAGCGGCGCGGGGGATGGGCATGTCGGGACGCCAGCTCCTGCGGGGGGTCGAGGCGCCGATCGCGTTGCCGCTCGTGTGGGCAGGGATCCGGACGGCGGCGATCGCCGTGGTCGCGACGGCGACGCTGGCCGCGTACACGGGATGGGGTGGTCTGGGCCGGTTCATCATCGACGGCCTGTCGACGCAGGACAACGTGCAGGTGTTCGCGGGCGCCCTCCTGGTCGCGCTGCTCGCGATCGTCTTCGAGGTCGGCCTCGCCGGGCTCCAGTACCTGACCGTGTCCCGCGGCCTGCGGGTGAGGGCGCGTCCCGGCCGCCGCGTCGAGGAGGCAGTTCCGGAGGTTGCGCCGATGGCGGGCGCACAGACGCGGCCGACCGGGTAAGCAATACGGGTCCGACAGAAAGGAACGGGGGATGATCAAGGCATCAGTGAAGATTCCAGGGCGGGCGCTGGGGGCGGTGCTCATCGGGCTCACGCTCGTCCTGGCCGTGCCGGCGATCGGCAGCGCCACCCCCCAGGGCGGGGGCGGCAGCAAGGGCTCGCTCACGATCGGCTCGACGAACGTGGCGGGCGATCAGGTCCTGGGGCAGGTGTACGGCCAGGCGTTGGAGAAGGACGGCTACGAGATGTCGTACAAGGAGAATCTCGGCACTCGGGAGGTGGTATTCCCGGCGCTCGAGAGCGGTGAGATCGACGTGTTTCCCGACTACCAAGACACGCTCGCGGCGTTCCTCGGGGGCACAGGGGGTTCCGACGTCAACCAGGTGAAGAGCGAGCTCGACGGCCTGCTCGCGAGCCGGGGCATCGTGGCCACGACGCCGGCGCCGGCGGTCGACGTGAACGGCTTCTACGTCACGAAGAAGACGGCGAAGAAGTACAAGCTGAAGAACGTGTCGGACCTTACGGCCCAGGCGAGCAAGCTCACCTTCGGCGGGCCGCCCGAATGTGAAGAGCGGGACCGGTGCCTCGGCCCGCAGGCGCAGCAGCTCTACGGCTTGCAGTTCAAGGAGGTCAAGAAGCTCGACGTCGGCGGACCGGTCACGGTCAAGGCGCTCGAGGACGGTGACATCCAGGTCGGGATCCTGTTCACGGGCAGTAGCACGATCCCCAAGGACGCCGTGCTGCTGAAGGACGACAAGGCCCTGCAGGGGGCCGACAACGTGGTCGTCCTCGTCAAGCAGGACAAGTTCACGCCCGAGCTCGGCGCCGCGATCGACAAGGTGTCGGCGAAGATCACGACCAAGCGGTACCGCAAGATGGTGTTGGCAGTGCAGAACGACAAGGAAGACCCGAAGGACGTCGCCGAGCAGTTCCTGAAGGACAACAAGCTGACCTGACCGTCGGTGAAGCCCGAACGCGATCGGCCCCGCCTCGCGGCGGGGCCGGTTCGCGTGTGACTTCTGATCGCGTTAGTTGCTGACGGTGATCGCGCAGCTCGCCAGACCGCGCTTCTGCAGGTACTGCTGGTGGTACTCCTCGGCGGGCCAGAACACGGGCGCCGGCGTGATCTCGGTGACGATCGGCCGCTTGAACCGCGCCTGTGCGGCCTCCTTCGACGCCTTCGCCTTCGCCTCCTGTTCGGGCGAGTGGAAGAAGATCGCCGACCGGTACTGGTCGCCGACGTCGGGGCCCTGGCGATTGAGCTGGGTCGGGTCGTGCAGCTGCCAGAAGGCGTCGAGCAGCTCGTCGTAGGAGACCTGCGCGGGGTCGAACTCGACCTGCACGGCTTCGGCGTGACCCGTGGTGTGGCCGCAGACGTCCTCGTACGACGGGTGCTCGGTGTGCCCGCCGGTGTACCCCACGGTGGTGGTGATCACCCCGGGGATCTGGCGGAAGTCGCCTTCGACGCCCCAGAAGCATCCCGCCGCGAACGTCGCCTGCTCGGTCTTTGTGTCCGTCATCGGATCACCCTTCCTGGATCGCTCACCGTGTACAACACCGGCGTATTCCTCACCACCCGCGGTCGACCCACTCCTGCAGGTGCGGGCGCTCGGTGTCGAGGGTCGTGTCGAGGCCGTGCCCGGGCAGCACGAGCAGGTCGCCCGGGAGCGAGAACAGGCGCCGGTCGATCGACTCGATGATCTGGTCGAAGTTCCCGCCCGGGAGGCCCGTGTTCCCGGGCCCGCCGGGGAACAGCGTGTCGCCGCTGAACAGCACGGGGTGCCCCTCGAGCAGGAAGCACGTCGACCCGGCGGTGTGCCCGGGCGTGTGGATCGTCCGCAGTCGCAGATCGCCCACCTCGATCACGTCGTCGTCGGGGATCGTGAAGTCGTACGACGGCAGCATCGACGCGTCCTCGGCGGCGATCCCCACGTCGATGCCGGCGTCGCGCACGGCCTCGACGGCCTGGATGTGGTCCCAGTGCCCGTGGGTCGTGAGGACGCGCCGGACACCCGTGGCGCGGCTCACGTCGAGGAGCAGGTCGTGCTCGTTGGCGGCGTCGAGCAGCGTCGCGGCGCCGGTGCCCTTGCTCCGGAGAATGAAGACGTTGTTCTCGAACGGCCCGACCGTCAGCTTGTCGATCCGCAGCTCGGGCGTCTCGAAATGGGCAGGTCGATTCACGGAACCGAGGGTACCGGCGACCTGGCAACTTGACCGAGCGGTCCAGTACCGTCCGAATCGATGGACTTCCTCGACACGCCCGCGGAAGCCGCGTTCCGCGACGAGGTGCGCACCTGGCTCGCCGAGCACCTCGTGGGCGAGTTCGCCGAGCTCGGCGGCGGCGGGGGACCAGCCGACGAGACCGCCTGGGAGCAGCGCCTCGAGTGGGAGAAGCTGCTCGGGCGCGACCGCTGGGTCGGGCTCGACTGGCCCGAGGAGTACGGCGGACGCAACGCGAGCTTCGCCGAGCAGGTCATCTTCAGCGAGGAGTACGCCAAGGCGGATGCCCCGAACCGGGTGAGCTTCTTCGGCGAGGGACTGTTCGCGCCCACCTTGCTCGCCTACGGGACCGAGGCGCAGAAGCGGCGGTTCCTGCCCAAGATCCAAGCCGCCGAGGAGCTCTGGTGCCAGGGGTACTCGGAGCCGAACGCCGGCTCCGACCTGTCGAACGTGCAGACGCGCGCCGTGCTCGACGGCGACCAGTGGGTCGTCAACGGGCAGAAGGTGTGGACGACGCACGCGCACCGCGCCCAATGGTGCTTCGCAGTGGTGCGCACCGATCCCGACGCGCCCGGCCACAAGGGCATCTCGTACCTCTTGGTCCCGATGGAGCAGGCGGGGTGTCGATCCGTCCGCTGAAGCAGATGACCGGCACCGCCGAGTTCAACGAGGTCTTCTTCTACGACGCGCGCACCGACAAGGGGAACGTCGTCGGCGAGGTGAACGACGGGTGGAAGGTCGCGATGGCCACGCTCGGCTTCGAGCGCGGGACCGCGTTCCTCTCCCAGCAGATCGCGTTCCAGCGCGAGACGTCGGAGCTGATCGAGGTGGCGCACAAGAACGGCGCTACCGCCGAGCCGACGATCCGCCAAGAGCTCGCCGACTCGTACGTCGGCGTCCAGATCATGAAATACAACGGCATGCGCATGCTGACCAGGCTCGTCAAGAAGGGCGTGCTCGGCCCCGAGTCGAGCATCGGCAAGCTGTACTGGAGCAACTGGCACCGCCGGCTCGGCGAGATCGCGATGCACGTGCTCGGGGCCGACGGGCTGGTCGTCGAGGACGAGCCCGGCGGCGAGTACGCGCTCGACGAGCTCCAACGCACGTTCATGTTCAGCCGGTCGGAGACGATCTACGCCGGCGCGAGCGAGATCCAGCGCAACATCATCGGCGAGCGGGTGCTCGGGCTCCCGCGTGAGCCGCGAGTCTGAGGGGGAGCAATGAACTTCGCGTTCTCGGAGGAGCAGGAGCAGCTCCGCGAAGCCGTCCGCAAGTTCATGGAGGCGAAGTCGCCTTCATCGGAGGTGCGGCGCCTCATGGAGACGACCGAGGGCTACGACCAAGCGGTCTGGAAGCAGATGGCGCAGGAGCTCGGCCTCCAGAGCCTGCACCTGCCCGAGGCCCATGGCGGTCAGGGCTTCACGTTCGTCGAGCTCGGCATCGTGCTCGAGGAGATGGGCCGCGTCCTGTTGTGCGCGCCGTACTTCTCGACGGTGGTGCTGGCGGCGAACGCGATCATGAACGCAGCCACGGACGCGCAGCAGGGCGAGCTGCTCCCGGGCATCGCGTCGGGCGAGACGATCGCCGCACTCGCGTTCACGGAGCCGAACGGCAAGTGGGACGCGTCGGGCATCACGATGGAGGCCAGCGGCAAGGGCGACAGCTACCGCTGACGGGCACGAAGATGTTCGTGATCGACGGGCACACCGCGAACACGATCATCACGGTGGCGCGGCTGGCCGGCACCAGCGGTGAGGACGGCATCTCGTTCTTCGTCGTCGACGGTGACGCGTCCGGCCTCACGCGCACGCCGCTGGCGACGATGGACCAGACCCGGAAGCAGGCGCGCCTCGACTTCTCCGACGTCGCCGCCCGCCCGCTGGGCGAGCCCGGCAAGGGCTGGGCGGCGTTGTCGAAGACGCTCGACCAGGCGGCCGTGGGCCTCGTCGAACGAGATGGTCGGCGGCGCGCAGAAGGTGCTGGAGATGGCGGTCGACTACGCGAAGGTGCGCGTGCAGTTCGGTCGGCCGATCGGCTCGTTCCAGGCCATCAAGCACAAGTGCGCCGACATGCTGCTCGAGGTCGAGTCGGCCAAGTCGGCGGCGTACTACGCGGCCTGGGCCGCGGCCGAGGACAACGAGGAGCTGCCGGTCGTCGCGAGCCTGGCCAAGGCGTACTGCTCCGACGCGTACTTCCACGCCGCCGCCGAGAACATCCAGATCCACGGCGGCATCGGCTTCACCTGGGAGCACGACGCCCACCTGTACTTCAAGCGGGCGAAGAGCTCGGAGATCCTGCTCGGCGACGCCACCTACCACCGGGAGCTGCTGGCGCAGCGCATCGGGATCTAACGGAGCGCGCAGCCGTGCAGATCGTGGCCGGCATGCTCGTGATCGCGATCGTCGTTGCGATCGCGGCGTGGCTCGTCATCCGCGAAGCCGGCCGAATCGCCAAGGAACCGCCGCCCGCTCTCTTCGACCTCGAGGAGGCCCACGACTGGGTCGTCGCGCACGTTCCCGACGAAATCGCCGCCACGCTCACATCCGACGACGTCCGCCGGATCCTCGAGTTCCAGCTCGAGTACTTCGAGAAGCAGGGTGTGTCGGGCAACGGGTCGGGACCGCATCCGCAGGGACCGGTCGTAGTCGGCGGAGCCGAAGCCGTCGCGTACATCGTGGAGCGATCGGCGGCGACGGGCGAGGCGTACCTTCCCGAGCAGGTGCACGGCGTCCTCGAGACGCAGCTGGTGTATCTGCGCTCCGATCGGTGCGATCGGGCCCCCGGCGGACGAGCCGCCGCCGGCACAAGGCTAGGAGCCGTACCGATCGATAACGTGCCCCTTCGGAGGAGGTCGAGGTGACCCGACCGGCGCGGTTCGAGAGCTACCGGTATCTCGGCGACAAGCGCACCCAAATCGTGTACGACCTCGACCTCACTGACGACGCCGGCCTTGCGGACGTGATCGACGAGCTCGTCAAGTCCGAGCAATTCGCCGCATTCGCTCCAGACACGCTGGCTGAGGCACGCAACCGGGGGTACCGACCTCACCGGTCGATCGGAGCGACCGAGGTCGGGTGACCAGAAGTGCACCCGTGAACCATTCCGGTTGTGGTACAAGAGCGGTACCAGGGAAAGGAGGTGGTCCACGCATGCATGATCAATCGGGGACTCTGGAGGTACGCGGCCGCTAGGCCCTCACGGCGCCCTTCGATAGGGCGCGCAGGCTGGACCGCCTGGCGGAATCCCACCCGCCGTACCCTCGCCGCCCGCACGGGAGTTGGTCCCACCCGTGAGCACCCTGGCGACGAGCCTTCAGCCGAACGAATGACCTGGAGGAGACGCTTCGGCGTCTCCTCCAGGCGCGTCCGCCCGAGAACTAGCGTGAATCATCCATGAGCATCGAGACTCCTCACAACTGAGCGTGCCCCATGGAGGATGAGCTGCGTCTCCTGCGCGAAGCCCACGAAGAACAGGGAAGGCACATCCTCGCTGAGCGCCTGGTGGCGGCCGACCGCATCCGGGTGCTCGAGCTACGAGCCGAGGAGCGCGAGGGCGAGGCTGCCGCCGCAAGGCGTGAAGCCGCTGTCGCACACGAGGATGCACGTCGGCACGTCGAAGCTGCACGCGGGGAGCGCGACGCCGCGCGCACGACAACTCGAGGACTTTCAGCGGACCCGGACGTATCGTCTCGTGATGCTGGTGCGCCGGATGTTGTCGCGCGGCGCGGGCCGCTCGCGGTGACGCGGGCCGGACCACGAGCCGATCGGCGACGACTCTCGGCGATCGTCACCTGCGCCGGGTCTCGGGTGCCGACGGACGATGCAATTGCGGCGCTGGCTCAGCACACGCCCGCTGCAGTCGACACCAGGATCATGGCGCTCGGAGAGGCGAACGCGGCCTTGGGGCAGGCGGGCGACGGGCTCGTGTGCCTGCTCGACGCCCAGGTACGGGCCCAGCCCGGCTGGTTCGAGCCGCTCCTCGAGGTGCTCGACGCACGGGGCGAGCGAAGCGAGGTTGTCGGGGCCACGCCATGCGTCGTCGGCGGCGACGGGCGGGTCTTGGAGGCCGGAACCATGGTTGCCCGCGACGGCGCTTGGTACCCGGTCGGCGCCGGGATCGAGGCCGACGACCCCGGTGTGCGCTTCGCTCGACCCGTGGACGGTTCATCACGGCTCTTGGTGCTCGCGCAGGAAGCGTTCCTGCGCATCGGCGGGCTCGACGAGGCGTTCACGACGTTTTCCGCGGCGGCGATGGATCTCTGCTTCAGACTTGCCGAAATCGGTGGAACCGTCTGGTACGAGCCGTCGTCGCGCGTGACCTGGGTCCCCGCGTCCCTCGCGGTTGGCGACGCGCAACCGGTCGAGGCGGAGCGGGCCACCGTGCGCGACGGGCACCGCGCTGCGCTCGCGCACCGCCCCGTCGCCGAGGACCTCGACAGGTTTCCCCACCGTGCAGTAGCGGTGCGCGACGCGCTCGCGCTCGACCGTGTCCTCCTGATCGACGACCGGGTGCCGCATCACGATCGGGGGGCCGGGGACCCGCGCATGCGCCAGATCGTCGAAGAGATGATCACGCTGTGGCCGCAGGCGAGGATCACCCTCCTCGCGGCCGATCCAACGGGCGCAGGCCAGTACGCTCCTGCGCTCCTCGAGCAGGGAATCGAGGTCGTGTGGCCTTCCGATGTCGAAGCGTGGCTGCAGACCCGGCTGTTTCATTACTCGCTAGTAGTCGTCAGTCGGCCCCATAACTTCGGGCGCTTCGACGAGGCCCTCCGACGAACGCAGCCCCAAGCCCTGAGGGTGTACGACGTCGAGGCGCTCTTCTTCCGCCGCCTGGACCGGATGAAGCCAGTCGTCGACTCCGAACCAGACCGCGACGCGCTCCGCGAGCTCCTTCGACGAGACCGCACCTGGGAGGTGACGGCCGCCGCCGAGGCCGACGCTGCGTGGTGTGTCACCGCGGAGGAGGAAGCGGTGTTGTCGAGCGTCGCGCCTTCGACGGCGCGGTTTCCGCTTGCGTACTTCGCGGAGGTGAGCTCACATCCTCCCGGCTTTGCGTCGCGCAGTGATCTGCTGTTCTTCGCCGGCTTTCTCGCCGGAGCGGGGTCCGCCAACGAGGACGCCGTCTTACAAGTGGTCGAGGAGATCCTGCCGCGCCTGTGGAAGCACGACCCCACCCTGAAGCTCCACATCGTGGGAGCGGACCCCACGCCGGCGGTGCGGTGTCTCGACGGCGAGCTCGTCAACGTCGTCGGCCACGTCGAGGATCCCCGCCCGTGGCTGGATCGCACGCTCGTACACGTCGCGCCAATGCGTTTCGGCTCAGGACTCAAGCTCAGGTTCGTGGAGACGATCGCGGCGGGGTTGCCACTCGTCACGTCCACTGTCGGCGCGGAGGGGCTCGGTCTCGCGGAGCTCACGGAAGCGCTCGTAGCTGACGACCCTGATGCGCAGGCATCGCGCGTCTGGGAGCTCATCAGCGATCGCTCGCGCTGGGAGGAAGTGCAGCGTCGTGTCATCGCGGTCGCTGCCGAGCGGTTCAGCAGGGAACGCTTCCGGTCGGATCTCGTCGAGGCGATGAGCCACCTCGGCGTCGCTCCTCCGGCGCTCTAAGCGTTCGCTGGTTCGGCCAAGCCACCCGGAAGCGCGCCGATCACGCCGTTCATGCGTGCCCCGAACGCAGTGTCCGAGAGCGCGAGCTCGGACGGCAGCGCAGCCGGGTCGTCGGGCAAGCCTTCGAGGTCGACCCACGAAGTGCAGCCGCCGTACTCCTCGCGCCACGGAACGATTACCGGCTCGAGCAGCCGGTGCACTCGAAGGGCCAGAACCCAAAGCGGATCGCGCTTCTTCCAACGAAGGCGCGATTCGGCATAGTCCAATGTCCAGATGAACTTCGAGTCGAGCGCGGCGAGCTCCTCAGGCTGGGCGACCTTTGCCACGCCGACGATGTCGGCCCAGCCGTCGATGCGAATCGGCTCGCCGACCGGCGACGCTGACGCCAGGTCGATCATGTGCCGGTAGGCCGGCTTGAGGAGCTCCAGTTGCTGGTGCTCGGCTGTCGGGTACAGCCAGACCTTGGTCGCCTGAAGCCCAAAGTGGCGGCCGTCCTCCCGCAGCCCACCCTTGCGGACATCGAGGACCTGCTCGCCCTCGAGGAGGGCGTGCACGATGACCGCCCACTCCTTGTATGCCGGAACAGCCATACGCGGAATGCTACCTGTGCCTTCGTGGGACAACGTCATTGATGCTTTACGTACGCATCGCAGTGAGCACGTCGTCGAGTGTGCGCTCCAACGGGATCTGCGGCTCCCACCCCGTTGCGGCGCGGAGCCGGGCCGGGTCGCCGACCAGGCGGGGGACGTCGACCGGGCGGACGAGCTCGGGGTTCACGACGAGCTCGAGCGGAGCGTCGCTCATCGACAGCATCATGTCGGCGACGTCCCGCACGCTCACACCGCGACCGGAGCACACGTTGTACGCCTCACCCGGTTCTCCGCGCTCGACGAGCAGCCGGTAGGCGCGCACGACGTCGCGCACGTCGCACCAGTCGCGCACAACGTCGAGGCTGCCGACGCTGATCTTGAATCCACCCTCGTGTTCGGCATCCGCGATGCGCTGCGCGAGTCCGGGCACGAGCATCGACGCGCTCTGTCCGGGACCGGTGTGGTTGAACGCGCGGACGCGCAACGTTCCCAACCCGTCCCCGAGGTACGTCTGCAACGCGAGGACGTCGGCGGCGGCCTTGCTCGCGCCGTACGGCGTGACGGGCCGAATCAGGGACTCCTCGGTCAGCGGGAGGTCCGCAGGGCCGACGACGCCGTACACGTCGGCGCTGCCCGCCACCAGCACACGCTCGACACCGACGTCGATGCACGCCCGCAGCACATTGAGCGCGCCCACGGCGTTGATCCGGAAGACGGCTTCGGGCGCGTCCCACGACCGGCCGACGTGGCTCAAGGCGGCCAGGTGATAGACGGCCTCCGGCCGCGTCGCCCGCAGCACCTCGCGGACCTCCGCCGCCGCGGTGACGTCGACCGGCGGCGTGCCGGTGCGGTCGATGGTGACGACGTCGTCGCCGCGGCTGCGGAGATAGGGGACCAGGTGGCTCCCGACGAAGCCGCTGCTCCCCGTGACCGCGACCTTCATGCCAGTGACCGATACAGGTCGACGAACCTGGGTGCGATGTGCGGCCAGCGGTATTGCTCGACACGCCGGCAGCCGCGGGCGACGAGGGCGCGGCGGAGCTCGTCGTCGTGCACCACCCGATCGAGCGCGTCCGCCAGGCCGTCGACGTCGACCGGGTCGACGAACACGGCGGCGTCACCGAGCGTCTCGGGCAGCGCGCCGACCCGGGCTGCGACCACCGGCACTCCGGCGCCCATCGCTTCGAGCGGCGAAAGCCCGAAACCCTCGTAGATCGAGGGGTAGGCGAGCACCCGGGCGCCGCTGAGCAGGTCCCGGCGTTCCGCGTCGCTCACGTACCCGAGCCGCACGACGCGGTCGGCGTGCTTCGCCGCCGTCCAGGCGGCCTGGAACTCCGATGCACCCCATCCGTCGGCGCCCGCGACGACGAGCCGCAACTCCGGATCGGTCGGCGCCGTCCGGTCGAAGGCGCGCACGAGCACGGGCAGGTTCTTGCGCGGCTCGACCGTCCCGAGTGCAAGTACGTAACGCGTCGCGCCGGCGACCACGCGTCCGCGGTCCGGATCGCCGCCGCCGCTCGGACGGACGCCCAGGGGGATCTGCACGATCCGCGTGTCGTCGATCGCGAAGTGCTCCCGCACCTCGCCGGCGACGAACTTGCTCGTCGCGTGCACCACCGCGCCGCGGTCCAGCGCCCGCCGGACGAGCCTCCCGTACTGCAGGGTGTCACGCGTGCACAGCTCCGGGAACCGGATGAAGGTCAGGTCGTGGATCGTCACGACGACCGGGCTGCGCGCCGGCGGGCCGATGAATGTTGCGTGCACGACGTCGACCGGGCCTGTCCAGCGTTCGACGCGCGGCATGTCGCTGCGCAGCCAAAAGGCGCGGACGAGGCGGGCAGGGATCGCACGCACGGCGGGACGGACGCCGGGCGGGATGCGGCCGGCGAGCTTCTGCCGGCCGCGGAACGTGACGCGTAGGCGACCAGGTCGAGGTCGGTCCGCCCGGCGAGAGTGTCGAGGAGCCCGTGGGCGACCTCGCCGACCCCCGTCGCATCCCCCAGCAGCGGCGTGCCGTCGACGGCGAGCCGAAGCGGCGCGGTCATCTCTGCGCCAATGGAGTCAGATCTCGAGCGGCTCGTGCTCGATGCCCTCGAGGAGCCGCTCGACGCTCTGGTCGGGCACCCCGGCGCGCATCTGACGAACCAGCAGCATCGCCATCACCGCCGCGCACCCGAGGCAGGCGAAGAGGAAGGCGAGCTCCACTCGGAGGAACAGCTCGACGTCGGCCGCCGACATCGCGACGAGCGTGACCGCGCCGACCGCGATGCCGATCGCCCACGACACCGTGGCCTTGGCGTGCCCCATCAACGCGATCAGCGCCTGGGCGAGCGTGAGCGCCAGGATGAAGGCGCCGCTCCCGGCGGCAAGCATCGCGAGCTCGCCGCCGCTGATGTCCTTGTCGAAGAAGAGCTGCACGGCCCACGGACCGAGCACGAGCGCGCCGACCACGCCGATCACGCCGACGCCGATGACGATGAGCACCAGCTTGCGCAGGCCGTTCTTGAAGTCCTCGTGCTCGCCCACGCCCGCGAGGCGCGCGAGCTTCGGGAGCAGCGCCGCCTGCACGGCCTGGAACAGGATGATCGGGACGCGAGCGAGGAAGAACCCGGAGACGAACGCGGCGACCTCTGCGTGCTGCGTGCTGGTGGCGAGGACGGTCGCGATCAGGATCGGCGCGTAGCTCAAGCCCTGGGCGAGGACAGACCCGCTCAGCAGGTATCCGAGGTTCGTCGAGAGCTCCGACCACGGCGATTGCGGGCCGGGCCCGACGAGACCGTGCTGGCCCCGGAGCGACAACACGCTCGCGAGCACGGGCGGGATGGCGAGGCACAGGCCGTACGCGACCGGGTTGTTGACGCCCGCGAACCACAAGATGGCCGCGGGCAGGAGCCGGATGCACCCCTCCGCGCCGAGGATCACGCCGTAGGGGCCGAAGCGCCCGTTCCCCGACAGCGTGCCGCGCGTCAGGTGCTGCGCGGCGTACGTGACGAGCGCGATCGCGAAGCAGATGACGAGACCGCTGACGCCCTTGAACAGGTTCTCGCGCAGCACGCCGCTGAAGATTGCGGTGAGCACCAACAGCCCGCCCGTGCCCCACAACGCGGCGATCGCGGCGCGCCGCACGACCGGGCCGCCGCCGATGTTCTGCGCGCGGCGGTGCGCCAGCGCGCGACCGACCTCCTGCTCGAGCGGGAGGAAGCAGCCCGGCGCGACCACGAACACGAGGGGCCAGAGCCCGCCGATGACGGCGGCGTAGTCCTTCTCGCTGAGGCCGCGGGCGCAGGCGACGAAGAACGCGTACGTCGTGATGCCGGTGACGGCAAGGCCGATCCCGACCGCGAACGTGCCTTCGGGGACGGCCTTCTTGGCCGCTTCGAGCGACCGCTGTGCGCGTTGTGCCATCGGTTCCTTGCTGGGTGGATCGATCCCCCCGGGCTTCCGCGGTTCCCGGGACCGACGGGTCAGCGTATCCCGTCATCCCCGAGGGGAGCCCGCTTGTGGCGGCGTCGATCCGCCGGCGCGAGGATCGCCTGTCCATGAGCACCCGTACGCTCATCCTGCTCGCTGCCGTCACCGGCCTGGCGATCCTCGCCGCCGGCGCGATCCAGATCCTCATCGCCCGCTGAGACGCCCTTGGAGCACGACGGTCGTCGAGGACGGCGGACCTGAAAGAATGACCTCTACACCGAAATCGGTGAGCGAAGGGGGTGGCCACCCTGGCCGAGCAGTTCGACGTCGTCGTCCTCGGAGGAGGACCGGGCGGGTACGCGGCCGCGCTCGTACGGCGCGTCGGCGGGCCTGCGCGTCGCGATGATCGAGAACCAGCGGGTCGGGGGCACCTGCCTCCACCGGGGCTGCATCCCGGCCAAGGAGCTCCTCCAGACCGCCGAGGTGCTCCGAACGGTCGCGGGCGCCAAGGAGTTCGGCGTCGACGCCGGCCAGCAGCCGACCCTGGACCTCGGCACCAGCCAGACGCGCAAGCAGCAGGTCGTCGACCGCCTCACCCGGGGCCTCGAAGGCCTCCTCAAGAACCGCAACGTGACCGTCGTGCCGGGAACGGGCTCGATCGTCGACGCCGGCGCCCGCCACGTCCGCGTGTCGGACGGCTCCGAGCTCCAGGGGAACGGGCTGATCCTGGCCACCGGGTCGCTCCCACGGCCGCTGCCCGGGCTCGAGTTCGACGGGGATCGCATCCTCAACTCCGATCACGTGCTGATGCTCGACGAGGTGCCGGGCCGGGTGCTGATCATCGGCGCCGGCGCCATCGGCTGCGAGTTCGCGTCGCTGCTGAGCGACGTCGGCAGCGACGTGACGCTCGTCGAGGCGTTGCCGCGCATCCTGCCCGGCGTCGACGTCGTGGCGGCCGACGTCGTCGCCCGGTCGTTCCGGAAGCGGGGCGTGAGGCTGCACACGGGCGTCCGCGTCACGGGCATCGACGGCGCGCGCGAGCTGACCGTGAGCTACGACACGGCCGAAGGCTCGCAGCAAGTCGTCGTCGACAAGGTCGTCGTGAGCATCGGGCGCCAGCCGCGCTCGGAAGGCATCAACCTCGAAGGCTCGGGGGTCGAGGTCGACGAACGCGGGTTCATCCGCGTCGACGGCCTCATGCGGACGACGGTGCCGGGTGTGTACGCCGTGGGCGACGTCGTCGACGCGCCCCAGCTCGCGCACGTCGGCTTCGCCGAGGCCATCGTCGCCATCAAGACGATCCTCGGCGAGGAGGCGACCCCGGTCGACTACGAGAAGGTCCCGTGGGGGATCTACTGCCATCCCGAGGTCGCGTTCGCCGGCTACACCGAGGAGCACGCACGCGAGCTCGGCTACGACGTCGTCACGCAGGTCCACCGCTTCGGCGGCAACAGCCGGGCGCTCATCATCGGCGAGACCGACGGGCTCGTGAAGATCGTCGCCGAACGCGACGGAGCGATCCTCGGCGTGCACATCGCCGGGCCCGTGGGCGACCGAGCTGCTCCAGGAGGGTTACCTCGCCGTCAACTGGGAGGCCAGCCCGGCCGAGGTCGGGGCGTTCATCCATCCCCATCCCACGCTCAGCGAGCAGTTCGGGGAGGCAGCGCTGGCGCTGACCGGTCGAAGCCTCAACGCCTGACGACGAGAGGACCTCGGGTGGACATCCAGATGCCGCAGCTCGGCGAGACCGTCACCGAGGGGACGATCACGCGCTGGCTCAAGGGCGTGGGCGACCACGTCGAGGCCGACGAGCCGCTCTTCGAGGTCTCGACCGACAAGGTCGACTCGGAGGTGCCCGCGCCCGCATCCGGGACGCTGAGCGAGATCCTCGTCCAGGAGGGGGAGACCGCCGAGGTCGGCACCCGCCTCGCGGTGATCTCCGACGGCGCCGGCGCACCCGCGACCACCTCGGCGGCTCCGCCGCAGACGGCGCCTCCGGCGCAGGCGGCCGCTCCACCGCAGCCGGCGGCTCCCGCCGGTCCGCCCCCGTCCCGTGAGCCGGTCGCGCCGTCCCGGCCCGCGCCGTCGGCGCCTGAGCCGTCCGCGCCCGCGCCGCCCGCTCCGACGCCGCCACCCACGCGCGAGCGGGTCGCGCCGTCCGCGGCAACCACCGCGGCGACGCCGCCACCGACCACCTCGGGGGCTCCGCCCCAAGCGTCCACGGGCGGCCAGCTCATGTCGCCGGTCGTGCGCCGGCTGCTCAACGAGTACGGCCTCGACGCGAGCGAGGTGCAGGGGAGCGGCGAGGGCGGCCGCATCACCCGCAACGACGTCCTCGCCGCCGCGGCCGCCCGGCAGGGCCCCTCGGCGCCGGCGGCGCCCTCGGCACCCGCCCCGACGGCGCCTTCACGCGTCGAGTCCCCGCCGCCCCGGGCGACTGCACCGCCCGCGCCTGCCGCGACCGCGCCCGTGACGCCGGTGCCGGCGGCGCGGGAGCAAGCCGCCGCGCCGGCGGCGCGTCCAGTCGGCGACGAGATCGTCCCCTTCGACAACATCCGGCGGCGCACGGCCGAGCACATGGTCCGCTCGAAGGCCACGAGCCCGCACGTCTACACGTCGATCGAAGTCGACTTCGAGCGCGTCGAGCGCGCCCGGCGCCGCGAGCAGGAAGACTGGCGGATCCGCGAGGGGTTCCCGCTCACGTACCTCCCGTTCATCGTGCGCGCGTTCTGCGACACGGTCGAGGAGTACCCGCAACGTCAACTCCAGCGTCGACGGCGACAACCTGGTCGTCCACCACGACGTCCACGTCGGCATCGCGGTGGATCTCGACTTCAAGGGCCTCATCGCGCCGGTGATCCGCAACGCCGACGGCAAGCGCCTGCGGCTCATCGCCCGCGAGATCCACGATCTCGCGACCCGCGCCCGGAGCAAGCAGCTCATGCCGGACGAGATCGCGGGCGGGACCTTCACGATCACGAACCCCGGCCCGTGGGGCACCTACATGACGCTCCCGATCATCAACCAGCCCCAGGTCGCGATCCTCTCCACCGACGGCATCCGCAAGCGGCCCTGGGTCGTCACCGGTCCCGACGGCGAGGACTCGCTCGCCATCCGCCACGTCGGCATCCTGGCGCTCACCTGGGACCATCGCGCCTTCGACGGCGGGTACGCGGCCGCGTTCCTGCAGGCCATGAAGGACGAGATCCAGGGGCGCGACTGGGAGGCCGAGCTCGCGTGAGCGTGTTGCGCGTCCGCTGGCTCGGGCGGGTCCCGTACGGGGAGGCCGACGAGCTCCAGCGGGCGCTGCTCGAGCGCGCCGCCGACGACTACCTGCTCCTGCTCGAGCACCCGCACGTCTACACGCTCGGCAAGTCGGCCGATCCCGCGCACGTGCTCGTGCCGCCGGCGTCGGTCGGCGCCGACCTCGTGCGCGCCGACCGGGGCGGTGACGTCACGTACCACGGGCCGGGCCAGCTCGTCGGCTACCCGATCGTGACGCTGCCCGAGTGGCGCGCCGGTCAGCGGACGTCGTCGCCTACGTGCGCCGCCTCGAGGCGGTGCTCATCGGGGCGCTCGCCGATCTCGGCGTCGACGCGCGCCGTGACGACGGGTACACGGGCGTCTGGGTGGGCGACGAGAAGATCGCCGCCATCGGCGTGCGCGTGTCGCGGGGGCGGACCCGCCACGGCTTCGCCCTCAACGTCGATCCCGACCTGTCGATGTTCGGCCACATCGTGCCGTGCGGCATCGCCGACCGGGGCGTGACCTCGCTCGGCGCCCAACTCGGCGACGCCCCCGACATGCAGCGCGTCGTCGACGCCGTCACCGCCCGCTTCGCCGAGCACTTCCCCTACGCCGCCGTCGAACGCCAGGACGTCGTGTGGCGCGAACGCGCCGCCGATCTGTCGGCGTTCTCCGCGCGATGCGAGCCAGGAAGCCGGGGAGCAGCCCGCAGCGCAGGCGCCCGTGCGCCTGCTGGGCCGGCTGGCGGAAGCGGGCGTCGACGCGCCGGCGCAGGATCCTGCCTTCCGCCGGCCGGACTGGATGAAGGTCCGGGCCGATCTCGGCCCCAACTACCGCGAGACGAAGCGGCTCATGCGCGGCCTGTCGCTGCACACGGTGTGCGAGGAGGCGGGCTGCCCCAACATCTACGAGTGCTGGGCCGACCAAGACCGCCACGTTCATGATTCTCGGTGATCGTTGCACGCGTGCGTGCGGGTTCTGCCTCGTCGACACGCGCCATCCGGAACCGCTCGACGCCGACGAGCCCGAGCGCGTCGCCGACGCCGTCGCGCAACTCGGCCTCGCCCACGCCGTCATCACGAGCGTGGCGCGCGACGACGTGCCGGACGGGGGCGCGAGCGTGTTCGCCGCTTCGATCCGGGCCGTGCGCGCCCGCACGCCCCGCACCGCGGTCGAGGTGCTCATCCCCGACTGCAAGGGCGAGCCGGAGGCGCTGGCGGTGGTGTTCGACGCCCGGCCCGACGTCCTGAACCACAACCTCGAGACGGTCGCCCGGCTCCAGCGGGCGGCGCGTCCGTCGGCGGCGTACTTCCGGTCGCTGACGCTGCTGGCGCGGTCGAAGGACGCCGGGCTCACGACCAAGTCGGGGATCATCCTCGGCATGGGCGAGACCGAGGACGAGCTGCACGGCGCGATCGCCGACCTCCGCAACGTCGGCGTCGACATCCTCACGTTGGGTCAGTACCTGCGCCCGACGGCTCGCCACCTCCCCGTGGTCCGGTGGTGGACGCCCGACGAGTTCGCCGCCCTGGGCGAGTACGCGCGCGGGCTGGGCTTCGCCCACGTGGAGGCGGGCCCGCTCGTGCGCTCGAGCTACCACGCCCGCCAGGCGGCGGCGTCGACCGAGCACGTCCCGGCCGCGGCCGGCTTCTCCTAATGGGCCGGGTCCTCGACACGATCACCGACGAACTGGCCGCGTTCATCGCTGCCCAGTCCGTGTTCTTCGTCGCCACCGCGCCGACTGACGGCGGGCACGTGAACGTGTCGCCCAAGGGCCTGGACACGTTCGCGGTCCTCGACCCGAACACGGTCGCGTACCTCGATCTCACCGGCAGCGGCGTCGAGACCATCGCCCACCTGCGCGAGAACGGTCGGATCACGATCATGTTCTGCGCCTTCGGCGGCAAGCCGAACATCGTGCGCCTCTACGGGCACGGCGAGGTGCTCCCGACCGGCGAGCCCGCGGCCGAGCGTCGCTGCTCCCGCGCTTCGGCGAGTACCCGGGCGCCCGGTCGGTGATCCGGGTGCAGGTCGACCGCGTGTCGACGTCGTGCGGCTACGGCGTTCCCGCTCCTGCGCTACGAGGGCGAGCGTGAACAGCTGACGACGTGGGCCGATCGTCGCGGACCCGAGGGACTCGTCGAGTACCGCGGAGAGAAGAACGCCGTCAGCATCGACGGGCTGCCCGGCCTCCGCGCCACGGAGTCGTAATGCGCGGACCGCATGGCGCGGGTGCGGGGGCGCATGGACGAGCTCGGCGTCGACGTGCTGCTGCTCTCGATCGGCGCCGACCTGCCCTGGCTGACGGGGTACGAGGCGCTCGAGACGGAGCGGCTCACGATGCTGGTGCTCCCGCGTGACGGCGACGCCACGCTCGTCGTGCCGCGCCTCGAGGCGGACCGTGTTCGCGAGGAGCCCGACGCGTTCTCGATCGTGGCCTGGGACGAAACCGACGATCCCATCGACATCGTCGTGGGACTCGCCGGCGCGCCGGCTACTGCCGCCGTCGGCGACCACACCTGGGCGCGCTTCCTGCTCGAACTCCAGCGCGCCCTGCCGCGTACCTCGTTCCGGAAGGCGAGCGAGGTCACCGCGCCATTGCGCAGGGTGAAGGACGCGGCGGAGATCGAAGCGCTGCGCGCGGCTGCCCGTGCGGTCGACGGCATCGTGGACGAGATGCGCGACCGGCCGTTCGGCGGCCGCACCGAGATCCGATGTGCACCGGGAGCTCGTGCAGCGGATGCTCGACGCCGGGCACGAGCGGGCCAACTTCGCCATCGTCGGCTCGGGACCGAACGGCGGCCAGCCCGCACCACGAGGCGGGAACCCGCGTGATCGAGCCGCGGCGACGTCGTCGTGTGCGACTTCGGCGGCAGCATGCACCACTACTGCTCCGACATCACCCGGCTGTTCGTCGTCGGCGAGCCGTCCCCGGAGGTCGCGCGACACCTACGCCGTGCTCGCCGAGGCGCAGGAGCAGGCGGTGCGCGCCGCGACGGTCGGGACACCGGGCGAGGAAGTCGACGCCACAGCGCGGCGCATCATCACCGAGGCCGGCTTCGGCGACCGGTTCATCCACCGCACCGGGCACGGCATCGGCGTCGAGACGCACGAGGAGCCGTACATCGTCGCCGGCAACTCGACGCCGCTGTCGTCCGGGAACGCGTTCAGCATCGAGCCCGGCATCTATCTGCCCGGCCGCTTCGGTCTGCGGCTCGAGGACATCGTGGTCGCGACGCCCGACGGGCCGGAGCGGCTGAACCAGGCCCGGCGCGACCTCGCCGTCGTCGAGTAGCCGCGGCCATGCGGCTCGACGTGGCGACGGTCCTGCTGCAGTGGGCGGCGGGCGGCCTGTTCTTCCTCTGGGTCACCACCCGTCGACCGCGAAGTCGGCCTCGGCTACGGCTGGCTCCTGCGCGGCGTGTTCCTCGTGATGGCGGCGGCCGCCGCCGCGGTGCTCGCGGCCGGCGATCGCGGCGGCGCCGGCGCCGCCGTGAGCGCCCTGGGCGCCGTCGCCATCGGCGCTCGGCGGCCGCCGGTCGCGCTCGCGGTCTCGATCGCGCGGCGCCGGGGCGGCGTTCGCGACACAGCGCGCCGCGCGCGCCGCGCGCGCGAGCAGGTCGCGGCGATGGCCGGGCGCGCGCGCCGCGCGCCGAGCCCGCGCCCGGCGAAGAGGCGCCGAGTTCCCGCCCGTCCTGGACCTGCCGCCGCCACCGCCGGTCTCGTCGGGCTGCTCGGCGCGGCGGCTTCGTCGGCGGCCCGTACGCGCTCGAGCGCGTTCCGGCTCGTCGTCGGGGCGCTGTTCTTCGGCGCGTTGACCGACGCGATGCTCCTCGGCCACTGGTATCTCGTGCAGCCCGGCCTCGCCGCGGCCGATCAAGCAGATGGTCGTGCTCGTCGCGGTCGTGTGGCCGTTCGAGATCGCCGTGTACCTCTGGCCGGTCGGGATGGCGCAGGTGCTCGACGGCACGATCGACGACGGCTTCGACGGGCTGCTCGGCTGGACGTGGCTGGTGTGCGCGGTCACCACGATCGCCCTGCTCGTGCGTCACCTGGTTGGCGCTTGCGCGAGCGCTAGTACTCGGCGGTGATGGCGGCGACCGGCCTGCTCTACCTCGCCATCCTCACCGGCTTCGGCACCGACCTCATCGCCCGGGCGGCGCTCGTCCCCTAGCGGGGAGTGCTTCCACATTCGCCTTCGGGCCCGGAGAGGCATCGGGCCGAATCGGCTGCGGATGTGTTTCTTCGGGTCGCCCGTGCCGGCCTCGCCCGTCAGGTTCACCGCGGCTGGCGGTACTCTCGCACCGCGTGGTGATTGACGAGCAACTACTCCTCGAAGCCATTCGCGACGTTCGCGAGGCGGGGGCACCGGCCGACGCCGCGAACGTGAGCGTTGCGCTAGGCGCGACTGCAGACGACGGCGGCTACTGGGACGTCACAACCGTCGCGGACGATCTCGCGGAGCTCGAGTCGCTCAGGAGATTCGAACAGGCGTCTCGCTTGGTCCCGCTCGTGGACGAGGCGACTGACCCAATCGCGCCTGCCGGGCGCCGACGGTTCGTCGCAGCGACAAGACGACGTCACCGCGGAATCGGCCCGACCCGCGGCCGATACGGAAAGCCGCCGCTCCTTCTCTCGGCGGATCGGCAGCCGCGGCGTCTTGCTTCCGCTTGCGTGCGTGGCAGCGCTGCTCATCGGCTTCGGGTCCGTGACCGCCCTGCTCAGGCTCGGTGACCGGCCGGCGCAGTCGGATACCAAGCCAGTGCCGACGACGGCGAGCCCTGTCGTGCCGCCGTCCCGCAGCTGCCCCTGCCGTCACGACACCGCCCGCCTCGGCGGCAGGCGGCCCCGCAGTCGAGAACGAGCGACCGCCGCGCCCGCCGGCGCCGCGCCGGCAGCCGAAGGATCGGGGTCTCCGGCGCCGCCGCCCAACCTGAACCCAGCGGGACACGCGCCTCCCGGACACAACAAGTAGTCCGGCCCAAAGAGGCGGTGCGGCGTCACCGGGCGAGAGCTCGGTCGACGAACTGCTTCGAATCTCTCGCGACCGCGCAGCTCGGCCCAGATGCCGACCTTGACCTCGGCAGAGTACGAATCCTCGAGAAGGCAATCGATTCCTTAGACCGTATCGCCACGGTCGAGGAGTCGCTCCATGAGGTGCGATCCGATGAATCCCGCGGCACCGGTTACGAGGACTCGCACGTCGCTACTCTAAGAGTCCCGTCCTCTGCGACAAGTTTCGCCCGAGTGGGGGTACACACACAGGCGGGATATAGACGGAGAGCGCGGCGATGCGCAAAGGGCGTGGTCTTCACCGCACGGCAGAGTCAGCCGTGTTGGCCGCGACTCACCGGGTTCGGCACCGATCTCATCGCCCGGGCGGTACTGACGCCGTAGTAGTGGTCGAACGAGGAGCGTCGCGCCGGATCTCGACGAGCCGGTTCGCGACGACGTTCGCGACCGCTCCAGGGTTGAACTGGTTCCGAACCGTGCGCGGCTCCTGCAGCTCCGATGCGGGTTCGCTCCTCGGGGTGGTCGTACAGGTAGCGCATCCAGCGGGCGGCCTGGCTGATACTCGGCTCGGCCCATATCAGCCCGGGTTCATAGACCTCCCTAGCGTGTGGCGTCAGGCGGTGGTCGGACTCCTCGATGGGTCGGAGGTGGTACCCGACGAGGCAGCTGTTGGTGCGAGTCGTGTAATCCATGTTGCCGGAGTAGGCCGTGACGATCACCGGCTTCGCCGAGGGACATCGCCTCGGCGATGCCGAGCCCGAAGCCTTCGGCCCGATGCAGGGAGGCGTAGACGTCGATGGAGCCGAGGAGAGCGTTCATGCGGTCGCGAGGCAGCTCCTCGTCGATGAGGATGCCGTTCGCACGGTCGAGCGAAGCTTGGAGAGCCGCTCGGAGCGGCGGATGCGTGTCGAGGTTCTGGGTCTTGAGCACGAGCCGCGCCGGTCCGCGGCGCTCGTCTTCGGTGAAGGCGCTTTCGAACGCCTGAATCACGCCCCACGGGTTCTTGCGGGCATCCGAGGAGCTGGCGTCGAAGTTGAAGAAGAACAGCACCGCGTCGTCCGGAAGGCCGTAGTCGGACCGTTGGCAGCGCCGAGGACGGGGTTCTTCGACGACGCACGGTACGACGACGATGGGCTTGCTGGTCTCGCTTCGAAAGGCGTGACGGACGAAGTGGCTCGGGACCCAGATCTCGTCGACGCGTCCGACCTCGTCGCGAGCCCAGCCGGGGAGCGAGGGAGCTTCCCAGAACCAGACTGCGATCACGTAGCGGCGGCGCTCGCCCATTGGGCGAAGGATCGAGTCGTCGACATGAAGGAACTCGTTGACATTGACGCACCACAACTCGATGTCGTGGGAGCGACCGCGCGGGAGCTCGTCGACCTGAGGCAGCTTGCGAGCCGGCACCTTCGGCACCGGGAGGTCCAAGTCCGTGACCTCGACGTCGATGCCGGATGACGCGACGGTCTGGACGAGTCGGCGCGTCGCTTCGACGAGTCCCGTCCCTCCGGCGAAGTCACCGATGCAGTTGACGCCGGGGATCTCGCCTACCGGCACGGCGTCGTCTGCCGAGCCTGCGGGGACTGCATCGCTCACTGGCACGTCGTCACGAGCGTCGAGGATGCTGACCTGGAGGTCCGACAGCTCGGTGCGGACCGCTGCGATTTCATCGGCGAGGTCGTCCGTGATCGCCGTCGGCGCGTGCTTCGGCTTCCGCCAACGCGGCGCGCATCACGAGAACGGCTTCCGCCAGGCCCCGGTTCACTTCGACCTGATGGCTCGTGAACAGGTGCGCCGCCCGCGCCATCACGCGCTTGACGAAACGAAGACGCGTTTCCGGCGGAACGGGCAAGCCGAGATCCGCGTGGGCGAGTGCGCGCTCCAGCGGATCCATACCAGTCACCGCGTTACCCGCCTCTCGATCCAAGGAGAACCCAAGGGAGGCTCGTGTTTATGACCCGGTGCATCGGATGAATCAGATCAGTCCTCGTTCATCGCGTCGACGACCCAGGGGACCACTTCGTCCAGCATCTCGTCGAGTGTAGGTGGTGGCCTCGAATCCCAGGAGCTCTTTCGCCTTCGTCGTGGCAGGCACGCGCATCTGGACGTCGTGCTCGAAAGGCTCGTCGGAGAGGTACGGAACGGCTTCTCGCCGTTGATCCGTTGCCAGATCTTTTCTGCCAGTTCCAGCACTGTCGTCGACTCAGCGGTCGAGAGGTTGAAGTCCTCGTTCAGAGCATTGGGATGCTCCATCGCCGTGACGATTCCGCGGGCAAGGTCGCCCCCGTAGGTGTAGTGGCGGATCTGGGTGCCGTCGCCGAGGATGTGCAGCGGATCCTGACCCTTCACGACCTTCTGCACGAGATCGGGTACGACGTGACTCATCGCGAGCTTCACGTTCCCGCTGAGCACCTCGATCTCGCTCTTCGCCCGCATTTCGCCGATCCCTACGCAGTTGAACGGCCGGACGATCGTGTACGGAAGGCCGTACTGATCGTACGCGGCGCGGGCGAAGTACTCGACGGCCAGCTTCTGGAAGCCGTACGACGACAGCGGCGGCGGGATCTCTCGCTCCTGACCCTCGTACGACGGCCAGCTCGTCGTGGACTCGAAGACCATGGACGAGCTCATGTACGTAACCTTCTGAATCGTCCCGCCTCATGAGCCTTGATGGCGGCATCACACGCCGCGGCGATGATCCGCTCGTTTTCGGCGAGGAGGTCGTAGGCGAACGAGTGGAAGTACGAGATGCCGCCGATCAACGCTGCACCCGCCATGAAATGGTCGCAGTCCGCGAGTAGGTCTGTCAGCAGCTCTCTGTCCTGAGCGTCGGCCTCGATCAGCGTGTACCCAGGATGGGCGTCGTAGGACTTGCGCGACCTTCCCGTACTTGGAGAGATTGTCGATCCCGATGACTGTGTAGCCACGTCGTAAGAGCTCTTCGACCACATACCCGCCGATGAAGCCCGAGGACCCCGTGACGAGGACCTTGCCGTCAGCCACGTTGCGTGGCGTTCCTTCGTGTGCAGTTGATCCACGGTTAGAACCGGACCGAACGCGAACCGATACCAGCGCAGATAGCGCGGGATCCATCGCACGACCTTGAAGTTCGAGGCGCCGTGCGCACGCTCGAGCCAGATCGTCGGAATCTCGGCGACTGGTCGCCGCAGACGGCGCGCCTTCGCCACGAGCTCGATGCCGATCTCGAAGCCCGTGTCGGACTCGATTCCGACGTCGCGCGACGAACTCGGTCGAGTACGCCTTGAAGGAGTTCGTGGCATCGCGGGTACCAACCCGTGCGAACCAGTAGAGCGAAAGTCCGGCAACGCGGGACAGGAGACTCTTGAGGGCCGGCCCACCGATCTGCTGCCCGCCACTCGTGTACCGGGACGCTGCCGCCACGACGACGCCGCGCTCGACAAGCCTGCAGAGCTCGTCGATCTGGGCGACATCGTCGCTGCCGTCGGCCATCGTCACGACCACGATTGGAGCCCGCGCCTGGTCGATCCCGTAGCGGATAGCGCGGGCGGGCCCCGGACCGTAGCGGTTCAGTGTTGGGACGACCCGGGGATCGTGTAGTCGCCCACTTGTCGAGGTACGGAACGGTGCTATCCGACGGGTCGTCGTAGACCACGAGCACTTCGCAATCCCACGCGACACCCTCGAAGATCCGTGCAAGGCACGCGTCGATCGCGTCGCCCTCGTTGTAGACGGGAATGATGATCGAAACGCGGGGCGGCGCCTCGGAGCCGGTCGTCAAATCCTGACCCCGTCCTTGCGCAGGTTCCAGATGTCGACGACCGGGAGCTCCGTAAGAATGTCGGCGTACACCGCGTGTGGGGTGCCGATCACTAGCAGATCGGCGCCGCTCAGGACCTCCTCGATCGGCGTGAGGTCGGGATCGACCGTGACGTACGGGTCATGACAGAGCACCCGCTTCGCTTTGAATCGCAGAATCCGTCTGAGCTTGTAGCTGAGGCTGGAGCGGATGTCGTCGGATTCGGCCTTGAACGCCATGCCGAGCACACCGACGGTCATGTTCGAGAGGTCGTAGCGCTGCTCGAGCCGAGCGACGACATAGAGGGGAAGGCCCTCGTTGATCATCACGCTCGCCTGGCCGAGATGGAAATTGTTGTTGTTGAACGCAGCAAGCTGCATCGTGTCCTTGAACAGACAGGGACCGGCGGCGAACCCGGCTCCCGGCAGGTCCGCAGCACGCGGATAGTTGTAGGTCACCGCGGAGCGGATGCGCTCGTAGTCCAGGCCGAAGTCGTTCGCCATCATGTAGAGCTGATTCGCGGTGGCGAACTTGATGTACCGCCATGTATTCGTGAACAGCTTGGCCAGCTCCGCTTCCTCGGGCTCCAGGAACACGATCTCATGAGTAAGTGTTCGGAAGAGCTTCGTGGCGCGATCGAGGGCACGGCGTGATCGAGACGCGACGATCTGGGGCAACTCACAGAGCTCGGCCATCGCCTGACCCTCGGCGATCCGTTCGGGACAGAACGCGACATCGACGTCCTTCCCGAGCCGTTCGACGAGTCGTTCCACCATCGCGGTGACGCCCGGGTAAACCGTGCTCCGCAGCACGAGGAGCTGGTCGTCGACCAGGCTCTTTCCGATCTCCGAGATCGCGGCCTGAACGGCGTTGAGATCTGGGTTGTGATGCTCGTCGATCGGTGTCCCGATGACCACCACGACGCTCTCAGCCCGCGCAACCGCCCCCGCGTCCGTAGTGGCGCCGATTCGACCTGCGGAAAGCACCTGGGCGAGGACCTCGCCGCCTCCGGCTCCGCGAAGGGGAGCACACCTCGGTTCACCTGCTGACAGGCGTCTTCGTCCTTGTCGACGAGCTCGACCTGGAGCCCGCGATCAGCGAACGCGAGGCCGAGCGGAAGGCCGACGTGGCCGCAGCCACCAACGATCGCGACGTCGACTGGTGAGGTCCGGAGTGATGACATGCCACCGCCGCCGAGGGAAAAGGGGAGTATACGACGAGGTCATCCGGAGCCCGGCGAGAGATGCCATTTGTGCTGGAATCCTGCGATGGCTCGCGCGCCGACCACCACGGTTCGGCACGAACGTGCGTCGACGGTAGAGCGACCAGATCATGACGCCCGATTAGATCGCGCCGTGCTCGTCGGCCTCGGGCTGGTGGGCATCTGCCTCCCACTCCTCGTCGCATGGGCCGGCGGCGCGCTCGGCATCCCACGGAACGACGACTTCTCGTACGAGGGAATCCTCTTCCATTGGTCTCGAACCGGAACGCTCCGGTTCGACAACTGGCCCGCGATGACGCTCGTGGGTCAGCTCGCGATTGCTCGGCCGGTCGTCGAATGCTCGGCGCCCGTGTGACAGCACTTCAGATGCTGACGACGTTCGTCGGGGCCGTGGGCATATGCGGGACCTACCTCCTCTTGCGCCGGGTGACGGTACGCAGGATCGCGGTCACTGCGGCCCTCATCGACGGTGCTCGGCCCCCTATGGGCTCCGCTTGCCGCGAGCTTCATGACCGACGTCTGGGCATACTCGGCAATTGTCTTGTGCCTGCTGGTCGGGTGCGCGGCGCTGTCGTCGGACGGGTGGACGTCGCTCGATTCTGCTGGCGTTGAGCGCCGGCGATCGGGGTGATGGCAGTGTCGATCCGGGAGTCCGGATCGTCGCCCCAGTTGCCGTTCTCGGCGTCGCCGTGCTGGTCGCTCTACAGCAGTTTTCGGCGTCGTCGGCGGGGGACCGGCGAGCTCGAATTGGCGCAAGGGAGATGGGCTCACACTTGTTCTGATCGTCGTGGTGCTCGTCGTGGCGTCGGGCTCGTGCTGGGCTGGCGCGCGTCGATCCCGTTCGGCGGCCAATCGAGCTTGAAGACTGTTCGCGAGACGCTCGAGGACCCGAGTCGGATCGACATCTGGGGTTCAGCGATCGAACCTTCGCTCAAGGCCCTGTTCACACTGGGGCTGTTGACGCTGCCGGCGACGGTCATCGTCTCGTTACGAGGGCCCTTCGCCGGGCTGCCCGAGCACGACCGTCATTGGCAGCGGCTGCCGGCGTTGTGGCGGTGGTCGCGGCCGTCCTGGCCTGGCGTAGCGGACCAGTCGGCAACTACGTCACTCAAGCGCTGGGACCAAGCCTTTCACTCGGATCGCCCGACGACCGGCTCCCGAATACTGGCTTGGGCAGCGATCGCCGCCTTCAGCGCTTACTCCTGTTTCGTGATTGTCCTGTGCGCCGTCGGCGCGCTCGTCCGTCTGATCGGAGAGCACGGGGCCGCGAGAGGAACCGAGCTCGCACCTCGGACGCCGGCGCACGGACGTCGTCACAACGTTCTCGCTTCTCACCGTCGCATTGATGTTCGTCGGAGGGCCGTTCGACCAGCCGATCTACGACCGCCATCTCCTGCCGATAGTTCCCTTCGTTGCGGCCTTCGTCATGGTGGAGGGAGGACTTCGTCCGATTGCACAGCGACGATTCATGCTCATGGCGTGCTCGGTCCTGGGCGTGTTCGCAGTACTCGGGCTTGTCTTTTCGACGAGCGTCGCTGTCTACGACGGCGCCCGCTGGCAAGCAGCGTCGGACCTCGTCGAAGCCGGTATCGATCCGTTGAGGATCGACGGTGGTCTGGACTGGGTCGGCTTCCACTCCGGAGAGCCGCAGCGTCACGCACCCGGACCAACCCCCAAGACAGTGGTGGGCATCGAGCTACGACAATTTCCGGCCGTGCGTCGTCATCATGTCCGGCCGGTGGCGGCTGGGAGATCAGTATCGTCAGAGGCCAGTTCGCCGATGGGCGACAACACTGCCGTTCGGCGGCGACATGACGTTGCGAGCGTTCGAACGAGTCGATTGCACCGAGGCGGAGATGCCGCGGGATCGATAATGCTCTTGCTCGTCAGGGTGCCATCTGCGCGTCGGGCTCGATTCTCATCGCCTTGATCTTCTCGCGGACGCGGCGAGACTCCCGCTCCAGCAAGCCGGTGTCCATGAAGCGATCGGAAGCCGACGTCGTGTAGATGCCGGAGACGCCGGGAAAGAGCAACGGGTCCCGGTCGCGAGTAAGGCGTGCGAGCAGGTCCCAATCCTCGACGACGCGGATCCGCTCGTCGAAGTGGGCTCCGGGAAGCTCACGCCGGTGAGCGACTTGCATGAGATCGGCAACGCTCTCGCGGGCAATGGCGTCTCGGTCGAACCCCGGTGGTGCGAGCTGTGGCCATCCACCGCGCCCAAGCCCTTGGTTGCGCAGTTCGTCGTCGATGATCCGCGCTCCGATCATCACGAGAGCCTCTGGGTGAAGGTCGAAGGCCCACACGACTCCTTTGAGCCAATGTGGATGCATCACGTTGTCGTCGTCGAGATACGCGACGAATTCACCGCGAGCCGCGGCAAGACCGGTATTGCGAGTG
>CAWIJM010000013.1:0-181239 GCA_963836445.1 uncultured Actinomycetes bacterium
TGAGCCGCTCGTAGCTGACCGGTGACAGGCGCGCAACGACGTACGAGAGCTTCGCCACCCGCGAGTGCAAGAGCAAGCGCCGTCGTCGCACGGCGGCGTCGAAGATCGCGTCGGCCACGTCGGCCGGGTCCGCCGGCCCGCCCATCTCGGTGCGCGGCATCGCCGGGTTGCCGCCGTCGCCGCCCAACGCGTGGTCGCCGATGGCGGTACGCACGAACGAGGGGCACACGAGCGTGATGCCGACGCCGGTCCCGTGCAACTCCGCCCGCAGCGACTCGAAGAAGCCGTGCAGCGCGTGCTTGCTGGCGGCGTACCCCGAGCGCAACGCCAGCGGCGCGAAGCCGGCGACGCTCGACAACACGATGATCTGGCCGCGATGTTCGATCAGTGAAGGGAGGGCAGCGTTCGTCGCGTTGACCGCGCCGAAGAAGTTCACGTCCATCACGCGGCGGATCACCTCGACATCGGTGTCGCGGAAGAAGCTCACGTGTGTGATCCCCGCGTTGTTGACGAGCACGTCGACGCCGTCCCATGCCGCGCCCACCTCATCGATGGCGGCGCGGCAGTCGTCCGGTGACGTCACGTCGCATCGAATCGCAAGCGTTGGGGCACCGCTCACCGCGAGCTCGGCAGCGACGTGATCGAGCATGGCTGCATCGCGATCGAGGAGCGCGACCAGCGCGCCGGCAAGGCCGAACCGCCGAGCCAGAGCAGCTCCAATGCCACCAGCCGCGCCGGTGATCACGACCGCACGGCCGCGCACGTCGAGAGACCGCCGCTCAACCACGGCGGTGCTTCTCGCGGTAACGCTCGAACACCTCGCTACTCGAGAGTTCAGGTGTGTAGCCGAACTCCTCCTTCAGGCGTGCGTTGGAGAGCACAGGCCGGTAACGCAGGAAGTCGACCTGCTCCGGCCCGTACTGGCTGAGGCGCAGCGGATGGAGGACCGCGAGTGCACCACGCAGGAGCCACGCGGGCAGGGGCACGTACCGCTTGCCCAGGCGGTGGGCGATCTCGGGCATCGTCGTCATGCCGTCTCCGGCGAGGTTGTAGACGCCGGACTTGCCCTCGAGGATGCCCTGCACGAGGCACGCGACGACGTCACGGTCCCACACGAACGTGAACGGCGCGTCGGAGCCGGCGACGCCGAGTACGACGCGCTTCTCGAACAGGTCGGTGATCTGGTTGCGGGTGCGGTCGCCGAGGATCGCACCTGGCCGGAACACCAGCTGGCGGAGCTCCGGGTGCTCGCGCCGGGCGCGGGCCAGCATCTCCTCGACTTGACGCTTGTGGTCGGCATAGGCGAACTCGGGATTGCCGCGCAGCGCATCGTCCTCGCGGAGCGGTACGGGGTTGTCGGCGTGGTAGCCGTAGGCCGCGCCGCTGCTGGTGACGACGAGCTGGCGTACCCGGGCGTCGATGCAAGCGCGAAGTACATTCTCGGTCCCCAGCACGTCGATCGAGTGCTCGAGCGCCCGTGCGCTGTGCTTGCCCGGCGTGACGATCGCGGCGAGGTGGACAACCGTGTCGACCGCGTGCTCCATGAGCATGTCGACGAGCGCGGGATCGCGGACGTCCCCGGTGCGGTACACGACACCTGGGAGCTGCTCGGAAGGCGGCATCTCGCGCACGTCGAGAGCAACGATCGTCTCGAGCTCGGCCCGGTCGGCCGCCAGGGCATCGACCAGCTGGCGCCCGACGTACCCGCCCGCGCCGGTCATCAGTACCGAGCGTGCCCTGTGGGTGCCATTGCTCGTCATGGCGCTCCTGGCGTCGACCTCAGCCCGCCGGCTCTCCGTGCATCTCCTTGAAGGTGACAAGGTTGGGCGCGAACTTGTGCGCCTTCGGATCGACGTCGACCTGCACCACGGCACACCGGCCCGACGCGAGGCTGCGTTCGAGCGCGGGGCGCAGCTCGCCGGGACTCGCGACGCGTTCGCCGTGCGCGCCCATGCTCTCCGCGAGGAGATCCCAGCGGATCTCGCCCAGGTCGGTGTTGATGTGCGCCTCGGACGGAAGCTCGCCCTCGGTGAGCAGCCGGTCGGGGTCGATCGCGAACTCCTGGTTCACCTTCACCATGCCCCACTGCCGGTCGCAGAGCACGAGGAATACGACCGGCAGCTCGTTGCGTACGGCGGTCTCGATCTCCTGAGGGTGAAATCCCATCGCGCCGTCGCCCGTGATGCAGTAGACCTGCCGATCCGGGAGGGCAACCCGGGCGCCGAGGGCTTGGCCGACGCCCGCACCGAGCATCCCGAACTTGTACGTCGACAGCAGCGTGTGCGGCCGGCGGACCTCGTGGTAGAGGTTGGCCCAGATGGCGGTGTTGCCACCGTCGATGACGAGGACCGCGTCCTCGTCGAAGACCTCCTGGCAGATCGGTGCGACGTGCGAGGAGTGCATCGGGGTACCGATTGCGGCGCGGGCGGCGTCGAGCGCCGCTCGCGCATCGTCGCACGCCGCTCCGTATTCACGTAGCGTCGCCTCGCGGGCCAGCGCGCGGTCGGAGAGGTCGCGCTCGTCGAGCTCGCCGATCAGGGCGGTGAGAAACACGCGCACATCGGCGACGACCGCGACGTCGACCGGCTTGTTGAGGCCGAGCACCTGCTCGTCGACGTCAACCTGGATCATCCGCTGGTCTGCTGGGCTTCGCCAGTACGGCGGCTTGCCCCACCAATCCGTCTCGCCGAAGCGGGTGCCGAGAGCGAGCACGAGGTCGGCTTCGTTGCGCACCCGGTTGTTCAGCTCGATGTGCGACATCGGGATCGACACCGACGAGCGTTCGTCGACCACGTCACGCGCGCCCCAGCTCGTGGTGATGGGCGCGCGCAGCAGTTCCGCGAGCTCACCGAGCTCGGCGGAAGCCTGGGCGTGGAGCACGCCGCTGCCGGCGTGGATCATCGGGAGCTCGGCGGTCGCGAGGAGGTCGGCGGCGTGTCGGACGGCCTCCTGGTCGGCGGCGAGCGGTGTCTCCCGCCGGTATCGCGCAGGGAGCGGGTCGGCCACCCTGGGCGCGTCGAATTCGCCGTTCATCACGTCCTCGGGGACGCACACGTGCACCACACCAGGGCGACCCTGCCACGACACGCGAAAGGCGCGGCGCAGCATCTCGGCGATTCGATCGAAGCTCATGGCCGCACCGCTCCACTTCGTCATCGGCCGCGTGACCGCCAGCTGGTCGAAGTACTGGTATGTGCCGCCCCGGTCGGGATGCACGATGGGCGACCGGCGCCAGCTCGTGATCAGGAGCACCCGGTTGCCTTCGCCGTTCTCCACCGCGACGCCGGGTAGCGCGTTCGCGACGCCGGGCCCGTTGCTGGCGATGCACACCCCGAGCCTCCCGGTGAGCCGCGCGTACGCGCCCGCCATGTGCACCGCCGTCGTCTCGTGACGCGGCGTGATCAACCGAATGCCGTGGTCGCGCAGTCGCGAATACAAGCCGAAGTAGGAGCCGTCGATGATGCCGAAGACGACCTCGACGCCCTCGGCCGCGAGCAGGCGCACGATGCGTTCGCCGCCGAGCATCTTCTCCATCGCGTTCCCTTCTTTCAGGTGGTCGGCACGTGCTCGTGCATGCCGACCGGGTACCAGCACGCGTACTCGTGGCCCGGCGTGTCGGCGGGCCGGAGGGGTGGTTCCTCCACGCGGCACCGATCCCGCACGTAGGGGCAGCGCGGGCTGAACCGGCATCCCTTCGGCAGGTGCATCGGGTCCGGCGGGCGTCCGGAGATCGCATCGAGGCGCGTGTGACTCGGCTGGGCGAGCTTCGGGATCGAGTGCAGCAGCGCCTCGGTGTAGGGCATGCGCAGGTCGGAGAAGAGCACGCGGGTCGGGGCCCGCTCGACGATCCGCCCCGCATACATCACGACGACCTCGTCGGCGCGCGTCGCTGCGACGCCGAGGTCGTGCGTGACGAGGATCATCGCCATGTACCGATCGCGTTGCTGGACCTGGAGCAGGTCGAGGATCTGGGCCTGCACCGTCACGTCGAGCGCCGTCGTGGGCTCGTCGGCGACCAGGAGCTTTGGGCTGCAGGCGAGCGCGATCGCCACCATCACGCGCTGACGCATCCCGCCCGAGAGCTGTTGGGGGTACTCACGCATCCTGCGTTCCGGGTCGGGGATGCCGACCGAGTGGAGCAGGGCGACCGCGGTCTCGCGGGCGTAGCTCTTCGAGACGTCGAGGTGCTCGTGCAGCGCCTCGGTGATCTGCTTCCCGATCCGCATCACCGGGTTCAGCGACGTCATCGGGTCCTGGAAGATCATCGCCATCTGGATGCCCCAGAACGCTCGCATCTCGCGCGACGTGAGCCCCGAGATCTCCCGACCCTCGAAGCGAATCGAGCCGCGGTGGACGACGTCGCGACGCGGCAGGAGGCCCATGATCGAGTGGGCGAGCACGGTCTTGCCCGACCCCGACTCGCCCACGAGACCGAGCGTTCGGCCCCGCTCGAGCGTGAACGACACCCCGTCGACGGCTCGCGCCACGCCGGCGGGCGTACGGAAGTGCGTCGTGAGCCCTTGGACCTCGAGCAGCGGCCCGTCGTACTCGTCGGGGAATCGCTCGGGCTCGCTCACAGGGCGGCCTCGCGTACGTCGAAGCGGGCTCGGATCACGTCACCCAGATAGTTGAGCGCGAACACGGTGAAGAAGATGGCGGTCGCCGGGGCGAGTACCACCCACGGCGCCGTCTCGAGGTCGTCGCGACCACCGACGATCATCGTGCCCCACGTGATCGTGCCGGTCTTCACTCCCGCTCCCAGCAGGCTGAGGGCACCCTCGGCGACGATCGCCACCGCGATGCCGAGGAGCGCGACCGAGAACATCGCGGGCAGCACGTTGGGCAGGATCTCGCGTACGACGATCCGGGAGTTGCGGGCGCCTTGGGCGCGTGCCGCGAGCACGAACTCGCGCTGCGACCAGGTGAGGGAGTTCGCGCGCGTGATGCGCCCGAGTTGCGGAATCGCCACGATACCGAGAGCGAGCATCAGGTTGCGGACTTCGGCTCCGAAAAACACGCTGAAGGCCAAGGCGAGGATGAGGGCAGGCACCGCGAGCATCACGTCGAACGCGCTCGCCACGATCGTGTCGAGCCGCCCTCGGTAGTAACCGCCGACGAGGCCAAGCAAGCCGCCGACCGCGAGACCGATCGCGATCGCGCCGACCCCGATGAGCAGCGAGGCACGCGCGCCGTACACCACCCGCGCGAGCACGTCGCGACCGTTCGGATCACCGCCGAGCAGGGCCGCGGTCGACGGCGCTTGACGGGAGATGGCAACGTTGTTGGCGTTGGGATCGGCGAGAGGCAGAATCGGCGCGAGCACGGCCGCGCCCACGAGGAGCACCATCCAGCCGAGCGCGAGTGCCGGCGCCGAAGCCGACGCCGCGTCGTTTTGCAAGCGCGCCCTCGGTCCCGGTCTCCACGCCGAGGATCTCGAGCGTCGCCTCGCTCGGCGGTGTGAAAAGCGTGCCTGCGTCGGCTCCGGCCTCGGTTCCGACCAGCGCGCGCGCGGGATCAGGGGGCAGCTCGTGCATAGCCGATCCTCGGGTCGAGGACGGTGTAGAGGAAGTCGACGGTGAAGTTGATCAGCACGTAGCCGATCGCGATGAGCGCGACATAGCTCTGCAAGGCGACGTACTGCTGACCGATGATCGCCTTGTAGATCTCGGTACCGAGGCCGGGGAGGCCGAACACTGTCTCGACGACGACCGCGCTGCCGATGAGCGCACCGACGTTGAGGCCTGCGAACGTGAGCAACGTCAGGCTCGAAGGGCGAAACGCGTGCCGCCAAAGGATTCGCGCGTCCGAAAGACCCTTGGAGCGCGCGGTCTTGATGAAGCTCTCCTGCAGCGTGGCGATCATGTCGCTGCGTAGCAGCCGCATGTAGATCGCGATCTGGCCGGCGGCGAGCGCGATCGTGGGCAACGCCATGGAGCGAAAGTGCTCGACGGGGTCGTCTCCGAAGTGGACGTACTGCCCGGCCGGCAACCACTGGAGCTTGGCGCCGACGAAGTACGCGAGGTAGAGCCCGAGCACGAAGCTTGGGATCGAGAGCAGCCCGAACGCGCTGGCGTTGGCAATCTTGTCGAGCCACATCCCCGATCGGTAGGCGGTGAGCACGCCGAGCGGGATCGCCACGAGCAGCGCGAGCACCTGCGCGTACAGGATGAGCTGGAGCGTGACCGGCGCCGCGCTGGCGAGCACGTCGGAGACCGGGGTGCGCGACGGGTAGATCTTGCCGAAGTCGCCGTGGAGGAGATCGCCGAGCCACGAGGCGTACTGCTGCGGCAGGGGTTGGTCGAGCCCGATCTCCCTGCGCAACTGCGCGCGCTGGGCTTTGACGTCGGTGCCGTACGGAATGATCTTCTTGACCGGGTCGCCCGGCAGGAGCCGGACGAGCATGAAGGTTCCGAAGGTGACGAGCAGGAGTACGACGATCAGCCGAACGAGCTTTCCCGTGAGCTGGCGCACCGTCATGCTGCCGTCTCAGGAAGCCGGGTCCGTCGTCACCGCTTTACCCAGATGCCGAGCGTCGGGTGCGAGCCGGCGAGGTTGGGGTATGGGCGGCTGCCGTCGGGCAGGGGTGGGCCGAGGATCCCGTTGACGTTCGGCCGGGTCGCGATGCCCCAGTCGACGTACCAGGCCCACACGTTCCAGACCCGCTTCGCGAACTCGTTCGTGATTCCCTTGTACGCAGCCGCGCGCTTGGCGGGGTCGGCGTTGGTGCGACCCTCGTCGAGGAGCCGGTCGATCTCGGGATCGTTGATCTTGTTGAAGTTGGTGAGCTCGCCGGTGTGCCACCAGATGTATTCGGTGTCGGGGTCCTCGCCCGGATGATTGCGCCACAGCAGCACGTCGTAGTCGCCGCCGATGGCGGTGCTGATCTCGGCCGTCTGGTCGACGGTGCGGATGTCGACGGCGATGCCGGCCTTGCTCAGCTGCTGTTTCAGCAGCTCGGCCTCGTTGCGGTTCTCCGTGTCGGGCAGGACCACGAACGTGACCTTGAAGTCGCCGTGGGCCGCCTTGACCTCCTTGACGAGCTTCTTCGCCTTTTCGAGGTCGTGCTTCGGGAAGCCCGGATTCGCCACATAGCCCATCACGTCCTTGTCGAAGGGCCCGTTGGCGATCGTCGACCGGCCCAGGTTCCGCAGTGTGTTGATCTCCGCTCGATCGAGGGCGGTGGCGAAGGCCAGGCGCGCCTTGGGGTCGTCGAACGGTGGCTTGCCCGCGTTCAGCATGTAGTAACGGATCTCGCGGCCCTGGTGGCCGATCGTCAGCTTGACCGCGCCACTGTCGGCCTTGTCCTGGAGCTTCTTGAGCTCGGGCTCGAAGTGGGTGTGCATGACGTCGAGCTGCCCACCCTCGAGCTGGGTGATCCGCTGGGACGACTCGACGACGCCGACGAACGTGATCGCGTCGAGGTAGGGGAGCTGCACGCCATTCTGGTCCTTGCGCCAGTAGGACTTGTTCTTCTTCAGCTCGACCGGCGTGCCCGGCGTCCAGTTCCCGTCGAGCCGGAACGGACCGGTCCCGACGAGTTGGCGCGGGCAGGTGTCCTCGTTCTGGAGCTGGGCCTTGGCCATCATTCCCATTCGGCCGAAGCTGTACAGGTAGGCGGGGAACGCGACCCAGGGCATCTTCGTCGTCACGACAACGGTGAGCGGGTCGGCGACGGTGACGTCGGCGATCGGTTGGAGCACGATCGAGAACAGGGTCGACGCGATGTTCGGGTTCTGGCCGCGGTAGGTGTCGAGGTTCAGCTTCACGGTGTCGGCATCGAGCGGCGTGCCGTCGTGGAACGTGATGTCGGGTCGGAGCTTGATCGTCCACTCCGTGAAGTCGGCGTTGGGCGTGACCGACTCGGCGAGGTAGGGGACGTACTCGCCCTTCTTGTTGGGCCAGGTGAGCGGGTCGTAGACCGACTGCGCGACCATGACCCCCGAGATCGCGAGCTGTCCGGCCGGGAGGCAGAAGCCGCCGCCGGTGTCGCTCTCGACGCCGTAGACGATCTTGCCGCCAGGTGTGGGCTTCCCTGCGTCGGCCGCCGTGGCCCTCGTCTTCGAGCTGCCCTTGCTGCTCCCACCACTCCCACACGTGCTCGCCATGAGAACGAGCGCCGCAAGGAGCGCGACCGGTATGAGACGACGACGATGCGACGCGCCCATATGGTTCCTCTCGGCGAAGTCTGGGTGCCAGGGTACGCGTGAAGGAAAGCTCCGTCGACCGGACTCTCCGCTATGAGGCCTACGAGTATCGAGCCTCGACACCGCGCGACTCGCCATGGTGCTCGACCGCGAAACGCAGATCGGCGAGGAGCTCGTCGGCCACCGCGGCGTGGGCTGGGGACAGCATTAGGTGGAGGCCGCGCGGCTCGGTGTTGCGGTTGAGGTTCCACCCGCGATCGTCCATCACGTCGGCCACGGCATACAGGTCGTGCTCGTCGGACCGGAACGACAGGACGGGACCGACGGGGTTGCCGACGATTTCGATCCCGGGGATCGCCTCAATGCCGGCTCGGACATTCGCGGCCGTGTGCATGAGATCGCGCATGAGCTCGGTGTACCCGTCGGCGCCCAGGTAGCTCATCACCGCCCACGCCGTGGCGATCGGCGCGGCGGGGCGGGCGCCCGCCATCGCCGGCGAGCCGTAGAGCCCGGATGGCCAGTCGTCGAAGAGGAAGACCTGGTGGCCGAACCAGTCGGCGTCGCGGTGCAGGATGACCGACGCGCCCTTCGGGCAGTAGCCGTACTTGTGCACGTCGGCGGAGATCTCCGTGACGCCGGGTATCCGGAAGTCCCACGGCGGCACGTCGTGGCCGAGGCGCTCGAGGAACGGAAGCACGAACGCGCCGATGCACGCGTCGACATGGCAGCCGACGCCCTGCGCGGCCGCGAGCTCAGCGAGCTCCGCGACCGGGTCCATGACCCCGTGCGGGTAGGTGAACGCTGAGGCGACGACGACCGCGGTCGCGGGCTTGATCAACCGTTCGGCCGCTCGCACGTCGGCCGTGTAGTCGGCCTTGAGCGGGACGCGCACCACGTCCATGTCGAAGTAGTGCGCCGCCTTTGCGTACGACGGGTGCGCTGACGCCGGCGCGAGGATCTGCGGGCGTTCGATGCCGCGGGCGCGGGCGCGCTCGCGATTGACGAGCATCGACATGAGGATCGACTCGGTGCCGCCCGAGGTCATCGTGCCCCTGTCGCTCTCGGGTGCATGCAGCAGCGCGCCCGTCCATGTCGATGACCTCGCGCTCGAGCGCGGCGAGCTCGACGAACTTGAACGGGTTGAGCGCGTTGCCGAAGAGGTAACGCCGGTTCGCTTCGGCGATCAGCGTCTCGAGGTCGGGCCGCCCGGTGGGGTACACGAGGGCGAACAGTCGGGCGCCGTGTACCGAGGGTTCGCGTCCCTGGCGCCGGTCCAGCTCGGCCAGAACTTCGTCGGCCGGAAGCCCGTGCTCCCTCACCGTGCCTCCTCGGGACGCGCGCTCTGGCCAATGCTACCGACGTGGTCAGGACCGGTCCCGGCCCGCGCAGTGCGCCGTAAAACTCCAGCAGTTCGGTCCGGTAGTCGTCAGTCAGCGTGCCAGCGTCCTTTGCCCGCCAGATTCGGGCTCCTCCTCGCCAAAGGCTCCTTGCGGACCGCACCCTGCTTAGGGCGTTCAACGCGCGGGCACGGACGATGAGACCCTTGCAGCGATGAATCGGAACTGCGCGAGAACGCCTACGGACACGAGCGACACCTGTTCACGGTCCTCGCGGCTGCGGCTGGACCAATTCGCGAAAACGATGTGCGGGCATCGTTTCGGCGGCCGACTGGCGCTGCCCCCGAGCAGCCCGCCGCGGCACAGCGCCGACCAGTTGGACGAGTCACGGCACTAGGTTCTCGGGTGCGTCTGGCCGTTCACCCGAGATGGTTCGTGAGCCAAGGGGTCGCCTATGCGGATGAACGTCGAGCCCATTCCCACTGTTTCGGACCGGGTCAACGAGATCCGTCAACTCACCGCTCGGATCGTCAACGACGAGATCCTCCCCAATGAGAACATGTTGTGGGGGTGGCGGTCGGGACAGCGTTTCACCGACGCTGACCGCGAGGAGTCACGCCACTTGCGGGAGCACATCAAGGAGCGGGTGAGACAGGCGGGGTTGTGGGCGCCGCACCTCCCCGCCGAGTTCGGCGGGGCCGGCCTCGACTTCCTCGAGCACGCGTACATGAATGAGGTACTCGCCTACGCGGTGGGTGCCGGATCGCTGTTCGGCGTGGTCGCGCCCAACTCGGGGAACCAGTCGATCCTTGTGAAGTACGGCACCGAGGAGCAGAAGCAGAAGTGGCTGATCCCGTCCATCGAGGGGAAGCTCGAGTCGGGGTTCTCGATGACCGAGCCCGACACCGCCGGCTCGGATCCTCGTTCGTTGCAGACGACGGCGCACCGTGACGGCGACGAGTGGGTGATCAACGGCCACAAGTGGTTCACGTCGAATGGCACGCGGGCCGATTTCTTCATCGTGATGTGCCGCACCGAGGAGGGTGATGGGGCAGGCGACCGCAACTCGCGCATGACCCAGATCATCGTCCCGCGCGACACACCGGGCGTGAACGTCGTTCGGAGCATCAAAGTGTGGGGTCAGGACTCCGACCACTGCGAGATCATTTACGACGACGTGCGCGTCCCGGTGGGGAACCAACTCGGCAGCCGAGGCAGCGGCCACCAGGCTGCTCAAGATCGTCTCGGTGCCGGGCGCGTTTACCACTGCATGAACTCCATCGGACAGATGTGGCGCGCGTTTGACCTGATGGTGGAAAGGTCGATGAGCCGCGAGGTGCACGGCGGGCTGCTCGAGACGAAGCAGTTCATCCAGGGCTTCATCGCGGATTCCTACATCGACATCCAGGCGGCGCGGCTGATGACGATCCACTGCGCGGAGGTGATGGCCGCCAGCGGCGACGCCCGCACCGACATCTCTGCCATCAAGGTGTTCGTGCCGGCCGCTTACCACCGCGTCGTCGACCGGGCCATCCAGGTATGGGGCGGCGCCGGAGTGTCGGGCGACCTGCCCCTGGCTGACATGTACCAGGGAGCCCGCACGCTCCGCCTCGCCGACGGCCCCGACGAGGTCCACAAGATCCTCATAGCGAAGAACATCCTCGTCCCCTACCACGACGGCCTTGGTTGGGACTTCGGCAATTGACCCGGCGCCTCGAGATCGGCCCAAGCCCTGGCCGCGGGCCGGTTGCCCGGTAGCCAAAGGCGTTCATCGCCGTACACACGCCTCGCAGTGGTTTGGCAGGCCCGGCGGCTGCGGCTCCGCGCCAGCTCGTTATCGGACGCCGTCGATGGGCATCAGTGTCGATTAACACTTGCCTGCCCGTCGCCGGCTTGGTCACGTCCCGGAAGTCTGTATAGCCAATCGGGACAATCGGACGCCTGATTCGGCACGGTAGGAGCAGCAAGCTGTACCGGCCTCTACAAGAACGCCGGCTCGAGGGCGCGACCGAGGTGCCGTTACGTGCTGCTCGCTGTCACTGATTTGGTGATGTTCGATGCGTGCGGTCGGTGCGCGGGGGCCGAGCGCGAATCGGCAGATCTGGCTCGCATCGACGCGCGCCGACCACCGGCCCGATCACGGCATGACCGGACCGGCCGTCCTGACCTCGGGGCTGGCGTTGTCGGCGTACTCGGTGAAGTTCGCCGAGAACAGTGTGGCGAGTTCACGAGCTTTGGCGTCGTAGGCAAGCGGGTCGTGCCAGGTGCCACGTGGTTGCAGCACATCGTCCGGCACATCTGGGCAGTGGTCGGGCACCTGGAACTTGAACACCGGATCGGGCGTGAACGACACGCCCTTGAACGCGCCCGACATCGCCGCCCGCACCAGCGCTCGTGAGTACGCGATCTTGATGCGCTCGCCCGCGGGGTAGGCGCCACCCGTCCAGCCGGTGTTCACGAGCCAGCAGTCCACGTCGCGCTCGGCGATCAGCCTGCCGAACAAGTCGGCATAGACGGTGGGGTGCAGTGCCATGAAGGGAGCTCCGAAGAGCGCCGAGAACGTCGCGGTCGGCTCGGTGATGCCCCGCTCGGTGCCGGCCACCTTGGCGGTGTAGCCGGAGATGAAGTGATACATCGCCTGTTCCGTCGTGAGCTTCGCGATGGGCGGCAGCACCCCGAAGGCGTCTGCGGTGAGCATGATGACGTTCTTCGGCTGACCGCCGATGCCGCTCTCCACGATGTTGGGCAGGTGCGTGATCGGATAGGCGGCCCGGGTGTTCTCGGTCAGGCCGTCGTCGTCGAGGTCGAGGCGCCGGCTCTCCTGGTTCATCGACACGTTCTCGAGGATCGTGCCGAAGCGGCGGGTGGTCTCGTAGATCTCCGGTTCGGCTTCCGACGACAACCGGATCACCTTGGCGTAGCAGCCACCCTCGAAGTTGAAGATGCCACGACTGCTCCAGCCGTGCTCGTCGTCACCGATCAGCGCCCGATCGGCTTCGGCGGAGAGCGTCGTCTTGCCCGTACCCGACAGCCCGAAGAAAATCGCAACGTCCCCGTCGGGCCCCTGGTTGGCCGAGCAGTGCATTCCCAGCACGCCCCGCTGCGGCAACAGGTAGTTCATGACCGTGAAGACCGCCTTCTTGATCTCGCCGGCGTAACTGGTGCCGCCGATCACGACGAGTCGCTGCGCGAAGTTCAAGAGGATGAACGCTTCACTTCGAGTGTGGTCGACCTCGGGAATGGCGTGGAACTGCGGGCAATGAATGACCACGAAGTCCGGCTCGAAACGGTCCAGCGCCTCGGGATCAAGCTCACGCAGGAACATGTCGCGGGCGAACATGCTGTGCCACGCGGTCTCGGTGATGACGCGCAACGAGAGCCGGTACTCGGGATCGGCGCCGGCGTAGCAGTCCTGCACGAAGACGTCACGGCCCTGGAGATACGCCTGGAGACGAATCTTCAGCAGCTCGAAATGCTCCGGGTCGAACGGCCTGTTGTGCTTGCCCCACCAGACCCTGTCCTCGCTCGAGGGCTCACGGACGATGAACTTGTCGTCGGCTGAACGACCCGTGTACTGCCCGGTGCGCACGACGAGCGGCCCCAGATGGGCAACGGCTCCTTCACGCCGACGGATCGCCTCTTCGTACAGCCCCGGCGTCGACATGTTGCGGAACACATAACCGAGGTTCGTGATCCCCAGCGCCGACAAGTCGACCATCACACCCTCCGATCACTCGCGCTACACGACATCTCAGTGCACACCGACCACCCTCACCAGGCAAGCGCCGGCGTCTGCATAGCTGTCGCCTCTCCATCCGAGAGCGGGTGAACCGGAGCCCCAGCGGCCCACGGGCGGCGGTTCGACAGGCGGCGCGACAATGAGCGCCGAGCGGCAGCTATGGCTCGTCCAACATAGGCGTGGCGTTGCAATTGTCGGATGTCAGGGCTGCGATCGGCCATGATGAGCGAGTCGGCCACGAATCGGCGAGAGTGTCATGACACCCAGTCGTAGCGACTTCTTCGAATCAGACGAGCCGGGCGGCAACGGTGGATCCGGCGAAGCCGCTCCAACGATCGTCCCGCCGACCATTATCGGGGTGCACCATGTAAAGGTGCCTGTCGGTGATGTGATTCGAAGCCGCGACTGGTACGCCGAGGTACTCGGGTTCACGCCACTCCTCGACTTCGAAGAAGAAGACCGTCTCGTAGGCGTCGCCCTCCGGCATCCCAACGGGTTCACCATCGGTCTCCATCTCGACCCCGAGCGTGCCAGCGTCTTGTGCGGCTTTCCAACGATCGCGCTGTCTGTGGGAGACGCCGACGATCTCCTGGACTGGTTGGTATATCTCGACGAGCGCGGCATCGAACACTCTCCGATCTCCGAAGGGCACCTCGGCTGGTTCATCCAACTCGAAGACCCAGACGGGTTGCTGGTCCAACTCCACACCAAAGACCAGCCAGCGGCCGACGAAGCCTGAACCAGCCACCAAAAAGCAGTAGGCAAATCGCCTACTTCGTTGCGGTTGCTGGGCCCCGTTGCACGACCCTGACGCAGAATGCCTAAATCGGACGCCTAGGAACTGCTGCGGAAAAGACCGAATCGACACCAACACACGGATGAGAGCTCCGTCGAATGCCGGCTGACCTGACGCGACCGCCGGCTCAGGGGCTTTGTTGTCGATCCGGAGCCGCACAGAACGACGCCGAGCCCCCCTGGCCGAAGCGCACGAGAACCGGCGATATGAGCGGCACCCGTCTACGGGTCGGGGGCGGAGGCCGGCGATGGGAAATCTTGAGCGTTAGCGTGGGAAACCGCCTTCGTCCGTGCCCGAGAAGGTAGAGAACGGCAGGCCGAGCGAGTTCTGTCGGTAACCCACGTACGTACGTACCGAAACCGACCGACCGACGTCCGCGGACCGCCGTCGATCCAGAAGAGTGTGCCGTCCATGAGACGCAGGTCGGCGTCGCTCGCCGCGGTCGTTCCCGCCGGCGCCAGGTGCAGAGCCCTCGCAGTATGCGGCCAGACAGGAACGCCTTTGCGTGCGTCGTACGCGTTGGACCGGACCACGGCAGCGAGCTTCTGCCGAGACAGGTCGAAGCTCGCGTCGACTGACCATGGCGGGACATCCACGACTTCAAGCGCGTTTTAGCGCCTCGTCGTCGGCGGGGTCGAGCACGATGACGATCGGTCGGCGTTCACGCCACGCCCGATGAAGTCTCTCCGCGGGGGCGAACGGATGCGTTATGGAGGAACGGTCAAAGATCTCCCGCGGACTATTGGACCAAGCCTCGGGGACCGCCTGTCCCGGAGCAACGATCACACTTCGCCCAAGCTCGATTGGTCAGGTTGGCCGAATCACGTTGTCAAGATGGTCGCGGACGAGGCGCGTACTTCATCTGACGATCAGTCTTATGTTGACCAGCTCATGAAGCGCCATGACGACGGGCTTGGTCGGCTCGCGGCGCTGTTGGTATGGGCCGACGATCTCGCCGATGACTACGTAGATCCCAGAATTAGAGCGCGGCGCGACCAGATGTAGCAGCTTCGAATCGCCGCTTGTCCCGTAGGGAATCGCCACGTCAGTAGCGTACGAGGAGGGTGAGCGAACGGGAGGGTCGGCTCGGCTAGTTGCGTCTTCGAGGAGGTGGCCGTGTCCGCTGCTGACGAAGGGGTGACCTTCAAGCAGGACATCAAGCCGCTGTTCCGCCCGGTGGACCACGAGTCCATGGCGTGGGCTTTCGATCTGTCGTCGTATGAGGATGTCAAGGAGCACGCGACGGCGATACTGGAGCGCTTGCGCGACGGTTCGATGCCTTGTGATGGCGAGTGGCCGGAAGAGCAGGTCGGACGTTTCCAGGCGTGGACCGAGACCGGGATGCTCGAGTAGCGCCATCGCGACTTGTTACCGGGCGAGCAGCCTGCGCAGCCGGGGGCTTAGCTTGAGGGTCGACTGAGCGGCGCGCGAGTCATGCTCGGGAGCTACCGCCGCGGGTGATGAGGGACCGCATCGCTGCGGGATCGTAGATCTCCACGATCTCCCGGCGCAGGGTTGGTCGCAGTCTCGGGCGACAACGTTCTTAGGCGGGGTTGCGCAAGCCAGGAACTATCGACTGCAGATCGGCAGTTCTGCGCCGCACAAGCGCACAAAAAGGCGTGCGCCTCGGGCTGAGATGCTGTCCAGGCGGCGGCGTGTGCGCGGCCCGCCGCAGCCGTTATGGCCTTGGCCTTCGGGCCGGTAGCCGCCTTGCAACTGAATCTTGCTTGCGAGGGGGCGAGCGGGACGGCGGGCGCCTACGCTCCTCCGTCTGGCAGGGAAGGAGCCGTGACGAAGGTCCTCGCAGCCATCGTCCTAGGAGCCGCAAGCTTGGCGCTCGTCGCCCAGCCCGCCGGAGCGCGCGGCACGACGAAGCCATCGAAGTGGACGCCCTCGCAAGAGAAGGAGGCCACGAAGTATTACCAGTTCCAAGGCCGCGACCCCGTGTGCGCGATCAAACTCGCAAAGAAGGCGTACCCCAAGTTCAGCGACTGGAGCAACGGCAGAGGCCGCAAGTTCACGCGACTCACCAACCAAGTGAAGAAGAAATGCGCAGCAGTGGAATCGACGTCGCCCCCGACCGCGACGACTCCGCCCCCAACGTCATCGTCATCATCGGCGTGGACGCCCGAACTCGAAGACTGGGCGTGGGGCGAGTTCGCCAGCGGTGCGCTCGGTTCGGCGATCCACGCCGACCGCCGTTGCGTGCTCGATGTCATCGAGGCTCACTGGCCCAACCCGGCGGCTCTCACGATCGTCACACAGAGCGACAGTGAGATCGTCGGGAGGGAAATCGCTGCTAGGTGCGGTCGGCGTTAGAACGCGTGCTGCGATTCAGTGACAATCATCGACTGTGTGCCGCGGCTCTCGCGACGGTGCAGGGCGAACGTCGCCGGAAGTATGTCGCGTGCGCTGACAAGCCCAGCGACACCCAAGTCGACCTGTGCCTCATGGATCTTCTTTCCCGACGGGATCCTGGGCCTCGATGGCATCTCCCTTAGTGAGCACCGCGACCTGGGTGCTGGTGGAGACCGCTCGAACCAGGTGGAGCCTTCGTTGACGGAGCCGTGATTGGCGGAGCGGATGGAGCTGGAGCAACCGGAGCGGGCGGTTCAGGCGCGCCGCTCGGAGGTGACAAGCCCGAAGGCACTTGCGCGGAATCGCTCGAGGCCGAAAGCGGCCGACCCGGAACCTGCGCCCGCCCCGCAGTGCCCGGAATCGCGACGGGATCAGCAGCCGGCAGCGGCGCGGGCTCGGTATCAGGATGGCCACTGGGCGAGGCCGGGCGCGTGGTGGCCTCCGGCGCTACGGCCGATTTCGGCTCAAGAACCCCGCGTCTGTCCGCTGGATTGTCCCCCCCGCCTCTCGGCCAGCCGGCGAAGAGACCCGCGCTCACGGAGGCCGCGAGCGCGGCTGCCGCCACGACCGCTGCGCCGACGATGTGCACCTTGTGCACCGACCCACGCCTTTTGTCGTGAAGCTCCGCGGCCGGTCCCGCCGCGAAGGCGGCCTTTAGGTCCGCGAAACCCGACGGTCCCGTGCGCTTGTCGTGAAGCTCCGCGGCCGGTCCTGCCTCAAAGGCGGCCTTTAGGTCCGCGAAACCCGACGGTCCCGTGCGCTCGTCGTGAAGCTCCGCGGCCGGTCCTGCCTCAAAGGCGGCCTTTAGGTCCGCGAAACCCGACGGTCCCGTGCTCCACGCGGTCCCTTCACGATTTGCTCCCTTCTTCTTGCCAAATGGCCCCGACGCGCCGACCAGATGTCCGAGCTTGCCGATCAGCTCGTCGCCGATGCGGTCCTTGACGAAGCTCACGGCGCTGTGTTTGGCGATCACGACGGTGCCCCCGTTTCGCGATTTCTCTGACCGCCTTCGGTCGCCCGCCGACCATCCACGCGTTCGCCCGCCAGGTGTGGCGTGCGGGCGCCGCGGACCACTTCGGCTGCGGTGCGTCCGAGGATGACGAGGTCGCGCCATATCGACCAGTGCTCGATGTAGTGGTTGTCAAAGCGTGTCCGTGCTTCGATCGAGGTGTCGCCGCGCAAGCCATGCACTTGCGCCCAGCCTGTCAGTCCGACAGGGAGGCGATGCCGGTGCTTGTAGCCGTCAATGTCGGCGCTGAAGCGGGCGACGAAGAACGGTCGTTCTGGTCGCGGCCCGATCAACGACATGTCGCCTCGCAGTACGTTCCAGAGCTGTGGCAATTCGTCGAGACTCGTGCGACGGAGGAACCGCCCGATCGCCGTGAGCCGCGTGTCGCCGATGACTGACCATTGCGTGTCGCTCTCGTCGTTGTGCCGCAACGTGCGGAACTTGAGCAACTCGAACTCGTGCCCGTCCTGTCCGACTCGCCGTTGACGGAACAGGATGGACCCCGGACTACTGAATTTCACAGCCAGCGCTACCAACCCCACGATGGCGCGCCGAGAACAAGGACCGCACCGGCGACGACCACGTCGAGCACGCGCTTGAATATCCATGCTGGCGCGCGGAGTGCGGCTCGGCGAACTCGATAGAGCGGGATCCCGCGGATGTCGTCGGTGTCGGGTCCGTCTGGGGCGATGCCGCAGTCGAAGAAGCGAGGCACGATGTGCACCTCGATGTTGTGCTGCAACGCGCTGCGTAGCACGTTGACTAGCTCGGCGTCGCGGGCCGGGCCGAAGGCGACGACAACGCGCTGCACATCGTTGCGCTTCAGGATCCGGCTCAAATCGCTCACGTCGCCGAGCACCGGGAGCGGCAGGCCCCTTCCCGACACGGAGTCGAGGAACCCGACCGCATCGATCCCGAATTCGCGGTGCTCCCGGAGCACGCCGCGAGCTCGGCGCCGATCTCGCCGGCGCCGAGGATCACCGTCGGCTCGAGCAGCACGCCGCGGCGGCGGAGGTTGCGCACGACCGCGAACGAGATCGCACGACCGACCACGATGAGGCCGACACTGGCGAGCGCCACCCGCAACAGCGAAGCAGCCCCGCCTGCCAGCAACGCAACCGGCGCGAGGAGCGCAAGTGCAAGGCCGAGGCGGCGAACGAGCCAGGGGGTCTGGTCGAGCGCTCGCAGCTCGATGCGAACACGGTACGCGTACGAGGCCGCCAGCGTGATGAGCGCGACGACGGCGTACGAAAGCGCGAGGGTCGACATTTCCGCGACCGCGACCGCGACGACGAGGGCGACGCTGTCGACGAAGAGGAGCAACGCCGGCGCGATCCATCGCGGCGAGGCGTGTACGTGCGGGACGACCTTGAACGCGTGGCGCTCGCGACGTGGCACGCGGGGTCGCACCGGAGCGGCCGTCGGCGCAGTTCGCGCTCGCTGTGGCTGAACGAGCGAAGTCATCGTCAGGACGGGAATACCCAAGGTGCCCGAAGGTGCCACCCCGGATCTCGACGCCTCATGCGTCATCCGTCCGATATTCCCGGATGGGTCTCCGTTTCTGTTGGCTTGCTCCTTATCAACGACCGGTTCGGCCCGTCCGTTACGACACGGCGCCAGTCAACGTAGGGTGTCAGGAACGCCCGGGGAAGGCCCTAGCGCCGGCGTCTGGTCTGGTACGGGCGCCGCTCTCCCCTCCACCCACCTCGGCGTGAACTAGTGCATATTGCTCGTTCGGGGCTTGCCGTACTCACCCCAGAGCCGCACAGAACGGCGCATCAGGCGGCAGTCGAACCGAGCGCAGAACCGGCGTTTCGTGCGACGACCATCACGAGCGCGTACGTCCCGGTCGAGTCGCCTTGCGGCGCTCATCTGATAACGAATCGAAATTCACAGTTTCAGGCCTTGCCCCAGCCCGGTATTGCAGCCGCCTGCTTCACCCACTTCGCCATCTGCGCCTCGTCGAGATCGTCCTCGTGGATGTCGATCCAGCGCGCGTCCTTGCTCGTGCCTCCGGGTGGAACGGGTCGCAGCGACGTGCCTTGGAAGAAGGTCACCTTGACGTAGTCGGGTGAAGACGTGGAACGCGACGAACCAGCCCTGGCCCTCGATGCCATAGAAGGGCGAGTTCCACTTCACGCGCCTTGCGCACGTCGGGCACGTTGCGCACGATGAGCGCGTCGAGACGGCGCCCGACGTCGCGTTTCCAGCCCGGCATGGCCGCGATGTAGGCCTGCACGGGGGCGTCGCCGTCGGCCTTCGCGATCTGAGGGTTGCCGCCTGCGAGGAGGGCCGGCTTCGCGGCGGCCTTCTTCGCGACCTTCGCCGACTTCTTGGACGCTTTGCTGGCCATTGCGTTCACTCCAACTGACTGACAGCGTTGTGCGGACCTAACGGGACTCGAACGCGAGATACACAGGTTGCCCGTTCCGATCACTATTCCGCACGCGGAAGTGCCGATATGGCGAGTCTCGAGGCGCTCGACGATGTGACGTTCGGTGCGCGCGTTCGGTGCTCGAACGCACAGTGCAGATCGGCAGTTCTGAGCTACTCGGTCGGCGGCCTTTGTGGAGTCCTTCGCGCCGGATCCATGGGGCTCATGACGCCAACCGAGTTGCCTTCCGGATCGGCGATGACGGCGTAGCGCGCGCCCAGAACGCGTCATACGGCGGTTGCTGGCCGACGTAGCCAGCGTTGGTCAGGTCCTTGTAGATCCGATCGACTGCCTCTCGCGACGCCACTCGAAACCCGACGACCGGTCCGGTCTGGCCGGGCGGCCAGCCGCGGTTCCACTGCGCCGCGAAGTCCGTGCTGTCGAGGTCGAAGTCGAGTCCATCGGGCATTGAAAGGGTGCGGTGATGCCGATCCCACGGAGGTCCGGTTGGCGCGATCTCTGCCCCGAGCTTCCGATAGAACTCGATCATGGCGTCCATGTCTCGCACGACGAGGTTGATCTGATTCAGCACGGGTCGATCGTCAGCCATAGCGATCACGCTCCCAGCATTCGTGAATGACCAACCGGCGTCGTCACCGAGCGCATATTGCCCGTTCAGGTCGCCGGCGCGCACGCGGAAGTGCCGTTATGTGTTGCCGGTCGTGCCCATACGACCGTCTTTCTGTGCGCGCCGCCGAGCGCGGACGGCTGGTTGTGTCCGGAGCGTGGTGGCGGGCACGCCGGACGACCAAGGTGGGCACTTCACGGCCTCACCCGCGATCTCGCGCATCGTTCAGACGCCTTCGAGGGCTTACAATCGGCCGGATCGGATGGCCTCGGAGAAGGTCTGGTAGTCCCGCTCGTTCTGGTCGCCGTAGCGTTCGCAGAAGTCGGTGATCGACTGATCGAACCGGTCCTTCTTGCCGAGGTAGGCGGCAAGCGCGATCGCTCCGCGAGTTTCGACAGCGCCTGCAGGCTGTCGCGAGTGTGCGCCTTCGCGGCGGTCCTCTCCGCCCTCTTCTGGGCTTTCAATACGGTCTTCTTCTCTGTGCGCTTCATGGAACGAGCAGCGCTCTTGATGGCGCTCATCAGAACTGCTTCCGACAGGTGCGCGTACCAGATGTCCATCGTCGGCATGTCGGCGAAACCGGCTATTGCTTCTCGATAGGCCGCCACTGACACAAGTGTCGCGGCGCGCGCATCGTCATGTGTGAAGCCATTGTTGCGTGCCGCGATCGTGAAGCTCGCCGCCATGCGCTTCACGTCGTACTCGAATGGCCCGGGGAGCGTCTCGTCGAAATCGTTCAGGTCGAAGAGGAGCGTTCGTTCAGGCGAAGCGAACACGCCGAAATTTGAGAGATGAGCGTCGCCGCAGAGTTGCACGTTCAGGCCGGCCGTCGGCGTGTCTTTCAGATCAGCCGCCATGATCTTCGCCGCGCCGCGGTAGAACGTGAATGGGGAGACCAGCATGCGCCCATGGCGTACAGGCACGAGGTCGGGCTCACGGGTGGCGTTCTGCTCCTCGAGCAGCGCGACCGGGTCGGGGGATCTGCCGCGGGATCCCATCCGGTATGGCCCGACGGGCCAATTTGATTGCGTGCCGCCTTACCCCGCGCCCGTCGTTCATCCACGTAGTCCGGGTCACGGCGTACCTCCCGTGCGCCCTCCACCGAGTTGATCTATCCGGCGAGGCTCCCTGCGGCATGCCCGCGGTGCGCCTCGGCATGCAGATCCAACTCGTCCTGATCCGACAGGTGGGGCTGGATGTCGAACACCACCTTCTTGATCGTGCCGGTGAACGCGAACGGCTTCTTGTCGTCGTAGTCGAGGTCGACGACACCTCCGTTGTCACGTCCGATGTCCATCCCCGCGTACCCAGAGAAGCGGACTGGCACCGTGTGGTCCATCCGGCCCTTCCCGACCGGTCGGTCGTCGATGAACAAGGTCGCCTCGCCGCCGGTCGCCGGCGTCGCCCCGTCGGCGGCGAACTCCAACCGAATGCTCACGTCACCGGTCGGGAGGTTCTCCTCGGCCTCTTGCGTGAAGACGAGCACGCCCATCATCGAGTAGGTGTGGGTGAGCTTCCCGTCCTTCACGTAGAGCGTGAACCCACCGAGGTGATCGGCCTCGGCGACGATCACGCCCTCGGCGCCGCCCTCGGGCACCACCAGGTCGGCGCTGATCGTGTAGGAGTGGTTGTAGATGCGCGGGATCATGCCCGACAGGACGTTCTGAACGTCCCCCCGGAACTCGAAGGTCGTCCGTTCCGGGATCGGCGGCAGGATGCCGAAAAACGTCGACAGGGTGGCGAGCAGCGGCAGCACCCGGTACCTCTCCGCCTCCTCCCAGAACAGATCCTTGAGCTCTTGGACCTTGTCGGGGTGCTCGGCCGCGAGGTCATGGGCTTGCGTGAAGTCGTCGGGTAAGTGGTAGAGCTCGGCGGGGTCGGCGTCGGGGTCCCAGACGCCGGGGGCATACGGCTTCAGCGCGTCCGCCGTCAGGACCCACGGGATGCGTTCTGTCTTGACCGCCAGCCACCAGCCGTCCTTGTACATGCCGCGATTGCCGATCGTCTCGAAGTACTGCTGCGTGCGATGCTCCTCTGCGGCCGCGTCGGTCATCGAGGCCGCGAACGACGAGCCGTGCATCGGCACCTGCTCGATCCCGTCGACCGTCGACGGTTGGGGTATGCCGGCGACGTCGAGGATCGTCGGCGCGACGTCGATCACGTGCGAGAACTGTGAACGCAGCCCATCCGCGTCGGTGATATGCGCCGGCCAGTGGACGACCATCGGATCACGTGTGCCTCCGAGGTGGGAGCCCACTTGCTTTCCCCACTGGAAGGGGGTGTTGCCGGCCCACGCCCACGCAGCGCTGTAGTGGGGGTCCATGATCGGAGCTCCCCACATGTCGAGGCCGCCGTAGCGGTCTGCGAGCTGGAGCTGCATCTCGTCGGTCAACGGGATGCCGTTCTGCATTGTCAGCTCGTTGAACGACCCGGTGATGGTGCCTTCCATGCTGGCGCCGTTGTCGCCCCAGATCCACATGACGAGCGTGTTGTCGAGGTCTCCGAGTTCGTCGATCGCGTCGATCACGCGCCCCACGTTGTAGTCGGCGTTCTCGGAATAACCGGCGTACACCTCCATCTGGCGCGCGTAGAACGCCTTGAGCTCGTCCGACAGGTCGTCCCACGCCGGGAACGCTTCGGCCCGTGGCGTCAACTCCGCGTCGGGCGGGACCACGCCCAGCGCCTTCTGGCGCGCGAAGGTCTCCTCGCGGGACCTGTCCCAACCCTGATCGAACTGGCCCTTGTACTTGTCCGCCCAGGCTTGGTGGACGTGATGCGGCGCGTGGCTGCAGCCGGTAGAGAAGTACATGAAGAACGGCTTGTCCGCGTCCTGGGCCCGCATGCCGTGCAGCCACTCGATCGCGGAGTCTGCCATCGCGTCGGGGAAGTAGTCCGCGTTCTCCTCGTCGTAGAAATCGTCGGGGGTCCCGATCACCTTCTGGTTCTCGGTCAGGCAGGGATCCCACTGCCCCGAGCCGCCCGCCAAGAAACCGTAGAAGTAGTCGAACCCCCAGCCGTTCGGCCATCGGTCGAACGGCCCCGCAGGACCCTGCTGCCCGTCGGGCGTGAGGTGCCACTTGCCGTACGCGGAGGTGCTGTACCCGTTGTCGCGCAGGATCCGCGGAAGCGGCGCGCAATCGCGGGGAAGAGTGGCCGAATAGCCCGGGAACCCCCCAGCGAACTCGCCGATAGAACCGAAGCCGACGAAGTGGTTGTTCCGCCCTGTCAACAGCGCAGCCCGCGTCGGGGAGCACAGCGCCGTGACGTGGAACCGGTTGTAGCGCAGGCCCGCCTCCGCCATCCGCGTGTAATTCGGCGTGTCGATCGGTCCACCGAACGTGCTCGGGTTCCCGAAGCCGGCGTCGTCGATCAGGACAAGTAGGACATTCGGCGCGCCGTCCGGCGGCACCGGATGGCCCATCTGCTCCCAATCGGGCTCCGACCCGGCGAGCGTCCTGTTGACGACCCCGCCGAACACAGGGCGCCGGATCGGCAGCCTCGTGCGGTCGACCGAGTCGGCCATCGCATGCACCTCCGATGGAGTCGCGTGGGATCGGCGCTCCGATTTTCATTCAACTTGGGACTCTGGCTTGGAGCATCATCCCGAACGGATGAATCACCCGGGCGGGCGGCACCTCCAATCACCCGAAGCGGACGATGGCCTCGACCGCCGTGGCACCAACAATGAGGGCCGTAGGACGTCCGAGCAGTCCCACACGACGACGGGAACGGTGCGATGGCTGAGGTGCCGGTGTCGCTGCGGACCAAGCCGCAGCCCCTCACGAACGGCCCGCCGATGCCGGCCATGCGGCCGCCCAGCGCGCCATCGTCGTTCCATGTGCTCGCGAAGCCGACGGGCGCGATCTGCAACCTCGACTGCTCGTACTGCTACTTCCTCACCAAGGAGGCGCTGTACCCCGGCGACCGGTTCCGCATGGCCGACGACCTCCTCGAGACGTACGTGCGGCAGGTGATCGAGTCGCAACCGGCGTCCCAGGTCACGATCGCCTGGCAGGGCGGCGAGCCCACGCTCATGGGCGTCGACTTCTTCCGCCGCTCCATGGACTGCGTCGAGCGGCATCGCCGTCCGGGAATGACGATCCATCACACCATCCAGACCAACGGCACCTTGCTCACGGACGAGTGGTGCGAGTTCCTGGCCGACCACGACTTCCTCGTCGGGATCAGCATCGACGGCCCTCGGGAGCTTCACGACGCATACCGGATCGACAAGCGGGGCAACCCCACCTTCCACCGCGTCATGGAAGGGTTCGAGTTGCTCCGCCGCCACGGCGTCGAACTGAATGTCCTTTGCACAGTCCATGCCGCCAACCAGGACCGGCCGCTGGACGTCTATCGGTTCTTCCGTGACGACCTCGGCGCCCGGTTCATCCAACTCATCCCGATCGTCGAGCGCGACAACGACACCGGGTTCCAGGAGGGCGACACCGTCACCGAACGTTCGGTCGATCCTCGTCGCTGGGGTGACTTCCTCGTCGGCGTGTTCGACGAGTGGATGCGGCATGACGTGGGAACCGTGTTCGTGCAGATGTTCGACGCCGCGCTCGCCGCCTGGTGCCGCCTGCCTTCACCCGTATGCATCTTCTCCGAGACCTGCGGCGATGCGGTCGCGCTCGAGCACAACGGCGACCTCTACTCGTGCGACCACTTCGTCGAACCCGGCCATCTCCTCGGCAACATCGGCGAGACTCACATAGTCGAGATGCTGGGCTCGCCTCAGCAACGCGCCTTTGGCGACGCGAAGCGCGACACGCTGCCCCGGTATTGCCGTGAATGCGAGGTGCGCTTCGCCTGCAACGGCGAGTGTCCGAAGAACCGGTTCACCCTCACTCCCGACGGGGAGCCCGGGCTGAACTACCTGTGCGCTGGTTATAAGGCGTTCTTCAACCACATCGACGGGTTGATGCGCATCATGAGCGACCTGCTCCGCCGTAGCCGCTACGCCGACGAGGTCATGACACTGCTCGACCAAGCGCCACGAAACGAACCGTGCCCGTGCGGGAACGGCCGCAAGGCCAAGCACTGCCACGGTCGATAGCCGCCGACGGGGCTGCAGGTAAATGAGTTCGCCAAAAACGTTGCGCGATCGTTTCGGAATACGAACTGAGCGGTGACCATTTTGTCTTCCGTGCGGTCATGGCCGGCGGGAAGCCTTCGGCGGCGTTCGCGCCCGGTGAGCGGATCGATGCCGTCGTAGGCGACGACGTAGAAGCGGTCCTTGCGCTGCACGATGTACGTCATGACGCAGCAGCATTGACGACCTCGAGACAAACCCGAAGATCACCCGACGACCCCCTGGGACGAGATCGTCTTTCGCGCTCCCCACTCGCACTCGTGACGTGGAACCGGCGTTATGGACACTCGATGATCGCGTTCTGGCCCGCCCGCGTTGCCGGGCGCAAGGGGCACACCAGGATTGCTCGGTTCAACTAGTGGCGGCCGAGCGTGACGAATACCCACTGCAGAGCGTGCTCCACCGCCATCAGTGCGATGGCGATAGCGGCGATCTCCAAGAAGCCTCCGAGGTCGACGTAGTCGCGGAAGACAATGTTGACCAGCTCCAGGATCACGAGCTTGCTTGCGAACAGGATGAGGAACATCGCCAGTGGGCCGAGGACTCGCAAGGTCTTGGAGTCCCTGGCGCGGATGTAGGCCGCGACCCGGTGTTCCAGCTGGATTGCTACCTCGAGCAGCAACCTGAGAAATACCGCCGTCAGGATCGAGATGAAGAACGAATCGATGACGATCGACGGGACAAACTCGACGAGGAGGTTCAGAACCACAACATCGGCAAGCAGGAACGCTGCCCATTCACTGAACAGCGCCTGCTTCCCGCGTGATGCTGATCGTGGCAGTTGCTGAATCGCGAGCGGCTGGCTCAGCCGGATCGTCAGACAATGACGCCGAGGCACCGCGGGGCATGGCAATCAAGTTACCGGTCGAACGTCGCGCCGACGCCGCCGGTGAACCGTCGCACTCCTCCCGTCACAGCCCTCCCTACAAGTGTCAGATGACCTGGAAGGAGACGCTGTAAGGCCGTCGAGCGGCGCGGCGGGAACGTCCAAACGTGGGGCGGCGGTGGGGGCGCCGACAGCGCTTAACCCGGAGCAGGCCCGCGAACTGCTGGAACAGCCAAAACGCGCTCGCGACCTTCAGGAACTCAGGACGCAAGGCGACGCGCGGCGGTTGGGCGCGGCTGTCGGCGCACCCGGCGCTCACCGAGTTGCGCGGGCGTAGGCTGCGCCCCGCCCGCAGGGCAAGGGTTCGGATCGTGCCAGATCCTATGAAGGAGGACAGGGTGACTCAGCAGACCTATGGACGAGAAACCGAGCGCAGTGGATGGACCGGTTGGATCACCTTCGCCGGCGTGATGCTGATCATCGGCGGATCGCTCGGACTGATCTTCGGCATCATCGCGGCCGTCAACGACAACTGGGTGGTGTTCACCAACAGGGGGCAGGTATCCCTCGACCTGAGTACCTGGGGTTGGGTCCACATCATCGTGGGGGCCATCGTCGTTCTGGCCGGCTTCGGTGTATTCACCGGCAACATCCTCGCCAGAATCGTCGGCGTCGCCGTCGCCGTGGTCAGCCTGATCGCTAACTTCCTGTGGCTTCCGGTGTACCCGGTGTGGGCCATCATCATCATCACGATCGACGTCCTCGTCATCTGGGCGCTGACGGCGCACGGCGGTGAGATGCGCAATTACTGACGACAAGAATGGGTCGGTGGCGCGATTGGCGTCTCGACCAGCGGTGGGCGGAGTGGGTGGCCAACGCCACCCACTCCGGTCCGCCACAGGGCCGTAGACCGCGCCAAGTCGAACTTGGCGAGCAATCGGCCACGCGCACATAACGACGGCCGACCAGAGCCCATCAACCCACACAGAACCGGCGTTCTGTGTGTCGAGGATCACGAACACATAAGTGCCGATCTGCGCCGCCGGGTCGTCTCGAAACGACGCCGATCGGTCGTCTCGTTCGGTAAGCGCTCGATGCACTCTCCGCCACCGCTAGCGGCGTGCTTGTTGTTTCGCCGCCAACTGGCTTGCAGACGCACCCGTGACTGCGGCGGGCAGTATCAGCCAACGCGCCCGTCTTGGAAGGTGTCGGAATGCGAGCAGAGTGCCGACGACCTTGCGAGCGACTATACGCAGCGAAGGTTCACTCGATGAGTTCACCGGGCAGCGACACGCCTGGGCAGACGCAGAACTCGTTGCCTTCCGGGTCTGCCATTGGCACCCACTCGCGGCCTTCGCCCTGCCCGACATCGATGCGAGTTGCGCCTAGGGCCTCCAAGCGTTCGACCTCGCCGAGAACGTCGAAAGTTCGCAAGTCGATGTGGACACGGGTCTTCACTGTCTTCGGTTCGGGCACCTGCTGGAGCAAGAGCGGGGGATGGCCCACGATGGTCGGCATCAGCACGACGTACTGCTCATGGCGAGCGACGAACCGATAGTTGAGAGCAGCCGCCCAGAATCGGCCGAGCGACCTGGCATCGTTGCAGTCGATCACGATGTCGAGATTCGCCTGCACGATGTGCCTCCCGTTGAGCGCCGACGCCGAGGACGCGTCATTCTGCCCGTGATTTGTGGGACGGTCTCCAAGCGACGTCGCTCGGCTGACAGCCGCAACCTATCGATGGCTCTCTGGAGTCTGCTCACGCAGGAGCTCGGCGCACAGAACACCGCCCCGATGCGCAGCGAACGACGACTGACGCGCGCCCGGAACCGGCGATGTGTGCGGCCCGCTAGAAGGAACGAGTGCCTAGAGGGGCCGCAGTCCTCACCAGACCGTGAAAAGACCCGCGGTGCGCCGAACCAAAGTCGAATACTGACTCGCGAGTCGACAGCTCCTACGCGAGTCGCGTCGCCTCGCACCGGAAGGCAACTGATGTACGTGACTCGGTTGACTCGCGGTTCCTTCCTTCGCGCCCCTGAATGGCCGCGTCAAGAATCGTGTGGCGATACTTCAAGAAGACCCGCACAGATCGCCGGGTCTGCGCTGGTTCCACTGCCGGGTGACGAAATACAGAGGGCTCCAGCGGCAGGGCTGATATCCGGCCGCGGTCCGCCTTAACGATGCCTGATGCGATGGTCCATCACGAATCTGACAGAGACGCCGAGGGAAGACGGGGGGCAACTGGCAAGTTTTCCCCGCCTCCCCAGCGGCGACATGTCGCTGGCACCCCACGCCCCTGTCCGTGTGCGCGGGGGGCGGCGGAGGGGGTGCCTGAGGATGATTGCAACCATCGCTAAAGGCCCGATAAAAGGACTGGCCATGTTTCGGGTTGACCTCGGGCGTGTATTTTTTTTTTTTTTTTTTTTTTTTTTTTTTTTTTTTTTTTTTTTTTTTTTTTTTTTAAAAAAAAAAAAAAAAAAAAACTCTTGTCTGCGCGGGCCGCGACGATTGGCTGCGGACCGGCCTGGCACTCTCCAGTTTCGGCTGCCCTGGTCAGAAATCGCTGACGAAGTCGGTCGGGGCCGCTGTGTTGCCCCGACCAGCGTGGTGTCGCCATCGCTCGTAGGGTCGTGGCCGATCTCCTGGTAGGGAGGACGACCGTGGCCGACGAGAAGCGGCGGATCATGTATAAGGGTTCACCGGCGTTGGTACGCCAGCTGGTGCAGTGCCTGGAGGACGAGGGCGTCGAAGTCCAGCGGCCTCCGAGGCCCCGAGAGGAGACCCACGACATCGGGGACATGTCCGAGCGGGTTGTGCTCGACCTCGTTGTGAAGGGCGCGTCCGCCGCCATCGTGGTGGCAGTGAAGAAGTTCCGGGACCGCTTCAAGGAGCGGGTGGAGATCGAAGGCGAGGACGACTGATCGGGGTCAGCCACGGCCCCCTGTTCCTGCTCTCGTGACCGGTTGCACGCCATCGGCCCAGAGGACTCTCGGTTAGCTCTCCTGCCGTCTACCGGCGCTCGGGCTTCGGGCCCTCAACCGGCTGCTGACTCGCGTTTCCTTCTTCGTCATCTCGGGGCGACTGGCGATGTGGTTGACCGTGGTCAAGCCTCCTCCTCCGAGGCGTCGTGCTCCACGGGACGAGTCTCCACCTCTCCGGGCGATCGTCAAGGCGGTCGACGCGGCGGACGAGGCGGAACTCGGTGATGCACTGGACGGGTGCGAGTACGCCTCCTACCTGGTGCACGCGCTCGGCGTCGGGAACTTCTTCGAGGGACGCCTCACGTCACGTGGGCATCGATCACCAAAGCGCGCGTCAGCTACCGGACGCGGTCGGGCGCGCGCCCGGGTCCCCTGAGCGTGCCCAGCGTTGCGCCGGCGACAGCGCTCGCCTGGACGAGCGCGATCGCCGGGAAATCCCGGCGCAAGTACCGCGTCTTCTCACGAGCGTCCCGGGCGTCTTGCCAGAGCACACCCGGCATGCGAGTCAGCACCCAGCGCACGACGTCCCACCGATGGGCCGGTTCCTGGCGCAAACGCCCGTACCCGTAGCCGGCCCGGGCGCTCGCGAACGCGTTCTGGGCCGACCACACGATCCCCTTGTCCTGGTGATGCTCCACGAGCACCCTGTCATCGGCCACGATGCGACCTTCGCGAAAGAGTCGGGGGATGGATCGGACTCCAGGCGGCCGGTGGAGTCGCCGAGCTCGTCCAGCACTTCCCGCTTGAACGACAAGGTCGATGCCGGCGGCGGCTGTTGAACCGGGAGCGAGGCCATCGGCGGCGAGTACTGCGCCGCGAACCCGATGAAGTTCGCCCGGCCGGCGACGGTCCGGTCGGTGGCGTTCACGAGGCAACCGGCGACGGCGGAAGCGTCCGGGTGCTCGGAGTGCGCTCGCAGGATCGCCTCGCACCAGCCTGCACGGGGAACGGCGTGGTCTTCACCGATCGCGACGATGGCGCCACTCGCCGCCCGAACGGCGACGGATCGCAACCGGAGGAGGTTCGTGTCGCTCACGGCGATCCACCGCACAGGGAGCGTCGAGCGAACGTGCTCGCCGCTCCCGTCGACCACAACGATCTCGCCGCCGACCGCCTCGACCTGCTCCGCGAGCGGGCGGAGCCCGTCCAGAAGCGAACGGCCCTGCCGTGCCGGGACGACGACGGACAGCGACGGCCTGTTCACGACGCGAGGATGCTGCCGGGCACTGCCGTCGGATCCACAGCGAGGCCGTGAAGAAGCGTGCGATATGCATCGACATACCCTCGAACATCGTGCTTCTCGTGCACGGTGCGCGCACCCGTCTCGGCCAGGCGCGCCCGCTCGTGCGGTGAGAGCCGGAGGAGGCGGCGCAGGGCATCAGCGGCCGCATTGAGATCCCGCGGCGGGAACAAGAGGCCGTTGCACCCGTCCGTCACGAGCTCGGGCACCCCCCACACTCCAGCCGCGGCGACGGGAAGGTGGAACGCCATCGCCTCGAGCAACGCCCGCGGCATCGACTCCACATCGGATGCCATGACGAAGGCGTCGGCCGCCGCATACCAAGGGTACGGGTCGGGCGAGACTGCCTCGATGTGAACCCGATCGCCGATTCCGAGGCGTTGCACGAGCTCCCCTACGCCCTCGGCGTAGGGGCTTCCGGTGTCGCCGACGAGGACGAGCACCGCTTCGGGGAACTCGGCGGCTACTTCGGCGAAGGCGACGACGAGTGTGGACTGGGCCTTACGCGGCTCGATCGTTCCGACACACAACAGGACGGTCGCGTCGATCGGGATCCCAGCCGCCTGCCGGACCGAGCATCGGTCGGCACGCCGGCGGAACTCGGCGATCTCGTCGAGCGGCACTCCATACGGAATCGTGATGAGCCGTCGTCGGTCGCCGATCGCCGAGTACGCGGCACGCGTCGCATCGGCCACGAACACGACGGCCGGCGTCCGAGCGAATGCGCACAGGACCGATGCGCGGACTTCGGGAGCGATGCCTTCTTCGCCGTACGCCGCGGTCCAGAAGTCCTCCGGTATGAAGCTCTCGTGGACCGCCCAGACGACGGGGATCCCAAAGCGCTGTGCGACGTCGGCGCCGATCCCGGCTCCCATCGTGTTCGCGATGGCGACCTGGGTGCCGTGAGCTGTCAGCAGCCGCCCGAGTTGGGCCAGTCGCCTCTCGTACGCCGACTCTGAGCTCACCGGGTAGCCGGTCACGTGCACGGTGGCGCCGAGCTGTTCGAGCTCGGCGCGCAGGTGCCCATCCCGCTCGCTCACGACGAGGCACGACCCCACGTCGCCGTTGCGGAGGAGATGCCGGAGCACCTCCTGCAGGTAGAGCTGTGCACCCCCGAGGTCGAGGCGATGCGTGAAAACGGCGAGACGGGGCGGCCATTCCGAAGAGGGCGTGACCGACAAGGCGGTTCGGCCGTCCGGATCACGACCGTTCCCGGACACCCGCGCTTCGGTCGTTGTCGCAGTCGCGGGGACGACGTACGCGTCGACCGGCGGAGTCGCGTCCGTGTGCCGTCCAGGTCGACGACGTCCACCTCTACCCGTGTTCGCTTGCCGGGAGCGCGCTCGACCGTGACCCAGTGCTCGAAGCCGGCCATCGGCGCACCGCCGGCATCGAGCCACGCCGCGATGTCAGGCCGTGGCGCGGCCAGCGGCCGTGCGACGCCGACGTCACGGCCATCGACGCGAACCTCGACACGTCCAAGCGGCCGGTCGAGCGGGGCCGCCCACCCGGCGACGCGTACCCGGCCGGCGGTGAGGGTGCTGCCGGCGGCGGGCACCTCGATCACTCCCGTAGGCGGGCTCCCCACCGCGACGCGAACCGGGGCGAGGTGCTGGACCACCCCGCGTTGTGAGACGACGAAAGCGCCGAGCGTGACCGAGCGGTGAGGAAAGACGGTCAAGTCGACGCGGACGCCAGCCGCAGCGGGACGAGTGGAGCGTCTCAGCTCGCCTTCGGGCGACGTCGGGAGGCGGCGGACCGAGCGAGCCACCGGCGACGACGCCGCCGTTCGCAGTGACGAACACCCCGACGACGTCGTCGCCGCCGAGCCAGGCCCATCCCCACACGTCGACCGCGTCTGCCTGAGCTTCGAGGGGTCCCTGGACGGCGCCGACCGCGCGTCTGGGCCAGACACGCTTCGCGGAACGCAGCGCGAAGCGCGCCGCCCGGGCGCTCCGCACGATCGCGCAACGCAGGCGCGTACCCGGAACGGTCATGGACCTGCGAGCATGAACCGAACCCGCCCCCCCATAAGCCCGCCGGACCCTACGGGTCCTTTGGCGTGCGGGCAAGCCCTGCGCACCACATCGGGCCCCACGGCCTGCCCAGAGGCTTGCGCGGCGGACCTCACAGTCAGTCGACGGTGCGCTTCGCCCTCCCGGCTAACGCGGCCGGTCCCTCCTACGATGCGCCGGTGCGTCCGAGGATCCCGAGCGATCCATCCGAGCCAAGATCTTCGGATGAGCCGCGTGCTGCGCACCGACGCGGTCGAAGTCGAGCTGGGAAGAGGAACATGGCGCGCGCAATGGCCGGCCGTCGGCGTGCGCCGCGGGTCCTTTCGTTGCGAGCGCACACCTCGACGGCAGCGTCGTCGGCGTCGCGACCGAGGGCTCGTGGCGTGTCGAGACCGGTGACGGGTTCGGCCGCGCCGGAGTTTGGGCGCATTGGACGCCGACGCGCGAAGGCCCGCGACTCGCACTGCACGTGCCGACCGAGGACGAGGCGGTGGTCGTGCAGGTCGAGTACACGGCCGGCGACGGTGGCGAACACCTCGACCGCCTCGTCCCGATGACCGGCATCGTCGACCTCGGGGGGCCGGTCACCGGCGCGGCGCGGCTCGTCAACGGCTACGACTCGTGGTCGTACGCCGGGGTGCGCGCGGCCGAGGAGGCCGGAGTGTCGTGGTGGAACACGGCGCTCGTGCGCGCTGACCAAGAGGCCACGCTTGCGGTGCAGGCGCTCGATGCGGAGAGGTTCGCCACGGCCATCACGTCACGGCGTGAAGGCGAGGGGCTGCTCGTCGACGTGGCATGCGGCGCGACTCCTCCCGTCGAGCCGGTTCCCGACAGTTGGGGTTACGAGGTGCTCCCGCCTCCTGGGCTCGGGCTCGCCGTGGCCGAGGGTGTCGTCGAGCGCAGTCCCCCGGTCGCGCTCGCCGCCGGGCGCGACCCGTTCACCGCGGTCGAGCAACTGGCGGCGCTGGCCGGCGCGGTGAGCGGCGCGCGCCGGTGGACAGGTCGGCCCGTCACGGGTTGGGAGACCTGGTACCACTACGGGCTGCTCGTCGACCGGGAGCAGTTCGTGACCAACGCTCGCCTGCTCCGCGAGCGATTCGACGCGCGACCGGGATTCGATCTGGTCCAGCTGGACGACGGGTGGCAGGTGACGTACGGCGCGTGGTGGCCCAACGACCGGTTCCCGAGCGACCTTGCGGAGCTCACCGACGAGGTGCGTGCGCTCGGCTGCCGGCCGGGCCTGTGGCTGGCGCCCTTCATGGTGCAGCCCGGCGCGCCGGGTCTGGCCCGTGATCATCCGGGTTGGATGATCCATGGCGACGACGGCCGGCCGCTCGCAGACCGTTACGGCCGTTGGGGCCTCGACGCGTCGAACCCCGAGGTGTGCGCGTGGCTGCGCGAGCTCGGGGCCCGGGTGCGCGCCTGGGGCTTCGAGATGGTGAAGCTCGACTTCCTCTACCTGGCCGCGGTCGAGGGCGGTCGGCACGACGCCGAGGTGACCGGCACCGAGGCGCTGCGGCGGGGTCTGCGATCGCTCGTCGACGGCCTCGGAGACGACGTGTACGTGCTCGCTTGCGGCGCGCCGATGCTGCCGGTCGTCGGATTGTGCCACGGCAACCGCGTGGGTCACGACCTCGCAGTGCCGGTCATGCTGCGCGAGTTCGGCCAGCCCCTGCGCGACGGCTGGACCGGTTTCCAGGGCGTACGACCCCAGGCTCGAAACGCTGCGGCCCGTTGGGCGCTACACCGCCGCTGGTTCGATTGCGATCCCGATGTCGTCATGGCCTGGGGCAGCGCCCTCCCTCCCGACCAGGGCGGCTATTCGGTCGACGAGTCGCGCACGCTCGCCACGATGGCGGCCCTGTGCGGGGGCCCGTTCTTCCTCGCCGATGACCTTGCGGCGATTTCCGACGACGAACGCGCCGTCCTCGAGGACCCGGAGATCCTCGATCTCGCATGGGGTGACGGGTTCCGTCCGATCGATCTCTTCGAGCACCGCGACGCGCCCGCAATCGAGCACTTCTTCGACCAGCCGACCAATCTGGCATCCGTGTGGATCAGCGAACGCGGGAGTCGCCGCGTCGAGGCCCGCTTCAACTGGACCGACGAGACGGCCGAGGGTCTGCGGCCCCACTCGGTGCGGCTCACCGCTGAGCCGCCAGACAGCTGATCCACCACTCGTCGGATAGCGCGACGCCTTTGTTACGGCTTCGGCGGGATGGCCGCCCGGAGCGCGACGTCTCGGGGATCGCCGTGGAGGCGCATCTCCATCCGGTTCGTCACGTAGCCGTAGCCGATGCCGATCTCCGGGTCGGCGTAGCCCATCGACCCGCCTGCTCCCGGCGCTCCGAACGCGCCGGCGTGGCCGAAGGGGACGGCCTCGCTCGGGCTTCATGAACCCCAGGGAGAACTGCACTGGCACGCGGAGGCACTCGTCGAAGAAGCCGTGGCGCGACGGGATCGCCGGTGCCTTCAGCGCCTCGATCGTCTCCGAGGTCAGCCCGAGGTCGCGGCCACCGCTGGCAAACACGCCGTACGCCTTCGCGATCGCGCGCGCGGTGCCGACGCCGCCTCCCGAGGGAACCTCCAGGTTGCGAACGACCACTCGCTGCGGATCGACGTAGAACCCGGTCCCGGGGTTGGCGACCAACGACCGGTACAGCACCGAGCGTCGGTTCATGGCGGCCAGCGTGAGTGAGAGTGGCAGCGAGGTCAGCCGCTTCCAAAGGCTGGGCGGCTCGAGCGGCGCCAGGCGTCATTGGGGATCGAGTCCGGGAGCCCGATGTAGAAGTGGAGATCGAGGGGCTTGGCGATCTCCTCGTCGAAGAACCGGCCCAGGCTCCGGTGCTGCGGGTCGATCCGGCGCACGAGCTCGCTCTCGTAGAAGCCGAGGCTGATGGCGTGGTAGGCCTGCCGCTCGCCCGGCTCCCACGCAGGGCGCTGGCGGGCCATGATCTCCGCCAGCCGATCGAGGTCGGCGACGACCTCGCGGTCGACCTTCTCGTCGAACGCGAACAGCCCTGCCTGGTGGGCGAGCAGCTGGCGGACGGTGATCTGCTCCTTGCCCGCCTGCGCGAACTCGGGCCAGTAGGTGCAGACACGTTCGTCGTAGTCGAGCAACCCGCGGGAATGGGCGAGCGCCATGACCATCGCCGCGAGCCCCTTGGTCGTCGAGTGGACGACGACCATGGTGTCGTCGCGCCATGGCTCGCCGCTCTCCCGGTCACGGACGCCGCCCCACAGGTCGACGACCTTCTCGCCGTGTAGGTAGATGCAGCACGCGCCACCGAGCTCGCCCCGCTCGGTGAAGTTCTCGACGAACGCGTCCCGCACGGGCTCGAACCCGCCGCTCACCGAGCCTTCGATCCGGTGTCGCTCCGTCGCGGTCATCTCGCTCCCGAACATGTCCGGCCGCCGGCCAGCTCTCGTGCAGCAGTCATACCCGCGGACCGCGATGATGTTGCTCGCGGCGCGGGGCGGTCGTGCTTCTCAGTCTCGGCACGATCACCGGCCAGCCCGAAGGCGGCACATAACTGCCGTACTGGCAGGCAGGACGACGAATGTCCGGTGCGCAAGGGAGCGCCGTTTGGTGCTCGCGATGGTCGGGGTAAGAGTACGCGGTCATGACCCCAGGTCGCCCACCTGTCGTCAGCCAGACCGAGTGGGACGCGGCGCTCTCGGCGATCACCAAGCGCGAAGAAGCCGTCGCCAAAGAGATGCACGATCTCGCCGCCGCCCGGAAGCGCATGCCGATGGTTCGGGTCGAGCGCGACTACGACTTCGAGGGACCCGACGGACAACGGTCGCTGCTCGAATTGTTCGATGGGCGCCGTCAACTCATTCTCTACCGGTTCTTCTTCGAAGATGGCGTCGACGGCTGGCCCGACGCTGGGTGCGCCGGCTGCTCCTCCGTCGCCGACGGTATCCCCGAGCTCGGCCTCCTGCACGCTCGCGACATCACGTTCGCGATGGTGTCGCCGGCACCGCAAGCGAATCTCCGCCGCTACGCCGAGCGCATGGGGTGGACCGACGTGCCGTGGTACACGATCCGCACCGAGCGCTTCTCGGCCGACTTCGGGGTGGACGAGTGGTTCGGACTCAACATCTTCCTGCGCGACGGCGACGACGTCTACCGCACGTATTTCCTCCAGCACGGGGAGATGGTGCAGAGCATCGGCAGCGTCTGGAGCCTGTTCTCCCTCACCCCGTATGGCGGGCAATCCGACGACGAGGACGCGCCCGACGGCTGGCCGCAGGCGCCGGTGTCGTTCTGGTTCCGCCGCCACGACGAATTCGACGATCCCCCGCCCTCAGCCAGCGCATAACTACCGATCTGGGCTCATGGTCGCAGTACAGAACGTCGCGCTCGCAGCTACCGCGGTAGCCGGCTGACGATCTCGCGCATCTCGTCCGCGCTCCACGCACGCAAGGTCGTCGTGCGGAAGTTGCCCAGCCGTGCCACCGCCAGCGTGTAGGCGACCATCGCCTTTTCGTCCGGCGCGTGGACGACACTCACCATGTCGTGGCTTCCCTGGGTCCACCAAACGTGCTCGATCTCACAGCCGAACGCCTGGGCCACGTCGATTCCATGTTCCAGACGATCGACGGTCTGGTCGACCGCTTGCACACCCTGTTCAGTCCAGTCGACCAACAGGACGTATCTCGGCATCCCAACCCTCCGTTCGGGCGTAGCGACCCTACTTCGCCGACGCTCAACTCGACCTTGCCGATCCGGGCCCCGGGGCATCACCCGGAGCCGACGCGCGGTATGACCCTCATCGGCCGATTCGTCCGCACGCACGCGCCTCGCGCCGGTGTGATCGCCGAGCACGCCGAAACAAGTCGTGCGATGCTGCGGCCATGTGCTCCGCTCGCGCCGTCACGACGGTTCCGAGCGACCGCCAAACCGGCGTACGGATCGACGTCCATGCGTTGACACGCACGGTCAGGACGAAGGACCGCCGGGAGCTCACGTTGCTCGACGCGGCCTCGTTCAGCGTGGCGCCCGGTGAGCTCGTCGCCATCGTCGGCGGCAGCGGGGCGGGTAAGACGACGCTGCTGGAGGCGATGGCGGGCATCACCCCGGCGACCTCAGGGTGCGTCTGCTTCGACGGCGCGGACTTGTACTCCAATCTGCGGACGTTCCGCAGCGTGCTCGGTTTCGTGCCGCAGGACGACATCATCCACGTCGACCTGCCGCTCGAGCACACGCTTCGGTACGCGGCCTGGTTGCGACTCCCACCGTCGACGACCGACGCCGATGTGGACGCCGCGGTCGGCGACGCGATGGCCGCCGTCGACCTGACCGCGCACTCCGGTACCCGTGTGGCGTCACTGAGCGGCGGGCAGCGAAAGCGCGCCAGCATCGCTGCCGAGCTGCTGACCTCCCCGCACGTGTTCTTCCTCGACGAGCCGACGTCCGGACTCGACCCGGTCACCAGGGCCGAGGTGGTCGGGCGGCTGCGCCACCTGGCCGACTCCTCGACGACCGTGGTGTTCACGACACACTCAGCCGAGGACCTGGCGATGTGCGATCGCATCGTGTTCATGGCGCCGGGTGGCCGGATCGGCTTCGTCGGGTCACTGGACGACGCGCGAGAGCACTTCCAGGTCGACTCGGTCACCGAGCTGTACGGACGGCTCGCCAAACTCGAACCGTCCGCCGCTGCTGCGGGTGCCGCCGGCGTGCCTCCCGAAGTGGGCACCGCCGACCCGGACGTGACCCGACGGTCGCCGCCGGGTGCGCTGCGGCAATGGTCGGTGCTGACACGCCGGACGCTGGAGACGATCGTCCGCAACCGTCTGACCCTGGCGATCCTGGTCGGGTCGCCGGCCCTCGTCGTCGGGATGTTCGCCGTGCTCTTCCGGCCGGGCGCATTCGACTTCCGGGACCCGAGCCCGAGCTCGATGGTGATGATCGGGTTCTGGGTCGTCTTCGCCGCGTTCTTCTTCGGTCTCACCTACGGGCTGCTGCAGATCACTACCGAACGGGCGATCCTGCGTCGCGAGCATCTCGTCGGCCTCCGACTCGGCGCCTACGTGGCGTCGAAGGTGACCGTCCTCCTGCCGTTCCTCGCCCTCGTCGTGGTCGCGATGCTCGGCGTACTGCGAGTCCTGGATCGCCTTCCCGCGCGCCCGCTCTCGACGTACCTGTCGATCGGCGTCACCCTGCTGCTCGTCGCGCTCGCCGCGCTCGGGCTCGGCCTCCTCGCGTCCGCGGCCGTCGGCAACGTCGCCCAGGCGACGCTCGCGCTGCCGATGCTGTGCTTCCCCGCCGTGCTGTTCTCGGGCGCGATCCTCCCCGTCCATCTCATGGCGGGCGCGGGCGCGGTGATCAGCGTCGTGATCCCGTCCCGCTGGGCCTTCGAGGCGATCGGGCACGACCTCGGCGCGCGCCGCATCCTCGCCGACGGTGGCTCGCCGCTCGGGCCTCCGCTCCTCGAGTCGTACGGCGACGCCGGTACCAGCTCGATCGGCGTCTACTGGGCGATCCTGATCGCGTTCAGCCGTCGTCTTTCTCGTCGGTACGTGGGTCGTGCTGGTCCGCACGACTCGACGCGCGGCACGCTGAGGGGCGCGGCGTCCCGCGCATCGGAGGCGTCACCCCGCGAGCAGGACGCCGAGGAACAGCGCGGTGAGCGCGGTGAGGCCCGAGACGGCGCCGAAGACGGCGAGCGGAACGGCGAGAGCGCGCCCGCGCGTGCAACGCGGCGGTGAGGCCCGACGCCGCCACGACAACGAGCTTCACGATCAGCGTCGTCCCGTACGAGCTCGACCAGTCCGGCCGGATGGCGAGGATGTTCCAGATGCCGGTCGCGATCAGCACCGCGAACGCGACCCAGGCGATCACGTTGAAGCGCCGCGCCACGGCCCGGGGCGCGTCGGGCGAGACCCGGCGCAGCCCGGGGACGAGGCCGGCGAGCGTCAGCTGGCCGCCGACCCACACGGTGGCGCCGAGGACGTGCAAGAAGATTCGGATGGTCGTCCAGCTGACGGGCAGCACGCGATGCTCCGGAGCGAGAGGTCAGTCCACGGGAGACAGGCGCCACCGAGCGCTTCGCCACCGCAATACGGGCAACGACGATCCTCGGGTGGCGTCACGTCCCAACCCTGGTGCCCGGGATCGGCGTCGCACAACCAGAAGACACGGTCTCTCCCGTTTCGTTCCGGCGGCGGATAGCGGAGGAGCGGCGCGTCGCATTCGGGGCAAGTGACGTCTCGGTAGACGGTCGCGTCGTCGGGAGCGGAGTAGATGACGCCATGCTCGGCGCACGCCCGCAGACGACGGCTCACCACGCCGTGAATGTAGGGCCCAGGCAACACGGCCGGCGAAGCTCCGGCTCGTGCGGCTCGGCCGCAGATGCGTTGCAGCGTCGGGTAGCCCGGCTCGCGAACGGGCAGGATCGCGCCGACTCTACCGCGCTCGTGCACGAAACGCCAAGGATCGCCCCAAATCGCCCTCCGCGAACGGCGCGCAATGCTGCGCGGTCTACTGCGGAACGAGCTCGACCGTCGTGTTGTAGTCGGGGACGCCGGAGCGGTCGCGGTGGCCGCCGGGGAGGAGGACGTTGCCCTCCGGATAGAACACCTGGACGTTGCCGGGGCGAAGGGGGGCGCGGTGCACCTGTGCACGCAGCTCGCCGTGGCTCGAGCGCACGAGCACGCGTGCGCCGTCGGCGAGGCCGAGGCGGTCGGCGTCCGCATCCGAGATCAGGACGCTGTCGCGCGCCGCGCCCGTCAGCGGGTCGACGTCGGCGTGGACCATCGTGTTGAACTGCTTCCCGCGGCGGGTGCTGAGCCGAAGGCCGTTGCCCGACGCCGGTGACGGCGGGCGCACGGGCGTGAACCGAGCTTTCCCGTCGCCAGTCGCGAACTGCGGGCCGTCCGGGCCTTCGCAGAGGCGTTCCCCGCCCCACTGCACCTGATCGCCGGTCTCGCGCAGTCGCTCGACTCCTGCGTATGACGGCACGACTCGCGCGATCTCGTCCCGGATAGCCGCGCCTGACTGGAAGCTCATCAAGTGCGCGCGCGGCGGATCGATACGCCGCGCCAAGTCGACGAAGATCTCCCACTCACTGCCGCGCCTCGCCCACCCGGGACCCGGGGATCTCGGGGCTGAACAGGATGCGGCGCTCGGTGGTCGTCTGCGTGCCGCCGTCGCGCTGCTCGTAGCGGGTCGCCGCCGGTAGCAACACGACGGTGTCGCCCGGGTCGACCAGCATCTGGCTCGACACGACGATGTCCTGGTGCACGCGCAGCGGCACCTTCGCCAGCGCGGCCTCGACCTCGGGAGGGTCGGGGAGCACCTCGAGGAAGTTGCCGCCGCTGGAGTAGAGCACGTCGAGCTGGCCTTCCCCGGCGGCTTCGACCATCTCGGCCGCGCTCAGCCCCGGCTCACCACGGACCGGGAAGCCGTACGCGTCGGCGACGGCGACGGCGTTCTCGGGCGTCACGGGCAGGCCGCCCGGTAGCGCGGTGGCGTACGCGCCCATCTCGGCGCCGCCTTGCACGCCCGAATGACCGCGGATCGGCATGAGCCCCGCGTCGGGACGGCCGACGTTCCCGCGTGCGAGCGCGAGGTTCACGATCGCGGCGACGTTGTCGACGCCGTGCTCGTGCTGGGTGATGCCCATCGACCAGACCAGCACCGCGGAGCCTGCCGACGCGTACATCCGAGCGAACCGGGCCATGTCGGCACGCGACGCCCCGGACGCCCGCTCGAGCTCGTCGATCGGATGGCGGTCGAGCTCGGCGACGAGGTCGTCGAAGCCGGTCGTGTGCGAGCGCACGAACTCTCGATCGACGGCTTGCCGCGTGAGGAGCTCCTTCAGGACGCCGTTGAAGAACGCGACATCCCCGCCCACGTGCACGCCGAAGAACTCGTCGGCCATCTTTGTGCCGAACAGGGCGCTCTCGACGTTGCTCGGCACCCAGTAGCGCTCGAGGCCGGGCTCGCGCAGCGGGTTGACGACGGCGACCTTCGTGCCCCGCTGCCGCGCGAGGAACAGGTACTTCATGAACACCGGCTGCGCGTTCGCCGCGTTGCTGCCGATGAGCACGACGAGATCGGTGCCGATGACGTCGGTGTACGAGACCGTGGTTGCAGCGGCGCCGATCGTCTGCTTCAGCACGAGCGTCGACGGCGCGTGGCACACCCGGGCCGCGTTGTCGATGTTGTTGCTGCCGAGGAACCGCACGAGCTTCTGGGCGACGTAGTACGTCTCGTTGGTGAGCCCGCGGGCGGTGAGGTACATGCCGAGGCGGTCCGGCCCCGCGGTCCGGATCTGGTCGGCGACGAGATCGAGCGCGTCGTCCCAGCTCACGCGCCGGAAGCCCCGCTCGCCCTTGCGGCGCACCATCGGGTACGCGAGTCGACCGAGGTCCCGGAGCTCCTTGCCGCTCAGCGTAGCGGAGCGACCCGACGTCGGCCAGCGCCGACGGGTCGAGCGCGCCCATCGTGTTCACCTTCAGCAGGTCGAGCCGCGTCATGCAGAGGTGGACACCGGAGATCGTCCAGTCGTGGAAGCCGGCGACACCGAGGGCGCACCCGTCGCAGACGCCCCGGCGGAGGATCCGCCACGCGTACCGGAGGTTGCGACGGTTCTCCCACACCGTCTTGACAATTTCCTTGTAGTGGTTCGGCTTCGTCTCGCCCGCCCCGTAAGGCTTGAACCCAACCCATAGGTCCCGCCGCCAGCGGCGGGTGGGCTTGATGCGGCCACGGTGCGAGCGGCGACGCCTCACGTCACGACTCGAGGTCGATGCGCTCGGGATGCGTGTAGACGTTGAAGCGGTCGCCGCGCAGGAAGCCGACGACGGTCTGCCCGAGCCGGTCGGCCGCCTCGACCGCGAGGCTGGACGGCGCCGACACCGCGCACAGGATCGGGATCCCGGCGACCGCCGCCTTCTGGACGATCTCGAAGCTCACGCGCCCCGACACGAGCAGCACCTGGTCGGCCAGTGGCAGCCGACCCTCGAGCGCGGCGTGCCCGACGACCTTGTCGACCGCGTTGTGCCGGCCGACGTCCTCGCGCAACACCGTGAGCTCTCCGTCCGGCCCGAAGCAGGCGGCGGCGTGCAGGCCGCCGGTGGCGTCGAACACGGACTGCGCCCGCCGGAGCCGCTCGGGCAACGTGACGAGCACAGCGCGCCCGACGCTCGGGCCCGGGCCGACCGGGCCACAGGCGATCTCGACCTGCTCGAGCGTCGCCTTACCGCACAGCCCGCAGCTCGCATTGGCGGTGAAGGCCCGGTGATGCGTCGGCGAGGTCGACCGGCCGTCCCAGCCGGATCGTGACGATGTTGTACTGCTGCACGCCGTCGCCTTCGGGCAGGCAGTACGCGACGGTCGCGACGTCCGCGGCAGAGTCGATCACGCCCTCGGTGATGCAGAAGCCCACGGCGAGGTCGAAGTCGTTCCCGGGGGTGCGCATCGTGACGACGAGCGGCTCGGGCTCCTGCCCCGGCCCTTGCACCCGGATCTCCATCGGCTCCTCGGTGACGAGACGATCGGGCCGGTCACGCGCCCGGTCGCCGTCGACGGCGCGCACGGACGCCGCCGCGGTCGAGCTACGCGTCGTCCCGATCGCACTGCCCGTCCGGGGCGTCACTTCACGCTCCATGCACGCAACATAACGCCGCTCGCATGGGCTGCCGGACGTCGCAGCTCCGATCGCCCGCGTGGGCGCAAATTCACCCTTGACGCGCGGGCGCGGGGTGCTGGAGTCTGGCGCTCGTCGAGGGGTTGGGCGTGAAGCGGACCGGCAACAGCACGATGAAGCAGTCGCGCCGCCGTTCCCCACCATGGACGAGCTCTCGGGCGACGAAGTTGCGATCCTTCGCTTCCTGAACATCCAGCTCCTCCAACAAGCGTCACACGCCCAGGTCGCTGACAATAATCGCTACCTACGCGCCGAGATCCAGCACGACGCAGACGCGGTACGTGCCGCCCTCGAGCGGCTCGCCGATCGCGGCTACGTCGAACGCCGAACCGGCCGGTTCGCCCGCGACGGAGTCAGGACGTACGCGTACCGCCTGACCGAGGCGGGCGAGGAGGCCCTGCGCGCCACCGGCTGAGACGAGCGCCGGCGTCGATTTGGTCAGCGCGACTTCGACCCGACGCCGTCCTTCAGCTTCTTGAGGGCCGTGACCTTCGCGGTCTTCGACGCCGGACGGGCCTTGAACGTGGTCGGCTCGCCCGTGAACGGGTTCGTGCCCTCGCGCGCTGGGCGTGCCTTCACGTCTTTGCGGCTCACCTTGATGAAACCGGGACGGATGGTGACCGGCTCACCCTTACGAACGTTTTTCGTGACGACGTCCTGCAGCGCGTCGAGCACCGCCGCCGCCGTGCGCTTCTCCACACCGGCCGCGTCGGCGACGGCGCGCTCCAACTCGGTCTTCGTCATATCCCTCTCTCCTTTGGGTTCTCGTTCGCGCTGCGAGGACTCACTCTTGCACCCCGGGATGGCGAGATGCGCGATGCCCCGCGTGATCGCTGTACTTTCGTGCCGGATGGGGAATTTCGACGTCGTCGGCGTGCTGCTGGGGGCGGGGTCGTCGCGTCGGCTCGGGCGGCCGAAGCAGACGCTGCCGCTCGGCGACACGACGGTCCTCGGGTGGACGCTCCGTGACGCCGAGAAGTCGGCGCTCGACCGGCTCTGCGTCGTCCTGGGCGGCGCCGCCGACGAAGCGACCCGCGAGATCCGACCCGCCCGTGCGAGCGTCGTGTACAACGCCGCGTACGGCACCGGGTGCGCGTCGTCGCTGCTGGCCGGGCTCGACCACGCCGGCGAGTGCGCGGCGATCATGATGCTGCTCGGCGACATGCCCGGTGTCGACGCGACCGTCATCGACACCCTGCTCGCCGAGTGGCGCGCCGACCCGTCGTGGGCAGCCGTCACCGCCTACGACGACGGGCTCGGCCATCCCTTCGTGTTCTCCGCGGACTCGTTCGCGGCGCTGCGCGCGCTCCACGGCGACAAAGCCGTGTGGAAGCTCGTCGACGGCGAGCCCGACGACCGCGTGCGACGCGTGCGCGTCCGGAAGCCCCGGCCCCTCGACATCGACACCTGGGACGATTACGCCGCGGTGTCCCGACAGCTGGGCGTCACCCCACTGCGTACTTGACCGGGTCGGCGTCGAACCTCCGCCGACAGCCCGCGCCGCAGAAGAAGTAGGTGCGACCCTCGTGCTCGGTGCGGAGGCGGACGCGCGCGACGTCGACGACCATCCCGCACACCGGATCACGCGCCTCGTCGACCGCCGGGGCCGGCGTGACCGACGGGCCGAGCTCCCCCGCCGCCTTCAGCGCAACCAGCTCGGCGATCACCGCTACGCCGATCTCGTCTGGGTCGACCTCGCCGAGGTCGAGGCCTGCCGGCGCGCGCACACGATCGATCGCGTCCTTGGCGATGCCGCGCTCGCGTAGGTACTCGCGCACGGCGTCCGCGCGCTTTCGTGACGCGATCAACCCCACGTAGCCGGCGGGAGTCTTGAGCGCGACTTCGAGGGCCGCCTCGTCGTAGTGGCCTTGCGTGGCGACGACGACGGCGGTGGCGTCATCGACGCCGAGCCCGGCGAGGTCGAGCTCCGGAACCACCGGGACCTCCTCCGGAAACTCGTCGGATCCCTCCTCGTCGACGATCGTGGCCCGCCACCCGAGTGAGTACGCGAGCGCCGCGGTCGTGACCGCCGCCGGCGCGCGGCCGATCACCACGACGTGGGGCGGCGGCAGGTTCGGCTCGAGGTACACCTCCAGCGCTCCTTCGCTCTCGCAGGCCAACGGGACCGTCGTCACGCCGGCGCGCAACACGCCGTCGAGCTCGTCGGCCGGTCCCAGGAACAACAGCCGCGGGCGCCCGTCCGCGATCGCGGCGCGCGCCTCGGAGATGACCGTCGGCTCGGCGCACGCGCCGGACAGCCAGCCCCGCATAGTGCCGTCAGGGAGGATGACGGCCTTCGACCCCTGCTTGCCCGACGTCGGGCCCCGCCGCCACACAACCGTCGCGAGCACGAACGGCCGGCCGCGCCGGGTGAGGTCGCCGGCGAGCTCGAGCACGCCTGGGGTCATGTTCCCCCTTACCCCGCCTTCGCCTCCTGAATCGCCGCCCACACGCGCGCCGGGGTCACCGGCATGTCGATGTTGCGGATGCCGTACGGCAAGAGCGCGTCGATCACCGCGTTCACGTACGCCGCCGGTGAGCCGACCGTGGCGGACTCGCCGACGCCCTTGGCGCCGATCGGGTGGTGCGGCGACGGCGTGACCGTCTCGTCGAGCTCGAAGCGCGGCGTCTCCCACGCCGTCGGGATGAGGTAGTCCATGAGGTTCGAGCCGATGCAGTTGCCGTCCTCGTCGAAGGTGATGTACTGCATCGAGCTGATCGCGAAGCCCTCGGCGAGCCCGCCGCAGATCTGACCCTCGACGATCATCGGGTTGATGCGCACGCCGCAGTCGTCGACAGCGACCATGCGGCGCACCTTCCACACGCCGGTCTCTTCGTCGACCTCGACCACGACCACGTAGCTCCCGAACGGGTAGGTGAGGTTGGGCGGGTCGTAGTAGTGGACGCCCTCGAGGCCGGGCTCGGTGCCCTCGGGGTAGTTCGAGTAGGCGGCGAGCGCAACGTCCTGGATCGTGACACCCCGGTCGTGCGCGCCGGTCACGAAGAAGCGGCCCGGCTCCCAGTCGAGGTCCTCCTCGGACGCCTCGAGCATGTGGGCAGCGATGGTGCGCGCCTTCTCGCGCAGCTTGCGGGCGATGACCACCGCCGCCGCGCCCGAGGTCGGGGTGCTGCGCGACGCGTAGGTGCCCAGCCCGTAGGGCGTGTTGTCGGTGTCGCCTTCCCGGACCGCGATGTCGGATGCCGGGATGCCGAGCTCGTTGGCGACGATCTGCGCGTACGTGGTCTCGTGCCCCTGGCCCTGCGCCTTCGTGCCGAGCTTGAGGATCGCCTTGCCGGTGGGATGCACGCGCAGCTCGGCGGAGTCGAACATCTTGAGGCCGGCGATGTCGTAGTCCTTGCTCGGGCCGGCGCCGACGGCCTCCGTGAAGCTGGCGATCCCGACCCCGAGGAGCTTGCCCTCCTTGCGCGCCTCCTCCTTCTCCTTCGGCATGCCGGCGTAGCCGACGTCGTCGAGCGCCTTCTGGAGCGCGGCGGCGTACTGCCCGGAGTCGTACACGAAGCCAGTGGGCGTGTGGTACGGGAACTGCTCCGGCCGGATGAAGTTCTTCATCCGGAAGTCGGCCGGGTCCATGTTCAGCTCGTAGGCGGCGTTCTGCACGAGCCGCTCGATGAGGAACGACGCCTCCGTGATGCGGAACGAGCACCGGTACGCAACCCCGCCCGGCGCCTTGTTGGTGTACGCGCCCTGGGTGACGATGTGCGCGGCCGGGTAGTCGTACGAGCCGGTCACGACGTGGAACAGGCCGGCCCGGAACTTCGACGGCTGGGCGTCGGCATAGAACGCGCCCTGGTCGGAGACCATGTTCACGCGCAGGCCGAGGATCGTGCCGTCCTGCTTCACGGCCAGGTCGGCGTGCATGTGGTAGTCGCGGGCGAAGCCGGTCGAGATCAGGTTCTCGCTACGGGACTCGATCCACTTCACCGGCTTGCCGATGAGCAGCGACGCCGCCGTCGCGACCACGTACCCGGGATAGATGGGCACCTTGTTGCCGAAGCCGCCGCCGATGTCGGGCGAGACGATCCGGATGTTCTCCTCGGGCAGCCCGGCGACCATCGCGAAGAGCGTGCGGATGGCGTGCGGCGCCTGCGACGTCATGTAGATCGTCGCCTGGCCGGTCACCGGGTTCAGGTCGGCGAGGCAGCCGCACGTCTCGAGCGGCGCCGGGTGCGAGCGCGGGTAGAAGGTGTCGAGGCTCACGACCCTGTCCGCCTGCGCGAAGGCCTGATCGGTCGCCGCCTTGTCGCCGGCCTCCCACTGGTAGCAGGAGTTGTCGGTCTGGCCCTCTTTGTCGTCGCGGATCAGCGGCGCGTCCGACGACAGCGCCTGCTTCGGGTCGATGACGGGCGGGAGCGGGTCGTACTCGACGTCGATGAGCTCGAGCGCGTCCCACGCGATGTACGGGCTCTCGGCGACGACGCCGGCGACCTCCTGGCCCTGGAACCGCACCTTGTCGGTGGCGAGCACGGCCTGCGTGTCGCCGGACAGAGTCGGCATCCACGCGAGGCCGTGGGCGGCGAGCGCCTCGCCGGTCACGACGGCGACGACGCCGGGCAGCTGCTCGGCCGCCGACGCGTCGATGTTCACGATGCGGGCGTGCGGGAGCGGGCTGCGCAGGAGCGCGAGGTGCAGCATCCCCGGCAGGGAGATGTCCTCGATGTACTGACCGCCGCCCTGGATGAAGCGGTCGTCCTCCTTGCGCTTCACGCTGTGGCCGACGCCGCCGATCTCGGCCGTGGTCGGGCCCGGTGCGTGCTCCTCGGTCGTCGTCATCGTGCGGCCCCTTCCTTGGCGGCCCACTGGATCGCCTTGACGATGTTCACGTAGCCGGTGCAGCGGCAGAGGTTGCCGGAGAGCTCCCAGCGGATGTCGTCCTCGCTCGGGTCGGGGTTGCGATCGAGCAACGCCTTGCTGACGAGCATCATCGCCGGCGTGCAGAACCCGCACTGCAAGCCGTGCATCTCCTTGAACCCCTGCTGGATCGGGTCGAGCTGGCCGTTCTGCTTGAGGCCCTCGACGGTCGTGATACTCCGACCGTCCGCCTGGACCGCGAACAAGGTGCATGACTTCACCGGCGCGCCGTCGAGGAGGACCGTGCACGCGCCGCAGTTGCTGGTGTCGCAACCGACGTGCGTGCCGGTCAGCTCCAGGGCGGTGCGCAGGAAGTGGACGAGCAGTGTGCGCGGTTCGACGTCGCCTGATCGTTCGACGCCGTTGACGGTGACGGTCACGTTCATCTGTCCCCTCCTACGCCGCGTGCTCGAGGGCCGTGGTCAGGCCCCGCCGCGTGAAGACGCGCACGACCTGGCGCTTGTACTCCGCTGAACCGCGCACGTCGTCCTTGGGCTCGGCGGCGCGGGCGGCGAGCTCCGCCGCCTCCGCGAACAGAGCATCGCTCGGCGTCTGGCCCACGAGCGCCTGCTCCGCCTCGACCGCCTTGATGTTGTTCGGCGCGACCGAGGTGAGCGCGATCCCGGCGGTGGCGATCGTGCCGCCCCCGTCGAGGTCGAGGTGCGTCGCCACGCCGACAGTCGCGTAGTCGCCGACCTTGCGCTCGAGCTTGACGTACGTGCCGCCGCCGCTGCCCGCGTACTTCGGGACGCGCACCTCGGTGACGAGCTCCGTGGGCTCGAGCACGGTGGTGAAGGGGCCGGTGATGAACTCGGCCATCGGGATCACGCGCTCGCCCGACGTGCTGCGTGCCACGACGTCGGCGCCGCAGGCGAGCATCACCGAGCCCCAGTCGCCGAGCGGGTCGGCGTGCGCGATCGATCCGCAGACCGTCCCGAGGTTCCTGACGAGCGGGTCGGAGATCCACGGCGCCGCCGCCGCCATCGTGTGGTTGACGCGCCCGACGACTTCCGACGCGACGACGTCGTTGTGGCGGACCAGTGCACCGACGCGCAGGTGACCGTCGGAGTCGTCGATGTAGTCGAGACCGGGGACGCGGTTGACGTCGACGAGCATCTCGGGAAACGCGAACCGGAGCTTCATCATCGGGATGAGGCTCTGCCCGCCGGCGAGCACTTTCGCCTCGTCGCCGCGTTCGGCGAGGACAGCGAGCACCTCGTCGACGGTCGTCGGGGCGACGTAGTCGAACCGGGGCGGGTACATGGCGCCCCCCTTCTCAGGTGCGGCGGGGTCGCGGCCGACGATACATCCGCGCACAACCAGTTGGCACACGAACGTTGCGTTCTTGGCGCCGCGTGTCGAGCGCCGCGTGCGCCGTGCCCGACTTGCGTGGGTTGACCCAGATGACCCGTACGCGAACCCGCGTAGGCTGCAGACGAACCGGAGGTGGCATGAACGAGTACGTCGATCAGGTACGCGACGCGTTCACCGCTCAAGCTGCCGGAGATCTCGATCCGGCTCGAAGGCTGTTGAGCCCGGATGCAGTCCTCAACGTTCCCGACTTTCTCCCCGTCGCCGATCCCGCGGTTTCGACGGCATGGTTGCGCTCCTGCTCGAGATGGCGGGTCGGTGCGACGACGGCAGCTTCGCATCGAGGTTCATCGACGCGATCGGCGCCGGCCGAGTCGTGACGACGGTCAACGAGGTCAACGCCACTCGCAACGGTCGCTCGATCACCTACAACACCGTGTGGACCTTCCGCTTCGCGGATGACCAGGTCGCCGAAGCTTGGCTCCACCCGTCGCTGCCCGGCCGAGAGATCGCGGGCTTCTACGGTTTCGACGAAGAGTGAACCGGAGCGCTCGGCTACTCGGAGCGCGCGTCTCTCTCAGCCCCGTCGTTCCGCGCGGCGTTCCTTGCGGCGACGGTGGCGACGCAGGACGCCCAATCCGAACCACGCGAGCGCCCCGACCAGCGCCATCACGAGGCACAGCAACCAGAGGGGCCAGGTAAAACCCCAGAACAGGAAGTCGAGCTTCACGTCGTCGGTGTTCTGGATCATGAAGATCACCAGTAGTCCGATGCCGGAGAGCGACGCGATCGCTCCCCCCGTGAGCCGACGCGTGGTAGTGCCGTCCGCTGGACTCCGCTCAACCATGAATGCTCCCCCCGGTCGCTGGACTAGCGCAGAGCGTGCGCCCCGGCAGTCAACCGTCAGGCTGACTCTTGGTTCCCGCTGGAAGAGACCAATGAATGGGCTTCGGGTGATCGGTGGAGCCAGGAGGGCGAGGCGAGACCCTTCTCGTGCCTCGGTGTAGATGGCGCGAGTCCACCGCCTGAGCGCTCACCCTCGGAGGCGCCGGGCGCGCCGGGTGCGGCGCGGGAACGGGCTAGCCGCCCGGCGCTGGCGGGCGGCTTGACCTCCGGGGGTGGCACGCCACTCAAGGAGACGGCAGCGGCGCGAACCCACCGCGCGACCGCGTCGCGGGTCACCTCCCGTCGGCGCGCGGCGACCATCATCCTGAACCGAGACGCCAGCCCGGTCACGATCGACGCCGCCGATGACAGCCAGACGCGACTGGCACGCTGTGCGCCGGCGGCGACGTTCCGCCACAGCCGTCTCATGGTGCCGGCGATGACGCCGCGATTCGTCACCCGCACCGGATCGGCCGCCTCGATCTCGTCACCCGACACCTGGCACCAGGTGATGACCACGGCGAACAGTGTGACCGCAGCGCAAACAAGGACGATGAACACCAGCGCCAGCAGCACCCGGGGGCCCGTCGCGGCGATGACCCGGGCCAGCACGACCGATCCGATCACCACGCCACACGACACCGCGCCCGTGCGACGAAGAGGTACGCGCGTGGCGGAATCCGCGGTGCGCAGTCGCCACCACCCGACGACACCCGCCCCGGCATCCGTCTTGAGCTTCGACAACGACGCGCAGGCTACAGAGCCGTACCTCCGCTTCTCCATTCTGGGTGCCACGGTGGGCTCGACGACCAGCGCCGCCGGACCCCCGTATGTCGTTTACGAGTGATTCGGCAGCTGCAAGGTGTCCGCGGCCTGATCTCGCTGACGGATCAGTCACGCGAATTCACTGAACAACGGTCGGAACTGATCGACGATCATCTCGACACGCGTGCAGATCCGGTTCAGCATCGTCCAGACGCCGACGCCATCGCCGAGCGGCGTGTCCCGGAACGCTATGCGCACGACGAACCTCGGCTCCACGTCGACCACCGGGTCCGGAGGGTCGAACGTGAATCGGGCGAGCTCTGCGCCCAGTTCGAGGCGACCCTCGGGGAAGACGGTTTCGACGAGACTGTCGGGGTTGTAGTCGTAGGTGCCACCAAATCGGTACACGCTTGTATGAAGTGTCCGGTGCTTGTCGAAGCTCGACAAGCCCTTGAGGATCATGAGCGAGTCGTAGTCGGCGCCGTACCGTCCGTAGTACGGCTGCAGTCGCTCCAACGGTGCCACCTGGTCCGCCCCGATGCCCCGCAAGTTCTGCAGGTGGTCCCAGAACTCCCACGGCGTCGCGTAGATCGGGAAGTGAGTTTCGCGCGCGAGGTCGGCCGGCAGCGTGCCGGTGTGGAGGATCGCGAGCTCGTACGCGAGATGGTCGAGCGCCGACGCGGCGTTGTGGAGACAGTCGCCGATGACAGGTCCCCACTCAGGGCGAGTCTTGCGGAGCGCCTTGACCCGGTAGACGTGCTCCCGCCCGAACCGTTCGACGTCGTGACGGATCCTGTAGGCGTCCTGCTCGAACGCGTCGAACTCCCTTTCGAGCGTGTCGAGGTGGCCACGCGCCCGGTCGCAATTGAGCCCAACGCCGTGCAGCGGATGAGCCATCGCATCACCCTTGCTGTTCTGGGCGGGCAGGCACGACCGGACGCGAAGCTAATAATTTCGCCGGGGGTCGGCTCTCGGCGATCTGCCGAATCCGGGACGGATGGAGCAAAGTGAGCTCGGAATCCCACGCCTTTGAAGCCATCGTGGCCGACCTGGACACCCCGGCGTATGTCGTGACAACGGCAGGGTCGGGCGAGCGCGATGGCTGCCTGGTCGGCTTCGCGTCGCAGTGCAGCATCAAGCCCCCGCGGTTCGCCGTGTGGTTGTCGAAGGAGAACCGGACGTACCGCATCGCACAGTCGGCGGCGACCCTGGTGGTCCACCTTCTCCGCCAGGGTGATCAGGACCTTGCGAACCTCTTCGGGGGCGAGACCGGCGACGAAGTCGACAAGCTCGAGGACGTCGATTGGCGCCCCGGTCCCGGCGGCTGTCCCGTGCTGGCCCGCTGTGACTGGTTCGCGGGCACGGTGACGGAGCGCGTCGACACGGGCGACCACGTCGCATTCGTGCTCGATCCACATGGAGGCGTGTGCGAACGATCCGGCACTCGGCAGCTCGGCATGCACGACATCGGCGACATCGAGGCCGGGCACCCGATCGATGGAGATTGACCTCCGCCTCGACCCGCTCGACGCATCCTGGGTCCAGGTGCGAGAGGCGGCGACCACGGCCGCGGACGCCGGGTTCGCGGGCGTCTGGACGCCCGATCATCTCGACGGACGCGTCTTCGGCGCGACGCACGTGCTCGAGTGCTGGACCACGTTGACCGCGATCGCCGTCTCGACACCCGAGGTCATGGTCGGTCCGCTGGTGTTGAACGTCGCGAACCGCGATCCGGCGCTGCTCGCGACGATGGCGGCAACCCTGCAGGACATCTCGGGGGGACGTCTCCTGCTGGGGCTCGGCGCGGGCGGTGGCGCCGGCGTGTCGTTTCAGAGAGAGCAAACGGCGATCGGACGCACCGTCCCGGCCGACCCCGTGCGCCGGGCGCAGGTGGAGGCGTGCGTCGAGGAGATGCGCCGCCTCTGGGTCACCCCGGGGTTCCTGCGACCCGACCCCCCGCCACCCGTCGTGATCGCCGCCTTCGGCCCGAAGATGGCCGAGATCGCCGGGCGCATCGGCGACGGGATCAACATCCCCGCCGGGCATCCGCGCCTGCGTGAGCTGGTCGGGAACGCCCGCGACGCGTCCGCGGGCAGCGGCCGAGATGCCACCCCCTTTCTCGTGACCGTGTACGCGGCGTTCGACGAGCCATGGCTCGACGCCGACTCGCCGGCGCGCGCCGAGCTTGCCGCGCTGGGGGTCGACCGCCTGATCCTGTACCTCGGGCCGCCGTTCGACGGCATCCGGCGCGGGTGACCGTACGCTTGCCCGGATGACCGGCGAGGAGCAACACGACGTCGTCGTCGTCGGTGGCGGCGTGGCCGGCGTGAACTGCGCGCTGGAGTGCTTCGACATCCAGCTCGACACGATCCTGGTCGAGGCGAGCGCCACCTTGGGTGGTCAGCTCCCGGAGATCCTCCACTCGGTCCGCAACGTCGCCGCCGGGCGGTTCGACGATGGCGCCGCGCTGCAACGAGCGCTGTTGGAGTCAGCCGAGATCCTCGGCGACCGGGTGCGGCGCGCGCAGCCCGTCACCAAGGTCGATCTGGAAGCTCGTGCGATCGACGTCGACGGCGCGCGATTGTCCGGCCGGGCCCTGGTCGTCGCCACCGGCACGAGCAAGCAGTACCTCGACGCCGCTCCCGACGGAGCGTTCGGGGGTGACATCACCTACCAGCTCGAGCCGGTGCTCTCCCACTTCGCAGGGCGCGACGTTGCCGTCATCGGCGGCGGGGACAGCGGGACGCTGGACGCGCTCGAGCTCGCTCGCCGAGGCTCGACCGTCAAGCTGATCCACCGTTCGCCGAGACTCAGCGCGCGTCGGGACATCCGTCGCCAGCTTCGTGACCAGCCACGGATCGAAGACCTTCCCGGCTGGGAGCTCGAAGCCGCGGACGGCGCGGAACGGCTCGAGAGCATCGTCCTCGTGCGACCGTCGAGCGGCGAGCGGCAAGAGATCCCGGTGGAGGGGTTGGTCGTCAAGATCGCACGCGCGCCGAACACGACGCTGTTCGCGGGCCAGCTCGACCTGGACCGGTCGGGTGCAGTTGTGGTCGACCAGGAGTTGCGCACGTCCCGGCCCGGCGTCTTCGCCGTGGGTGACGTCGTCTCCGGCGCCTACGCACGGGTCGCGGCCGCGCTCGGGCAGGGCTCACGGGCGGCGCGGTCGGTCCTGCACTACCTCGAAGGGCGATCGTGAGCCGGGAAGCCGCGTCAACGGGCGATCATCTCCCGACGAGCGACCACGTGGTGGCGGAGTTCCGGCGTACCCTGGGCGACCCGACGCACCGATCGGCGCGCCCCCTCGACGGGCTCCTCCTCGACCTGCTCACCAGCAACCTCGACCAGTGGGACCTGGAAGACAAGGGGCGCGGGCCCGGGGCGGACGACGCCACCGTCGCAGAGACGAAACGCGCGATCGACCGGCTCAACGCGGGAAGACATCAACTCGTCGAAGCGATCGACGCGGCCATCGACCGAGCAGTCGCGCAGACCGCGTCGGCCCCACTCGCAACCGAGAGCCCGGCGATGGCGTTCGACCGGCTCTCCGTGCTCGTGATCCGGATCCACCACACCGAACGAGCGGCGGCCGAGCAAGCGCCGGACGCCGACCGCTACGCCGACCGTCTCCCGGTCTTGCGCCGCCAGCTGGCGGACCTCCAGGAAGCCATCGACGGGCTCATCGAGGATGTTCGCGGCGGGACGCGGCGCTTCGTTCCGTACCGGAGCTTGAAGCTGTACGGGCAATAGCGGAGCGACTCACCCGGCGATCGCCGAGAGGGCAGCGGTGTACAGCCGGTACCCGCCGCGGTTGAATCCGTAGAGGATGCGGTCGCCGACGACGCCGGCGTGCGCGATGCCGAGCGAACCGGTGGCGAAGGTGTCGGTGCGGGCCCGGTGTTCGCCGTTCGCGGTGCTGTAGGCGTCGAGCTCGCCCGACCGGCCGATCCCGCACACCAGCCCGGCTGCTATGACCACCGCGGTGCCCCCGTTCCCCCATGCGAGGTCGTGCGCGAAGCGGCCGCGGACGGCGATGTGCCCGTCGGTGACGTCGAGCGCGGCGAACCCGCCACCCCGCAGCTTCTCCCAGTCGTAGTCGTCGGTCTCGGCGGCGCCGAGCTCGGGGCCGGCAACCCACAGGTGCTGCCGGTCCCAGACGATCGCGGCGGGCTCGAAGTCGACGCCGACGTCCCAGCGAGGGACGCCGACCGCGCCGCCGTCGATCGGGGCCAGGGCGACCCGGCCGTTCCCGCCGACGGCGATGCATTCCTGCCCGCCCGCGTGCACGGTTCCGAGCGCGGTGACCATGCCCCACGCCTCGAGCTCGACGCGCGCCTCCAGGCGCGCGCCGTCGGCGGTCGCGGTGACGGGCTCGGACACCAGCACGCCTCCCACCTGCTGCTCCCGCGGTCGCGACCCGATGAGGCGATCGCCGACGACGGCCACGCGCTCCATGTCGTCGGCGAAGGTGCGTGCCCACACGGGGTCGAGGTTGTTGACCGGACCCGGAGTGTCGATCTCCGACCGTCGGAACGCCCGCAGCACGCCGAGGTGGTTCAGCACCACGACGACGCCTGCCGACGGTACGTCGAGGATCGCGTGAACATCGAGATCGTATTGCGACGGCTCGTCGTCGTCGGGAAACTCCGTCTGGTCGAAGACCGCGCACGGCTCGAACGCGCGCGAAGCGAACACGACATTCCGGCCGAGGTTGTTCCATGCGCACATGTCGCCGAGGTCGGCGACTCGTCCGATGCCTTCGGGCTGTGAGTTCCGAACCCGGCTCTCGGGATAGGAGTCGAGCGCGGTCACAGGAGCTCCCGGAGCGCGTCGACCACGTCGGCGGGACGGATCGTCTCGAGGCAGCGGGCCCCGACCGGGCAGCTCCGCGACCGCCAACCCGACCCGGGCGAGCTCACGCGCGCGTTGTAGGCGTAGGTGCGCTCGATCGCCTGGCACGACTCGTCGCAGCGATCGCCCACGACCGCCCGTGTGTGGGGCCACGGCCGGAAGTACACGGCCCGGTCGCGATAGATCCCGACCGTCGGCGTCCCCTGCTGAGCAGCGATATGAGTCAAGCCGGTGTCGATGCCGACGACGGCGTGACACGACGTCAGCAGGTCGACGGTGTCGCCCGGGGTCGGAGCCCGGACGGCGTCGATCCGGGTGTGCGCCATCTCCGCATCGGGTTCGTCACGCGTGACCATCCCGACTTCGTTGCCGCCGTCCCGGATCACCTGCGCCAGCTGGGCCCAGCGGTCCGGGGGCCAGCGCTTCGTGCCGTCGCTCTCGGTCACGAGGAGAACGGCGTCGCGGACCTCTGGTCGTGTGCGCGGCACGACCAGGGGGACGGGCTGTGAGAAATCGGCCGGGATCCCGAGGTCCGTGCAAATGCGAGCGAGGATCTCATTGATCGAAAGCGGTCCGACCGCCCGGTCGAACTCGGGCGATCCCCACCAGTAGTCGCGCTGGAGCGGGTGATCACGCAGATCGAGGACTCGACCATCCGCACGGGTGCGGTCGAACGCGTCCTCGTTTACGCAGCCACCGAGCCCGGCGATGCGATCCGCCAGCGCCGCCTGAACGGCCGAGCGCGCCACCAGCCACGTCTCCCCGCGCTGACACTCGGCGATCAACCCCTGGATCGCCGGCAACGACACGATCAGATCTCCGAGGCCGAAAGAGATAGGAGCGATGTAGGTGCGGCGCATCAGGAGGAGCCTCGAGGTCCTCAGCGATTCGCATAGGCCGTGACGTCGTCGACAGAGACCTCCGCGAACGCGCGCTGACGCTCGGCGCACTTGTTGCACCGGCCGCAATGGACCCCCGCGCTCGGGTCGATGCACGAGAACGTGTGCCGGAGCTGGAGCGACCGACCGCGTTCGAGGACTTCGGCCTTGTTGAGCTCGGAGAACGGCGTCACGATCTCGAGCCGATGATCCACGGCGGTATGAACGAGCGATGCGAAGTCGCCGAAGAACTCACGGCTACTGTCCGCGAACGGATTCCCCTTCAGGGTGCCGACCGCGATGACCGGATAGCCGTGCAGCGCGCACCAGATCGTCGACTTCGCCAGGAGCAGCACGTTCCTCCCCGGGAGGTACACGGCTTCGTCGGGGGTGTGCGCATCGGGGACGCCGTCGGCGGAGAGGCTCCAATGCGAGCCGTAGGTGTCGGCGACCGGGAGGTCGAGGGTGACGAGCGGCCGGAGACGGGAGCTCGCGACCGTGTCAAGGAAACGCCGGAGGTGAGTCTCCTCGGTCGCTTCCCACGCGAGGCCGAACCGCACATAGATCGGCTGCACGACGCGGCCTTCCCCCAGGTACTCCGCCACCAGCACGGCGCTGTCGAGACCGCCGCTCGCCAAGACCGCGACGCGGTCGTCGGTCATGCATCACCCCGGTAGACGCAGCCGGACGTGCACGTCTCGTGGACGACAACCTCGGACAGCTCGGGCAGCGAAGGCGCCAGCCGATCCCAGATCCACCGGGCGAGAAGCTCGCTCGTCGGGTTCTCGAGCCCTGGAACCTCGTTCAGGTAGTAGTGGTCCAGGCGATCGAGGACCGGTTGCATCGCGCACGACACGTCGGCGAAGTCGCGAACCCAGCCGGTCTCCTGCCCGACCGGCCCATCGATCTCGACCCGCACCCGGAACGAATGCCCGTGAAGACGGGCGCACTTGTGATCCGGAGGCACGTTCGGGAGACGGTGCGCGGCCTCGAACGTGAACTCCTTGAAGATCTCCATATCGGACTCCTGGCGACTCGCGGCTGGCTGCGGCGCCTCGTGGATCGTAAGCGCGTCGTCGCCGACGGATGTATTTCCCTGAGGACCAGCAGCCACGGATCAAGCGGCCAGGTGCTCTGCACCATCCGACCGGTCTTGACTTCGTCGTCGTGAACCCACGTCACCGCCACGCGGCACCATCCTCGAGTAGCCGACGCGTCACCGCGCCCCCGAGAGCCCGGTTCCGCCCGTCACAAGCGCTACCCGACCCATCTCAACCTTCCCGAGAGCGGACCAGGCGTGGTGCTGAACGTCGCCAGAGCGGACGCGGCGATCCCGGCCGGCCAGGCGCTGACCACGCTTTCTCAGCATGCTCGACGAAGGCGGTGCTTGACGTGTTCGGTACCTTCTTTCGCCGCGCCGATGGAAAGTCATACGCGCCGTACGAGATAGATGATCAAGAGAACCACGACGATGAACACCAGGGTTCCGATGCCGATGTACACGGGATCTCCCTTCGAGTTGTCGTCAACTGTGGGCTCAAGAACCGGCGTGCTCATCCGAGAGGTCCGCCGGCGAGTAGTTCCTCGACCAGCGCGAATACACGCCGCTACGGGCTCGCTCACCCAGGGTGCGCCGCCGTCGACGTCGCTGCGCGAGCCACAGCCCAACTCGCACAATGACGACGACCTCGACGACGGCGACCAAAGCCCCTACCCAGACCTCCATGTCTGACCCCCCTGTTGTCGGTAGACCCGTGCCTACCCACGACCGCGCGTCGAGCAAACGAGTTGCTCGTGTGCGTGCAAGCGTTCGCGAAGTTCGAGCAGGTTTGTCCGGAGAGATGGTTCGGTGACGCGATCACACATTGGTGACCAACCGTTTCGGACTCGTCCGAAAGCGGAACGCTGCACGTACCTCCCGAGAATTTCCCTCGCCGGACTCGGGAGTACCGAAGGCGGGAGGCCACGGTGTTCGGGCCTCCCGCTTTCTCATTGCGCGCGGTTTGAAGGGGTCCAGCCTTGACGTGTCACGTGGGCACTCTGAAGCGGTCGCGCTCCTCAGCGTGGTCGAATCCGATGACTGCCCAAGTGTGGTGAGCGCCGCTGCGGCGCACGCCCTCGACACGGTGGTTACCGTCCTCGAGAACCAGTTGGCCATCGCGACAGGACACGATCACCGGCGGGGGTTCCCAACCGTCACGCACCTTGTCCTCCAGATCATCGACGTCATCCCGCCAGTAGTCGTCATCCACCGGGCACAGCACCGCCTCACCGGGAGGACCGGCCAGGCGGTGCAACCGCTTCACCGGAACTTGGACGGGGCCGAGCCACCACCGGAGTCTGTTCGTCAGCTCCTTGCCCAGCGCCGCGTTGTCACTACCCGGGCTCGCGAGGAACTCGGCCACCCACGCCCCCAGCTCGTCGCGCGCAGCAGCGACGCGGGCCGCTTCGATCGAGTGCCTGTCGTCATCCGCCATGCTGCGTCTCTACCCATGGGTTCACGAGGATCAACCGCGCGTCCGAAGCCGCGTTACCTGCCCGCCAACGGGAAGAGGTGGCTCGCCTCGTTGAACGAGTGCAGGGTCCACCGCCCAGGCTCAGGGTCCCACTCCCACTCGGTGAGGCCCGTGTTCGTCGGTTGGACCCGAGCGCCGCTCCCCGTCTGGCTGATTCCGAGCAGCACGCGCACCGACGCGATGATCACGCCGCCGTGGCACACGGCAACGACCGTCCGCCCCTCGTACTCCTGCGCAAGCCGCTCGAGCACACGTTGCACACGCTCGTGAAAGCTGTTCCAGCTCTCCCCCTCCGGGGCGAACACCCGGTCCGGGTCGGCTTCCATGTCGAACGATCCATACCGGACGCCCCACTCGGCCCACTCCAAGCCGTCGGCCTCGCCGGTGTGGACCTCGCAGAGATCGCACTCACGGCCGAACGTCTCGATCCCGAGGCCAGGGGCGATGATCTCCGCGGTCTCGATCGCCCGTGGGATGACGCTGGACAGCAGCACATCGGCGCGTACGCGGCCCGATTCCGCAAGATAGTCCCGCAGTGCAGTGGCCTGCTCGCGACCGAGATCGGTCAAGCCGATGCAACCACGAGGTCCCGCGATGACTCCGTGGAAGCCGGCATGCGCGTCTCCGTGGCGAACGAGTACCAGGCGCATCACGCTCTCACCGTTCCTCTGAATCGAGAGCAGGTACGAACGATTGTCGCCTAGCGAACCCGCGGATCCAGGTAGTCGTCGTCGGAGAGGCGATCAGCCATCACGGCGAGTGTTGCAAAGGCCCGCAAGGCTGCGTGGACGCTCGTGTCCTCGAGCTCGGCCGTCGGGCCGTTCGATGAGAACTGATTGAGGGCGGGGTCGGCGTCGGGTGGGAAATCCGTCTTCTGAAGCGCCTCGACCAAGAGGGTCTCCGGAAGTCGCGACTCGAGCTCGTCGAGAACGTCAGCTGCTCCTTCGCGTTCGACGCAGGCTTTCGCACGACGCCTCAGCTCCAGCTCAACGACCGCGCCGTCTCCTTCGAGCGTGATTGCCGGACGCGGGGCGTGCAATCCGGCCATCACCCTGCTCGGCAACGCGCGCAGCTGCCGGCGTTGCTTTCTCTGCAGTCGACGCAACTTCTTGGTGTCCCACGGATGGCCGTTGCCCACTTTGGATGGTCCTTTCGGGAAGCTCTCCTCCTCTCACAAGGATCTTCCCAACCACATGAGTGATCTAACCCGGTGTGCATTCGCCGCGTTCGCGTACTTCGACCACGCATGCACGAACGGTTCGAAGTCGTTTCCCGCGCTGCGGACCGCGGGTATGCGCGAGGAATCGACGAGTTGGGGGGTAGCACATGGATACATGGTTGTGGGTCTTGATCGTGGTTGCGGCCGTCGTCGTTCTTGCCGCGGTCGTGACGATGTTCCTGCTCCGGCGTCGGCGTCGGCACGCCCTGCGTGATCGCTTCGGGCCGGAGTACGACCGACGAGTCGACGGCGCGAAGAGCCGTCGAAAGGCCGAAGGCGATCTGAGCGGGCGGGCCAAGCGCCGGGACGATCTCGAGCTGCGTCCGCTGTCGCAGGCGGCGCGCGATCGGTACGCCGAGCAGTGGGACGACCTTCAAAGCCGATTCGTCGACGTCCCGCAGGCGGCGGTCGTCCAAGCCGACGAGCTGATCGTCATGGTCATGCGCGATCGCGGCTACCCGGTCGACGATTTCGAATCGCAGTCCGCCCTGGTCTCGGTCGATCATCCGAGCGTGGTGGAGAACTACCGCATCGGACACGACGTCCGTGACAAGAGCACAAAGGGCGAGGCGACGACCGAGGACCTGCGGCAGGGCGTTGTGGCGTATCGAGCACTGTTCGACGAGCTCGTCAACGACGGCGCTCACTCCTGAGCGCCCACCATCGGGACAAGGGAGGACCCGGACACGGTCCGGGTCCTCCCGCGTTTCGCTGCCAGCCCGCCGTCGATCCTGAACGGGGCGGTCTAGCGTGCGGGCATGACCGTCGCCGCCACCGTCGAGCCGGAGTCGCTGGGGATCGACGCCGGGCGGCTCGAGGAGCTGCGGACCCGCGTGCGGCGGGAGGTCGAGGCCGGGCTCCTCCCGTCGTGCCAGTTCGCCCTGGCCAGGGACGGGGAGCTCGCCGCGTTCGAGACGCTCGGCGACGCCGGGCCGGACACCCGCTACGTCATCTTCTCGGCGACGAAGGCGTTCGTCGCCAGCGCGGCCTGGCTCCTCATCGGCGAGGGCAGCCTCGACATCGACCGCCGCGTCGCCGACTACATCCCCGAGTTCGCCACCAACGGGAAGGACGTCGTCACCGTCGAGCAGGTGATGCTGCACACGTCGGGGTTCCCGCGTGCACCGCTGGGGCCGCCGGCGTGGGCCGACCGCGATCGGCGCCTCGAGGCGTTCGCCAAGCTGGCGGCTCAACTGGGAGCCGGGCACCGCCCACGAGTACCACCCGACGTCGGCCCACTGGGTGCTCGCCGAGCTCATCGAGCGGATCTCCGGGGCCGATTACTGCGACTTCATCCACGAGCGGGTGACGGGTGCGCTCGGCCTGCCACGCGTGGTCGGCATCCCGCCCGAAAACCAGGACGACATCGCCGAGCTCTCGCTGGCAGGCGAGCCGGCGCCACCCGAGGAGCTCGAGGCAATCTTCGGGGTGCCGGAGTTGCCGGTCACCGAGGTCACCGACGACGCGCTGCTGTCCTTCAACCGGCCCGACGTACGCGCCGTCGGCGTCCCCGGCGGAGGCGGCGTCGCGACCGCGGCCACGGTCGCGCTCTTCTACCAGGCGCTGTTGCACAACCCGGACCGGTTGTGGGACGCGGACGTGCTCGCCGATGCGACCGGCCGCGTGCGCAACACCTTCCCCGACCAGCTGGCACTCGGCGCACCCGCCAACCGCGCCCTCGGCGTCGTCGTCGCCGGCGACGACGGGAAGGCCAACCGGCGCGGGTTCGGCCACACGCAGTCGCCCCGCACGTTCGGCCACAACGGGGCCGGCGGCCAGATTGCCTGGGCCGACCCCGACAGCGGCCTCTCCTTTTCTTACGTCACCAACGGGCGCGACGTGAACCCGATCCGCGAGGGGCGCCGGTCGATCGGCCTCTCCAGCCGCGCCGCCGTCTGCGCGCGCTGACCGGCGGCTCCACTCACCCCTGTCCCGTCGGGGGCGGCGTCTCGGCGAGGCCGTGGCGGAAGCCATCACGCCAGCTCGGGTACATCAGCTGCCAGCCCAGCTCCCGCTTGGCCTTCGCGTTGGAGGCACCGCGGATCCGCGTGAAGACGGAGACGCCGGACTCGCCGGCGACCAGTCGTCCGAGCCAGACCGGACGCGCCGGGGCGGTTCGGCCCCCAAGGCTGCCGCGAGCTCCGGAAGCCAGACCGACACCGGGGCGGGCTCGTCGTCGGCGACGTTGTACACGCCGGATGCGCCGTGATCCATTGCCAGCATCGTGGCCGTGGCCGCGTCGTCGTAATGGATGAAGGACCACACGCCGGCGCCGTCACCGATGATCGGGAGCCTGCGCCTGCGCACCTGTTCGACAAGGTCGCCGTGTTCGGAGAACTGTGCGCTGCCCGGTCCGTAGAAGTTCGCATACCGCAGAGCGATTCCCTCGATGTCATGGTTCCCGGCGAGCGTTGACTCGAGATATTGGATCGCGGTCAGCGTGCGCGACATGCGGTCGGGCGGGCTCGGGTCGAGCGGGTCGTCCTCGGTCTTCACCGAGCTTCCGGCGCGCTCGTAGTTCCAGTTCCCGAAGCTCTGGGCGATGAAGCGCCGAGCGCCCGCGGCACGCGCGGCGTCGAGCAGATGGTCGAGCCCCTCCGTGCGCAAGCGGTTGGTGAGCGCGAACTCGTTGTCGAACTTCTTGAAGCTCTTGGCGCCCGTGAGCCCTGTCATCTCGTGGATCACCACTTCCGGTTCCACGCTCCCCACGGCTCGCATGACGGCGGTCTTGTCGAGCCCGTCGGCCACGACCGGCTCCGCCCCGAGACCCCTCAGGAGCCCCGTCGCCTCGGGACTGCGCGTCATCCCCACGACCTCGTGCCCAGCGGCCACGAGGACCGGCACCAAGCGCCTGCCCAGCGCCCCGCTCGCGCCCGCGACGAACACCTTCATCTCCGACTCCTCCCGCTCGTTTGCGCGGTGGGACCCACAGGACCGACCCCACTCAGCCTGCCCTCGGTCGCGGACAGTTAGGAAATCGCAGTCACGGGTAGGAGTCGCGCGTGGACGAGGACCAGGAGCTCCAATCGGGAGCGCCGCAGGCGCTCTCACGGAGCGAGGTCAAGGGAGAACGGGGCCGATTCGACGAAGTCGCCGCGGCGGCCGTGCACACCGTCAGCGGGGGGCCCTTCTTCGTCGGTTGCATCGCCGGTGTGTTGCTGTGGCTCGCGCTCGGCGTACTGAGCGGCTTCTCGGACACCTGGCTGGCTGCGGGTTCGGCGGCCATGTCGGTCGTCATCGTCGTGCTCGTTGCGGTGCTCGAGAACGCACAGCGGCGGAGCGATCAGGCGATCCAGCGCAAGCTGAGCGCGATTGCCGATGCACTTGCGGACTTCATGTGCGAGACGAACGTGGATGCCGACCAGGTGGAAGAACTCCGCGGCGGCAGTCGGCATCGAACACCGCGAGAGCACCGGCGCCGCTCAGTAGGAGCTCGTCGGCCCGTAGGCTGCGCCGATGGCGAGGAATCGGGGTGTGCTCGCCGCGACGGCAGTCGCCGTGTCGGTGACTGTGATCGTCCTCGCCGCCCTGATCGGTTGGTGGACGATCGGCGGCGACGACGGCAGCGACAAGCGAACTTCCGCCCCTCACAGTGCGGGCACGCAGCCCGCGGCGACGAGCCCGCCGTGCGACCCTCAGGCCGTGATCGCGAGCTGGCCCCTCGAACAGCGCCTGGCGCAGCTCCTGATGGTCGGCGTCGACACGCAGGGCGGCAACGACGCGGAGGCACTCGTGACCCGGTACGGGGTGGGCGGCGTCTTCGTCGGCGGTCAGGCAACGGGCATCTTCGCCGACGGCAGCCTGGAGCGGCTCGCAACGGTCGGGCCGGTCCCGCCGCTCGTGGCCGTCGACGAAGAAGGCGGCCGCGTGCAACGCATCGATCAGATCGCCGGTTCCATCCCGAGTGCGCGCGCGATGGCGCAGACGATGACGCCGGCACAGGTCCGCGAGATCGCTGCGGAACGCGGTCGCGCACTGCGAGACGCCGGCGTCACGATGGACCTGGCCCCGGTCGTGGACGTGTCGAGCCAGGGCAGCAATCAGGTGATCGGCGACCGGTCGTTCAGCGACGATCCGGGAGTCGTCTCCGAGTACGCGGGAGCGTTCGCCGACGGCCTACGCGACGCCGGAGTCGTTCCCGTGTTGAAGCACTTCCCGGGCCACGGTCACGCCACCGGCGACTCCCATCGGCAAGCGGCGGTGACGCCGCCCGTCGTCGAGCTCGAGGCTTCGGACCTCGTTCCGTATCGGAATCTCCTCGGCTCGTCGCCGATCGGAATCATGACCGGTCACCTCGACGTCCCCGGGCTCACGGCCCCCGACGAGCCGGCGTCGGTGAGCGCGAGCGCCGTGCGCGAGCTCTTACGAACCGAGCTCGGGTACGACGGTCTCGTGATCACCGACGACCTCAGCGAGATGGCCGCAGTCCGACAGACCTACAGCGTCCCCGAGGCGACGCTCCGAGCCTTGGCCGCCGGCACCGACATGGCGCTGCTCGTCTCGAATGCGCACGTTCCCGACCTGCTCAGCTTCCTCGCCGACGCGGTCGCCGCCCACCAACTCGACGAGACCCAGATCAACCGATCCGTGCGACGAGTGCTGAGCGTCAAGGCATTCGACCCGTGCCACGGGGGTGGCTAGGGAGATCGGTCGCGGCCGGGCGGCCGGCGAGAACGGCGTTGGCAGTCAGGGCTGGAGGAGCACCTTCACGGCGCCGGTGCGGCGGCGGCGGGCGATGGTGAGGATGGCCTGCTTCCAGTCGCGCAACGGGAAGCGGTGGGTGATCATCGGCGTCAGGTCGAGGCCGTCGGCGACGAAGTCGAAGTAGTGCTCGAACGCGTGCTTGCGCACGCCATCGACCTCCTCGATGCCGAACGCATTCGACCCGATGACGTGCAGCTCCTTGAAGTACAGCGGCGTCCATTCGAATCGCTTCGGCGGCTCGACCCCGCTGATCACGAGCGTCCCGCCCGTCGCGAGGATCCGCATCGACGTTTCGACCGTCTCGGGGCTGCCCACCGTGTCGTATACGACGCCGGGGCCGTCCTGGAGCCAGGCGTGCCTGCTCCATGGCACGAGCGGCCATACCCCGCTGCGCCGGGCGACTTCGGCGACGAGCTCTTCAGGCTCGGACGGCAGGACCGCGTGCGCGCCCATGCGCTCTGCGAGCGCGGCGCGCGGGCCGGGTCGACTGACGACCCACACCTCGATGTCGGGATAGAGGTGTCGCAGCAGCCCGACGGCTGCGAGAGCGAGAGTTCCACAGCCGTACACGAGTGCGGGCGCCGACGGGTCGGGCGGATGCAACAGAATCGTCCGCAGCGACACGCTGGCGGGATCGGCGAGCACGGCCGTCTCGTCGCTGACGCCTTCAGGGGTCGGAAACAGCTGGCCGGTATGGGCGCTGAAGCGCTCAGCGTGCGCGCCGGGAGCCGAGGCGCAGTTGCCGAGGTGCAGTGCGGCGGACACGGTGCCGCGGTCGAAGTTGCGACACCACGGGTAGCGGCCCTCCGCGCACGCCGGACAGGGCGGGTCGATGCCGCGAGGACCACACGACAGCCACGGGTTGAGCACGACGCGCTCGCCGGTGTCGGAGCGCCGCGCGACGACCTCGTGCCCGAGGACGTGCGGGAAGGACAAGAGTGCGGTGAGCGGATTGTCGAGCCGCCCATTCAGGAAGATCTGCTTGGTGTCGGAGCCGCAGATGCCACTCACCGCCGTTTCGCAGAGCACCCAGTTGGGCGCCGGTGGAACCGGCTCCGGAACTTCCTCGAGGTGTGTCGGCGCGGGCGGAGCCACGAACGCACGATGGCCGAGCGCTCCGCGAACCTTCGCGACGGCTTCACGGGCGTAGTTGTGCCGGAACACGAGTGCCTTCATGTGCTGCACTCCATGTCTGGCACCGTAGCGTCGCAACGCGACACGTGCCCTCGCGAAGGAGCCCGGCGATGCTCGAGGTCATAGTGGTCGAGAACTTCGGCCTCGACCGAGCTCGCCTGTGGGACGCGCTGGCTGACCTCGAGGGCCATCGGGAGTGGATGACCGACGTCCGCACGCTCCGCTTTCTGACCGAGCAACGGTCAGGCGTGGGGACAAGGTACGAGATCACCGTCGGGCGACTTCGCGGCGCGATCGCATCGAGGTGATCGCCTGGGCCCGTCCGCGCGAGCTGGCGATCACCCACCGGATCGGGCCGGCGCGGGGCGAGGGTCGCTTCCTGCTCGCCGTGGACGGTCCCGGAACACGCTTGGAATGGCGGGCGCGGTTCGAGATCCCGCGGTGGGCGGGGGGTCAGCTGACCGAGCGGCTGGGTGTTCCGGCCACCCGCCGCTTGCTCACGAGGAACCTCGGTTCACTACGAAGCTGGCTGGCCGACCGGCAGCTGATGCGCCGCATGCCGTTCAGTCCGCGGTGGACGGTGCAGTCCGACCGGTGCCGGCCGGCGCGGGCTCGCGTGGACCACTCCGGGCGCGGAACAGCGCGACGACGATCATGCCGAGCCCGTACACGGTGGCGGCGATCAGCACGATGACGTTGAGGACCGGAATGATGCCCGCCACCGACAGGATCCCCCAGCCGACGAGGTAGGCGAGGAAGCGATTGGTCGGCGGCCGGAGAATGAGCCGGCCGAGGAAGTACGCGGACGCGACGTACCCGAGCGTGTACAGAAAGCCGAGTGCCAGCAGCACGATGGCGCCGAGCGGCAGGCCGAGCACCGTTGCAAGCAAGATCAACCCGACAATCGGCAACCCGATCGCAGCGGCGATGCCGAGACCGATCGACGCGCCGACCGCCGTCCGTCCGGCGTCAGCGAACGCGTCCGCGGCGCGGGGCGCGATCAAGAGCAGCAGCAGGCCGAACACCAGGGTCGAAACGATCACGGCGAGCCACAGGAGGATCGCGGCGACCACGCCGACCTGACCGAGCGCGAACCGGCGACTGACCGACTTCACGTCGCCGTCGACGGTCGCTCCGGGAGAGATGCGCGCCGTCTCGCGGGAGGTGACGTCGCCCCCGATGCGGGCGCCGCCTTCCGCGATCACCCGGCCGTTCACGGCGATGACGTCGTCTTTCACGGATCCGCGGACGGTCACGTCGCCGTTCAGCGCGAAGACGGAACCGTCCACGCTCCCGTTGATCCGAGCGTCACCGTTGAGGATGGCGACGTCGCCGACGGTCTCCTGCTGCGCGACGACCACGCGTCCCGTGATGACCACCTGGGTGTCGTCGTCGCGGTTCCTCGGCTGGGTCCCGCTGGGGGCGGCGACGGCCGGGGCGGCCACGACCAGGGTCGTCAGGGCGAGCAGCGCGCCCACGACGAATGCGGAGCACACGCCTCGGCGGGTCACGACCTACGAGCTACCCCGTCGTCGTGAGATCGAAACGGTCGGTCATCCGCCGAGCGCCGCACGCAGATCCCGCACGTGGTCCTGGGTCTGTTCGAGCAGAGGCCGTAGGGCTTCGGCGACGTCCGGTAGGCCAAGTTCCTCCGCCTGCTCGAAACGCTCCCGGTACGCCGCCAGCTGGCGTTCCTCGAGCTCGAGGTCGAGTGAGAGCGCCCGGCGCGGCTCGGTTTCGTTCGGCACCTCGGGCACCTGCGTGGTCGGCTCGCCGCCGAGGAAGTCGATCTGCTCCGCGAGCACGGTGGCGTGCTCGAGCTCCTGGCGGAGATGCGGCCGGATCTTGTCGGCGATGGGCTGGAACTCGACGCCCTTCACCGTCGCGGCGTGTTGCGTGTATTGCACGATCGATCGGAACTCGAGCTCCAGATCGCCGTTCAGCAGCTCGACCAGCTTTTCCCTATCCATGGTCTCTCCCGATGTGGCCCTCCGTCATCGGGACAGCATCGCCAGACACGTGCTGCGATAAACCACATCGCCGCCGGCCGGCGCCGGCTAGAAGGTCTCGAGATAGGCCGCCGCGCCACGCACGACGGAGTGACGCGGGTTCCGCGCTACGCGGACCGGGAAACCGACCTCGTGGGCGAGGCGGCGGTCGAGCCCGAGCAGCAGCGCCCCGCCGCCCGTCAGCACCAGCCCCTGGTGGCTCGCATCGGCAACGAGCTCCGGCGGTGTGCACTCGAGGGTGTCGCGCACCGCGTCGCAGATGCCGGCCAGCGGCTCTTCGATGGCTTCACGCAGCTCGACGGTGGACACCGTGATCGTCTTCGGGCCCCCGTCCACCAGGTCGACGCCGCGGATGTCGACGTAGCCCTCTTCTCGGAGCGGCCACGCGCACACGTACCGCGACTTCACGTACTCCGCGGTCCCCTGGCCGATTCCGAGCCCGTACTCCTTCCGGCAGAACGCCATGATCGCCTGGTCGAAGTGGTTGCCCGCAATGCGGACGGACGAGCTCGCGACGACGCCGCCGAGCGAAAGCACGGCAACCTCCGTGGTGCCGCCGCCGACGTCGACAATCAGGTTGCCGAGCGCACTCTCGATCGGCATCCGGGCCCCGATCGCCGCCGCCACCGGTTCGTCGATGAGGTGCACCGGCTTGCGGGCCCCGGCGAACTCGGCCGCTTCCTGCACGGCGTGGCGGCCGAGCTCGGTCGCGCGCGAAGGCACGCAGACCACGACCCGGGGCCTCCACCACCGCCGTTCTCTCACGCGGCGGAGGAAAACCCGCAGCATCTTCTCGCACGCCGAGAGGTTGGCGACGGTGCCATCCTCCAACGGGCAGAGCACTTCGAGATGGCCCGGGGTGCGGCCGAGCATCTGCTTCGCGGCGGCGCCGACGGCCACGATCCCCCCATCGCTCCGATTGAGCGCTATGGCAGACGGCTCGTCGACGAGGACACCCCGTCCCCACACGTAGGTCACTGTGTTCGCTGTACCGAGGTCGACGGCGACGCCGAGGCCCATGCTGTCCTCCCGTTTTCGACCCTAAGGGTCTCGGGTCGCGAAGTCGACGACCCTCGGACGCCGCAACGGGCGCGCGAGAAACGAGTCAACAATCGCTTTGCGTGATGTCGCGAACCCGGCGACACTGCACGTCAGGTGCGGCTCTTCGAGTCCCCTCCTCCGATCCCATCCGTCGGACCGGTCGCTCTTGCATGGCGGATCGGGAGCACGATGAAGCCTTCTGCCGGGAATCTGCCCGAGGATCCCAGTCACGATTCTCGGGAGGTTCTGCACCCCTCAGGTTTGCTCGATCGCGCTGCGTCACGCGTGCTGCGCGAGAAGATCAGCCGGACAATCTCGCGTGGGCCGGCGACGCTGGTCGTCGATCTCTCCGACGTGAGCGATGTCGATGCCGCGGGCCTCGACGTTCTCGTCTACGCGTGTCGTGCCGCGACCGCCGCGCACCTCAAGTTGGTGTTGCGTTCGCTGCCACCGCTCGTCCTCGAGCTCCTCGAACCGACGCGCCTCAGCGATCTCGGCGACGTCGACATCGAACCGGCCATGCCGGTTCCGTTGCACATCACCGCTGCCTAGCACCCGTCCGGCGCCGAGAGCGCCGAGAGCGCCGGGCCGTTACGCCACCCGGCGCGCGGCCAGGAGCTGGAGCGAGGGCTGCTCCTCGTCGACGGCGGGGATCTCGACGGCCTCGCCGTCCTCGAGCCGGGAGATGTTCGCCCACACCCTGAGTTGCGCGGGCGGCTCGGCGGGACCGGTCGCGACCCCGAGCACGCCGTAGGCCTCGCTCACAAGGACCAACGGCGCCGTCTCGACCACGGAGACGTCGGCGCGACGCAGCACCGCGGCGAGCCGGTCCGGGCGCGCCACGACCAGGACGACACGGACGTGATCGGACAGCCGGGCGACGAGCGCTTCGGCGTCGATCGCCGAGATCAGACGGCCCGGGTACGAGCCGCCGCCCGGGCGGAATGCCCGGCGCGCTTGGATGTGGTGCACACGCTCGTGCATCGGAGTGTCTCCTCATCGGTCCGCCATGCAACGTACCGATGGGGTGTGACACTCACGAATGAATTAACCGCGCCGAGCGCGTCAGTACAGCCAGGGGTCGCGAAGGTCGCTGTACTCGACGTTGGCCATCAGCTTCTCGAAATTCTCTGCCTGCGCCGCGAGCTCCGAGGGTGCCTCCTTCTTCTCGCCCTCGCGCGCCTCCGCCTCGCTCGTGAAGTAGTTGGCCTCGGTGTAGCTGCCGGGCCCGGTCCACACGCGGAGCCCGCCGATGAGATCGGGCCGCCACGATCCCGCCACCTCCTCGAAGCCCGCGTCCAGCGCATGCAGCTGGTCGCGGTCGGCGCTCCCCCGCATGATCTGCACGAAGCCGGCATCGTTCGAGCCGCCGCCGAGGAACGTCTCGAGTGTCCTCGGAGTCGGTGAACGTGACGTCGCCGGTGAAGCACTTCTCCGTCTCGGCCCACCAGCGACCCTGCTCCGGGCGCTCGCTGTTGGCCTTGGCGGCCGCGGCCGACTCGAAGCGGGCGAACGCGATCCCGTAGCCGTCGTCGGCGACGCCGGCGGTAGAGCCCAGAAATCCCGTCGCCCCCGGCCGGAGCTCGCTCTGCCACCGGTCCATCTGTCGGTGCAGGCCCTCACGATCGGACACTCGCCCTTCGATTACTTGCACGAACATCCCCACCACCTCCAAGCGTCGGCTCTGCGCCGAATGATCGTCCGGCGGCAAAATATCCGCAACCGGCCATCGACGATCGACGTAGCGTGACGAACGTCGAGAGGTCGGAGCGATGCAGCAGGCATTCGTGTTCGAGAAGGTGGCCGTCCTCGTCCGCACGTGGCACGAGCCGATGGAGCCGCCCGAGCGCGGCGCACGGGTCGAGGTGCGGCTACTCGCCGACGAGCCGCGACGAGGCTCGCCGTCAGCGGCGCAACGCGTGGTGATCGACCAGCCGGTCTTCCGGGCCGACCTCTTCGATCAGGTCGACGGGCCGCCCGCGAACCTGCTGAGCGCGCACTTCCATCCCCGCTTCGAGGGGGTCGAGCCGTGTGACCGGCACTGGCGCGACGAGATTCGCGCCGACCCCACCGGCTGGCTCGAGACGCAGCTCGGCGACCTACGCCGGCTCCTCGAGGAGTCCGGCGTCGATGTCACCGACGCGCCGTGGATCGAAGATGACGCCGCCGCGCTTCGTGCCGCCGTCCCCGACATCGTGGCCGCGGTCGACGCGGCGTGGGACGCGGTCCGAACCTGAAGCGCGACGAGCCGGGGCTCAGCCCTCGGCGGTGTCGAGGCGCTCCGGCTCGGTGGCCGGGGGCGCTTCGGGAGGCGCGGTCGTGCCACGCGTCTCCTCGGGCGACGGCACGCCATCGTGCTGTCGGCGTGCCCGCTTCGCTGCTTGCTTTTCCTGACGCTTTCGCTCGCGCTCTCGCTTCTCGAACGAGGTGCGCTGACGACCCGCCATAAGTACTCCTTGTCGCTCCCGAGGTGCCGGACAACGGCGCTGCCGCTGCCCGGCGCCCCGCGTGAGCTTCGTCAGACGACTCGGACGTTCTGGGCTTCCTCGCCCTTCCGGCCGGGGGCGACGTCGAACTCGACGCGCTGGCCGTCTTCGAGAGACCGGTAGCCATCGCCCTGAATCGCAGAGAAGTGGACGAACACGTCATCCCCGCCTTCACGTTGGATGAAGCCGAAGCCCTTCTCCGAGTTGAACCATTTCACAGTGCCTTGCGTTGCCATGGTGTTTGTTTTCCTTGGTTGTCATCCCGTCGAGCCGGTGTCAGCAGCCGGCAGCGGGACACGTTTTCCGTATCCATTCGGTGGCGTCGGGAGGAGCGAAGCGGACAGCTATCTCACTGGGGTGGACCGAATCCCCGGGACACTGCCCGCCAGGCGGGAGCGACGAGAGAGATGGTCGAACCGGTGTTGTCGCATCGCGCCGCGCCGAGGCGACCGAAGCTGACCACGTCAGTGTACCCGACCCACGCATCGCCACTGGCGTCATGCCCGCAGGGCGGCGGATCAGGCCGTCAGGTCCCGGCGAGCCCCAGGCGGTACCGGCGGTAGCGTCGGTGCAAGCATTGCGCTCGGACTTCAGCTCGCCGGAGGGGGTGGGGAGAAAGCATGCCGGTCGCGTCCATCGATCTCGGTCCCGTGCTCGTCACCGGCGCGTCGGGATTCATCGGCTCCGCTGTGGTCCGCGCCCTACTCGACCGCGGTGTTGAGGTCCGTGCCCTCATCGAGCCCGGGCGGGACGACGACAACCTCGCCGGCCTGGCCGTCGAGCGAGTCGTCGGCGACATTCGGGACTCCGCCACGGTCGACGAGGCGGTCGACGGGACCTCGACGGTCTTTCACCTCGCCGCGGTCTATCGCTTCTGGGCCGCCGACCCGGACCTGTTCTACGACGTGAACGTCGGCGGCACGATGAACGTCCTGCGCGCCGCGACGCGATCCAACTGCCGCCGGCTCGTGTACACGAGCACGGTCGCGACGCTCGGCGTCACCGAGAACGGCAGACCCGCCTCCGAGCAGTCACTCGTGCACTTCGAGCACCTCTTCGGCCACTACAAGCGATCGAAATACCTCGCCGAGCACGAGGTCCTGCGCGCCGGCGCAAGCGGCCTCCCCGTCGTGCTGGTACATCCGACCTTCCCCGTCGGCGAGGGCGACGGTGCGCCCACGCCCACCGGCCGCACGATCGTCGAGTTCCTGAACGGCCGTATTCCCGCCTACGTCGATACGGCGCTCAACGTCGTGCACGTCGACGACGTCGCCCGCGGCCACGTGCTGGCCGCCGAGACCGGCCGCCCGGGCCACAGCTACATCCTCGGGGGCGAGAACATGTCGTTGCGGGAGATGCTGTCGACGCTCGCCGACATCTGCGGTTTGGCGGCTCCCCGAATCCGGTTGCATCCTCGAGTCGTGCTTCCGATCGTGCTGACCGCCGAATGGGCCGAGGCCGCCGTGCTCCGACGCGAGCCCACCCTCCCGTCCGAGCCGGTCCGCATGGCGACGACCCGCATGGAGTACGACGACAGCCGGGCGCGCACGGAGCTCGGGTACTCCAGCATCCCTGCCCGCGAGGCCCTGGTGTGCGCGGTGCGGTGGTACCTCGAGCACGGATTCGTCAAGCCCGCCCGCGCCGAGCGCATCCGCCGGGCTCCGGAGCTCGCGCCCGAGCGCGACCGGTCGGACGACATCGACGACTCGTACGCCCGGGAGCGGCTCGCGCAATGACGGCGTTGCGACACGGGATCGACGACTCCTCACCGGGCGCGCCGGACTCGGCGAGCACTCCGAGCCCGGCGACGAGCAGCGGCGGCTTCGATCTCGCCGCACTGCTCGCCGAGCGCCGCCATGAGGCGTTCGCGCTGCACGAGCGCTACATCAATCCGCAGATGCCGCGCGTGCTCCGCACGCTCGGCTTCGATCGCGAGTGGGTCCGAGCCGAAGGTCCGTATCTCTTCGACCGCGAGGGCAACGCGTACCTCGACTTCCTCGCCGGGTTCGGCGTGTTCGCCCTCGGCCGGTGGCATCCCGTGATCGAGCGGGCCCTGCAGGATGCGATGGACGCCGATCTACCGAACCTCGTGCAGATGGACTGCCCGCCGCTCGCCGGGCTGCTCGCCGAATCGCTCGTCGCCCGCATGCCCGACGACGCGTATCGATGCTTCTTCACGAACAGCGGAGCCGAGTCGATCGAGACGGTGCTCAAGTTCGCACGCAGCGCGACCGGCCGTTCGCGGATCCTGTTCGCCGACCACGCGTTCCATGGCCTGACGACGGGCGCCCTCTCGCTCAACGGAGGCCGCGAGTTCCGACATGGGTTCGGTGACCTGCTCCCCGGCTGCCAGAGCGTCGCCTTCGGCGACCTCGACGCGCTCCGTCGCGAGCTGGAAGCCGGCGACGTCGCCGCGTTCGTCGTCGAGCCGATCCAAGGCAAGGGCGTTTTCGTCGCGCCCGAGGACTATCTGCGCGAAGCCGCCGATCTGTGCCACCGGCACGGCGCGCTCCTCGCCGTCGACGAGGTCCAGAGCGGGATCGGACGTACCGGCACGTTCTTCGCCTTCGAGCAGTGGGGCGTCGTCCCCGACATCGTCACGGTGGCCAAGGCGCTGTCGGGCGGATACGTCCCCGTCGGCGCCGTCATCGCCCGAGCGCACGTCGTCGAAGCGGTCTTCGACAAGATGGATCGCGCCGTGGTGCACAGCACCACGTTCGGTCAGAACGTGCTGGCGATGACCGCCGGCCTCGCGACGTTGCACACGATCGACGCCGAGCACATCGTCGAGCGCGGCTGCAAAGCGAGGGGCCCGGCTGCTCTCCGGCCTCCAGGCGCTCGAGGACCGGCACGAGGTCGTACACGAGGTCAGAGGCCGCGGCCTCATGATCGGAATCGAGTTCCACAGGCCGCGCTCGCGACGCCTGCGGGCACAGTGGAGGGTCCTCGAAACGATGCGCACCGGGCTCTTCACCCAGCTCGTCGTCGTGCCGCTCTTCCGGGACCATCGCATCCTCACCCAGGTTGCGGGCGACAACCAGAACATCCTCAAGATCCTCCCGCCGCTCATCGTCACCGACGAACAGGCGGATTCCTTCGTCGACGCGCTCGATGCCGTTCTGACCAAGCTCGAGCGATCGCTGGGCCTGCTCTTCGGCGTGGGTCGGTCGCTCGCGATCCCGGCGATCAGGAAAGGGCGGTAGCGCATGACCGACAAGTCGGCGTTCACGGACGAGGAGTGGAAGGAGCTCACGGAGGCGCCGCTGCTCGTGACGCTGGCGTTGTTCGCGGCAGGTGAGCACGGGCCGATCTCGATGGTCAAGGAGGCGAGCGCGAGCGCCCGCACCATCTCCCATCCGCCCGCCGGCGGCCCCGCCGACGAGCTCATCGCCGAGATCGCCAAAGAGGCGGAGGGCAAGGAAGCGCGCCACAACGCCCGTCAGCACCAGGTGGCGAACCTCGAGCAGGTCGTCGAAGCGTCGCTCGCCGACCTCGGTGGGGCGGCAACTGCGTTGCGCAAGCTCCCGAACGACGAAGCCGCGGAAGTCAGCCGCTGGTTCGTCGACATCGCCAACGCGGTCGCGGCGGCCGCGAAGACCGTCACCCCGGCCGAGCAGGAGACGATCGACAAGATCGCGGCGCTGTTCGAGATCCCGTCGTCGTGAACATCGACCTGCTCGACCCGGTGTCGTTCGCGGACGGCCAGCCGCACGAGCAGTTCCGCTGGCTGCGCGACAACGCACCCGTCTACCGGCATCCCGAGCCCGATGGTGCCGGCTTCTGGGCCGTCACCCGGTACGACGACGTGAAGGACGTCGGGCGCGACCCGGAGCACTACTCGTCGATGCCGACGATCCTGATCCCGGACATCGCGGGCATCGACTTCGGCGACCACCAGATGATGATCACGTCGGATCCGCCGCGTCACACACGGCTGCGGCGCATCATCAACAGCCAGTTCACGCCCCGGGCGGCGGAATCACTGCGACTGCGCATCGAGGAGCTCGCCGCCGAGATCATCGACAGCGTGGTCGAACGGGGCGAGTGCGACGCCGTCATCGACATCGCCGGCGAGATGCCCTCGTTCGTGATCGCCGAGCTGCTCGGCATCCCGCTCGACGACGGGCGCCAGCTCTATCACCTGACCGAGACCATCCACGCCGCGCCCGAGTCCGTGCCCGAAGGCGCCGGGCTCACAGCGGTGATCGAGATGTTCAATTACGCGCGCCAGGTGGCCGAGGCGAAGCGCGCGCAGCCGAGCGACGATCTGGCGAGCCGGATCCTCGGCGCCGAGGTCGACGGCGAGCGCCTCGACGACATCGACTTCAACCTCTTCTTCCTGCTGCTGATCGACGCCGGTGGCGACACCACCCGCAACCTCGTCGGCGGCGGGCTCGTCGCGCTGTTCGACCATCCCGACGAGCGCCGACGTCTCCAGGACGATCTCGACGGCATGCTCGCGAGCGCGGTCGACGAGATGCTGCGCTGGGTGAGCCCGGTGGTCTACATGCGCCGCACGGCGACGCAGGACTGCGAGCTCGCGGGCATACCGATCACGACCGGCGACAAGGTCGTCATGTACTACGGCTCTGCCAACCGCGACGAGCGCGCGTTCGTCGAGCCCGACCGCTTCGACGTCGGACGCGCGCCGAACGACCAGATCGCGTTCGGTGGCGGCGGGCCGCACTTCTGCCTCGGTTCGCACATCGCCCGCGTCGAGATCCAGGCACTCCTGCGGGAGTTGCTCACGCGGCTGCCCGACATCTCCCCCGCCGGCCCCGCCGAGTGGCTGGCGTCGAACTTCATCTCCGGCCCCAAGCACCTGCCCGTGCAGTTCACACCCGCCCGGCACGCCACGGCCTGACCGGAGGGGTCCGCGGGTCGGCCGGACCCACCCCCTAGCCTGTGGATATCCCAGTTCTTCCCGCCTTCTCTCGACGCGCGCGCACGCAGGCGCCTTCGCGCCGCTTCCTCGCGGCCGTTGTGGTCGCAGCTGCGCTCCTCGCTGCCGGCTGCATCCCTGCCGCCGATGGGTCGGGGTCGTTCAGCACCCACCACAACGACCCGTTCATCGCCTGCGTCCGCCAGCACGAGTCGGGCGGCAATTACCAAGCCCACTCGCCCGACGGCCAGTACCACGGCGCCTACCAGTTCCTGCAGAGCACGTGGGACGCGACCGCGAACCACATCGGCGCCCGGGATCTCGTCGGTGTCGACCCGCACACCAGGAGCTCGACGCAGCAGGACGACATGGCCTGGGAGCTCTACCAGTGGCAGGGCCCCGGACCGTGGGCCGGTTCGGGCTGCTGAGCGAGCTCGCGTGCTCGGAAGGCGGCGGCGACTACCGGGCCGGCTCGAACTGCACGTCGAAGTACTCCGCGTAGCGACGAGCCCGGTCACGCACGGCGCCGGCGTCGAGGCCCGTGTCGGCGAACGAGTATTCGTGAGACCCGTGCTTGTCGGCCCGGTTCTCGTCAAGGAAATGACGCATGCGAGCTTCGGCGTCGGGTGTGAGCTCGGCGCCCAAGCGCTCGTAGATCGAACGGATGGTGCGGAACGGATCCGCCATGAACGCGCCGTAGTGCACGTCGACGACCTGGTCGGCCGAGATAATGCCTTCCTCGCGCGCGGTTACCGAGCGGTCGAGCGCCTCCAGTACGGGGTCTGCCCACTCGGCGGCGACGTCCGCCATCGAGACGCCGTCGCTCGCCGTCGCTTGCACGACGGCGAACAACGATGAGAGCGAGGCAATGATCCGCAACGGATCACGATGCGTCTGGACGATGAGCGCGTCCGGGTATTCGGCCAGCAGCTGCGGGGAGAGCCCACAGGTGGGCGCCGGTCTTGAGGACCCAGCGGCCGCCGGGGTTGTGCCACTGCAGCAGCTGCAGGAACTGCCGGTGCCACCGGTACGCCGGCGCCATGTCGGCTTCGCTCGTCACCCAGCGGAGGTACGACGGCAGGCGGAACTGGCTGTTGAAGATCGCGCTGGCGAACTCGCCACCCGTGATCACGATGCACTCCTGCCCCGAGCGCGCGCCCATCGGGTGCATCGACCGCAGCTCGGGGCGCACCTCGTAGGCGAGGTCGATCCCGGCCTGCGACTCGGCGATGCGCGGATCGGTCTCGTAGGTCGCCGCTTCCGGCGGCGGGCAGGGGTGGTCGACCTCCCACGTCCGCGGGACGCGGTTCGCCGGGTCCTGACCGAACAGGTCGTGCAGGATCGTCGAGCCGGTGCGACCCATGCCGATCATGACGATCGGCGGGGTGACGTCGCCGGCACCGATCTCGGGATGACGGCGATGCCAGTCGGTCACCTGCAGCCGGTTCGTCAGGTGCCCGAGCACGGCCATCGGCGCCATCACCTCGCCGACCTCGTTGAGACGCGCCTCGTTGTGCAGCCCGTCGGCGAGACGGTCGAGCCCGAGCCGGAACGTGTCGGCGCCGAAGTCGTCGAGGCCCGTCTGCTCCACGCGGTCTCGACGAGCTGCTCGGTCGCGAAGCTCGCCGCCATCGGCGGGATGGTACGCGCGCGGCTCCCGGCGCGAGATCAATCCTTTACACGGGCGGCCCCGTAGTCCCTAATGGCTCTCAAGCACAGCGAAAGGGACAGGAATGCTCGACGGAACAACAAGCGTGGGCGCACGGATGGCGCGCCGTCCTCGAAGCCTGACTCGGAGGCCTCGCCTCTACGGGCTCGTCGCCTTGGGCGCCGCCGCGGTGATCGCGCTCGCGGCGTGCGGGGGCTCGAGTGACTCGAGCTCGTCGAAGAAGACGACGACGTCGACCACCAAGAAGTCGACCGCGACGACGGCCAAGGGCGGGTCGGCGACGGCCGTCGTCAAGACGGCCAGTACCCCGCTCGGCACGATCGTGGTCACCAATGACGGCAAGACCGTGTACACGCTGACGAGCGGTGGGAAGCAAGTCCCGTGCTCGGGCGTGTGTCTGCAGGTCTGGCCGGCCGTGTCGCTCCCGGCGGGAACGACGAAGGCGACCGGTACGGGCGTGAAGAACGTGGGCACGGCCGCGGGTGGGCATGTCACGATCAACGGCGCGCCCGTCTACACGTTCGCGGGTGACGCCGGTGCGGGCACCACCAACGGCGAGGGCATCAACAGCTTCGGCGGCACCTGGAACGTGGTGAAGGCGAGCGGCGGCACGAGCGGTGGGGGCGGCTCGACCGCCACGACGACCGCGAGCAGCGGCCCGGGGTACTAACGCTCGTCGCGAACTGAGCTCGTCGTGGGATGCTCGGGGCTGCCGGTCGCCGGTAGGTTCCGCTCATGGACGCCGACGTATGCGTGGTCGGGGCCGGCTACGCCGGGCTCACCGCCGCTCGGCGTATCAAGCAGGCCGGCGCGTCACGGCGATCGTGCTCGAGGCGCGGCGACCGTGTGGCGGGCCGGGTCTGGACCCGACCCGCGCCCGACGGCACCCCCGTCGATATCGGCGGCACCTGGCTCGGCCCCGGCCAGGACCACGCCTACGCGCTCGTCGCGGAGCTCGGCGTCACGACTTATCCCACCTGGAACGAGGGCGAGACCGTCTTCGCGGGGCGGGACGCGGTGAAGCGCTTCGGCGGGTTCATCCCGCCGATCAATCCGATCGCGCTCGCCAGCCTGTCGCTCGGGATGGCGCGCCTCGACGCGATGGCGAAGCGCGTGCCGCTCGACGAGCCGTGGACCGCGCGGCGGGCGAAGGCGTGGGACGCCCGCAGCGCCGCCCACTGGATCGACACCGCCACGGTGCCGGCGCGGGACGGGCAGGGTCTGCTCGCCGCCGCCGTCCGCGGCCTCTTCAACTGCGATCCCGCGGAGGTGTCGCTGCTGCACGTCCTCTATCTCATCCGGTCGGCGAACGGGCTCAATCACCTGCTGTCGGTCGAGGGCGGCTACCAGCAGGACCGCGTGACGGGTGGGGCGCAGACGATGGCCGACCGGATCGCCGCCGAGCTCGGCGACGCGCTGCTGCTCGAGCGGCCGGTGCGCGAGATCTCCCAGGACGGCGGCGGCGTGGTGGTGCGGGGCGACGGCGTCGAGGTGCGCGCCCGGCGTGTGATCGTCGCGATCCCGCCCACGTTGTCGGGCCATCTGACCTACGAGCCGCAACTCCCAGTGGACCGGGCGTTGCTCGTGCAGGGCATGCCGGGGGATCGATCCTCAAGGTCTCGGTGATGTACGACGAGCCGTTCTGGCGGACGGACGGCCTGAACGGCCAGTCGGTCGCGACGACGTCGCCGATCGAGATGACGTTGGACGCCTCGCCGTGTTCTGGGGTTCCCGGAGTGCTCGCCGCGTTCGCCTTCGGCCCGTTTGCACGCGAGCTCGGCGCCCTCCCTCCCGACGAACGACGCCGCTTCGTGCTCGACGCGCTCGTGACGCGGTTCGGGCCGCGCGCCGCGCAGCCGGTCCATTACGAGGAGATCGACTGGGCCGAGGAGCGGTGGACACGCGGCTGCTTCATGGCGCACATGCCGCCGGGCGTGATCACCCAGTTCGGACGTGCATTGCGGGCGCCCGTCGGGCGCATCCACTGGGCCGGCAGCGAGACCGCCACCGTGTCGCACGGCAGCATCGACGGCGCGATCCGGTCGGGCGAGCGCGCGGCGGCCGAGGTGCTCGCGGCGGACTGAGACCGGCGACCATCCACCAATCGCGCCGCCGCGTGCTGGCTACCTTGCAACGATGCCGCGACGAGGCACGGCCCTCCGCGCTCGCGCCATCGAGTGGTGGCGAGAGTGCCGAGCCGACCCGGAGAAGCGCGACTTCCGCCGCATCGGCGTCATCGCCTTCGGCGTGGTCGGCGCCTCCGTGATCCTGGCCAAGCTCACCCAGGAGACGCCGGTGGCCCTGTACGTCCGGGCGTTCGCGATCACGATGTTCGGGCTCGCCACGATCGCGCTGCTTGCGCGTCGTCCTCCTGATGGGCGAGGAGATGGTCGACGCGATGGACGAGACCGACCCGATGCGCGTGCGCCACGGCGGCGCGTACGGCCCCCGCGTCAAGCGGTTCTTCCGGGAGCTCCGGAGCGCGAGCCGCGCTTGGATCAAATCGCGGCCCGCCAAGGTCGCGGCGCTGCGCCACGACCTCACGCTCAATTCCCTGGCACGACTGGCCGCCACGTCGGGAGCGGCGCTGGGCGGCATCCCACCCGCCGACGCTCCTCCGCCCGAAGGAGCCGGTCGGCTCGCGCGGCCCAGAGCGCGCCGCCTCCGCCGCCCGAAGAGGAGGCAGTCTCGGCTGACACGCAGCCGGGCACCCAGGACGAGCCGTCCCCGGCGGCACGCCGGGTGGCGGCGTCGCGAGCGGCCGCACGGTCGTCGCGATCCGGACAGCCGGTGGTCGCTCGACGGCCGATCAAGGTCCGATCACGGCAGACGCCCCGGCCGACCCGGCGCTCCGCACGCGCCGCGCCGCGTGCCGGCCGCACGAGCAACGCCGGCGGTCGATCGACACCCTGACGCGGCGGCGACAACGACACGTCATCTACCGTGTCGCCGATGAGCACAACCGAGCCGGGCCGTCCGCAGACTCCGCGCATCACACCTCTCGGGGACGACGAGCTGGTCGAGGAGACGAGCGCGCTCCTCGACGAGGTCCGGCTGCCGAACGCCGAGGCCGTCAACATCTTCGCCACGCTCGTCCGCCATCCGGGCCTGTTCCGTCAGCTGGATGCCGTTCGCCGGCAAGCTGCTCGCCGGCAAGCTGCCCGCCCGAGATCGCGAGCTCCTGATCCTGCGGACCGCGTGGCGCTGCCGGTCGTCGTACGAGTGGGGGCAGCACGTGCGACTGGCGAAAGCGGCAGAGATCTCCGACGAGGAGATCGACCGCATCGCCACCGGACCCGACGCGTCCGGTTGGGAACCGTTCGACCGGACACTGCTCACGGCCGCCGACGAGCTCCACGACGATGCGTGCATCAGCGACGCAACCTGGTCCTCGCTCGCGGCGCGCTACGACGAACGGCAGGTGATCGAGGTGCCCATGCTCGTCGGCCAGTACCACATGGTCGCGTTCGCTCTGAACTCGCTGGGCGTGCAACGCGAGCCGGGCGTCCCCGGCCTGCCGGACGGGCCCGCGGTAGCGATGGACCCGGAGCTGCCCGACGAGGCCGCCGGCCGGGCGCCGGGCCGGGGGCGGCTCGCGGGCCGGCGCGTGCTCGTCATCGGCGCCGGCACGCGTGCACACCGACGATCCCGACGCGCCGATCGGCAACGGACGCGCCATCGCCACGCTCGCGGCCCGGGAAGGTGCGATGGTCGCGTGCGCCGACCGCGACGAGGCCGCCGCGGCTTGCGACGGCCGAGCTCATCGTGGGCAACGGAGGGAGCGCCGACGTCCTCGTGGCCGACGTCTCCCGTCCCGAGGACTGCGCGGCCGTCGTCGCCGGCGCCGAGGCGCGCCTGGGCGAGCTCGACGGGCTCGTGCTGAACGTCGGCATCGGCGAGGGCCGGCGGCTCGAGGGCACGAGCGTCGAGGACTGGGACAAGACCTTCGCCGTCAACGTTCGGGCGCATTTCCTCGTGTGCCAGGCGGCCATGCCCAACCTCGCCGACGGCGCGGCCGTGGTGTTCATCAGCTCGATCGCCGGCATCACGCCCGGCAGCAGCCTGCCCGCGTACGACACGTCGAAGGCGGCGCTTGGCGGGCTCTGCCGGCACGTCGCCCATGAAGGCGCGCGGCCGCGGGATCCGGGCCAACGTCGTGGCGCCCGGGCTCATGGACACGCCCATCGGCCGGGCCGCGTCCGCGGGGCGGCCGTCGCGGAATCGCACGCCCGTGCCCCTGCAGCGTCAGGGCACCGCATGGGAGATCGGCTACGCCACGGTGTTCCTGCTCTCCAACGAGGCGAGCTACATCACCGGCCAGACGCTGGTGGTCGACGGTGGGCTGACGGCTCTTCGTTAGTCGTCGGACGCGGGCTCTCCAGCCCGGTGCGCTTCGATCTCGGCCTGGAGCTGTTGCAGCGCCGACAGGAAGTGGCGACGGGCTTCGTCCGCGTACGGGTTGCTGATCTGGCTCGTGTCGAACATGTCGACCGTGTGCTGCTGCTCGATGAAGGCGATCTCGGCCAGCTTCTCGAACGAAGGGATCGCGAGGTCGTCGCGGTGCTTCAGCTCCAACACGTCGATCGACACGAGCGCGCGCGCGATGAAGAACGGCAAGGACTGCATGTACGCCATCGCACGGTCGTGCTCATCCGGCGAGAGCGACACGACCTCCAGCCCGAGCTGATCTTCCAGGAACTCCCGGAACGCCGCCGCCGCCGGACCTCGCTCGGCGGTCACGACCACTCGCAGGCCCGGCTCGATCCTCGTCATCGACGGCGGGCCGAACAACGGGTGCGTCGCCAGCAGGTTGGCATCGGCCGGCAGGATCTCCTCGAGAAGCTTGCCGGCCCGCTCCTTCGTCGACACCACGTCCATCACCACGGTCTTTCGTCCGAGGAGGTCTCGGATCTCCCGCAGGACGCCGGCGAGTGCCGAGAAGGGCACCGCGAGGACCACGACGTCGGCCGCCGCCACTTCGGCCAGCGACGCCGGGCGCACGCCGTCCGTCGTGTGCTCGAGCTTGGCGTCGTCGGCGTCGTAGGCCATGACCTTGCCGTGTCGCGCCAGTGAGGATGCGAGGAACTGCCCGAAGTGGCCATAGCCGACGATGCCGAACGTCTCGAAGCGCATGACCTTGCGAGCGTATCCGGGGTGCCGTCGAACGCTTCGACGGTATTCAGGCTCGAGACGCCCGCGACCTCGACCTGCGTGCCGATGACTTCCGTGCCGGAGCCTTCTTCGACGCGCGTGGCTTCGCCGCACGCGACTTTTTCGCCGACGTGCGCTTGCTCGCGGGTCGCGCGCTTGGTCGCCGGCGTGCGGCTGTTCGCGGACGTCCGCTTCTTCGCCGGCGTGCGCTTGGTTGCCGTCCGCTTGGCGGCGGGTCGCTTCTTCGCCTTCTTGGTCGAGTTCGGCGAGCTCCTGCGTGTGGTGCTGTTCGTCCGCGTCGTCCGCGTCGCCCGCTTCTTCGCGGTGTTCTTGCGAGGCGCGGCCTTCGCGCGTGTGGTTCGCTTCTTCGCCGTCGTCTTGCGGGCACCGGTCTTCCTTGCCGTCGCGCTCCGCGCCCTGGTGTTGCTCGACCGTTTCTTCGTCCCGCCCGCATTCGCCCCCGTGGCGCGCTTCTTCGCGGGCGCCTTCCGGGCGCCGGCCTTCCTCGCCGTGTTCTTGCGGGCTCTCGATCTCCGCCGCTTCGACGCCCGGGCAGCCGCGTACGCCGCCCAAGGTTCCTCTTCGTACGCCGGTGCAGGCGTGCCTGCGTACTCCGGCTGCAGCTCGTCGGCGCTGACGGCGCGTCGTCCGGCGCGCCACGCGGCGATGATGACCGCGCCGAACCCATAGGTCGCGAAGAAGAACCCGATGACGAACCCGAGGCCGGGCACGAGCGCGCCGAAGCGCAGGATCCCGAATCCGGCGAAGAACGCGCCGAGCCGACCGCCCGTCCCGCCCCCGTGGACCATGAGCCGTCCGAAGATGAGGGCGCCGGCGACGTAGCCGAGTGGCCACAGCACGGCGAGTGTCCCGAGGACGGCCACGCCGAGCGGGATCCCGACGACGCTCGCCATTACGGCGACGCCGAGGATCGGAGCGATGATCCCCAGGAAGAGCCCGAGGAAGAACGATGCCCACACCCGGCGTCCGGCGACGACGACGGCGTCGGCGGCGCGAGGGAACAGCCACACGAAGAACAGCCCCAGCACCGCGGTCGAGAGGGTGACCGCCAGCCACAGCACCGCCAGGATCACCACGACGAATCCCGCGAAGAGGCTGTTGACGTTGAGCTTCTTCACGTGGCCCTGGACCGTCCCGCCAGCAGCGGCCGGGGCGGTACGCGAGGCGACGTCGCCACGAACGTCCGCGCCCCGGCGTACCGTCGCCTTCCCGTTGAGGACGGTGATGCTGCCGTCGACGCGCCCGGTGACGACTGCGTCGCCGTTCAGCACGAGCGTGTCGCCGGTGATGTGCCCGTCGACCCGGAGATCACCCCGGCCCACGTACACGGCACCGTTCACGCGGCCGTCGATCCGGGCGGGCCCGTTGGCCGACACGGCCGGTCCGTCGACGGTCTCGCCGTCCGCCACGACGAGGCCGCCGGTCACGCTGATGCGGCGGCCATCCTCGTTTCCGCTGTCCTGGGCGCCGGCGGGATGCACGCTCGCCAGCAGGAAGACGAAGACAACCGCTGTCGCCGCGAGGACTCGACAGCGCATGCAGCGATCGTAACCGTGAGGAACGCGCGCTTCGGGGATGCGCGCCGCGCTTTTACGGCTGCGGTGACGTCACCGAAGCGTGTTCGCCGTCGTCGGAGCCCTCGATCGCGGAACCGAACGCGTCGGGCGCCGGACCGCTTTCGGCCGTGCCGTCACGCCGGTTGCGCGCCCGCCACGCCATGTAGACGGCGGCGACGAGCGCGCCGGCGAGCACCACGCGCACGAGCAGCGCGGTCCGGCCCGCTGTCCGGCGGCGGCGCCTGCGATCCACCGGCGTGTCGACCGGCAACCGCTTCGCCGCCTCGGCGACACGGTGCTCGAGCTTCCGCTCCAGCTTCCGCGCCCGCTTCTTGGCCTTGCGGCCGACACGCTTTCGCCCCTCGGCCACAACCTCTTGCGTCGTCGCAGCGAGCTTCTTCCCAGCCTGCTCGGCCAGCTTCCTGCGCGTTCTCCACGTCCAACATCGCCACGTTGACCAGCTCCTCTCGAGAGGGAGACGCCGCGTGCCTACCCGCATGCCGCCCGATTGATGCATTCCCGGCAGGCCGGTCCTCGTTTCGGGCCATTTGTTCGCTTGGGTTTGTGCGCCGGACTGCCAGGGCAGAGGCCTCGGGACAGTCAGCCAAGACGAAAAGGGAGGTGACATGGAGTTCATCTTGTGGCTCCTCGCAGTGATCCTCGTCGTCGCCGGGGTCTTCGCGCTCTTGAGGCGCGAGATCATCTGGGGCGTCGTGCTCATCGTCGTGGGCCTGTTGGTCGGGCCGGGAGGCGTGAGCATCATCGCGTAACCGGGCGTGACGGCTGGCCGGCGAGCTCGCGCAGGAGGTCGATGCGTTCATCGAGAAGGAGCTCGCGGGCGAGACGTCGCGTCGTCCGTGACGAGGACGATCCGAGCACGTGTGCAGGGAACTCGAGCCACAACGGTCCGGTGGCCCTGCTCACGTGCCGGATCCGGCTCGCGTCGGCGTCGAGCTTCTCGAGGGCACGACCCCGAGGATCGCCTTCAGGAAATTGTCGTCGTCCGCCGACGCCAAAGGAGTTGGGCGGGGGGTCGTCGATCACGGCGGACCCGATGGCGACGACGCCGATGCCGGTCGCGAAGAACGGCAGCGCGTCGGAGTCCGAGAAAGCGTCTCCACCTTGGAAGAGGATCGCCACGGCGAGCGCCAACGCCGCAACCGGCTGCGGATCGTCGCGCTCGATCCGCGGTTCGCGGCCAAGCAGGTCCGCCGCGACCCGCCCGCTAACGTCGGCACGAGTGGTCCGTCAACGCCCGCACGTTGCGCTGCTGTGGTCCGTTTCGTCGCGCCGGAGGGCGATGTTCGTGGCGGTCGCCGGAGGCGTGGCCGGGTTCGTCGCGGCGTGGTTCGCGCCCTGGCAGCTGTCGACACTGATCGGGTGGGATGTGGCGGCCGCGTTGTACCTCGTGTGGGTCTGGTCGACCACCGGCTTGTTCACGCCGGCCGAGACTCGGGAGTTCGCAACGAGGGAGGACAACAGCCGCGTCTCGGCGCAGTTGTTGGTGCTCGGCGCCTGTGTCGTGAGCCTGGTGGGCGTCGGGTTCGATCTCCTCAAGGCCAGCGAATCCGGCAGCGGCAGCGGCGACATCGCTCTCGTCTCGGCCGCGGTAGCCACCGTGGTCCTGTCGTGGGCGACCGTGCACACCGTCTACGCCTTGCGGTACGCGGACGAGTACTACGCCCGACCGCCCGTCGGCGGCATCGACTTCAAGTGCGGACCGGATTACGAGCCGGATTACCGGGACTTCGCGTACGTCGCCTTCGGGATCGGCATGACGTTCCAGGTCGCCGACACCGACATCAACGAGAGGAAGATCCGCCACACCGTCCTGCTCCACTCGCTCTTGGGGTATCTGTTCGGCGCGGTGATCCTGGCCGTGACCATCAACGTCGTCGCGGCGATCTTCCAATAGCGTCGGCGCCTGTGTCGGAACACGTGCACCAGCACGTGCCCGAGGAGCTGCAGGAACCGTGGCACGCGGGCACGCGTCGCGAGCGAATCTTCGAGGTCCCGGTACACCCAGGCTGAGGCCAAGCGCGCCACCAACCTCGAGACGGCCGCAGACAACCGCGTCGAGGACGGTGCCACCGCGGGGACGGCGCCGACGAATACGTCCTCACGACGGTGTTCTTCGCGTCGGTGCTGTTCTTCGCCGGTATCTCGTTGCGGATCACCCGGCAGTGGCTACGGATGGTCATCCTCACGCTGGGCGTCGCGTTCTTCCTCTACGGGGTCGTGCAGATCATCGTGCTCCCGACTCTGTTGTGAGCGGCGCCGGTCGCGCACCGGCGTTTCGCGGAGACGCGAAGCGTCCGGATGAGTAGTGTCTGCACCAGCTCCGGCAGGGGGGAAGAGCGCGTTGGAGCGGTTCTGGAGATTCATCGCCGTCGAGCTCGGCAAGCACGCGGGGCTCGTGTCCGTCATCGGCCTGCTCGTCACGCTGATCCTCGGCTTCGGCATCACGCGCCTCGAGTTCTCGACCGGCCAGGACAGCTACCTCAACAAGAGCGACACCGTCTACAAGGACAACGTCGCCTACCAGGGGCTCTTCGGCGGCCAGGCGATGCTCACGCTGGTCACCATGGACAAGGGCCACACGGTCAACGAGCTGTTCACGCCGGAGAACCAGGCCAAGTGGCGCGCCGTCGAGGACGAGCTGGGGAAGGGCAAAGGGATCGTCGGCGTCATCAGCCCCCGCACGATCATGGAGTTCAGCGACAGCCTGGTGCAGAGCCCGTCGGGCGACCCGACCCAGAGCGTCGCGGGCCGGGCGCTGCTGAACGCGACGACGAGGGACCCATCCCCCGAGGGTCAGGCGGCGCGCAGCGCCGACGCGGGGACGACGATCCAGCGCCTCAACGCGGTCCCGCAGGCGCAGCGCACGCTCGACAACCCGGCGTGGGTCGACTTCCTCCTGCACAACAACCAGGGGGAGATCCGCAAGGCGCTGCGCTCCTTCATCATCGACGACACGCACGCGCAGATGGTGACGCGCCTCGTCGGCAACGCGTCGATCACGACAGAAGGCGCCGCTTCGGAAAAGGTCATCACGGCAGGCGAACACCTCAAGTTCGCCAATGCATCGGACATCACAACCGGCGCGCCGGTGCTGCTCACGGACATCAACGACTACCTCACCGGCGGAATGCTGACGCTCGGAGCGATCGCGGTCGCCATCATGATCGTGATCCTGCTCGTCCTCTTCGACGTGCGGTGGCGGTTGCTGCCCCTGGCCGTGATCCTCATCGGCATCGTGTGGGCGTTCGGGCTCGCCGGCTACCTCGGCATCCCCCTGACGATCGTGACGATCGCCGGACTGCCCGTTTTGCTCGGGATAGGCATCGACTACGCGATCCAGATGCACGCGCGCGTCGAGGAAGAGGTGGTGATCGACCGGGCGGAACATCCGATTCAGGAAACCGCCCGAAACCTGTGCCCGGCGCTGCTCGTGGTCACCTTCGACGCCATCTTCGCCTTCGCCGCCTTGCGCTTCGCGAAGGTGCCGATGCTCCGCCAGTTCGGTCTCCTCCTGGCGGTCGGCATCGCGGTGATCTGCCTGTGCAGCATCATCGCCCCGCTCGCCACACTCGGCATCCGTGAGTACAAGTCGCCGACCAAGGGCAGGGACTTCCGCACCGGCCCGCTCGGCCGCCTCGTTGTCTGGCTCGGCGCGTTGCCCGGCGGCGTCGCCATCCCCCTGGCGGTCGCGAGCGTGATCATCTTCGCGGGTGGGATCCTGGTCGAGGATCAGCTGGAGCTGCAGACCGACCCGATCAAGTGGGTCAACCAGGACTCGCAGGTGATCCACGACCTCCACACGCTCGACCGCGAGACGGGATCGTCCAGCGAGCTCGGGATGTTCGTGCAGTCGAACGACGTGTTCGACGACCAGACGGTCGGGTTCATGGACAGCTTCACGAACCAGCAGCTCAACGAGCATCCCGACACGCTGCTGACCGCTGCCGGCATCGTCACCACTGTGAGCGACATCACCAACGACGTGCCCGGCGCCTCGCACGTGGCCCCCACGGGAGACGAGGTGCGCGCCGCCGACGGCGTCGCTCCCGAGGGCGTCAAGAAATCGACCGTGAGCGGCAACGGGAACGCGCTGAACCTCGTTTTCCGCACCGGACCCAGTGAGCTCGAGCGGCGAGCCGCGGTCGTCCGCGAGATCCGGTCCACCGTCGAACCGCCGGCAGGGGTGAGCGCCACGCCATCGGGCCTCGCGGTCGTCGGGGTAGGCCTGCTCGACAACCTCGAGGCCAACCGCGTCCTGCTCACGTACCTCGCCATCCTCTTCGTGTTCCTCTTCCTGTCGGTGCGGCTCCGCAGCGTGATCCGCTCGTTGTTGTCGCTCGTCCCGGTGCTGATCGCGGTGGGCACCGCGTCGCTGGTCGCGTTCGCTTTCAGCCTCAAGCTGAGCCCGATCACCGCGGTGGGCGGGCCGTTGGTGGTGGCGGCGTGCACGGAGTTCACGTCGCTGATCCTGCTGCGCTTCGTGGAGGAACGCCGCCGCGGGTTGACGCCCGAGGAGGCGGTCGAGGTGGCGGCGTCGCGCACCGGGCGGGCGTTCATCGTGTCCGCCCTCACCGCGATCGCGGGTGTGGCCGTCATCGCAACGTCGTCGCTGCCACTCCTGCGGGACTTCGGCATCATCGTGGCCATGAACGTGGCCGTCGCGCTGCTCAGCGCGCTCGTCGTGCTCCCGCCGATGCTCGTGTGGGCCGACCGTCGCAACTGGGTGTCGCGCGGACTCGTGAAGCGGGAGATCCTGGACCGCACCGCGGCCGGCGAACCCCCGATGCCCGCACCCGCACCGGCCCCGTCGTAGACCGAGGCGGCGAGGGGCGGTGTGCCCTTGCCTGCCGCCGAACCGTGATCACACGTTGGATTGCGCCGTTACCCGGCCGTCCTGAATCGCCTGCACGAGTGCCGCGTGGTCGAGCGCGTTCTGATCGGCGTACGACGTGGCGAAGCGGCCCAGAGCCTTGCCGAAGACGTCTCCCTTGCCGAGGTACCCGGAGATGGCCGCGGCGTCGCCCGAACGCGCGGTGCGCGCCAGGGTCCCACCGCACAGCTCCGCGTAGTGGAGGAACGCAGTCGTCGGTAGCGATGCGTCCGTGACGGATCGGCAGGAGCTCGGGGACCCGGCTCTCCCCTTGCGCCTCGAGCACGGCCACCGGGTCGGGACGATCCGCAGCCGGCTTCCAATCTCCGTGGCTGCTGCGGGGAACGTCCTTGCGCAAGGCACGACCGGCAGCGATGCGGTCGGCCCGATCGACGGTCCCAGTGTTGGCCTGCAACGTGGCGGCACCAGACGCCCGCTCGAACGCGGCGCGATCTACCCGCCGCCCCAGGTCCGCCTTCGCGGTCGCTTTGGCCATAACCCACACACCGTAGGGCTGAAATAGGCTCGACCGATGCTCGACACCGCGGTCCTCAGCCAGGCGCAGCGCGAGCAGTACCTGCGGAGTGGCTGGGTTGCCGTCCCGGGTCTCGTCGACTCGGAATGGCTCGAGCGGCTCCGCCGCGTGACGGATGAGTTCGTCGACGCGAGCCGCGAGCTCACCGAGTCGAACATCCTGTACGACCTCGACGTCGGGCATTCGGCCGACGAACCGCGGCTGCGACGGCTGAGCTCTCCGACCGACCTGCACGAGACGTACTGGGAGTTCGCGTCGCAGTCGGTCATCACCGACGTGGCCGTCGACCTGCTCGGACCCGACGTGAAGTTCCACCACTCGAAGCTCAACTTCAAGGCGCCGCGCGGCGGAGAAGAGGTCAAGTGGCACCAGGACATCCAGTTCTGGCCGCACACGAACTACGACCTGCTCACGATCGGCGTGTTCCTCGAGGACGTCGAGGCGGGCATGGGTGAGGTCGGGTTCGTTCCCGGCAGCCACGACGGGCCGCTCTTCGACCTCTACGACGCGGACGACCGGTGGGTCGGCGCGCTCCGGGACGGCGACGTCGAACGAGCCGGAGTGGATGCAGCCGAGTACCCGATCGGGCCGGCCGGCACCATCACGGTGCACAACTGCCGCACGGTGCACGGGTCGGCGCCCAACCGGTCGGACCGGCCGCGGCCGCTGCTCCTCCAGACCTACGCCGCCGCCGACGCGTTCGCCTACACCGACCTCGTGAAACAGTCACCCCATGGTGAAGAGCTGATCCGAGGGGAACCGGCGCGCTGGGCCCGGCACGACCCCCGCCCGTGCCTCATGCCGCCGACCGGCCCGTACCGTCCGATCTTCGCCGTCCAACAGGGCGAAGAGCGGTAAGTATCCGCGCCCGGAACGGTTCGAGCTCGCTCAACCCTGCCAGTCGAGGACGAGCTCCGGCCCGCCCTCTGGAGGCGCGGTGAGGTCGACGCCGCTGACGTCCTTGACCTGGGCGCGGAACCAGACGGCGAAATCCGAGGAGTCCTGCGCCAACTCCGCGAAGGACTGCTCGGGATCAGGGCTCTCGAACCACACCAGCACGAATGCGCTTCCGTCCGGGTTCTCCTGAAGCGACCACGTCTCTCGAGTGATCCCGCCCCGCTTCTGCGACTCGTCGTATCCCGAGCGACGGGAACCCATCGTTTCCTTGGCGAAGCTGCGAGCAGTGTCCACCTTGCCCGGCAGCACGGGAAACGCACCGTTGAAGACCGCCATCGTCCCTACCTCCTTGCCGTCAGCCAGCCAGGTGATTGAACCAGAGCAGCACCGCCCGCTTCCAGGTCGGATCCCGACCTGTCGCGGAACGCGCGCTCAGCGTGAAGGCCGTCAGGCGGGGGCGGTGCCGTCGAGGTGGTACTCCCAGCCGGGCTTCCACTCGAAGATCTCGTTGACGAGGTCCTCCAGCGGGACTCCGCCAACGTAATGATCGAGAGCCCACCGCGTCGCGACGTGACCGATGACGAGGATCCGTGTGTCGTCCCAGCGTGACGTCAGGTCTTCGAGGAAGCCGCCGACGCGCGTGATCGCCTGGCGCCAGCTCTCGCCGCCCAGGAACGGCTCGTCAATGTCCGCGGCTCGATCGCGTCCGTGCGCTTCGGCCGGATCGCCGTTGCGCTCGCCGTAGTCACACTCGCGCAGTCGCCAGTCGAGCAGGATCGGCGGACCTTCCGATGCGAACGCGATGTCAGCGGTTTCCGCGGCCCGGCGAAGGTCGGAGCTGAACACGGCTGCGATCCCGTCGTCCCGTCGTCGTTCACCGAGCTCGCTTGCCTGCCGGCGCCCCCGGTCGGACAGGCGGCTGTGGCTCCAACCCGAGGCGACGCCGAGCTCGTTGTCCTCGCTGATCGCGTGCGTCTCGAAGACGATGGTGATCGCCATGGGCCGACTCTACGGGCCGTCACCCCACGCGCCGCTCCGCGTTAGCCGGGTCGTGCGGCTCCGACGGGGCTGCCGAACACGGCTTGGATCTTTACCACGTCCCCTGTGTGCGGCGCGGCGATCATCTGGCCACCGCCGATGTAGAGACCGACGTGCTCGCTCCCGCCCGGTCCCCAGAACACGAGGTCGCCGGGCTGCATCGCGTTCAGCGGCACGTGCGGGAACATCGAGTACTGCGCGCCGGAGTAGTGCGGCATGCTCACGCCCGCCGCTCCCCAGGCCCGCATGGTGAGACCGGAGCAGTCGAAGCACGCCGGACCGGCGCCGGCGTAGCAATACGGCTTGCCGAGCTGGGACCGCGCGTAGGCGATGGCAGCGCTCGCGCCGCCGCCGTTGACCGGGACGTTGGCGCTGGGAGCCGGCCCGCCGCCCCCGCTCGTTCCGCTCGTGCCGCTACGCCCGGTGCTCGGCGCGGCGCCGCTCGTCGTCGGTGCGTTGGCCGCGGCGGCGGCCGCGTAGCGCTGCTGCGCCGCCGCGAGCTCGGCGGCTTCCTTGCGCGCCTGCTCCTCGGCAACGAGCTGCGAGATCTCGCCGTTGACCTGCGACAGCAGCTGCTCCTGCCTCGCATTGGCTGCCTCGACGCCGGCCTGCGCGTTCGCGATCGCGCGCTGCTCTTGCTGCGCGTCCGCCTGCGCCTGCTCCGCCTCCGCCTGCTGGTTGCGCAGCGTGCGTTCGGCGCGTCGCAGATCGTCCAAGAGCTTCGTGTCGTGCTTCGCGGCCACCGCCCCGTACTTCGAGCTGGAGATGAGCGAGTTCGCGCTCGAGACGTCCAGCGAGGTCGGGCCCTGGCCGGCGCCGCGGTAGAGCTCGGCGCCGCGCTCGTTGACGAGGGTCCGGAGACGCGTGACCTCGGCCGCAGTGGCGTCGAGCTTCTGTTGGGCCTCGGCGATGGCGGCCTGCGCCTGCTCGAGGCGGTACTGGGCGCCGTTGTACCGCTCGGACAGGGCGTCGAGCCGGGCGCCATTGGCGTCGATCTCGCTCTGCAGCTGCTGCGCCTCCGCCCGCTTGTCGTCGATGGGATCGCCGTGGGCACGACCGGCCGAGATCAGCGGGACGAGGGCGACGACGAGCGCGAGCGCGGCGAGCCAGGGGGCGTGCCGGGCGCGGGACGCGCGGACGGTCGTGTCTGGAGAGGCCTGTGTGGCTGACGTGATCAGAGTGAGGAGGGTGAACCCTAGACCATCCCCCCTCGATTGACCAGGGGGAGATGACCCACGGGCGCGCGGTATGGGAGGAAATACGGCGAATTACCGACGCGTCGCGGGGCCGGATCCGTTGCGATCGCAAGGGGTTCCGCGCTTCTTCCGGCGGACGGGGTTAACGTCTGGCAGTTACGTCATGGCTCATCGCATGGTTTGCCCGCGCCCAAACCACTAGGCGGTGCCGTGGCCTCCCCTGTGTCGCAAACCCAGGTCCGCGAGCCGCGCCCGCCGGGCTCGGCGCCGTCCAACGGCGCATCCAGCAACGGTGCAGACGCGAACGGCGCGAGCACCAACGGCGCGTCCACACCGGCGCGCTTGGGCTACATCCCGGCGTTGGACGGCGTGCGCACGCTCGCGGTCGCCGCCGTGCTCGTGTACCACGGCGAGCTGGGCTGGTTCAGCGGCGGCTTCCTCGGCGTCGACGTGTTCTTCGTGCTCAGCGGCTACCTGATCACGTCAGTGCTGCTCGACGCGTGGCGACGGAACGGCGGCCACCTCGGGCTGGCGCGCTTCTACTGGCACCGCGCTCGCCGTCTGCTCCCCGCGCTGCTCGTGATGATCGTGGTCACGTGCGCGTACGTGGTCGCGTTCCTCCCGGACGAAGCGTCGAAGTTGCGTGGTGGCGTGGTCGCGTCGTTCGGCTACGTCACGAACTGGTACCTGATCTTCCACCAGCAGTCGTACTTCTCCAGCCTCGGCCGACAGCCGATGCTCCAGCACCTGTGGTCGCTCGCGATCGAGGAGCAGTTCTACCTGCTTTGGCCGCTGCTCCTGGGCCTGGCGCTGAAGTTCTGGCGACCGTCGCGCGTCAAGCTGGCCGTCACTATCCTCGGCGCCGCCGCGGTGTCGGCGCTCCTCATGGCGTTGCTGTACCGCGCCGGTGGTGACCCGTCGCGCGTCTACTACGGCACCGACACCCACTCGAGCGGGCTGCTCATCGGCGCGGGCATGGCGGTCCTGCTGCCTCCGTGGCAGCTCCGGGGAAGAATCGGGAAGCGCGCGCCGATGGCGCTGGACGTCATCGGCCTCTCGGGCGTGCTCGTGCTCGTCTGGTGCTTCATCAACGTCAGCGAGTTCGATTCGGCGCTCTACCGGGGCGGGTATCTGGTGTTCGCGTGCGTCGCGGCGCTGGTCGTCCTCGTCGCCGTCCACCCCGCCACGACCATCACCGGCGGGCTGCTCGGCACCGCGCCGATGGTGTGGATCGGGAAGCGCTCGTACGGCATCTACCTCTGGCATTGGCCGGTGTTCCTGGTGACGCGCCCCGGAGTCGACATCCCCCTGACCGGTATCCCCCTCTTCACGTTCCGGGTGGCGATCACCATCGGGCTGGCGGCGGCGTCGTACCGGTTCGTCGAAGTGCCGATCCGCAGCGGCTCGCTCGGCCGGCGACTGTCCGCGTTGCGCCACGCGCCGCTGCTGCAACGTCGACGGCTCGCGTTCGCGGGCGCCGTCGCCGTGGTGACTACGGCCGTGCTCGGCATCGGCCTCGCGGTGGCGCAACCGGTACCGCGTCCACCCGGCTTCCCGGCGAAGCCGGCGAACATCGCGATTACGACCACCACCGCGGCGCCGCGGCTCGGCGCCCACCTCGGCGCCTGCAGCGGCGAACGTCCCGGTTCCCGCGCATTCGGCGCCGAACACGACGCTCACCCCCATTCCCAACGCCCGGGTTACGGCGATCGGCGACTCCGTCATGCTCGGCGCGCAAACATCGCTGCGCCGGTTCCTCGGTGACCGGCTCCAGATGGACGCCAACGTCAGTCGCCACTTCACGGAAGGGCTCGACGTCGTCCGTCAACTTCACGACGCCGGACAGCTCGGCGACGTGGTCGTGGTCCACCTCGGCACGAACGGCTCGATCCCCGAAGACCAGCTCGACGAGATGATGCGCCTCCTCAGCGGCGTGAAGCGCGTGGTCCTCGTGAACACGAGAGTCGACCGGCCCTGGGAGCAGCCCGACAACGACGCGATCGCCGCCGCCGTGCCGCGCTATCCCAACGCGGTGCTGTTCGACTGGTACTCGGCGGCGAGCCAGCATCCGGAGTACCTCGTCCAGGACGGCGTCCATCTGTCCGAGGCCGGCCAGGCGTATTACTCGCTCGTCATGTCGAGCAAGATCTGACCCGCTCGTAAGCCGCCGGGGCGGCCCCGCTCGTGCCTCGGTACCGTCGTTGGTGATGGAGGTCGGTCCGGAGCTCGACGCAGCCCGCTTTCGTGTGGTGAAGGACGGCCTCACCCCGGACGCGATCCAAGAGCTGACGCCGGTCGTGAGCGCGCTGCCGTTCGAGGCACTCGGCCCGGTGAAGCAATCACTGAAACGGTTCTTCTCCGACGCGGCGTGGACCGCCGCCGACGACGACGCGCTGGCCGACATCGTCGGCGCAGGGACGAGCGGCGGCAGTCGCGAGCTCGAGCCCGGCCTCGTGCTCACCTGGACGTGGGAGGGAGGCCGCTTCCGTCTCCGGGTGAAAAGCGATGCGACCGGGAACGGTGGTGGCGCGCCCGCGAGTGCCGCCGACGCGACGGTTGTAAGCGACCTGGGCCAGACCTTCGACGGCGCCGTCGTGCCGGAGGCGACGCCGAGCCCGCGCACGATCCGCTTCGCCACCCCGCCGCTCGAGGGGGGTGCGGCACGGAACTACGAGTCGGCCGCCGCTGCGTCTGCCGACCCACGCGCGGCGCGGCTCTTCGGCGACTTCGGCGAGGTGAGCAACGTGCTCGTCGGGCCCGACTTCGTGGCCGTGACGATCGGGCGCCCCGACCGCTGGGAGGAGCTCCTCGAGCCGATCTTGCGTGCGGTGACGCGAGAGTTCGCAGGCAACGCGCCGCTCGCACGCGGTGCCAGCACGAGCCCCACCGGCACGGGCGCGGCGCGCGCCGTCACGTCCGAGGGCGAGACCCGCGCCCCGCGCCGGCTCGAGCGCGCGTGGGCCGACCTCGGGGCACTGCGGGCCGACCGGCCCGACGACCTCGAACGCGTCGTCGCCGTGTGCGGCGACACCGAGCCGGCGCGCCGCCAGGTCGCGGCCGCGCTGCTCGCCGACGCGCCGCCCGATGCCGCCGCCGGCGCATGGGCCCGCCTCGTCGGCGACGAGAGTCGCGCGGTACGGCGCAGTGCGGTCGACGCCATCGCGGGCGCCGAACGGCAGGAGCTCCGCCCGCTGCTCGAGCGCGCGCTCGGCGACACCGACGCGTGGACTCGGTGGAAGGCGCTGTCCGGGCTCGGCGCCCTCGGCGCAGACCCCAGCCGCGCGGCGATCGCCGCGGTGACCGAGGATCCCGACTTCCGCGTGCGTCTGGAGGCGGCGCGACTCCTGCAGCGCGAGGGCGGACGTTAGGACGAGCCGTGGTAGCGCGCCGCCGGCGTCCCGGGTGGGTTGCTGACGCCCGGTTGCGCGTCCGGGTTCTGCACGCACACCTCGCACTCGAGCCCGTCCGGGTCGCGGAAGAAGACGCTCAGGATCGGACCGAAATCGGTCACGAACCCGTCGCTCGCGCCGCGGGCCATGAGCCGGTCACGGATCGTCTCGAACGACTCGAGCGATTCCGCGTGGAGAGCCAGGTGGTCGATGCGGCCCCGCCCGAACATCGGCGTCTGACGCTCCGCTTCTGTGTTCCCGTCGATCTCGAACACGTTCAGCTCGGAGTGCGGACCGACGTGGACGACGGACAGGCGCACCGCGGCGCCCTCCGGCGTCTCGGGCCCGTCGCGCGGGCACCGACGCGTCGAACACCTCTTCGTAGAACGCGTGCAGCCGTTTCGTGTCGCTGGTCAGGATCGCCACGTGATTGAACCCGTCGAGCAGCATGCACGTCAGCGTACGCGGCGGGTGCGCCTCGAGCCGTCAGCTGTTGGGCTGGTTATCGCTCGAGCGGTCGGCCAGCGTCACTTGCGTCTCGGCGGAGTTGCCGCCGCGGCTGTACGCGATCGTCACCTGGTCACCGGACTGGTGACTGCGGATCTGCTGCGCCAGCTCTGCCGGTCGACGTCACCGTCGTGCCGTCAACAGCGGTGATCACATCGTCGGCCTGGAGGCCGGCGGATGCGGCGGGGCTACCGCTCACCACGTTCGCGACCCGGACGCCCTGAGGATCAGTCGACGGTTCCGTCGACACGCCGAGAAAGACGCCGCTCACCTGGCGCGGGACTCGGGGCAGGGTCGGCCCCTCGCCAGGCTCGCGGGGAAATCTGCCTCCGAACTGGCGGTCGTTGCTGACGTTGTCACCACCGGGCGCCGTCGCGCGCCCGATCGCGAACGCGCTCCCGAAGAGGAGCGCGACGGCGACGAACCCGACCATCGAGACGATCGCCCACTTGGGCAGCAACCAGCCGCCACGTGGCGGTGGCGTGCCCGCCGGGGCCGCGGGCTGTCATCCGGCGGAGGCGGCGGTGGCTCGGTCGGCTCGATTGCTGCGGCCGGCTCGGTCGGTTGCGCGCTGGCGGCGTCGTCTTCTTCTTCACCGTTGGTCATGGCGGCATTGTCTCGAGTCAGGATTGGGCGCAGCCCTGCGGAGAGGCTGGGACCCGCCTGTGAGCTATCAGCCGACGCTCGGCCCGCCGTCGACCGCGGCCGTGGTGATAAGGATTCGCCATGCTCTCTCGGGCTCTCGCCGGTCTGGCCGTCGTAGCTGCGATCTTCGCCGCGTCGGTCGTCGACGGGACGGAGCCCGCCAGTGCCGCGGGCACCGAGAAGCAGCCCGTCCCCGATCCGACCGTGAGCGGCCCGATTCCCGGGAGCCCGACCTCCCTGTCGGCGGTCGATCTCGGTCCACGCGGCTATGTCGAAGAGGAGTTCTTCGTCGAAGGCACGGCGCGGGCCTACGAGCCGGCCGCGCCGCTCACCGAAGACGGCCGCTGGAACGTGCAGACGACGACGACGGCGCCCTACCGGACCCGGGTGCTCGTGCGCCGCCCGAAGGATCCCGCGAAGTTCAACGGCGTCGTCGAGCTCGAATGGCTCAACGTGAGTGGCGGGTTGGACGCCGCGCCGGACTGGGGTCTCGGGAACGCCGAGCTCCTGCGTAGCGGCTCCGCGTGGGTCGGCGTGTCGGCACAGGCCCTGGGCCTGAACAGGTTGAAGGACGATGCGGGACGGTACGGGACGCTCGACCACCCCGGCGACGCGTACTCCTACGACATCTACTCGCAGGTCGCCGAGGCGCTGCGCCGCCCGGCGGGCACGAACCTGCTCGGGAACCGCCGCTACAAGATTCGGACGATGATCGGCGACGGCGAATCGCAGTCGGCGTTCCGGATGGTCACGTACGTCAACGCCATCCAGCCGCAGACCGGACTGTTCGACGGCTTCTTCGTGCACAGCCGGTTCGCGGTGGGCGCGCCGTTGCCGAAGGTGGGCAGGGTGCGATCCCGAACCCGACGCTGATCCGCACCGACACGAAGGAGCCGGTGCTCGTGCTCGAGTCGGAGACGGACGTCCCGCGCCATCTGTCCGCCCGCCAGCCCGACAGTGCGCAGTACCGCCTCTGGGAGGTCGCGGGCACCGCGCACTTCGACGAGGACGGCCTGCATGCGCTGACGGGCATCCCGAAGGAAGAGATGGTGGCGACCCCGCCGCTCGGCTGCGCGCAGCGGATCAACTCGGCGCCGCAGCGCTACATCGTCGACACGGCCATACACGATCATCGCCCGCTGGGCCGGCGGCGGCCGTCCGCCGCCCAAAGCCCCACCCGTGGAGATCACCGAGGGGCCGACGCCGACGATCGAGCGGGACGAGCACGGCAACGCCCGCGGCGGCATCCGGCTCCCGCATCTCGAGGCACCCGTCGCGACGCTCTCCGGCGAGCCCGGGGGCGGGCCCGGCTTCTGCTCGTTGTTCGGGTACACGGCCGCCTTCGACGCCGCTCGCCTGTCGTCCCTCTACCCGACGCACCAGGACTTCGTGAAGGCCTTCTCGAAGGCGACGGACAAGTTGCGGCGCGACGGGTTCCTGACCCCCGGCGACGCCAAGGAAGCCAAGGCGGAGGCGAGCAGGTCGGCCGTCGGGGGCTGAGGACGACCGGAACGGGTGGAGCGGTCCGGGCGCCGCGGGCCCTGTCATCGACCCGAAAGGGCGCCATCCTCCCTTTCCACAGCCTCCTGTGGAGAACTGCGCGCGGGTCTCAGGCGGCGACGCGGCGGTCGGACACGCGGCGCAGGACCGTGAGGCGCTCGACGGGCGAGCCGGTCAGCCACGTGAGCGTGCCGTTGCGCCGCCGGGCGACGACCTCGGCGCCCCAGCGGCCGAGCGCGGCGACCCGACGACCGGTCCGGGCATTCATCTCGCCGTACCACGACTCGAAGCCGGCTGCCGCGACGGCGGCGTCGACGTGGTCGGCGAGCAGCCGGCCGGACAGCCCGCCCATCGTCGTCGCGTTCATGTGGGCGTGCGGGAGGCCGGCGACGCGGTGCTCGGGGTGGCGCCACATGTCCCAGCCGTCGCGCAGCCGCAGGCGGTAGAAGCGCGAGATCGAAGCCGGGTAGCGACGCGTCAGCAGTCGCGGTACGACGTGGGCGGTGAAGTGGGCGCCGGCGCGTTGCTGCCAGCGGGCGAACGCATCGGGCTCCACGCACACGAGCGCGTACCCGACGACGTGTTCGCCGTCCTGGAGCACGCAGGCGTGCGCGCGGCCGGCGCGGAGATACCAGTCGAGGCACAGGCGCTCGTACGGGCGCAGCGCGGCGTCGACGGGGGCGCCGCGCGAGACGGGATGGCCGAGGGCGATGGTGGCGCGGAAGACGCGCCGCAGTTCGGGATCGTCCGTCGGGAGCAGCGGCCGCGTGTGCAGGCTCATGCCGCCCCGTGGATGCGAATCATGTCGCGCGCGGTGCGCGCCCACGGGTACTGCTCGGCACGGGCGCGCGCGTCATGCCGGTTCTGATCGCGCGGGCGGCGCACGACATCGGCGACAGCAGCCGCCGATGAAGCGGGGGTGGGCGCGGCCACGGCCCCGGTGGCCGCGCCCTGTCCCGCCTGCACGAGCTCGGCAACGGCGCCGCGATCCGTCGCCACGACCGGGGTGCCGCACGCGAGTGCCTCGAGCGCGGCGAGCCCGAACGTCTCGTACGGGCACGGTGCGAGGGCGGCGTCGGCTCGGGCGAGGAGACGGGCGAGCTCCCTCCGGTCATGGAGGTGCCCGGTGAACACGACGGGCAGGTCGCGCGCCTGAGCTTCGAGTGCGCCGCGGCGCGCGCCCGTCGCCGACCATCCACAGCCGGGCGGCAAGTCCCGGGCGCGCACGGCACGGAGCGTCTCGATCGCCGCGTCGGGCCGCTTCTCTCGCGAGAGCCGGCCGACGCACACGAGCCGGACCTCGTTGTCGTCGCCGTCGTCGGCCGGACGCTCGCGAGCGCGGGGATGGAAGACGTCGAGGTCGACACCCAGGGGGACGATGGCGACGTTCGACGCTCCAATGCGCGTGAACTCGGCCGCCGCGAACGCCGAGGGAGTGACCACGGCGTCGAAGCCGCGCGTGATGCGGCGGTTCCACCAGTCGGCGCACGCCCCGAGCGGGAACCCGGGCGGCACCCGTGGCGCGAGGATCGCGTCGAGGCGCTCGTGCGAGATGAGCACCGCGCGTACGACGTGGCGGGCGGCCCATGACGCCAGGCCGACGAGCGTCAGCTTGTCGGACACCTCGAGGTGGTCGGGCGGCAACTCGGCGAGCACGGCGCGCACGCCTGCCGTCCCGGGAAGAGCCCGGTAGCCGCCGCTGCCGGGCAGTACGGGGGCGCGCAACGTGATGCGGCGACCGGCGGGCGTGTCCTCGTCGCCGTCGGCGACGCCGGGCACGACGAGGACCCGCTCCAAGCCGGCGTCCACGTAGGCGCGGCCGAGTGCATCGACCGTGGTCCGGAGTCCACCGGAATGGCAGGAGTAGAAGTTGGCGACCTGCAGGATGCGGGTCCCCACGGGCCTATGCGGCCCGGCTTGCCGTGCCGCGTGCGGCGGCCGGCCGGTGGGCGGTGAGGAAGTCCCGGTACGTGCGTGCCTTGGCGCCGGCTTCGAGGAGCTGGTCGACGACGGCGAGGTTCGACTGGACGAGCGCCGGGTTGTCGAGGTCAAGCGGGTGCAACGCCAGGCGGGTGCTGGCGGCGCGGCGGGCGAGCGCGGCGCGCCCAGCCGTCGACCACGCTGCGGCCGAGCGCCTCGCCGGCGCTGCCCGGACGCTGCGACAGGGCGGGGACGCGGTGACTCTCGCCGATCTCGAGGTCGAGCACGGCGCGCCGACTGGTCGTGTACCGGTAGCCGAGCTCGGCGAGGACGTCACGCGTGGGTGCTGAGGCGAGCCAGCCGGGGGGCGTGAAGCCGATGGGGGCGAGGCCGGCGCGGTGCAGGACGTCGCGGCCGAGCTCGATCCGCCGCTTGGCCTCGCGGGTGTCGAGCGACCAGAACTCGGCGCAGCCCCGGGCGGCGACCGACGCGACCGCGCGCCGCCACGTCGGCGCCCCGGCCACGGCCCGGTGGGTCCACCCGTGCTGCGCGATCTCGTCGCCACGCTGGCGGCGTTCGTGCAGCCAGGCGACGAGATCCCGGTCCAGGCGCAGCGGCGGGCCTTCCCACGGGCCGGGGACCACAAGGAGCGTGGCCGGGACGTGGCGGCGATCGAGCTCGTCCATCCAGGCGCGGGCCGCCCACGCGGTCGACGGAGCGACATCGTGGATCGAGACGACCAGCGACGGCCTCATGCCGCGCGCACCCGGCGGGTGTCGACCCGAGGAGACGTTCGTAGTGGCGCAGGAGCTCGTCTCCGAGCCGGGGCCAGGTTCGTCCCTCGACGCTTGCCCGGGCGGCGCGACTCATGGCTGCGCGCGTCGTGGCGTCGGCGGAGAGCTCCGCCACCGCGCCCCGCAGCAAGTCGGGCCGCCCGGAGGGGAACAGCCAGCCGTTCACGCCGTGGCGCACCAGGTCCATCGGACCGCCGGCGGCGGGGGCGACGACGGGAACGCCGGACGCGAGTGCCTCTTGCACGGCCTGGCAGAACGTCTCGGCCTCGCCCGGATGCACGAACACGTCGAGCGACGCGACCGTCGCCGACAGGTCACCGCCGGTGCGGAACCCGAGGAAGCGGGCGCGGGTCAGGCGTCGCTCGAGACGCGAGCGCAACGGGCCGTCGCCCACGATCACGAGGCGCGTGTCGGGCAGGTCGGCAAGGCGCACCAGGCGCTCCACCTGCTTCTCGGCCGCGAGGCGACCGACATAGCCGACGACGACTTCGCCCCGGGGCGCAATGTGACGCCGCATGAGCTCGCTCCGGTGCGCGGGGTTGAAGCGGTCGACGTCGACGCCGCGCCTCCACCGGGCGACGGGCGCGAACCCGCGCTGCTCCAACTCCCATGCGACCACCGATGACGGCGCCAGCGTCAACGCCGCGTGGCGGTGGATCCACCGCAGCCAGCTCCACGCGACGGGGGCCGTGACGCCGAGGTGGTAGCGACGGACGAACGCGGGAAGGTCGCTCTGGAACACCGCGACCGCGGGCACGTCGAGCCGTTGTGCGGCAACGGCGCCCATGCCGCCCAAGACCGTCGGTGACGCGAGGTGCACGACATCGGGACGGAAGTCCCGCAACGCGTTCTCGACGTGGCGGGTGGGCAGGGCGATCGGGAACGACCGGTACACCGGCAACGGACCGCGGCGACGCGCACGATCGACGAGCCGGCGTACTCGGCTGGTCCGTCGCCCGGCGCGACGACCATGGAGTCGTGGCCGCGCTCCCGGAAGTGCTCCAGGATGCGAAGCACCGAGTTCGTCACGCCGTTGATCTGAGGAAGAAAGCTCTCGGTGACGATTCCGATCTTCACGACGCGCAGCATGACGAATCGAGGCGTAAACGTCTTTGCCGGGCGACGAACACGACGTCAAGGTCTCGTAGCGCAACGGTGAACGAGCCGCGCTACCGCGGCGCAGGCAAACGTTCACCTCTCGTTCACCCCGATGGCTGACCGCGATGCAACCGCTCGTTCTACTGTCGAAAGCACGCAACCGCGAGGTGCGCCCATGACCATTCCCAGTCCGAGCTTCCGATGTGAGCTGCGCCGGGAGAACGGCTCAGCCGCAGTGATCGTCGACGGCGAGCTCGAAGAGATCAGCGCCGTGCAGCTCGCCGCCGCCTGTCTCCACGCCCGTGACGTTGCGGGCGACGTCGTCCTCGACCTCGGCGGCCTCTCGTTCGCCGACGGGACCGGCATCAAGATGATCGAGACCATCCACCGCAGCTTCGGACGGTCCGGTCACCGCCTCACAGTCGTGCATCCCTCGCGCCGTGTCCGGGCGGACATCGAGCGTCTCGGGCTCGACCGCGTCCTCTCGATCGAGGCGGAGTGGAGGCGGCGGAGGCGCCGGTTCGACGCGCTCACGGGTTGAGGCGCGAGCCGCCAGTAAGTACGGCCCCAGCCCCGCAGCTTCAGTGCCCGCTGCCATTCGGGCATGGCGTCGTCGAACGCGACGCCGAAGCCGCGTCCGAACTTCTCGTGCTCGGCGGAGGTGCGCTGGAACACCGCGTACCCGCCGGTGTCGATCGAGAACGGCTCGTCGAGCACGCGCAGCTGGTCGTACGGGCCCGCCCCCCACGGGTTGAAGTACGCCGGGAGCACGAAGTCGCTCACCGGCACGAGCTGGTCGTTCGTACGAATCCTGTACGCCCGGCTCTGGACCGGATCACACACCTCGCGCGCCCAGAGGCGCCGCTCGCCGTCGAAGCAGAACTCGTTCGCCCGAGGGTCGGCGAGCATCTCGAGCGCTTCATGCGAGGCGGTCACCGACACCGCTTCTGCACCCTCGGCCCAGCCGTTGCCGTGCGAGATGGACGCAGCTGCGAACACATGCGCGTACGGAAGGCCGCGGTCGTCCGTGACGTGCCAACCGAACTCCTCCGCTTCGCGCGCGCTGTCGAAGAAATGGATCTTGTCGCCGCGCCCGCCCACCGTGAACTGCGCTCCTTCGACACCCCAGGCGGGCGAGAAGTCGCGTTGCACCTGAATGGTCAGCGCCTCCGCAATGGCTTCCAGCACACCGGCGGGCGGCCGATATCTCTTCGTGTGATCGACCAGCGCGATGGTCCGCATTTCGCGCATGGTACGCGCCTACGCTTCTTGCATCCCCCGAGCAAACTCTTCCTTTCGCGCGTGGTTCTTGGCGCTGCCATTGGCGGCGCTCGTATTGATCGCCGCGACGTGCTCGCCCGGCGGCGGTCCCGTCATCTCGGACTTCCGGTGCCCGGTGGACGGCTCGAGCTACACGAACGACTTCGGACCGCGCGGCAGCGGGTTCCACTACGGCATCGACATGATCGCGCCGACGGGAACACCCACCTGGGCGGTCAAGTCCGGCAGCGTGCACTACACCCTCGAGAGCGGGTGGACTCGTCGCGTATCTCTCGGCCGTCGACGGGAACGTCTACTACTACGCGCACATGTCGGAGATCCTCGGCGGCGGCGACCGCGGAGTCGGACAAGGCGAGCCGATCGGCCGGGTCGGCCAGACCGGCAACGCCACCGGCCCGCACCTGCACTTCGAGATCCGGCTGGGTGGCGTCAACGGGGAGCGGACCAATCCGTACGCCACGCTGCGCAACGCCGGCTGCTGATCCTTCGCCTACCAGCGCTGGACGCGGCCGACCGCGATCTCCCACGTCTGGGTGTACTGAAGTTCGCCGTCGTCGACGGGCCGCATGCCCGTCGACGGCCCACCCGTCAGCTCAGCCCGCAACTCGGCGCGGATCGCGTCGGCGACGTCGGGCGGCGTCGAAGCCTGGGCGAGCCAACGCTCGACCGGCGCCCGCACGTCCACCCGGGTCGTGTGCTCCAGGCTGATTCCCGTGCCGTCGACGGCGTGCTCGAGCTCGTCGGCGGTGAGCGCGCGCGTGTGCGAAGGGTCACGTCGCCGCTCGACGTCGTTGTACGCGGCGGCGAGCTCCGGGTCGGCGGAGATCAGGTCGACCACGGCGACTCGTCCACCGGGGCGGGCGACGCGCACCATCTCGTCGAGCTGCTCGAGTGGCTCGGCGAAGTGGTGCACCGCGAAGCGGCAGAACGTCAGGTCGAACGAGTCGTCGGGGAAGGGCAAGCGGGCGGCGTCGGCGCGTGCCAGCGCCACTCCGTCGAGGGAGCGGGCACGGAGTCGGCGGCGGGCGACGTCGAGCATCTCGGGCGTGAGGTCGGCGCCGACGACGCGTTCGACCTGAGGTGCGATCGCCTCGCCCTGGTGGGCACCGCCGCACGCGACCTCGAGGACGAGCATCGACGTGTCGAGCGGCTCGAGGTGCCGTGCGACCCACTGCGCCAGGCGGGGGTCGGCGAAGAACGAGTCCTCAGCTTCGAACGTCGGCGACTGGCGGCGGAACTCGGTCCGGACGGCGCGGTTGTGCTCCCTTCCCACGCCGCCGATTCTGGCAGCCGGCCGGCGCGCGCCGGTCCGGCCAGGTCGCGTGCACTGGCGTCGTACGACCTGAGCGGAAGCGGGAGCCGCCCCGGGGGAAGACGTTATGGGGCGACTCCCGCTCCCTGGGGTCCGATTCGGCCAAGTGCTCTCCTGGGATGGGCCCAAATCGGTTGCCAGTAGCGAAGCGTGTCGTCGCCCGGCGATCAACGCGCGCAGCGTGAACGGATGGTGAACGTTTGCCCTGGTCAGCCGTCCACAGCGGGCTGTGGAATGGATGAGTCACGCCACTCGGGCGCGGCTCTCGGCGTCGGCGGCGACCTAGCCACTCCACTCGCCGGGGGTTTGGCCCCGGAACCGGGCAGTATGGTGCCCCGATGCTTCCCCAACGCACGCGCATGCTGATCTTCGCCGTCCCGGTTGCGGTGTCCCTTGCGTTCGCCGCGCCGGCAGTCGCCGCCGGTGAGTCCAAGGGTGACAAGGCGATCCTCAAGGCAGGCGTCATCACGAAGGCGGACGTTCCCGCCGAGTGGACCTCGAAGAAGGGTGAGTCCACCGGCGACGCGCTCAAGGGCCTGAAGGAATGCAAGAAGATCAATTCCGCCGTCGCAGCTGCGAAGAAGGACGACCCCCGGGCCCGATCCCGGGAGTTCGCCGACCCGGTGCCGGAGAACGCGAAGACGGCCGAGAACGCGGTGTACGCCTTCCCTGACAAGAAGGCCGCCGGCAAGTTCGTGGCGGCGTACACGGGCTCGGCGGCAACCGCGTGCTTCGACAAGCTCGGGTCGGAGGTCGCACGAAGCCGGCCCACGGCGGCCCCACCCACGGTGTCGCCGATCACGGATCTCCAAGGCGTCGGCGACGAAGCGGTCGGCTACGAGATCGCAGCCACCTTCACGCAGAACGGCGGGAACGCCACCCTGTACATCGACTTCATCGTCGTGCGGGTGGGGCACGCCGTCCTCGGCTTCGGGTTCACGAACGTGGATGCCCGCATCCCGGAGGGTCCCGGCATCGTCACCGCGGTCGTGGAACGGGTCGCCGCCGCCGAGGCGTGACCAGGCGGCATCCCGCCTGGTAGATCCGGGTAGGTACCACGAAACGCCCAAGGAGGTGTGTCGTGGTCACCACCAAGCAGCGGAAGGCAGCAAAGAAGAACGTCCGCAAGGCGATCAGCACCGCCAAGCGCAAGAAGACGATCGCCCACATGCCGAAGAAGACCCGCACCGCGCTCGGCAAGCAGGCGTCCGCCGTGCGCAAGCGGAAGCAAACCGGCGCGTCGACGCCGAAGACACGGGCCGAGCTGATCAAGATCGCCCGGCGGCGGGGCCTCGAAGGCCGGTCGAAGATGGGGCGTGACGAGCTCGCCCGGGCGTTGGGCGAGAAGTAACTCCGCCGAGCTGGTCAGTCGCGGAAGACGGGTGACCGCTTTTCGCGGCGGGCCCGGACGGCCTCCTCGAAGTTCTCGGTCGTGAGGCGGACGTACAGCTGGGCGTGCGCCTCCGCATCCATCTGCGCGTGCAGGCTCCCGGCGTCGAGGCTCGACCACAGCATGCGCTTCGTGCTCTCGACACCGACCCGGCTGAACCCGATGATGCGCTCGGCCAGTTCGTAGCACCGCTCGAGTAGCTGCTCGCCGGGCACGGCGCGCGAGACGAGGCCGATGCGCTCCGCCTCGACTGCATCCACGTCGCGTCCCGACAGCATGATCTCGAACGCACGTGACGAGCCGATGGCCCGCGGGAGCAGGTAGCTGATCCCGAGCTCGGTCGACGTGAGACCGTTGTTGATGCCGGCGGCGCGGAAGTACGCGCCGCCGGCCGCCAACCGGATGTCGGCGGCGACCGCGAGGCAGAAACCCCCGCCGATCGCTGCGCCGTTGACGGCGGCGATCACAGGTTGGTGCATGCGGCGCAGCCCGACGATCACGTCATGGAGGAGCTCCATCGAGCGCTGCGCGATGGACGAGCGCGTCAGACCGGCGATGTTCGGGATCGTCCCCGAGTCCTCGAGGTCGGCGCCCGAGCAGAAGCCGTGGCCGGCGCCGGTGAGGACGACCACCCGTGTGTCGTTGTCGAGGCTCACCTCCTCGAGCGCGTCCCGGAGTGGGATCATCACGTCGAAGGCCATGGAGTTCATGCGCTCGGGCCGGTTCAGCGTGACCAGAGCAACGTGCGGCTTGGGCTTTTCTATGAGGACGAAGGACATAGGAACCTGTTCTAGTCCCTTGCCTGGTCAAGCGTCGGTGACGCGCCACGCCGGACGCTCGCGGTTACGTTCGGAGCAGGATGTTTCGGTCTCGTGGCTGGGGCGTGGTGATCGCCGTCCTCGTGGTGGCGACGATCGGGGGCTACTTCGTCTACGCGGCGACGAGAGACGAGGACGCCGCCGCAGCGCCGGGATGCCGTGTCTCGCTCGACAACCAGACCTACACGCTCAGCCCCGAACAGACCTCCCACGCGACGACGATCGCCGCCGTCGGCAAGCGCATGGGAATGCCCGATCACGCAGTGTCGGTCGCGCTGGCCGCCGCCCTGCAGGAGTCGAAGCTGCAGAACCTCCAATACGGGGACCGGGACTCGCTCGGGCTGTTCCAGCAGCGGCCGTCCCAGGGCTGGGGCTCCGAGACCGAGGTCCTGACACCTCACTACGCCGCGGGCTCGTTCTATCGACGACTGGCGCGGATCCGCGGCTGGGAGTCGCTCCCGGTCACCACCGCCGCGCAACGGGTCCAGCACAGCGGCGCGCCGCTCGCCTACGCGCAGTGGGAGCACGAGGCGCGGGCGATCGCCCAGGCTGCCACCGGGGAGATCCCGGCCGGTCTGAGCTGTCGCGTCGACGTCGGACCGACGCAGCCATCGGGGAAGCCGCTGCGGCAGGCGCTGACGCGGGAGCTCGGCCCTGTCACGCTCGACGTGCCCGTGCCGGAGGCCCGCGGCTGGACGGTGGCGGCGTGGCTGGTCGGCCACGCGCCCGAGTACGGGATCAGCCAGGTGAGCTTCGCCGACCGGGTCTGGACGGCGTCGTCCGGCCGCTGGGCCGCCTACGCCGGGCCCGTCGACATGACGGTCCGGGTCACCGAGGAGCGCTAGGCCGCTCCCCCGTCAGGCGGGCGGGATGTTCTGGTTGTGGCGGAACAGGTTCGTCGGGTCCCACTCGGTCTTCAGGGCCTGGAGCCGGGCGAACTTCTCCGGCCCGAACGCGGCCTCCACCCGACCCAGGCCCTCGTCGCCGATGATGTTCAGGTAGGCGCGTCCGGTCGCCCACGGCTTCATCGCACCCGAGAACTCGCGCGTGAAGGCGATGTTGCGGTCGGTGTCGGCCGGGTCCTCCCACATCGACAGGTAGTGCAGGTTCCACTCCGCGTTCCGTTCCACGAACGCGGTGGCGTCCTCGGGAACGCGGGCGATCGCGCCGCCGCCCGGCATGACGATGCGTCTGGCTGAACGGTGAGACCGGCTTCGTGGCCCGGGTGACGAACGTGTCGATCGCCTCGTCGGGCAATCGAGCCGTAGAAGTCGGCGTTCCAGTAGTTCAGCATGCCGTTAGGGTTGGGCGCGTCGATCATCTGCTGCACGGCGACGTACGGCATCGGCTGGACCATGTCGAGGCCGGGGGGCCCGAACTCGCGCAGCGGCCGGAACACCTCGTCGCCCTCGGCGGGATCACCCACGTAGAGCACGACGACGCCGACGACGGGCTGGCCGCGCACCGGCTCGGGCACGAACTCCTCCGGCGGCGCGGTGATGAACGCCATGCCGCCGCAGACCTCGTCGGGCGCGGCGAGGATGAAGTCGCGGTAGAAGCGCATGAGCTCGCCCGCCATCGGCGCCGGGTACATGAGCTGGCCGGCGAGCACGATCGGGCCGACCGGGTGCAGACGGAGGTGGAACGCGGTGACGACGCCGAAGTTGCCGCCGCCACCCCGCAGACCCCAGAACAGGTCGGGGTTCTCGTCCTCGGACGCGACGACCTGGCGGCCGTCGGCGGTCACGACCTCGGCCTTGACGAGGTTGTCGCAGGTGAAGCCGAACTTGCGCTCGAGCCAGCCGCTCCCGCTCCCGAGCGCCAGACCGCCGATGCCGGTGTCCGACATGCGGCCGCCGGTGACGGCGAGGCCGTGCTCCTGGGTGGCGGCGTCGATCGCGCCCCACTTGGCACCGCCCCCGATGCGGGCGATGCGCTGCTCGGGGTCGACGTCGACCGTTGTTCATCGCGCGAAGGTCGACGACAGATGCCGGCGTCGACGACGGCCGCGCCGGTCACGCCGTGGCCGCCGCCATAGACGGAGAGCGGCAGGTCCTGCTCCCGGGCGAGGTTGATGGCGGCGACGACGTCGTCGCTGCTCGTGCACCGGGCGATCAACGCCGGGACGGCGGTCGATCATCCCGTTGAACACCGCCCGCGTGTCGTCGTAGGAGGCGTCGCCGGGGTGGACGAGCTCGCCGCCGAAGCCGGGGAGCTCGAAGCGTCATCGTGTGGACGTCTGCCATGGCTGCCCTCCTAGCCGGGGAGAGGACCGAGACTATTCCGACCTGGTCGGCCGCAAGGATCGGAAGTCTCGGCACCGGCTCAGTCGTTCCTCAGCGGGGTCAAAGGTTCGCTTGAGAGAATGCAGACCATGACGCGCACCCGGTCCACGCGTTCCCGCCCTGCCTCCCCGCGATCAGGCGCGGCCTTGCCGTGCTCACCGCATTCGTCGTAGGCGTCGGCGTGGTCGGTTTCGTGACCACCGGAGCCGGTGCGCAGAGCTCGGGTGGTCAGGGTGGTCTGAACGTCGCGGCCATCGAGTCGAAGGTCGACCCGGCCGTGGCCGTCGTCAATACGACGCTCGCCAATGGTCAGGGGGAAGCCGCTGGCACGGGCATCGTCATCGGATCGTCGGGTGAGGTTCTGACCAACAACCACGTCATCGAGAACTCGAGCAGCGTGAAGGTCCAGTTCGGCGGCGCCGGACGCAACTACTCGGCGGACGTGCTGGGCTACAACGTCAGCGAGGACGTCGCGCTCCTCAAGGTCGACGGCGTCTCGGGCCTCGACACGGTCGCTACCGACGACTCCGTCTCCATCGGCGAGCCGGTCGTCGCCATCGGCAACGCCCGTGGACGCGGGGGAACGCCCGACGCGAGCCCGGGTTCGGTGCGCGCAGTCGGCGACACCATCCAAGTCGCCGACGCGTCCGGGTCGCAGACGCTGCGGAACCTCATCCGGATCGACGCCTCACTCGAGCCGGGCGATTCGGGTGGACCGCTCGTCGATGCCGACGGCCAGGTGGTCGGCATGAACACCGCCGCCAGCAGCGGCGGAGGATTCCGGCTGCGGACCGGCTCCGGGTCCGGCTCCGGCTACGCCGTGCCGATCAAGACGGCGCTGTCGGTCGCGGACCAGATCAAGTCGGGCCAGGGCAGCGGCGACACCCACGTCGGCGAGCGCGCGTTCCTCGGCGTCTCGATCCGGAGCGTGGGCTCACGGAGCGGGTTGCGGGACCGCACCTCCGGCTCGGGCGCGATCGTCGGCAGCGTGCAGCCCGGATCACCCGCGGACGACGCCGGTCTCCAGCAGGGCGACACCATCACCTCGCTGGCGGGGAAGAGCACCAGCTCGATCGACGACCTCACGTCGGCGCTGGCGCCGCACCACCCCGCGACAAGGTTCAGGTGAGCTGGACGGACAACTCCGGCGACCGCCACACAGCCCAGGTCACGCTGGCCTCCGGCCCACCCGCCTGACGGCTAGTCGACGTCGACGCCGGCGGTGTCGGCGAGCGCACGGGTTTGATCGATCACGCGCGTCATCCCCATCTCGGTAGCGCCGGCGAGGCACTCGCGGAGCAAGCCGCCGAGGCGCGGTTCGTCGGTCTCATGACTTCGCCGCACGAGCAATGCGGCGTACTCGTACTTCCCGTGTACCGTCCATGCCCGTGCGCCGCTCTCGGCGTTGCGCTCCATGGCGCGGGCGAAATGCTCGTCGGCAAAGTCCCAGCGGTCTGTGGTGCCGGCCGCGAGCGCGAGCCAGAGCTCAACCGATCCGTCCGAGATCGCCGGCAGCCCGGCAATCACGCAGTAGTCGCCGTACGGCAACAGCATCTCGTACAGACGCGCCGCTCGCTTCTGGTCGCCGACGACGGCGCACCCCAAAGTGAGAAGGGCGATCGCGATTCCCCAATTCGCGTCGGTCGGGAGATCGGCGAAGTCGTCTGCGGCGAGAATCTCGACTTGCTCGCGGACGTCGTCGGGTCGGTCGAGCATCGCGTAGAGGTAGATGAGTCCCGTCCGCCACGCCGGCAACAAGGGGTACTGCTCGACCATGCCGGCAACAAGAGGCTCGAGCGCCTCCAGCCCACCGCGAGCTCGCGCGATGTCGATCTGTGCGACGCCGTACATCTGGAGGGCGGTTTCGATGTGCGCGGCCTGTCCGAATGCGAGCGCCTCGTCGGCCAGCTCCGCGCCGTCGTCGTACCTGCCGTCCATCAGGACGCGAGTGCATCGGTGCACGCCAGCAATCCACAGCAAATCGGGCCGATTGAGCTCGGCTGCGATCGTCATCTCGGTGGTGAGCATCTCGTCGGCGCGCTCGGTTTCCCCCATCTCCATGAGGTCGCTGAAGGCCCACTGCGCGCCGCTGAACTGCAGCTCCCGGTCGCCGGCGGCGCGGCCGAGCTGCAAGATCTCCTCCGCGATAGCCAGCCGCTCTCGCGCGGTACCGGGTACCCACATGCCCCAGTGCGCGCTGCCGAGCACGAAGGCGAGCACCGCGGGATCGTCAAGGCGGCGCGCCATCGCAACTGCGTCATCCGTGAGCGCCCGTCGCCGGTCACTCGCCTCGGGCAGGAAGTACAGCTCGCCCGCCAGGCGGGCCGCGACCATCGCGCGCCCCGCGGAATCGCCGGGCGGCAAGGCATCCAACGCCTCCTCGCACAGCGCGACCAATCCTTCGTCGACAGCCCCCGCCTCACTCCAGACGCGGATGCCACCCATGCTGATCGCGGCGTCGGCGAGGAGATCGGGACGGCCGACGTCACGCCCGTTTTGCACCGCCTCGAACGCCGCCACGCGGGACGCTCCGCGGTCGCCTGCGGCCGCGTGGGCAGTCGCGAGCTGGATCAGAAGGTCACCACGATGCGCCCGCTCGTCCTGGCTACGCGGCTCGAGCACGGCAAGGGCGCGCTCGTACAGGTCGGCGGCCTCCTCGTACGCAAGGTTCGCGTGCGCTTGCTCGGCGGCCTGCGTGGCATAACGGATCGCCTTTTCTGTCTCGCCGAGTGCGGCCGCTTCGCAGTAATGGCGGGCCAGACTCGGCAGAACGCTCTCGTCGCCAGCGGCGCGCGGCTCGAGCGCCTGAGCCACGCGGCGGTGCAGGCGCAGACGACGCGTCGTCGGGATCTCGTCGTACAACGTGGAGCGCACCAGCGCATGGACGAAGGTGAACCGTGCCGCGCCCCGGCGTCGCTTCGACGAGACGCCCCTCCTCGGCGGTCTCGAGCAGGCGTCGAGGACGCGTTCCGCACCCACCTCGGTGGCTTCGGTGAGCAGCTCGGCGTCGAAGTCGCGGCCGATGACCGCCGCCACCGCGAGGACGGCGTTCGACTCGTCGTCGAGGGTGGCCAGGCGACGACTGATCACCTCGCGCACACCCTCGGGGATGCCGATGCGGTCGGCCGTTGCAGTTCGCACCCACCGCCCGTCCTCCAGGACGACCGCGCCCGACTCCACGAGGTGGCGCAGCACCTGGCCGACGAAGAACGGGTTGCCTTCGGTCTCGGCGTACACGGCGTGCGCGAGCTCGGCGACCTCAGGCGAGAGAGGCTGGTCGGCGGCGGCCTCGACGAACGCGGTCACTTCACCTTCGTCGAGCCCGCGCAGCGCCATCCGCTCGACGGTCTCGTCGCGCCGGAGATCGGCGAGCATCTCGGCAAGCGGATGACGGCGGTCGAGCTCGGTGTCGCGGTACGTGCCCACCACGAGAAGCGATGCCTCGTTCCCGGCACGCACGAGGTGACGGAGCATCAGGAGCGTCGGCTTCGCCGCCCAGTGCAAGTCGTCGAGCAAGAGGACCACAGGCACGCTGGCGGCCGCGCCTTCGAGGAATGCGTCCACGGCCTCGAACAGGCGGTACCGCTCGGTCTCCGGGTCGGCGTGCAACGGGTCGGCCAATCCGGTGACCCGCTCCGCGAGCTCGGGAACGAGGCGGGCCACATCTCCTCCATGCGATCCGACCTGCACTTCGAGGTCGGCGGGCGCGCACACGCTCACGTACGTCCGCAGCGCCTCGACGAACGGCTGGTACGGCACGGCGAGATCGTCGTCGCACCGGCCGAAGAGGACCGCTGCGCCTTCGGCGTCCGCGCGTCGCGCGAGCTCGGCGGCGAGCCGGGTCTTGCCGACTCCCGGTTCGCCCGAAAGCAGCACGAGCCGCTTGTCACCGGAACGGGCGTGCTTCCACGCCGTCCAGAGCCGCTCCATCTCGTCGACCCGGCCGACGAGTCCGATGGTCTCCGAGCCGGCGAGCGGGCTCGGGAGTGGAACAGCATGATCGCCGACCTGCCACGCGACTTCGGCCGCCGGAACCGGCGCCGTGAGGCCCTTCAGCTCGAGCGCGCCGACGGGCCGGAAGTCGTGCCCGCCGCGACTTCCTGCAAGGACGCGGACGACGTCACCGACGAGGATCTGCGCGCCCTCGGCGGAGTCGCACAGCCGGCGGGCTTCGACGACCGGCGTCCCGAAGCAGTCGTCGCCCTCCCACACGACGTCGCCGGCGCTGAGCCCGACGCGGATCGACACGGGAGCGGGCGCGCGGCGTGTCAACCGCTCGACGCCGCGTTGCATCGCCTCGGCAGCTGCAACTGCTTCGACGGCGGAATCGAACACGATCATCAGGCCGTCGCCGGTGCCCTTGACCTCGCGTCCGCCGTGGGCAGCGACGGCGTCACGCAGCACGCGGTCGTGCGACCGGCGCAACTCATCGGCGGCGTCGTCGCCGACGGCTTGGCGCAGCGCGGTGGAGCCGACGAGATCGGTGAAGAGGACCGTCGCCGTCGCAGGCCGCCCTGCCTCCCCTGCCCCCGTCGTCACGGGCCCATGCTAGGGGTGCGCTCGCGCCGGTACGCTCCCGGTCGATGGCGGGCGGGTTCGATCCATTCGATCCGGGGCAGGCGCAGCGCGCTTGGCCGCTGCTGAAGGAGCTCCGCCGTCAGGGGCCGGTGGCCCCGATCGCGGGCGGGATGCACTACGTCACCCGGCACGCCGAGTGCCGGGAAGTGCTGCGCGACACGGAGGCGTTCTCGAACGCGTCGGGGATGAAGGCGCAAGGCGTCGACGTGCCGTTCGAGGACCGGATCCTCGGCGAGCTGGATCCGCCGCAGCACACGCGTCGTCCGCCGGGTGATGGTCACGGCGCTCACGCCCAAGGTCGTGCACGCGGCGGAGCCGTTCATCCGGGGTACGGCCGAGGGACTGCTCGACGGCGTGACGGTGCCGGGCCGGGCCGATCTCGTCACCGCGTTCTCCGTCCCGCTCCCCAACCGCGTGACCGTCCACCTCCTCGGCTTCCCGGCCGAGGACGCCGACCAGATCGCGTCGTGGGCCGGGGCACTGATGGTGAGCGAGTTCCCGCGCACGAACCGGACCGACCGGGGCGAGGGCTTCGCGGGAGCGTTCCCCGAGTTCGCCCGTTACATCGACGACAAGATCGACCACCGGGTCCGTCTCGTCGAGCGGGGCGAGGAAACGCCCGACGACGTCCTCACCCGGCTCGTCCAGCTCGAGGTGGACGGCGATCGTCTCACCCCTCGGCAGCTCCGCGCTCACCCGGAACCTCATCACGGGCGGGCTCACGACGACGAGCCAGCTGCTCGGCAATCTCCTGCACCAGCTCCTGAGCGATCCGGACCTCGAGCGCACCCTCCGCACCGACGACGACGCGATCGCCAACGCCGTCGAGGAGAGCCTGCGCATCGCGCCGCCACTCCTCTTCGTCGCGCGCGGATGCGTCCGTGACACCACCATCGCCGGCTGCCCCGTCGAGGCCGGCGAGCGCGTGATCGTCGGGACCGGGTCGGCCAACCGCGACGAGCGGCTGTTCGACGAGGCCGACGAGTTCCGGGTCGACCGTCCCAACGCCGACCAGCACCTGACGTTCGGCTACGGGCCTCACGTGTGCCCGGGCGCGGGCATGGCGCGGATCGTGGCCCGCATCGGGATCGCCGCGTTCCTCGATCGGTTCCCGCCCGGCTCCGTGCGGCTCGCCCCCGACTACGAGTTCGAGAACGTCCCGACGTTCTTCGAGATCGGACCCCGCCGACTCGCGGTCGACACCGGGGTCGCATGACGGAAGACGAGCGAGCTCGTCCGCTGCGATTTCTGGACGTCGGCGCGGGCCCGACGATCATGGTGCTGCACGGCTATGGCATGAAGCCGGAAACGTACCTCCCCATGGCGCGTTTGCTCGCGGACCGGGCTCGCGTCGTCATCCCCGACTTGTTCGCGGTGCCGGGGCGGTGGACGTTCGATCATGCGCTGGACTGCCTGCAGCGCACGATCGACGACCTGGGCGTCGAGCAGGTCAGCCTGATCGGCCACTCCTTCGGCGGTGGCCTCGAGCTCGGGCTGGCGTGCCGCTCGCCGCAGCGAATCGTGGAGTGCGTGTTCAGCGACACGCTGGGCATGGAACGCGAGTTCTCCCTCGCGCTGGAGGCCGTGCATCCCCTCGGCATCGTGCGTATGGCGACGCCCCGTGCAGTGCGGGCGTTCTCGGAGCAGTGGCTGGCGCATCCGATGCATTTGGCGGAAGCGGCGCTGTGGGCGTTCCGAAGCGACCGCCGGCCGGAGATCGAGGAGTGCGCGGACTTTGGGCTGCCGTGCCACGTGCTGTGGGCCGCCCGCGACACGATCCTGTCGCGGAAGGACGGTCAAGAGTTCGCCCGCAACCTGCACGCGACGTTCACGGTGGCCAAGGCGCCGCCCGGGTACGGGGCGATCGACCACGACTGGATGTTCGACGACCCCGAGCTGTTCGTGCAGCACCTGAACGAGCTCGGTCTGCGGGCGCTGCCTGGCATGTAGCCCGCCGACTTCAGGTGGCGGCGTTCTCGGCACCGAGGGCGAGGGCCTCGACGACCTCGTGCTCCTCGCGCACCTCGGGCTCGCGTGCCCGGGCGGGCAGGAAGCGGGCGGCGACGAACACGGCGACGAGGACGACGGCGACGGCGCAGGCGTACGTGATCCGCATCGACGACAGGAACGCGTCGCCGGCGACGCTCCGCAGCTGCGTCGCGACGCCTGCGGGGAGGTGCCTGGCCACCTGAAGCGACGTGCCGATCGAGTCACGCGCCGAATGAGCCACCCCGGGCGGGAGATTCCGGGCGGCGTCGAACGTCGCGTGGTATTGGGACGCGAAGATGCTGCCCAGCACGGCCACGCCCAGCGCGCCACCGGTCTGGCGGGTGGTGTCGTTCACTGCCGAGCCGACGCCGGCGCGGCCAGGCGGGAGCGAGCCCATGATCGACTCGGTGACGGGCGCGACGGTGAGGCCCATGCCGATGCCGTACACGAGCCGCACGCCGAAGCCGAGCGCGAACGACGACATGATCGTGTCGGAGCCGTAGCAGGCCATCGCGGCGGCGGCGACGAGCAGCCCCGACACCACGACCCGCTTCGTGCCGAACCGGTGGACGAACCGCGGGGCGGCCGGCGACCCGATGATGAGCCCCAGCGCGACCGGCGTCAGCATGAGACCTGACTCGAGTGGGCTGTAACCGAGCACGAACTGGAAGTACTGCGTGAGCAGGAAGGTCGAGGCGAACAGCGCGAAGTAGGCGAGCGTGATCGTCGCCGACGCGGCCGAGAACCGCGGGTTGCGGAAGAAGCGTACGTCGAGCATCGGCCGCGGCGTGTGCGCTTCCCACGCCGCGAACAATCCGAGGAACACGAGACCGATCACGAATCCGGCGAGCACGTCGGGCGCGACCCAGCCGTGGTTCGGCACCTCGATGATCGCGAACAGCAGCGCGACGAGCCCGGCGATCGACAGGACGGCGCCGATCGGATCGAGCGGGCTCTCCTCGGGCGCGCTCGTGTTCGGGATGAACCGCCACGCGAGTGCGAAGGTAAGCGCGCACACCGGCACGTTGATGAAGAACACGGATCCCCAGCCGAGGTGCTCGACGAGCAGGCCCCCGATGACGGGGCCGATCGCGATGCCGATGCCGGCCACTCCTGCCCACACGCCGATGGCTCGGGCGCGCTCGGCGGGATCGCGGAACGTGTTGGTGAGAATCGACAGCGTCGTCGGGAAGATGAACGCGCCGCCGACGCCCATGAGCGCCCGGGCCGCGATCAGCATCCCGGGCGTACTTGCGAACGAGGCCAGCGCCGAGAAGACGCCGAACCACGCAAGCCCGAACATGAGCATGCGGCGCCGCCCGTAGCGGTCGCCCAGCGAGCCCGCAGTGAGGAGGAGGCACGCGAAGACGATCGTGTACGCGTCGACCATCCACTGCAGCTGCGATCCCGACGCGCCGAGCGCGCGCACGATCGACGGGAGCGCGACGTTGAGGATCGTGTTGTCGACCCCGATCACGACGACGCACAGCGACAGCACGCCGAGGATCAACCATCGCCGGGCGTGCGTGACGTCGGGCGCGTCGGCGCCCCCGGGCTCGGGGGTTCGGGGCGGCCGAACGGCGGCGGTGGTCAGGTGCGCTCCCCGGGAGGAAGGTGGTACTGTTAACTATCTAGTTAGTACACTCTAACGGTCTGACAGGGCCGGTGCAAAGGCGGAGCGATGCCCAAGACAGCCGCTCCCGGCGGCGCGGCCACGGATCCGGAAGGGCCCGAACGCCCCAAGCCGCCGCGACCCCGAAGGGACGCGCCGACGGATCCTGGCGGCGGCGCTGCGGGAGTTCTCCGCCAAGGGCATCGACGGGGCACGCGTCGATGCCATCGCGGCCCGGGCGGGCACGAACAAGCGGATGCTCTATTACTACTTCGGGTCGAAGGACGACCTGTTCCGGGCCGTGCTCCGGCAGCGGCTCGCCGACCGGGCGCCGACGGCGCGCGGGCGTGACCGCACCGGCCCCGGCCGCATCGCCGAGCTCCAGGACCGCCTCGACGACTCGGCCGATTACGTGCGTCTCCTGATGTGGGAAGGGCTCGAGCGCGGTCGCCGCGGCCAGGTCGAACAGGAGCTCCTCCGCCGGGAGTCGCTCGCCGAGTGGTCCGACGACGTGCGTGAAGCGCAGCGGCGCGGCGACCTCCCGGACGACCTCGACGCCGAGCAGCTCGTCCTGTCCGAGCTGGCGCTGGCAATGTTCCCGGTCGCGTTCCCCCAGCTCACGCGCATGGTGACCGGGAAGCTTCCTACCGACGCCGAGTTCAAGGCGGAGCGGCGCGAGTTCCTGGAGCAGCTCACCGCCCGGCTCGACGCCTCCGCCTAGCGCGTAGACCTAGCTCTCGCTCGAGCCGTCGTCGTCTTCGGGCCGGTGGACGACCGCGACCGACCGCTCGGGATGGTCGAAATCGATCACGACTTCCAGGTCACGCGGCGGCGCATCCGGCGCCTCGTTCACGATCGTGACCTCTTCCTTCTCGGGGCGGCCCTCGAGCGCGTCACGCAGGCCGAGGAGCCCGGCCGCGACGACCGCTCCTGTCGCCGAGCGTCGAAAGCGGTCGACCGGCCGCTGGCCCGCGTCGGTCCCGTCGACGTCGCCGTCTGCCTGTGCGCCTTCGTCGCCGGCGGCTTCCGGCTGGTCCCGATCGAAGCCCTCCACACCCCCACGGTACGCCGGATCTCGCGACGAAAGGCCCCGGCCGCGCCGCGGCCTAGCCTGCCTCTGGATCACAGGGGGTGAGCCGATGAGCGAATGGGCGGAGTTCGGCGGCGTGATCGGCCGGTACCGCGACGAGTCGACGTCGTGGTGGCCGGACCCGGTGCGCCCGCCCGCGGCTGCGCCGAACGTGCTGGTCGTGCTGCTCGACGACGTGGGGTTCGCACAGCTCGGCTGCTTCGGTTCCGACATCGCAACCCCCACGTTCGACCGGCTGGCGACGAACGGGCTGCGCTACACGAACTTCCACACGACCGCGCTCTGCTCCCCGACGCGCGCCTGCGTCCTCACGGGGCGCAATCACCACCGCGTCGGTATGGGCCGGATCACCGATCTCGCGACCGGATTCCCCGGGTACCACGCTCGTATCGGCAAGGAGCACGGCTTCCTTTCCGAAGTGCTCGGACCGCTCGGCTACGGCGCGTACGCGGTCGGCAAGTGGCATCTGACGCCGGATGACGAGCGCCACCTCGGCGCGTCGCGCGAACGGTGGCCGTTGCGACGCGGCTTCGATCGTTTCTACGGCTTCTTCGGCGGCGAGACGCACCAGTTCGCGCCCTCGCTCGTGCACGACAGCCACCGGGTGGCGCCGCCGCGGTCGTGGGAGGACGGCTACCACCTCAGCGAGGACATCGCCGACCGGGCGATCGAGTTCGTCGCCGACCTGGAGGCCGCCGATCCGGACAAGCCGTTCTTTCTCTATCTCTGCACGGGCGCCTGCCACTCGCCCCATCACGCGCCGCCGGACTGGATCGAGCGGTACCGCGGCCACTTCGACGCCGGCTGGGACGCGTGGCGGGAGGCGACCTTCGCCCGCCAACAAGAGCTCGGGCTGCTGCCCGAGGGGACCGAGCTCTCGCCGCGCCCCGAGTGGGTGCCGGCATGGGACTCGCTCCCGCGGGACGAGCAACGCGTCGCCGCGCGCTTCATGGAGTGCTTCGCGGCCTTCTTGAGCCACGCCGATCATCACCTCGGGCGCGTGCTCGACTTCCTCGAGGAGGTCGGGCGGCTCGACGACACGCTCGTGTTCGCGCTCTCGGACAACGGAGCCTCGTCGGAGGGTGGGAAGCATGGGTCGATCAACGACTCCCGCCCGTGGAACCTCGCCGGCCGCCCCGTCGCGGAGGCCGTCGCCCGCATCGACGAGATCGGCGGACCGACGGCACACAACAACTACCCATGGGGCTGGACGGTGGCCGGCAACACGCCGTTCCGGCGCTGGAAGCGCGAGGTCCACGAGGGTGGGGTCGCAGACCCGCTCATCGTCTCGTGGCCGGCACGCATCGATGCCCGGGGCGAGATGCGCCGCCAGTACGTGCACGCGGTCGACCTGGCGCCGACCGTGCTCGACGTGCTCGGCGTCGAGGCGCCCGACGAGATCGACGGCGTCGCGCAGACACCGATCGACGGCGTGCCCTTCACGAGCACGTTCGACGATGCGGCCGCGCCGAGCAGCCGCGACACGCAGTACTTCGAGATGTTCGGCTGCCGCGCCCTGTACCACGACGGCTGGAAGGCGGTCGTCTACCACCCGATGTTCGACCAATCGGTGCCGTACGCCGACGACGACGCGTGGGAGCTGTACCACGTGGCCGAGGACGCGTCGGAGTGCCACGACGTCGCCGCCGAGCATCCGGAGAAGCTGCGCGAGCTCGTGGCGCGCTGGTGGAGCCGAAGCGGAGAGGAACCACGTGCTCCCGCTCGACAACGCGCCGTTCGACCGCATCTTCGGCGACGAGCGTCCCGGCATCGACGGCCGGCGCAGGTACGTGTACTACCCGTTCGGGGGCCCGGTCACGGAGGAGGCGGCGGTGAACGTGCGCAACCGCTCGCACCGCATCACCGCCGAGATCGAGGTGCCCGACGGCGGTGTCGAAGGGATCCTGCTCGCGCAGGGATCGGCCCTCGGTGGATACGTCTTGTTCGTGCTCGGCGGACGCTTGCTCTACGTGCACAACTACGTCGGCCTCGAGGAGCACCGCATCTCGTCGTCGGCCCCGCTGACACCGGGACCGCACACGGTGACGTTCCGGTTCGTCAAGACCGGCGAGCACAAGGGTCGCGGCACCCTGCTCGTCGACGGCGACGAGGTGGGCGCCGGCGACATCCCCCGCTTCACGCCGACGCGCTTCTCGATCACCGACGCCGGCCTGTCCTGCGGCTACGACTGGGCGATGCCGGTCGTCGACGACTACCGGGCCCCGTTCCGCTTCAGCGGCGGGCTCCACCGGGTGATCGTCGACGTCGACGGCGAGCCCTTCGTCGATGCCGAAGCCGAAGCCGACCTGGCCCTGCGCGCGCAGTAGCGCACGCTTCCACCCGCACACCTGCTTCTCGGCAGCAAAAAGGTCGCATAGCGAGCGTTTCGCTGCCGAGAACGGGAGGGGTCAGGCCGGGAAGCGCAACACGACGCGGGTGCCGCCGTCGGCGGGGGTCTCGACCGTGATGGTGGCGCCGTGCTGATCGGCGACCTGGCGGACGATCGCGAGGCCGAGGCCCGATCCGGGGGTCCCGCGGGCGCGTTCGGCCCGCCAGAAGCGGTCGAACACGAAGGGGACGTCCTCGGGTGCGATGCCGGGGCCGTGGTCGCGCACAGCGATCTCACCGTCCCGCACTGCGACCTCGACCCGACCGGCGGGGGGGCTCCATTTGCCGGCGTTGTCGAGCAGGTTGCTGACGGCGCGTGCAATCCGGTTGCCGGCGCCGCGGACGACACTCGGCGAGAGGTCGGTCACGAAGCGCACGTCGGGCCAATGGAACGACGCCTCCTCGACCGCGCCGGCCGCGATGCGGTCGAGCTGCACGTCGCCGATCTCGTCATCGATCGGCTCGTCGCCCCGGGCGATCTCCATCATCCCGCCGATCATCGCCGACACCTCCACGATCTGCGCGTTGACGTCCCGCACGAGCCGCTCCCGGTCGGCGGGATCGAGGCGCTCGTTGCGCACGAGCACCTCGATGTTCGTGCGCAAGCTCGTGAGCGGCGTCCGCAGCTCGTGCCCGGCGTCGGCGGCGAGACGCCGCTGCGCGCGTTGCGACTCGTCGAGCGCCTCGAGCATCTCGTTGAAGCTCCCCGCCAGGCGGCCGACCTCGTCGTTGCCGGTCGTCTCGATCCGGCGGGAGAGGTCACGGGTCTCGGTGACGTCCTCGACTGCCGCGGTCAGGCGGCGCACGGGGCGGAGCGCGGCGCGCGCAACGATGAAACCGAGGACGGCAGCCACGAGCACGCCCACCAATGCCGTCACGAGCAGTGCCAGTCCCATGTCGCTGATGACGGCGTTGGTCTCGGTGAGCGGCCGTGCGACCTGGAGCGCCATGTTCCGGTTGAACCGCGTCGTGTAGACGCGCAGCGGCGTCCCGTCCACGTCGACGTCGGCGAAGAACGGCTCCCTCGTACCCGTTGCGACCTCGGTCGTCCCGTCGATCAGCGGGATCTCCGTCGTGTCGGGCCCGGTCCTGATCTGGCCCCGGTCGTCCACCGTCTGCACGAGACCGCCGGCACCGCCGAGCGGCGGGGGGCGAACGAGGAGGGCGTTGCCGTTGGGGCCGGCTTGACCCGGCGCGGCCGCCCCGCCGGGTCGATTCCGTTCCCGGACGACGGCGTTCGCACGCTCGCGCAGCGTCGCGTCGACCTCGCCGTGCAACTCGCCTCTCGTGCGCGCGTACACGAAGAATGCGGCTGCCGTGATCGCGACCGCGACGGCGAGCGACGCCGCCAGGACCAGCCGGGTGCGCAGGCTCATTGCTCGCGGAGGACGTACCCGACGCCGCGCACGGTCTGGATCAGCCGCGGCTCTCCGTCCGCCTCCGTCTTGCGGCGGAGATAGCCGATGAAGACCTCCAGCGAGTTCGAGTCGGGGCCGAAGTCGTAGCCCCAGACCCGCTCGAAGATCACGCTCCGGGGGAGGACGACGCGCGGATTGCGCATGAGGAGCTCGAGCAGGGCGAACTCGGTGCGAGTGAGGTCGAGGGCGCGGTCGCCGCACGTGACGTCACGCGTGGTCGGGTCGAGAAGGACGTGCGCGTACTCGAGCACGCCGCTGGCGTCTGCTTCGGTTCGTCGCAGCAACGCGCGCAGTCGGGCCAGCAGCTCGTCGAGCGCGAACGGCTTGACGAGGTAGTCGTCGGCGCCGGCGTCGAGCCCGGCGACGCGCTCGCCGACGGCGTCGCGTGCGGTCAGCATCAGGACGGCGGTGCCGTCACCGGCAGCGCGCATGCGACGGCACACCTCGAGGCCGTCGAGGTCGGGCAGCCGCAGATCGAGGACGACGGCGTCGGCGGGATCGTCGTGTTGACGCTCGAGCGCCGGGAACCCGGCGCCGACCGCGTCGACCGTGTACCCCTCGATGCGCAACGCCCGCTCGAGTGAGTCGAGCACCGCCGGGTCGTCGTCGACGACGAGCACGCGCATATTTCTCCATTGTCGCCGTCGGCGAGCTCCGGCTCCAGGTCCTGGTCGCGGTCGCAAGCTCCCGCTTTGCAACGGCAGTCGGCAAAGCCGCTGCCGTTGCGGGCGCCGGTCGGCAAAGCCGCCGGTCGCCGCGCAAGTCTGGCCCGGGAACCTGAAGGTCTTGTGAACCCCGAGTCCCCGGGCCGACTTGAGCACGGTTGTTACGAGCTCTGGTTCTGGGACTGACCTTCGGCGCCGCTCGGCGGCGGACCACCCGGGCCGCCGTCTCGGCCCTTCTGCGGGCCGTCGTTGACGAGCGTGGTGATGCGGTCCTTCAGTCCGGACTTGCGCTCGTTTGCCTGATCGGTCGTGAGCTTGCCGTCCTTGACCGCCTGGTCGATGTGCTCCGTCGCGTCGGCGACCATGGCGTCGATCACCTTCTGCTTGTCGACGTTCCGGTCGTCGGCCACCTGGGCGATGGTCTTGCCGTCGCGCGAGCTGCGCTCGCAGCTCGTCGGTGCTGACGCCGAGTGCCTTGGCGGCGGCGTCGAGCTTCGGGCCGTGACCGCGTCGCCCTTCGCCCTTCGGCTTGCCCTCGTTGACGAGCTTGGTGATGCGCTCCTGGAGGTTCGCCTTGCGCTCGTTGGCCTGGTCGGCGGTGAGCTTGCCTTCCTGGACTGCCTGATCGATGTGGGCGGTTGCGTCGGCGACCATCGCGTCGATCACCGTCTGCACGTCGACGCCCTGTTCCTGGGCGACCTGGGCGATCGTCTTGTCGCCCTCCAGCTTCGATCGCAGGTCGTCGACACTCAGGTTCAGCGCCTGGGCGGCGGCGTCGAGCCCGGGACCGTGCCCGCCGGGCGGCCGGTCGGCCTCGGCCGGAGGCCTGTCGCCGCCCGTCTGGGCACCGGCCACCGCCGTGACGCCGAGGACCCCGCCGCCGGCGAGGCCCGCCGTCAGCGCGGCCGCGGCAAGGGCCCGAGAGGCCCTGAGCTTGGAGCGCATGAGAATTCCCTTCTGTCGGGGGGTGGGTTACCGGGGCGCAGTCTCAGGGGCGGGCCTGAATGGCAGCTGAACGCGAGCTATGAGTTCGCCCAAGACCTACGCTGCGGCCCGAGAAGGGCACGAGAGCAGCACCACGCCGGATCCCCGCCATGGACTGGTTCGAGGCGCCCGAGTACTGGCTGAGCCGCTTCGTGTTCGAGCGCGCCCTCGGCGTCGTCTACCTCGTCGCGTTCCTCGTCACCGTCAACCAGTTCCGCCCCCTGCTCGGCGAGCGCGGCCTGCTCCCCGTGCCGCGCTTCGTGCGCATGGTGCGGTTCCGGGACGCGCCGAGCCTGTTCCAACTCCGCTACTCGGACCGGCTCCTGTCCGTCGTCGCGTGGGCCGGTGTGGTGCTTGCGGCGAGCGTGATCGTCGGACTGCCGCAGGCCGGCCCGATCTGGGCGCCCATCCTCGTGTGGCTCGCGCTGTGGGCGCTGTACGTGTCGATCGTCAACGTCGGCCAGACGTTCTACTCGTTCGGCTGGGAGTCACTGCTGTGCGAGGTGGGCGCGCTCGCGATCCTCCTCGGCGACGCCCGCACCGCCCCGCCGGTCCTGCTCGTGTTCCTGATGCGCTGGCTGTTGTTCCGGCTCGAGTTCGGAGCGGGGCTCATCAAGCTGCGCGGCGACCCCTGCTGGCGGGACCTCACATGTCTGCACTACCACCACGAGACCCAGCCGATGCCGAACCCACTGAGCTGGTTCTTCCACCACCTGCCCGGGCGCGCACACAAGATCGAGGTCGTATCCAATCACTTCGCGCAGCTCGTGGTGCCGTTCTTCCTGTTCGCGCCGCAGCCAGTCGCCGGCATTGCGGGCGGGCTGATCGTCCTGACCCAGTCGTGGCTGATCCTGTCGGGCAACTTCTCGTGGCTGAACTTCATCACGATCGTGCTGGCGATCTTTGCGTTCAGCGATGCCACGCTCGGCTACGTCCTCCCGTTCGACCGTCCCGAGCTCGTTGCGTCCCCGGGCTGGTACGAGGGGCTCGTGATCGCGCTCACCGTGCTCGTCGCCGTCCTGAGCTACTGGCCGATCCGCAACATGCTGTCGCGCCGGCAGCTCATGAACTTCAGCTTCAACCGCCTCCACTTCGTCGGCACCTATGGCGCGTTCGGCCACATCACCAAGGAGCGCTACGAGATCATCATCGAAGGGACCGACAACGCGGGGCATTCCGATGCGTGGAAGGCGTACGAGTTCAAGGGGAAGCCGGGCGACCCGAAGCGCATGCCACCCCAGGTCGCGCCGTACCACCTGCGCCTCGACTGGCTCATGTGGTTCGCGGCGATGGGCCCTCCCGACCGGTACCCGTGGATCTTCGAGCTGATGGCGCGCCTGCTCGAGGGCGACACGGCGACGCTCAAGCTCCTTCACACCAACCCGTTCCCGGACGAGCCGCCGGTGCTCGTGCGCGCCCGCTTGTACCGCTACCGGTTCACGAGCCGCGCCGAGCGGCGCGAGACCGGCGCGTGGTGGGCGCGGACGCTGGTCGCGATGTGGCTCCCCCCTCTGGCGCTGGACTCGACGGGCGCGCTCACGACTTCGGCAAGGGGTGCTTCGCGAAGAACTCCCACATGAGCTCGTTGGCGTCGACGATCTTCGTGGACTCGCCGAGCACGGCGCCGCGCGGCGTGCCGCTCACGTCGATCGGCGTCCCCGGCCAGACGTGCCCGGCGCCGGTGAGCTTCCAGAGCACGACCTCGGCATCCTGCTTGCACGGCGCATAGGCGACCCGAGTCGCGGTCTCGCCATCGTCCCCGGTGCCGGGCCGACCCTGCACGGTGGGCGCCGTCTTCGGCTTCTTGCGGCAGCTGTCGTACGCGACCCAGCGGTCGATGCCTTCCTGCACGGAGTCGAACTGGTTCTGGACGTTGGTGCCGGGGAAGGGAAGACCGAGCCCGCCGTTGTAGAGCGCGCGCGGGTCGTCGACGCTGTGGAACTCCATCACGGGGACGGGCCGGGTGGGTGCGAACTTCGTCACCTCGACCTGACCCGCCACCGACGCAACGGCCGCGACGCGTTTCGACGCGTCAGCGGCGAGGCGGTACGCCATCATCCCGCCGTTCGAGATGCCGGTCGCGTACACGCGTCGCTTGTCGACCGGCGTGCGACGGGCGAGGTCGCCGAGGACCGCGAACGTGAACCCGACGTCGTCCGCGCCGGTCCGCCTGGCCGGACCGCAGCATTTGCCCGCGTTCCACGTCCGCAGGCTCTGCTGACCCGGCGCCGGCGGCACGCCCTGCGGGTACACCACGACGAACCCGTGCCGGTCGGCCGTCGCATCCATCTGCGAGTACGCCTTCTGGACCGGCGCATCGCTGCCGCCGCCGTGGAAATTGAACACGACGGGGAGGCGCTTCCCGGATTGGACGGCCGCAGGGACGTGCACGAGGTACTCGCGCGCGCCGCCGCCATAGCCGATCGTGAACTGCTGGTCGCCGGGCGGAAGCTGGTTGGTCTCCCCGGCGCCCGCCGTCGATGGGAACGCGAGCACCGCGCACGCGCACAGGGCGATTGAGATCGTAACGACCAGTTTGTGCACGACGCGCAAGCTACCGGCAGCCCGTTAGGGGTTCGTAGGTTGCAGACGTCGATTCGGTGAGCCGCTCTAGGCTCCGCGTCCAGCATGTCCGAGCACGTTCACGTCCACGCGCCCCACGAGCTCACCGAGTCGCACAGCGGCCCGACGTCGAGATCCGAGCGCGTTCTAGAGCTTGCCGCCACGATCCTCCTGTCGCTGGCGACGCTGGGCATCGCATGGAGCGGGTACCAGGCCGCACGTTGGAACGGCAGGCAGGCACAGGAGTACGCCCAAGCGAACACGTCTCGCTCGCTCGCGAACCGTGCCGATACGGATGGGGACCAGGAACGAACTCAAGACCTCTTGGAATTCAACCAATGGCTCCAGTTCAGGTCCACCAACGAGCAAGCATTGGCCGATGCCTACGAGCAACGCTTCCGGCCCGGGTTCCGCTCCGCGTTCGAGGCGTGGCTCGCGCAGGACCCGCTGAGCAACCCGGCAGCGGCGAGGAGCCCGTTTCAGTTGCCTGAATACCGTGTGGCCGATCTCGAGAAGTCCGACCAGCTGGAACGCGAGGGGACGAAGCACTTCGACGAGGCCAGGGAGGCAACGGAGCACACGGACGAGTACGTGCTCACGTCCGTGTTCTTCGCCTCGGTGCTCTTCTTCGCCGGGATCTCGATGCGATTTGTGTGGCAACGCATGCGCGTCGCCGTGCTCGTGCTCGCAACCGTCACCCTCGTGTACGGCGTCGTCCAGATCGCAACCCTTCCGATCCTGTAGCGCCGGTACGCTCACCGGCGTGAGCGATTGGAGCTTCGCCGCGGTGTGGGGCGGAATCGCGCAGGCGACGCCGGAGCGGGAGGCCGTCGTCTGCGCCGAGCGCCGGCTCACGTTCGGGCAGTTCGACGACCGGGCCCGGCGGCTGGCGTGGCACCTCGCGCAGGAAGCCGAGCTCGAGCGCGGCGACAAAGTCGCGATCGATCTGCTGAACACCACCGAGTACCTCGAGACGTTCTTCGCGGCGCTGAAGCTCGGCTGCGTGCCCGTGAACGTCAACTACCGCTACCTCGCCGACGAGGTCCATTACGTCGTGGACAACGCCGACGCCAAAGCTGTCGTGCACGGCCCGCAGTTCTCCGACACCGTGAAGAAGGCACTGAAGCGCGTCCAGAAGCCGTGGCGACCGTTCACTCTGGAGACCGGCGAGCGCTACGAGGCGGCGCTCTCGGCCGCGCCGCCCGCGCAGGAGTGGGCACCCGCGCACCAGCCGTCGGGTGACGACCTGATCTTCCTGTACACGGGCGGGACCACCGGCATGCCGAAGGGCGTGATGTGGCGCAACGACGACCTCTACGTCTCGCTGTGGCGGATGGGCCGACCGGGCACCGACCCGCCCGACCCGATCGCAGCCGTGCGCGACGGCAAGCGCGCCGGCACATGCCTCCCGGCGTGCCCACTCATGCATGGCACGGGACTGTTCATCGCGTTGTCCACCCTGAGCGGTGGTGGCTCCGTCGTGCTCATCGACGCGCCGGGTCTCGACCCGGCACGCGTCTGGAGCGAGGTCGAGCGCAACGCGGTCGAGGTGCTGACGATCGTCGGCGACGTGTTCGCCCGCCCGCTCCTCGCCGCCCTCGAGGCCGAACCGAGCCGGTGGGACCTGTCGTCGCTGCGCGCGATCACCAGCTCCGGGGTCACGTGGAGCCCGGAGACCAAGGCCGGGCTGCTTCGCCACGTTCCCCAGGTCACCCTGCTCGACTCGCTCGGCGCGTCCGAGGGCATGGCGAGCCGCCAGGCCGCCACCGCCGACGACGCTGAGATCAAGCCGGCGCGTTTCGCTGTGAACAACAGGGTGAAGGTGTTCCGCGAGGACTCCGGCGAGGAGGTCACCCCGGGCAGCGAAGAGATCGGGTTACTCGCCGTGGGCGGGCGCATCCCGGTCGGGTACTGGCGCGATCCCGACAAGACGGCGCAGACGTTCCGGGTCATCGACGGCCGGCGGTACACGCTCGCCGGCGACTACGCCCAGGTCGACGCGGATGGGGCGATCCGGCTGCTCGGGCGCGGCTCGGCGTGCATCAACACGGGTGGCGAGAAGGTGTACCCGGAGGAAGTCGAGCTCGTGCTGCGGAAGCACCCGAGCGTGTTCGACTGCGTGGCCGTCGGCGTGCCCGACGATCGCTTCGGCGAGATCGTCGTCGCGCTCGTGCAGGTGACCGAAGGTCACTACCTGGACGAGCCGGAGCTCGAGGCGTGGTGTCGCAGCAAGCTCGCCGGCTTCAAGAAGCCGCGGAGGTTCCTGTTCGTCGACTCGCTCGAGCGCAACCCTGCCGGCAAGGCGAACTATCAAGTTTTGCGTAGATTGGCCGCGGAAAGGCTGACCTCGTAGCGTTCACCCCGATTTGGGCCGAATGCAGGGATGGAAGGGCAACCCATGCGCAAGCTCGGATTTCTCGTCGCTTTCACAACCGCAGCGGCAAATCGTCGGCATCGCGCCGGCGGCGGCGCAGACCACACCCGAGGTCACGGCGTTCTGTGACGCGGCGAACACCGCAGACAAGGCGATCTCAAAGCTCGAGTCGGGTGGGAAGCCGAAGCAGAAGGACGTGCAGGCGGCCGAGACCGCGCTCGCCGGGGCCGAAAGCACGGCGCCGCCGGAGATCGCCTCCCAGCTCCAGGCGGTCGTGGCAACCACACGCAACTCGATCCAGAGCGGAAGCGATCCGTCCGAAGACCCGAGCTTTGACCAGAACTTCAACGCGCTCCAGCAGTACCGGTACAACTCGTGCGGCTACCAGCAGTTGGACGTCACCGGCATCGAGTACGAGTTCCAAGGGCTCCCGAAGACGCTGCCGGCCGGGAACGTGGCGATCAGGTTCACCGACACCGGCGCCGAGCTGCACGAGCTCGACGTCTTCCGGGTGAAGGGCAAAGACTCTGTCAAGAAGATCATCGGGCTGTCCGAGAAGGAGCAACGCAAGAAGGTCGAAGAGGTCGGCGGCACTTTCGCCACGCAGGGACAGACCAGCTACACCATCGTCGACCTGAGCAAGCCCGGCCGGTACGGCGTGGTCTGTCACCTCCCGGTGGGTTCGACGAGCGAGCAGGCGGCCGAGCAAGCCGGGAAGAAGCACGCCAAGTCGCACGCACAGGAAGGCATGCTCGCCACGGTCACCGTCGAGGCCGGCTCGACGACGACGAGCGCCGCCGGCTAACCCAGCTCGCGGACCGCTTCGTCGATCGCGTCGGCGAAGCGGCGTCCGCCGGCCGAATAACTCGATCCTGACGTCCCGAAGTGCGCCCCATCGGGCGCGCGCACCCGGATCTGCCCGTTGACGCAGCCTTGCACCACCCCTTCGTCGGCGAGGCAGGGGAGCGTGTCGGTGTACGCGCCGTCGGCGAGCACCGCCTCGCCGGCGTCGACGAACCGCGGCTCCGACGAGTAGAGATCGATGGCGGCGGGAGTGCGGTCACGGAACGCGGGCGGGCCGACCCACAGGATCGGTGAGTCCACGAGCTGCTTCAGCCGAGCCATATCGGCCTCGTACTTCGCTCGCACCTGATCGGGCGTCTCATAGCCGTGCATGCACGGCGACGTGTCGTTGCCGACGAACTCGACCACCATCACGCTGGGCTGCTCGACCGTCGCGGCGCGCGCCATGTTGTCGACCCAGTCGCACAGCGCCGTCCCGCCGAACGCGCGGATCTCGTCGGTGCTCTGCAGGTAGGGCGAAGCCTGTTCGATCAGGCTGTCGCCATAGATGAGCACCGGGCCGCCGGACCGGGATGCCGTCGATCGGAGCGTCGGCGTCGAGGACGACGACGCCAACAAGCGCTGGCACCGAGCGCACCGACGAGTGCCAGCACGACCAGGCCACGCTTCATCGAGAACACGTTAACGGTCCCGTGGAACGGCCCGGCCGCGGCGGGCGGCTTGATACCAACTGTTCCCTGCCCGTTCATGCCCGTGCTGGGCGACGGTTCAAGTTACTCCGTCTTCTGGAAGCTCCGGACGGCGAGAGCGAGCATCGCGATGCCCAGCGTGAGCACTATGAGCACTTCGGTCCAGATCGGGACGACCCAGCCGTTGATGGTCAACGGCGCGGCGTCGCTCTCGCCCAGCATCACCCGGCGAATCGGGTCGATGCCGTACGTGGCGGGATTCAGGCGGGTCACCACGGCCAGCCACGTCGCCAGACCGGCCAGCGGGAAGATGGCGCCGGACAGGAACAGCATGGGGTTCACGACGAGCCCCATCACCATCTGGAAGCTCTCCATGCGCTGCATGCGGCTGGCGATCACGATGCCGAACGCCGTCAAGGCGAACGCCAGCAGCATCAGCAGAGGGATGACCTCGATGATCTGGAGCGCGTCGAGGTGCACGCCGACGATCGGCGCCGCGATCAGGAGGATCAGGCCCTGCCCCGCCGCGACCGTCCCGGCACCCGCGGCCTTGCCGAGCACGAGCCCGGCGCGGCTGACCGGGGCGACGAGCATCTCGCGCAGGAACCCGAACTCGCGGTCCCACACGATCGAGATCGCCGAGAACAGGCTGCTGAACAGAACGGACATCGCCATGACGCCGGGCAGGATGAACTGCTGGTAGTCGACGCCGCCGGCGCTCGTCTGACCGACGAGCGGCTTGATCCCGGCACCGAGCACGAACAGGAACAGGATCGGCTGCGCGAGCCCCGACACGATGCGGGCGGGGGTGCGGCGGAAGCGGATGATCTCGCGCTTCCACACCATGCCGATGGTGCGCAGGTTCCTGATGAGCGCGCCCTCGGGTGGCGGCGGCGCGGTCGGGCCGGCGTCGGTGACGCCGGCGCCCGGCAGCGGCTGCGCGGTGGTCGCCATCAGCCGCGCCGGAAGCCCCGCACCATCGGGTTCGCCCTGAGCTGGTCGCCGGCACCAGCCTCGGCATCGCGCATGTCGCGCCCCGTGTACTGGATGAACACGTCGTCGAGGCTGGGACGGCGCACGTTCACGTTGCGGACCCCGACGGTCAGGTGCTCGAACATGCGGGGCACGAACGACTCGCCGTCCGGCACCCGCATGCGAAGCCCCTCGCCCTCTTCGAGCACCTCTCCCTCCACGCCGAGCCCGCGCGCGATCTCGTCGCGCGCAGTGGGGTCCTCGGCGGTCTCGATGGTCACCGTGTCGACGCCGACTGACGCCTTGAGCGCGCCGGGTGAGTCGATGGCGACGATGCGGCCGCGGTCGATGATCGCGATGCGGTCGCACCGCTCCGCCTCGTCCATGTAGTGGGTGGTGAGGAACATCGTGGTGCGCTCGCGGGCGCGCAGCTCATCGACGTAGTCCCAGATGTGGACGCGGGTCTGGGGGTCGAGCCCGATCGTCGGCTCGTCCAGGAACAGCACCCGGGGGGTGTGGAGCAGGCCGCGGGCGATCTCGAGGCGGCGCTTCATGCCGCCGGAGTAGAAGCGGGCCTGCTGGCTCGCCCAGTCGGTCAGGCCGACCATGTCGAGCAGCGGGTCCATGCGCCGCTTGATCTCGGCGCCGTGGAGCCCGTAGAGGACGGCGTGGAAGCGGAGGTTCTCCTCACCGGTGAGGTAGTCGTCCAGGGTCACGTCCTGGAAGACCAGCCCGATGCTCGAGCGGACCTCGTTGCGGGCGCGCACGACGTCGTGGCCGGCGACGCGGGCCTCGCCGCCGGTCGGGTGCAGGAGCGTGCACAGGACCGAGATCGTGGTGGTCTTGCCGGCGCCGTTGGGGCCGAGAAAGCCGAACAGCTCACCCGGCTCGACCGAGAACGAGATGCCGTCGACCGCGGTGAAGTCGCCGAACTCCTTGACGAGACCGTCGACCTCGACCGCCCCGTTCGTCCCGTTCGTCGCAACCACAACGGGTCAGGCTACCGGCCGTGTGATCGGCCCTTGTCATCGGTCGTCGGTCATCGAACACGCGCACGAGCAGGCTCGCCCCGCCCGTCGCACGCGTCCGAGAGCTACTTCTGGTCGGGCGGCACCTGCTCACACGCGCCCGGCGACCCCGGCGGGATCAGCACGCACAACGGCGTGCACCGTTGCTCGGCGAGCCCCTCGACGTCAGCTGCCGGCGGCTGATTTTCCTGCCCCGGCAGGCAGAAGTTCACGCAGTCCGGGATCTCGAACCCGGGGACGCATGGAATCGGGATGCGGATGCAGCGCTCCCGCGCCACTGCGAAGGCTTCAGGCGATCCCCCGCCCCCGTCCGAGGGCTGGCAGATCGGCACGCACGCCGGCTCAGCGGGTACGGGTTCCGCGTGCAGGTTCGCCGTCACGTCGGGCGGCGGCTCCTGGCCGGGCAGGCAGATCGGTGTGCAATCCGGTTCTGTGGGCGCCGGCCCGGCCAGGGCGCGCGGATCGCCCGTGTTGTTCGGAATGCAGATCTGCGGCAGCTCCGGCGGTGCCTCCGGCGGCGGCTTGACGGGCGCGCAGGCAGCCAGCGCCAGACCTCCTATGGCGAGCACCCCGACGAACATGCGCCTTCCGGCGCGACTTCGAACGATCCTGCCCATGGTCCCCCCTGTCGGGTCGTGGGACGGGTGAGGCAAGACCACCCTCGCCCGCTCCCTTCCGACATCGGCACGCCGCGCTGCCACCTTGAGCGCGAACGCGAGCCACGGGCCGGGGGATCGTGTCCATCGCCGGGACAAATGTCTATATCGCCCGATCCGGTGACAGATGGTCGGAAAGGCCGCGCCCGGCGTGCGAGGGTTCCTCCCGGCGAAGCCAATTTCGCGAGTAATCGGGACTTTCGACCCTGCCCCGAATGCGAGCGACGTGTCATCGTCACCGATCGTGAGGCACTACACATCGACCGGCTCGAAGATCTCCGCCCTGAGCCGGCACGGTGCGTGGCGCAAGCCGGGGCACCGGCGCCTCCTCCAGAGGGATATGCAACGTGGTGAAGTGATGAAGTCGCTTCTCGGCGGTGAGCTGGTGGCCCACTCGCTCAACTCGTCGGGTCAGGACCGGGGCGACTTCGCCTAGCAGCCGCCTGCTGGAAAACCCTTCACCGATCGCGATCCCCGTGGAGTGACGGCGCCGGTCCTCGGCGCTTCACCCGTCTGGTGCCCCCAGGGCACATCGTTCGGTCAGCCACCTCGGGACGAGCGTTCCGGCGCGCCGGAACCCCGCCGCAGCGCAGGATGGTCGGGCGCCTCGCCCGGCTCGGCGACCCGGTTCGAGCCCACCGACCGGTCCCGACCCTCACGCTTGGCGGAATACAGAGCGGCGTCCGCCGCCGCCACCAGGCGCTCACCGTCACCGGCGTTCCCGGGCAGCGCTCCCACCCCCGCACTCACCGTCACCGGCACCGCGGTCACTTCGCGGGCGACGGCAGCCCGGAGTCGCTCGGCCACCGCGACGGCGTCGTGGCCGGTGCAGTCGGGCAGCAGCACGACGAACTCGTCGCCGCCGTACCGGGCGGGGAGGTCGCTCGCCTTGGTGTTGCCGACCATCGCCCGGGCGACCTCGCGCAGGACCGCGTCGCCGGCCTGGTGGCCGACGGTGTCGTTCACGTGCTTGAAGTGATCGACGTCGAGCACGACGAGGGCGAGGGGCGCCTTGCGGCGGTGCGAGCGCGCCACCTCGCGCTGGAGCGACTCCTCGAACAGCCGGCGATTGGCGAGGCCGGTCAGGCCGTCGCGGGTCGCAAGATTCTCGATCTCGGAGAGCAGCGCCGCATTGCGCAACGCAGCCGCGGTTTGGCTCGCCGACTGGGCGAGCGTCTCGACCGTGACGGCGGGCATCTGCGCCCGTGGACCGCGCCCCCACTCGGCGAGCAGCACGCCGAGCGTCTCGCCGTCGGCGATCAGCGGCACGATCGCGACGTTGCGGCCGAACGGCAGCAGCTCGTCGAGCACCCCGTCATCGTCGAGCGCCCGCACGAGCGTGGGCGACTCTGCGCGCCAGGACCTGTTCGGGGAGGGGCCCGATCCCGTCCGGGCTCGCGATGCGGGAGGTGCCGCCCGCCGTCGCGGTCGCTCCCTTCCACTGCTCGCCGTCGCGGACGAGTACCACCGCGCGGGGGAAGTCGAGCCGGGCCTGGGTGTGGTGGCGAGCACGAACGCGACGTCGTCGCCAGTGCGGACGTGCTCGAGCTCGAACCCGAGCTCGACGAGAGCGTGCGCTCGGCGCTGCTCTCGGCGCAACGCCCGTTCGTTGACCGAGGAGCACACCGCGGCACCGATCGCGAACAGCAAGAGGCCGATCGAAGTGAGCGCGGCGTCGCCGTAGCTGCCGGTCGTACGGTCACCGAGCAGGCCGGCCGAAGAGGCGGCGTGACCGAGGAAGAGTAGGAGCGCGTACTAGACCGCGAGCTTGAGCCCGGTGCGGTACGACACGATGAGTGTCACCGCGGTGACATCCAAGAACACGAGCGACCGCACCCAACTCTCGGCGCCGCCGGTGAACACGAGGGCGAGCGCGAGAAACAGTCCGTCCAGCAGCAGCATCCACGACATCGTCGGGTGGGTCAGTGCCGGAGCCCGCCGCCGAACCAGCTCGACGCCGCCCGTGAGCACCAGATAGGCCGCGACCAGCGGCACCACCTCGCGGGGGTCGCCGTCGATGAACCCGAGAACGAAGATGACGGCGGCAAGGAACACGCGCAACCACTGCACGACGGCGAGACGGTCAGTCAGCTGGACGTGTTCGCCCGGACTTCCGATGACATTCATCGGAACCGGCGGAACTCGCCGGGGCGCTCAGCCCGCCGCGGGTCGCGCCGGTCGATCCGGCCCTGGACGGCGAGGAACAGCAGCGCCGCCGCGATCAGCACGAGCAGCGCCGTGAACGACCACTCGGCGGCGGTCCCGGTGGGCGCGGCCCGTTGCTCGTCGCCGGCGGCGTCACCCGCGGGCGGCGCCGCAGGCAGCGCGCCGTCGATCTGCGCCGGAGGCACCGCGTCGGGCACCGCCGCCGGTGACGACGACGGTTCGGGAGACGCCGCACCGGCCGGCGCGGACACCGCTCCTCCGGACGGTGCGGCCAGAGCCGCCGGCGGCGCGAGCGGCTGCGCCGGCGCAAGCAGCCTCGTTCGCGACCGGGGCGGGTAACGGCGACTGCGCGACGGACGGGGCCGCGGCGGACGGGGCCACGATGGGCACGTCGGCGACGGCCGGGGCGGCCGCGGGCGCGGCGAGGGCCGACGGCACCTGGGCGCCCTCGATGACGGCCGGAACCGCCGCCGGCACCGCGGCGCGCGCCGCCGTCGCGACGGGAGCGCCCGGAGACGCGGTCGGCTGCTCGGCAGGATCCGCGCGGCCGTCGTCCTTCCGTGGCGGGAGCGCGCGGTCCGGGTCACCACGGGCCTCGTCGACGAGCTCGCGTTGGGCGGTCATCGCGGCCGTGGTCCCGCCGCCGCTCGTCGCCCTCGCGGGCGAACGCGGGCGCGGCCATGCCGAGCAGCATGACGACGACAACGCCCAAGAGGACGGCCACCCTGTCCGCCCTTGCGCGAGCGCTCGGTCGAACGGTGAAGATGCCAGGACCGGTATGGACGAAACCCTCGTCGCGACTATCGGCCCTCCGGGATGCGAAACTTGAGCCCTGCGAGGAGGTGAGCCGTGCTGGCAGCGTTCTCTGTAACCCCGCTCGGTGGGGACGATTCGGTCGGCGAGCTGGTCGCCGATGCGGTACGGATCGTACGCGAGAGCGGGCTCCCGAACGAGACGAACGCGATGTTCACGAACATCGAGGGTGAGTGGGACGAGGTCATGGATGTCATCCACCGCTGTGTGGAGACAGTGGCAGCGCGGTCACCGAGAGTGAGCATCGTGATCAAGATCGACCATCGCCCGGGTGTCACCGACGCGTTGCACGGCAAGGTGGAGACGATCGAGCGGGAGTTGGGCGGGGACTGAATGCACTTCGTGCAGTACTACCTGGACTGCTTGTCCCAAGCGTCGTACCTCATCGGTGACGAGGGCACAAGCCGGGCCGTCGTCGTCGATCCCCGGCGCGACGTGGAGATCTACCTCGACGACGCCGACGCCCACGGGCTACGCATCGAGCGCGTGATCGAGACCCACATCCACGCCGATTTCCTCAGTGGCCACCTCGAGCTCGCAGCCAAAACAGGGGCGGCGGTCTCGTACGGCGAGGGCGCCGACGTCGACTTCCCGATCGAGCCCCTCGGCGACGGCGAGCAGCTTCGCCTCGGGGACGTGACGCTCCAGGTGCTGGCGACCCCGGGGCACACACCCGAGTCGATCAGCGTCGTCGTCCGCGAGCGACCGGACGACGCGGTGCCGTACGGCGTGCTGACCGGCGACACCATGTTCATCGGCGACGTGGGCCGGCCCGACCTCCTGAGCGGGTCCGGTGTCGCGCCCGACGAGCTCGCGCGCCGCCTGTACCGGTCCTTGCACGAGAAGCTGCTCGCGCTGCCCGACGCCACGCGCGTGTTCCCCGCCCACGGCGCCGGGTCGGCGTGCGGCAAGAACCTCTCGACCGAGACGCAGTCGTCGATCGGCGAGCAACGCCGCACGAACTACGCGCTCCAACCGATGAGCGAAGCCGAATTCGTCGGACTCGTCACGGAAGGGCAGCCGCTCCAGCCGATGTACTTCTCGTACGACGCGCAACGCAACCGGCAGGCCCACGCGCTGCTCGACGAGGCGGAACCGCCGGCACCGCTCACGCTGGAAGAGCTCGTCGCGCGACGCGACGCCGGCACCGCCGTCCTCGACACGCGGGACCCGCTGGACTTCGCCGCCGGCCATCTCCGCGGATCGGTCAACGTCGGTCTGCACGGACGCTTCGCCGAGTTCGGCGGCGACGTCCTCGCGCCCGACCGGCCCGTCGTGCTCGTCAGCGAACCCGGCACCGAGCTCGAGGCCAAGGTGCGCCTCAGCCGGATCGGCTTCGACCGGATCGAGGGCGCGCTCGCCGACCCGGTGCGCGCGCTCCTCGAACACCCCGAAGTCGTCGAGCCGAGCTCCCGCCTCACCGTGGCCGAGCTCCAGGAGCGGGACGGCGAGGTGGACGCGCTCCAGGTCGTCGACGTGCGCAACCCGGGCGAGACGGCACGGGGCGTGATCCCGGGCGCCGCGACACTGCCGCTTCCGCAGCTCACGGCGCGGATGAGCGAGCTGGACCCGGCGCGTCCTACCGTCGTGTACTGCGCGAGCGGATACCGCTCGTCGATCGGTGCCAGCGTGCTCGCGGCTGCCGGCTTCGACGACGTGTCCGATCTGCTCGGTGGGTATGACGCATGGAAGGGGCAGCACCAGGCCGGGCGGGAGAAGGAGTCGACGGCATGACACCGGCCGACGTGGACCACATCGACCCGGTCGAGAGCAAGCGCAGGGTCGACGCCGGCGCGCTCTTGCTCGACGTGCGCAACCCGAACGAGTGGCAGGCGGGTCACGCCGAGGGCGCAGCGTGGATCCCGATGCGCGAGCTCGCCGAGCGGCAGGAGGAGCTCCCTACCGACCGCGAGATCGTCGTCATCTGCAAGGTCGGCAGCCGCTCCGCCCGGGTCGCCGAAGCGCTGGTCGCCGCCGGCTACGACGCCGCAAACGTGGCCGGCGGCGCCGAGGCATGGCAGCAGGCCGGACTGCCGATCGTGACCGACGACGGGCAGCCCGGCGCCGTCGCCTGAGGACCCGAGATGCCGCGCTACGTCGGCCAGCGCATCCCGCAGATCGCCGTGGGCGGCGAGCTCGCCGACGACGTCTTCGTGGACGTGCGTGATCCGGGCGAGTACGCGGCCGGGCACGCGCCCGACGCGCGGTCGATCCCGATGGACCAACTCGAATCGCAGCGATTCACCCTGCCCATGAACCGGCGGCTCGTCGCGATCTCGCGCAACGGCGAGCGCAGCGCCGACGCCACCATCGAGCTGCGCGAGATGGGTTTCCAGGCCGTGAACTACGAGGGCGGTCTCGAAGCGTGGGCGGCCGCGGGCGGGGCCATCGTCACCGACGACGGCCGGCCCGGACGCTTGGCCTGACCGGTGCGGCGGGCCGCGCTCGTGCTCGCACTCGCCGTCGCGGTCGGCTGCTCCGGCGCAGGTGGCGGCGGGGCCGGCGAGGGCAAGGCCAAGCCGGTCGACGGGCCCGAAGCCATCGCGGTCCCGCGCAACCCGGCCCGGACGGCAGCCTCGCTGGCCCGCGTCGAGCGCGCCCTTCGCTCGCCGAAGACCCGGCCCACGGAGATCGACCGCCTCGGCTGGGAGCAACAGAACGCGTACCGCGCCCTCAGCCATCATCCGCGCTGGCTCGAGGACGTGGTCGCTCGTCTGCCCGCCGACGTGCAGCCGATCGTCAGCGCCAACGAGCGCGCCGGGCGCGACCTCGAAGCGCTCGGAGGAGAGGGACCGCCACCACCCCGCCTTCCCGACTGGCACATCGTGTCGCCACCGCCGGTCGAAGTTCTCCGCGCTTACTACGGCGAAGCCGAAGCGGCATCGGGCATCCCGTGGGCGTACTTCGCATCGATCCACCTCGTCGAGACCCGACTGGGTGGCATCCGGGGGACGAGTAGCGCGGGTGCGCAGGGACCGATGCAGTTCATTCCGGAGACGTGGGCGCGGTACGGGCAGGGCGACATCAACGACAACCGCGACGCCATACTCGCCGCCGCGCGCCTGCTCCAGGCCAGCGGCGGTCCGGGCGACATGCGCCGCGCGTTGTTCCGGTACAACAACAGCAATCGCTACGTGCGGGCCGTCGAGTCGTACGCGCAGCTCATGTTGTCGGACGAACGCGCGTTCCTCGGCTACTACGGGTGGCAGGTGTACTACCCGACGACCGACGGCACCTTCGTGCTTCCCGAGGGCTATCCGGGCAAGCCCGCGCGCAAGGTCAGTTCCGCGCCCGGCTGACGGGCTTCCATACCGTCTCGCCGCGGAGCTCGACGCGCCGGCCGTCCTGCTCGAGCGGCACCGCCCAACCGCGCAGCACGGCCGTCTTGCCGGCTTCGAGCACTCGGCGTGGCGGGAGGTCGCGTTCGTAGAGGCCGCGGAACTCCAGCCACGAGTAGGTCTGTGTCGGCGCCGCAGGGGCCCAGTCGGGCGGCGCGCTCGGGTCCACGACCGCTGCCGCGACGGTGAGGTCCTGGCCCTGGGCGCGGGCGTCGTCGGCCCAGGTGGGACTGCGCCGGTTGACCTCGGCGCCGTTCGGACCGAGCCGGAGGAACGGCTCGCCGTCCCTGCCCGTGACGACCACCGGCTGGGCGCCCCGGTTCACGAGGAACAGTGCCGGCACGCGGCCGGGCGCCAGCTGCACCTGGACGTCGGGGAACGGGCGAACCGGTCCCCGCAGGCGCGCGGTGACGGCGCCGCGGATCGGTTGGTACACGATGCGGCCCTTCACGCCGAAGGGCTGGCCGCCGTAGTACATCGGGATCGACCATCTCGCCAGCGTCGTCATGCGGTGCCGGCGCGTCACGTCGGGCGGGGCGCGCCGGGCTGTGGGATGCAAGCGGTGCTCGAACCAGCCCCAGGTGGGCTCGGCCGAGACCTGCTCCCAGCGGGACGGCGCGCCGGCGTGAGCGTCCGCGGGGATCGTCGCGTCGCCGTTCGGGCTGTTGGTCAGGTACCACCACGGCGACGCTTTGTTGGCGAAGACGCCGTCGGGCCCGATGCGCAGGAACGGCTCGTCGTTCACGTCCAACACCGATACCTCGGTCGGCGTGGGATTCGACACGACGAGCTGGGCGGTGACGCTGGCGGCGAGCTGCACCGTGACGCCGGGAACAGCGGGATCGACGGCGTCGATGACGGGGTGAATCGTCGGGTCGCTGACGTGCGCGCCGGCCGGGCTGGCCGGCACCGCCAGCGCGCCGGCGGCGACGGCCACCACCACGGCGACCGCTCTGGCGAGAGGCCCGGCGGCCGCCGCCGGCCGGTGGGGGTCCTCCGGCGAGGGCTAGCGGCCGCCGGAGCCACCGAGAACCGGATCGGAGGTCACCCGGCGAGTGTCATCTGGTGGCCGACCGACGGCACAGTCCGGCCGTTCACCTTCTGGTTCAGGAAGAGGAGGTAGGGGCCGGCCGGTGCGACCTCGGGCCGGGGCGGCGCCTTCACGAACACGGCTCCCGGCGTGCGCTGCACGACCGGCAGCTCGACGGCCCGCTGGTCGCCGTCGACGAGGTGCGTGACCGCCGAGTTGCGCATGACGACGACGCTGTCGAGCGACGCGGCGTCCGGTGTCGCGATGCGGATGGTCTCGCCGTAGTCGAAGGCGTCGGGAGCCCCGGCGATCGTCGGCCGGTGCCCGGCGAACAGGTACGGCGGCTCGTAGATCTCGAACGTCGGGTCGCGGTCGGGATTGGGATTGGCACCCGGCACGGCGATGTTCGACAGGTACGCGGTCGAGATCGGCGCGTGCCCACCGACGAGCACGCGTCCGTCGGGCATGAGCATCGCGGTGTTGTGGTACGTGCGCGGCCGGGTGGCGGAGGCCATCGGCGACCACGTCTTCCTCTTCGTGTCCGGGTTGTACAGCTCGGCTTCCTTGACCGGGCGGCCCAGGCTCGGGGCGTCGACTTCGTCGATGTCGGCACCCGAGAACGCCATCACCTCGCCGGTGGGCAGGAGGACGCCGCTCGGGTACCAGCGCGCGGTGTGCAGCGGCCCGGTCGACTCGCTCGCCAGCGTCTCGCTCCCGGTGGGGCCGATCGTGACGGTGTCGACGCGGCTCAGGTTCGTCCCGAGTGCCGTACCGGGCGACGGCGCCACCGCGCTGGCTGTGCCGCCGGCGGTGAGGAACGAAGCCTTCGTGTAGTTGCCGGCGGCGTCGGGCTCGAGCGGCAGCATCGTCGAGAACGTGGACCCGCGGAACCCGAAGCCCGGGTCCAGGAGCGAGCCACCCGCTTGCGGAAGCCCGTCGAGCGGCACCTGGTCGAGGAGCGGCAGCCCGGCGAGGTTGCCGTTGTTCAGCCCGGGCACGTCCGGGGCGCTCGGCAGGAGGCCGAGACCGGGGATCCCGAGGTCGCGCCAGCTGTTCGTCGCGGGGTCGAACGTCGGACGCCAGGTTCCAGAACGCCTCGTCGTACGACTGGCCGAATGGGTTGAACGACTGGCCTGCGACGTCGTAGTAGACGTGCCCGTTGGGCAGCAGGTGCAGCCGCGGGAACAACGGGAGCGAGCGGTTGGCGCTCTCCGGCAACGCGGTCCACTGTCCGGTGGCGGGGTCGTAGACCTCGAGCTGCTTGACGTTGGTGCCGGAGTCGAACGGATGGTCCGGGTACACCGGCTTCAACAGCTTGCTGACGCCGCTGGCGACGAGGATCTTGCCATCCGGCAGCGTGACGAGCGACGGGTACCAGCGCGCGAAGCTCATCTTCCCCGACTGCGTCCAGCGGTTCGTCGCCGGGTCGAAGATGCGCTCGTTCTTGAGTCCTGCGAGCTCGGCGACGCCGAAATCAGTGCCGGGAATCGACGGGTCGTTGTACCAGTCGGTGCCGCCGACGGCGAGGATGCGACCGTCGCTGAGCTGCACCTGGTCGGAACAGAAGAGGTCACCGTCGTTGACCCCGTCGCCGGCGGTGTTCGGCAGCGGAAGCGGTTCGGCGTCGGGGTTGCCGTTCGGGTTGGCGCCGGCGTCCTCAGGCGTCGGTGTGCCGAAGACCGGCGATCCGCTCGAAAGGTCGATCGTGCGCGTGCGGGCGTTGCGCTGCTTCTTGCCGTACTCGATGACGCCGCTGATGTCGACGTTCTCGGTGCCCTCCAGCGCGTCCCAGTAGAGGATCCTGCCGTCCTCGAGCGCGACCACGGTGGCCCCGGCGGGCTTGCACAGCTTGCGGCCGTCGGCGTCGGTACGGCACGCCTCGGGCCCCTCCCCGGGGCGGGTGTCCTCGAACGGGGCCAGGAACCGCCCGACCTGGGCTGGATTCGGCGAGCTCTGCGCCCCTGCGCCGGTCAGGGAGAACGAGCCCCCGACGACGGCGACGGCGACGGCCAGCGCGGTGACGGTCAGGCGACGACCCACGATCCCCCCTTTTGGGCCCATGCTCCCCTGTTGGGCCCCGGCTCCCCGAAAGTCTTACATGTCCGGGATGGTCGCGTCTTGGTCGAGTGGGCAGTTCGGCGCGGAACCGTCCCGGGGTGGGCCAGACTCGTGGAATGCAGGCGGCTGCGATCCTCGTGCTGTCCTTCGCACTGGGGGCCATCCCCTTCACGTACGTCGCGGCTCGGCGGGCCCGCGGCGTCGACCTCCGCCGCGTCGGCACGGGCACCGTCTCGGGCACCTCCCTGTACCGGGTCGCCGGGTTCCTGCCGATGGCGGCCGCAGGCATCCTCGACGTCGCCAAGGGGGCGGCCGGCCCGGCGCTCGCCATGGCGGCGGGTCACCCGGCGCTCGCCGCGGTGGCGGGCGGCGCCGCGGTCGTCGGCCACAACTGGTCCCCGTTCCTGCGGGGCGCCGGTGGGCGTGGCATCTCCCCCGCCCTCGGCGCGCTCCTCGTCGTCGCGTGGCCGGGCACCGTGATGCTGCTCGCCGGCATGATCCTCGGGAAGGTGTTCGGCGAGACCGCGGTTGGCGCCCTCGTGGCGGAAGTGGCGCTGACGCCGGTGCTGGCGGTGACGCACGGCGCGGTCGGCGCGCTCGCGGGCATCTCGATCGCCATCCCGATGCTCGTGAAGCGCATCGTCGGCAACGCGCCGGCCAAACCGCCGCGGGGACAGACGTACCGCAATCGCATCCTGTACGACCGCGACGACCGCGTAGCCTCCCCGACGCCGTGAGCGTCGGGACGCTCGTCCGCCGCCAGAGTTACAGAGACCTGCTCGTCGGGCAGGCCGTCTCCGCGCTCGGCGACTGGATGGGCACGATCGCGTTCATGGCGCTGACCCTCGCGATCACCGGGTCGCCCGCCGCCGTCGGCGGGATCCTCGCACTGCGTCTCATCCCGGCCGCGATCGGCGGTCCGCTCGCGGCGCGTGCGGCGAGCCGCTGGGACCGCCGCCGCACGATGCTCACGATGGACGCCGCCCGCGCCGGGATGATCGCGCTCGTCCCGTTCGTACGCGGCCTGTGGTGGATCTATCTGTGGGCGTTCCTCGTCGAGGTGGCGAGCATCGTGTTCCTTCCTGCGCGTGACGCCTCGATCCCCGACGTGGTCGACCGTGACGACCTCCCGCTCGCGAACGGCCTGATCCTGGGCTCGTCCTACGGCAGCATCCCGCTGGGCGCAGCCGCGTTCGCCGCGGTTGCCGCGCTCCCGGGGAGCGACATCGGAGGCCGGACGCATGCGCTCGTGTTCTGGATCGACGCGCTGACGTTCCTGGTGTCGTTCGCCTGCATCGCGCGCGCCACCGACCTCGCCGGTGCGGCGGCCGCCGACACGCCGACCGAGAACGCCGGCTTCCGCGGCGCGTTCCGGATCCCGCTGGTACGGGCGGTGATGCCTGCAGCGGCTTCCGTCGCGCTGGGGCTCGGCGCGCTGTTCTCGACCGGCATCGTGTTCGTACGCGAGGTGCTCGACGCCAGCGACGCCGAGTTCGGCTGGCTCATCGCGCTGTTCGGCGCCGGCGCCGTCCTCGGCATCGCCGTGCTCCAGCGCACGCCGGGCGGGGACGCGATCCAGCGCACCGCATTCGGGACGCTCGTCATCGGGGTCGTCGTAGCGGTGTTCAGCCTGTCGCCGGCTCTGTGGGCGGCGTACCTCGGCGCGGTCGGTTTCGGCGCCGCTGCCGCCTACACGCTCGCCGCCGGGATGGGAGCGTTGCAGTCGCAGCTCGACGGGCAGGACCGCGTCCTCGCCTTCGCCGCGTTCCACGTCGTGATCAGGGTTGCGCTCAGCCTGGCGGCCGTCGGCGCCGGCCTCGCCGCCGCCCTGCTCGGCGCCGTGACCTGGCCGCTGATCGGCCGGCTCGAGCCGTCCCGGGTCGTGCTCCTGTGCTCGGGACTGCTCGTCGTCGCGAGCGCGGCGGCCGTCCGCGAACGGCGTCGGGCACCGTGACCGTCGCCATCGTCACCGACAGCGCCGCGGCCCTGCCGCCGGAGCTCGTTACGGGGCATGGGATCACCGTCGTGCCCATGTGGCTCACGATCGGCGGGGAATCCATCCGCGAAGGGGAGCGACCGCTGAGCGAGCTCCTCGGTGACGAGCGCGTCTCGACCTCCGGGCCCGCGCCCGGTGAGTTCCAGGAAGCCATCGAGTCGCGTCTCGACGACGACGTCCTCGTCCTTACTATCGCCGCCAGCATGAGCGGAACGCACGAGGCGGCCACGGTCGCCGCCGGTGAGCTCGGCGATCGCGTGCGCGTCGTCGACACCGCGACCGCGGCCGGGGCCGAGGCGCTGGTGGTGCTCGCGGCGGCGGCAGCCGCCGAACGGGGCGCGGCGCTCGACGAGGTCGAGGCGGAGGCCAAGGACGTCGCCGAACGCGTGCAGCTCGTCGCCTCCGTCCCCAGCCTCGACCACCTCGTGCGCAGTGGACGCGTCCCGGGCATCGCCGGGTGGGCCGGCCGGCGGCTCCGCATCAACCCGCTGTTCGAGTTCCGCGGCGGACGGGTGCACCGGCTCCGGCCGGCGCTGAGCCCCGAGGCCGCCACCGACCGCATGGTCGGCAGGCTCCTGCGCTCACGCGAGCCGAACACCCGGCTGCACGTCGCGGCGCTCCACGCGCTGGCACCCGGCGCGGCCAAGGGCGTGCTCGAGCGGGTCGAAGCCGAGGTCACGCCGGCGACAAAGTTCGTCGGCGAGTTCGGCTCCGTGATGGTCGTGCACACAGGGCCCGGCCTCTACGGCCTCGCCTGGTGGTGGGAGCCGGACGGCGACGACGCCTAGCGGCCGATGCGCGCGACCGCCTATGTCGCACCCGGTGCACGCATCGAGGGGTCGAGCACCCAGTCGACGGCGTCTCGGATCGCGGCGACGGACTGCGGAGCGAAGGCGTGGCCCATGGCGGGCACGATCTGCAGGCGGCGCGGCTCGCTCGCGACCTCGTAGAGCTCGGCGGCGTCGGATGCGGGCACGAACCGGTCGGCGGCGCCGTGCAGGAACGCCACCGGCGCCTGCACCTTCGGGACCAGCTCGATCGGCGGCTCGGGGTTCGTCCAGCGCGGGGCGACCTGCACGCCCATCCAGCGGGACGCGACGGCACGGCCGACCCGGGTGCGGGTGAGCCCGGCCGCGAGCACGCCCTGCATGTTGCCGCGGAAGACGCCACTGCGCCGGGCAGCTCACCGACACGACACCGTCGAGCCCGTCGGCGTGCGCGGCGTACCGCAGCGCGGCGATCGCACCCATCGACGCGCCGACGAGCACGACACGTTCGTTGCGGTCGCGTGCCGCGTCGACGGCCGCCGCCACGTCGTGACGTTCGAGGTCACCGAGCGTCGAGTGACCTTCGGACGTGCCGTGGCCGCGCGCGTCGTAACACACGACGTCGACGCCGTCGGCGTGGAGCGCTTCGGCCACGTCGCACACGGCGGGGTCGTTGGCCGATGCGGTGAAGCCGTGCACGAGGACGACGGCCGCACGCGGCACGTCGACCCGCAGCCACTGGCGCCCGGTGAGGACGACGTCGTCGGTTGTAGTGAACAGCGGTGTCGGCACGCTCGCCCCGGGCAGCTCTCTGATTGCTGCACTCACAGTGCCACAAGTTCGTCACGTCCGTGGATCGGGGCCGGGCCGCTCACACGACCCGGCGGTAGCCTCGGGTGAATGGACACGCCGCGCCGGCCGCCGGCCTTCGACCGGGCGGAGGCGCTCGCACGCCTGGCGGCCGAGCAGTTCGACGTGCTGGTCGTCGGGGGTGGGATCACCGGTGCCGGCGTCGCGCTGGACGCGGCGAGCAGGGGGTTGCGCACCGCGCTCGTCGAGCGGGACGACTTCGCGTCCGGGACGTCGTCGAAGAGCTCGAAGCTCGTGCACGGAGGTCTCCGGTACCTGCAGCAACAGCGAGGTCGGCCTCGTCTACGAGGGCCTGGCCGAGCGCCAGGTCGCGCTGCGCAACGCCCCCCACCTCGTCCGGATCCTCCCCTTCCTCATCCCGGTGCTCACCAAGGACGGTGTGATCAGCCGCCGCCTGGCCCGTGCCCTGGGGGGAGCCCTGTGGATGTACGACCTCACCGGCGGGTTGCGCATCGGCAAGCGGCACAAACGCGTCTCATCGGACCAAGCGGTGGCGCACATGCAGACGCTGCGCGCCGATCGCGTCGCCGGTGGCTACCTCTACTACGACGCGCACACGGACGACGCCCGCCTGACGCTCACGCTCTGCCGAACCGCGGCCGCACACGGTGCGGTCGTGGCGAACTACGCCGGCGTCACATCGCTCCGCAAGGACGGGAAGGGACGCGTGCGCGGCGCGCGCGTACAGGCCGACGGGGACGAGGTCGAGGTGCGGGCGGACGTCGTCGTGAACGCCGCCGGCGTCTGGACCGACGAGGTGCGCGCGCTCGACGAGCCGAATCACCCGCACTCGATCCGGCCCGCTAAGGGCATCCACATCACCGTGCCGTGGACCAAGGTGCGCAACGACATCGCCGTCGTCGTCCCCGTCGCCAAGGACCGGCGGTCGGTGTTCGTCGTGCCGTGGGGCGACCTCACGTACGTCGGTACGACCGACACCGACTACGACGGTCCTCTCGACGACCCCGAGTGCACCCCCGACGACATCGCCTACCTGCTCCGGGCCCTGAACGCCGTGATCACCGACCCGGTCGGCAAGGACGACGTGCTGGGCACCTGGGCGGGGCTGCGGCCACTGCTGCGCACCGCCGCCAACGACCGCACCGCCGACCTGTCCCGCCGGCACGCGGTGCGCCGTTCGGAGGGCGGCCTGGTGACGGTGACGGGCGGGAAGCTCACGACGTACCGGCGGATGGCCGCCGACACCGTCGACGAGGTCGACGCCATGCTGGGGAAGCGGCGTCGGTGCCGCACCAAACGCGTGAAGCTGATCGGCGCCGACGGCTACGTGGACCCGCCCGAGACCAACGAGCCGAGCCGTCATGAGCACCTCGCCCACCGCTACGGCACCGAAGGGGCTGAGGTCGAGGCGCTCGTCGACGACGACTCCGCATTGGGCGAGCCGCTCGTGCCCGGCCTCCCGTACCTCAAGGCCGAGGCGGTACACGCGGTGCGCAGCGAGATGGCCCGCACGCTCGACGACGTGCTCACGCGGCGGACCCGGGCCCGCCTGCTCGCCCGCGACGACTCGGCGGCGGCGGCCGAGGACACTGCCGCGCTGGTCGGGCGCGAGCTGGGCTGGGACGACGCCGAGCGCGCCCGGCAGGTCAAGGAGTACCGGGCGGCGGTGGCGGCCGAACGCGACGCCGCCGACCTGCCCGAGACCGCGCTGGGGACCTAGCCGCGCGATGGGCGCGACCGGGCAGCCGACGCCACCGATCGCGTTCGGTGGAGCCGCGGCCGACGTGCACGCGCACCTTTCGGCGCCCGCGGTCGCCGTCGACGACGCGATGCTGACGCGGCTGCGGTCCGCGTGCGCCGACGTCACCGTCGACGCCGAATCGGTTGCAGAAGCGAGCCGCGATTGGTGGCCCCTGGCGATGATCTGGGCGCTCGACGGGCAGGTCGCGGCGCGCGCCGGCGCAATTGCGCGGCCGGGGTCGGCCGACGAGGCGGCGGCGGTGCTGCGCGTGTGCGACGACGCGCGCGTCCCTGTCACGGCGGCGGCGGGGCGGAGCGGCGTGTGTGGCGCCAGCGTCCCGCTGCACGGCGGCGTCGTGCTCGACCTCTGTGCGCTCTCGGGCATCACCGACGTCGACAGCGAGTCGCTCGTGCTCGACGTCCTCCCGGGCACGTTCGGCACGTGGCTCGAGGACACGCTACGCGCCGAGCACGGGGCGACGCTCGGACACTGGCCGCAGTCCATCGACCTGTCGACGGTCGGCGGGTGGCTCGCGTGTCGGAGCGCGGGCCAGTACTCGACGCGCTACGGGAAGATCGAGGACATGGTCGTCGGCCTCGACGTCGCGCTCGCGGACGGGCGCGTCGTCCACACCGGCGGTGCGCCGCGCGCCGCCGTCGGGCCCGACCTCACGCAGCTGTTCGTCGGCAGCGAGGGGACGCTGGGGGTCATGACGGGCGCGAGGCTGCGGCTGCATCCGGCGCCACAGCGTCGAGCAGCGCGCCGCGTTCGGGTTCTCGTCGTTCGGCGACGGGATCGAGGCGTGCCGGCGGGTGATGCATCGCGGCGCGACCCCGGCCGTCCTGCGCCTCTACGACGCCACCGAGGCCGACCGCAGCTATCAGACCGGCGACCTCAACGTCCTCCTCGCCCTGGACGAAGGCGATCCTGAGCTCGTCGAGGGCGTGATGAACATCGTGCTCGAGGAGTGCGTCGACGCCGGCGCCGAGCGCCTCGACAACGAGCTCGTCGGCCGGTGGCGCGAGCACCGCAACGACGTCTCCGCCCTCGAGGCGCTGATCTCCCGCGGCTACGTCGTCGACACGATGGAGGTCGCCGCCCGGTGGCGCGACCTCCCGAGGATGTACGTCGAGGCCACGCAGGCGATCCAGGCGATCGGCGGGACCCTGGCGGCCTCGGCGCACCTGTCGCACTCCTACCCCGACGGGGCGTGTCTCTATTTCACCTTCGCGGCGCAAGTCGAGCCCGACGGCCGGGAGGCGTACTACCGGGCGGCATGGGACGCCGGCACCGGGGCGGTGCTGGCCGGGGGCGGCGCCCTCAGCCACCACCACGGAGTGGGGCTGAACCGCGCCCGCTTCGTGCGGGAGGCGCTCGGCGAGGCGTTCGACGTGCTGGCGGCGGTGAAGACCGCCCTCGACCCCCACGGGATCCTGAACCCGGGCAAGCTCGGCCTTCCCGACCCCTTCGGCGACGTGGGCTGGCCGTGAGCATCCTCGTCGTCGACGTGGGGACGTCGTCGGTGCGGGCGGCGGTCGTGGACGGGGACGCCCGCGTCGTGCACGAGGAGACGCGACCGCTGCTCCCGTCGTCGCCGGCGCCCGGCCTGGTCGAGTTCGACCCCGCCCGCATGGCGGCGACCGCGCTCGATGCCGCCCGCGCCGCCCTCGACGCCGCCGGCCCCGTCGACGCCGTCGGCATCGCCAACCAGCGCTGCTCGACCGTCGTGTGGGACCGCGCCACGGGCGAACCCGTCGGACCGGCGCTCGGCTGGCAGGACCTGCGCACGGTCGGCCGCTGCCTCGAGCTCCGCGGCGAGGGCCTCCGCCTCGCACCCAACGCGTCGGCGACCAAGCTCGAATGGCTGCTCGAACAGGTCGACCCGGAACGCGACCGCGACCTGTGCTTCGGCACGGTCGACACCTGGGTGGCGTGGACGTTGTCCGAGGGCGCGCTGCACGTGACCGACGCGACCAACGCCGCCGTCACCGGGCCTCCTTGCCGCCGACGCGTCGGGTTGGTCGGAGGAGGCACGCGATCCGCTGCGCATCCCGGCGGGGATGCTTCCGACCATCGTCGACTCGTCGGGGATCGTCGGGCGACGCGACCGCGCTTCCGGGCACGCCGCCGATCGCCGGGATCGCCGGCGACCAGCAGGCGTCGCTCCTCGGTCAGGGCGGCGTGCACTGCGGCGACGCCAAGATCACGTTCGGCACCGGCGGGATGCTCGACCTCGTGCTCGGCGAGACCCGGCCGAAGTTCGAGGGGCGCGGCCCCGGCGGCACGTTCCCGATCATCTGCAGACGCGTGGGCGGCACCGACACCTGGGGCGTCGAGGCGATCATGCTGGCGGCGGGCACGAACATCGAATGGCTCCGCGACGACCTCGGCGTGCTCGCGAGCGCGGCCGAGAGCCACGATGTCGCGTCGCAGTGCGACGACACCGACGACGTCTGGTACGTCCCGGCGCTCCTCGGCGTCGGCACCCCGGCGTGGGACTACGGCGCCCGCGGCACGCTCCTCGGGCTCACGCGCGGCACGGGCCGCCCGCAGCTCGTGCGGGCGGTCCTCGAAGGCGTCGCGCACCGCGGCGTCGACCTGGTCGAGGCGGCCGAAGGCGACTCGGGCGTCGCCGTCCCGGACCTGCGCATCGACGGGGGCATGAGCGCGAACCCGACGTTCGTGCAGGCGCTCGCCGACGCCGGCCAACGCATCGTCGAGGTGTCGCCCGTGATCGAGGCGACCACGCTCGGCGCCGCGTTCCTCGCCGGGCTCGCCGTGGGCACGTGGCGCGACGAGGGCGAGGTGGCCGCGACGTGGTCGCCGCGCCAGCGCGTCGATCCGCAACGCAAGCTCGACCGTGACCGGTGGCGCGAAGCGAGCCGTCGCGCCGCCCGCTGGATTCCCGACCTCGAGCGCGGTCGACTTTTGACCCGGCCCAGGCAACACTGGCGCGCATGACACAGCAACTCGCAACGCTCCTCGAGCAGCTCCTCGGGCCCGATCTGCCGATCGCAATCGAGGCCTACGACGGCAGCCGGCTCGGCCCTGCGGACGCGCCTGCGACGCTGCAGATCCGCTCCCCCGCCGCGCTGCGCCGGATCGTGCAGGCACCGGGCGAGCTCGGCTTCGGGCGCGCGTACGTCGCCGGCGACCTCGACCTCGAAGGCGACATCTTCGCCGCCCTCGCGCTGCGCGACCACCTGCCGGACGTGAAGCTCCGACCCGCGCAGTGGATGGCCGCGCTCCGGCTCGTCGGGCCGGGCGCGCTCAAGCCGGTGCCGAAGCCGCCGGAGGAGGCGCGCCTGCACGGCCGGCGCCACTCGAAGCAGCGTGACGCCGCTGCGATCTCGCACCACTACGACGTGTCGAACGACTTCTACCGCCGCGTGCTCGGCCCGTCGATGACGTACTCGTGCGCGGTGTGGACCGACCCTGCGAGCACGCTCGAGGAGGCGCAAGCCAACAAGCACGAGCTGATCTGCCGGAAGCTCGGCCTCGAGCCGGGGATGCGCCTGCTCGACATCGGCTGCGGCTGGGGCGGCATGCTCCTCCACGCCGCCCAGCACCATGGCGTGCAGGCGGTCGGGGTCACGTTGTCGAAGCGTCAGGCGGAGCTGGCCGAGAAGCGCGCCGCCGAGGCGGGGCTCGCGGGCAAGGTGGAGGTGCGGTACCAGGACTACCGCGACGTCGACGACGGCCCGTACGACGCCATCAGCTCGATCGGCATGTTCGAGCACGTCGGGTTGCGGCAGCTGGCGGTGTACTTCGAGCGCTGCCACGAGCTCCTGCCTCCCGGCGGCCGGTTGCTCAACCACGCCATCAGCCGTCCGCCCGGCGTGAGCGGGTCGACCGCCGACGGCCGCGCCCGCTTCGCCCGGCGCAGCTTCATCGACCGGTACGTGTTCCCCGACGGCGAGCTGCACGAGGTCGGCAGCGTGATCTCCGCCATCCAGCGCGCCGGCTTCGAGGCGCGGCACATGGAGACGCTGCGGGAGCACTACGCGCTCACGCTCCGGGCATGGGTCGCGAACCTCGAGGCGAACTGGGACGCGTGCGTGGCCGACGCCGGCCGCGCCCGGGCGCGGATCTGGCGCCTCTACATGGCCGCGTCGGCACTCCAGTTCGAGGCGAACCGGACGCAGGTGCACCAGGTGCTGGCGACCAAGCCGGACGGCGGCCGCAGCGGTCTGCCGCTCCGCCCGCGCTTCGAGTAGCGCTAACTCGGCGGGAAGCGCGCCTGCAGCCACTCCAATACCTGCTCCGCCGCCTGCTTCCCGGCCCGTGTGAGCACACCCGAGGTCTCCTGGTCGAAGCGCGGTCCCCCTTCGGGGACGAGCGTCAGCGTCACGTCCTTGCCCGCGCCCTGGAGGGCGTCGCGGAACGCAGTGGCGGACGCGACGAGCTCGGGACTGTCGGCGTCGCCCTGGAACAACAAGGCAGGACCGGCGGCATCCACCGAGTGCGCAATCGAGTCGGCTTCGGCGTACCGCGCCTGCACCTGAGGATCCGTGCTGTCCGCGGCACCCCCGTAGTACTTCGTCTGATCGGGCCGATGGCCGTCGTATCGACCATAGAACCCGATGAACGCGGCGGGTGCATCGCTGACGCTCGGGTAGTGCGCGGGCCCGTCGAAGAAGGCATCGTTCGGCGTGACCTCTGTCTGCGAGACCAACGCGGCCCCGGTCGCGAAGCCCTGCACGACGATCCGCTCAGGATCGAGGGCGAGGGCGCCGGCGCGTCCCCGCAGGTACTGGACGGCAGCCTTCACGTCCGTCTCGGGCTTCGCATACACCGGCGAAGGCGTGCTCGGCTTCGCGACGAGGAAGTCGATCGCAAACGTCGGATAGCCGTGCTCGGCGTAGAAGTTGGCCCAGCCGCGCATCTGCTTCCGGTTGCCGTCGCCGTGCACGAGCACGACGATCGTCTCGGCGTGATTGCGAGGGAGCACGAGATCGGCCTTGCGCTTGGGCGCGCCCGTCGGCGAGTACACGACCGTCTTGCGCGTCACGCCGCCGGGCTTGGTCGTGCTCGTGGTCGGCTTGGTCGTGGTCGTGGCCGGACTCGTCCCGGTCGTGGCGGGCGCGTTCGTGACGGTGGGCGGCGTCGTGCTCGCGGGCGCGGCGGTCACCGTCGGCGGGGTCGTGCTCGCCGGCGGTGCAGTGCCCGCCGTCCCCCCCGGGACCGTGATCGCAGGCGGCGGTGCGGTGGCCGGTCCCGCCGGCGGGAGCGGCGGCACCGGGATCGTCTGCGGCGCCACGGTCGTCACGGTGGTGGCCGGGGCGGTCGTCGACGTCGGGGCCCGCCGTCGCTCGGAGCGATCGGACGACTCGGACCCGCAGGCGGCGAAGGCCGCGGCACCGGCGAGTACGAGCGCGCCGACCGCGGCGGCGATGAACGCGAATCGTCGTGAAGTCACGGGGGAAGTGTGCCCTACCGGATGCGCGGCGAGACGGCGCGGGAGATCAGGCGTTCGGCTCCGGCGCCTCGACGGCCTCGACGGCATCGCCCACGCTGATCGTGCCGCCCTCGAGGATCTCGGCCCGGAGCCCGGCTCGGTGAACCAGCGCCCGCCGCACCCCGGGACGCGTCAACCCCTCGAGGTACGTGCACGGTTCGGCGAGCTTGAAGCCGCGCAGTACGACGCCGCCGACCCGGAACGTGCGCCCGACGAGATGGTTGAGGGGAACGCCCTCGGTCACGATGTTGCGGCGCGCCTCGTGCTCGCCGATCTCGATCTCGTACTCGCGGCCGGCGGCGGCGACCGCCTCGCGCTCGATCAGCGTGATGGCGCGCTTGCCGTCGTCGTCGGAGCGCGTGTACTTGCCTTCGCCGGCGGCGTAGCGGTCGCCGTCGAGGCCGACGCCGGCGATGGCTTCGATGCCGTCCCGTGGTTCCATCGGCGCGCCCTTCTCGGGCGCCGTGTAGATGGCGACGACCTGCCCACGGAACATGGGCGCCAGTCTCGCGTGCTGACGGGCGCGTCGTTCGGGCGTTTATCGCTCTCCCAGGGGCAAACCGACCTGGAGCCACTCGCACCAGCCGGTGCCGGTGCCACGGCTGGTCGTGTACGCGCAGAGCGCGCGCGGGAACCGGGAGGTGCGCCCGTCCGGCGCGACGAGCGGGACCGGCGCCGGTGCCAGCACCTCGACGTCGACCTGGAGCTCGTGGTCGATCACGTACCGCGCCGCCGTCGGCACGTCGTCGGCGCCGAGATGCGTCTCGAGCATCAAGTGCTCGACCGGCCGCACGCCTTCACCGTCGCTCCACACATATCCCCACCCGCCTTCCATCTCGTCGGCCTTGACGACATTGGCCGCGAAACCGTCGCCGATCTGGAACGACGTCCAGTGCCAGCCCCACACCCACCAGTCGCGGTCACCCCACGAGTGGTCCCGCTCCCCCCGCCCCTCGAACGCGATGCGCTCCTGGCCGACGAGCAGCTCGCCGTGCACGATCCCGGAGTGCTCGTAGTGGGCGGTTCGAGTCTCGTCGGGATAGGGATAGTCGTAGACCGGCGTCGCGGCTTCCCACTCGAGGTCGAGGCCGACGGGCAGACGTTCGCCGATCTCGCCCCGATACGCGTCTCCGGGCTCGTCGAGCCGCACGCCGAACGCCTCGAGGCCCAGGCCCCAGTGCTCCATCGGCGTCTCGCACACGCACTCGGCCCACAGGCCGTCCGCCCGGACCTCGAGCGAGTCGCCGCGGGGCAGCGGCACCTCGTGGTCGCGCACGACGACCAGTCCGAGCTCGGGCGACACGATGTAGGCCCAGTACCACGCGACCTGCTGGTTCGGGTACAGCCCGAGGCGGACATACCCGCCGGTGCCGTCGGCGCGCGAGAAGTCGAAGTACCACGACTCGTTCCAATAGAGGCCGTCGGCGGGGTCGTGACGGCCTTCGTCGCTGGGGACGCTCTTGATCACGGGGCCACTCCCGTCTCGGGAACCGGTGTGTAGTACGGGATGGAGTCGTCGGCCTCGACGTCGGGCATCTTGTCCAGTGTCGCGAGCCCTTCGTAGACGTCGAGGCTGTCGCGGGGCACGGTCCAGTCGAGCCGGTCGTCGACCCCGGCCGCCTCGGCGAACGGGCGCAGGAAGGTGAAGTACACGTACGCGCCGGCGTCGAGCTTCTCGCGCCGGCTCATGCCGGCGATGCGCCGGTACAGCTGGCGCTGCGTCTCCTTCACCGCCTTCGCGATGCCTTCGAGCTCGCCCGGCGCCACCGGCGAGAGCACACCGTCGTCGACGGTGAACACGCCGGCGGCAGACAGGTGGCCGAAGTAGTCGGGCGGGTCGGTGGTGGAAGTCCCCCAATCGTTCGCCGTGACGCGCACATCGCCGTCGAGCACCAGCGCGAACGTGAGGTTCGAGTACGGGAGCCCGTCGCACACGTCGCGGCTCCACGGGAAGTGGCTCACGCCGAACCGGTTGAAGTCACGCACGAGGAGCACGCGGCCGTCGGCGAGCGGGTACGGGCCGGTGTCCTGGTACCCGGCGCGGGTGTCGAAATAGAGGAGAAAGAGGAACGTGGTGAGGACGCGGTTGAGCCGGATCAGGTGCTCGCGTTCCTCGACGCCGACCGTCCGCGACCCGGCGACGAGCGCGTCGACGACCTCGGGCCCGTAGCGGGGTACGCGGAGACCGGCGTCCCACGCTTGCAACTCTCCGTCGGCGCGAAAGGCGGCGGCGGCGCGCTTCCAGAAGTCGAGCACCGTCGCGAGCGCCGGAACGTCACGGTCGAGGTCGACGAGCCCGAAGGGCGCCAGCACCTGACGCCCGAGCAGCGGGAAGTTCGCGATCGACCACAGGTGCACGGCGTCGATCTGGCTCCCGGGCAAGCGTCCCGCCGCACCGAGCTCCTCGGGCGAGGCGGCGCCGCCGATCTCGCGGATCATGTCGGGGTAGCGCCGGTAGCACTCGATGCAGGCGATGAGGATGTATGCGGTGACGGGGATGAGCGTGGACTCGAGCGCCGTCCGCTCGGCCGTCATCGCCCGCGAGATCTTCCCGTGGTACCCGATCCAGCGGTTCACCTCGTCCGGGTTCATCGGGCGAGCCGTACGAGACCGTCGGCGGCGGAGCAGTCGACCTCGACGCGGTCACCGTCGGCCGGCTCGGCGTCGAGTGTCGCGCCCATGATGCACGGAACCTGGTACTCGCGGCTCACGATCCCGATGTGGCTGACGGGCGTGCCGGACAGGCAGACGACCGCGGTCAGCTCGTCGAAGATCGGCGCCAGGAAGGTCGCGCCGGCGTCGGTCACGCAGGCGACAACGCCGGCGGCGGACTCGTCCATGAGCTCGAGGACGTCGTCGGGCTCCTCGAGGCGCCGCCACTCGCCCTGGACAGGTGCCGCTTCGAACACCTTCGTGCCCCGCCCGATGACGCCGTCCATTGCTCCCCTTGTCGCCGTCGCACGCTCCGGCTTTGCGGCGCCGGTCGGCAAAGCCGCCGTCGCCGCGCGGCGCCGAGCTTTCCACACGCCCGCGGCGGCTGCGCGATCCTCTCTCCATGACAGGGACGAACGAGCGCGCGGCGAGGTTGCGCGAACTGCGCGAACGGACGCCGACTCCAGCCGGGATCGCGCGAAGAGTCGGAGTGTGCCGCGGTGTACGCGTCGTTCGGCCCACTCAACCGCGAAGTACTGCAGCTGTGCACCGACTGGCAGGTGCGACCGGGTGGGGCGCTGAACGACCACGGCGACGCGGCGTACGACTGGTCGGTGATCGATCGACTCACGGCCATCGACGAGCGGGCCGGCCCGCTTCTGCGCCGGCTGGGCGGGTCGGTCCGCCATTTCGCGCCGTACCGGGAACGGCTGCGCTCGGCGCGGCGGCGAGTCGTCGAGGGGGAACGCGACTGGTTCACGTCGCCGCGCGCCTCGACTCGTACCACACCGTCTGGATGGAGCTGCACGAGGACCTGCTCGCCGCGCTGGGTCTGGAGCGCGAACGATGACAGTCAGTGGGCAGGAACGCCGCGGCCAGGAGCAGTGGCTCGACGTCGACGGCTTCCGTGTGCATGCAGCGCAGTGGGGCGACGGCCAAGGGGCCGCCGGCGGCGCGCGGGTGTTGCTCGTGCACGGTCTCGGTGGGCACACGCTCAGCTGGGAGCCCAGCGCCCCCGGGTTGGCCGAACGCCTGCACGCAACCGTCACCGCCGTCGACCTTCCCGGGTTCGGCCTGACGCGCGTCCCGCCTGGCCGGCGCGCCACCCTCGGCACGCACGGCCGCCTGCTCCGGACATTGCTCGAGCGGTGGGGCCCGTCGGTCGTCGCCGGCAACTCGATGGGTGGCGCGATCGGGATCGGCCTCGCCGCCCGCCATCCCGACCTCGTCCGCGCCCTGGTTCTCGTCGACCCGGCGCTGCCCAGACCGGCGATGAACCCGGCCCAGTGGACGGTCATGGCGCGCCTGGCGCCGATGCTCATGCCGATGATCGGCGCGCAGTTCCTCGCCGCACGGGGACGGTTCCTCGGCCCGGGGCGGCTGGTGGACGACACGTTGCGCTGGACGTTGTGCGACCCGACGCGGATCGACCCCGAGCTGCGCCGCCGACTCGTCGAGCTGTCCAGGACGCGCCGGGGCTTTCCTGACGCGGCGGCCGTGTACGCCGAATCGGCCCGGGGGCTGTTCTGGTACCTCACGCGCAACATGCGCGCCGACGAGGCGCGTGTCATTTCTCCGACGTTGATCGTCCAAGGCGATCGGGACCGGCTGGTCCCGGCGGCGGCGGCGCGAGCGCTCGCGGCGCGCCGGCCGGAGTTCACGCTCGAGGTGATCGAGGACTGCGGCCACGTCCCGCAACTGGAGGTACCCGACCAGTTCCTCGCCGCGGCCGTCCCGTGGCTCACGGCGACGCTCGCGACGTGCTGAGCGACGATGAGCAACGGCGCCAGCGTCCTGGCCGAGCCCGTCCGCCAGTTCGTCGACGACGTCACGGCGGTGCTCGTCGAGCTGGGCCGTGGAAGCTCGTCGGCGGGAACGCTCGAGCGCGACGCCGCCCTCGAAGCCCAGGCGATCGCGGCGTCCGTCATCGCCGGCGACGGCCGGTACAGCGACGCCGAGCTGCGAGCGTTCGCCACCGCGCTGTCGCCATGGTTCGACTCGTTGCGCCGCGCGACGACGCAGCAGCTGCGCGCCGGTGACGCCATCCGTCAGTACCGGGCATGGCCGATCACGCCGTCACCGTTGTTCGAGACCGTCGTCAGCGCCGACAGCCGCAACGGGACGAGCAACGGATGGCGCTACTACCAGGCCGCCTTGCGCGTCGCGGATGCGGGCGCGGCGTTGGACGAGGTGCCGACGCGCGAACGGCTCCTCGCCGTTGACACGCTCCGGACGATGATGCTGCGGCGCCTGGCGGCGGCGAAGGTCGAGCGGCCCGCCGACATGCCGCGCGGCGTCGGCGAACCCGAGCCTCTCGAGGACCGGCGGGCGCCGGCCGCCCGGCCCCTGGACGAGCTCCTCGCCGAGCTCGACGCGCTCGTCGGCCTGGCGGCGGTGAAGACCGAGGTGCGGTTGCTGACCAACCTGATCCGCGTCGAGAACCTGCGCCGCGAGCGCAAGCTGCCGGTCGTCGACCAGAGTCGTCACCTCGTGTTCGTCGGCAATCCCGGGACGGGCAAGACCACGGTGGCGCGGCTCCTCGCCCAGATCTTCCACACGCTCGGCGTCGTGTCGAAGGGTCAGCTGGTCGAGACCGACCGCTCCGGCCTCGTCGCCGGCTACGTGGGCCAGACAGCACCCAAGGTCAACGAGGTCACGCACCAGGCGCTCGGCGGGGTGCTGTTCATCGACGAGGCCTACGCGCTCGTGCAAGGAGGCGAGCAGGACTTTGGTCGGGAGGCGATCGCGGCGTTGCTGAAGCAGATGGAGGACCATCGCGACGACGTCGTCGTGATCGTCGCCGGCTACCCGGCGCCCATGACCGAGTTCCTCGACGCCAACCCCGGCATCCGCTCGCGCTTCCCGAAGACGCTCGAGTTCCCCGACTACACCGACGACGAGATGGTCGCCGTCTGCGAGTCGATGGCGAAGACGAGTCACTACGAGCTCGACGCTTCGGCGCGCGAGCGGCTCCGAGCGTGGCTGGCGGGCCAGCCCCGCGGGAGCGAGCTTCGGGAACGCCCGCCTCGTTCGCAACGTGTTCGAGCAATCGGTGACCCGCCAGGCGAGCCGGGTGGTCGACCTCCCGTCGGTGACCGATCACCAGCTGATGACCCTCACCGCCGCCGACATTCCCGACTAGCCGGTCGCCGTCGCAAGCTCCAGCTCCTGCGCTGACGGTCGGCAAAGCCGCCGTCACCGCGGACTAGCCGGTCGCCGTCGCAAGCTCCAGCTCCTGCGCTGACGGTCGGCAAAGCCGCCGTCACCGCGGACTAGCGCTCCCGTAACCTCCGTTCGTGCAACGGGTAGGCGCGGCGATCGCAGCGGTGCTCTTGGTGGTCGTCGCGCTGTGGATTCGAGGCCGGATCGACGAGAACGGTGGTAGCGGCGCCACGGTCCGGTTGCTGTGCACGACGGAGCTCGAGGCGGCGTGCACGCAGCTCGCCGAGCACGACGGCGACGTATCCGTCACGGTCGAGCCGGCCGGGACTACCGCCCAGTCGCTCGCCGCTCTCGCCGACAACCAGCGGCCAGGTTTCGACGTGTGGCTGGCGCCGTCTCCGTGGCCGCAGATGGTGGACGTGCAGCGGCGCGGAAAGCGAGCGCTGTTCGCGAAGCCGTCTGACGCGATCGGGCGTTCCCCGCTCGTGGTCGCGGTTCGGAGCGACCGCAAGCCGGTCCTCGACGCGATGCCGGAGTGCAGCAACGCGATCGACTGGAAGTGCATCGGAGCCGTTGCGGGGTACCCCTGGGCCGACCTCCCCGGCGGCCAGGCGACGTGGGGAACGGTGAAACCCGGGTACGGCGATCCCACCGTCAACGCCACCGCGCTGCTGGTCCTCTCCCAGGCGACGAGCGAATACCTCGACAACGCCAACTACTCGCGCTCGGACCTGCAAGACAACGATCAGTATCTCGACTGGCTTGCCGGCCTCGAGCGTGCCGTGCCGAAGCTCGCTCCGTCGGCGGCGGGCCCGTTCGCAGAGATGCTGCAGCAGCTGCCGACCGCGACGTACGACGTCACCGGCACAAGCGAGGCCGAGGCCGGTCCGGCGTTGGCCGCCGCCGCGCCCGACCGTCGGAAGCAGTTGACCCTCCTCTACCCTGAGCCCGTGGTCACCGCCGACGTCGTGGTCGCCGCGGTGGCCGCGGGACCGAACCGGGACGGCGCCGACGGACTGGCCGACAACAGCGAGCTCGCCGCCGCGCTTGCGCGCACGGGCTGGCGCGTTCCGGGGCAATCGAACGCCGGCGGCGTGCGTGACACGCCGGCGTTGCCGCGGCAGTCGGGCCTCCCGACCGACCCGGGCTCACTCGTCGCGCTGCAGGAGACCTGGCGGGGGGTGCCGAAGTGAGGCGTGCCGTCGGCCTCGCGCTCGCCGTGCTCGCCGTCGGCGCAACCGTGCAGGTGGTCGCCCCCGGCGTGGCGCGGGCAGCCGACTGCATCACGGTGGACATGCAGGTGTCACCGGAGAAGGTCGACCTGCTGACCGACCTGGCCAAGCGCTTCAACGATTCGGACCGCGCCAGCCTCGACGGCGAGTGCATGACCGTGCACGTGGTGCAGAAATCGTCGGGCGAAGCTGCATCGTTGCTGGCCGACGACTGGCCGAACCCGAAGGCGAACGGACCACGGCCGGTTGTGTGGTCACCGGCGTCGAGCGCGTGGGGTCAGGTCGTGAACCAACGGCGGGCCGATGCCGGCAAGAAGGCCATCGCTCCTGCCGGCAGCCCGCTCCAGCTGACACCGCTCGTCATCGCGATGCCGAAGCCGATGGCCGAGGCGCTCGGCTATCCGGATACGCCGCTCGGGTACGCCGACATCCTGGCGCTGACGCGCAATCCCGACGGGTGGGGGGCGTACGGACATCCGGAATGGGGACCGTTCCGACTCGGGAAAACCAATCCCAACTTCTCGACCAGCGTGCTGAACGCGACAATCGCCCAGTACTACGCCGCGTCGGGCAAGACGAGCGGACTCACACTCGAGGACCTCAATCGGCCTGAGGTCGACGACTTCGCGCGAGGTGTCGAATCGTCGGTGGTGCACTACGGCGACACGACGCTGACGTTCCTCAACAACCTCTACCGCGCCGATCAACGCGGCATTGGGCTGACCTACGTGTCGGCGGTAGCGGTCGAGGAGAAGTCGGTCATCGACTTCAACAAGGGCAACCCGGACGGCATCCTCGACGCCGGCGAGCATCCCAAGCCGCCGCGTGTGCCGTTGGTCGCCATCTATCCCAAGGAAGGGACGCTCTTCTCGGACAGCCCGTTCATCACGGTCGACGCGCCCTGGGTCAACAAGAAGGAGAAGCAGGCGGCGGCCAGGTTCCAGCGGTACGTCGAGCAACCCGACAACCAGGAGCGGGTGCTCAAGTTCGGCTTCCGACCCGGCAACCCGAAGGTCGCCATCGGCGCCCCGATCGAGGCGAAATTCGGCGTCGATCCCAACCAACCCCAGACGACGCTCGAACTGCCGGCGCCGCCGGTGCTCGTGGGGCTGATCGAGAAGTGGGGGCAGAACCGCAAGTCCGCCCGCGTGCTGATGGTGATCGACGTGTCGGGGTCGATGGGTGAGCCCGCCGGCGGAGAGGGCGGCGATTCGAAACTGGATCTGGTCAAGAAGGCCGCCGTCGCCGCGCTCGGCCAGTTCAAACCCGACGACGACGTCGGCCTCTGGATCTTCTCCACCGGGATCGGCCGCGCCGAACCCACGGACTACCTGGAGCTCGTGCCGATAGGACCGATCGGATCGCAGCGCGAGGGGATGGCGGCGAAGATCAACGATCTGGTGCCGACCCAGGGGACGCCGCTGTACACGGTAACGAAGGCGGCCGACGACCAGCTCGTGCAGACGTTCGACGCCCAGCGGATCAACGCCGTCCTGCTCCTCACCGACGGCAAGAACGAGGACGAGCGCAACAACGACCTCGACGGACTGCTGCGCTCGCTAAGGGCGCGCAACGAGGGTCAAGTTGCGAACCCGGTGCGCGTGTTCCCGATCGCCTACGGGCAGGACGCCGACCTCCCGACACTGAAGCGCATCGCGGAGGCCACGAACGCCACCGTCTACGACGCCGCCGATCCGAAGAGCATCAACAAGGTGTTCCTCGCCGTGGTGAGCAACTTCTGATCATGCGCGATGAAATGGGCGCGTCATGAGTGTGATCGATCGCCTGCCCGAGCACCTCAAGAGCCGCAAGACGGCGGAGGCGGTCACGGCGCCCTCGGCGGTGCTGCTGGCCGGCGCGGGCACGGCTGCGGGTGTTCTCGTCGGCGCCGCCCTGCCGGTCGCCGCTCTCATCGGGCTCGTGGCGTACGGGGCGCGGGTCGCCTTCGGGCTGCCGCGCAAGCCGCGCCCCGAGCGCATCGACCTGGCCGGCCTGAGCCAACCGTGGCGCGCGTACGTGAAGGACGCAATGGAAGCGCAACGGCGCTACGCCCGCGCCGTGGGCACGGCGGAGCCGGGCCCCCTGCACGAGCGGCTGAACGAGATCGGCGCCCGTCTCGATGCCGGCGTGCGCGAGTGCTACCGGATCGGCCGCCGCGGTGCCGCCCTCGACAACGGGCTCGCCGGTCTGCAGACCGGAGTGGCGTGGTCGGACCTCATGCACGGGCTCGACGCGTTCCGCGTTCCGGCGCAGTTGCGCGAACGGGTGCAGCAGGGCGAGAGCATCCGCGACCGTCCCGCTCTCGCCGACGAGCTCCGTCAGGTCGGCGTCGACGAGCAGGGGCTCGACAAGCTCGAGGCACTGCAGGCCCAGGTCCTGTCGGCGCAGCGGCTCAGCGTGGTCGCACAGGACGCCCGCTCGCGTCTCGAGCTGCTCAACGCCCGCCTCGACGAGGCAGTGGCGCGGGCCGTCGAGCTCGCGCTGCGCGCGGAGGACGCCACCGCGCTGTCCGGCCTCGGCGGCGACGTCGACGACCTCGTGGGAGAGATGGAGTCGCTGCGCACCGCGCTCGACGAGGCCGGCCAGGCGAGCCGGGGGGCGACCGCCACCGGCACGGCATAGGATCGCCTGCAAGTAGAGGAGCAGGAAGAGATGTGGAAAGCGATCCGGCGCTGGTGGAAGTACCTCGGAGCGAAGCTCTCGGGGAAGCTCGAGGAGTCCGCTGACCCCAAGATCCAGCTCGAGCAGGCCATCGAGGAAGCCCAGCAGCAGCACCGTCGGCTCACCGAGCAGGCCGCCAACGTCATCGCCAACCAGAAGCAGACCCAGATGCGCCTGGAGCGCGCCGTCGAGGACTACGAGAAGTCGAACGCGTCGGCGCGTCAGGCGCTCCTGCTCGCCGACGAGGCGAACCGCGACGGCAAGGCCGACAAGGTGGCGAACTACACCCAGGCTGCGGAGGCGTTCGCGGACAAGATCATCGGCCTCGAGAAGCACGTTGCCGACCTCAAGAACCAGCTCCAGCAGACGACCCAGGCGGCGGAGCAGGCCAAGCAGGCGGTGGCGCAGAACTCGGCCGCGCTTCAGAAGAGGCTGACCGAACGCCAGAAGCTCCTGTCGCAGCTCGACCAGGCGAAGATGCAGGAGCAGATGAACAAGGCCATGACGCAGCTGTCGGCGACGGTCGGTGAGGACGTCCCGACGTTCGAGCAGGTACGCGACAAGATCGAGCGACGCCTGGCGAAGGCGCAGGGCATGGCCGACCTCACCTCGACCAACGTCGATACCAAGATGCTCGAGGTCGAGCAGGCGCAGGCCAATGCCGAGGCGCAAGCGCGCCTCTCCGAATTGCGTTCCGAGCTCGGGCTCACCAGCCCCGAGACCGAGAAGCCCGCTCCCGCGGCCAAGCCGGCCGAGCCCGAGAAGCCGGCGGAGAAGCCCTCGAGCTAGCGACGACGCCCGCTTGACGTCGTTCCTCGTCGAGCAGCTGCAGCTGGGCTGATCCGATCAGACGAGCGCGAGCTCCCGGGCCGGCGGCGCCGGCCCCTCCGGTGGCGGGCCGCGGGGTACGAACCGCTGGCGAGTCCCCTCGCCTTCGAGGCGCAGGTTTCGGGCGTGCTTGTACTCGTGATGGTGGGCGCAGAGCCGGCGAAGGTTCCAAAGCGCCGTCGGCCCCCCTTCGGAGATCGGGACGTTGTGATCGATCTCCAGGTGCCGGTTCACATGGCAACCCTCGATCGCACATTCGGGGAACATCTCCTCGACCGCCGTCCTGACCTTCGCCGGGATCGTCCGGCCCAGATGCGCCACCGCACGCACGTCCTCGCCGTCGACGATCAGAGCCTTGAGAATCGCGTCGTCGCTCAGCCGATCCGCCACCGACACCGGGACGGGGCCTACTCCTGCCACCTCGCACACCTCGCCCGCTTCGGTGTGCCCGCGCCGGAACGCGGTGTGATCCACCCGAACGACGATGGAGCAACCCGCCTCGCCGTCTCTCTGACGTCCGGCCGCGCTTGTCAGCGCGACCAGCGCGTCGAAGGCGAGCGCATCAGAGCGTTCACGGCGGCCTGCGTCGCGGGAAGCTCTGAAGAGATCGCGCTCGTACGGCTGCAGCGCCGCCATGACCCGCGCCGTGGCATCGGCAGGTCCGCGCATGTCGATACGGCCGGTGCCGTCGACGTCTCGCCAGTGGCGAAGCGATCGGGCCTCGTGGATCGCCTGGTAGCGCGCCGCCTCGTCCGCGCACGCGGCCGCCCGCACGCGGGCACCTTGATCCTTGAGTCCCCGGACGCCGTCACGCTTGGCGCTGTCCAGGAGTAGCCGCTCGGCGCTCGGATCCGCGCGCGTGGCCGACACGACCTCGTTGACCTGCACCTCCGACAGTTCCCCGCCTCGGAGCGCGGCTTCGGTCTCGGGAAACTCCTCGAGGCGCGCCGCCGTCTCGACGGTGGCGCGAGCGTGACCCACGCTCGTGCCGCCCGTCGCGGCCAGCCATGCCGCCGCGTCGCGGAACGGTCCGGCGTCGGCCCACGCTCGGGTCTCCTCGACGCGCCGCACGGCGAGCGCCTTCCCCGCCGCGGCGAGGCGCTCGATGCCTGCGAACTCCTCGACCAGCCGCCGCGCCTGCGACCCGTCGACCCGCGAGGGGTCGAGGTCGGCTACGACCTCACGCAGCCGCTCACTTGCCAGGCGCACCTGCTCGAACATGCCTCCCCCACCGGGACGAGACCACCTCGTGGGGAAGCATCCGCGAACCTATCGAACACACGTTTGTGCGTCAACCCCCGCGGCGAACGCCCTACCTACCCGACTTCGCCGCCGACGTCTTCACGCAGGCGCTGGCGCCGTCCTGGAAGCCCTTGCGGAACGACCCGGCGCGGTCGAACGCGCTGAGCTTCTTGTCCAGGCTGCGCTCGTACTTCAACAAGGCCTGCATGGCCTCGTCGAGGTCGCCGGGTGAGAGCGAGAGCTCGGGCTCGCGCGTCTGCTCCACGAGCGAGCCCACCCACGAGCCGGTGAGGCAGTCCGCTTCGAGCGTCCGCGCCTTGCCCTTGGTCTTGCTCTTCACACGGGTGTGCACGGCGTCCGACCAGCTCGTCGCGATGAGCGTGGCCACGGCGAAGTCGCCGTAGTTCTCCGCCGCCGTCGAGAGCAGCTGGTTGTCCCACGCGACGAAATCGCCTTCCTCGCAGTAGAAGATCGTGTCCTCGAAGTTCTTGGGGTCGGGCCGCTCGTTGCCGCACGTCGGCAGGCGGCTCTCGCTCAGGGGGCCCACGTCGTAGGGGATCACGGCCGAGACGGGCCGGTAACCGGTGAGCGCGGTCGCCCAGTACTCGTCGAGGTCCTTGGTCACGAGCGGCGTGAGCGCGTCGACGGGAAGGTTGCCGCCGGTGGCCAGGTCCTCGACGTCGGTGAACGGGACTTCGTAATAGTCGGGTGGATCGTCGACGAACTCGGCGCACCGCTTCGTGCCCCCGTCGAAGCCGGTCTGGAACGCGCTGATCCGGTCGAACGCGCTCCCGTGCGCCCCCGGGGCGGACGCCTCCCGGCCGACGTCGTCGGCGACGCTGATCAAGCCGCTGATCGCGGCGTCGAGGTCACCGGGTTCCGGCACCAGCGTCTTGCTCTTCTTGTCGTTGACGCGGCGCGCCCACGTGCCCGCGAAGCAATCGGCCTGGGTCTCGAGGACGATGGACGGAATGCCGGCCGCCTCCGCGCGCTCGAGCCCGTAGGCGCGTTCCTGGATGGCGTGGCCCCACTCGTGGGCGAGGATCATGGCAACGGCGAAGTTGCCGAAGTCGTTGTACTGCTCCGGGAACAGACCTTCGATGTCGTAGGCCACGGTGTCGTCTTCGGGGCAATACCGGGCGTTCTTGACGTACGGCCGGATGCCCCCACCGCACGCCGGATACCCGGTTGTGTCGTACGGGAAAATCCGGTTGGGCGCGATGGGCTCATAGCGTCGCCCCTTGAACGTGGCGGGAAACTGCTTCTTCCAGAAGGTCTGGATGTCCTCGACGCTGAGGTCGACGGTGTCCTCGAGGCTCAGCGGTTCGGGGTCGGCCTGCTCGCCGCTCGGCGTCTTGGCGACGGCCTCCTGCGACGGCAACGCCAGCCCGACCAGCCCGACGAGCACGCCGAGCGAGACGACGAAACGCAGCCAACGAGCCATGGTGCCTCCCTGCCACGGCAACCGGCCCATCGCCGGCTTGCCACCCGACCCGAGATTCTGCCTCGCGCGACCCGGCGGAGCCAGGCACCCCGGATTCAGCCGCTCACCAGATATCGCTGATCTTGCCGTAGCGACGCCTGAAGAAGGCCCGCATCGGGATCAACAGCAGCCACCAGAACTGCGCCGCGGTGACGGCAACGAACGAGATCGGGATCGAAGTGAGGAACACGGCCGGGATGCTCAGGGCACGCAGGTGCGAGTGCAGGATCCACTCCCGCGGGGTCGAAGGGTCGATCAGGCGATAGTCCTGCGATGCGTAGAACCACAGTGCGGCGGACGCGAAACCGGTCGCGCTGATGCTCGCCGCGTAGACGATCAGCGCCGGCCGGGAGCTCGGGTAGTTCCCGTACACGTCGGTGGGGAACGGCAACAGCGCGATGAGACCGAGCAATGTGATGTTGATCGCGATGAACCGGGCGTCTATGCGGCGGATCATCCGGAACATCCGGTGATGTGCCAACCAGTTCCGGGCGATGATGAAGAAGCTCAGGCCGTAGGCGAGGACCTGCGGCAGCACGTCACCGAACTCGTGCCACAACTTTCGGTCGAGATCCGGTTGGTGGAGGTTGTGCGAGTAGTTGATGCTGAGCACGAGCACCGTCGCCGCGATCGCGAACACCGCGTCGCTGAAGTTGACGAGGCGGTCGAGCTCCGGCGTGCGCTCGCGCGGCTCCCGGCTCTGGCTCACGTGACACCTTGGTCGCCGTCGCAAGCTCCGGCTCCTGCGCTGCCGGTCGGCAAAGCCGCCGTCATCGCGGGAGCTCGACGCCTTCGAGCGCGAGCAGGAACCGCTTGGTCGGCACACGCGACGCGCCATACCCGCCGATGCGGCCGTCGGCGGCGACGACGCGGTGGCACGGCACGACGATCGGGACCGGGTTCCGGCTCATCGCGTTCCCGACGGCGCGCGCAGCCCGCGGGCGTCCGGCCATCTCGGCGAGCTCGCCGTACGAGACGGTCTCGCCCCATCGCACATCGCGCTGCAGCCTCTCGTACACGGTTCGGGGGAACCCGGAGTCGATCCCGGAAAGGTCGACGGGCATCGTGAACCGGCGCCGATGGCCGGTGAAGTACTCGTCGAGCTCGACGGCGACCCGGTCATCGCACGCTTCGACCGCGTCCACGTCGAGGACGACCGGGCCGAGCTCGATGTGTCGGACGCCGCGGTCCGTAGCAACCACTGTGAGTGTGCCGATCGGGGACTCCTGCCGCCACCAACTCGCGGTCACGCCCGGAGCAGCTCCTGCACCTCGCTGCGTTCCTCGAGCAGCTCGTCGGTCGTGGTCTTGATCTTCCCGCTTGCCCAGTCGTCGTGCTCGATTCCCTCGACGATCGACCACGCCGTGCCGTCGCTCCGGACCGGGAAGCCGAACTGGAGCCCTTCGGGGATCCCGTACTCGCCGCGGCTGGCCACCGCGAGCGAGTGCCAGTCCCGCGAGGGCGTCGGGTTCACGACGCTACGCACCGAGTCGAGCGCCGCATGCGCGGCCGACGCCGCCGACGACGCGCCTCGCGCCTCGATCACCGCCGCGCCCCGCTTCTGGACCGTTTCGAGGAACGCGCCGCGCAACCAGTCGAGATCGCCGATCACGTCGGGCGCCGGCTTCCCGCCGATGCGGGCGTGGACGAAGTCGGGGAACTGCGTCGTCGAATGGTTGCCCCAGATGGCCATGTTCGTGACCTCGCGCACCGCGACACCGGCCTTCTTCGCCAGCTGGCTCTTCGCCCGGTTCTCGTCGAGGCGCGTCATGGCGAACCATCGGTCGGCGGGTATGTCAGGGGCATTCGACCGCGCGATCAGGCAGTTCGTGTTGCACGGGTTGCCCACCACGAGGACACGCACGTCGCTCGCGGCGTGGTCGTTGATGGCGCGACCTTGCGGCTTGAAGATCCCGCCGTTCACCGTGAGCAGCTCACGACGCTCCATGCCCGCCTTGCGCGGCACCGACCCCACGAGCAGGCACCACGACGCACCGTCGAACGCGGTCTTGAGGTCGGCGGTCGCCTCGGTGCCTTCGAGGAGCTGATGGGCGCCGTCCTCGAGCTCCATCACGACGCCTTCGAGCGCCGGCAACGCCGGCTCGATCTCGAGGAGTCGCAGGACGATCGGCTGGTCGGGCCCGAGGAGGTCGCCGTGGGCGACGCGATGGACGAGCGCGTACCCGATCTGCCCGGCGGCGCCGGTGACGGTCACGTGAACGGGAGATTTGGCCACTGCTCTCCTTGGTCGCCGTCCCAAGCTCCGGCTCCTGCGGCGGCGGTCGGCAAAGCCGCCACCGCCGCGGCCGAAAGCTACCGCTCGTGGTCGAGCACCGCGAGGAGCAGCTCCCGCGCCTCGGCGAGCTCGGCGATCCGCTCTGCCGCCCCGATGTCGGCCGCGCCGTGGTCGGGGTGGGCGAGGCGCAGCAGGCGCCGGAACCGGCGCTGGACGTCGTCACGGTCGACGCGGCTGCCGGCCCGCACGCCGAGGACCTCCATCGCCCACCGGCGCTCGGCGGGCACGCCCCGCCATCCCACGAGCTCGGCATCGTCGCGATCACCGTTCGGCCGGGCCGCGGCGCCCGGGGCGTAGGGCCGCATGCCGGGCACGCCCTCGAGGAGGCGGCGCACCTCCAAGCCCTCGGGCGGCATCCCGGGCCGGGCCACCGCCGCCGTGATCGACCGGAACGCAGGGCGCCGCGCCGACGCCGGGAGCTGCGCCGCCGCCATCACCGCCCCGAGCACCTGGGGCGTGGGCCAGCCGTGCGTGTCGAGCTCGAGGACCAGCGGCCCGCCGTCGGCGACGATGCGGTGGCGGGACCGGTCGAGGCCGTGCGTGTCCGTCTGGAGGCGGTGGCGGAGCGCGATGCGCGGCACGCTCAGGCCGTCCTCGGCGTCGGCGAGGAGCCGGGGCAGAAGGTCGCGTTGCTCGTCGTCGAGCCCACCGAGGTTCTCGGAGACGACCGCGCCGAGCAGCACCGCGCCGTATGCAGGACCGCTGGTCGGGAGGTAATGGTCGCCGAGCGCCACCCGCCGGGTCGGCTGATGCCGACGGGTGTGGCGGATGTTGAGTTCGGCGAGGATCACATCGGGGGTTCGAGCCTAGAGACGGTCGCAGATGGCGGCCGCGAACTCCGACGTCTTGACCTCGGTCGCGCCCTCCATGAGGCGGGCGAAGTCGTACGTCACGATCTTGTCGGCAATCGTCGCTTCGAGGGCGTGGACGATGTCGTCGGCGGCGTCCTGCCACCCGAGGTGCTCGAACATCATGACCCCGGAGAGGATCACCGAGCCGGGGTTCACCTTGTCCTGCCCCGCGTACTTCGGGCGCGGTGCCGTGGGTCGCCTCGAACACGCCGTGTCCGGTGACGTAGTTGATGTTCCCGCCGGGCGCGATGCCGATGCCGCCGACCTGCGCTGCGAGCGCGTCCGAGAGATAGTCGCCGTTCAGGTTGGTGGTCGCGATCACGTCGAAGTCGTCGGGCCGGGTGAGGACCTGCTGCAACGTGATGTCGGCGATGTTGTCCTTCACGAGGATCTTGTCGCCGGGATTGCCCCCGCAGTCGTCCCATCCGACGGCGACGTCGGAGAACTCCTCGCGCACGAGCTCGTAGCCCCAGTTGCGGAATGCGCCCTCGGTGAACTTCTGGATGTTGCCCTTGTGGACGAGCGTGACGGAGCTGCGCTTGCGCTTCACCGCGTACTCGATGGCGGCGCGCACGAGGCGCTTCGAACCCGTTTCGGACACGGGTTTGATGCCGATGCCGGAGTCGGGCCGGATCTCCCAGCCGTACTCGTCGTGGAGGAAGTCGATGAGGCGTTTGACCTCGGGCGTGCCCTCCTGGAGCTCCTTGCCGGCGTAGACGTCCTCGGTGTTCTCCCGGAAGATCACCATGTCGACGTTCTCGGGGTGCTTCACCGGCGACGGCACGCCCGTGAACCACCGCACCGGCCGCAGGCACACGTACAGGTCCATGATCTGGCGCAGCGCGACGTTGAGGCTGCGGATGCCGCCGCCGACCGGCGTCGTCAGCGGCCCCTTGATGCCGATGAGGTGGTCGAAGAACGCCTGGACCGTCTCCTCCGGGAGCCAGTCGCCGGTGGCGTCGAACGCCTTCTGACCCGCGAGCACCTCTTTCCAGTGGATCGTCTTCCCGTGCTTGGACGCGGCGGCGTCGAAGACGAGCTTGGAGGCGGGCCAAATGTCGACGCCTGTGCCGTCACCCTCGATGAACGGGATGATCGGCTCGTCGGGCACGCGGAGGACGCCGTCGACGAGGGTGATCTTCTCGGGAGTCATGAAGCGGATCGTACGTCAGCGGGCGAGCGCGACCACCAGCAGCGTGACGAGATAGACGGCCAGCAGTCCCGCTGCCGAGCACCACAGCGCCCGCCGGTTGAACGGCCCCGGCCGCCCGTCCACGCCCGCAAGGTGGTAGCCGCACTCGGCGCACCGCATCGCGTCGGCGGCGACGGACGCCCCGCACAACGGGCACACCGTGGGCGCAGGCGCGGGGGTGTCGAACTGTGCGCTCAGGTCGTGCTCCCTCGCCTCGCCGCGACGTCGCCCGGTCAGCGGGATGTTCGCCGCTCGGCGGCATCCACCGCGTTGCGGAAGAGCATAGCGATGGTGGTCGGTCCGACGCCGCCGACGCGCGGCGTGATGCGGCCCGCGACCTCGTTGCAGCGCTCGTCGACGTCGGGCAGCAGCTTCCGGCCCTCGTAGCGCACGCCGCCGCCCACGACGGTCGCGCCCGGCGTGATGTGCTCGGGCTGGAGGATGCCGGGCACGCCGGCGGCGGCGACGACGATCTCGGCCCGGCGTGTGTACTCGGGCCAATCGGCGACCCCGGTGTGCACCACGGTGACGGCGGCGTTGGCGGTGGGCCGCTTCTGCGACAAGAGGAGCGCAAGCGGCCGCCCGAGGGTGGTACCCCGCCCGAGGATGCACACCTCGTGCCCGGCCACCGGCACCTCGTAGTACGCGAGCAGCGCTTCGATGCCGGCCGGGGTGCATGGGACCGGTCCCGGCATCATGAGCGCCAGGCGGCCCATGTTGACGGGATGGAGGCCGTCGACGTCCTTGTCGGGGTCGATCTCGAGCAGCGCGGCCTCGTAGTCGATCTGCGGCGGCGTCGGGTGCTGCACGAGCATGGCGTCGACGGCGTCGTCCTCGTTGAACTCCCGGATCCCGGCGACGAGGTCGGCTTGCGTCGCATCCTCGGGCAGGTGGATGTGGGGCGAGTTGAAGTCGAGCTCGGCCGCCTTCTCCTGCTTGATGCGGATGTACCCGACGCTCGCGCTCTCGCCGCCGACGAGAATCGTGCCCAACCCCGGCCGATGGCCGTTCTCGACGAGCTTGGCGATCCTCGGAGTCAGCTCGGCGAACGTGGCCTCCGCCACGGGCGCGCCCGGCATCATCGTCGCGACCATCAGTGCAGGAACTGCCTTTCTCCGGTCAGGACCATGGCGAGGCCGAGCTCGTCGGCGCGGGCGATGTTCTCGTCGTCGCGCACCGAGCCGCCCGGCTGCACGACCACGGCGACGCCGGCGGCCGCGGCCGCCTCGATGCCGTCGGGGAAGGGATAGAAGCCGTCCGTCGCGCTCGCACCGCCCTGTGCGCGACCTTCGGCCTTCTTCGCCGCGATCTCCGCCGCGCCGACGCGGCTCTGCTGCCCGGCGCCGATGCCGACCGCCTGGAGGTCCTTCACCAGCACGACGCAGTTCGACTTCACGTACCCGCACACCCTCCACGCGAGCTCGGCGTCGAGCCACTGCTCGGTCGTCGGCGCAACCTTGGTGACCACCCGCCACGCGTCGCGGCCGGCGGCGAAGTGCGGCGCTTCCTGCACGAGGAAGCCGCCCGTGAGCGGACGGAAGTCGAGCTCGTCGCGGGTGGGCGCGGGCGCCTCGAGCAGCCGCGTGTTCTTTCGCTTCTGCACGAGCGCATCGAGCGTGCCCGGACCGTAGGCGGGGGCGACGATGACGTCAGCCTGCGGTCCGGCGACCATGCGCTCGGCGGTGGCGCCGTCGATCGGACGGTTGAGCGCGACGATCCCACCGAACGCCGACAGCTTGTCGGACTCGAGCGCGCGTTGATACGCGGTGGCTGTGTCGGCGGCGACGGCGACGCCGCACGGGTTGGCGTGCTTGATGATGGCGCACGCCGGCGCGTCGCCGAGATCGTGCGCGAGCTGCCAGGCGGCCTCGGTGTCGTAGTAGTTGAGATACGAGAGCGCGAGTCCGCTGTGCTGGGTGACTGCGTCCCACCAGGTGGTGGTCCCGGCGCGGCGGTAGCGCGCCGCCTGCTGATGTGGATTCTCGCCGTATCGCAGCTCGTCGCCAGTTCGTTCGAGGGCGAGGACGAGGTGGCGCGGGAGAAGCTCGTCGCGTTCGAGCCAGCGGACGATGGCGGCGTCGTACGCGGCGGTGTGCGCGAACGCCTCGAGCGCGAGGCGCCGGCGCGTCTTGTCGGAGAGCGCGCCGTCATGGGCTCGGAGCTCGTCGAGCACCGCTTCGTACTGCTCCGGGCTGGTCACGACACCCACCCAGGCGTGGTTCTTCGCCGCGGCGCGGACCATCGCCGGTCCGCCGATGTCGATCGTCTCGATGTCCGGGCGATCGAGGAACGGGTACAGGTTGCTCACGACGAGCTCGATGGGCGCGATGCCCTGGGCTTCGAGGTCGGCGCGGTGGCGGTCGTTCCCGAGATCGGCGAGGAGCCCGCCGTGAATGCGCGGGTGGAGAGTCTTCAGGCGCCCGTCCAGCATCTCCGGGGCGCCGGTGACGTCCTCGACCGTCGTGACCGGGACGCCCGCCTCCGCCAACGCGGCGGCCGTCTTGCCCGACGACACCAGCTCGAATCCGAGGTCGACGAGACCGCTCGCGAGGTCGACCAGGCCCGCCTTGTCGTACACCGAGAGCAGGGCACGCTTCATGTCGTCTCCTCGAGCATCTCGCGCAGCACCTGCGGGTACAGCCGCCGCTCGACTTCCTTGATGCGCTCGTGGAGCGTCTCGGGAGTGTCACCGGCCAGGACCGGCACCGCTTCCTGGGCGAGGATCGGGCCGTGATCGACTTCGATCGTGGCGGCGTGAACAGTGCAGCCGGTGACCTTGACGCCGGCCGCGAGCGCATCCTCGACCGCGTGCGCGCCCTTGAACGCCGGGAGCAGTGACGGATGCGTGTTCGTGATCCTGGCGCCGTACGCGTCGTGGATCGGGTGCTCGAGAATGGTCATGAAGCCGGCCATGGCGACGAGGTCGATCTCGTGACGCTTCAGGGCGTCGACCAACCGCTCGGTGTAGGCGAGCCGGTCGAAGTCGGGTCCGAAGGTCTCGCGCTCGACGAGCTCCACGGGGATCCCCGCCCCCTCGGCGACGTCGACCGCGCGGCACGGCCGGTCGACCACGACGACACCGATAGGAAGGGCGGCGGCGATCAACGACTCGAGGATCGTCCCGCTTCCCGACGCCAACACCCCGATCCGCTGCACATTGGCAAGTTACCCGAGCGCCGCGTGCCGGCACGCGATCTTGCGAGGGCCGGAACGAGATGGTGAGCTTCCCCCACCTGGTGCCCGTTGCGGCACCTTTCCTTGCGACGGAGGCCGATCACCGTGGAGAAGAACCTCAAGCCGGGCGAGATCGTCGTCATGGCGGGTGCAGCGCTGGCTCTCATCTTCTCGTTCCTGCCCTTCTACAAAATCGAGATTCTCAACGTGAGCGACAGCACGAGCGCGTGGGGCTCCGGGCTCTTCCCCATCGCGACGCTCATCCCGATCTTCACGGTCATCGCGGGGGTGCTCGTCGCGCTGGTGCGCTTCGGCAACGTGCAATACCCGTCCCGAGGCTTCCTCGGCTTCAGCTGGAACACATTGCTCGTGGCGTTGACGTTCTTCGCCGCGGTGCTCGCCGTCGCGTATCTGATCGTCGACAAGGGTCCCGGCGGCGGACTCGGCTTCGGATACTGGTTCGTGCTGATCGGCGCCGTCGGCTCGTTGGTCGGCGCCGTTCTCATGATGAACGAGGCGCAAACCAGGGCGTGATCCGCCCGTTCACACGGCGATCCTCGGCCGTCTGTGGGGATCGACCCGTCCATGGGTAGCCTGGCACGTCATGAAACGAGCCGCACCGGGGTGGTTGGTCCTCTCGCTTGCGGGACTGGCGGCGCTGATCGGGTCGTTCCTCCCCTTCTACACGTTCAGCGATGGTGTCGACGCGACGGTGTGGAGCCGCGGATTGTTCCCGACCGCGGCGCTGATCCCGCTGCTCGGCTTCGCGATCGGTCTCGAGGCGCTGTTCGTGTTGCTCCGGGGTCATGAGCCGCGCTCGCCGTTCCTGAACTTCACGTGGGAACAGGTGCGGCTGGCGGCCGGCTCAGTCATGATCCTGCTCGCCCTCAGCTATCTCGTGCAGGACCGCGCCGGCGGCACCCTCGGGGTGGGTTACCTCGTCCTCTCTCTCGGCGCTGGCGACCTTCGGTGGCGGCGTGATGACGCGGCGCGTCCAGCTCGCGCGGGCGCCGGGCGAGGAGGCACCGGAACTCCAGCCGCGGCCGCTTCTCAAGCCCGCCGTCGCGAGCGTCAACCGCTTCGGCAGCCGGCTGAGCAAGAACGTTTCCGACATGAGCGGCTCGGTAAAGGAACGTCTCGCAGCGCGGAAGGAAGCGCGGGAGACGAAGGCGAAAGCCAGGGCAGAAGCGAGGGCGGAAGCCGCCGCCAAGGCCGAGGCCGCCGCCAAGGCCGCAGCCGCGAAGGCCGCGGTTGACGCCAAGGCCGAAGCCGCGAAAGCCGAGGCAGACGCCAAGGCCGCGGCGGCCGCCAAGACCGAAGCCGCGGCGGCCGCCGACCGAAGACCGGCGGCGGCCGCCAAGGCCGCCGCGGCGGCGAAGACCGAAGCCGCGGCGGCTCGAGCGCCGGGGATGCAACCGCCGCCGCCGACGGAGACGTTCGACGTGCCGCCATCAGAGCTGCCCGGGGCGGCCGAGAACGTCGAAGTGGCGGCGACCGAACCGCCGCCGCCGGGCGAGACGCTCGACGTCCCACCGGCTGAGCCGGCCCCGGCGCCCGAGAAGGTCGTCGAGGAACCGGCGGCTGCGGACGACGCGCCCGACGTGGTCGTCGAGGAACCGACGGAGCCGATTCCCGCGATCGGGGAGTCCGACGAGACCGAGGAAGCGCCGTCGCCGGAACCGTCCGCCGCCGTCGAGGAGCCCGAGAAGGTCGTCGAGGAACCGGCGGCGAAGCCCATCAAGGAGCCGGTCGGAGAGGACGTCGAGGAACCAGCGGCAAGAGAGCCGGAGGAACCGGAGACGCCGGCACGGGTCGCCCCGCTCAGCGCGGTGCCACCCAAACCGGATCCCGACGCCACCGCACCACTCGAAACCGGGACGCCACCATCGGACAGCGACAACACCGACGCCGGCGACAAGCCCGCCACGAGCACGCCCAAGGGCGCGCGCAACACCACGGCACGGAAGGCGCAGCCCGAGGAAGACGAAGACGGCGAAAAGGAGACGGAGCGCGCCGACACCGGCACGGAGAGCTGACGCGCTCCTCCTGCCCGGCTCAGCAAGCTCCGCTTCCGCCGCCGAGGCCGGGCCCGCGCATCCTCAGATCGTGAGGACGGCCACGAACCACACCAGCACGAGCACGCCGACGATCCCGACCCCGACCCAGCCGAGCACGATCCCCGCGATCGCCATCCCCCGTCCGCGCTTTGCACCGCCGGAGTTCTCGATGCTCTCGAGGGCGAGATGGCCGAGAACGATCGAGACGATCCCCGGGATCACCCAACACCAGAAGAACAGACCGGTGACGAGCGACGCGATCGCCAGGCCGCTGGTCTGCGACGCCGCGGCACCCGGGTGCGCCGGAGCACCCGCGCCCGGGTAGATCGTCCCGGGTGGGGGGCCGCCCCACCCGGCCGGCGGCGTCGGCGGGGGGTGACTCATCGGCGGGATGCTAGGGCAACAGCCCCGAAGTCCCGTCGCCGACGGGAGGCGCGGATGGTCAGACGCGTTCGTACGCGGCTCGCGTCGGCGGCAGCAACGCACCGATGAGCCAGAACAACGGGAAGAAGATCCCCACGACGAACATGACCCAGTGGCCCTTCCTGATCGTCATGATCCCGAGGGTGATCAGAAGGACGACGTACAAGATCCCGACGCCGAACCACAGCATGCGGTGACCTCCAATTCGGGTTCGCGCCGGAGCGACGCGCCTGCACCAACGCTCTCGATGGGACACGGCGGTATGCCGCCCGCATCGTCCACAAGGGGTGAATGCCGGCCCCGGGCGGCCCGAGTGCCTTGCGGGGCTTGCCTAGAGCTTTGCGACGACCTCGGCCATGATCGAGCCGATCTCGGTCGGGTTCTGGGCGATGAGGCACCCCGCGCCTTCCAGGGCCTCGATCTTCGCCGCCGCCGTCCCCTTGCTGCCGGAGATGATCGCCCCCGCGTGGCCGATCTTCTTGCCCGGCGGGGCCGTGAGACCCGGCGATGTAGGCCACGACCGGCTTCTTCATCTGCCGCTTCATGAACTCGGCCGCTTCCTCTTCCGCCGAGCCGCCGATCTCGCCGATCATGATCACGGCGCCGGTCTCGGGGTCGGCCTCGAACGCCTCGAGCGCGTCGATGAAGCTCGTCCCTGGCACCGGGTCTCCACCGATCCCCACACAGGTGGTCTGACCGATCCCCTGCTGTGTCATCTCGTGCAGCGCCTGGTACGTAAGCGTGCCGGACCGGCTCACGATGCCCACCGGGCCGCCGCCCATGGCGATTTCACCGGCTGTGATGCCGATGTTGCACTTCCCCGGCGAGATGATGCCGGGGCAGTTGGGGCCGAGCAGGCGCGTGCCCGGGTAGTCGCGCTTGAGGCGATTGAAGAAGTAGGCCTCGTCGTGGGCGGGAACTCCTTCGGTGATCACGACGACGATCTCGATGCCGCCTTCGGCCGCCTCGAGCACGGCGTCCGAGACACCCGGCGCAGGGATGAACACGCACGACGCGTTCGCTCCCGTCTCCGCCACCGCGTCCTTCACGGTCGCGAACACGGGGATCCCGTCGACGTCCGTGCCCGCCTTCTTCGGGTTCGTGCCGGCGACGACGTTCGTGCCGTACTCCCGGTTGCGCAGCCCGTAGAAGCGGCCCTGCGACCCCGTCAGGCCCTGGTACACGACCCGCGTGGATTCGTCGACGAAGATGCTCACGACGCGCCCGCCATCTCGACCGCTTTCCGGGCGGCGTCGATCATCGTCGGCTGCGACACGAGCCGGTCCGACTCGTGCTCGGCCAGGATCGCGCGCCCCTCTTCGGCGTTCGTCCCGTCGAGGCGGATCACGATCGGCGACCGGATGTCGACCCGTCCGAGCGCCTGCACGATCCCGTTGGCGACCTCCTCGCCCTTGGTGATGCCGCCGAAGATGTTGATGAAGATGGACTTGCACGTCGCCGTCGTTGTTGATGACCTCAAGCGCGTCCGCCATGACGTCGGCGTTGGCGCCGCCGCCGATGTCGAGGAAGTTCGCGGGCTCCCCGCCGACCTGGCTCACGATGTCGACCGTGCTCATCGCCAACCCCGCCCCGTTGGCGATGATCCCCACGTACCCGTCGAGGCCGACGTACTGAAGGCCCTTGGCGTGCGCGGCCGCCTCCCGCTCGTCACGCTCCTGGGTCGCCTCGTACTCCGACCACTCGTGGCGGAAGGCGGCGTTGTCGTCGAGGGTCACCTTGGCGTCGAGGGCGTGCACACGCCCGTCGGTCGTCAGGATCAGCGGGTTGATCTCGACGAGGTCGGCGTCACCGTCGACGTACGCCCGGTACAGCTTCACGAGCACCTCGACCGCGGCGTCGGTCGCGGCTGGATTCAGCTTCGCCCGGTCGACCCATTCGCGCGGCGACGGCCTCGCTCAGGCCGTCGACCGGGTCGACCTGCAGTCGGGCGATCGCCTCGGGTGCCTCCTTCGGCTACCTGCTCGATGTCGACGCCCCCGCGCGCGGACAGCATCCCGAGGTGCAGCTTCGCCGATCGGTCGAGCGTGAACGACGCGTAGTACTCCTCGGCGATGTCGCTCGCCCGCTCGATCCACAGCGTCCCGACGACGTGACCCCGGATGTCCATGCCGAGGATGTGCTCGGCATGGGTGCGGACGGCGTCGGAGTCGGACGCGAGCTGGATGCCGCCGGCCTTGCCCCGCCCGCCCACGTGCACCTGCGCCTTGACGACCACCGGGTAGCCGATGCGGTCGGCGGCCTCGACGGCCTCCTGCACGGTGAAGGCGGCGTGACCCGGCGACACCGGGATGCCGTACTCCGCGAACAGCTGTTTGCCCTGGTACTCGAGAAGGTCCATTACTTGTCGCTCCGCTTACTTCTTGTCGCTCGTCGGGGCGTCACGAGGCCTTCTGCGCCTCGCGGGCGTCGAGCGTCTGCTCGAGCCAGCCGACGATCTCCGACAGAGGGGCGCCGGGCGTGAACACGGCGGCCACGCCGGCCTCGCGCAGCCCCGCGATCTCGTCGGCGGGGATGATCCCGCCCCCGAACACGAGCACGTCCCCCACGCCCTTCTCGCGCAGCAGCGACACGATCCGCGGGAACAACGTGTTGTGCGCGCCCGAGAGCACCGAGAGACCGACGGCGTCGGCGTCCTCCTGCAGGGCGGTCTCCGCCACCTGCTCGGGCGTCTGGTGCAGGCCCGTGTAGATGACCTCGAAGCCGGCATCCCGCAGGGCGCGGGCGATGACCTTCGCGCCGCGGTCGTGACCGTCGAGGCCGGGCTTGGCGATCACGACGCGGTAGCGCCGCCTCATGGCTGAAACCCCCGCATGGCGCCGGTCACGATACCTTCCCCCCGACTGGACTCCGATCCGACGGCCACGTTCACTTGGGGTCGTGCCCCCGGAACGGAGCGACACCCGCCTGCTGATCGGCGCCGGCGCGGCCGCGGTGCTGGCCGGCGTCTTCGTGGCAGTCGTGCTGCTCCTGGCCACGAGCCGGGCCGATTCGCCCAAGGAGTACAGGCCGTTCCCCGCCGGCCCCGAGACCCAGCTGCGCAGCAACCTGAAGAAGGAGGGGCCCTTCTACTATCCCGACGCGTTCGGCGGGAAGCGCAGCATCCTGTTCGCGCTCGAGGGTGACCAGGTGGTGGCGCTCATGACGCACACCCCGGGCGACCAGGAGTGCCGCGTGCGGTGGCGTGGGAGCGTCGACAGCTTCGTCGACTGCAGCGGGAACCGGCTGCGCAGCGACCAGATCGGCCGCTACCAGACGACCATCCAGAACCAGCGGGGCACGGGCGACATCGTGGTCGTCGACTTGCGCAAGGA
>CAWIJM010000014.1:0-45706 GCA_963836445.1 uncultured Actinomycetes bacterium
TCGGCGAAGCGGATGGTCGAGCGCTCCGCCCCAGGTGTGGGACGTGCTCGAGGAGGTCATCAAGGAGCACCCCGTGCTCCTCAACCGCGTGCCTCGCCAGACGCTCCACCGTCTCGGCATCCAGGCCTTCGAGCCGGTGCTCGTCGAGGGCAAGGCGATCCAGATCCACCCGCTCGTCTGCGCCGCGTTCAACGCCGACTTCGACGGTGACCAGATGGCGGTCCGACCTGCCGCTGAGCTCCGAGGCGCAGGCCGAGGCGCGGCCGCTGATGCTGTCGTCGCACAACATCCTGTCGCCGGCGCACGGCCGCCCGATCGCGGTGCCCAACCAGGACATCGTCATCGGCGAGTACTACGTGACCGAGATCGTCGACGACGCCCCCGGTGCGGGGCGGGCGTTCGCGTCGCTCGACGAGGCGATCCTCGCCCACGAGCAGCGGTTCCCGCCGAACGGCACCGGCGAGGAGCAGGGCCTGTCGGTCCACGCTCCGATCAAGGTGCGCATGCCGGCGGGGCGGTTCCCCAAGGAGAAGTTCCCCGTACGCTCCGACGAGCACCCGAACGCCATCGTGCTGAGCCGCACCGGCTCCAACGGCGACGGCAAGGTGCTCGTGGAGACCACGCTCGGGCGGCTCCTGCTCAACGACTCGTTCCCGCCCGACTTCCCGTACGTGGACCGCGGGCTGCGCAAGCGGGACGTGACCGAGCTCATCAGCGAGCTGGTCGAGAACTACCGCGGGCACTCGTGGCCGAGAGCCTCGACAAGCTCAAGGACCTCGGCTTCGCCTACTCGACCCAGGCCGGGCTCACGATCTCCATCGCCGACGTCAGGACGCCGGCCGAGAAGGTCCCGCTCCTCGAGCGTTTCGAGGCCGAGGCCGACAAGGTCGAGCAGCAGTTCGATCGCGGCGTCATCACCGACGACGAGCGGCGCAGAAGGAGATCGAGATCTGGACCGAGGCGACCGACCGCGTGCGGGAGGCGATGCAGCTGGAGCTGCAGGCGGAGAAGTTCAACCCGATCGACATGATGGTCGGGTCGGGCGCACGTGGGAACGTGATGCAGGTCCGCCAGATCGCCGGTATGCGCGGTCTGGTGGCCAACCCGCGTGGCGAGATCATCCCTCGGCCGATCAAGTCGAACTTCCGTGAGGGCCTCTCGGTCCTCGAGTACTTCATCTCCACGCACGGTGCCCGCAAGGGCCTGGCCGACACCACGCTGCGGACGGCCGACTCGGGGTACCTGACCCGCCGACTCGTCGACGTTGCGCAGGAGCTCATCGTGCGCGACGAGGACTGCGAGTCGAACCGGGGCATCTGGGTCGAAGACGTGAAGGGCGACCCCGAGAACCTGCGTCTCCTCGAGACGAAGCTGCTCGGGCGGTGCCTGGCCGAGGACGTCAAGCTCGCCGACGGGAGCAAGCTCGCGCGAACACCGAGATCGACGAGCCGGAGCTGCGCCAGCTCGCCACCGACCCGGACGTCGACCGGGTGCGGGTGCGATCGGTGCTCACCTGCGAGTCGCTCCAGGGCGTGTGCTCGTCCTGCTACGGCACGATGCTCGCCACGGGCTCGATGGTCGACCTCGGCGAGGCGATCGGCATCATCGCCGCCCAGTCGATCGGTGAGCCGGGCACGCAGCTGACCATGCGGACGTTCCACACCGGCGGTGTCGCCGGCGAGGACATCACCCACGGTCTGCCGCGCGTCGTCGAGCTGTTCGAGGCTCGCAAGCCCAAGGGCGCGGCCGTGATGGCCGAGAGCTCCGGCGTGGTCCGCATCGGTGACAGCGAGAAGGGCGAGCGCGTGATCACCGTGCTCGGCTCCGACGACGCCGAGGAGGAGCACGTCGTCTCGCGCCGGGCGAACGTGGCGGTCCGCGACGGCCAGGAGGTCGCGGCGGGCGAGCGGCTCGTCGGCGACGAGAAGACACCGCTCGACCCCAAGGAGATCCTCGAGATCAAGGGGATCCGGGAAACCCAGCAGTACCTCTCCGACGAGGTGCAGAAGGTGTACCGGGAGCAGGGCGTGTCGATCCACGACAAGCACGTCGAGGTGATCGTCCGCCAGATGCTGCGCCGGGTCGCCGTGTCCGAGCCGGGTGACTCGCCGTTCCTGCCGGGCGAGAAGGTCGACGCCCGCCTCTACGCCGACACGAACCGCCGTCTGGTCGAGGAGGGCAAGCAGCCCGCCGAGGGCCGGCCGGAGCTCATGGGGATCACGAAGGCGTCGCTCGCCACGGACTCGTGGCTTTCGGCGGCGTCGTTCCAGGAGACGACCCGCGTCCTCACCGAGGCCGCGATCGAGGGCCGCGAGGACGGGCTGGTCGGGCTCAAGGAGAACGTGATCATCGGCAAGCTCATCCCCGCGGGGACGGGCATGGCGCGGTACCGGGACATCGAGACCGACGCACCCGACTACGAGCCGTTGCCCTTCTACTCGTCGGACGCCGATCTGGCCGACTGGCTGCGTGACACGAGCTCGCCCGCCGGCGACGGCGAGGGCGAGAGTGAGGGTCAGGGCGAAGCCGAAGCCGGGGCTGAAGTGCTCGGTGCGTCGTTCGGCGGCCAGAACGAGGGCGAGCAACTCGGGGGCGGTGCGACGGGCGAGTAACATCGTCCTGTTTCGCGCCAAGAAGCGCACTCGAAGCGGAGCATCAGCGTGCCCACGATCCAACAGCTCGTCCGCAAAGGACGCCGGACCAAGTCCGAGCCGGGGAAGTCGCCCGCGCTCAAGGGGTCACCCCAGCGCCGGGGCGTGTGCACGCGCGTCTTCACGCACACACCGAAGAAGCCGAACTCGGCCCTGCGCAAGGTGGCCCGGGTGCGGCTCACCACCGGGATGGAGGTCACGGCCTACATCCCCGGCGTCGGCCACAACCTCCAGGAGCACTCCATCGTGCTCGTGCGCGGGGGTCGGGTGAGGGACCTGCCGGGCGTGCGCTACAAGATCGTGCGCGGCGCGCTCGACGCCGGCGGCGTCGGCGGCCGCCGGCAGGCCCGCAGCCGTTACGGCGCCAAGAAGGACTGAGCCGTGCCTCGGAAGGGCTCCGCCCCCCGTCGTGACCTGATGCCCGACCCGGTCCACCGGTCGGTCGTCGTCACCCAGCTCGTCAACAAGCTCCTGCAGCGGGGCAAGCGGTCGCTGTCGGAGAAGATCGTGTACGACGCGCTGGGCGAGATCGAGCGCAAGACGGGCACCGAGCCGGTGGCGACGGTCAAGCGCGCGGTCGAGAACGTGCGGCCCGTGCTCGAGGTGAAGAGCCGCCGCGTGGGCGGGGCGACGTACCAGGTGCCGGTCGAGGTCCGGCCCCGGCGGGCGACCACGCTCGCGATCCGCTGGATCGTCGGCTACGCCCGCCAGCGCCGCGAGAAGACGATGTCCGAACGGCTGGCCGCCGAGCTGATGGACGCCGGCAACGGCCTCGGCGCCGCGATCAAGCGCAAGGACGACCTGCAGAAGATGGCCGAGAGCAACCGAGCGTTCGCGGACTACCGGTGGTGACGCCCGCTTAAGCGGCGGACACCGGCGGCACACCGGCGCCGGGGCCCACCCGCCCACCTCCGGCGGCGTCGCTGCGCTCGCCGCCGAACCCCGGCGCCGGCGACCACCGGCGCCCGCCTCGGTGGCGAGCCACCTCGGCGGTCAGGGAACAGAAGTGCTCCCGGCCCGCTTCTGACAGGAAAGAAGAAAAGTAGAGAGCGAGAGCGAGAGAGAGATGGCAGCGGAACCGAAGGAGATTCGGGGCAAGGGAGGCCCGGTCATCCGGGAGGTTCCCCTCGCGCGCATTCGCAACATCGGGATCATGGCGCACATCGACGCCGGGAAGACGACGACGACGGAGCGGATCCTCTACTACACGGGGCGGACCTACAAGATCGGCGAGGTGCACGAGGGCTCGGCGGTCATGGACTGGATGGCCCAGGAGCAGGAGCGTGGGATCACGATCACGAGCGCGGCCACGACCGCCAAGTGGCGCGACACGTGGATCAACATCCTCGACACGCCCGGGCACGTCGACTTCACCGTCGAGGTGGAGAGGTCGCTGCGCGTCCTCGACGGCGCGGTCGCGGTGTTCGACGCCGTGGCCGGGGTCGAGCCGCAGACCGAGACCGTCTGGCGGCAAGCCGACAAGTACAACGTGCCGCGCATCTGCTTCGTCAACAAGATGGACCGCGTCGGCGCCGACTACTTCCGTACGGTCGACATGATCCGGGACCGCCTCGAGGCCACCGTCGCGCTCGACGCAACTGCCTGTCGGGAGCGAGAACGACTTCCGCGGTGTCGTCGACCTCCTGACGATGCGGGCGCACGTGTGGGAGGACGGGATGGGCGACCGGTACGAGACGGTCGACGTCCCCGAGGAGCTGAAGGCGGACGCCGAACACTGGCGGCACGAGCTCGTCGACGTCGTCTCGCACTACGACGACACCGTCCTCGAGAAGTACGTCGGGGACGAGGAGATCACCGCCGAGGACCTCAAGCGCGGCCTGCGCGCCGCAACCACCTCCAGCGAGGTCGTCCCGGTCCTGTGCGGCAGCGCGTTCAAGAACAAGGCGGTCCAGCCGCTGCTCGACGCCATCGTCGACTACCTTCCGAGCCCGCTCGAGGTTCTTCCCGTCGTCGGGCACGACCCGAAGACCGAGGATGTGCTCCAGCGACCCGCGGACGACTCCGAGCCGTTCTCCGCGCTCGCGTTCAAGATCATGAGCGACCCGTACGTCGGAAAGCTCACGTACTTCCGCGTGTACTCGGGCAAGCTCGCCGCCGGCGGCCAGGTCATGAACGTCACCAAGGACCGCAAGGAGCGGGTCGGGCGACTCCTGCAGATGCACGCCAACCACCGGGAGGACAAGCAGGCCGTGTTCGCCGGCGACATCGTCGCCGCCGTCGGCCTGAAGCACACGACCACGGGCGACACGCTCAGCGATCCGAGCCATCCGGTGCTCCTCGAGCGGATGGAGTTCCCCGAGCCGGTGATCTCGGTGGCCATCGAGCCCAAGACGAAGGCCGACCAGGACAAGTTGGGCAAGGCTCTCGGCGCGCTCTCCGAGGAGGACCCGACCTTCCAGGTGCGCACGGACGACGACACCGGCCAGACGATCATCTCGGGCATGGGCGAGCTGCACCTCGAGGTCCTGGTCGACCGGATGATGCGCGAGTTCACGGTGTCGGCCAACGTCGGCAAGCCGCAGGTCGCCTACCGCGAGACCATCACCGTGCCGGTCGAGAAGGTCGAGGAGCGCTACGTGCGCCAGACCGGCGGCCGGGGCCAGTACGGCCACGTGATCATCAACCTCGAGCCCACCGGGCCCGGCGGCGGCTACGAGTTCGTCGACAAGGTCACCGGCGGCGACATCCCGCGCGAGTACATCCCCGCCGTCGACGCCGGTATCCAGCAGGCGATGGACGGCGGCGTCATCGCCGGGTATCCGCTCGTCGACATGCGCGCCACCCTCACCGGCGGCTCGTACCACGACGTCGACTCGAGCGAGATGGCGTTCAAGATCGCGGGGTCGATGGCGTTCAAGAAGGCGGCGCGCCAGGCGAAGCCGGTCCTGCTGGAGCCGATCATGGCGGTCGAGGTCGTCACGCCCGAGGACTACATGGGTGACGTGATCGGCGACCTATCGTCGCGCCGGGGCAGGGTCGAAGGGATGGAGCAGCGCGGGAACGCGCAAGTCGTCCGCGCTCAAGTGCCGTTGGCGGAGATGTTCGGCTACGCTACCGACCTCCGCTCGCGCACCCAGGGTCGAGCGACGTACACGATGCAGTTCGACTCGTACCAGCAGGTGCCCGTGTCGATCGCCGAAGAGATCATCGCCCGCATCCGGGGCGAATAACCCCCTGAACAGAGGAGTACGGGTAGTCCCATGTCGAAGCAGAAGTTCGAGCGGACGAAGCCGCATCTGAACATTGGGACGATCGGTCACATCGATCACGGGAAGACCACCCTGACCGCGGCGATCACGAAGGTGCTGCACGACCAGGACCCTTCGACGACGTACACGAGCTTCGACGAGATCGACAAGGCGCCCGAAGAGCGCGAGCGGGGGATCACGATCTCGATCGCGCACGTGGAGTACGAGACGCCGAACCGGCACTACGCGCACGTCGACTGCCCCGGCCACGCCGACTACATCAAGAACATGATCACCGGCGCCGCCCAGATGGACGGCGCCATCCTCGTCGTGGCCGCCACCGACGGTCCGATGCCCCAGACGCGCGAGCACGTGCTCCTCGCCCGCCAGGTGGGCGTGCCCTCGATCGTCGTCGCGCTGAACAAGGCGGACATGGTCGACGACGAGGAGATCCTCGAGCTGGTCGAGCTCGAGGTCAGGGAGCTGTTGAACGAGTACGAGTTCCCCGGCGACGACACGCCGATCGTGCGGGTGAGCGCGCTGAAGGCCCTCGAGGGCGACGAGTCGTGGACGCCCAAGATCGTCGAGCTCATGGAGGCGGTCGACACCTACATCCCCGAGCCGACCCGGGACATCGACAAGCCGTTCCTGATGCCGATCGAGGACGTGTTCTCCATCACCGGACGCGGCACCGTGGTGACGGGCCGGGTGGAGCGCGGGGTCGTGCACGTGAACGACGAGGTCTCGATCGTGGGGATCAAGGACACGACCAAGACGGTCTGCACCGGCGTGGAGATGTTCCGCAAGCTCCTCGACGAGGGCCGCGCCGGCGACAACATCGGCGCCCTGTTGCGCGGCACCAAGAAGGAGGACGTCGAGCGGGGGCAGGTGCTGTCCAAGCCGGGCAGCATCACGCCGCACACGAACTTCTTGGCCCAGGTGTACGTCCTGAACAAGGACGAAGGCGGGCGCCACACGCCGTTCTTCGCGAACTACCGGCCGCAGTTCTACTTCCGCACGACCGACATCACCGGCTCCATCGCGCTCCCCGAGGGGGTCGAGATGGTCATGCCGGGCGACAACACCGAGATGACCGTCGAGCTCATCGCGCCGATCGCGATGGAAGAGGGCCTCCGCTTTGCCATTCGCGAGGGCGGACGCACCGTCGGCGCCGGTCGAGTCACGAAGATCAACGAGTAGTCGACGAGCCGGGACGGACGGGACGAGGCGTGGCGGACGCAAGAGGTCAGAAGATCCGGATCCGGCTCAAGGCCTACGACCACGAGATCATCGACCAGTCGACGAAGAAGATCGTCGAGACGGTCGTGCGAACCCAGGCCAAGGTCCACGGTCCCGTGCCGCTCCCGACCGAGATCCGCCGCTACTGCCTGATCCGGTCGCCGCACGTCGACAAGGACTCGCGCGAGCACTTCGAGATGCGCATCCACAAGCGCCTCATCGACATCGTCGAGCCCACGTCGAAGACCGTGGAGTCGCTCCAGCGCCTCGACCTCCCCGCCGGCGTCGACATCGAGATCAAGATCCAACAGGTCTGACCGCGGTTCCGGGGCGTCGGTGACGACCCGACTTCGACGGAATCCCCTTTAGCCGCTACTATTTCTTGGCTTTCGCCGTGTGGGCGGGGTGGACCCGGCGGCGATGCTCGACCGGAAATCTTCGCCAACCGACGTCTGCGCAGGCTGCGCCCCGGTGCAGAACCGTGCAGCACAACCGAGTCGCTCCGCCGGCCGTCGGGCCGGGGGAGCCATTCGCGTGAAGCGGAGTACAGAGCTGATACTGCCGAAGGACCTACGTCATGGCCAGCAAAGGCATTCTCGGGCGCAAGCTCGGCATGACACAGGTCTGGGACGCCGAGAACCGGGTCGTTCCGGTGACGGTGATCCAGGCCGGGCCCTGTCGCGTCGTGCAGCTGAAGACGCCCGAGCGTGACGGCTATGCCGCGGTGCAGCTCGCGTTCGGCGACACCAAGCCCGCCCGCCTCACCAAGCCCGAGCTCGGGCACCTGACGGCAGCCGACGCGGGCCCGGCCAAGCACCTCGCCGAGCTCAGGGTCGACGACCTGGCGGGCTTCGAGATCGGGCAGGTGCTCGCGGCCGACGTGTTCGAGGCCGGCGAGCGTGTCGACGTCACCGGCATCAGCAAGGGCAAGGGATTCACCGGCGTGATGAAGCGGCACAACTTCCACGGCCAGGGCGCCAGCCACGGCAACCACAAGAAGCACCGCTCGCCCGGCGCCATCGGCGCCTGCGCCACGCCCGCACGCGTGTTCAAGGGCATGGGCATGCCCGGCCAGCACGGCAACTCGCGCGTCACCACGCTCAACCTCGAGGTCGTCGAAGGCGACTCCGAGCGCGGGCTTCTTCTCCTCAAAGGATCCGTCCCCGGCCCGAGCGGCAGCGTCGTGTTCGTGCGCGACGCGGTGAAGGCCGACGCCGGCCGAGAGCGGGCGAACCAATGAAGGTCGACATCACGACCGTGCACGGCGCGAAGGCCGGCAGCGTCGACCTGCCCGACGAGAAGTTCGGCATCACGCCGAACCGTTCGGTCCTGCACCAGGTCGTCACCGCCCAGCTCGCCGCCGCCAGAGCGGGCACCCACAGCACCAAGACGCGCGCCGCGGTCAAGGGCGGCGGTGCGAAACCGTGGCGCCAGAAGGGCACCGGCCGGGCCCGCCACGGCTCGATCCGCTCGCCGCAGTGGCGAGGAGGAGGCGTCGCCCACGGTCCGGTACCCCGCAGCCACGCGGAACGCACGCCGAAGAAGATGGTCAAGCTCGCGTTGCACTCGGCCCTGTCAGATCGCGCCGCCGACCAGCGCGTCATGGTCGTCGACGAATGGGGCATCGACGAGCCCAGCACGAAGCGGGCGATCGCGATCCTGGGTGAGCTCGGCCTGCGCAAGCCCGGCGAGCGCGAGCCGCGTACCGTCCTCGTCCTCGACCGGGCCGAGGTCGCGACGTGGAAGTCGTTTCGCAACCTCGGAGCACGGGTCCGAATCGTGCTCCCAGAGGAGCTGAACGCGTACGACGTGCTCGTCAGCGACTGGCTCGTCTTCAGCCAGACGACACTCGACGCGTTCCTCAACCGCGGGGGTGGCAAGTGAGCTCGCGCAACCCCCGCGACATCATCCTCCGGCCCGTCGTCTCGGAGAAGTCGTACGCCGCCTACGACGCAAACGTCTACACATTCCTCGTCGCGCCCGACGCCAACAAGATCGAGATCAAGCAGGCGATCGAATCGATCTTCAGCGTGAAGGTCACCAACGTCAACACGGTCAACCGCAAGGGCAAGCGCAAGCGGAACCGCCGCACGGGTGACTGGGGCAAGCGCAGCGACCAGCGCCGGGCGATCGTGTCGCTCGCCGACGGCGACTCCATCGAGATCTTCGGGAGCTGACGATGCCCATCCGCAAGCGCAAGCCGACCAGCCCGGGCCGCCGGTTCCAGACCGTCTCCGACTTCGCCGAGGTCTCCAAGGGGAAGCCCGAGAAGTCGCTCACGAAGTCGAAGAAGCGGTCGTCGGGTCGCAACGTGTACGGCCGGATGACGTCGCGCCATCGCGGCGGGGGGCACAAGCAGAAGTACCGCGAGATCGACTTCAAACGGCAGAAGGACGGCGTTCCGGCGAAGGTCGCCGCCATCGAATACGACCCGAACCGCAACGCGCGAATCGTGCTGTTGCACTACCGCGACGGTGAGAAGCGCTACATCCTCGCCCCGACCGGCGTCGCCGTCGGCGACATGCTCAGCAGCGGCCAGGGGTCGGAGATCCGGCCGGGGAATGCCCTGCCGCTGCGGTACATCCCGGTCGGTACGACCGTGCACAACATCGAGCTCAAACCGGGCGCAGGCGGCAAGCTCGCCCGCGGCGCCGGCGCGGCCGTGCAGCTGGTGGCCAAGGAAGGCAACTTCGCCACGCTGCGCCTCCCGTCGACCGAGATGCGCCGGGTGGCGATCGATTGTCGCGCGCACCGTCGGCCAGGTCGGCAACGTCGAGGCGGGGCTGGTCCAGCTGGGCAAGGCCGGTCGCAATCGATGGAAGGGCAAGCGCCCGCACACCCGGGGGGTCGCCATGAACCCGGTCGACCACCCGCTCGGCGGCGGCGAGGGCAAGAGCTCCGGCGGCCGTCACCCCGTGACGCCGTGGGGCAAGCCCGAGGGCCGCACGCGCCGCAAGGACAAGCCGTCCGACAAGCTCATCATCCGACGCCGGCGCCGCCGTCGCGGCTCCCGCGGGAGGTAGGACATGCCGCGCAGCTTGAAGAAGGGCCCGTTCGTCGACGACCACCTGAACGCCAAGGTCGAGGCGATGAACGCGTCCGGCGACCGGAAGGTCATCAAGACGTGGTCGCGTCGCTCGACGGTCACACCCGACATGGTGGGCCACACGATCGCGGTCCACGACGGCCGCAAGCACGTGCCCGTCTACATCACCGAGGCGATGGTCGGGCACAAGCTCGGCGAGTTCGCGCCGACGCGCACGTTCCGCGTGCACGCCGGCGCCGAGCGCTCGGCCCGGAGACCGGGACCACCTGGTGCCTGAGACCCGCGCGTCCCTGCGCCACCTCCGCACCTCGCCCACGAAGGTGCGCGAGGTCCTCGGCCTGATCCGCGGACGCGAGATCGACGACGCCCGCGAGCGGTTGCGGTTCTCGACGCGCGGGCCCGCCGGCGAGGTGCTCAAGCTCCTCGATTCGGCGGTGGCCAACGCGGAGAGCAACCAGAGCCTGCCCGAGGACGAGCTGTTCGTCGCCCGGGCCTACGCCGACGAAGGCCCGACTCTGAAGCGGTGGCGCCCGCGCGCCCGCGGTCGGGGGACCCGTATCCGGAAGCGGACGTCCCACGTGACCATCGTGTTGTCGCGGTTCTCCGACGACGAGCTGGAGCGACGGCGCGATCCGCGAGGCGGTCGCGGGGCCGACCCGCCGTCTCCGCCGCCCGACCCGGCGCCGCCGGGTGCGCGAGGTCGAGGAGGACCTCGAGGACGAGGAGCTCATCCACGAGGACGCAGAGGAGTTCGGCGAGTCCGAGGAGCTCGAGGACGACGGCGAGGACGTCGCGCTGGCGGACGTCCCCGACGTCGACGACGTCGACGCCCAGCCGCTCGGGGCCGGTGAGGACGCGCCGGCCAAGAAGGCGCCGGCGAAGAAGAAGGCGCCCGCCACGAAGAAGCCGACGAAGAAGGCGACCACCGCCAAGAAGACGACAGCCAAGAAGCCGCAGAAGCCGACGAACAAGACGACGAAGAAGAAGAAGGACGACTGATGGGCCAGAAGGTCAATCCCTATGGGTTCCGTCTCGGGATCACCACCGACTGGAAGTCGCGGTGGTTCGCCGACAAGGCGGAGTACAAGGAGTCGTTGATCGAGGACTGGAAGATCCGCGACTATCTGCGCCGCCAGCTGCCGCACGCGGCCGTGAGCCGCGTCGAGATCGAGCGGACGCGCGACCGCCTGCGGGTCGACGTGTACACGGCACGGCCGGGCATCGTGATCGGCCGGCGCGGCGCCGAAGCCGACCGGCTGCGGGCCGGCTTGCTGCAGATCACCGGCAACCCGAAGATCCACTTCAACATCCAGGAGATCAAGCAGCCCGAGCTCGACGCCACGCTCATCGCCCAGGGCGTCGCCGACCAGCTCGCGGGCCGCGTGTCGTTCCGCCGGGCGATGAAGCGCGCCGTGCAGACGGCGATGAAGGCCGGGGCCCAGGGCATCCGGGTGCAATGCGGCGGACGCCTCGGTGGGGCCGAGATGAGCCGCAAGGAGTGGTACCGGGAAGGCCGGGTGCCGCTGCACACCCTCCGGGCCGACATCGACTACGGCCAGGCCGAGGCGCGCACCACGTTCGGGCGCATCGGCGTGAAGGTCTGGATCTACAAGGGCGACATCCTGCCCTACAAGTCGGCGGCCGAGGACAAGATCGCCAAGGAGGCGGCCATGGCCGTCGGCGAGACCGCCGGCCAGGCGCCCAGCGGCCGCCGCGTCATCAGCGCGGGCGGCGGGCGGCGCCGCCCGGCCGAGGAGGCGGTGCCGGTCGAGGCCGGTCCCGACGAGGAGGCCCCCGCCGAGGAGGCCACGCCGTTGGTCAAGGAAGCCGACCCCGCCCTCGAGGCGCTGCTCGCAGAGGAAGAGGAGATCGAGCGCCGCACCCGTCGCGAGCACCACGAGGCGCCGAAGTTCCACGGCGACGAGGAGTAGGGACCGCAGACCGATGTTGATGCCGAAGAAGGTCCGCCATCGCAAAGCCCAACGGGGCCGCATGTCCGGGACGGCCAAGGGTGGCACGCGGGTGCATTTCGGCGACTACGGCATCCAGGCGCTCGAGCCGGGCTGGATCACGAACCGCCAGATCGAGGCGGCCCGAATCGCCATGACCCGCTACATCAAGCGCGGCGGCAAGGTGTGGATCAACATCTTCCCGGACAAGCCCGTCACCCAGAAGCCGGCCGAGACGCGCATGGGCTCGGGGAAGGGCAACCCCGAGCACTGGGTCGCGGTCGTGAAGCCGGGCCGGGTCATGTTCGAGCTGTCGGGCGTTCCCGAGGACGTCGCCCGTGACGCCATGCGGCTCGCCATGCACAAACTGCCGATCAAGACGCGCTTCGTGTTGCGCCAGGAGGAGGCATGACCAGGGCGAGGGAGCTACGCGAGTTCAACGAGATCGAGCTCGAGCACCGGTTGTCCGAGGCGAAGGAGGAGCTCTTCAACCTTCGGTTCCAGAACGCCACCGGGCAGCTCGACAACAGCGCGCGCCTCGGCCAGGTGCGCAAGGACATCGCCCGGGTCGAGACGCTGCTGCGCGAGCGAGAGATCGCAGCCGCCGAGGCGCTCGGCACCGAGCAGGAGACGGAAGATGCCTGAGGCGACCAGCGAGCGGCACAACCCACGCAAGACACGTGAGGGCATGGTGGTGTCGACGAAGATGGACAAGACCGTCGTGGTAGCCGTCGTCGACCGGGTCCGTCACCGCCGGTACGGGAAGACGCTCCAGCGCACGCGGCGCCTCTACGCGCACGACGAGGTCAACGACGCGCGCGAGGGCGACCGAGTCCGGTTGCAGGAGACGCGCCCCCTGTCCCGCCAGAAGCGCTGGCGGGTCGTCGAGGTCCTCGAGAGGGCGAAGTGATCCAGCAGGAGAGCCGGCTCAGGGTCGCCGACAACTCGGGCGCCCGCGAGGTCCTGTGCATCAAGGTCCTCGGCGGCACCCGGCGGCGCTACGCGGGCATCGGTGACATCTTCGTGGCGACGGTCAAGGACGCCATACCCGGGGGCAGCCTGTGAAGAAGGGCGAAGTCGTCAAGTGCGTCGTCGTGCGGACGCAAGAAGGAGCGCCGGCGTGCCGACGGCAGCTACATCCGCTTCGACGAGAACGCCGCCGTGCTCATCAATGACCAGCTCCAGCCGCGCGGCACGCGCATCTTCGGACCCGTCGGTCGAGAGCTGCGCGACCGGCGGTTCATGCGCATCGTCTCGCTCGCCCCGGAGGTCCTCTGATGAAGATGAAGGACACGAAGGTGCACCTGAAGCTGCGGAAGGGCGATCGGGTCCGCGTGTTGACGGGCAAGGACATCGGGAAGGAAGGCGCGATCACCCGCGTGCTGCCAGACTCGAACCGCGTCATCGTCGACGGCGTGAACGTGGCGAAGAAGCACCAGCGCCAGACCCGGGCCACGATGCAGGCCGGCATCATCGACAAGGACATGCCGATCAGCGCCGCCAACGTCGCCATCCTCTGCGACAAGTGCGGCCCGACGCGCATCGGGTACCGATTCGACGACGACGGCAAGAAGGTCCGCGTCTGCAAGAAATGCGAAGGCGGCCTCTGATGGCACAGACGGCGACCGAGGCCCCGCGCCTGAAGCAGCGCTACGAGTCCGACGTGCGCCCGCAGCTGCAACGCGAGCTCGGGCTCAGCAACGTCATGGAGGTGCCGCGCCTCGAGAAGATCGTCCTCAACTGCGGCGTCGGCCTCGCGACCCAGCAGCAATCGCTGCTCGACGGGGCCGTGACCGACCTGACCGTGATCACCGGGCAGAAGCCGCTCGTGACCAGGGCGAAGAAGTCGATCGCCGGCTTCAAGCTCCGGGCCGGGAATCCCATCGGAGCCAAGGTGACGCTGCGCGGGGCGCGCATGTGGGAGTTCTACGACCGGCTCGTGAGCCTGGCCATCCCGCGCATCCGCGACTTCCGGGGGATGGAGCCGAGATCGTTCGACGGGCGCGGCAACTACACGTTCGGCGTCACGGAGCAGCTCATCTTCCCCGAGATCGACTACGACAGCATCGACACGGTCCGAGGTATGGACATCACGATTGTCACAACCGCCACCTCCGACGACGAGGGCCGCGCGCTGCTCAGCGCGCTCGGCTTCCCGTTCCGTCGCGAGAGCGAACGCCAGAGCGAGGGGTAGTCCATTGGCGAAGAAGGCGTTGATCCAGAAGCAGCAGCGCAAGCCCAAGTTCAAGGTGCGTGCCTACACCCGGTGTCGCCGCTGCGGCCGGGCGCGGGCGGTGTACCGGAGCTTCGGGCTGTGCCGCATCTGCCTGCGGGACATGGCCCACAACGGTGAGGTCCCCGGCCTCACGAAGGCGTCGTGGTGATCGCATGACGATGACCGACCCCGTCGCCGACATGCTCACCCGGATCCGCAACGCCAACGTCGCGTTCCACGACGACGTCGTGATGCCGTCGTCGAAGCTGAAGGTGGCGCTGGCCAAGATCCTCGAGCAGGAGGGGTACATCTCCGGGTCGAGCATCGAGGACGACTCCTCGTATCCACGGCCCCGCCTGCGGATCGAGATGAAGTACACGCCGGATCGCAAGCGCACGATCTCGGGGCTGCGGCGCGTGTCCAAGCCCGGGCTGCGCGTGTACACGCCGGCCGACCAGCTCCCCCGGGTGCTCGGCGGCATGGGCATCGCCATCCTGTCCACCAACCAGGGCCTCATGACCGACCGCGAGGCGCGCGAGCGCCACGTCGGCGGCGAGGTCCTGTGCCAGGTCTGGTAGGGCCGTCATGTCACGAGTCGGGAAAGAGCCGATCGCCATTCCCTCCGGGGTCGAGGTCGACCTCGAGGGTCGTCGGGTCGTCGTGAAGGGCCCGAACGGCACGCTCGCGCACGAGTCGCCCGAGACGATCACGATCAGCCGCGACGGCGACACGCTCGTCGTCACGCGGCCCGACGACGAGCGCGAGAACCGTGCGCTCCACGGCCTGACCCGGTCGCTCGTGCAGAACATGGTCGTGGGCGTGTCGCAGGGGTTCAGCCGCGAGCTCGAGATCGTCGGCGTGGGATACCGGGCGCAGGCCCAGGGGCCGTCGAAGCTCGAGCTCCAGGTCGGGTTCTCGCACCCTGTGCGGTTCGAGGCCCCCGAGGGCGTGACGTTCGAGGTACCCCAGCCCACCCGTATCGTGGTGCGGGGCGCCGACAAGCAGCTCGTCGGCCAGGTGGCGGCCGATGTCCGCAAGAGCCGCCCGCCCGAGCCGTACAAGGGCAAAGGCATCCGGTATGCCGACGAGCACGTCCAACGCAAGGCCGGCAAGTCCGCGAAGTAGGACCAGTAGTCGAGATGACGAACAACAAACGCGAAGCTCGAATCCGGCGGCATCGCCGGGTTCGCAAGAAGATCCGGGGCACGGCGGAGCGGCCGCGGCTGTCGGTGTTCCGTTCGGCGCGCCACATCTACGCCCAGGTGATCGACGACGTGCACGGCCGGACCCTGGCGACGGCGTCGACGACGGAGTCCGGGTTGCGCTCGGGTCGCGGCGGGACGGTCGACGCCGCCAAGTCCGTCGGCAAGCTCGTGGGCGAGCGGGCCAAGGCGGCCGGGATCTCGAGCGTCGTGTTCGACCGGGGTGGTTTCAAGTTCCACGGCCGGGTCGCCGGTCTGGCCGCAGGTGCACGTGAAGCAGGACTGGAGCTCTGATGGCGGACGGGCAACTCGAGGAGCGGGTGATCGCGATCAACCGCGTCGCCAAGGTCGTGAAGGGCGGCCGGCGGTTCTCGTTCACCGCGCTCGTCGTCGTGGGCGACGGCAACGGCAACGTCGGCCTCGGCTACGGGAAGGCCAAGGAGGTGCCGGCCGCCATCCAGAAGGGGATGGAGGAGGCGCGCAAGAGCCTGTTCCCGGTCGCGCTGGCAGGCACGACGATCACGCACCAGACCGTCGGTGTGCACGACGCCGCCCGGGTCCTGCTGAAGCCGGCCGCGCCCGGCACCGGCGTGATCGCAGGCGGTGCGGCGCGAGCGATCCTGGAGGCGGCCGGCGTGGGCGACGTGCTGGCGAAGTCGCTCGGATCGGCGAACGCGATCAACGTGTCGCGGGCGACGATCGCGGGCCTGCAAGGGCTCTACCGGCCCGACGAGGTCGCCAAGCTGCGCGGCAAGTCGCCCGAAGAGGTGTCATCGGCCGGGATGCTGCGCGCGTACCGCGAGCGGTCGGCGCCGAAGCCCGAGGTGACCGAGGTCGCGTGATGGCGCAGACGTTGCGGATCACCCAGGTGCGATCGGCCATCGGCATCAAGCCCCGTCAGCGCGGCACGCTGCGCGCCCTCGGCCTCCGCCGCATCAACCAGACCGTCGAGCACCCGGACCGGCCCGAGATCCGGGGCATGGTCGGCACCGTGCCGCACCTCGTGAAGGTGGAAGAGACATGACCATCAAGCCGCACGACCTCCACCCGGCGCCCGGCGCCCGCACCCGGGCGCGTCGCGACGGCCGCGGCATCGGCGGGCGCGGCGGCAAGACGGCGGGCCGTGGCATGAAGGGCCAGCGCGCCCGTGGCACCGTGAAGCCCGGGTTCGAGGGCGGACAGACGCCGCTGACCCGGCGCACGCCGAAGGCCAAGGGATTCACGAACCCGTTCCGGGTCGAGTACGCAGTCGTCAACCTCGACGTGCTCGACGCGTTCGACGCCGACACCGAGGTCGATCCGGGGACACTCAGGTCGCGCGGTCTCGTCGCCAAGCAAGGGCTCGTGAAGGTGCTCGGGGGCGGCCAGCTCACGAAGGCGCTCACCGTGCGCGCCCACGCGTTCTCCGCCGCCGCCATCAGGGCGATCGAAGGCGCCGGCGGCCGCGCCGAGCGCCTGCCGCTGCCGTTCCGCCGGCGTCCCCCCGCCAAGGGGAACGCCCTCACCAACCGATAAGCTCGGCGCCCCGCCGCGAGAGGAGGTCGCGCTCCCCCATGCTCTCCCGCCTGCGGAACATGTTCCGGGTGCCCGACCTGCGCAACAAGATCATCTTCACGTTGATCATCATCGGGATCTACCGGCTCGGCGCCCACCTGCCGGTCCCGTTCATCGACTTCAACGCGATCAAGGACCTCCAGAAGCAGTCCGAGAACACGGGGGTCGTCGGGTTCCTCGACCTGTTCTCCGGGGGCGCGATCACGAACGTCGCGATCTTCTTCCTCGGGATCATGCCGTACATCACGGCGTCGATCATCATGCAGCTGCTCGGGGTCGTGATCCCGAAGCTCGAGGAGTGGCAGAACGAAGGGCAGGTCGGCCAGAAGAAGATCACCCAGTGGACGCGCTACCTCACGGTCGGGCTCGCGCTCGTGCAGTCGACGGGCTTCGTGTTCGCCCTGCACCAGGGCAGCAGCGGATTGCTCGGGTTCGCCGGCTTCCAGGGCCGCGACCTGATCCCCGGCTTCAACACGCCCCGTGCCGCCCTCATCGTGCTGACGTGGACCGCCGGCACCGCCCTGCTGATGTGGCTGGCGGAGCTCATCACGCAGCGCGGCATCGGCAACGGCATGTCGATCCTGATCTTCGCGTCAGTCGTCTCGCGCCTTCCTGCCCAGGGATCATCGATCTACAGCGAGGGGAGCAAGTTCCAGTTCTTCACGATCCTCGCCATCGGCATCGCGATGATCGTCGGGATCGTGTTCGTCGAATCGGGGCAGCGCCGCATACCCGTGCAATTCGCCAAACGCGTGGTCGGACGCCGAATGTACGGCGGTCAGAGCACGTACATACCACTGAAGGTCAACCAGTCCGGCGTGATCCCGGTGATCTTCGCGAGCTCGATCCTGTCGTTCCCCGCTCTGATCGCGACCGCGACGCCGTGGGAGGGGCTGCAGGAGTTCATCAACGACAACCTGGTGCAGAACCAGAGCTGGTTCTACATCGGCATGTACACCCTGCTGATCATCTTCTTCGCGTACTTCTACACCGCGATCGCGTTCAACCCCGCGCAACAGGCAGACATCATCCGCAAGCAGGGCGGATTCATCCCGGGGATCAGACCGGGGCCGCCGACCGAGCGGTACCTCGCGAAGACCCTGAACCGCATCACGCTGCCGGGATCGCTGTTCCTTGCCACGATCGCGATAGCGCCACTGCTGGTGTTCGCGTTGTGGGACATCAAACAGTTCCCCTTCGGGGGCACGGCACTGCTGATCACCGTGGGCGTCGCGCTCGAGACGATGAAGCAGATCGACAGTCAGCTGATGATGCGCAACTACGAGGGCTTCCTCGCCTAATCGGAGTGCGCCGATGAGTAGAGGTCCCCGACTCGTCCTGCTCGGCAAGCAGGGCGCCGGAAAGGGCACACAAGCCGCCCGGCTCTCGGAACGGTACGGCATCGAGCACGTCTCGACGGGCGACCTGTTCCGGGCCGCCGCCTCCGCCGGGACGCCCGCCGGTCGCGAGGCCGAGGAGTACATGAACCGGGGCGACCTCGTGCCCGACGACCTCACGCTCAGGATCGTCGAGGACCGTTTCGCCGAGGACGGGCTCATCGACCACGGCTTCGTGCTCGACGGGTTCCCGCGCACGCTCCAGCAGGCCCAGAAGCTCGAAGAGGTGCTCGACGGGCATCCGCTCGACCTCGTGATCAACCTCGACGTTCCCACCGAGATCGTCCTCGACCGGATCGCAGGGCGCCGGGTGTGCGAGAAGTGCGGCACCACCTACCACGTGAACGCGCCGCCGAAGGAAGATTGGACGTGCGACGTGTGCGGGGGCGCGGTCGTCCAACGGGAGGACGACACCGAGGACGCCGTCATGCGCCGACTCGAGCTCTACGAGGAGGAGACCGTCCCGATCATCGACTTCTACCGCCGGGTCGGGAAGCTCGTAGTGGTGGACGGAACAGGCGACGGCGACGATGTGTTCACGCGGCTGGTGGAACAGGTCGACCAGCGTCTCAAGCCACTCCAGACATGATCACCCGGAAGACACGCGACCAGATCGCGCTCATGCGGCGGGCCGGCAAGGTCGTCGCCGAGATGCACGAGGTCGGCATCCGCGCCGCCAAGCCGGGTGCGACGACCGCCGACGTCGACGAGGCCGCCCGCGAGGTGCTCGACCGTCGCGGGGCGCGCTCCAACTTCCTGGGATACGGCAACCCGCCGTTCCCGGGCGTCGTGTGCACCTCCCCGAACGAGGTGATCGTGCACGGGATCCCGTCCGAGGACGTCGTGCTGCACGAAGGCGACATCCTCTCGATCGACTGCGGGGCGATCATCGAAGGCTGGCACGGCGATGCCGCGATCACTGTCCCCGTCGGCGACGTCGACGACGAGTCGAAGCGGCTCCTCGAGGTCACCCGGGCGTCACTCGAGGCCGCCATCGAGCACGTCGCGTCGGACCAGCGGCTGGGCGACATCGGTGCCGCCGTCGAGGGCGTCGCCGAGCGGGCCGGGTTCTCGGTCGTGCGGGAGTACGTCGGCCACGGGATCGGGACGGCCATGCACGAGGAGCCCCAGATCCCGAACTACGGACCGCCCGGCCGAGGGCTGAAGCTCAAGGAGGGCATGGTGCTCGCCATCGAGCCCATGGTGAACGCCGGGGGGCCCGAGACCGAGCTCCTGGCCGACGGCTGGACCGTCGTCACCCGGGACCGGCGCCGGTCGGCGCACTTCGAGCACACGATCGCGGTGACCGCCAACGGCCCCGAGGTCCTGACGCTCCGCGGGGGCCGGGTGAGCCGGGGCGAGAGACCCCGAATTCTCAAGGGTTCCGGGGGTCGGGTAGACTTCTTAGTCGCCCCAGTGGTGCGCGTCGCTCATTTGGCGCGCCCGACCCCCGAGTCCCGTAGGCGGTGGAAGTCCTGGCCAAGCCCAAAGACGACACGATCCTGGTGGAGGGAACGGTAGTCGAGCCGTTGCCCAACGCCATGTTCCGCGTCGAGCTCGAGAACGGGCACAAGGTGCTCGCGCACATCTCCGGGAAGATGCGGATGCACTACATCCGGATCCTCCCGGGCGACCGGGTGCAGGTCGAGCTCACGCCCTACGACCTCGGCCGGGGTCGCATCACCTACCGCTACAAGTAACGACGAGACGAGCAGGTACAGCCGTGAAAGTCCGCCCCTCGGTCAAGAAGATGTGCGAGAAGTGCAAGGTGATCCGCCGCCACGGCACCGTGCGGATCATCTGCACCAATCCCCGCCACAAGCAACGGCAAGGCTAGGAGCACAGATGGCCCGCATCGCCGGTGTCGACATCCCCCGCGAGAAGCGCCTCGAGGTGTCGCTCACCTACATCTTCGGCGTCGGTCGCACGACCACGCGCACCGTCGCGATGGCGACCGACATCTCGCCCGACACGCGCGTGCGGGACCTCACCGACGAGGAAGTCGCGAAGCTGCGCACGTTCATCGACCAGAACGTGAAGGTCGAGGGTGATCTCCGCCGAGAGGTGTCGCAGGACATCAAGCGCAAGATGGAGATCGGCACGTACCAGGGTGTCCGGCACCGGCGCGGGCTCCCGGTCCACGGTCAGCGCACCCGCACCAACGCGCGCACCCGCAAGGGCCCGAAGAAGACGGTGGCGGGCAAGAAGCGGGCGAGGAAGTAGCGATGGCGAAACCACCGGCAGGCGGACGGCGACCGAGGCGGCGCGAGCGCAAGAACGTCGCCTACGGCACCGCGCACATCAAGTCGTCGTTCAACAACACGATCATCTCGATCGCCGACCAGGAAGGCAACGTGATCGCCTGGGCGTCGGCGGGCAACGTCGGCTTCAAGGGCTCCCGGAAGTCCACGCCGTTCGCGGCGCAGCTCGCGGCGGAGACCGCGGCGCGCCGCGCGATGGAGCACGGCGTGCGCAAGGTCGACGTGGTCGTGAAGGGCCCCGGCTCGGGCCGCGAGACCGCCATCCGGTCGATCCAGAACACGGGAATCGAGGTCGTCGGGATCAAGGACGTCACGCCCATCCCGCACAACGGATGCCGCCCGCCAGAAGCGGAGGCGAGTCTGATGGGCGGAGCACATAGCGGTCGGCAGCCGCACTGCCCCATCCAACGGAAGCGGAGGCGAGTCTGATGGCGCGTTACACCGGCGCCGTCTGCAAGCTCTGCCGGCGCGAGCGCATGAAGCTGTTCCTCAAGGGCCCCAAGTGCGACACGATGAAGTGCCCCGTCGAGCGCAAGCCGTACCCGCCCGGCCAGCACGGTCGGGGCCGCATCCGTGAGAGCGAGTACCTGCTCCAGCTGCGTGAGAAGCAGAAGGCGCGCCGCATCTACGGGCTCCTCGAGCGCCAGTTCAAGAACGTCTACGAGGAAGCCACGCAGGCCTCGGGCATCACCGGTGAGGTGCTGCTGCAGAAGCTCGAGCTGCGGGTCGACAACATCGTGTTCCGTGCCAACTTCGCCGCCAGTCGCAACCAGGCCCGCCAGCTCGTCCGCCACGGTCACGTCACCGTGAACGGGAAGCGCGTGACGATCCCGTCCCAGGAGCTCCACAAGGGCGACGTCGTCGAGATCAAGTCGAAGTCGCGCCAGATGATCGTGCTGCGCCACAACCTCGACACCCTCGACCGGGCCGTCCCGGCGTGGCTCGAAGTCAGCAGCGGCGACTTCAAGGCGACGGTGCGGGACCTGCCGCTCCGCGAGCAGATCGACGTGCCCGTGCGCGAGCAGCTGATCGTCGAGCTCTACTCCAAGTAGCCCACCAAGTTTTCCGCCACCCACCCCCGAGACACGAAGAAGTGAGACCGCCATGCTGATCATCCAGCGTCCCGAAGTCGAAGCCGGCGACCCCGAGGGGAACGTCCAGACGTTCACGATCTCGCCGCTCGAGCCCGGCTTCGGCCACACCTTGGGCAACTGCCTTCGTCGCACGCTCCTCTCGTCGATCCCCGGCGCCGCCGTGAGCCAGGTGCGCTTCGACGAGGCGCTGCACGAGTTCGACGTGATCCCCGGGGTCAAGGAGGACGTCACTGACCTCATCCTGAACCTCAAGGATATTGTGCTCCGGTGCGAGTCGGAGGAGCCCGTCACGCTGCGGATCGACAAGCGGGGCCCCGGCGACGTCACCGCCGCCGACATCCAGACCACGGCGGACGTCGAGGTGCTCAACCCCGAGCTCCACCTCGCGACCGTGAACCAGCGGGGCCGGCTCGCGCTGGACCTCACCGTCGAGCAAGGCCGCGGCTACCTGTCGGCCGAGCGCAACAAGCGCACCTCGACGATCGGCGTGATCCCAGTCGACGCGATCTTCTCGCCCGTGCGGCGGGTCGCATTCTCGGTCGAGCCGACCGCGCGTCGAGCAGGCGACCAACTACGACAAGCTCAGCCTCGAGATCGAGACCGATGGATCGATCTCGCCCCGCGACGGCTTGGCCTCGGCCGGTGAGACGCTGCGCAACCTGGTCAGCCTGGTCGCCGATCTCTCGTCGGAGCCCAAGGGTCTCGAGCTCGGTGAGGTGTCGCCGATCACGGCGGCGTCACCCGACCTCGAGCTGCCGATCGAGGAGCTGGACCTGTCCGAGCGGCCCCGCAACTGCCTGAAGCGGGCGAGGGTCGACACGATCGGTCAGCTGGTCCAGAAGTCCGAGGACGACCTGCTCGCCATCACGAACTTCGGCTCGAAGTCGCTCGAAGAGGTGCTGCAGAAGCTCGACGAGCGCGGCCTCTCCCTGCGGGTGAAGGAGTAGGGAGCCCGACCATGCCGGCACCGCGGAAGGGCCCGCGCCTCGGCTCGGGCCCGGCGCACGAGAAGCAGCTGCTGGCGAACCTCGCCGCGCATCTGTTCGAGGCGGGCGCGATCACCACGACCGTCGCCAAGGCCAAGGCGCTCCGCCCGTACGCGGAGAAGCTGATCACGAAGGCGAAGGGCGGGGGCGTGCACGAACAGCGCCTCGTCGTCGCCCGCATGCACGACAAGCAGGCGGCGCGCAAGCTCTTCGCCGAGATCGCCCCTCGGTACGCCGACCGCAACGGGGGCTACCTGCGGATCCTCAAGCTCGGCCCCCGCGCCGGCGACGCCGCCCCCATGGCGCGCGTGGAGCTGGTCTGATCCTTCTGGTCGCGCAAGCTGGCGCTTGCGCTCCAGCCAACAGAATTCGTTCTCCGGCGCCGGGGAAACCCCGGTGCCTGCCGGAGGTGCCCTTTCATGACTCTGTTTGAAAGGGACCCGGGTCCGGCCCGCGTCAAGCTCGTCGTCGCGTACGACGGCTCCGGGTTCCACGGCTGGGCCGAGCAGCCCGAGGTCCGTACGGTCGAGGGCGTCCTCACGAAGGCGCTCGAACGATTCCTTCGCCACCCGCCGGAGCGCCTGACGTGCGCGGGCCGCACCGACGCCGGCGTGCATGCCTGGGGTCAGGTGGTGAGCTTCGATGCCGATCCCGGGATCGACCCGTGGCGGCTGCAGTCCGCCGTGAACGGGACCCTCGCCCCCGAGGTGGTCGTGCGCGCCGCCGACGTCGTCGAGCCGGACTTCGACGCCCGGCGCTCGGCGTGCTGGCGCACCTACCGCTACACGGTCGTGAACCGCGCGGTCACCGACCCGTTCCGCGCCCGGTACGCCTGGTGGGTCCCTACGCCCCTCGACGTGCGCGCGCTGCGACTCGGCGCCGACCCGTTCGTGGGCGAGCACGACTTCGCCGCCTTCTGCCGTCAGGGGCCGGAAGGCTCGACGACCATGCGGCGCGTCCTCGAGTCACGCTGGCACGATCTCGGGGACGGCGTGCTGCGCTACGACATCCGCGCGACCGCGTTCTGCTGGCAGATGGTGCGATCGATCGTCGGCACCCTCGTCGACGTCGGGACGGGCAAGAAACGTCCCGGCGATCTCATGGGCATCCTCCGCTCCAAGAACCGCGCCCACGCCGGCCAGCCCGCGCCACCCGAAGGCCTGTGCCTGTGGGAGGTCGGGTACAGGTAGCGGACCCGGCGGTACCGTGCTTCCCATGGCGCGCGGATCGGCGCTCGATCCTGAGCTGGCCAAGTACCGCGAGATGTGGGTCGACGAGCTCGGCGGCGCCGCGCTGTACCGCGCGCTCGCCGAGCACGCGGACGAGCACCGCCGCCCGATCTTCCTCTCGCTGGCCGAGGCCGAGGAGCGGCACGCCGCACACTGGGCCGAGCGGATGCGCCAAGGCGGGGTCACCGACCTCAAAGCGCCCCGGCTTCCGTTCCGCATCCGGGTGTTGCGCCGGCTGGCGGGACTGCTCGGTACCGAGGCGGTCCTCCCGATCGTGCTGCGGGCCGAGGCGGCCGACGCCGACAAGTACCGCACCGTGGCGGCGGCGCCGGCGGCGATGGCGGCGCAGGAGGCTATGCACGGGAAGGTCGTCGCCGCCATGCGCGGTGGGAACACGGCCGGCGGCCGCATCGCGGCGTCGGAGGGCCGGCACCGGGCAGGGATCGGCGGCGCGCTGCGGGCCGGCGTCTTCGGCGTGAACGACGGGCTGGTGTCGAACTTCTCGCTTGTCATGGGCGTCGCCGGCGGCACCAGCAACAGGTCGATCGTGATGCTCGCCGGCGTGGCCGGCCTCGTGGCCGGCGCGTTCTCGATGGCGTCGGGCGAGTGGGTGTCGGTGCGTTCGCAGCGGGAGCTCTACGAGAACGAACTGCGCATCGAGGAGCAGGAGCTCTCGGCGTTCCCCGAGGAGGAGCGCCAGGAGCTCGAGCTGATCTACCAGGCGAAGGGCGTGGACCCGGCGGAGGCGAAGGTGCTCGTCGCCAACATCATGGCGAGGCCCGACGTCGCGCTCGACACTCTGGCGCGCGAAGAGCTCGGCCTCGACCCCCGCACGCTGGCGTCACCCTGGGTCGCCGGGGGGACATCGTTCGCCGCGTTCGCGGTCGGCGCGTTCCTGCCTGTGGTGCCGTTCTTCTTCGGTGGTGGGCTCGCCGCCGTCGCGGTTTCCGCGCTGCTCTCTGTGCTGGCGCTGTTCGGCGTGGGTGCCGCGATCTCGGTGTTCACGGGTCGCCACGCCGGCCGTTCCGGGTTCCGCATGGCCGCCATCGGCGTGGTCGTTGCTACCGCGACGTTCCTCATCGGCACGCTCGTCGGCGTCGGCGTGAGCTAACCCCACGTTCTCGGCAGGAAAACGGTCGCTCTTCGGTCTTTTCGCTGCCGAGAACGGCTTAGGACTCGCCCAAGTAGAGGAAGCTGTAGCCCTCGTCGCGGAACCGGAGCCCGGCTTCGCGTAGCGGGACGTCCCAGTCGCCCCCCACCGCGGGGTCGTTCTCCTCCATGCCGTGGTCGGCCACGAGCAGGAAGGCCGTATCGTCGAACGCGCCGGCGCGCTCGACCGCCGCCAGCACCTCGCCGAGGCGGGCGTCGCAGTCGCGGATGGCCGCCGCCGCGATCTGCGAGTGCGGCCCGCCCTCGTGGAACGCCGAGTCGGTGAGCGTGAAGTTCACCCACATGAACCGGGGCTTCGGGTAGTCGACGTCCCGGTAGTGACCGCTCCAGATGCCGGTGGCCTGCTCGACGCACATGTGGTCGACGATCGTCGACCACTGGTAGTCCTTCGACGGGCGGACGAACCGCTCCGTCGTATGTGGGAGACCGTCCGGCGTCGTCGGGATCGGCGGCACCTCGCCCCGCCGGAAGAAGTCGAAGGTCGAGTAGTCGGCTCCGGGGTCGGCGGGCTCGTTGACCGACGCCGTGAACGCGTCCGCCCATGTCCGGTGCACGGCGTCGTGGATCGTCTCGACACCGGGGGTGAGCGTCTCCATGGCGGTCGGCCACGTGGCCGACGAGTTCGTGATGATCTGGCGGCCGCTGCGCCGGTCGTACCACGCGTTGTTGAGGATCCCGTGGTGGCCCGGGAGTCGCCCGGTGAGGATCGAAGTGTGGTTCGCGAGCGTCACCGTGGGCAGCCCTGCCATCGCGCCGTGCGTGTACGCGGTGCCCATGTCGATCAGGCGCGCCACGTTCGGCGCTTCGCCGGCGGCGGCCATCGCGTACAGCACGTTGGGGTTGGTGCCGTCCCAGAGGAATCCGACGACGTGCCGCGGGCGTCCGCCGGTGAGGTCGAGGACGTCGCCGCGGACCTCGCCGTCCTGGCCGTGGACGTACGACCCGTCGTCGGCGGGAGCGAGGCCGAGCAGCTCGGCGACGGTCGGGGCCACGTCGACGAGTCGTCCTGCCCGGGGCACCAGCCCGTCGGCCCGCACGCCTTTGCCGGCGACGACGAAGGGTGCCCGGGCCTGCACCACGTCGAGCGATCCGTGCTCGCCGCGATGCCCGCCCTGGTCCTCCCAGTTGTGGGCGGCGGAGTGGATCACGCACAGGTCGGGCGCGGCCGGATGGTCGAAGAGCTGCGCGACCTGCGCGAACCCGAACGGGTACGAGTTCTCGCCGCGCCTGGGGTAGGGGTGAGCACGCTCGGCGTCCAACCCGGCGAACCGGTCCGTCGACTGGTTTGCGAGGGGGTCGGTGCCCTCGCCGGCGATCTTCTCGTAGCCGCCGCCCTCGGTGCGCCGGAAGCGGACCCACCCGTCGTGCGAGCGGGCCTCGTACGCCGCGTCGCGCGAGCAGGACCATGTCGATGATCGGGTCGAGCGCAGCGTCGAGGAGGACGTCGAGCGCCCGCTCGGCGTCGTCGATGCGTTCGGCGGTGATCTCGTGGACAGGGACTGCCGACAGAGGGGGAGCGGTCACACGCTCAAGCTACCGGTTTCACCGCGATTGTCTCGGTTGCCTCGGACAGGAGTAACCTCTTCTTTCCTGTGCGTACATACAGTCCCAAGCCCAGCGGGATCGAGCGCGCCTGGCACGTGATCGACGCCGACGGCGCCGTGCTTGGTCGCCTGGCGACCGAGGTCGCCACGCTGCTGCGCGGGAAGCACAAGCAGACCTGGGCGCCGCACGTCGACGTCGGCGACCACGTCGTCGTCGTCAACGCGGCCAAGCTCGACGTCGGGCCGCGCAAGGCCGAGGGCAAGATGTACTGGCGGCACTCCGGGTACCCCGGCGGGATCCGCGCCGAGAGCCTCGGCCACCTCCTCGAGCGCGACCCCGAGAGGGTCGTGCGCAAGGCGGTGAAGGGCATGGTCCCGAAGGGGCGCTTGGGCCGGCAGATGCTGCGGAAGCTGCGCGTGTACGCCGGGCCCACCCATCCGCACGCGGCTCAGAAGCCGGTCGCTCGCCCGCGGGCGAGCGGCTCCCGGAGGTAGCTCGTGACCAAGCCCCTCATCCAGACCACCGGCCGGCGCAAGGAGTCGATCGCACGTGTGCGGCTGCGTCCCGGCACCGGCGTCATCAAGATCAACGGCCGCGAATTCGAGCAGTACTTCCCCATCCTCACGCACCAGGTCGTGGCCACGGAGCCGCTGCGCCTCACGCAGACCGCCGACGTGTACGACGTCGAGGCCTCGCTCGACGGTGGCGGCGTGAGCGGCCAAGCCGGCGCGTTGCGGCTCGGAATCGCCCGGGCTCTCGTCTCCCTGGACGACGAGCTCCGCCCGACGTTGAAGAAGGCCGGGCTGCTCAAGCGCGACGCCCGCGAGAAGGAGCGCCGCAAGTACGGCCTCAAGAAGGCCCGCAAGGCGCCGCAGTACTCGAAGCGCTGAGGGACACCGCGCGGCGATGACGCTGCGGTTCGGCACCGACGGAGTTCGCGGGGTCGCGAATCGCGATCTCACACCCGAGCTCGTGACCGCGCTCGGCCGCGCCGCCGCCCGAGTATTGGGCGCCGACCGGCCGTTCGTCGTCGGGCGCGACACGCGTCGCTCCGGGCCGCTCCTCGAAGCCGCGCTCGTCGCAGGCTTGTGCAGCGAGGGGGCGGACGTGGAGCGGGTCGGCGTGCTGCCGACGCCCGGGGTCGCGTACCTGGCGCAGCTGTTCGACGCGCCGGCGGCGGTGATCTCCGCCAGCCACAACCCGTACCCCGACAACGGCGTGAAACTCTTCGCCCGCGGCGGACGCAAGATCGCCGAGGCGCCCGAGCAGCGAATCGAGCTCGAGCTGCGACGCCTCGTCGACGCCGGCGCCGGCGACGGGCCCGACGGGCGCCGGGTGGGCGTGGCGCGCGATCGCCTCGGTGCTGCCGCCGACTACATCGCCCACCTCGTCGCCGCGCTCGGTGGTCGCCGTCTCGACCGCCAGTCGGTCGTCGTCGACTGCGGAAACGGCGCCGCCTTCGAGGTCGCGCCGTGGGCCCTGCGGGTGCAAGGGGCGTGGGTGCGCGTGCTCCACGACCAGCCCGACGGCACCAACATCAACGCCGACTGCGGCTCGACCGACCCCGGCGAGCTCCAACAGGCGGTCCTGGCTGCAAGCGCGAACGCCGGTCTCGCGTTCGACGGTGACGCCGACCGGGTGATCGCGGTCGACGAGCGCGGCAACCTCGTCGACGGTGACCAGATGCTGGCGATCATCGCGCTCGACCTCCACGATCGGGGCGAGCTCGAGGGCGACGCCGTGGTCGCGACGGTGATGTCGAACCTCGGTTTGCGACGCGCGCTCGCCGAGCGTGGCATCGAGGTCGTCGAGACGCCGGTCGGCGACCGCAACGTGCTCACTGCCCTCGAGGAACGCGGCCTGTCGCTGGGAGGCGAGCAGTCCGGGCACGTGATCGTGACCGACCTCGCAACGACGGGCGACGGCACGCTCACCGGCATGCTGCTGCTCGACGTGATCGCGCGCAGCGGACGGCCGCTGTCGGAGCTGGCCGCCGTGGTCGAGCCGCTCCCGCAGGTGTTACGGAGCGTGCAGGTTCCCGACGGGGCCGGCTTGGACGATGACGGCGCGTTCCGCGCCGAGCTCGAGGCGATCGAGCAGGAGCTCGGTGTCGACGGCCGCGTCCTCGTGCGGCCTTCGGGCACCGAGCCCGTCGTCCGTGTGATGGTCGAGGCGCCGACCACCGAGCAGGCGGAGACGGCGGCGACCCGTCTGGCCGCCGCCGTCGAACGCGCCTGCGCTTCTCGTTAGCTCGCGGCGTCGGCGGCTTTGCCGCCCGTGCCGCAGGAGCCGGAGCTTGCGACGGCGACCGGCTAGCTGAAGAAGCTGTCGAACGCGGCCTGGTCGGGGTGCGATTCGTCGAGGCGCGAGATCTTCCCGCCCGCGAGCGTGAAGGTCAGCGTCTCGTTCTGGTCGTAGCTCTTCCCGTTCCGCTGCGCCGTCAAGTGGTGCACCGCGATGACCTTGTCGGCACCCTCGTCCTTCAGGCTCTGGAGATCCGCCTTCAGGGTCCCTCCCGTGAGCTCGAACAATGTGCCGTAGTAGCCGAGCACGTTGTCGATGCCCTCGTGATCACCCGAGACCAGGCTCTTCCCGGGGACGCTCTGCACGACGTCCGGCGTCATGATCGATCGCAGCGTGTCCATGTCGCCCTGCCCGAATGCCTCGTAGCCCTTGCGGACCGTGTCCCCGTTCGCACTCACGGCGTCTCCCTTCCCTCGATGTTGCACTCGGTGGTAGTTCGCAGCCCCGGAACGCTGTGGACCACACAAGGCCTTGAATGGTCGCCGTCATAGGCCCCGGCTCCGGCGGCGCCGGTGGCCGAGCCACACGCCGCCGCCGCCCTAACCTGGGTTTCTTATGTGCGGCATCGTGGCCGTCCTCCGGCGGTCGAGCGGCCGGATGCCGCCCGACGGCGCCCGCCTCCTCGACGAGCTCGAGCAAGCCGTCGCGACCCTTCCGACCGTCGGCACGGTCGGAGGAGCCGACCAGGAGATCGCGCGTGTCGCCGCAAGGGTCGAGGACGTCGACGCGCTCCTGAAGGGCTCGGCCGGCGTGCGGGCCCTTCTCGGCGACCGCGCCCTGTTCGTGGGCGTCGAGCACCAGGTCGAGCAGCTGCAGCTCGCGACCGACCGCTTCGAGGCGGCGCTGGACGCCAACGCGGCCGATCTGTCGACGGTCGAGCTCGAAGACGTGCACTCGGCCCTCGTGCGGCTCAAGGACGCGGTGTGGGCGGTGGGCCACGACCGGCTGCGCACGGCGCGAGCCGTCGCCGATCTCTCTGGCTCGGATCTCACGCCCAGCGCGATCGAGGCATTCACGTCGGTGCAGGTCGCGCTGTCGGCGCTCGACCGGCTCGAGGTGCGGGGCCGCGACTCCGCCGGGCTCCACCTGTTCGTCCATCACCACGGGCTCGATCTCGACGATCCCGCGCTCGCGCGCCTGCTCGACGAGCGCCGCGACCCGTTGTTCGGCTCCCGCGCCGTACGCCACGCCGGTGACTGCCTGAGCTTCGTGTACAAGGCCGCCGCCGAGATCGGCGAGCTCGGCGACAACACGGCAACGCTGCGGCGAGCCCTCCGTGAAGACGACCTCCTGCACCTGGCAGTGGCCGCCGAGACCGCCGAGGCCGTCGTGCTGGCGCACACACGGTGGGCGAGCGTCGGGATCATCTCCGAAGCGAACGCGCACCCCGTCAACAGCGAGGAGGTCGGACGCGCCGACCGGCCGTACGTCATCGGCGCGCTCAACGGCGACGTCGACAACTATGTCGACCTCGAGGCGATCGAGCGACTCGACGTCCCGACCGAGATGACGACCGACGCCAAGGTCATCCCGACGCTCGTCTCGCGGCGCCTCGCCGCCGGCGAGGAGGTCGACGAGGCGTTCCGGGCGACGGTCGCCTCGCTCGAGGGCTCGGTGGCGATCGCCGCCGCCGCCGCCGACCGGCCGGAGAGCATCCTGCTCGCACTCCGTGGGAGCGGGCAGGCGTTGAACGTCGGCCTGGCCGAGGACACCTTCGTCGTCGCCAGCGAGCCGTACGGGCTCGTCGAGGAGACGTCCACCTACCTGCGCATGGACGGCGAGACGCCCGCCGACCCGCAGCGCCCCGGGGCCACCCGGGGACAGATCGTGACACTCGATGCCGGCGGCGCCGGGGATCTCGCCGGCATCCGCCGCTTCGCGTACGACGGCTCCGAGTTGCCGGTGTCGGGCGACGAGCTGCAACACGCCGAGATCACGACGCGCGATGTCGACCGGGGTGCCTCCCCCCACTATCTCCTCAAGGAGATCTCGGAAGCGCCGGGGTCGTTCCGCAAGACGCTGCGGGGCCGGATCGCCGGCGACCCCGGCGGCCGGCTCACGGTGGACCTCGGTCCGGAGTCCCTCCCGGACGAGGTGCGGACGCGCCTGGGCGACGGGACGTTGCGACGCGTCGTCGTGATCGGCCAGGGGACGGCCGCCGTCGCCGGCCAGAGCCTCGCCGCCGCCCTCCGCGACGCCACCGCGAACCTGCTCGTCGACGCGATGCCGGCAACCGAGCTGTCCGGGTTCGCCTTGCGTCCCGACATGCAGGACACGCTGGTCGTCGCCATCAGCCAGAGCGGAACGACGACCGACACGAACCGCACCGTCGACCTCGTGCGCGCCCGCGGCGCCTCGGTCGTGGCGATCGTGAACCGGCGGAACAGCGACCTCGTCGAGAAGTCCGACGGCGTGCTGTACACGTCCGACGGCCGCGACGTCGAGATGAGCGTCGCGTCGACGAAGGCGTTCTACTCGCAGATCGCAGCCGGCTTCATGCTCGCGCTGGCGATCGCACGCGAAGCCGGCCCGACCGACGAGACCCGCGATCACGAGCTGCTCACCGCGCTCCGGGATCTTCCCGACCGGATGCTCGAGGTGATCGCCACCCGGGATGCCATCGCCGGCATCGCCCAGCGCCACGCGCCGTCGAAGCGCTACTGGGCGGTGGTCGGCAACGGCTCCAACCGGATCGCGGCCTCCGAGCTGCGCATCAAGCTGTCGGAGCTCTGTTACAAGTCGATCGCCTGCGACTTCACCGAGGACAAGAAGCACATCGACCTGTCCTCGGAGCCGCTCGTCCTCGTCTGCGCGTCCGGGCTGGTGGGCTCCAACGCCGACGACGTGGCGAAGGAGGTCGGGATCTACCGGGCCCACCGGGCGACGCCGATCGTCGTCGCCACCGAGGGCGACACCCGCTTCTCCGGCGCCGTCGAGACGATCACGGTTCCCGCGGTCCATCCCGCGCTCGGATTCGTGCTCTCGACCGTCGCCGGCCACCTGTTCGGCTACGAGGCGGCGCTGGCGATCGACGCGTCGGCGGTGCCCCTGCGCGAGGCGCGTGCCGCGATCGAAGCCGCCGTCTCCGGCGGTGACGCCGACGCCGTGCTGCACCGGCTGGCGGCCGGGGTGGAAGCACCGGCGGCGGGGTTCTTCGACGGGCTCCGCACGGGGACGTACGACGGCCATCTCGACGCCAGCAGCGCAGTGCGCATCGCTTCGGTGCTCCGCTACGCGACCGGCGCCGCGCCCCTCGACTCGTACCAGCTCGAGCTGGGCAAGGTCGGCACTCCGAGCACCGTGGTCGAGGATCTCACCGCCGCGCTCACGCAGGGGATCGACGAGCTGACCCGGCCGGTCGACGCCATCAAGCACCAGGCCAAGACCGTCACCGTCGGCATCTCGCGCTCCGACGAGACGCTGCTCGAGGTGCCGTTGGTGGGCGAGGTGCTGTCGGCCGGCGTCGCCCGCGACAGCCTCAGCTACCGCGCCTTGCGAACGCTCGTCGACCTCGATCCCGCGGTCGAGCAGGTCACCGGGTTCACGCGGTACCGCATCGAGGGCGACGTCGAAGGCGACACAGCGACCATCCATGTGGTCGACCGGGGCGGCGTCGCCGCCAGCCTGCGGTCGCGCACGGATACCGACCCGCGCCTCATCGGCACCAAGCACCGCGTCGCCTACGAGCGCGAGGTCACGGTGGCGAAGGGTCGCCGCGACGGCCGGACGCTGGTCATCGTGCCCGAGCTCAAGGGCAACCAGGCCACGGGCCTGTCGCTGTTGCACGTCGCGTTCCGGCCCCGCCTCGCACCCGACGTCGCCCGGGGCGTCCTCCAGGGCTACCGGGGGCGCTACGCCGCCCTCAAGGACGCGGTCACCGAGACCGAGCCCGCTTTCGACGACTCGCGCCTGGCCGACGTGGATCTCGTCGACCTGCTCACCGAGCCCGTCTACGTGCTCGCCGAGCGGTGGCGCACGCGATGATTCGGTGTATTGGCGTCACCTCCAGCCCCATGAGGGGCCTCGGTGACGCCAAAGGACCATGAACATCGTCGGGATCGGCACCGACCTGGTGGAGATCGACCGCTTCCGTCTCGCGATGCAGCGGCGGGCGCGTCTCCCGGAGCGGCTGTTCAGCGACGACGAGCGCGCCTACGCGTTCCGTCATCACGACCCTGCGCCCCGGCTCGCGGCCCGCTTCGGGGCCAAGGAGGCGGTGATGAAGGCGCTCGGCGTGGGCCTGGGTGCGTTCAAGCTGCGCGATGTCGAGGTGGTGCGCAAGCGCGGCGGCGCGCCAATCGTCGCCCTGCACGGCAAGGCGGCGGTGCTCGCCGACGAGCGCGGCGTCACCGCCTGGCACCTCTCGCTCACGCACAGCGACTCGATGGCGATGGCCGTGGCCATCGCCGTGGGCTAGCGAGAGGCACGCCCAGTCATGCGTCCCGTGCTCACGCCGGCCGAGATGGGTGAGGCCGACCGGAGGACGATCGCGGCCGGCACGCCGGTCGACGTCCTCATGGAACGGGCGGGGCGCGCCGTCGCGTGGACCGTCCGGCGCGAGATCGGTGGCACGTACGGACGGCGCGCGGTCGTCGTGTGCGGCAAGGGCAACAACGGCGGCGACGGGCTCGTCGCGGCCCGCGCGCTGCGCGAGTGGGGCGTGCGGGTCGACGTGTTCACGCTCGACGGCGGCGTCGACCGGCAGCTCTGCGAGCGGGCCCTGCTGCGCGCGGACGCGTTCGTCGACGCCATGTTCGGTACGGGGTTTCGCGGCGCGCTCGATGGCGACGCGGCGTGGGTGGCCACCGCCGCCGACGCCGTGCTCGGCCCGCGTGTGGCCGTCGACATCCCGTCCGGCGTCAACGGCCAGACCGGCGCTGTCGACGGCGAAGCCGTGCACACCTCGCACACGGTGACGTTCTCGGCACTCAAGCCCGGGCTCGTGTTCCAGCCCGGCGCGGGCCACGCCGGCGAGGTGGAGGTCGCGGACATCGGCATCGACCTCGGCGATCCGCCGCGTGTTCGTCCCCGAGCTCCTCGATCTCGCCCTCGAGCTCCCCGAGCGCGCTCCCGACGCCCACAAGTGGCTGAGCGGCGCGCTCGTGGTCGGCGGGTCGGGCGGGATGACCGGCGCGCCGTCGTTCGTGAGCCATGCCGCCATGCGTGCGGGCGCCGGCATCGTCTGGTGCGGCGTCCCGGGTGAGGAGGCCGCGGCCCGCGCGTCCGGCACCGAGGTGATCACGAAAGCGCTGCCGTCCACCCCGGACGGCGCGCTCGACGAGCCCGCCGCCGCCGAGGTGCTCAAGGCCGCCGACCGGTTCCGCGTCCTGGTCGTCGGCCCCGGGCTCGGACGCGACGACCGCACCGCCGCGGCCGTGCGCCGCATCGTCGCCGAGGCGCCCATCCCCCTCGTCCTCGACGCCGACGGGCTCAACGCCCTCGCCGGCGACGTCGGCCCGCTGCGCGCCCGCAGCGCCGCGACCGTGCTCACCCCCCACGCGGGCGAGTACGTGCACCTCGCGGGCGAGAAGGTCGGTCCCGACCGGCTGGCAGCGGCTCGGCGCCTCGCCGAGCGCGCCAACGCCGTCGTGCTGCTCAAGGGCCCGGGCGAGGTGATCGCCGACGGCGCGACCCGGGCCGCGATCAACACGACCGGTGGGCCGTGGCTGGCGACCGCCGGCACCGGCGACGTGCTCTCCGGGATCATCGGCGGCTTCCTGGCCCGCGGCGCCGAGCCGTTCTGGGCCGCCGCCGCCGGCGCCTTCACCCATGGGCGGGCCGCCGACGTCGCCGGGCATACTGGCCTGGTCGCCGGCGACCTCATCGCAGCGCTCCCGGCGGCGATCCGCTCCCTGGAGAGCCTCGAGAGCCTGGAGGAATAGATGCCCGACGCGACGCCCGTGCGCGAGGTGATGACCCGCGACGTCGTGACGCTGCGCCCCGACCAGTCGGTGGCGGAGGCCGCCGACGTGCTGGCCGGCAAGCAGATCGGCGCTGCCCCCGTGGCCGACGCCGACGGCAAGCTCGTGGGTCTGCTGCGCGACGAGGATCTCATCGTGTCCGAGGCGCGCCTCCACGTCCCCACCGTCATCTCGTTCCTCGGCGCCGACCTCGTGCTGCCGTCGTCGCTCCACCGCTTCGAGCACGAGTTGAAGAAGGCCGCCGGTTCCTCGGTCGGCGACGTCATGATCACCGAGTTCCCCGTCGCGAAGCCGGACGACACCCTCGACGGGCTGGCGGCGGAGATGCACGACCGTGACATCACCCACGTCCCGGTCGTCGACGGGGGCAAGCTCGTCGGCATCGTCGCCCGCGGCGACCTCGTCCGGTTCCTCTCCCGAACGAGCTGATGGCCGGGACCGGCTACCGCCCCGTCTGGGCGGAGATCGACCTCGACGCGGTCCGGGCCAACGTCCGGACGCTCGCGGGGGTCGCGTCGCCGGCGGCGCTCATGGCGGTCGTGAAGGCCGACGGGTACGGGCACGGGGCGGTTCGGGTGGCGCGTGCCGCGCTCGACGCCGGCGCGCAGTGGCTCGGGGTCGCGCTCGTCGAAGAGGGCGCCGAGCTGCGCGCCGCCGGCATCGACGCCCCCGTCCTCGTCCTGTCCGAGCCGCCACCCCCGGCCGCGCCCGCTGTCGTCGCCCTGGGCCTCAGGCCCGTCGCCTACACGCGGCCCGGCATCGACGCCCTCGCCAAGGCGGTCGCCGACTCCGGCGCCGACCCGCTGTCCGTGCACCTGAAGGTCGACACCGGGATGCACCGGGTCGGCTGCACCGTCGCCGACGCGTGCGGGCTGGCCGAATCGATCGCGACGCGCGACGAGCTTCGCCTCGAAGGCGTCCTCACCCACCTCGCCGTCGCCGACGAGCCCGACAACCCGTACACACCGCAGCAGCTCGACCGGTTCGAGACGGTCCTGGACGATCTCCGACGCGCCGGCGTCGCGTTCGACATCGTCCACGCGGCCAACTCGGCCGCCCTGCTCGCGTTCCCCGACCGCGCCCGCTTCGACCTCGTGCGCTGCGGGATCGGCGTGTACGGCGTACCGCCGGCGCCCGGCCTCTCCAGCCGGGTGCCGTTGCGCCCGGCGATGGCGGTGAAGGCCCGCGTCTCGCACGTGAAGCGGCTCCCGGCGGGAGCCCGACTCTCGTACGGGTTGCGGTACACGATGCCCCGTGAGGGCACGGTGGCCACGGTGCCCGTCGGCTACGCCGATGGAGTGCCGCGCGCGCTTTCGGCGACGGGCGGCGAGGTGCTCGTCCGCGGTCATCGTCATCCGATGGCCGGCACCGTGACCATGGACCAGCTCATGGTCGACGTCGGCGACGCCGCCGTCGAGGTCGGCGACGAGGTGGTGCTGATCGGCCGCGACGGCGACGCCGAGATCACCGCGGACGAGTGGGCCGACCGACTCGGGACGATCGGGTACGAGATCGTGTGCGGCATCGGCCGGCGCGTGCCCAGGACGTACGTGTGATGGCCCGCGACGGGGAGCCGAGCGGTCGGACGGGGCGCGCGCTGCTGGGCGCGGGGGTCGTCGCCGGCGCGGCGGCGGGCCTGGCGGGCGCCGCCTACGCGATCGAGCGGGCCGTGGTGGCCGGCGTGCGGCGCCGCCCCGACCCCGACGCCGGCAAGCCGCTCGTCCCGCCGTTCGACGAGGCGGTGCGCTACCCGAGTCACGACGGCGGGAGCATCTACACGATCAGCCGCGGGAAGGGCGCGCCGATCCTCTTCTCGCACGGCGTGACGCTCTCGACGCGCGTGTGGGTGAAGCAGTTCGAGTCTTTGCCGGAGCGGCGGTTCCGTAGCATCGGCTTCGACCACCGGGGTCACGGCGACTCCGAATGCGGAAACTCGGGGCATTCGATCGTCAACCTCGCCGAGGACGTGCGGACCGTGCTCGAGCGCATGGACCTGCACGACGCCGTGCTCGTCGGCCACTCGATGGGCGGCATCGCCCTCCAGGCCTTCGCGTCCCAATATCCCGAGCTGGCGGCCGAGCGCGTGCGCGGCATGGTGCTGATGTCGACGTTGGCGAAGACGTATCTGTCCGGTGCGAGCTGGCTCCGCAAGATGTTCGAGCGCCTCACCGGCGGTGGGCCCTCGGCCGGCGACCTGATGACGCAGCAGAACCTCGGCTTCTTCCTCGCCCGGGTCGGCTTCGGACGCGACCCGCAGGCGAGCCACGTCGAGCTCGTCCGGGAGATGATCGCGGCGTGCCCGAAGGCTGCGAGCCAGGAGGCGGTCACCGCGCTCGTCGGACTCGACATGACGGACGAGCTGCCCCGGATCCGGGTGCCCACGCTCGTGCTCAGCGGGAGCGCCGACGTCATCGCCCCTCCCGCGCAGGGACGACGCATCGCCGAGCTCATCCCGGAGGCGCGTCTCGAGGTGTTCAAGGGCGCCGGACACATGCTCATGCTCGAGCGCACCGACGAGGTCAACACGCTCATCACGGAGTTCGCACGCGACCTCGGCGCCGGCGCGCCGTTGCGGCGGTTCTGGCCCCGACGGCGCTCCGCCCGGCGCGCCCGCGCCGCGCTCGCCCCGCGGGAGGCCGCCTCCTGATCACCGACGTCCCCGGGATCGGGGTCGGCCACTGGACCGGCGACGGGACCGGCGTCACCGTCGTCACCGTCCCCGAGGGAACGGTCGCGTCGGGCGAGGTGCGTGGGGGCGCCCCCGCCAGTCGCGAGACGGCGCTGCTCGACCCGCACCGCCTCGTCGAGCACGTCGATGCCGTCGTGCTGGCCGGCGGATCGGCCTTCGGGCTCGCCGCCGCCGACGGCGTGATGCGGTCGCTCGAGGCGCAGGGCCGGGGTTTCTCGACCGCAGGCGGGAAGGTCCCGATCGTGCCGGCGGCGGCGGTGTACGACCTCGTCACCTCGGGCGGCGTACGGCCCGGCCCCGACGAGGGCGCCGCCGCCTTCGCCGCCGCCGAGCCGGGGCGCTCGTTCGCGACCGGGCAGGTCGGGGCGGGGACGGGCGCGACGGTCGGGAAGTGGAAAGGCGCCGACCACCGCGTGGCCGGTGGCCTGGGGTCGGCGTCGGCGCGGGCCGACGACGCGGTGGTCGGTGCGCTGGCGGTCGTGAACGCGATCGGCGACGTGCTGGGCGACGACGGCCGCCTGCTGGCGGGCTCGACGGCGCCGCCGGTCGCGCGGCCGTTCCCGGACCCGCTGCCGTTCGTCGAGGGCGAGCACACCACGCTGGTCGTGGTGGCGACGAACGCCCGACTCACCAAGCTCGAATGCCACCTGGTGGCCCAGACGGCACATCACGCCATGGGTAGGACCCTCTTCCCGTCGCACACTCGCTTCGACGGGGACATCACGTTCGCCCTGGCCACCGGCGCCGTCGACGCCCACCTCGATCGCCTCCGGGTCGCCGCCGCCGGTGCAGTGATCGACGCGATCCGGGACGCGGTGGCCTGAGGTCGGCGTACCATCAGACGTGTCGCTGGTGGTCGAATCGCCGTTCGCGTCCTTCGAGGAGCTCGAGCGCGAGGCGCTCGCCTGCACGAAGTGCCCGCTGGCGACCCAGGGCCGCAGCCAGGTGGTGTTCGGCGACGGCGATCCGGCCGCCGACCTCGTGTTCGTGGGCGAGGGCCCGGGGGCGGAGGAGGACAAGCAGGGGATCCCGTTCGTGGGTCGCGCCGGCCGGCTCCTGACCGGGCTCATCGCCGACATCGGCCTGCGCCGCGACGAGGTGTACATCGCCAACGTGGTCAAGTGCCGGCCGCCCGGCAACCGCGATCCGCAGCCGGACGAGATCGAGGCGTGTCGGCCCTACCTCGAGGGGCAGCTTGCGTTCATCGACCCCGCCGTCGTCGTCACGCTCGGCAACTTCGCGACCAAGCTCCTGCTCGAGACGAAGGACGGGATCACGAAGCTGCGAGGACGCGAGTTCCCGTTCCGCGAGCGCGGCGTGTTGATCCCGACGCTGCATCCATCAGCCGTGCTGCGGAGCGGCGGCAGCGCGCTCGCGCAGTCCCGCGCCGACTTCGTGCGCGTGAAGCGAGCGCTCCGCCGCGTGTCGGCGGAACGCGAGTCGCCGGGAGACGTGGGCGGGTGAACGGGAGGGAACGGGCGGTGACGCGCTCGACCGGCGAGACCCTCGACCTGGCGCACGCCGTGGGCGAGTTGCTTCGCCCCGGCGACGTGGTGTCGCTCGTGGGCGAGCCTCGGCGCCGGCAAGACCGTCTTCGCCCGCGGCGTCGCCCGTGCCCTCGGCGTCACCGAGCTCGTGGTGAGCCCGTCCTTCACGATCGTGCGCGAATACGAGGGTCGCGTCCCGCTCGTACACGTGGACGTGTACCGCATCAACGCGGTCCAGGAGCTGCACGATCTCGGCTTCGAGGAGGTCGTGCGCGACGACGCCGTCACGCTCGTGGAATGGGGCGACAAGGTCGACGGGCTGCTGCCCGGAGACCGCCTCGACGTCCGTCTGGCGCCGGGCGCCGGCGACGAGGAACGCGTCGTCGAGATCGAAGGCCACGGGCAATCGTGGCGTGCGCGTGCTCCGAGCTGGCCGTCGGGACGACCTGACGTGCTGCTCCTGTGCCTCGACACCGCCACGCCGCAGGTGAGCGCGGCGATCGGCGCTGACGGCGGCGTGCTCGGCGAGGTCCGCCTCGGGCGCGACCGGCGCCACGCCGAGCACCTGGCGCCGGCGATCGAGTACCTGTGCCGGGAGCTCGACGTGCAGCTGCCGCAGCTCTCCGGGATCGCGGTCGGGCTCGGGCCCGGCCTGTTCACGGGACTGCGGGTGGGCGTGACGACGGCCAAGACGATGGCCCAGGCGCTCCGGCTGCCGGTGGTCGGGGTGGCGAGCCTCGACCTCGTCGCCTACCCGTTGCGGCACACGAACCGACTCATCGCCGCGATGCTCGACGCCCGCCGGGGCGAGGTGTTCCACGCCCGCTACCGGCCCGTTCCCGGCGGGGTGCAGCGCGTGACCGACTACGAGGTCGGCGCGCCCCGAGACCTGGTCGCCGACCTCGTCGCGTCCGGAGAGGAGGTGCTGCTCGCGGGTGACGGCGCGCTGCGCTACCGCGAGGAGCTCGCCGAGGTCGATCGCTCCGAGCAGGCCGGCCCCGCGTTCGCGTTCCCGAGCGCGTCCGCCCTGGTCGAGCTGGCGACCGCGCACATGGAACGGGAGGAATTCTCGTCCCCGTGGGACGTGCAGCCGCTGTACCTGCGCCGCAGTGACGCGGAGATCGAGTGGGAGAGAAGAGAGGCGTCGTGATGGCGGTCGAGCGAACCCCCGACCCGATGCAGGAGCCCCTCGTCGTGCACATCGTGCCGATGCGGCGTCGCCACGTCCGCGGCGTGTTGCGCATCGAGCAGCAGGTCTACCCGCGGCCGTGGACGATGTCGCTCTTCCTCAGCGAGCTCGCGTTGCGGTCGAGTCGCGCGTACTTCGTCGCCCGCATCGGACGCGACATCGTCGGATACGGCGGGCTGATGATGTCCGCCGACGACGGCCATGTCACGACCCTGGCGGTCGACCCGCAGTGGCAGCGCCACCAGATCGGCACCCGCCTGCTGCTCGTCCTGGCGCGCGAGGGCATCGCCCGGGAGGCGCGGAGCCTCACGCTGGAGGTGCGGCTGTCGAACCGGCCCGCGCAGGAGCTGTACCGCCGGTTCGGCTTTGCTCCCGTCGGCGTGCGCAAGAACTACTACGCCGAGACCAATGAGGACGCCTTGGTGATGTGGGCGCACGACGCCCGGCGCGCCGAGTACTCCGACCTTCTCGACGGGATCGAGCGCCAGATCGAGGGCGAGACCGTGGTCGAGGAGCCCCGGCGCTGGTGAGAATTCTCGGAGTCGAGACGTCGTGCGACGAGACCGCCGCCGCGGTCGTGGAGGACGGCCGGCGCGTGCGCTCGTCGGTCGTGTCGAGCCAGGTCAAGTTGCACGCCCCCTACGGCGGAGTCGTGCCCGAGCTCGCCAGCCGCGCCCACGTCGAGCTCATCAACCCCGTCGTCGACGAGGCGCTCATGGAGGCCGGCATCCTCGACGCCGGCGAGCTCGACGCCGTCGCCGCCTGCCACGGACCGGGCCTGGCCGGCGCGTTGCTCGTCGGCGTCAGCGCCGCCAAAGCTCTGGCGCTGTCGACGGGCTTGCCGTACGTGCAGGTCAACCACCTCGAGGCGCATCTCTATGCGGGTTGGCTCGAGGATCCCGACCTCGAGCCTCCCCTCGCCGTGCTCATCGCCTCGGGCGGCCACACGCTGCTCGTCGTCATGGAGGACCACGGCCGCTACCGGATGATGGGGCAGACGGTCGACGACGCCGCCGGGGAGGCGTTCGACAAGGTCGCCCGCTTCCTCGACCTCGGCTACCCCGGCGGCCCCGCCATCGACCGCCTCGCCGCCGAGGGCGACCCGGGCGCGGTCAAGTTCCCCCGGGCGATGCTCGGCGAGGGCTACGACTTCTCCTTCTCCGGGCTCAAGACCGCAGTGGTCAACCACGTTCGAAAGCATCCCGATGTCGCGACCCCCGACGTCGCCGCCTCGTTCCAGGAGGCGGTCGTCGACGTCCTCACCACCAAGCTCCTGGCGGCCGCCGAGGAGGCGGGTGCGCCGACCCTGGTGCTGGGCGGTGGTGTCGCAGCCAACTCGGGGCTGCGGTCACGGGTCGCCGAGGCGGCCCGCGCCTCGGGGCGCCGGGCGTTCCTCCCGCCCCCGGCGCTGTGCACCGACAACGGAGCCATGATTGCCGGCGCCGCCTGGTGGCGGTTCCGGGCGGACGGCCCGACGCCCCTCGACGCCGGCGTCGCCCCCTCGCTCGCCCTGCCGACGATCCCCTAGGTCGGCGTCCGCTGACGATCTCCGAGGTCGGCATCCGCCGACGATCCCTGAGGCGGCATCGCCGACCCCGCCTTGCTCGCGCGCACGAGCCGGCTGTTACCTTGGCTCTCTGGCACTCGCACCCTTCGAGTGCTAACGCCGTCGAAAGTCGTTCACCGCCAGGAGGCGCCACGATGAACCTGAAGCCGCTGGAGGACCGGATCGTCGTCCGGACCCAGGAGGCCGAGGAGACGACCACGAGTGGTCTCGTCATCCCCGACACCGCCAAGGAGAAGCCCCAGCAGGGTGAGGTGCTCGCCGCCGGCCCGGGCCGCCGCTCGGAGCAGACGGGCGAGCTCATCCCCGTCGACGTCGCCGTGGGCGACATCGTCGTGTACTCGAAGTACGGCGGCACGGAGATCACCGTCGACGGCGAGGATCTCCTGATCCTCACCAGCCGCGACGTGCTGGCAAAGGTCGCCAAGTAGCCACGTAGCTCGGAAATGAAGTGGGTCGGGCCCAGAAGGCCCGACCCACTATCCGTTGCCGGCGGCGTCGCCGCCGCCTTCGTGCTCCTCGAGCAGGTCGCGGATCTCCTCGGCCCGGAACCGGTGCTGTCCACCCGGGGTCCGCAGCGCCGGAATCCGGCCCCGCTTCGCCCACAACACCACCGTCCGGCGGTCCACCCCGAACAGGGACGCCACCTCCGCCGACGTGAGCAGGTCGTCGTCGGATGCCTCGGCTTGTAGCCGATCCTCTCGTGCTCTGCCGCCGATCTCGGCGCTGCCGTTGTCGCTCATTCGATCTCCTTCGTGCGGTTCGCGCCGGAGCGAGAGTGGGACTCATGCACGAAGGAGCCGCTAGTCAGGCCGAAGGAGCGGGTCGCGGAGCGAGGCGGACGCGTAGGCGCGCGCCTCGGCGAGCAACGCGGGCTGGCGAGACGACTCGTCGGCGCCAGGAGGCAGGTGCGCCGCCTGGTCCGGGCGGGTCGGGTGCGCCGACCCTCCGCGCGGACACGGGTGAGGCGATCCCGGCGCGTCGGTGGGCGGCCCGCGAGCAGGAGGAACGCCGAAGTCGATGCCGGCGGGCAGGCCGCCGGTTTCGACCAACGCGACGCGGGACGGCGCCGGGTCGGGGACGTGCACCGGCGGTGCGCGGTCGGGGGCGTTGACCGGCGCGGGAGCCGCCGGTGCCGGCGCCGCGCTCAGATCGAGCAAGCCTTCGATCGGCCCCACCGGGTCGGGAACCTCGGGCAGCTCGGGCAGCGTCGCCTCGGGCGGCGAGACCTCGGGCACCTCGGGCAGCGGCCCCACGGTGCCGGTGACACGTCCGGGGTCGATCCCCGGGATCTCGGGCGTGCCCGGGGCGCCGGGGACGTCCGGCCCGGGGACGACCACGAGCGGCACGGGCGCCGACACCTCGGGGACCGCCACCGCCGGGATCGTCGGCGCGGGAAGGACTGGAAGCGGGAGCGCCGGGTCCGGGTTCGGCGGCGGCGGGAGTGCCAGGTCGGGGGTCAGGGGCGGCGTGGGCGCCGGCGGCGCGCCGACGGGCGGAAGATCCGGTGCCGGGACCGTCGGGACCGTCGGCGCCGCGGGGGGATCGGGTGTCTGCGCCCGGGCGTCCTGGGCGCGCTCGGCCAGCACCAGGAGCGCCCCGCCTGCGATCCCCAGCATGACCATACGGGGGCGCAACTCGGACAATCGTCCTCATTCACCCGAAATCATACCCAGAAACCGAACGGCGACGCTCGTTCGTTCGGGGCTGATATCCGGGCTACGAACCGACACGAGCCCGGGCCGCTTCGTGTGCCCAGGTGTAGTCGGCCTTGCCGTTGGGCCCCCGAGGAACGGCGTCGACGACGACCACGTGCCGAGGGCGCTTGAAGCGCGCCAGGCCGCTGCGCTCGACCGCCTCCGAGATCCCCTCCTCGTCGGCGTCGCGGCCGGGTGCCAGCGCAACCACGGCTGCGACCGCCTCGCCGAAGCGCTCGTCGGGCACGCCGACGACGACGGCGTCGGCGACCGCAGGGTGCTGCTTCACCGCCTCCTCGACCTCCTCGGGGAAGATCTTCTCGCCCCCCGAGTTGATCGACACCGACCCCCGACCGAGGAGGCTGATCGTCCCGTCGGCCTCGACCGTCGCGTAGTCGCCGGGGATCGAGTACCGGTTGCCGTCGACGACGCGGAACGTCTCCGCTGTCTTCTTCTGGTCCTTGTAGTAACCGAGCGGGATGTTCCCACCGACCGCCAGGTGCCCGACCTCCCCCGATCCGGGCTGCACCTCGCGGTCGTCGTCGGTGAACACCTTCGTCTCCGACCCGATCGCGAACTTGGCGGTCTCGCCTTTGGAGTCGGCGGTGGTGATCGCGTTCGCGAACCCCACGCCTTCGCTCGAGCCCAACGAGTCGTAGGCGATTACGGGATGGCGCGCGATCAGCTCGCGTTTCACCGACTCGCTCCACATGACACCCGAGCTGATCACGAGCAGCAGCGACGAGAGGTCGTACGGCTCACCGCGCGCCTCGGCCTCGTCGAGGGCGCGCAGCATCGGCTTCGCGAACGCGTCGCCGACGATCGCGATCTGCGTGACGCGCTCGCGCTGCACGACCTGCCACAGCTCGTGGGGATCGAAGTGACGGCTCTCGAGGGTCACGATCGTGCCGCCCAGGAACAGGACCTGGAGCGTCGAGAACTGACCCGTGCCGTGCATGAGCGGTGACGCGGGAAGGTGCACCGGGACCGAACCGGACTCGTGGACCTTCCGCACGATGGCTTCGACCCCGGTCGTGTCCTCGGGGATCGGCAACCCGAAGAAGGCCGTGGCCGCGGCGCGCGAGCGTGCCGAACAGATCCTCGTGGCGCCACATGACGGCCTTGGGCATCCCGGTCGTGCCGCCGGTGTAGAGGAAGAGGAGGTCGTCTCCCGACCGCTCGATCCGCTCCATCGGCTCGTGTGACGTCGACGAGGTCCTCGTAGCGCAGGGCGCCGTCCACGAGTGGCGACCCGTCGTCGACCTGCACGGCGGCACGGACCTTCAGCTTCGGGTCGCGGACCGCGTCGACCTGCTTCCCGAGCGAGCCGTGGAACACCACCACCTCGGCGTCGGAGTTCTCGAGGAGGTAGGCGAGCTCGTCCTCGAGTGTAGCGGTAGTTCACGTTGGCAGGAACGGCCCGCAGCTTGAAGGTGGCGAACGAGTGTCTCGAGGTACTCGTTGCAGTTGTACAGGTAGAACGCGACCTTCGAGTCGGGCCCCAGGCCGAGGGCCCGGAAGGCCGCCGCCAGCCGAGGGGCGCGTTCGTTGAACTCGCGCCAGGTGCGCCGTCGTCCGTCCTGGACCAGCGCGGTGTGCTCGGGGATCGCGTCGGCGACGGACTCGAAAACCGTCCCGAAGTTCCAGTTCACGGGCCCTCCTTGGCGTCTCCGGGCGCAGCGTACGGCGACAACGGCGGCTCCGCCGCCCGTTGCCCGCAACGGCGCCAATAAGGTTGGCGAGATGAGCACCCGGGGCGGGGAGCGCGCATCCCCCGCCCCCCGGGCGCACGGCCGGTGGCCCCGCTCCCTGGAGTCACCTCCGGGGCGACCGGCGCCGGCTCTCGCTGGCCCAGGTGCGCGAGCGCTGCGCCGCACTTCCCCACCGCAGCCGCCGCCGTTCGAGATGCCCGACAGCCGCCCGGCCGCGGTCCTCGTTCCGCTGTTCGAGGCGGGAGGAGAGGCGCACGTGATCCTCACCAAGCGGCCCGAAACCATGCCCACGCACCGGGGCGAGGTCTCGTTCCCCGGTGGCGGTCTCGGGTCGGCGTCGACACCTCCCGGAAGGACGCGGCGCTGCGTGAGGCCGAGGAGGAGATCGGCCTCACG
>CAWIJM010000015.1:0-45917 GCA_963836445.1 uncultured Actinomycetes bacterium
CGCCGCCCCGGCGACGCTGTGCTCGGGAGGATACGACGACCCCCCGAGGGGGTCAAGACCCGGTCCCGACAAAAGCCGCGTTTCGAGCCGGGCCGCGGGGTCCCCGGGGGTTACTTGAGCTCGACCTTGGCGCCGGCTCCTTCGAGCTGCTCCTTGGCCTTCTCGGCGTCCTCCTTGGAGGCCTTCTCGAGGACGGGCTTGGGCGCGGACTCGACGAGCTCCTTCGCCTCCTTGAGCCCCAGGCTCGTGAGCGACCGGACCTCCTTGATGACCTTGATCTTCTCGCTCCCGGCCTCGGCGAGGACGACGTCGAACTCGTCCTGCTCCTCGGCGGCGGCCTCGGCCGGCGCGGCGCCGGCAGGCCCGGCCGCGACCGCGACGGGCGCGGCGGCGGTCACGCCGAACTCCTCCTCGAACGCCTTCAGGAACTCGTTGAGCTCGAGGACGCTCATGTTCTTGAAGACGTCCAGCAGCTCGTCGGTGTTGAGCTTGGTTGCCACGGTGGTTACTCCTCTTGTTCGGAAGGTTCGGGAGACTCGGAAGCCACAGTCGAGGCGGCGGGCTCGGAAGCCACGCGCTGATCGATCAACGCCTTGACGCCGTAGGCGAAGTTGCGCGTGAAGGCGTGGAACAGACCGGCCGCCTTGGTGAGCGGCGCCTGGAAGCCACCGGCCAGCATGGCCAGCAACTGCTCCCGGGGCGGGATGTCGGCGAGGGCGGTCAGGTCGGCTGCAGTCATCAGCCGGGGACCGAGCAGCCCGCCCTTGACCACGAGCTCGGGGTTCGTCCGGCCGAAGTCCCGCAGAGCCTTGGCCGCCGGCACGGCGTCGCCGTGCACGAAGGCGATCGCGACCGGTCCCTCGAGCAGGGGGAGGATGTCGGTGAGCCCGGCCTCCTCCGCCGCCCGGCGGGCGAGCCGGTTCTTGAACACCTTGTACTCCGTGTTCGCCGGCCGGAGTGACCCGCGCAGCTCCGCCAGAGCGCGCACGCTGAGGCCGCGGTACTCGGTGAGCACGGCGGTGTCGGCGTCGTCGAGCTTGGTGCGGATCTCCTCGACGACTGCTGTCTTCTCCGGCTTCGGCATGTCTCTTCCCGACGGGTTCCCGGCAACGAGAAACGGGACGCCCAGACTCGCGAGGACGTCCCGTCATCATGGAGAACGGTGTCGCCTCGTCCGGCGGGCCGTTTGGCCCATTACCGCTGACGCGACCGGAGGTCTGGGGCGGATTCAGTTGTGAAAGGTGAAGGTACTACATGCGGCGCTCGGCGCCCGGAGCGCTTACGCCGCGGTGGTGCGGGCGGCGTCGACCGCCACCGCGGGGTCGATGCGGATGCCGGGGCCCATCGTCGACGACGTCGCGATCGACTTGATGTACCGGCCCTTGGCCGCCGCCGGCTTGTTGCGCAGGATCTCGTCGAGGACGGCCTGGAAGTTGGCGAGCAGGGCGTCACGCTCGAAGCTCACCTTGCCGATCGGGACGTGCACATTGCCGTTCCGGTCCGTGCGGTACTCCACCTTGCCGGCCTTGAACTCTGCCACGGTCTTGCCGATGTCGTTCGTGACCGTGCCCGTCTTCGGGTTGGGCATGACCCCACGTGGACCGAGGACGCGCCCGAGCCGGCCGACCTGGGACATCAGATCGGGCGTGGCGATGGCGACGTCGAAGTCCAGGAAGCCCTCCTGGACGCGCGCGACGAGATCGTCCACGCCGACGACGTCGGCGCCGGCCTCCTCCGCCTCACGGGCGGCGTCGCCGGTGGCGAACACCGCCACCCGGACCGTCTTCCCCGTGCCGTGGGGAAGCGACACCGTGCCGCGGATCATCTGATCGGCCTTGCGGGGATCGATCCCGAGCCGGAACGTGATCTCGACCGTCTCGTCGAAGTTGCGCTTCGCCAGCGACTTCACGAGGTCGAACGCCTCTTCCGGTGTGTACAGCCGGTCGCGGTCGAACTTGCGCGTGGCGTCGACGTACTTCTTGCCGGTCCGGCTCACGACTCCCTCACTTCGATACCGGCTGACCGCGCCGTGCCCTCCACCTGCCGCATCGCGCCCTCGGGATCGACGGCGTTGAGGTCGGGCATCTTCGTCTCCGCGATCTGACGGACCTGCGCCCGTGTGACCGAACCCACCTTCTCCATGCGGGCGTTGGCGGCGCCCTTCTCGACGCCGGCCGCCTGCTTGAGCAGGAAGGTCGTGGGCGGTGTCTTGGTGACGAACGTGAACGACCGGTCCTCGAAGATCGAGATCTCGGCCGGGATGATCATCCCCCGCTGCGCTTCGGTCTGCGCGTTGTACGCCTTGCAGAAGTCCATGATGTTGATGCCGTGCGGGCCGAGCGCCGTGCCCACGGGCGGGGCGGGCGTCGCCTGCCCGGCCGGGATCTGGATCTTGACCACTGCGGCCAATCGCTTCTTTGCCACTGCCTGCGCTCCGCTCTCGTCCCGTCTACAGCTTCGAGACCTGGCCGAACTCGAGCTCGACCGGGGTCTCCCGTCCGAAGATGTTGACGAGCACCTTGAGTTTCGAGCGGTCGACGTCGATCTCGCTGATCGCGCCGTTGAAGTCGGCGAACGGGCCGGCCACAACCCGCACCTGCTCGCCGGTCTCGAACTCCAGCCGGGGGCGGGCCTTCTTCTCCGCGACCTCGGCGCCTTCGACCTTCCCGACGCCGAGGATGTCCTCGACCTCGCGGCGGGACAGCGGCGTCGGCTTGGCCCCGCTCCCCACGAACCCGGTCACTCCCGGCGTGTTGCGCACGACGTACCACGAGTCGTCGTCGAGCTCCTGGCGCACGAGGAGATAACCGGGGAACACCTTCTTCTGCACGACGACCTTGCGGCCGCCTTTGAACTCGATGACGTCCTCCATCGGGATGACGACCTCGTAGATGCGGTCCTCGACGTTCATCGAGCGGACCCGGCTGGCGAGGTTCTGCTTCACCTTGTTCTCGTACCCGGCGTAGGTGTGCACGACGAACCAGTTGCCCGGCCGGTCGTAGGGGCTCGGCTCGGCCGGCGCCGCGGCCTCTTCGTCCTCGACTTCTGTGACGTCGACGAGCTCGGCGTCCTCGAGTGACGGCTCCGGTGTGACTTCGACGATCTCCTCCTCCGCCGGCGCGGGCGACTCGAGGATCGACATGGGCTCGGCGGCGTCGGCGTCGGCTTCCTGGCTCTGATCGGGGCCGACCGAGAGGATGGCCTCGGCCTCGGCGACGACGTCGCTCTCCGATGCGCTGGCGAGGTCGGCCCGCTCCTCGGATTCGTCCTCGGCGGCCTCGTCCTCCGCTTCGACGCTGCGCGCGTCCTCGAGCGGAGTGATGTCGGCGTCGTCGGGAGTCTCGTCGGCGAGCTGGGCGTCCGCGGCGCCCGGATCCTCGGCCGGCGTGTCGGGAATCGACTCGTCGACGGAGCTCTGCTCCTCGTCGGCTCGCTCCTGGGCCGGGGTCTCGTCCTCGCGGCCGGGATCGTCGGGGGGAAAGGCCGTCATGGTCAGTCGAACAGGAACAGGACGAGCTTCGCGGAGAAGTAGTCGTACCCGAAGATGAGGCTGGTCATGAACACGACCGCGATGAGCACGATGATCGTGGAGTTGACGACCTCGTGGCGGGTGGGCCACGCGACCTTCCGCAACTCGCCCCGGACCTCGGTGAGGTACTGCCGGGGGCCGGTGCGCTCGCGCTGCGGCGCCGGCTGGGGACGGGCCTTGCGCTCGGGCGCGCGCGGCCGGTCGGACTTCTGGCGCTGCATCAGTCGTTTGGTCTGTCGGTTCACGTCACCGCCTCGGTGCGGGCGATCTCGCTGTCGGGTTCGTGGTGGCAGCAGGGCAGGAGGGACTCGAACCCCCAACCGCCGGTTTTGGAGACCGGTGCTCTGCCAAATTGAGCTACTGCCCTCCGGGCACGCGGGGGCCCGAACATCAATCGTAGCAGCGGCCCTCGGAAGGGCGTCAGCCGGGACCGGTCAGGCGACCGCAGTGCGGCGGCGGGACCGGGCGAGAATGAGCGCGGCGGCCGTGCCCGCGGTGGCGAGCGCGGCGCCGCCGATGGCGCCGGCGTACGCGAGGCGGCGGCCCGACAGCAGCGACCGGACGGCGTGGCGCTCACCGGCCTCTTCCAACGCGGCGAGGGTCTGGGCGAGCAGGCTGGGCGACGGCTCGAGGAAACGCGTGCGCAGCTGCTGGAGCGCCCGCAGCATCCTCCGGTAGCGCGCCAGCTCGGCCTGGCACCGCAGGCACGATTCGATGTGCGTCTGCATCGCCAGGTCGACGGGTGTCCCCTCGACCGTCTCGGGCAGCATTCGCGCCACGTCTTCACACCGCATGGGCGGACCTCCCGCCTTCCTCGAACAGCACGTCGCGGAGACGCTTCCGTCCCCGGTGCAGCCTCACCTTCGCCGCCGCCACGGAGATGCCGAGGTCCTCGGCGATGGCCTCGTGCGACAAGCCGTACACGTCTTTGAGCACCACGGTGCTCCGCAGCTTCGGCGGCAGCGCGGCTACCGCACGGGCGAGCTCCTCGAGCCCGATTGCCGACTCCGCCGCTGCTTCGGGCTGCGCCTCGATGGACGTGTCGATCGGCTCTTCCACCGTGTCGAGCGACTCGGCGCGCCGGCGCCGCCGCTTCTGCACCAGCGTCGCCGCCGCGTTGGCCGTGATGCGGTACATCCACGTGGAGAACTGCGCGTCGCCGCGGAAGCGCTTGATGCCCTTCCAAGCCCGGAGATACGACTCCTGGACCACGTCGCGTGCGTCCTCCTCGTTGGCGGTCAGCCGCATCGCGAGGGTGTACGTATCGACGTAGGTGCGCCGCACCAGCTCGTCGAACGCCGCCCGGTCACCCTCTCGGGCGGAGGCGACCAGGCGGTCGACCTCGGCCCTCAGCTCTGCGGTTGGGTCCGTGGTCATTCAGACCCCTGACGCCCGCGTCGGGTTACGAGGCACCGACCTACCGGGTCTCTTTGTGGAGCGTGTGGCGGCGGTCCCAGCGGCAGTACTTCTTCATCTCGATGCGCTCGCGGTCGTTGGTGCGGTTCTTCATCGTGATGTAGTTGCGCCGCTTGCAGACCTCGCACGCCAGCGTCACCTTCACTCGCTTGTCGCTCGCCACGGGGCTCCCCTACTTGATGATCTTGGTGACGCGCCCGGCGCCGACGGTGCGGCCACCCTCGCGGATCGCGAAGCGGAGGCCTTCCTCCATCGCGATCGGAGCGATGAGCTCGACGGTCATCTCGGTGTTGTCGCCCGGCATGACCATCTCGACCCCCTCGGGAAGCGCGATGGAGCCGGTGATGTCGGTCGTGCGGAAGTAGAACTGCGGCCGGTAGTTCCCGAAGAACGGCGTGTGGCGGCCGCCCTCGTCCTTGTTGAGGACGTACACCTGGGCCTGGAAGTTCGTGTGCGGCGTGATGCTGCCCGGCTTGGCCAGGACCTGCCCCCGCTCGACGTCCTCCTTCTTGGTGCCCCGCAGCAGCACGCCGATGTTGTCGCCGGCGCGCCCCTCGTCGAGGAGCTTCCGGAACATCTCGACGCCCGTGACGACCGTCTTGGTGGTGTCCTTGATGCCGATGATCTCGACATCGTCGCCGGTGTGGATGACGCCCTGCTCGACCTTGCCGGTCACGACCGTGCCCCGTCCTGTGATGGAGAACACGTCTTCGATCGGCATGAGATACGGCTTGTCGAGGTCGCGCACGGGCTCGGGGACGAAGGTGTCGACCGCGTTCATCAGCTCGACGACCTGCTCGACGGCCCCGGGGTCGCCGTCGAGGGCCTTCAGCGCGCTCACCCGCACGACCGGTACGTCGTCGCCCGGGAACTCGTACTCCGTGAGCAGCTCGCGCACCTCGAGCTCGACGAGGTCGAGGAGCTCCTCGTCGTCGACGGCGTCGACCTTGTTGAGGGCGACGACGATCGAGGGCACGCCCACCTGGCGGGCGAGCAGCACGTGCTCGCGCGTCTGGGGCATCGGACCGTCGGTGGCGGCCACGACGAGGATGGCGCCGTCGATCTGGGCCGCGCCCGTGATCATGTTCTTGATGTAGTCGGCGTGACCGGGCATGTCGACGTGCGCGTAGTGCCGGTTCGGGGTCTCGTACTCGACGTGGGAGATGTTGATGGTGATCCCACGCTCCTTCTCCTCCGGCGCCTTGTCGATCTCGTCGAAGCTCGTATACGTCGTCGTCGGGTCCTGGTCGTGCAGGACCTTGGTGATGGCGGCGGTCAGGGTCGTCTTGCCGTGGTCGATGTGACCCATCGTCCCGACGTTGAGGTGTGGCTTGGTCCGCTCGAACTTCGGCTTGCTCACGATTCCGCTGCTTTCCGTGTGGTGGTCGTCATGGGTGTTCTGGTAGCGGTGGCGGGACTCGAACCCGCGACGCCGCGATTATGAGCCGCGTGCTCTGCCAACTGAGCTACACCGCCGAGCCCCCTTACGGACTCGAACCGTAGACCCCTTCCTTACCATGGAAGTGCTCTGCCGACTGAGCTAAGGGGGCGAGCCTTCGAGGATAGCAACGGCTTGGAGGCCCGAACCCCCGCGATAGCGTCCGCCGTCGTGGGCTTCACGGTTCGCCTCGCCGAGCGGCGCGACGCCTGGGCGATACGGGCCATCTACAACGTCGAGGTCGCCGAGTCGACGGTCACCTTCGACCTCGTTCCCCGCACGCTCGACGAGCAGGTCGAATGGATCGACGCGCACTCGGGGGCCCACCCGGTGGTGGTCGCGGTCGACGAGGCGGGGGACGTCGTCGGGTTCGGATCGCTCTCGCCGTTCAAGGATCGGGCGGCGTACTCCACCACGGTCGAGGACTCCGTGTACGTCCGCCGCGACCGGCGAGGCCAGGGCATCGGCCGGCTCCTGCTCGACGAGGTGCTCCGGCTTGCGGTCGACCACGGGTTCCATTCCGTGATGGCCCGCATCGTGGGGGGCCACGAGGCTTCGATCGCGCTCCACGTGGCGTGCGCCTTCGAGCTCGTCGGCACCGAGCGGGAGGTCGGCCGCAAGTTCGGCCGTTGGCTCGACGTCGTCGAGATGCAGCGGATGCTCTAGCGGCCCCGCGACCTGGGCTTCCGCTCGGGAGCTCGCTTGGTGCGGCCGTCGCCGGTGCGCGGCGGCGCAGGCGCATCCTTCGCGGCCAGCTCACGCTTCGACCCCACCTGGCCGTTGAGCGTGGGGAGAGGTACGTCGACCTCGGCGTGCTGCCGGTGGGCGACGAGGACACGCTGGTGATACTGCTTGGCCTGCTCGGCGAATTCCCGGGTGTGGTACTCGGTCCCGTCGACGAGCGGCCCGGGCGTGCCGTCGACGACGGCTTTGATGTCGTCGCCGGTGAGGGTCTTGTTCGTCTCGAGCGCGTGGGTCACGGCGAGCACTTCGAGCCAGTTCTCGGCGAGCAGCGTTTCTGTGCGCTGCATCAGGGACCCGAGGTTCTCCTCGATGCGCTCGCCCAGCCCGCTCTTCAGCAAGTCCTTCTCCTTCTGCTGGCCGGCGCCGGGCCGACCGCCGCCGCCGATGCCGACCCGGTGGGTCACCCCGTGGGAAGACACGGTCGAGCCCATGCCCCAGTAGCCCTCCATGAAGGTCGCGATCTGGGTCGCGCCCTCGAGGTCGGACGAAACGCCCGACGAGCTGTCGCCGTCGAAGAACATCTTCTCGCCCGCCAGTGACGCGAGGCTCACCATGACGTCGGCCTCGTACTCGGATCGCCACTGGGTGAAGAGGTCGTCGGGCTTGATCGAGCTCACCATGCCGAGGTACGTGCCGCCCTTCTCGATCGTGGCGATGTCGATGACGAGGTGGTGTCGGGCGCGGTAGGCGACGACGGCATGGCACGCCTCGTGGAGCGCGGTCGCATGACGCTCCCGCTCGATGTACTCGACGTCCTCCGGGGGGCCGAGGTCCTTGAGCTGCTTCGCCTGCACGACGTCACGCCACGTGATCGTGTCCCGCCCGTCGCGAATGGCGACGATGAGGGATTCGTTGACGATGTCCTTGATGGTCGCCCCGGTGGCGTAGGGGGTGATGGTGGCGAGCTTGTCGACGTCTTCGGCCGTGAGCTGATGCTGCACCTTTGCTAGATAGCCCTCGTACGTCCGGATGCGGCCCGCCTTCGACGGATAGCCGACCTTGTAGATCCGGTCGATACGACCGGGTCGCAACAGCGCCTCGTCGAGCGCCTGGGGCATGTTCGTGGCCATCATCACGAGGATGCGGTACTTCGGCGGGGCCTTCGGCCTCATGCCGAGCGCGCGCCGGGCGAACCGGTTCAGGATCCCGCGCGGCTTCTTCAGCCCGGACAGCTCGGTGAGCAGCGCCTGGAGCGTGCCCATCCCCTGGCCGCCGCCGCCCATGCCCATGCCCATGATCTGGCGGTCGCGCCGGCGGCGCGGCGGCTCGTCGATCGAGGAGCCGAGCGCGGACTGCATCAGCAGCGAGGTCGACTGCTCGGACAGGTACGAGGCGCAGTTGCACGACGGAGAGGCCGCCCACGGCCCGGACGGGGGACGCGCGCTCGCCGGGCCGCCCCAGGGCCCCGGCATGAGCTGACCGCGGTTCCCGAGCGAGTCCGCCTCGTCGAAGAACACGATGACGCCGCCGTACCGGAGCGCGAGGCGCCGGAGCTTGCGGAACACGCTCTTGACCTTGAGGACGCCGACGCCCATGAACATGTTGATGAACGCGCCGGGGTCGACGAACACGTAGGGCTTGCCGGTCTCGCCGGCCACCGCCTCTGCCATCAGCGTCTTGCCCGTGCCGGGCGGGCCCCAGAGCAGGATGCCGCCCGGGACGTACCCGCCCTTCTCCTCGATCGCCTCGGGATCCTCGAGGAAGACCATGTTCTCCCTGACCCGCGCCAGGACGTTGTCCTGGCCCCATACGTCGGAGAAGCGCGTCTTGATGTCGTCCGGGTAATAGACGTCGACGCCACCCCGAGTCAGCAGCCAGAACAGCGCACCGAACTCGATGATGATGAACAGGGCGCCGAACATCAGCTGGAAGACGAACGGCAGGGCGTCGACGATCCGGGACGGCAGCTCGACCAGCGCCAACGCAGGCGACGTATCGAAGATCGTCCCGAGGACGATCGAGAGGATCACCAGGAAGACGAGGATCTTCGCCAACCGCGCCAGCCGGTAGCGGTTCCAGTCGCTCAGGCGGGCGCTGCGACGGTTGAACCCGCCGAAGACCTTCTGCGTCCAGAACCGGTGGTAGGCGGCGGAGCGTTCGCTGATCAGGTAGTGGATCTGTCGGATGAGCTCGAGCGCGCCGAGCAGGAAGATCCACCGCTTCTCGCTCACCGTGTCGTTGACCGCGTCGTTGAACGGCAACAACGGGTTGTCGGCGATCGCCGCCCAGACGAAGAACCAGAAGAGCGCGGCCAGGAGCAGCAGGTACTTGACCCGGTCCCACAGCGCCAGCGGCTTCCGCGTCGGGCGGTCGTCGTCGCGGGGACGGCTGGTGAACTGCGGCCCGGAAGTAGGAGTGGACGTCGGGGTCATGTCATCGTTCCTTCACGGTCCACGAATCGACGATCTTGTCGATCGTGTCCTTCTTTCTTTCGTAGCACGACGACCGGCAACTCACGGCCAGGAAGTGCACCTCTTCGGTCCCGGCGTCGATGATCGACACCTGGTCGACGGTGACAGCCTGCTTGTCCGTTGGAAGTGTGAACTCGAACGTGAAGCGCAACCCGTGGAACCCTCCGCCGCGGGTGAACTCGTCGAGCCGCAGTGGTACGAGCTCGCCGCCGGTCTGGGCGAGGTCGTCGACTGGCACGAAGTAGTTGCGCATCGCCATCAGCGAGAACGAGTCGCGCTCGTCCAGATCGAGCTTGCGCACCTCGGCGATGCCGAACGGCTGGTTCGTTGCCAGCTCGTTGAAGTGCTTCAGCGAAGGCTTCGAGCTGGCGTCGAATGCGACGGTCCAGCTGTCGGCCCGGGCGGCCTTCGCTTTCGTGGGCGAGAGGTGCCGGGACTTGATGAATGCGTTCTCGTCGTAGACGCGCCAGGCATTGGGAACCTTGAAGTACGTGCCCGACCCGTCGCTTCCGTTCTTCACGTACTGGTAGCCGGAACCGGAGCAGGCCGCGATGGCGAACGCAGCTGCGCAGAGCAGGAGGAGCACCCCGCCGCGCTTCGCCGTGCATCCCGCCACCCTGGGAGCGGCCATACGGCCCGTAAGTATCGTTCGGATCGCCGCTCGAAGGAATTTCGTTCCGCCGCCCCGCCGCTGACCGGGGATACGGCGGGGAGGGTCGGCCGGATTGCCGCCCGGCGCGAAGCGGTCCGCCCTCGGGGCGGACCTGCACGCCGGGCGCACGAGTGGGCCGGGCTGGATTCGAACCAGCGTAGCTTTCGCAGCAGTTTTACAGACTGCCCCCTTTGGCCACTCGGGTACCGACCCGGGGCGCGTACGATACCAGCCGCGCGAAACCGTTCCCGGGGGTCACATGCCGACGTTCGACGTCGTTTCCGAGGTCGACCACCAAGAGGTCCGCAACGCCGTGGACCAGGCCAGCCGCGAGATAGCGAACCGCTACGACTTCAAGGACACCAACAGCTCCATCGATCTCGGTGACACGTCGATCGAGTTGCACACGGCGAGCGAGGACCGCCTCCGCGCGCTCACGCAGGTGCTCGAAGAGAAGCTCGTGCGCCGCAAGGTGTCGTTGAAGGCGCTCTCGTACGGCAAGGTCGAGGACGCCGCGAAGGGAACAGTCCGTCAGACCGCGACCCTCAATGTCGGGATCTCCGATGTGAAGGCCCGCGAGATCGGCAAGTTCATCAAGGGACTCGGTCTGAAAGGCGTCTCCCACCAGGTCCAGGGTCAGCAGCTCCGCGTGAGCGGCAAGAAGAAGGACGACCTCCAAACCGCGATCGCCAAGCTCCGCGAAACCGACTTCGGCATCCCGTTGCAGTTCACGAACTTCCGGGACTGAGGCGCAGACTGAGCCAACGCCCGCGCGGTGACCGCGGCCGCCGTCGCACCGGACTGATGCCGCCCGGGCCGGCACCGCTGATCCGGCCGAGCCCCTGCTTGCCTCGCTTCGCTCGGCTCGGGTCTCCGACCCGGGTCTCGGCCGGGCGGGCCGAACTGTCCGGGACGCATCGCCCGCTGCACCGGCGACCGCTCGCGAGCTATGTCGGCGCCGTGAGCGTCATTACGGTTCGCGAGAGACGCGGAACGGCCGGCTCTGGGGTGGGCAGAGCCGGCCGTCCGCGGTGCGGGTGGGACGTTGAGATCAGACGGGGGTGCGGTCCAAGTTGCGGAGGCGGGCGATGCGCTCCTCCGTGGGCGGGTGGGTCGAGAACAGGTTGGCGAAGTTGACCTTGCGCCCGGTGAGCGGATTGATGATGTACGCGGTTGCTTCGGCCGGGTTCACGTCCATCGGTGTCCGCTTGGCGGCCGCCTCGATCTTCTGCAGCGCGCGCGCCAGGGGCTCGCCGTCGCCGATCAAATGCGCGCCGGACTCGTCGGCCTGGTACTCCCGGGAGCGGGACAGCGCCGCTTGGAGCAGGCCCGCTGCCAGCGGGGCCAGGATCGCCAACGCCAGCAACCCGATGATGTTGCCGCCGCCCTCGTCGTCGCCGCCGCCGAAGATCGCGCTGAACATCGCGATCCGGGCGACGAACGTGATCATCAAGGCGACCGCGGCTGCGACCGACCCGATGAGGATGTCGCGGTTGCGTACGTGCGACATCTCGTGGGCGAGCACACCACGCAGCTCGTCGTCGTCGAGCACGCCGAGGATGCCCTGGGTGACGGCGACGACGGCGTGCTTCGGGCCGCGGCCGGTGGCGAATGCGTTGGGCTGCGGTGCGGGCGAGACGTAGAGCCGGGGCGTCGGCATGTCGTTACGCCGGGCCAAGTCTTCGACGATCTCGTAGAGACGGGGGGCCTCGTCGCGGGAGACGGGCTTGGCCCGGGCCGCGGCGACCGCGATCTTGTCGCTGAACCAGAACGTGCCTCCCACGAACGCCAGGGCCAGCACCGCGCCGATGATGAGGCCGCCGGTGCCGAAGATGGCGCCGATGCCGATGAACAGGGCACCCAGGAAGGCAAGGAGCACGAACGTCTTGAAGGTGTTGATGAACGTGCCTCGCATCTCAAATCACCTCTTGTGCATGCAACGCCGGGACCGGGTCGGGCGTTCCCTGAGATCGTATGGGTTCCATGAGCCTTCGCAGACGCGGCTACTGCCAGACGATCAGCAGTACGAGCCCCGCCGTCACGACCAGCGCCGATGCCAGCCGGGCCCGGCCCAGCCGCTCGTGGAGGAACAGCCACCCCGCCCCCGCCCCCAGGATCACCGAGGACTCCCGGAGGGCGGCGACGTACCCGACGGGGGCCAGCCGGGCCCCGGCCAGGACCATCGAGTAGGCGAGGGTCGAGCACACGCCGCCGACGAGGAAGCGGGGCCACTCGCGTTCGACGGCGGGGCCGATGCGCCCGGCACGTCCCGAGGCGACGATCGAGGCGCTGAGCACCAGGCCGGCGCCGAGCACGATGGCGATCCCGTAGCCGAGCCCGCTGGAGCGGCGGGCGCCGGCGGCGTCGAGGGTCGTGTACGTCCCGATCGTGGCGGCGGTGACGCCGGCCCACAGCAGCGCGACCCGCGATACGCCCGGTCGTACCAACGAGGCGAGCCCGCCCACGACGATGGCGATCGCGAGCCACGCCAGGCCCGAGATCGAGTCGGCGAGGAACAGCACCCCGCCGATGGCGGCGAACAGTGCTCCCCCGCCCCGGGCGAGCGGATAGGCGAACGAGAAGTCGCCGTGCCGGTAGGCGCGGGTGAGGGCGACGACGTACACGACGTGCACGACGCTCGAGGCGGCGAGGAACGGCAACGTGTCGGCGCCCGGCCGGTCGATCAGCAGGAACACCGGCAGGAAGAGGATCCCGCCCGTCACGTACAGGCCCCACGCCGCGATCAGCCGGTCGTTGCTGGTCTTGACGAGCAGATTCCACGCGGCGTGCAGCACCGCCGACCCGAGCGCGAGGAACGTCGCCGCGACCACACGACATTCTTTCTGGTCGCCGTCGCAAGCTCCGGCTCCTGCGGCGCGGTCGGCGAAGCCGCCGCTGCCGCGGGTTTCAGTCGTAGTAGCCGGAGTGGAAGTAGATGCAGGGGATGCCTTCGGCCCGGAACATCTCGACGTTGCGGCGGTCGTCCTCGATCGCGAGCTCCAGGTCGAAGCCGTAGCGCCGGAAGTCCTCGACCGAGAGCCGCTTGAAGTCACGCGAGACCTCGAAGTCACCCCACGGCCGCATCACGAGCGCGTCCCAGCGGATCTTGTACCGGTGGAGCCACGCCTCGGTCAGGAGGTGCACGCGCTCCGGTCGCGCCGTGAGCAGGACGATCGCCAGCGACGGGTCGAGCAGGTCGAGCAGCACCTTGACCTCCTCGATGACGGGATCGTCACCGCAGGCGTCGAAGAAGGCCCGCCAGTCCCGGCGGGGCGCCTCGAGGTAGTGCTGGCGACTGGCGGCGTCGGAGAGCACGCCGTCGAGGTCGACGACCACGGCGGGTCCGGGCGGGACCGGTCCGTCGCGCCACGTCCAGTGCTCGGGATAGGGGCGGCTCACTCCTCGTCGCCGGCGCCCTGGTTCGACAGGTAGCGGTCCTTGATGCCCTCGACCACGCTCGGATCGGCGAGCGTGGTGGTGTCGCCGAGTTGCTCGTCCTCGGCGACGTTGCGCAGGAGCCGCCGCATGATCTTGCCCGAGCGCGTCTTCGGCAGCTCCTCGGTGAACAGCACGGTCTTGGGCTTGGCGATCGGCCCGATCGTGCCGGCCACGTGCTCACGCAGCTGGGCGGCGAGCTCGTCGGTCGGCTCGTTGCCGGCGCGCAGGATCACGAACGCGCTGATCGACTGGCCGGTGGTCGCGTCGGTACGGCCGATCACGGCCGCTTCTGCGACCTCGGGGTTCCCGACCAGCGCGTGCTCGACCTCGGCCGTCGAGATGTTGTGCCCGCTGACGAGCATGACGTCGTCGACGCGGCCGAGCAGCCAGTAGTAGCCCTCCTCGTCGCGCTTGGCGCCGTCGCCGGCGAAGTACTTCCCCTCGAACCGGCTCCAGTACGTGTCGCGGTACCGCTCCGGGTCGCCCCAGATGCCGCGCAGCATCGCCGGCCACGGCCGCGTGAGCACGAGGTAGCCGCCACCGGGGATCGGCACCGGGTTGCCCTGGTCGTCGACGACGTCGGCGCCGACACCCGGAAGAGGAAAGGTCGCGCTCCCGGGCTTGAGCGTCGTTGCGCCCGGCAACGGGCTGATGAAGATCGCGCCCGTCTCCGTCTGCCACCAGGTGTCCACGACGGGGCACCGGCCGCCGCCGATGTGCTGCCAGTACCAGACCCACGCCTCCGGGTTGATGGGCTCGCCCACCGTGCCGAGCAGCCGAAGGCACGACATGTCGTGCTTGTCGGGATACTCGGTGCCCCACTTCATGAAGCTGCGGATGGCGGTGGGCGCGGTGTAGAGGATCGTCACGCCGTAGCGCTCGACGATCGACCACAACCGGCCCTTGTCGGGGAAGTCGGGCGTGCCCTCGTACATGACGCTGGTCGTGCGGTTGGCGAGGGGCCCGTAGACGATGTACGAGTGCCCGGTCACCCATCCGACGTCGGCCGCGCACCAGTACACGTCGGTGTCCGGCTTGATGTCGAAGACGTTCTGGTGGGTCCACGCGACCTGCGTCAGGTAGCCGCCGCTCGTGTGCATGATCCCCTTGGGCTTGGCGGTCGTGCCGCTCGTATAGAGGAGATAGAGAAGGTCCTCGGAGTCCATCGGCTCCGCGGGGCACTCGGCGGCCTGACCGGGGACGAGGTCGTCCCACCAGACGTCACGCCCGTCCTCCATCGGGAGGTCCTGCCCGGTCCGTCGCACGACGAGGCACCGTTCGATCGACGGCGTCTCGGCCATCGCGTTGTCGGCACTCTCCTTGAGGGGGACGACCTGGCCGCGCCGCCACGCGCCGTCGGCCGTGATGAGCAGCCGGGCCTCGGCGTCATTGATGCGGTCACGCAGCGCCTCGGCCGAGAATCCTCCGAACACGACCGAGTGCGGAGCGCCGATGCGCGCGCACGCCAACATCGCGATCGGCAGCTCGGGGACCATGCCCAGGTAGATGTTGACCCGGTCGCCCTTTCGAATGCCGAGCGATGTGAGCGCGTTCGCCGTCCGCTGCACCTCCTCGAGCAGCTGCGCGAACGTGATCGTGCGCGTGTCGCCGGGCTCGCCTTCCCAGTGGTACGCGACCTGGGCGCCGTGGCCGGCGGCAACGTGCCGGTCGAGGCAGTTGAAGCTGACGTTGAGCTTCCCACCGACGAACCACTTGGCGAACGGCAGGTCCCACTCGAGGATCGTCTGCCATTCCTCGGTCCAGTCGATGAGGTCGGCGGCCTGGCGCGCCCAGAAGCCCTCGAAGTCCCGCTCCGCTTCGTCGTAGATCTCGGCGTCGGTGATGAGGGAGGTCTTCTTGAACTCGGGCGGCGGCGGAAACGTCCGGCCCTCTGCGAGCAGCGCTTCGATGGTGGCTTCCGGCATTGCTCCCCCTTCGTGCCGACTGCCCGGGTCAGGCTATCTGCGACCCGGGTCACGTCTCTTCGCCCGAAACCCCGACAGGGGGTTGTCGCCGCGACCCGCCACCCTGTCCCTGCGAACAGGAGATCAGAGACAGGAGGATCGAGATGGGTGCACCCGTGGTGTGGTTCGAGGTCGCCGGGCGCGACTTCGACTCCCTTTCGAAGTTCTACAGCGAGCTCTTCCATTGGAAGGTCAACGCCGACAACCCCGCCGGCTACGGCATGGTCGACACCGCCGGCGACGGCGGCATCCCGGGTGGGATCTTCGCCAGCAGCGACACGGAGTACGTGACGTTCTACGTGTCGGTGCCCGACCTCGAAGCCAAGCTGAGGGAAGCGGAGAAGCTGGGGGCCAAGGTCGTGCAGCCGCCGACGCCGACGGGTCCAGACGGCCCGACGGTCGCGATGATCTCCGACCCCGAAGGCCACCGCGTCGGCGTCCTCCAGGAGCCGAGCTGAGCCGAGGCCGGCGCGCGGTGCTCCCCCCGGCCGCGCGCCGGCACCCGGCCACCACGTCGTACGCATCGCGACCGAAGGCCACGACGCCGCTACTTGGCGAACACGAACACCTGGTGGGCGCCGAGGCCGGAAGAGTCGGTGAGGGCGGCGGCTTCGGTCACCCGGCTGCGTGCCGCCAGTGCCTCGAGGTCGCCGACGGCGGCGCGTTCGCGCCACAGGCCTCGAGCGTCGTCGACGAGCTCGTCGATGCCGAGGGCGGCGAGCCACTCCGCCTGGGTCGTGCGCTCCACGAGCCGGAACCCGGCGCGGCCGGCGTGGGCGACGAGATGCTCGGCCGGCACGGTGGACGTGATGTCCTGCGTGCCGGGGGTGGCGAACGGTGTCTCGCCGCGCTGGTGGCTGCGATAGGTGCGCAGCCACTCGTCTTGGCGACGCGCGGCAAGGGACGCGGCGTCGTCGGCGTAGTCGATGACGACGAGGAATCCGCGCCGTAAGACGTGCGCGCACTCGTCGAGCCAGTCGACGCTGGCGGTCGGGACCGGGAGGCGCGCCCCTTCGGGGATCGTGGCGCCGGCGGCCACGTCATCGGCGGCGGCGGCGACCTCGGGCGACGCCGGGACGGCGACCTCGGCGAATCCGTCCGGCGCGAGCCCGACCCGCACCTCCGCCCACCCGGCACGCGCCCGCTCGACGAGCCGGAACGGAAGGTTGTCGAGCAGCTCGTTCGCTATCACGACGCCCGCCGGGAGCTCGAGCGCGGGAAAGTCCGGCAGCGATGCCGCGATCGGACCGACGTCCTCGACCGGCCGGGGCGCCTCGTCCGGGTCGTCGCGCACTGCGGGTCCGAAGGCCCGGTCGGCGGGCTCGAGCGTCAACAGCTCGCGCTGCGCGACCCGTAGCGCGGCCGATCGCTCGACGAGCACGTACCGCATCGCGCGCGAGCACTCCGGCTCGGCGCGGAGCACGTCGGCCGCCAGCCGCCCGCGCCCCGCGCCGGCGTCCACGACCACGAACGGGTCGGGGCGGGTGAGATCGGCCCACGCGCGGTCGAGGTACCGGGCCACGAGGGCGCCGAACAGCACGCCGACCTCGGGGCTCGTGACGAAGTCGCGCCCCGCACGCCCGGCGCCGCCGCCCCGGGCGTAGAACCCGCCATCCTCGTCGTACAGGGCGGCATCGACGAACCGATCGAACGGGATCGGCCCCTCGCGCCGGATGCGCTCCGCGATCCGCTCGGCGAGATCAGCCATCGGTCCTCCGTGGCGTCAGCCCGGGAACGCGACCTCGCCGATGCGGGCGAACAGCTGGGGATAGACGCCGATCACGACGACGACGGCAGCCGAGAGGCCGAGTGCGATGCCGAGCGCCGGCGGCGTGCTCGCGGGGAGCGTCTCGACGCCGGACTCGGATGGATCACGGAACCACATTCGCCGCGCCACCCCGGCGTAATAGAAGAGCGCGATCACGGAGTTCACGGCGGCGATCACGCCGAGCGTGTACGCAGACGGAGTCCCGGCGTCGAAGATGGCTCGGAACATCACGAACTTGGCGAACCACCCCGCCAGCGGCGGGATCCCGGCCAGCGCGAACAGGAACGCCGACATCAGCAGCGCCAGAACCGGCGCCGTCTGCCCCAGACCCGAGTACGAGCTGATCTCCCCCGAGCGGGTCCGGCGCGCCACCGCGATCACGACCGCGAACGCGCCGAGGTTCATCGCGCCGTAGATCAACAGGTAGATCACGACGGCCTCGAACGCCGAACGCCCCGCATTGCCGTCGGCGGCCACCGCCAGTGGGGCGAGGATGAACCCTCCTTGCGCGATGGACGAGTAGGCGAGCATCCGGACGATGTTCGTCTGGCGCAGCGCGGCCAGGTTCCCGAGCGTCATCGACGCCGCCGCCAGCGCCCACAACACGGGCTGCCACGCTTCCTTCGTACCGAAGAAGCCGAAGTAGATGAGGCTCAGGATGGCGACGAACCCGCCCGCCTTCGACGCCACCGACAGGAACGCGGTCACGGGCGTGGGCGCGCCCTCGTACGTGTCGGGCGCCCAGAAGTGGAACGGCACCGCGCTGATCTTGAACGCGAACCCGACGAGGGTGAGGAAGATCGCCACGGCGAACAACGGCGGCAGGTCGGGTCGGGAGGCGTACTGCCCGATCTTGCTGAGCAACGTCGAGCCGGACAGCCCGAAGATGAACGACATGCCGTACAGCATCACGGCCGACGACAACACGCCGAAGAGGTAGTACTTGATCGCGGCTTCGTTCGACTTCGTGTCGTGCTTCCGCCAGCCGGCCAGCACATACGTCGGCACGGAGATCAGCTCGAGCGCCACGAAGATCGTGATGAGATCGCGGGCCGATGCCATCACGACCATGCCGAGCACCGAGCTGAGCAGCAGGAAGTAGTACTCGCCCTGGTAGTAGTCGCCCTCGCCGATGTAGTCGACCGACACGAGCAGCGTGACGTACGCCACGAGGAGGAAGAAGCCCTTCAGCGCCAGTGCGTAGTCGTCGACCACGTAGGCCCCGCCGAACATCGTGCGGGTCGTCCCGTCCGCTGCCAGGGTGAGGATCGGCACCAGCGCGGCGAGCACACCGATCGTGGCCAGCCGCGACGTCTGGAACCGCTCGCGCTCGCCGAAGAAGAAGTCGGCGACGAGCACGATGACGATCGTCGCCGTGAGGATCAGCTCGGGCGCGAGCGCGTGGTAGTCGAAGACCGGATTCACGAAGTGCTCATCCGATGGCTCTCGCCATGCCGTCCGCGAGATTCGTGACCGCACCGTCGGTGACGCGGAAGATGAGGTTCGGGTAGATGCCGAGCACGACGATCCCGATGAGCAGCGGCGTCCACGCGAGCCACTCGGGCCAGTGGACGTCGTGCACGTGCGCGTGCTCGAACTCGGCCTTCACCTTGCCGAAGGCGACGCGCTGGAACATCCAGAGGAGGTACCCGGCGGCGAGAATGGTGCCGACGGCCCCAACGACCATGTAGACGCGGAACGTGAGCTCGGAGATCCCCGCCGCCGGGTCATAGGCCGAGAGGAGGGCGGGGAACTCGCCCCAGAACCCGGCCAGACCGGGCAAGCCGAGCGACGCCATCGCGCAGAACCCGAGTATCCACCCCAGCCTCGGGGCCTGGACCAGGAGCCCGCCGAGCCGGCTGATCTCGCGCGTGTCGTAGCGCTCCTGCACCGACCCGGCGATGAAGAACAGCATCCCGGTGATGAGCCCGTGGGCGACCATCCCGAAGATGGCGGCGTTGATGCCGAAGTTCGTCAGCGTGGCGATCCCGAGCATGACGAACCCCATGTGCGCCACCGACGAGAACGCGATGAGCCGTTTCATGTCTCGTTGCGCGAGGCAACACAAGGCGCCGTAGATGATCCCGATCACGGCGAGGAGCCCTATCCACGGCGCCCAATCGTGCGCGGCCTGAGGCAGGATCGGGAGCGCGATCCGGATGAACCCGTACGCGCCCAGCTTCAGGAGGACCGCGGCCAGCAGCACCGAGCCCACGGTCGGTGCCTCTGTGTGGGCGTCGGGCAGCCACGTATGGAACGGGAACATCGGCACCTTGATCGCGAACCCGAGGAACATTCCCACGAAGATCAGGTTCTGCGTGCTCGCGACGATCCCGCCGCCTCCCTGCGCCGCCAGGCGCGGGATGTCGAACGTCTGCGGATCGGAGAGGAAGAACAGGGCCAGGAAGCTCAGCAGCATGAGCGCCGACCCGAACAGCGTGAACAGGAAGAACTTGATGGACGCGTACTCGCGGTTCGGTCCGCCCCAGACGCCGATCATGAAGAACATCGGCAGCAGGACGAGCTCGAAGAAGATGAAGAACAGGATGAGGTCCTGGGCGCAGAACGTGCCGTTCATCCCGGTCTCGAGCAGCAGGATCAGCGCGAGGAACGCCTTCGGTGTGCGCGGGTCGGGAAAGTGGTCCCACGAGTAGATGACGCACATCACCGTGATGAGCATCGTCATCAACAGCAACGGCAGCGAGATGCCGTCGACGCCCATGTGGTATCGACTGTTGATGACGTCGATCCACGACTTGTTCACGTCGAACTGCAGGGCGCCGGTCCGGTCGTAGTCGAACCGGGCGAGCATTGTGATCCCGACGGCAAGCGTCGCGAGCGTGGTCGCCAGTGTGGTCACCTTGAGAGCCCGCTCCTGCGCCTTCGGGATGGCGAGCACGACCACCATCCCCGCGGCCGGGAGGAAGACCGCCAGGGTCACTCCCCACGAGTCGAACCAGTCCACGTTCCTCTCCTGCTGGTAGGCGTCTAGTAGACGAGCCAGATCGCGAGGCTGAGAGCCCCGACGGCGGCGAAGAGCGTGAGCGCGTAGCGCTGCACGCGTCCCGACTGGACGTAGCGGAGCAGACCACCGGTCTCGCCGGTCGTCTCCGCCAGGCCGTTCACGGCGCCGTCGACCACCTTCTGGTCGATGACGTCATACGTCTCGCGGGCCGCGATCGCCGTGCCGCGGCCGATGGCGTTGACCACCCCGTCGATGACGTGCTGGTTGACCCAGTAGCTGGCACGGGCGACGGGGCCCTTGATCCCGCCCACGATCACGTTCTCGTACAGGTCGTCGAGGTAGTACTTGTTCTCGAGGAACCGGTAGCCGGCCCGGGCGAGCGCGTTCCGCTGCGTGAAGTTCACGGAACGGCCCCAGCTCCTCCCGTTGGAACCACAGGTAGGCGGCGATCCCGATCCCGACGACGGCGATCGTCACCGAGATGACCGCCTTGACGGTGTCGAAATCGGCATGCTCCAGCGCCGGGAGTGAGACGCCCGCTTCGAACCAGTCGCGGAACTTCTCGATGCCGAGGGGCTGGGCGTTCAAGAACCCGGCGCCGACGGACGCGGCGGCCAGCACGATGAGAGGAACGGTGAGCGTCGGCGGCGACTCGTGCGGCTCGCCATGCCCGCGGAACTCGCCGAAGAAGGTCAGGTACACGCAGCGGGTCATGTAGGCCGCGGTCAGGAACGCTCCGATCAGGCCGAGGTACAGGAAGGCGTCGTAGCCGGTCTGCCCGGCGGTGACGAGGATCTCGTCCTTCGACCAGAACCCGGCGAGCGGGAAGATGCCCGCCAGGGCGAGCGAGCCGATGACGAACGTCACGAACGTGATCGGCATGTACTTCCGCAGGCCGCCCATGTCGCCCTTCATGTCGAAGCTGTGATGCGACCCGGACTCGCTGACCGACCCCGCCCCGAGGAAGAGGAGTGACTTGAAGAACGCGTGCGTGAACAGGTGGAAGATCGCCGCCACCCACGCCCCGACACCGAGCGCCATCACCATGTAGCCCAGCTGGCTGATGGTCGAGTACGCGAGCACCTTCTTGATGTCGCGTTGCACGAACGCGAGCACCGCCCCGATGATGATCGTGACCCCGCCGACGAGCGCCATCGCGTTCAGGCCGCCGTCGCCGATCGAGAAGCCACGGAAGAAGACGGGGTACAGACGGGCGCCGAGGTACACGCCCACGACCACCATCGTGGCCGCGTGGATGAGCGCCGAGACGGGCGTCGGGCCCGCCATGGCATCGGGCAGCCACGTGTGCAACGGGAATTGGCCGCTCTTGCCGATGATCCCGATGAGGAGGCACGCCGCGCTCACGACGAGCAGCGTGTGGCCGATACCGCCATCGAGCGCCTTGGCATTGATCACCGCGATGTTGAACGTGCCCGCGGCGAAGAACAGGACGATGACGCCGATCATGAGACCGACGTCGCCCGTGCGTGTCGTCAGGAATGCCTTGACGGCGGCGTCCGCGTTCGGCTTCTCCTCCCACCAGTGGCCGATGAGCACGAAAGAGCACACGCCGACGAGCTCCCAGGCGACGAGCAGCATGAGCGTGTTGTCGGCCACGACCAGGAGCAGCATCGACGCCGTGAACAGGTTGAGGAGCGCGAAGTAGTGCGTGTACCTGCGGTCACCGTGCATGTACCTCGTCGAATACACGTGCACGAGGAACGACACGAAGGTGACCATGAACAGCATCATCACGGCGAGGCCGTCGATGTGGATGCCGACGCCGAACTTCACGTTGGCGTTCTGCCACCACGTGAAGCTTGATGAAACCGCGGTGACCCCGCTCTCCTGCGTCGGGAGGAGTGCGCGCCCGAACCCGCCGACCGCCTCCTTGCCCGGGTGGTCGTCGACGCGCTGGATCCACTGGACGGCGGCGATGCACGACAGCACGAACGAGGCGCCGACGGTGGCGACGGCGAGCTCGGCGCCCTTGCGCGGCAGCCGCTTCCCGAACAACAGCACCACCACGAAGCCGAGCCCAGGCAGCAGGGGGATGATCCAGGCGTTGCGCAGCACGGCGGGTCAGCCCTTCAGCTGGTCGACGCGATCGAGGTCCGGACTGCGCATGTTGCGGTAGATCAGGAGCACGATCGCGAGGCCGACGCCCACCTCGGCGGCGGCGATCGTGATGACGAAGAGGGCGAACACCTGCCCCGAGATGTTGCGGGTGAACGCGGCGAAGGCGACGAGGTTGATGTTGACGGCGTTGAGCATCAGCTCGACCGAGAGCAGGACGAGCACGCCGTTGCGACGCGCGAGCACGCCGTACACGCCGCAGCAGAACAGGAACGCGCTGAGGATGAGGTACTGGTTCAGCGCCATGGTCAATCCCTCCGGGCGATGACCACCGCCCCGACCAGTGCGGCGAGCAGCAGCATCGACACGACTTCGAACGGGACCACGAAGCTGCGGAAGATCGAGTCGGCGACCGGACCGGTCCGGCTGGCCCGCAGCAGCTCGTCGGAGAGCTTGATGTTGTCGTGCCCGAAGGCGTTCACCAGGAGGGCGATGAGCACGCCCAGGAGGAAGACGGAGACGATCGCGGCCGGCCAGCGCTGATCGTTGTCGAAGTTGCCGGCGCTCATCGGCGCTCGCGTCAGCATGATGCCGAAGAGGAACAGCACAGCGATGGCGCCGATGTAGATGAAGAACTGGGTGATGCCGACGAACTCGGCGAGGAGGACGATGTACTGCGCCGCGGCGCCGACGAGCACGACGATGAGGAAGAGCGCCGCGTGCACGATGTTCCGCGAGCGGACGACGCCGATCGCGCCGGCACCCATCGCGATCGCGAGGACCCAGAAGGCGACGTTCTGCGCGGTCATGCGGGCGTCCTGCTCGCTACTTCTTGCCCTCGGCGCCGACTTCGAGCGGCTCCGGCTCGGGGACGGTCTCCATCCACTCGCCGAGCTTCTCCTTGTCGTGCAGGAGCTCGGCGATGTTGGCCTCGGAGTACTCGTACTCGGGGCTCCAGAACAGGGCGTCGAACGGACAGACCTCTACGCAGATCCCGCAGTACATGCAGAGCGCGTAGTCGATGTCGAAGCGATCGAGGAGGCTGACCGTCCGCTCGCGGCCGCCCTCACGCCGCGGCGGCCGCTTCTCCTTGTGCCCTTCGATGTAGATGCACCAGTCGGGGCACTGCCTCGCGCACAGCATGCAGACGGTGCAGTTCTCTTCCTTCAACGCGATGACGCCCCGCGCCCGCGGCGGGCGGGTCCTCCCGCTCGTGCGGGTACTGCACGGTGACGGCGCCCTTGAGCATCGTCTTGAACGTGACGCCGAGACCGCCGATGAGCCCCGGAGCCTTGGGTTTCTTCGGGAGCTTGGGCATCTAGAACGCCACCTTCAGAGCGCCGGTGATGAGGATGTTCGCGAGGCCGATCGGGATCAGGAACTTCCACGCCACGGCTTGGAGCTGATCCTCGCGCAGGCGCGGGTAGGTGAATCGAACCCAGAACATCAGGAACGCCACGAGCATGACCTTGGTGAGCAGGACGATCGGGCCCGAGGACGTTCGACCATCCCGGGTCGGTGACGTGCGGGATCGCCCAGCCGCCGAGGAACAGCGTGGCGGCGAGACCGGCGAAGGCGAAGGCGGTGCCGAACTCGCCGATGAAGAAGAAGAGGAACCGGAAGCCGGTGTACTCGACCATGTAGCCGGCGACGAGCTCGCTCTCGGCCACCGGCATGTCGAACGGCGTCTGGGTGAGCTCGGCCTGGGCGGCGACGAGGAAGAGCACGAAGCCGATGATCTGGGCGAAGACGAACGGGTTGCCGATGCCGTCCCACCCGAAGATCGAGCCGTTCTGCTGCGCCTCGACGATGCCCTGGAGGCTCATCGTGCCCGCCATCACGACGACGCCGACGACCGCGAGCAACAGCGGCAGCTCGTACGCGATGAGCTGGGCGGCGGCGCGCAGGGCGCCGAGCAACGCGAATTTGTTGGCGCTCGCCCACCCGGCCATCAGCACGCCGACGACGGCCAGGCTCGACACGGCCAGCGCGTAGAACACGCCGACGTCGAGGTTGCTGACGACGAGGTCCGGACCGGTCGGCAGCACCAGGAACACGAGGAACGTGGAGATCACGACGACGAGCGGCGCGGCGGCGAAGATGCGCCGGTCGGATTGGGCTGGCATCACGTCTTCCTTCTGGATGAACTTGATGCCGTCGCCAAAGAGCTGGAACCAGCCGTGGAACCCCCCCGGGTCCATCGGACCGAGACGGCTCTGCATGTGCGCCATCATCTTCAGCAGGAAGACGTACCCGAGGATGATGGCGCCGAGCGGGATGATCGCGAGCACGACGATCGTCTTGATCGCCAGGATCGTTCCCCATCCGACGTCGAGCGCGAGCCCGCTCACCGGTCGATGTCCCCCAGGATGAAGTACAGGCTGCCGAGGATTGTGATCACGTCGGGCACGTACACACCGCGCAGCAACCACGGCAAGATCGACACGTTGCTGAACGATGCCGACCGGATCTTCACACGGAACGGGCCCGTCGCGCCTTTCGAGATCACGTAGTACGCCATCTGGCCGAGTGGGTTCTCGGTCTCGACCCAGACCTCGCCTTCCGGGACCTTGATGATGCGCGGGACCTTCGCCATGATCGGCCCGCTCGGGATCCTGTCGAGCATCTGCACGACCATGCGCGCCGCCTCACGCGTCTCCTGGAGTCGAACCCAGTAGCGCGAGTACGAATCGCCGTCGGGGTGCGTCCATACCTTGAAGTCGAGGTCGGGGTACACCAGGTACGGCTTGCCGTCGCGGCGCAGATCCCAGTCGACGCCGGACGCCCGCAGGTTCGAGCCCGAGACGCCGTATCCGGCGCCGACCTCGGGCGGGATGATCCCGATCGAGCGGGTGCGACCCTGGAAGATCTCGTTCTCGGCCACCAGCTCTTCCAGCGTGTTGCACGCGTCGAACACGACCTTCATGGTGTTGCGGCACTCGTTGACCCATCCCCACGGGAGGTCGTCCTTGAGCCCGCCGATGCGGTTGAAGTTGGGATGGAACCGACCGCCGGTCGCGGCCTCGATGAGGTTGAGCACGTGCTCGCGGTCGCGGAACCCGTAGAACGGCGGCGTGAGCGCACCGACCTGGAGGCCCATCTCGCCGAGGAAGAGGACGAAGGTCGCGATCCGCGACAGCTCGGTGAGGATGGTGCGGATGTACTCCGCGCGCGGCGGGGCCTCGATGCCCATGAGGAGCTCCGCGCCGTGCATGAACGGGACCTCGTTGGCGAAGCTCGACAGCCAGTCGATGCGGTTGATGAGCGTCGTGATCTGCGGGTACGTGCGGAACTCGGTGAGCTTCTCGTAGCCGCGGTGCATGTACCCGATGACGGGGTCGGCCGAGACGACGCGCTCGCCGTCGAGGCGGACGACGAGCCGCAGCGTCCCGTGCGTGGCCGGGTGTTGCGGTCCGAGGTTGAGGATCATGTCGCCGGTGTCGAGCTCGACGTTCACCTGCGCGTCGGCCAGGTGACGCCACGCCTGCCGGTCGACGGCGAAGTCGACGCTCACGATCCCTCCTCGGCCGCGTCCGCGGCCGCACCATCACTCTTGTCGGCATCCGCCGACGGGTCCGGCCTCCGCCGACGCAGTGCCCTCACCGTTCTCCGCTGTCGGCGTGTCCTCTCCCGGCATGGCCTCGACGTCGACGAGCCCGGGCCACGGCTTCACGATCCGGGCGAGCAGCGGGTAGTCCTTGCGCAGCGGGTGACCCTCGAACTCGGACGGCAGATAGAGGTGCCGGAGGCTCGGGTGGCCGTCGAAGGCGACGCCGTACATCTCCCAGCACTCGCGCTCGTGCCAGTCCGCGCCCGGGTACGTCGCCACCCACGACTCGGCGTGCGGGTCGCGCTCGTCGACGTCCGTCTTGAGGGTGACGCCCCAGTGGTGCTTCGTGGACTGGACGTGGGCGAACACCTGCATCCGGCCCGCCGAACCGCCGACCCCGAAGGTCATCTCGGTCGGTTGCACCGGCGACGACGTGTCACCGCCCGCCTCGTCCCCTTCGCGCGGCGCGGGCTGCCAGTCGATGCCGGAGATGAACGAGAGGTAGTCGCATTCGAGCTCGTGCCTGCTGACCTCGGCCGCCCGGCGCCAGACGTCGGGCTTCACGCGCACGACGAGCATCCCGAACGCGTCGGCCGACTCGACGATGCCGTCACCGAGCTCGCGCTCGAGACGCGCCAGCAGCTCCTGCTCGACCTCGTCGAGCGGGCGTGACTCGCCTGTCGCCTGCTCGTCGGTGGGCGGCGCGTCCGCCTCGTCGGCGTCCACGCGCGCCTGCTCCGCGGCCGCCGGCTCGTCGGTGCGGGCGAGCTGCTGCTCGACGCTCACCTCCTCGGCGGCGCCGCTCTGCTCGCGCTCGAGGTCGTCAGCCAACGACGATCGGCTCCCCGGTCCAGCGGGCCTTGAGCTCGTCGTTCCCGATGCCCTCCTGCTGGATGCGCTCCTGGAGCAGGACGATGCCCTGGAGCAACGCCTCGGGGCGCGGCGGGCAGCCCGGCACGTACACGTCGACGGGGATGATCTGATCGACGCCCTTGGTGACCGAGTACGAGTCCCAGTACGGGCCACCGCAGTTGGCGCACGCGCCCATCGAGATCACGTACTTGGGATCGGGCATCTGCTCGTAGAGCCGCTTGATGGCGGGCGCCATCTTGTCGGTGACGGTGCCCGAGATCACGACGAGGTCGGCCTGGCGGGGACTGGCCGGGAACGGGATGACGCCGAGGCGCATCATGTCGTAGCGGGGGCTGGCGAGGGCGGCGCCCATCTCGATCGCGCAGCAGGCGAGCCCCCACTGGAACATCCACAGCGAGTACTTGCGGCTGTAGTTGAGCAGCCACGTGAGCGGCTTGGGCACCATGCCGCGTTCGACTAGGCCCACCGAAGCACCCCTTTGCGCCAGGCGTACACCAGGCCCAGCGCGAGGATCACGACGAAGACCACCATCTCGACCAGCGCGAACGCGCCCAGGCCCTCGAGACGGACCGCCCACGGGAAGATGAACACGGCCTCCACGTCGAACATCACGAAGAGGAGCGCGTAGACGTAGTAGCGGATGTTCGACTGGCCGAAGCCGGAGACGGGGTCCGAGCCGGCCTCGTAGGTGACGTATTTCTCGTCCTGCGGCCGGTTGGGGCGAAGGAGCCGCCCGACGCCGAGCATGGCGCCGAACATCCCCGCCGCGGCCGCGGCGAGCACCGCGACCGCGAGATAGGTCTGGTAGTACGTCGTCACCGCGCGACCCCCAGGCCACGGAGTAGGACCCAAACGGACACTACACCGGCCAAATTCCGGCGCTACAAACGGCGCGAGCGGCGCAGGATCGCCGTGGTACGGGGAATCGGCGGTCGTGTGCGATCGTTCTCGCGAGCGATGGTCCCCCGAGGCGGCTTCGATGCCGACCAAGATGAGATCGCCGTGACGACCGAGCGACGCCCCCCAGAGGTTTGGCCCGTGAGCATTCCCGCGACGCCCCGGAGCATGCAGCCGTCCGAACGGCCGCGCACGGCGTTCGTGCTGTCCGGCGGAGGCAACCAGGCCGTCAGCCAGGTCGGCATGCTGCGGGCCCTGACCGAGAGGGAGATCGTGCCCGACGTGGTCATCGGCACCTCGGCGGGGGCTCTGAACGGGGCGGTAGTCGCGACCGACCCGACCGTTGCCGGCGTCGAGCATCTCGCCGACGTCTGGATGTCGATCCGGTCGGGCGAGGTGTTCCAGGGCGGCAAGCTCGCCCGGGCGTGGAACGTGCTGCGCCGCGACGATCACTTGTTCACGAACGAGGGCCTGCTCTCGATCCTCGACCGGGCCCACACGGCACCGACCTTCGCGGAGACCGAGGTCCCTCTGCGCGTCGTGGCGACCGACCTGAGCACCGGGGACGAGGTCGTGTTCGCGTCGGGTCCCCTCGAGCCGGCGTTGCTCTCCAGCACGGCGCTGCCGGCGCTCTTCCCGCCCATCGAGCACGACGGGCGCCTGCTCGTCGACGGCGCGGTCACCAACACCGTGCCGCTGTGGCACGCGCTGTCCGGCCCCGTCGACCGGATCTACGTGTGCAACGTCTCGGGTGCCCTCATCGAGCGCAGGATGCGGTCCCCGCTCGACGTCGCGGTGCGGGCGTTCGCGATCTCCCGCAATCAGCGGTTCGACCTCGAGCTCCGGCACGCGCCGCCCGAGGTCGACGTGGTCGTGCTCCCGGGCCCCTCCGACCAACGGGACCTGTTCGACTTCTCCGACTCGATGATGCTCATCGAGGAGGCCCACCACCTCGCCGCCCGCGCCCTCGACGAGCACGCGGTCGCGCAGGCCCGCCCTCGCGAGCGGGCCCGCCGCCGCTGGTTCCGCCGCCGCCCCGACGTCGCGTAGCCCGACAGCTAGCGCAACATGAACGTGGCGTCCCTGGCGAGGTCGAGGAACGCGCCGGGGACGACGCCGATCACCAGCGTGAGCGCGGCGGTGACCGCGAGCGCGACAGCAGCGGGCGGGTCGACACGCAGGGGTCGCCGTCGGCGCTCGGCTGCCTCGGCCTGCTCGTCGCCACCCGAGTACATGGTCACCACGACCCGCAAGTAGAAGAACGCGGCGACAACCGCCGCTACGACGCCCGCGATGGCCAGGTAGTACTCGCGGGCGTCGACCGCCGCTGCGAACACCTGGAGCTTGGCGACGAACCCTCCGGTGAACGGCACGCCGGCCTGGGCGAGCAGGAAGAACGCGAGCAACGCGGCGAGCGCGGGGCGCTCGGCCGCCAACCCCCGGTACTCGGACAGGCTGTGCCGCGCGTCGTGCGAGGAGCGGGCCACGATCGTGACCACGGCGAAGGCGCCGATCGTCATGAACGCGTAGACGAGCAGATAGAACAGCGCGGCTTGCAGGCCCCGGGCGGATGCTCCCCCGTCCGCCACCGCGGCAGCGGCGAACCCGATGAGGATGTAGCCGGCATGCGCGATCGACGAATAGGCGAGCATCCGCTTCACGTCGTTCTGCACGACCGCCGCCACGCTACCGAGGACGAGCGACGCGATCGCAAGCGCCCCGATCGCCGGCCGCCAGTCGTTGCGGAACAGCGGGAATGACACCTGGAACACACGCAGCAGGGCAGCGAACCCGGCGACCTTGGTGGCGGACGACATGAACGCGGTCACGGGTGTGGGGGCGCCCTGGTACACGTCGGGCGTCCACATGTGGAACGGCACCGCCGCCACCTTGAACCCGAGGCCGACGAGGAGCAGCGCGACGCCGATGAGCAGCACACCCTCGTCGAGGAGCGTGTTGGCGGCGAGAAACCGGGAGATCCCGGTGAGAGAGGTCGTCCCGGTCGCGCCGTACACCAGCGCGACGCCGTACAGGAACACCGCCGACGAGAACGCGCCGAGCACGAAGTACTTGATCCCGGCTTCCTGCGACGCGAGGCGGCGGCGGTCGAATGCGGCCAGCACGTACAGCGGGATCGAGAGGATCTCGAGCGCGAGGAACACGATGACGAGGTCGTTGGCGGTCGTCATCGCGAGCATGCCGGTGGCGGACAACAGGATCAGCGCGAGGTACTCGGGCCCCTCGAGGCGCTCGCGCTCGATGTAGCTCACGGAGAGCAGCAAGGCGAGCACGGTTGCGGCGACGACTACACCACCGAGGAAGACGCCGAACCCGTCGACGCGCAGCATGCCGGCAATCGTGGTGATCGCACCGTGGTCCTGGACCTCGCTCCACTGCCGGACGAGCAGGGCGGCGGCCGCCGTCACGCTGCTGAAGGCCAGGACGAGCGACGCCGGGTACACCCAGCGCCCGCGGCGCACGAGCGATCGCAGCAGGACGATCGCCACCGCGGCGCCGGCGAGCGCGATCTCGGGCGAGACGGCGAGCCAATCGACCGATGGCGTCCGGATGTTCGGGACGTCGCGCGCCTGGGTGAGCAGCGAGGCGATCACCGGCCCGCCAGCTCCCGTGCATCCATTCGTTCGCAGTCGCGTCGCTCCGATCCGCCGCGTCGCGACGGCCGGCTCCTTGTAGTCGCTCCCCCGCTCCACCCCGCAGATCACGCGGCGCACGGAGGGCTCGACCCGGTCGATGACCGGCTTCGGGTAGATGCCGAGGAAGAGGCTGAGCGCGAGGAGGGGCACCACGGCCGTGAGCTCGCGCACCTTGAGGTCCGACAGCGTGGCGTTCTCCCCGCTGGGGACGCCGGTGAAGGCGCGCTGGTACGCCCACAGCAGGTACACGGCTGCGAGGATCACGCCCACGGCCGAGATCACCGCGTAGGGACGCTCCACGATGAAGGTGCCGATGAGCGCGAGGAACTCGCCGACGAAGCCCGAGAACCCGGGCAACCCGATGGACGCGAACGCGACCGCCAGGAAGATCCCGCCGAAGATCGGCGCCGCCTTCCAGAGCCCGCCGAAGTCGGAGATGTTGAACGTGTGCCGCCGGTCGTAGAGGAACCCGACGAGAAGGAACAGCGCGCCTGTCGTCAGTCCGTGGCTGATCATCGTGAACACGCCGCCTTCGAGGCCCTGGGTGGTGAGGGCGAAGATCCCGAGCACGACGAAACCGAGGTGCGCGACCGACGAATAGGCGATCAGGCGTTTCAGGTTCGGCTGCATCGCCGCCACCACCGCGCCGTAGATGATCCCGATCGTGGCCAGCACGAGCAGCATCGGCGCGAAGAACACGGAGGCGTCGGGGAACAGTGGGAGCGAGAAGCGCAGGAACCCGTAGGTGCCCATCTTCAGCAGCACGCCGGCCAGGATCACGGACCCCGCCGTGGGAGCCTCGGTGTGGGCATCGGGCAGCCACGTGTGCAACGGGAACAGCGGCACCTTGACCGCGAAGGCGGCGAAGAAGGCCAGGAACAGCACCTTGGCCGTGCCGTCCGAGAGGCCGCCGGGCGCCCACGCGGTGAGCGTGCGCAGGTCGAACGTGAGCGCGTGGTCCTGGGCGTGCAGGAACGCGACCGTCAGCAACCCGACGAGCAGGAAGGCCGAGCCGAGCGCGGTGTAGAGGTAGAACTTGAGCGCCGCGTACACGCGCCGGTCATGGCCCCAGCCGGCGATGATGAAGTACATCGGCACCAGCACGATCTCGAAGAACACGAAGAAGAGGACGAGGTCGAGGCTGAGGAACACGCCGAGCAACGCGGACTCCAGGACGAGCATCCACATCGTGTACGACTTCAGGCGCTCTCTGATCGTCTGCGACGCCAGCAACCCGATCGGGAAGAGCAACGCCGTGAGCGCGACCATGAACAGGCTGATGCCGTCGACGCCGACGACGTAGCGGACACCGAGCGTGTCGATCCATGGATGGTTCTCGACGAACTGGTAGCCGGACGCGCTCGTGTCGAAGCTGTACAGGAGATAGCCGACGAACCCGAGCTCGGCGGCGGTCGCGACGTACCCGACCGCCCTCACGATCTCTGGCCGCCGCCGGGGAAGCACGGCGACGAGCACCGCGCCGGCGAGGGGCGTGAAGATGATGAAGGTGAGCAGCGGGAACCCGACGTCGTTCATCAGCCCGCCCTGACCGCGAGGAACACGATGATCGCGACGGCGCCCACCACGACGGCAAGTGCGTAGTTGCGCACGAGTCCCGTCTGGACGCGCCGGAGGCGGCCCCCGGACTCCCGTACGAGCGTGGCGACACCGTTGACGGCGCCATCGATGATCCCGAGGTCGAAGCCCCGGTTCAGCCACTCGGCGCCGCGAGTCACCGGGCCGCGCACCAGGTTCGCGATGGCCTCGTCGAAGTAGTAGGCGTGCTGGAACAACCGGCCGGCGACACCGAGCCGCTCCGGCAGCGGGTCGCCTTGGGGCGTCGGGATCCCGTCCCGGTAGAGGGACAGCGCGATCGCCAACCCGATGAGCGCGAAGATCACCGAGATCACCGACAAGATCGCAGCCGCCACGAACGAGGTGACATCGATCTCCGGCACTCGCTCGAACGTCGGATGGAGCCAGTCGCTGAGGAACTCGATCCCGACGAACGGCAGGCTGAGCAGACCGCCGACGGCCGCCAACCCCGCCAGAGCGAGGATCGGGAGCGTCATCGTCGGCGGCGACTCGTGCGGCGGGTGCGTGAGCCGAGCCGGTTTGGGCGGGACGTACGCGGGGACGGTCGGGGACTCGAGCGAGAACCCGTGCTCCTCGGCTTCGCCCGCCGGCTCCGCGGCCTCGAAGCGCTCGTTGCCGAAGAAGACGAGCCACACGGCGCGGGTCATGTAGAAGGCCGTCATCGCGGCCGCGACGACCCCGATGATCCACACGCCGTAGTCGCCGGCGAAATACGCCCGCGAGAGCACCTCGTCCTTCGCCCAGAAGCCGGCCAACGGCGGGACGCCGGCGATCGCGAGCCATGCGACGATGAACCCGAGGGCGGTGAACGGCATGTACTTGCGCAGCCCGCCCATGGTTCGCATGTCCTGGTTGTCGGCACTGCCGTGGATCACCGAGCCGGCACCGAGGAAGAGCGTGGCCTTGTAGAACGCGTGCGCGACGACGAGGAAGATCGCGGCCGCGTAGGCGCGCACGCCGAGAGCGAGGAACATGAACCCGAGCTGGCTGATCGTCGAGTACGCCAGCACACGTTTGATGTCGACCTGGATGAGCGCGACCGTCGCTGCCAGCAGAGCAGTGACCGCGCCGATGATCGACACCACGGTGAGCGCGGAGCCGCCGCTCGCCTCGAAGAACGGATGGGCGCGGGCGACGAGGAAGACGCCCGCGGTCACCATCGTGGCCGCGTGGATGAGCGCCGAGACGGGCGTCGGGCCCTCCATGGCATCGGGCAGCCACACGTGCAGCGGAATCTGCGCGCTCTTGCCGACGGCGCCGAGGAACAACAGGAGCGCGATGGCGGTGGCCGTCCCGGCGGCGAGCTTGCCGGCGCCGGCGCTCATGGCGCCGTAGTCGAGCGATCCGAGCTCGGCGAAGATCAGGAACATCGCGACCATGAACCCGAAGTCGCCGACGCGCGTCGTGACGAACGCCTTCTTGCCCGCCACCGCGGCCGAGTTTCGCTGGAACCAGAACGACACCAGCAGGTACGAGCAGAGGCCCACGCCTTCCCAGCCGAGGAATGTCACGAGGAAGCTCGAGCCGAGCACGAGGACGAGCATCGACGTGCAGAACAGGTTCATGAACGCGAAGAAGCGCCCGAAGTTCTCGTCGCCGTGCATGTAGCCGATGGAGTACAGGTGGATCAGGGTGCCGACGCCGGTCACGAAGAGGATGAACGTGATCGACAGCGGGTCGGCGAGGAAGCCGAGCTTCACCTGGAGCCCGCCGGTCGGGAACCACGTGAAGAGATCGACGGTGTGCGTGCGCGCGGCTGGGCCGGAAGCACTGATGTCCCGCAGCGCGAGCAGCATCACGACCGACCACACGAACGACAACGCCATCAAGCCCGTCGCCAGCCACCCGGCCTTGGGCTCGCCGAGGCGTCGGCCGAACAGCAACAGGATCGCCGCGCCCAGCGCCGGGAGCGCGGGGACGATCCAGACGAGATCGAGCAGGTCGCGGGCGTCCACCCTCAGCCCTTCAGCAGCCGGACGTCGTCGGCGGTGGCGCCCCGCCGCCGCCGGAAGACGGCGACGATGATCGCGAGCCCGATCGCGACCTCGGCCGCCGCCACGACGAGGGTGAAGAACACGATCACCTGGCCGCCGATGTCGTCGAGCGCCCGCGCGAACGTCACGAACGTGAGGTTGGCGGCGTTGAGCATCAGCTCGACGCACATGAACATCACGAGCACGTTGCGGCGCAGCAGCAGGCCGACGGCACCGATCGTGAACAGCAACGCACCGACTACGAGGTAGTAGTTCGGGGTGATGTCGAGAGCGGCGAGGCTCACGGTGTGACCACCTCTTCCTCCTCTTCCTCGTCCTCGTCCTCCTCGGCGGCTTCGCTCAGCTCGGCCTTGGTGATCTGCTCCTCGATGGCCTGCTCGTGCTCGTCGAGCTGGGCGCGCTGGCCGCTGCGGCGGGCGAGCACGACGGCGCCCACGACGGCGATCACGAGCAGGACGGCCGTGAGCTCGAACGCCCAGAGGAAGTCGGTGAACAGTGTGCGGGCGACGCGCTGGATGTTGCCGAGGTCCTGCCCGTCGACCCGCCTGCGCAGCGAGCCCCGCACCGACGTCGCTCCGGTCGCCCACGTACGCCCGGCGAGCACGAAGATCTCGGCGAGCAGGATCGCGCCCAGCGCCACCGCCGCCGGCCGCTGGTACGGGATCGGGTCCCGGAGCGACTCCTCCTTGTCGACGCCGAGGAGCATGATCACGAAGAGGAACAGCACGACGATGGCGCCGGCGTAGACGATGATCTGCACGGCAAAGACGAGCTGGGCGTCCTGGAGCAAGAAGAAGATCGCCACCGCCACCAGCGTCACCACGAGCAGGAGCGCGCAATGGACCGGGTTGCGTCCCAGCACGACGCCGAGCGCGCCGCCGATGGCGAGCGCGGCGGCGAAGAAGAAGATGACCGCCTCGACGGTCACTCGCTCTGCCCCTTCTCGGCGGGCCGGATGCCGTAGCCGAGCTCGGCCGACCAGCTGACCCTCCCCTCGTAGCCGGCGTCGCCCGACGGTGACGTCGCCCGCATCCAGGCACTCGTGTCGTCGTCCTCGTTGCCGAGCCACAGCTCCCACGGCAGCCGGCGGGCGTGGCCTTCGTCGTCAACGAGCAGCTCGTCCTTCGTGTAGATCGCGTCGTCGCGATTGGTGAACGAGAACTCGAACTGCTTCGTCTCGGTGATGGCCTCGGTGGGGCAAGCCTCGACGCACATGTCGCAGTGGATGCAGCGGAGATAGTTGATCTCGTACACGAACCCGTACCGCTCGCCGGGAGCGACGGGCGCGTCGGGCGGGTTGTCGGCACCGCGCACGTAGATGCAGCGCGCCGGGCACACCCCCGCGCACAGCTCGCAGCCGATGCACTTCTCCATGCCGTCCTCGTAGCGGTTGAGGACGTGCCGGCCGTGCACACGCTCGGGCTTCGGGCTCTTCTCCTTCGGATAGAACTCCGTGATCCGCGGGCGGAAGACCTGCCGGAGCGGGATGGTGAAGCCGCGGAGAAAGTCGAGCACGCTCATCAGCGGATCTCGTCCTGCTGCTCGAGCTCGCCCGGTTTCGCGATCGACGCGTACAGCACCAGGTAGACGAGGACGGCCCCGACGGCGGCGGCGGGCACGACGATCCAGAGGTTCCAGCCTTCCTGGCGTCCGATGACGACGATGCCCGAGACCATCAGCCACAGGAACGCGATCTCGATCAGGTACTTCCAGCCGACGTCCATCAGCTGGTCGTAGCGCAGGCGCGGGAGCGTGGCGCGTATCAGCACGGTGCCGTACAGCAGCACCAGCAGCTTGAGCATGAACCAGAAGACCGGCATCACCCAGACGTTGATCGTGCTCGTCGCGTCGAGGAAGCCGAGCTTGGGGCCCGAGGGACCGCCCAGGAACAACGTGACCGCGATCGCGCTCATCGTGATCACGTTCATGAACTCGGCGAGGAAGAAGATCGCGAATCTGATCCCCGTGTACTCGGTGTGGAAACCGCCCACGAGCTCCTGCTCCGCTTCGACAAGGTCGAACGGCGGGTGGTTCGTCTCCGCGATGGCGGCGATGAGGAAGATCACGAACGCGACGATCGCCGGGCGCACATACCACTGGCCGAGGCCGTGCAGGAAGCTGCCGGTCCACGCCTGCCCCGCGACGATCCCGCGTGTGGAGAGCGTCCCGGACTGGATCAGCACGCCGACGACGGCCAGGCTGAACGCGGCCTCGTAGCTGAGGAGCTGGGCCGACGCCCGCACCGATCCGAGCAACGGGTACTTCGACCCCGACGACCAGCCCGCCAGCAGAACGCCGTACAGGCCCAGGCCCGACATCGCCAGCAGCCAGAGCACGCCGACCGGCAACTCGGCCAGCTGGAGGAACGTCTCGTGGCCGGCGACGCTCACCAAGCCGCCGATGGGCACGATGCTGAACGCGAGGAACGCCGGCAGGATCGACAGGTACGGCGCGATGAGGAAGACGGGCCGGTCGGCGCTCCTCGGTATCGACTGCTCCTTGAAGAACAGCTTGATGCCGTCCGCGAGGGTCTGGAGGATCCCGAACGGGCCCGCGTTGTCGGGACCGACCCGGTTCTGCATGTCGGCGATGGCCTTGCGCAGGAACCAGATATAGAAGAGGACGGCAATCAGGAGCAGCGCGAACGTCAGGATCGTCTTGCCGATGACGATCAGCACGACCGTCAGGTCGATGTCGCGGCCGAGGAGCGGATCGGTGAACGTCACGAGCGCTTCTCCACCATCTCCAACCGGATGTCGGTGACGGCGGCGGTGGCGTCGATCAGGTCGGCGGCGCCGGGACCGGGCTGGTTGAACGAGAGGAACGCGACGCCGCGCGGGATGCCGGGTGCGGCGCGCACGGGCAGCACCACGGAGCCGCGTCCACTGGTGGCCTGCACCTCGTCGCCGTCGGGGATGCCGATCCGGTCGCGGTCGCTCGGGTGGACGAGCAGCGTGCCACCCCCCGCGAGCGGCGCGAGCGACGGCGAAGCGGCGCTCACGCGTCCGGCGTCGTAGAGCTTCCGGCCCGACACCAGTCGGAGCGCGTACGAGTCGCGAGCCTCGGAGGGCGCCCGGCCCGTCGCCCGGTCCCACTGGTGCAACGGCGGGCCGGCAGCGACCTCGTCGCGTGCCGCGCTGCCGAGCGCGTCGGCCTCGGCGCGCGACCCGGCCGGCCCCTCGACCTCGGTCAGGCCCGGCTTCACCGTCGTGGTCGACCCCGTCCCGGTGGCCTCGACCACGCCGGTGCCGACATGTGAGGTGAGCGCCTCCTCGGAGGAGATCGTCCCGGGCAGGATCGGCTCCCACGACGCGTCGGTGATCGGCGGGCCGGCGGCGTCGAGGACGAGCTCGTCGTGGTGGTCCCCGAGTGGCAGGACGACGCCGTCCCGGGCGCGCCGGATCAGTGCCGCGTCGACGCCGGCAAAGGCGGGCGCGAGGCGGGCGATCTCGTCCTGCACCTCGGGCACGGTCTCGAGATCGAGGTCGGCGTCGAAGCGCGCCGCCAGCTCGGCGGCGATGCGCCAGTCCGACATGACGGTGCCCTCGGGCGAGATCTGCTGCGAGAGCCGCTGGACGCGCCCCTCGATGTTGGTGGCCGTGCCGGGCTTCTCGGCCCACACCGTGACGGGGAGGAAGACATTCGCCTCCCGGGTGCTCTCGGTGAGGAAGGCGTCGCACGCGATCACGAAGTCCACGTTGGCGATCGCGTCGCGGGCGAGGCGGCGGTCCGGGAAGTCGGCGATGGGATCGGCGTCGAGCAGCACGAGCCCGTGCAGTTGCCCGTCCACCGCGGCCTGGAGGATCCCGGAGGCGTCCAGCCCGCGACGCTCCGGAAGCGCGCCCCACGCGTCGGTGAAACGCTCGCGCCCCGCGTCGAGCGTGACGCGGCCGGGCAGGAAGCCGGGCGCGAGGCCGAGATCGAGCGCGCCGTGCACGTTCGAACGGCGGAGCGCCGAGAGGAATCGCGTGCCGGGCCGTGCTCCGAGCAGCGCCGCGGCGCGCACGACCGAATCGGGCGCCTCGGCTACCGACGGGCGGCCGAGGATCACCACGACGTCGCCGTCCCGACCGGCGAGGAGGGAACCGGCCCGATCGATCTGGTCGTCGCCGGTGCGGTCGCCGTCGAACGCCCGGACGAGGTCGGCGATGACCTCGTGCACCTCGCCGGGGACGTAACGGACGACGGCGTCCGCGTTCCCCGTGAGGCCGTTGTCGCACGGCGCGACGTCGATCAGCGGCACGCCGAGGTCCTCGGCCGCCTTGCGGACGCGTAGGAAGAGCACGGGCAGCTCCTCCTTGAGGTCGGGCGCGAGGAGCACGATCGCGGCGGCGCGGTCGCAGTCGGCGATCGTCGCCCGCGGCAGGCCGAGCACGACGTCGGCGGGCAGCCCGTCACCGAGCTGGGCATCGACGTGGTCGGTGCCGAGGACGCCCTTCGCGAATCGGGACCAGACGTACGCATCCTCGTTCGTGCCGCGTCCGCCACCGAGGACGGCGACGCCTTCGGGGCCGTGCACGTCGAGGACCTTGCGCAGGCCGGCAGCGGCGGCGTCGAGCGCCTCGGGCCACGTCCTCTCGACGAGGTCGCCCTGCTCGCGCACCATCGGCACACGCACACGGTCGTCGGCGTGCACCCACTCGTACCCGTACCGGCCCTTGTCGCACAGCCAGCCTTCGTTCACCGGGTCCGAGTCGACGCCGAGCAGGCGGACGAGGCGGTTGGACGACGACTGCACCGCACCGCGGCATTGCACCGCGCACGTCACGCACGACGTCTCGGAGGTCGTGAGGTCCCACGGCCGGGCGGCGAATCGGTACGGCTTCGCCGTGAGCGCCCCGACCGGGCAGATCTGCACGGTGTTCCCCGAGAAGTACGACGTGAACGGGTCGTCGGGATACGTGATGACCTCGGTGAGCTCGCCGCGGCCCCCGAAGTCGATGAGCGGGTCGCCGGCGATCTCGGCGGCGAAGCGCGTGCACCGCCCGCACTGGATGCAGCGCTCGCGGTCGAGCAGCACGAGATCACTGATGGGGATCGGCTTCTCGAAGTGGCGCTTCTCCTCGACGTAGCGCGACTCGCCCGGCCCGAACGCCAGGGTCTGGTCCTGGAGCGGGCACTCGCCGCCGCGGTCGCAGACCGGGCAGTCGAGCGGATGGTTGATGAGCAGGAACTCGAGGACGCCGTCCTGGGCCTTGCGCACGTTGTCTTTCTCGGTGTGGACGACCATGCCGTCGTACACCGGCGTCGCGCACACGATCTGCAGCCCGCGCAGACCCTCGACCTCGACCAGGCACATCCGGCACATGCCGACCGGCTTCATGCGGTCGTGCCAGCAGAAGCGCGGGATGTACGTGCCGTGCTCCTGGGCCGCCTTGATCAGCAGCTCGCCGTTCGGGACCTGGACCTCGCGGCCGTCCACGGTGATCGTGACCTGATCGGGGCCAGGGCGGACGGGCAGCACGTACTCCCACTCCGACGGCCACTGGCTCATCGGCTGGTCGGTCATCCGCCACCCCCGCCCGTGGCCGCCACCGGGATGCGCGTCTTGGCGTCGGCGCTCATCCGCTCCGCGATCTCGTCGCGGAAGTAGCGATCGAGGCTCACGACGTGCGACATGATGCTCGGGCCGAGCGCGCAGATCGTCGTCTGCGCGAACGGGGCGTTCAGGCCGGGCACGACGTTGTCGCCGAAGTCGAGCATCAGGTCGAGGTCGTCGGGCCGCCCGAGGCCGTGCGACATGCGGTATAGGATCTTCTCGATCCAGCCCGACCCTTCGCGGCACGGCGTGCATTTGCCGCACGACTCGTGGGCGAAGAACTTCGCCAGCCGCCACGCGACGAGCAGCGGGTCGGTGGTCTCGTCGAACACCATGATCGCTCCCGACCCGAGCATGGACTTGAGGTCGTTCTGCACGTGGTCCATGTCGGTGGGCTCGTCGAGATGCTGGGGCATGAGCCACGGCGACGACGCGCCGCCCGGGATGAAGAACTTGATGCTGCGCCCGCCGGGCACGCCGCCGGCGAGCCCTTCGATGAGCTCGCGGAACGTCGTGCCCAGCTCCACCTCGTAGTTGGCCGGCCGCTCGACGTGGCCCGACACCGAGAAGATGCGCGTGCCCGTCGACCGGCCGACACCCATCCCGGCGTACCAGTCACCACCGCGTTCGATGATGGCCGGGACGGTAGACAGCGTCTCGACGTTGTTCACGACCGTCGGCTTGGCGAAGAGGCCCTGCACGGCCGGGAACGGCGGCTTGATGCGCGGCATCGCCCGCTCGCCCTCGAGGCTCGACAACAAGCCCGTCTCGTCGCCCGCGATGTAGCAGCCGGCGCCGCGGTGGAGGATCACGTCGAGGTCGAAGCCGGAACCGAGGATGTTCCGGCCGAGGAAGCCGTGCTCGTACGCCTCGGCGATGGCGCGGCCGAGCCGCTCGTACCCCAGGGCGAACTCGCCCCGGATGTAGACGAACGCCTGATGGCACTCGACGGCGAACGCCGAGATCACGACGCCCTCGATCAACTGGTGCGGGTCGCGCTCCACGAGCATGTGGTCCTTGAACGTGGACGGCTCGCCCTCGTCGGCGTTCACGGCGAGGTAGCGCGGGTACACGTCCTTGGGCAGGAACGACCACTTCTGGCCGGTGCCGAACCCGGCGCCGCCCCGGCCCCGCAGGCCCGACGCCTTCACTTGCTCGTCCTGGATCGCCTCGGGGGTCATCCCGAGCGCCTTGCGGAGCGTCTCGTACCCGCCGGTCGCGAGGTAGCGGTCCATCGTCCACGAGTCCTCGGGATGGTCGCGGAGGCGCTTGGTGACGATGCGGGTCTCGGGCATCAGCGCGTGGCTCCTGCGTCGGCGCGTGTGCCCGAGATCGTGCGCGGCGTACGGACGCGGGACTTGTACTCGTCGATGATCGTCGCCGCGGCTTCGACGTCGACCGGGCCGTGGTAGTCATAGTTCACCTGCATGACCGGAGCGAGATCGCACGCCGCAATGCACTCGACTTCCTCGACGGACACGTCGTCGTCGTCGAGGTGCCGGTCCTCGAGCGCGCGCAGCAGCTCGGGTCCGCCGTTCACGAGGCAGCTCACGTTCGTGCACACCGAGACGACGAGCTGACCGACGTGCTCCCGCTTGAACATCGAGTAGAAGGAGCACACGCCGAGCACCTGCGCCGAGGTCAGGTCGAGGATGCGACCGACCTCCTCCATCGCGTCGGGGCTGACCCAGCCGTCCTGGTCCTGGGCGAGGTGCAGCAGCGGGAGGATGGCGGACTTCGCCACCGGGTAGCGGGCGACGATCTCGTCGGCGCGGGCCCGGTTCTCCGGAGTGAAGGCCATTACCGGTCGACCTCGCCCATGATCGGGTCGACGCTCGAGATCACGGCGACCGCGTCGGCGATCAGCCGGTCCTCCATCATCGGCGACATCGCCTGCAGGTTGTAGAAGGACGGGCCCCGGATATGGAGCCGGCACGGCTTCCCGGTGCCGTCGGCGACCAGGTAACAGCCGACCTCGCCCCGGGGCGACTCCACTGCTGCGTACGTCTCGCCGGGCGGCACCTTGAACCCTTCGGTGAAGAGCTTGAAGTGGTGGATCAAGGCCTCCATGGACTCGTCGATGCGTGCGCGCGGCGGGGGCGTGACCTTGCGGTCCTGTACCCGGTAGTCCCCGGGAGGCATCTTGTCGATGCACTGGCGCACGATCTTCACCGACTCGAGGATCTCCTGGAGCCGAAGGCGGTAGCGGTCGTAGCAGTCGCCGTTCTGCGTGTAGATCACGTCGAAGTCGACCTCGTCGTACGCGAGGTACGGCTGGGACTTGCGCAGGTCCCACGGGAAGCCGGTCGAGCGGAGGATCGGGCCCGTGGCGCTGAGCGCGAGCGCCTGCTCGGTGGTGATCACGCCCACTCCGACCAGGCGCTCCTGCCAGATCGGGTTCCCGGTGAGCAGTTCGTCGTACTCGGCAGTGCCCTTCTCGACGAGGTTGCAGAGCTCGAGCGTGTCGTCCTGCCAACCGTCGGGCAGCTCGGCGGCGACACCGCCGGGTCGGATGTAGTTGTTGTTCATCCGGAGCCCGGTGATCTTCTCGAGGAGCCGGAGCGTCTCTTCCCGCTCGCGCCAGCCGTAGATGATCATCGACAGCGCGCCCATGTCCAAGCCGTTCGTGGCCTGCCACAGCAGATGCGACGCGATGCGGTTGAGCTCGTTCAGGTACATGCGGATCCAGGTGGCGCGGGGCGGGACCTCGACGTCGAGGAGCTGCTCGACCGCCATCGAGAACACGAGCTCGTTCGAGAGCGGCGACGCGTAGTCCATGCGCGTCACGTTGGTCGCGCCTTGCACGTACGTGAGCTCTTCGCCCGTCTTCTCCATTCCCGTGTGGAGGTAGCCGACGACGGGCTTGGCGCGGATGATCGTCTCGGCGTCGAGCTCGAGCATCACGCGCAGCACGCCGTGGGTCGACGGGTGCTGCGGGCCCATGTTGATGATCATCGTGTCGCCCTCGGCCTCGTCCTCGGGCCAGGGACCGCCTGTGATGACGAGCTCCTGGGAGCCTTCGTCAGTGAGTCGGGTCAGGGCCGGATCGGAGAGGAAGACATGCCTCGTCTCGAGCGTCGGTGCCGTCGGTGGGGTCGCGCGTTTCACTCATCGCGGCCTCGGATCTTCCTTGAACGTGACGGGCACGCGCGCGGGGGCGTCGTCCTTGCGCAACGGATACCCCACCCAGTCATCGGGCATGAGGATGCGGACGAGGTCGGGGTGATCGGTGAACGCGATGCCGAACAGGTCGTACACCTCGCGCTCGCCGAAGTTCGCGCCCGGGTACGCGTCGGTGAGGCTCGGGACGGTCGCGTCCCCGGCCGGCACCTCGCAGATCGCACGGATGCGCCGGTTGCGAGGATGCGAGAGGAAGTTCGCGACCACCTCGAAGCGCTCCGGGTCGACGCCCGGCACGAAGAGCCGAGCGGCGTCGACGAGGTGGTCGACCGCGGTCACGTCGACGCACTGCGTGAACTGCTGTTCGTCGCGCAGGAACCCGCCCAATTCCGCCCAGACGGCGCGGTCGACGTACACGACGGGCTGGCCGTGCGAGCGGTGGAAGACCGTGCCCGGGAACCGTTCGACCACGGCCGCCGCCACCTCGTCGTCCGGATCTGCTGCTCGCCCTCGCGAGCTCGGGCTCGTGCTCCGACGGTCGGAAAAGCCGCCGTCTCCGCGCGGCGGTGCGGTCTCCTTCTCCTCTTCTTCTACGCGCGTGTCGCCGTTCTTGTGAGCGTCTTCACGAGCGTCGTCGTCGGGCATCGTCGTGGTCCTCGGGACGCCGTCCTACCGGGTGGCCAAGCTGTCGGCCGGGGTTCCGTCGCGCTGATCGACTTGGATGGCGGCGCCACCATGAGCGGTGCGGGCGCGCCGCTTCATGATCTCGCCGCTGCGGATCTCACTGTGGAGCTGCAGGATCCCGTGCATGAGCGTCTCGGGCCCGGGCGGGCAGCCGGGGACGTACACGTCAACAGGAACGATCTGGTCGACGCCCTGCACGAGCGCGTAGTTGTTGAACATCCCGCCCGTGCTCGCGCACACGCCCATCGAGATGACCCACTTGGGCTCGACCATCTGGTCGTAGACCTGGCGCAGCACCGGCCCCATCTTCTGGCTCACGCGGCCGGCCACGATCATCAGGTCGGCTTGGCGCGGGCTGGCGCGGAATACCTCCATGCCGTACCGGGCGAGGTCGTAGTGCGCGGCTCCTGCCGCCATCATCTCCAGCGCGCAGCATGCGAGCCCGAAGGTCGCGGGCCACACCGAGTTGCGACGCGCCCACTTGACGAGATCCTCGAGGCGGCCGGTCAGGAACGAGTACGGAACCTGCTCGAGGCCCATCTACCGCTCCTCGGCGACGGTCGGCAAAGCCACCGTCGCCTCTTTGTAGGACGATTCGCGGGCGCTCATCTAGGCCGCCTCGGTGTCGCGTTCGGGCGCGACCGCGGCGGGATCGAGGCCGTCTGCGCCCGGCTTCCCCGACGCGCGCAGGACACCGTGGGTGACACGGTCGACGAGCTTGTGCGCCGGGCCCCAGTCGAGTGCACCCGTCGACAGCAGGTACGCGAACGGCACGAGCAGCGTGAGGAGGAACACGCCCATGATGACGAGCCCGTAGGCGGCGGGGTCGAAGTTCCGGAAGATCGTCGTGAACGGGTAGAGGAAGATGATCTCGACGTCGAGGACGATGAACGTCATCGCCACGAGATAGAACTTCACCGGGAACCGCTCGCTCGGCTCCTGCTCGGGCACGATCCCCGACTCGTACGGTGCCTGCTTCGCTGCGTTCGGCCGCCGCGGTCCGAGCAGCTGCGAGACCGTGAACGAGGCCGCGATGAACACGACGACCAGGCAGATCATCGTGAGGATCGGCAGGTAGGCGGTCACATTGCTCTCTGTCGCCGTCGCAAGCTCCGGCTTGCAGCGACGGTCGGCAAAGCCGCGTGCCGCGTGCTCCCCGTCCGGGCTGGCGCGGCAGGCTACCGCGGCGCCGGAGTGCGACCTACGGCTCGGGCGCGATGGCGACGAGGGCGGCGACCGCCTTGTACGCGGCCTCGGCGGGTCCGAGCTCGTCGGGACGGAGCAGGTTGGCCATGATCCGCAACACCCACTCCATGAGGGTGCGAGAGCGCATGCCGACCCGGGTGAGCTCGCGGATCACGGCCGGGTTCCCGATCGCCTTCACGAACGCGCGAGCGACCTTGAAGTAGAGGCCGTACAGCTCCTCCAGCCGCTCGGGGTAGCGCTGGAGGGCGAGACCGTCGCCGGTCGCGAGCGCGAGCTCCAGCGCGTCGGCCGCCATCCGTCCGGTCTCGTACGCGTACGCGATGCCCTCGCCGTTGAACGGGTTGATCGCGGCGCCGGCGTCACCGACGACGACCCACGTCGGCCCCGTCGCCGGGCGCACGGACCCACCGGTGGGGAGCTTTCCGCCCGTCGGCGGCCCGCACGAGCTCTCGGGGCTGATGCCCCAGCGACGGCGGCGCGGTGGCCACGAACGCGTCCATCAGACGGCTCGTGTTCACGGACTTCCACCCCGCGAACGTCGACAACAGCCCGACGCCCACGTTCACGGTGCCGTCCCCGACCGGGAACACCCATCCGTACCCCGGCAGATGGTTGCCCTCGCGGTCGCGGAGGTCGAGGTGGCTCTCGATCCAGGGGTCGTCGTGGTGCGGGCTCTCGAAGTAGCCCCGCACGGCCATGCCGAGCGGGTAGGACCGGTCGCGCGCGGCGCCGAGCGAGCGGCCGAACCGGGAGTTCGCGCCGTCGGCGACGACGAGGTAGCGGGCCCGGACCGGCTCGACGCGTCCCGCTCTCCTTGCGATGGACGACCGCCCCCGTGACGAGGCCGCCCTCGACGAGCGGCTCGGTGGCCTCGGCCGCGGGCCAGAGGGTGGCGCCGGCCTTCACCGCCTGGCCAACGACCATCTCGTCGAGCTCCGCCGGCGGACCACGTAGCCGTAGGGAGGAAAGTCGGGATGCTCCGGCCAGGCCAGCTCGAGGGTGACACCGTGCGCGATCGACCGCAGGCCGTCGTAGCGCAGGTAGTCGGCCAGCGGCTCTGCCAGCCCCATGCCGTGGAGCTCGCGCACCGCTCGGGGCGTCAGGCCGTCGCCGCACGTCTTCTCGCGCGGGAACCGCTTCTTCTCGACGACGAGCACCCGCCGGCCCTGTTGAGCGAGCCAGTACGCCGCCGACGTGCCCGACGGCCCGCCGCCGATGACGAGAACGTCGTAGCGATCAGCCATCGGTCACCCGGCAACCTCGGCGCGTCGCACTCCCGAATGGTGTCACAGCGGGTCCGAACCGGTCGCACAGCTTAATGTCCTGTCGGCACCTGGCGCACGCACATGTTCACAAGGTGTGCCGCACACGGCCCGGTCCTCCGCTGCCCAATGTGCCCACCG
>CAWIJM010000016.1:0-9370 GCA_963836445.1 uncultured Actinomycetes bacterium
GCCGTGTTGTAGTTCGTCACTTTGACGCTCAGAACCTGCTCCGGGCTGACAAGAGTGTGCACGCCGCCGAACGGACTGTCGTCGTAGAAGGCCTCGGTACCCAGGTCCGGGACGGTTTCGAGGTCCTCGAAGTCAATGCTGGCCTTCGCCTCCTCGTAGTCGCTCGCGACGCCTGAGCCCGTGGTCAGCTCGACTTGGAGCTTGAACGGCTTTCCCGAGATCCCACCCACACCCTTCTTCTTCGACGACCACTCGCATTGCGCCGCGTTGGCCCCCGGCGGCGGCGGGACCTTCTTCTGCTTGCCCTTGTTCACCGGGGTGCCGAGGATCCTCGCCGCCTCCTGCGCTGTGACCAGACTGCAGACTGACGGTGTCGCCTGGTTCGGCGCCGCATCCGGCCCGCTAAACGCACCGAGCCCGACCACCAATGCGCCCGCCGTCACCGCGAGCGTCAAGCGCTTCCTTCGCAATTGCACGGCTTCGCTCCTGCCCCTCGTGGTCGCCCAGACGCTAGTCGCGGCGGACACGGCCGTTGCTTCAACCCCGACTTGTTGAGAGCCGACAGGTAGATTCCGCCTCGTGCGGCGGATCCCGCTTCCCCGACCCCATCAGCTCGTCCTGAGTCCTCGGCGTGCTCGCCTCGCTCGGGGCGCTGGCGTCGGGGATCGTTCCCCGGCTCACCGGTTGGGAGGACGACTCGCCGATCAGCCGGCACGTGTTCGACAACGTCCCCGACGCGCTCTACTGGGCGTTCTACGCCACCGTCGGCGTGATGCTGCTCGTGGTGGCGTGGCTCATCTCGCAACGAGTCCAGAACTACGAGCGGGGCAAGGCCGACGACCGCCGCACCACGCGAGCCAACGCCAAGCAGCGGCTCGAGGGCTTCCGGTCCGGCGTGTGGATGCAGACGTTGCTCCGCGACCCGGCGGCGGGCGTCATGCACTCGATGATCTACTTCGGCTTCATCGTGCTCTTCGTGGCGACGGTGGTCCTCGAGATCGACCACCAGCTGCCGGACTCGGCGAAGTTCCTGCACGGGCGCGTGTACCAGGGGTACGCCGCGACGGCCGACGTCTTCGGCGTGGTCTTCGTGGTGGGGATCGTCTGGGCGTTGGGGCGTCGCTACATCCAGCGCCCGTACCGCATCCGCATCAAGACCAAGCCCGAGGACGCGCTGATCCTCGGCACGTTCCTCGTGATCGGCCTAACCGGATTCGCGACCGAGGGGCTTCGCATCGCGCTCGACGGCACGCAGTCGTTCGAGCGGTGGTCGGTGGTCGGCTATCCGGTGGCGACGCTGTTCGATTCGCTGTCGCACGGGACCCTGCGTGACGCGCACCGCTGGCTCTGGGGCATTCACTTCGCGGCGTTCGTCGCGTTCCTCGTGATCCTGCCCACCACGAAGCTCCGACACATGATCACGTCACCGATGAACATGTACCTCGGCCCCCGCGAGCGGCCCAAGGGCGCGATGAGCCCGCTCCCGAACCTGATGGAGACCGACCTCGACACGTTCGGCGCCTCGACGGTCGAGGACTTCACCTGGAAGCAGCTGTTCGACACCGACGCGTGCACGATCTGCGGCCGGTGCACGTCGGTGTGCCCTGCGCACGCTACCGGCAAGCCCCTCGACCCGCGCGAGATCGTGCTCAAGGTGGGCGAGGTCATGTCGGCCACCGGAGATCCGCCGGTGTCTCCGCCGGTCGGCGTCGACCGCGACATCACGGTCGGGGCCGACTCGCTCCTCGAACGCATCACCGCCGAGGAGCTGTGGGCGTGCACGTCATGCAAGGCGTGCGACGAGATCTGTCCCGTCGACATCGAGATCCTCGACAAGATCCTCGACATGCGTCGCTACCTGTCGCTCATGGAGAGCAACTTCCCGACCGAGCTCGGGAACACGTACCGCGCCATGGAGAACTCGTCGAACGTCTACGGCATGAACCAGGGGGACCGGGGCGACTGGGGCGCTGACCTCGAAGGCATCCCGATCATCGACGGCTCCGGGCCGTTCGAGCACGAGTACCTGATGTGGGTCGGGTGCGCGGGCTCGTTCGACGACCGCAACAAGAAGACGAGCCGCGCCGTCGCCAAGCTGCTGCAACGCGCAGGGATCGACTTCGCGATCCTGGGCCCGAGCGAGCTCTGCACCGGCGACCCGGCCCGTCGCTCGGGAAACGAGTACATCTTCCAGATGCTCGCGATGCAGAACGTCGAGACCTTGAACGGTCTCGGCGTGCAGAAGGTCATCGCGCAATGCCCGCACTGCTTCAACACGCTGAAAAACGAGTACCCGCAGCTCGGGGGCGACTACGAGGTCGTCCACCACTCACAGTTCCTCATGGAGCTCATCGACAGCGGGCGCCTCGACCTCGAGGAAGCGTCGCTCGAGGAGCGGGTGACGTACCACGACTCGTGCTACCTGGGCCGCCACAACGACGTCTACCTCGCCCCGCGGAACGTCATCGGCTCGTTGGGCGGGATCGACGTCGTCGAGATGCCGCGCAACGGGACGCGTGGGCTGTGCTGCGGCGCGGGCGGGGCGCGCATGTGGATGGAGGAGCACACGGGCAAGAAGGTGAACATCGAGCGCACCGAGGAAGCGCTCGCCACGGGCGCGAGCAGGATCGCCGTCGCGTGTCCGTTCTGCTACGTGATGATGGACGACGGCGTCAAGGAGAAACAGCGCGACGAAGACGTCCGGGTGCAGGACATCTCCGAGGTGTTGCTCGACGCCGTCGAGCACGCCGAGCAGGACCCCGAGACGGTTACGGCGCGCTTCCAGCCCGGCCTCTAGCGCCGGCGACGTACGCCGCCCATGGACGCGTTCATCGACCTGTTCGACCCGCTGCCGATCGCGGTGCTGTTCGCGATCTTCATCGTCGCCGGGCTCGTGTTCATCTTCGGGTTCGAGGCACTGGTGCATCGATGGCTCCGGTCGGAGACACGGGAGCGCGTGAGCACCAGTACCTCGGTGATGATCCAGGTGCTGGCGGTGTTCTATTCGGTGCTGATCGCGTTCGTGATCGTGGGCGAGCGGAGCGCGATCAGCGAGGCCAACGACCACGTCGCCGCCGAGGCGGGCGCGATGTCGGCGCTGTTCCAGGACGTCGGCGGGTTCCCACCGGACGTTCGCGAGCCCGTGCGCGAGGCCATCGTCGCCTACAACCGGTCGGTGCTGACCGACGACTTTCACGCCGTCGAACGCACCGGTTAGCCGAGCGCCCTGACGAATAGAAAGCTCACCGACCTGTACGAGGCGGTCCAGAGGGCTGAGCCCGAAGTCGGCACGAGCGCGTTCTATTCGCAGTCGGTCAGCGACCTCAGCGACGTCACGAAGGCGCGGCGGAACCGCAATGCCGACGCCGCCGACACGATTCCCGGACCGCTCTTCTTCCTGGTCGTCGTCATCAGCTTCGCCGTGCTCGGAGTGGCGACACTGCTGAACACACGCGAACGCGGGACTCATGTCGCGCTTCTTGCGGTCCTTGCAATCGTCACCGCGCTCAACCTGGCGCTGATCGTTGCCCTCGAGCACCCCTTCAGCGGCTCGATCGCGGTCAGCGACCAACCGCTGCGTGTCGGCGTGCTCGCGCCGACCGGACGCTGACGGCGGCGCCGAGCACGAAGAGCGCCGCTGCGACACCGCCGACCAGAGCGACCGGCCAGACGCCGCCGGTCCCGTCGAGGCTCGGCACGACAAGAGCATCGGCGTGGTCGATGCCGGTGTCGCGCACGGCCGGCGCGTCGTTCCGCGACGGGGCGGTGGCGAGGTCGTACGTGAGGTCACCGACGTCGACGTCGGCCTTGAGGTAGGTGAGCCACATGTCGTTCGGAATCCAGCCCATGCCGCGGTCGGCGCGGAGGTCGTCGAGCAGCGAGCCCGAGGCGGGCTCCGAGCGCTCGAGACGCAGACCCGGCCCCGCGAGCAGCGAGGGCTGGGCGTCGGTGAGGAGGAACACGTCGGCGCGCACGGGCTCGCTCGCCGGCTTGCCCGTACCGAGGATGCGGAGCGGGACCCACGGACGGTCGACGGGGATCGTGAGATGCACGGGGATGCCGTCGCCCGAGTTGAGGCCCTGCTCGACGGCGGCGGCGGCGTCGAACTTGGCGGCCATGAAGTACGGCGATCGGCTGGAGTAGAAGTCGAGCACAGCGGGCGTGTCGGACGTGAGGTCGAAGCCCTGCTCGGCGGCCCAATCGGCGACGGCGCTACCGCCGCCGCGCAGGATCGTGACGTCGAGCGAGTCGATGCGCGTCTGCTGGAGCACATCGACGCCGTTCGTGCCGGGCGCCGCCTCGGCGACGTCACCGGCGAGGACTCGCCGCAGCGGCGCGACCTCACGCGCCAGCCGCTGGCAGCGTCCAGTCGCCGCCGCGCTCGACTTTCGTCGGCTCGGCGGGCAGCGGGATGATCGAGCCGAACGACGTCTGGTCGCTGGCGAACTCGAAGTTCGTGACGTAGTGCTCGACGCCGTCGTGCCAGGCCGCGAGCGTGCTCGTGCGCACGAGCTGCACGGCGCCGTTCGGCCCGATCAGGCTGCCGCAGCCGAACGCAGACGAAGCGGTGGCGAGGACGAGGATGACGGCGGCGATGGGAAGGAGTAGCAGACGACGCATGCGGGCCCCCCTGGAGGTGTGTCGGTCGGGGGTTTGGACGGACCGGACGCGCGCCCGGTTCCCGGGTACTCAGTCGCCGTCGCGGAAGTTCAGGTAATAGCGGCTCGGCGTCGGGCCCCGTTGACCCTGGTACTTCGACCCGGTGGCGTCGCTCCCGTACGGATGGTCGGCCGGGGTCGTCATGCGGAAGAAGGAGATCTGCCCGATCTTCATGCCGGGATAGATGGCGATGGGAAGCGTCGCGACGTTCGACAGCTCGAGGGTCAGGTGGCCGTCCCATCCTGCGTCGACGAAGCCGGCGGTGGCGTGCGTGAGCAGGCCGAGGCGCCCGAGGGAGCTCTTGCCGTCCAGCCGGGCGGCGAGATCGTCAGGCAGGCGTACGCGCTCGAGCGTCGAGGCCAGCGCGAACTCGGCCGGATGGAGGATGAACGAGCGCCCGTCGGCGACCTCGACGAGCTCGGTGAGATCCTCCTGGGGTTCCTTCGGGTCGATGTACGGCGTCGTGTCGTTGCGGAACACCCGGAAGTATCTATCGACGTGCATGTCGACCGACGACGGTTGCACGTTGGCGTCGTCGAACGGCTCGATGGCGATGCGTCCGGCCTTGAGCTCGTCGCGGATCGTCCGGTCGGAGAGGATCACACCGCGGAGCCTACCGGCGGGGCTTGGTATCTTCGGCGGTCCTCGCGGGTGTAGTTCAGAGGCAGAACATCAGCTTCCCAAGCTGAGAACGCGGGTTCGATTCCCGTCACCCGCTCTGCGCGCTCTGGCGACCACCTGAGCCACCGGTGAGCTCCTTGTAGCGGAAGCACGTCGTCGTGTGGTCGTTCACCATGCCGACGGCCTGCATGAACGCGTAGCAGACGGTCGGGCCGACGAAGCGGAAGCCGCGGCGCTTGAGGTCCTTGCTCATCGCCTTCGATTCGGGCGTCTCGGCGGGGATCTCGGAGATCGTGCGCCACTTGCCGACGATCGGCGCACCGTCGACGAACTCCCAGAGGTAGCCGGCGAGCCCGCCCGGCTCTCCCTGCATGTCGAGGACGCGCCGGGCGTTGTTCACCGTCGACTCGACCTTGAGCCGGTTGCGCACGATGGCCGGATCGCCGAGCAGCCGGCCGACCTTCCGCCGATCGAATCTGGCCACCGCGGCCGCATCGAAGCCTGCGAACGCGCTGCGATACCCGTCCCGCTTCCTCAAGATCGTCGCCCACGACAGCCCGGCCTGCGCACCCTCGAGGGTGAGCATCTCGAACAGGTGGCGGTCGTCGCGCGACGGCACGCCCCACTCGTCGTCGTGGTACGCGACGTACGCCGGGTCGGAATCGGGCACCCAGTCGCAGCGTCGCGGCACACCGACACGGTACCGACACCGCGAGTGCTCTCTATGCTGAGCCGCATGGCAATCCCGAAGTCCGTGGCCAGGTTCAACGCCCACGTGACGAACCGCGTGTCGCGCCCGTTCGCCGGGCGGCTGCCCGGCTTCGCGGTCGTGACACACCTCGGCCGCCAGTCCGGACGCACCTATCAGACTCCGGTCAACATGTTCCGGGACGGCGGGCGGTACGTGATCGCGTTGACGTACGGCGACGACACGCAGTGGGTAAAGAACGTGATGGCCTCCGGGGGGTGTGAGGTCCGTACGAACGGGACGACCGTGCGCCTGTGCGAGCCGCGGATCTTCAGCGATCCGGAACGCCGACTCGTTCCTGCACCCGTCCGGGTGGTGCTGGGGTTGCTCGAGGTCAACGAGTTCATGTCGCTGCGCCCGGCGCCGGCGCGGTCCTAGCGGTGCCCGACGGGCCGTCGCCCGGCACCCGGCGGCCGCTGGTCGTCGTCATGGGCGTGTCGGGCAGCGGGAAGTCCACTGTCGGGCGCCGCCTGGCGATGGAGCTCGGCGTTCCCTTCGTCGACGGGGACGACGAGCACACGCCCGAGGCAAAGGCCCGCATGGCGAAAGGCATCCCGCTCGACGACGCGTGGCGGGCGCCGTGGCTCGACCGCCTCGATGCGATCCTCCGCGAGCACGTCGAGGGTGGCCTCGTGCTCGCATGCTCTGCGCTCACGCGCGCCTACCGCCGGCGGCTCGCCCGCGGGGTGCCCAGGGTTTCATTCGTCGCCCTCGTCGCACCCGCGAGGTGCTCGCCGAACGGCTCGCGGCGCGCCACGGCCATTTCGCCGGTCCCGCGCTGCTCGACTCCCAGCTCGCGACCCTCGAGCTCGGCGACGACGTGATCACGGTCGACGCTACGGAGCCGATCGAGACGATAGCTACCACAGCAGCGCTCGCCGTCAGATAGCGATCGCGAGCCGGTTACTTGGTCGCGATCGCGGCGAGACCGGCGACCATGACGACGAACCCGATGACGAGGTAGACGACCGTCCGCGCGATCGGCGCCTCCGGGAGCGTGTCGCCGCCGCGCGTCGCCGCCACCTTCGAACCGGAGCGTCGGCGCACGAGCGCGATGAGGTTCCCGACGAAAAGCGCCGCGCCGATCGCGGCGACGAGCTCGCGCAGCACGTCGTCGTAGATGCTCACGTCCCGATCGTACGCGGCCGCCGTCGACTCGGCCGAACGGGGTCAAAGCGCGGGCCCCACACCATGAGCATGAGGATCACCACAAGGTCGAGCTGCAGAAGCGTGCCGACGATCCGTGCCCGGCGCCCGCGCTCCTCGAGTTCGATGACCTGGGAGGGCGGTCCGCCGGCGGCCGCGCCGGCCGGCGGCGGGCCCATCGCAACGAGCTCGTCCTGAAGCGCGATCATCCGGCGCACGTTGGGCCGCTGCAGGCCGTGCGACAGCCCGAGCCCGAGCACGTAGAGCACGATCGCGCCGACAATCCACGAGTCGCTGAAGTCCCACACGTCGTCGCTCAGCACGACGAGCAGGATGCCGAAGATGAACACGGCGTAGATGAAGTACTCGCCGATCCTCGACACGAGGAAGTTGGCTTGCGAGATCGCGAGACCTTCGGATCCTCTCCGGCTCTTGGCCTGCTGACCGTAGATCCCGTTGAGGAACACGGCACCGAATCCGATGATCGCCGTCAGGATGTGCAGCACGAGGACGACCTTGTAGATGCCGCTGTTGATACCCATGACGCGCCCCCTCACGGTCGAATGCGCCGCGCAGCCTAGGTCCACGACGTCGTCGCTGTGGTACAACGCGCCCGTGCGGCTGGTCGTGGCGCGATGCTCGGTCGAGTACGAAGGCCGGCTCGGCGCCCGGCTCCCGCCGGCGCAGCGGCTGATCCTGCTCAAGGCCGATGGCTCGATAGCGGTGCACGCCGATAGCAAGGCATACAAGCCGCTGAACTGGATGAACCCGCCGTGCACGATCCGCGAGGCGCCGGGCGCGATCGTCGCGGCCAATCCCGGCGGGGAACGACTCACCATCGCGCTGCACCAGGTGCTGCTCGACCACGAATCATGCTGGGGGACGATCCCGGCCTGGCCAAAGACGGCGTCGAGGCCGAGCTGCAGGAGCTCATCGCCGCGCGCTGCGCGCCCTTCGTGACGACCTCCGATCGTGCGGCGCGAGTACCCGACCGACATCGGGCCCGTCGATCTGCTGTGCCGGGATGGTGAGGGCCGTGCTGTGGTGATCGAGGTGAAGCGGATCGGCGAGATCGCCGGGGTCGAGCAGCTGCTCCGATACCAGGAGCGGCTCGACCTCGACGCGAACGCTCGCACCGACGAATGGGCTGTTCGTCGCCACGCGCATCAAGCCCCAGGCCCGGTGTTCGCCGAGAGCCGCGGCGTCCAGTGCATCGAGATCGACATCGAGCGCCTGCGCGCCGACGCCCCGCCCGACCTCCGGCTCTTCTAAGGGTCGCACTCGCTTGCGCAAGTGCTCCGGCCCACCATCCTCTCGATCCGGGGCCGGGAAACCCCCGCCCCTGCCGCAGGTGCCCCTCTGATCCGCGGCGCCGCGTCCGAGCCGCTAATCGAAACGGGGCCGCCGCTTCTCGAGGAAGGCTGCGAATCCCTCTTGTGCGTCGGGCGACTGGCTCGACTGTGTCATCACGTCGAGGGCGTGCTCGTACGCGGCGCGCTGGTCGAGCTCGATCTGGGCGTAGAACGTCTGCTTGCCGAGCGCCTTCGACGCCCGGCTGCCGCGGGTCGCGCGGCGCAGCAGGCTGACGGTGGCGTCGTCGAGTTGCTCGGTCGGGACAACGTGGTTGACGAGCCCCCACTCGAGCGCCGTCCGGGCGTCGATGGTGTCACCCGTCAAGCCGAGCTCGAGCGCCCGCTTCGGCGAGACGTTCCGCGCCACCGCAACCAGCGGAGTGTGGCAGAACCATCCACCCTTGCCGCCCGGAGTGGCGAAGCCGGCATCCTCGGACGCAACCGCGAGGTCAGCGGATGCGACGAGCTGGCAGCCGGCGCGGTGGCCAGGCCGTGCACACTGCCACGACTGGCTGAGGGATGGATTGCATCGTAACCATGAGCTCGGTGCACGAATCGAGGAGCTCGCGGATCGAGGCGGCGTCGGCACCGGCGAGGTCACGAAAGTCGTGGCCGGCGGAGAAGACGGGGCCGTTGGCGGCGAGGATCACGCCGCTGGCGTTGCTGTCGCCCGTGGCTCGGAACGCCGCCGTCATGTCACGCAGCAAGCCCAGCGACAGCGCGTTACGGCGCTCGGGACGCTTCATCGTGATCGTCGTGAAGTCCTCTTCGGCCTTCACGAGCACGGACTCGGAGCTCATGGCAACCCCCGATGGCCACGGTAGCGCCACCGATCGCAGAGAGC
>CAWIJM010000017.1:0-171038 GCA_963836445.1 uncultured Actinomycetes bacterium
TCCCCGACCAGGATCATGTCGACCCCGGCCCCGTCGGCCACCCGGGCCGACGGAAAGTCGTACGCGGTCACCATCACCAACGGGGGCCCGTTGCCCTTCCGGGCACTGATATCGGGCGCGCTGAGCGGCGCGCGTGCATCGGGGCTCGACGACGCAGTCGTCATCTCCGAACCTCCACCGTCCGGGGCTCCCACGGCTCCCGGCAGCACCCCGAGCGTAGCCCGCCGCGGCGGGCGGCGGCTCTGCCGACCGCCGCCGCAAAGTCCGAGCCGTGCGAGGGCGGACAAAGATGGTGTGCATGACGGAGCGCGCCTGCGAGAACTGCGCCTTCCCGGACGAGGAGCTGGCGCTCGTCCGCCGCATCTACGTCACCCCGGAGACGTGGGACACGCCGGCATCGCAGCACGTGATCGAGGAGACCGAGCTGTGGTGCGTCTCGTGCCGGTCGCAGTACCCGCACGAGGTCGTCGAGGACGACGACGAGGTGTGAGTCGCGGCCGCTCGCTCCTCAGCCGGCGTGGCGGCGGCCGAGCAGATACCGGCGGTCGAGGTGGTTCCACCGGCAGTCGAGGCAGACCTCGACCACATAGCAGGCGAACTCGTCGAAGGACGCGTCGAGTTTGTCGAGCTCGCCGGGATACGTGATGCAGCGGCCGTTGGCCTGCTTCAGCGTGTCGCCGTACACGTAGGAGACGTGGCGCACGCGCTCGGAGCCGCAGATCGGACAGTCGTGCGGCGCGGGCTCGCCGACGTTGCGGGCGGCGCGGAGCAGCTCCGGATGCGCGTCGCACACGTCGAGTCGTGTGACTGCGCCGCGCCGGAGGTCGCGCAGAACCGCTCGGCGGGCGAGTGCGTAGTCAACGTGCGACGGCACGGATCGAAGCATAGGAGCGCGTTCGGGGCGACGCGAGCCAACCCTTCTACGTGTCTTCGTCTCGGGTCCCGCGGTCCGACTCGCCAGGGGAGCCACCGATCGATCTCGGTCCACCGGGGTGAACCGCGGGTGGCCGGTGAGTGACCGGCCGGGGGCTTGACGGTGACCACTCGCTCCCTCATACTGTGCGTCCGATATATCGAAGCGATATATAGCCCGACGCCGGAGCCAGCCCCGTGCTCGAACTCGCCATCCTCGGCCTGCTCAAGGAACAACCGCTGCACGGCTACGAGCTGAGGAAGCGCCTCGGCGACACCCTTGGGTTCCTGTGGGGCGTCTCGTACGGCTCCCTCTATCCGGCGCTCCGACGCCTCGAGCGGGCGGGCGCGATCGAGATCGTCGCCCCGGGATCAGCGGCGCCGGCGTCGGCGCCCGCGCCGATGCCGGCGACGGGCTCGATCGACGGCGAGACCGCGGCGGCGAGGCTCCGCCGCCTGCCCAAGCCGACGCGCCGCACCCGCAAGCAGTACCGGCTCACGTCCCGGGGCGAGGAGGTCTTCGCCGAGCTGCTCACAGCTGACGACGCCCCCGGCGCCGACGAGGAGAAGGCCTTCGCCCTGAAGTTCGCGTTCTGCCGGCACCTCGCCGGCGACGCCCGCCTCGCTCTGCTCGAGCGGCGCCGGGCGGGCCTGAGCGAGCGCCTCGCCCAGGCCCGGGGGTCGACCCCGCGCCGCGGCGACCGCTACCTCCGCTCTCTCGCGGAGCACCGCACGGAGTCCACGGCCCGCGACCTTGCGTGGCTGGACGAGCTCATCGCCGCGGAGCGGCGTGCAGCTCATCCCGAACCATCACAGGAAGGAGCGGCCGCATCATGAGTCGTTCGATTCGTGTCGCCATCGCCGGCGTCGGCAACTGCGCCAGCAGTCTCGTGCAGGGCGTCGAGTACTACCGCGACGCCGAGCCCGGCGAGACCATCCCCGGCCTCATGCACGTCGTGCTGGGCGGCTACCACGTACGGGACGTCGAGTTCGTCGCCGCGTTCGACGTGGACGCCGCAAAAGTCGGCCTCGACGTCGGGAAGGCGATCTTCGCCGGTCCCAACAACACCATCCGTTTCGCCGACGTCCCGGAGCTCGGCGTCCTCGTGCAGCGGGCGCCGACGCTCGACGGCCTCGGGAAGTACTACCGGGGCACCGTCGAAGAGTCCCCGGCCGAGCCCGTCGACGTGGCCGAGGCGCTCCGCGCCGCGCACGCCGACGTGCTCGTGAGCTATCTCCCGGTCGGGTCGGAGCAGGCGCAGAAGCACTACGCCCAAGCGTGCCTCGACGCCGGTGTCGCGTTCGTGAACGCCATCCCGGTGTTCATCGCCAGCAACCCGGAGTGGGCTCAGAAGTTCGCCGATGCGGGCGTTCCGATCGTCGGCGACGACATCAAGAGCCAGGTCGGCTCGACGATCGTGCACCGGATCCTGTCGCGACTCTTCGAGGACCGCGGCGTGGCGCTCGACCGCACGTACCAGCTGAACTTCGGCGGCAACATGGACTTCAAGAACATGCTCGAGCGCGAGCGGCTGGAGTCGAAGAAGATCTCCAAGACCCAGTCGGTCACGAGCCAGATCGAGCACGGGCTCGAGCCTGACGCCGTGCACATCGGCCCGTCCGACCATGTGCCGTGGCTGGAGGACCGCAAGTGGGCGTACATCCGTCTCGAGGGCCGGAACTTCGGCGACGTGCCCCTGAACGTCGAGCTGAAGCTCGAGGTCTGGGACTCGCCCAACTCGGCGGGCGTGATCATCGACGCGCTGCGGTGCGCCAAGCTCGCCCTCGACCGGGGCATCGGTGGGCCGCTCCTGGGACCATCGGCGTACTTCATGAAGTCGCCTCCCGTGCAGTACCGCGACGGGGAGGCGTGCGAGATGGTGGAGGGGTTCGCCCGGGGCGAGTGACGTTCAGCATGGGGCACCGCCAGTCGTCACAATGAGGCCGTGACCAACACGGAGAGCTGGGACCGCATCGCGTCGCAGCGAACCGGGAGCCCTCCCACCGACATCGTGCAGTACGGGCCCGATGGCCCGACCGAGAGCGAGCTTCGCCTGCTGGGCGACGTGCGCGGCAAGCGGATCCTCGACCTCGGGTGCGGCGAGGGGCAGGCGGCGGTCGCGTTCGCGCTCCGAGGCGCGACGACGATCGCCGTCGACGCTTCGGTCCGAATGCTCGACCGGGCCCGCACGCTCGGCGAGCAGGCCGCGGTACGGGTCGAGTGGCATCAGGGTGACATGGCCGATCTCGCCTTCCTGCGGGCAGAGTCGATCGACATCGTCTTCAGCGCGTACTCGCTGGGCGAGGTGAGTGACTTGCACCGGGTCTTCCGGCAGGCGCACCGGGTGCTCAAGAACCGCGGCGCGTTCGTCTTCTCCTACGACCACCCGATCGGCCTGTGCGTCGGCCGCGAGCCGCCGGAGACGCCTTCGACGCCGATCAGCCGGGTCGTGCGTATGTCGTACTTCACCGACGAGCCCGTCACAGTCGAGCGCGACGGCCAATCCATCCGGCTGCACGTGCGCACGGCGAGCGAGGTGTTCCACGCGCTCGAGCCGCGGCGGTTTCCGCGTCGAGGTTCTCGCAGAGCCCCGTCCGCCCGGCGGCGACGCCCTCGTTCCGCAGACGATCGTTTGGCGCGGGCGCAAAGAAGGGCTCTGAGCCGGGCTCAGCCCGTCGGCTCGATGCCGCGCTCGCGCGCCCGAGCCGCGAGTAGCTCGTAGGCCTGTTGCTCGTCCATCGGACCCTCGTCGAGTCGGAGCTCGAGGAGAAAGTCGAGTGCATCGCCGACGACCGGTCCCGGCTCGACGCCGAGGAAGGCCATCACCTGCCGGCCGTCGAGGGGCGGTCGGATGCGATCGAGCTCCTCCTGCTCGCGCAGCCCGCGCGATGCGCTCCTCGAGCTCGTCGATGCGCCGGTTCAGCGCCCGCGCCTTCGCCCTGTTCCGCGTCGTGCAGTCCTGACGCACGAGATGGTTGAGCGGCTCCAGCAGCGGGCCGGCGTCGCGCACGTAGCGGCGCACCGCCCGGTCGGTCCATCCCATCGAATAGGTGTGGATCCGAAGATGGAGGTAGACGAGGCGCGCGACGTCGTCGACGAGATCGCTCGGGAACCGGAGCGCTCGGAGCCGCTCCTCCGCCATGCGCGCGCCCACGACCTCGTGGTGGTGGAAGCTGACGCCGCCGGGACCGACCGAGCGCGTCTTCGGCTTGCCGATGTCGTGCAGGAGCGCGGCGAGGCGCACTCGCAGCTCAGGACGCGTCTTGCGCACGACTGCGATCGTGTGCGCGAGCACGTCCTTGTGCTGATGGATCGGGTCCTGCTGGAGCTGCATGGCGTTGAGCTCGGGCAGGAACTCGTCGGACACGCCGGTTCGGCAGAGGAACCACAACCCGGCCGACGGGTCGGGAAGCACGAGCAGCTTCGAGAGCTCGTCGCCCATGCGCTCCGCGCTCACGATGTCCATGCGGCCGTGCAGCTCCTCGACCGCGGCCACGAGCTCTGCGTCGGGCTCGAGCGCGAACGCGGCGATGAACCGGGCCGCCCGCATCATGCGCAGGGGGTCGTCGAGGAACGACACCTCGGGCTCGAGCGGGGTCCGGAGGCGCTTGGCAGCAAGGTCGGCCGCCCCGTCGAACGGGTCGACCAGCTCCGGGTCCGGAAGCCGCAGCGCCATCGCGTTGATCGTGAAGTCGCGCCGGGACAGGTCGGTCTCGATGTTGTCGGCGAACGCCACCTCGGGCTTGCGGCTCTGCGGCCGGTACACCTCGGCCCGGAAGGTGGTGATCTCGAAATGCGTGTCGCCCTTCTTACAGCCGACGGTCCCGAAGCGCTGGCCCTGCAGCCACACCTGGTCGGCCCAGCCCCGCACGAGACGCTCCACCTCGCCCGGCCGGGCGTCGGTGGCGACGTCGACGTCGCGTTCCTCGTCCGGGCCCAGGTCGAGCAGGGCATCCCGGACGCTCCCGCCGACGAGGAAGCACTGGTGGCCGGCCGCCACCAGCCGCCCGGCCAGCTGCTGGGCGGGTGAATCCGCGTCGAGGAGCGGCCGCAGGCGCGCCGGGATCGGGGTCACCGGATCATTCTCGCCGACCATCCACCACTTCTCGGGATGCCTTCTATACGTTCACGTCATGAGGGGATGCGGACGGCCCGGCTGCAACGCTCCGGCGGCAGCGGCGATCGGTTTTGATAGCGCACGTCAGGCGGTGTGGCTCCATCCGCTCGACGAGCCCGAGGCCACCGGCCGGCTCTGCAAGGTGCACGCCGACTCACTCCGGCCTCCCCGCGGCTGGCGGTTCTTCGACTACCGGGAGCCGGCCGAGCCGCAGCCCAACGTCACCGACCTGCTCGACGCCCGCTCCCCCCTCCTCGAGCGCGCGTTCCGGGGTGCCCGGGCCAGCTGACTCGACGGTCGTCCTGACGCCGAGGTTCACCGGCCAGCTCGCGCGTCCCCGTAACACCGAAACACGATCGCCGCGGTACCGTCGCGACAGAACGGCAGGAGCCGCGGCCATGGACGTCAACTCGCCTGAGACCTGGCGCTGGATCTGGCTGATCGCCTTCGTGGGCTTCGCCCTGGCGGAAGTGTTCACGCCGGTCCTCTTCTTCATGCTGTCGTTCGCGATCGGCGCGGCGGCTGCCGCGGTGGCGGCATTCGCAGGCGGCGGCGCAATCGTCCAGTGGGTCCTCTTCGTCGGCGTCACCGCCGCCAGCCTCGCCGCACTGGTGCCGCTCGGGCGCCGGCTCGAAGGGCGCGACGAGGTCCATCCCGTCGGCGCCAACCGGTGGGAGGGACGCACGGCGACGGTTGTGAACGAGATCCCCGCCGGCAAGCACGAGACCGGCCTGGTGCGCATCGACCGCGAGACGTGGAAGGCCGAGAGCACCAACGGCTTGGGCGTCGCCGCCGGTGCCACTGTGTTGGTGACGCACGTGAGCGGCACCCGTCTCGTCGTCAGCCCGTGGCGCATCGACGTCGCGCCGCGGGGAACCACGCCCGGCCATACCGAGCCGGGCTCGCCGTCGGCACCCGGCTGACGGCCTTCGCTGAAGGAGCTGTCCCATGGCAGCAATCATCGTCCTGGCCATCGTGGCCTTCCTGTTGTTCGTCCTCGCGTTCACGACCATCAAGATCGTGCGCCCCTACCAGCGCGGCGTCGTCGAGCGCCTTGGTCGGTACAAGGGCACCGTCGACCCGGGGTTGCGGATCATCGTCCCGTTCGTCGACCGGATCCACATGGTCGACATGCGCGAGCAGGTCGTCGAGGTGCCGGCGCAGGAGGTCATCACGTCGGACAACGTGGTGGTCAGCGTGTACGCGGTCGTCTACCACGAGGCCACTGACGCGAAGCGGCTCATGTACAACGTCGCCAACTTCGAGCTCGCGGTCACGAAGCTCGCTCAGACCAACCTGCGGAACCTGATCGGCGACCTCGACCTCGACGACGCCCTCACGTCGAGCGCCAAGATCAACACGCACCTGCGCGACATCCTCGACGACTCCACGGACAAGTGGGGCGTGCGCGTCGTGCGCGTGGAAATTCAACGCATCGACCCGCCGCCCGACGTCGTGCAGTCCATGCACCACCAGATGCAAGCCGAGCGCACGCGCCGCGCCGTGGTCACCGAGGCGCTCGGTGTGCGCGAGGCCGCTATCACCAGGGCGGAGGGCGACAAGCAGGCCGCGATCCTCGAGGCTCAAGGTCAGTCCGAGGCCATCCAGCGACTGGCCGACGCCGAGAAGTACCGCGAGACCGCGGTGGCGGAGGGTGAAGCTGCCGCCACCCGCTCCGTGTTCTCTGCCATCCACGACGGCAATCCGACGCCCGACCTCGTCGCGCTCGAAGTACCTGGAGGCGCTGCGGGTAGTGGCCAACGGGCAGGCGACGAAGATCTTCCTGCCCACCGAGATGAGCGGCTTGTTCGGCGCCGTCGGCGGGCTGGCCGAGCTGCTGCGCGAGCCGTCGGCCGACGGGGAGAGGAGCGCCGCCGACACCGAGTCGGCCGAGCCGGGTTGATGGACCGTTAGGTCGCGGGGGTGACGTCGCTCCACAAGCCGGCGGCGGCGTCGACGACCTCGCGGCCGGGCCCACCCGACGTCGGCGCCTCGACGGGGGCGATCGTCTCGCCTACCAGTGCCGTGACGGTGGCGGCGGTCCCGTCGCGCAGAGCGCCGAGGTCATAGCCACCTTCGAGGAAGACGATGACCCGTCCCGGGCGGGGCGCCAGCTGGGTCATGCGCGACGCGAGCGCGCCGTAGTCGCCCGCCGACAAGCCGAGCCCAGTGAGCGGGTCGGCACGGTGGGCATCGAAGCCGCACGACACGAGCACCCAGGCGGGGGCGTGGCGGGCTGCGAGCGGTGCGACGAGCTCGTCGACCGTGCGGACGTAGAGGTCACCGGTGGCGCCGGCCGGAAGCGGCACGTTGCATGTGGTGCCGACGGCAGCGTCGGTCCCGACCTCGTCGAGGCGTCCCGTCCCCGGGTACAGCGGCCATTCGTGCAACGACACATACGCGACGCGCTCGTCGGCGTAGAAGGTCTCCTGCGTGCCGTTGCCGTGGTGCGCGTCGTAATCGATGATCAGGACACGTTCGCCGCGCTCGGCGAGCGCAGCCGCCGTGATGGCCACGTTGTTGAGCAGGCAGAACCCCATCGCTCCCTCGGGGCGGGCGTGGTGGCCGGGCGGTCGCACGGCGAGGAAGGCGGTGTCGCCGTCGCCGGCCGCGAGCGCGTCGGCGGCGGCGAGCCCGGCGCCGGCGGCCCGTACCGCGGCTGGCCACGACCCGGGCGACATGCTCGTGTCGAGGTCGATCGAGCCGCCGCCGTGCTCCGACAGCGACTCGAGCCGCTCGACGTGCCGGGTCGTGTGCACCCGCGTGATCTCCTCGATGGTCGCGTCACGCGGCGGGAGCGCTGTGACCAGGGCGTCGGTATCGCCACCGACGTCGCGTGTTGCCTGGGCGATGCCGGCGTGCACGGCATCCAGCCGCGTCGGGCGCTCGGGGTGCCCGCGGCCGGGATCATGGCCGGCGAAGCACGGATCGGCGCCGAGGAGCAACATTGCGTCCACGGTACCCGGAGTGTTCCGCGGAAACGGCTCTGCCGGGCCGCGGCGCGACCCGGCGGTTACGCTCGCGGGTCGCCATGTCGCCCCTGAACTCTCACACCCTCCGCTGGCGGGGCGGCTGGGCGCGTATCGGACCGTTCCGCGCCGACGCCGACGTCGCCCGCCTGACGATGGGGACGGATGCTCCTCCGAGCCCGTCCGTGATCGAACGCTGCCTCGGAGAGGTGCAGGCGCGCAGCTACAAGGCCGTCGTGACGAACGCTCTCAGCCAGGCCGACTCGGCGCCGTTCGTCGACGCCGGGTTCGCCGTGCGAGAGCGTCTCCATCTGCTCGTTCACGATCTCGACCACGTGCCGGCGCAGACCGGATCGACACGACGCGCCCGCCGACACGACCATCCCGCGATCCTCGACCTCGACGCGACGGCCTTCGACGTTGACTGGCGCCTCGACCAAGACGGTCTCGTCGAAGCGCTCCGCGCGACACCCGTGACGCGCTTTCGTGTCACACCTGACGCTGGTGTGCCGATCTCCGGTTACGCCGTAACGGGCCGGTCCGGACGCAACGGATACCTCCAGCGCATCGCCGTCCACGCCGACGCGCGCCGGCGCGGGTTCGCCCGCGCGCTCATCGCCGACGCGCTGTCGTGGCTACGCCGACGCGCCGTCGAACGGGCGCTGGTCAACACGCAGCTCGACAACACGACCGCGCTGTCGCTCTACGAGTCGTGCGGTTTCCGCCGGCTCCCGGTCGGGTTGTGCGTGCTCGGGCGGACGCTTTGAGGCGCGCCGCGGCCGTCGTGTTGACGTCCGTCGCCCTTCTCGTGCTCGGCGCGCAGCCCACCGGCGCCGGCGTCGACCCGCCGTCCACGACGGCAAACGCCACGCCGGACGCGCCGCGCCTGGTGCTCACCGGCCAGCCGGCCTGGGTCACGGTCGGCGGCAACCTCCCGCTGCGTCTCGAGGTTCGGGGTCAGGCGGCGGGAACTCCCGGCCTCATCGTGAGCGCCACGGCGCACGAGGCCGTGAGCTCTCGGTCCGGCTTCGAGAGCGCGCTGGAAGGCCGGAACCTGGGCTCCGTGCTCGGGCAGGCCGAGCTCCCGCTCGATCCCTTCCCCGCCGGCGAGGACGGCAGCCGGACGCTCACGTTCCCGCTCCAAGCCGAAGACGCGCGCCGCGATTCGACCCGGCTGCAGCTGCGCCGCACCGGTGTGTACCCGGTCGAGGTGGAGCTGCGGCAGCCCGACGGGACCCGGCTGGCCGGCTTCGTCACCCCGGTCGTCGCCGTGGCACCGGGGGCGAATGGCGGGCCGGCCGTCGGGCAGCGCCTCGGGGTCAGCTGGATCGTGCCCATGACGGCGCCGCCGGCATATCAGGCCGACGGCAAGCCGGACCAGGACGTCGTCGCGCAGTTGCGGCCCGAGGGGCGCCTCGGCCGTCGCGCCATCGCGATCGCCAACTCCGGCGTGCCGCTCACGCTGGCGCCCGGCCCCGAGACGCTCGAGTCATGGACCCAGTTCGCCAACAACGACCCCGCGCTCACCACGTCGCTCAACGCGATGCGGGACGCGCTCGGCCGGTCGCAGGTCCTCGCCGGCACCTACGTTCCGGTCGACGTGCGCTCGCTGGTGAGCGGCGGACTCAGCGCGGAGGTGGGGCCCGAGCTCGTGCAGGGGACGGACAAGCTCAGCGCGCTGCTCGGCACGCGGGTCGACCCCAGAACCGAGATCGCACGACCCGCCAACGACGCTTCGCTCACACGGCTCCGCGACGCCGGTGTCGATCGCGTGATCCTCGACGGCGCCGATCTGACGCCACGCGACGAGCAGTTCACGCCCGCCCAGCCCTTCGTCGTGCGTGGTCAACCGGGCACGACCACCGCCGTCGGGTCCGACCCCGGTCTGCAGCGCCTCCTCGAGGGCGACGATCCGCCGGCGCTGCGCGCCCAGCGCTTCCTCGCCGGACTGTCGGTCGTCGCGCTCGAGCAGCCGAACACCCGACGCGGGGTGGTCGTCCTCGAGCCGGACGACTGGAACGCGAGCAGCGCGCTCCTCGAGTCCGCCTTGGCCGGATTGACCTCCGACCATCCTCTGCTCGAACCGCTGACCGTCGACGACCTCATCGGCACCGTGCCGCCGGCGGCGAATGGGAACACCCCCGTGGACCGTGAGCTCGCGCCCTCTCCGGTACCGCCGACGCCCGTGACCGAGCGCGAGTACCTCGACGCCGAGACCGAGCTCGATGCCTTCAACGCGCTCGTCCCGCCGCCGAACCCCGTGGCCGAACCCGGCAACCGGTCGCTGCTCGTGTCGCTGTCGTCGGCGTGGTCGGGCGCGGGTGGACGCTCCCGCGCCCGCGCCGAGCTGGCGAAGATCGACGCCGACGTCAGCCAGTTCGTCAGCCGTCTCCGCGTGCCGGCCGTCAACAGCACGATCACGCTGACCGCCGAGAAGGGCCAGATCCCGGTCACGTTCCTCAACGAGACCGGCCAGGCGCTGCGCGTGCGCGTGCACCTCGACAGCGACAAGCTCGTCTTCCCGGACGGGGACCAGCGGATCCTGGACCTTCCCCCGCGCAGCACGACCGTGCGCTTCACCGTCGAAACCCGCAGCTCGGGGACCTTCCCGCTCACGCTCAGGGTGACCTCGCCGGACGGCGCTTTGCCCATCCAGCAGACCGAGGTGCAGGTGCGCACCACGTTCTTCGTGAGCAACGTCGGCGTGTTCCTCACGATCGGGGCCGGGCTCTTCCTCGCCGGGTGGTGGGCCCACGACATCCGGCGCCGGCGGCGGCGGCGCGCCGCCACGCCGGAACACCCGGCGCTCGCTTCGCCGCCTGCGACCCCCGGCGCCGGGCAGAGCTCCGCGCCGTGAGCGACGCGGTCGGCGCCGCGGGCCAACGATCGACCAGCCTCCTGCGGTCGAGCGCCATCGTCGGGCTCGGCACAGCCCTGTCGAGGATCACCGGGTTCCTGCGCGTGGCGGCGATCGCCTACGCGATCGGCGCCGGCGCGCTCGCGGGGACGTACAGCTACGCCAACGAGACCCCCAACATGCTCTACGAGCTGCTCCTCGGGGGGGTTCTCACGGCAACGCTGGTCCCCCAGTTCGTCCGTCACGTCGAGCGCGAGGACGACGAGGCGATCAGCGCCATCATGACCGTCGCGATCGCGCTGCTCGTCGCGGTGGCCGTGGTGGGCGTGCTGCTGGCGCCGTACATCGTGCAGTTGTTCACTCTGCGGGCCGAGGGTGCGAGCAGGGCGGCGCAGCAGGAGGTCGCGACGACCCTGGTGCGCCTGTTCATGCCCCAGATCGTGTTCTACGGGTTCACCGCGCTCGCGACCGCGCTGCTGAACGCACACCGCCGGTTCGCGGCGGCCGCGTTCGCGCCGATGCTCAACAACATCGTCGTCATCGCGATCTTCGTCTCGTTGCCTCGCTTGCTCGACGGCCCGATCACGCTCGATCGGGTCCGCGACGACACCGCCCTGCTCATCACTTTGGGGGTCGGCACGACGGCCGGTATCGCGGCGGTCGCGCTCACGCTCGGCGCGGTACTGCGGTGGGCCCGGATCCGGCTCCGATTCGTCTTCGCGTGGCGCCATCGCGCCGTCGTCACGATGGCGCGCCTTTCGGCTTGGACCGTCGGCTACGTGATCGCGAACCAGATCGCGCTCTGGATCGTGCTCGTCCTCGCCAACGGCCGCGACGGCGGTCCGTTCATCTACCTGAGCGCGTACGCGTTCTTCCAGCTCCCTCACGGACTGCTCGCGGTCTCGCTGATGACGACGCTCGCGCCGGAGATGGCGAGCGCGGCAGGCCGGGGCGACATCGGGGAGCTGCGCGACCGGCTGTCCTTCGGGCTCCGGCTGACGACCTTCGTGATCGTGCCGTGCTCGGCCATCTTCATCGCGCTCGCCAGGCCCATGGTCGTCGCGCTCCTCGAGCGGGGCGCATTCTCGAGTGGTGATGCGACCGTGGTGGCACACACGGTGGCGGGTTTCTCGCTGGGGCTCGTGCCGTTCTCGATCTATCTGTTCTCGCTGCGCGCGTTCTACTCGCTGCAGGACACACGCACGCCGTTCGTCCTCAACTGCTTCGAGAACGCGTTCAACATCGCGCTCGCGTTCCCGCTCTACTACGCGTTCGGCGTCCCGGGCCTCGCGGTCGCGTTCGCCGGCGCGTACAGCGGTGCGGCCGTGCTCACGATCATCGTGCTGCGCCGCCGCCTCGGGCACATGGACGGCCGGCGTTTGATCGACACGCTGGCGCGCTCGCTCGCGGCCGGGGGCCTCGTCGCGTTGGTGACGTGGATGATCGCGCGAGGGCTCGGGTGGTCGTCGCCCTGGGTGGCGCTCGTGACGACCGTCGTCGGGGCGACGGTCGGCTTCGCCGAGTACTTCGCGGTCACCGCCGCGCTTCGAATGCGCGAGCTCGACGATCTCTGGTCACTGTTCGCGCCCCGGGTCCGTCGAGGACGGGGTTTGCACCCGCCTTCAGCCCCCGAGGCCGCCATCGGCATGCCGTCGGACAGAGAGGGCCGAACGGTGTAACGATGCTCACGCGCCGCCGGTCGAAGAGTGGCGCAAGGGCCAGGGGGTGCCATGGGGGTTCGAGTCGTCACCGACAGCGCGTGCGACCTGCCGGACGACCTGATCGAGCGGGACGGCATCGAAGTGGTGCCGCTCACGATCCGCTTCGGCAAAGAAGAGCTCGTCGACCGCAAGGAGCTCAGCACCGACGAGTTCTGGCGTCGCCTCGCCGAGTCGGATGTCCTGCCCGAGACGTCGGCACCGTCGGCGGGAGCGTTCGAGGCTGCGTTCCGGCGCCTGATCGGCGACGGCGCGACCGGCATCATCTGCATCAACCTCTCCTCCAAGCTCTCGGCGACGATGCAGTCCGCGCAGGTCGCGGCGCAGGCGGTCCAGGCCGACTGCCCGGTCGTCGTCGTCGACTCGCTCATGGTCTCGATGGGCCTCGGGAGCCTGTGCCTCACCGCCGCCCGGCGAGCTGCGGATGGCGACTCGCTCGAGTCGATCGTCGCCAACGTCACGGACCGCCGGAATCGGTCCAAGCTGTACGGAGCGCTCGACACGCTCGAGTTCCTGAAGAAGGGCGGCCGGGTCGGCAACGCCCGGGCGCTCCTCGGCTCGATGCTGGCAATCAAGCCGGTCCTCGAGGTCCGAGACGGCGAGGTGGAGGAAGCGGGCAAGGTCCGCACCCGTTCGAAGGCGCTGCGGCTGCTGGTCGACCGTGTGAAAGAAGGCCCGTTCGAGAACCTGGCGGTGCTCCACGGCAACGCGCCGGATCTGGACGAGCTGCTCGACCTGCTCGAGCCGCTGACGCCCCGGGACGAGATCGTCGTCGGGCAGATCGGTCCCGTCATCGGCACCCACGCCGGTCCCCGCGTCATCGGCGTCACGTTCCAGGCCGGCCGCTGACGTCCCGGTCCGCCGCATTGGCCGTCGCCGTCGTGGCCGTCGCCGTCGGCCGTGAAGCGAGCGCGGTGAGACCAGCAACTAGCGTCGGATGACGTGCCGGAACGAGCCACAGCCGGACGCGTCCTCGGCGGGCGCTACCTACTCGATCGCGAGCTGGCGCGTGGCGGCATGGCCACGGTGTGGATCGCCGAGGACCCGCTGCTGTCACGGCGCGTAGCTGTCAAGCTGCTGCTGCCCGAGCTCGCGGTCGACGACGCGCTGCGCGTGCGCTTCCGCAACGAAGCCATCGCGGCGGCGAAGCTCACGCACCCCGGGATCGTCGCGACGTACGACACCGGTGACGACGACGGCACCGCGTACATCGTCATGGAGCTCGTCGAAGGAATGACCCTGCGGCGCCTGATCGACGAGCGCGGCCGGTTGCCCGTACATGAAGCAGTCGACATCTCGTCACAGGTGGCGGACGCGCTCGAGCACGCGCACCGGCAGGGGCTCGTGCACCGCGACATCAAACCCGCCAACGTGCTCGTGCAGGCAGACGGACGCGCCAAGGTCACGGACTTCGGGATCGCCAAGGCGGCCGGTGGCGACGACCTGACTCGCACCGGCACCGTGGTCGGGACCGCCCGCTACCTCGCGCCCGAGCAGGTGAACGGCCACACCGTCGACGGTCGCGCCGACGTCTATGCGCTCGGCCTCATCCTCTACGAGATGTTGGCCGGGCAGGCACCCTTCGGAGGCGACTCCGACATGGCGACCGCGGTTGCTCGCCTCACGAACGCTCCGGAGCCGATCCGGGCGGCGCGGCCGGAGGTGTCCCGCCCTCTCGAGGACGTCCTGGCGCGCAGCCTCGCTCGCGATCCCGAATACCGGTACCAGTCCGCACAGGCGTTCAAGGACGCGCTGGCGCCGGTACTCGACATGGCGCCGACCGGCCCCCTCGCGCCGCCCGCCCCACCGCGCCGGCCGTCGCCGGCGCCCGACAACCACTCGCCGACGCAGGTCGCGCCCGCCGCCGCCGCGTCCGGCTCCGCCCCAGCCGCCGCCGTACGGCCGCCGGGCGCGCCGCTGGCCCTGGCTCCTGCTGATCCTGCTCCTCCTGGTCGCGGGCGGGATCACCGCGTTGGTGCTGTCGAACCTGTCCGGTGACGACTCCGGCGGTGGCGCCGGCACCGCAGGCGAGCAGCAGCGTCGTGCTGCCCATCGTCGAGGCCTCCGCCTTCGACCCGTTCGTGGACGGGGAAGAGCACAGCAGCGAGGCGCCGCGCGCATCGACGGCGATCCCGGCACGGCGTGGCAAACGGACGGCTACAGCAACCGCAACTTCGGGAACGCCAAACCGGGCGTCGGCTTGTGGGTCCAGCTCGACGCTCCACACGACGTCACGTCGGTCACGGTCACCGCTCTCGACGGCGGCTGGAGCGGCGAGATCTACGTCGGCGACCAGCCCGGAAGCACACTCAATGCCTGGGGGCCGGTGCGTGCGACGGGCGACAATCTTCCGGCGACACATCCATTCGCATTGAACGCGCGCGGCCAGTACGTCCTCGTGTGGTGCACGCAGCTGCCTCCGTCCAACAAGCTCCAGATCAGTGACATCAAGGTCGAGGGCCGCTGACGAGGGCGGCTCTGACAACGATCTCGCCACGCGCGCGCGTGGCAGGTGACCGCGCCGCGCTCGAGACGCTGCTGGAGCGACACGTCGATCGCATCCACGCGCTCTGTCGGCGGGTTCTCGGCAACCCGGAGGACGCGCTCGACGCCACGCAGGAGGCGATGATCGCAGTCGCGCGCGGCATCGGCAGTTTCGACCGCCGCTCGGCGTTCACGACGTGGCTGTACCGGGTGGCGACGAACGCCGCGCTGGAAGAAGGACGCCGCAAGGCGCGGCGCCCACGCCCTGTCGACCCGCCCGCGGAGGCAACATGGGTGGCGTCACCCGAGGACGCGGTCGGCGCCCGCCTCGACGTCGATGCTGCCCTGGGTGACCTGCCCGAGGAGTTCCGGGTCGCGGTGATCCTGCGCGACCTGTGCGACCTGGACTACGCGGAGATCGCCGAGGTGCTCGGCGTGCCGATGGGGACGGTGCGCTCGCGCATCGCCCGTGGCCGGTCGGCGCTGGCGGAGGCGCTCGGGAACCGCGGGCGTGCTGCGGAGCGTCCTACCACCGAGACGAAACCGACTGGCCCATGACCGACGACCTCCCCCCGACGAGCGCGACGAGGAGCTGGCGTCGCGCCTCGAGGTGCCGGCGCTCGACGACGCGACCCGCGATCGGCTGATCGCGCGCGCGCTCGAAGATGCCGGCCGGCGGCGCGGTGCGCCTCGGCTCAAGCGGCTGCTCGTGCCGGCGGCCGCGGCGCTGGTCGTGCTCGTCCTCGTCGGGGTGGGCGTCTTCGCGGTGGTCGACCGCGACGGCGACAACGCGGGCACCGCCGCCCGGTCCCGGACGACCGAAGCGGGGCCACCGGGAGAAGGCGGCTCGGCGCCGGACGCGTCCCCGAGCGCCGAAGCTGTGACAGGCGTGCACGACCTGGGCGAACTTGGCGACGTGACCGACGCCGGCGAGCTCCGGCGCCGGGTGCGGACCCAGCTCGACGATGCGCCGGCGTCGTCCCGGGCCGCCCCGCCCCCCTGCCTCGAGCGCGCCGTCGCCGGCAGCCCGGCACCCACCGCGTACGGAACCGGCACGCACCGGGACCGGTCCGTGCTCGTGCTCGTCCTGCCGGCGAACGGCGACCGATCCACACTCGTGCTGCTCGACACGAGGACGTGCCGGGCGGTCTCGGTCTTCGACCTGACCTGAATCGTCCCGGCCATCGGCGGGTACGCTCGCCGGGTTCTCGGACGGGACGAAGGAGCCATGAGCGACTGGACGACCGACGCGGTCGACAACATCGAACGGGTCGTCACGACCGTCCGCGACAAGACGGTCACCCCGGCCCAGAACGCGACCCGGGCCATCGTCTTCGGGCTGCTCACCTCGTTCTTCGTCGCCACCGCCCTGACGATCGTCTCGATCGGTCTGTTCCGCCTGGTCGACGTCTACCTCCCCGGGGGGGTCTGGGCGACGTACCTCGTCTTCGGCGGAATCTTCGTAGTCGCCGGCACGTTCTGCTGGGCGCGGAGGACAAAGCCGTCCCCGCCCGAATGACCCGGGGAACCGCCCCATGACCGACGTACGCGAGCTCATCATCGTCGGCTCCGGCCCCGCCGGACTGACTGCCGCCCTCTACGCCGCCCGTGCCGATCTCAGGCCCATCGTCATCGAGGGTGCCGAGGCGGGCGGGCAGCTCATGCTCACCACCGACGTCGAGAACTACCCCGGATTCCCCGACGGCATCCTCGGCCCCGAGCTCATGATGAAGTTCCGGGAGCAGGCGGAACGCTTCGGCGCCGAGTTCGTGACCGCTGACGTCGACCGGGTCGAGCTGTCGGCGTCGCCGTTCGGCGCCTGGGTCGGGAGCACGGAGTACCGCTCCGAGGCTCTGATCATCTCGACCGGGGCTTCGGCCCGGATGCTCGGACTCCAGTCCGAGGCGCGCCTGCTCGGCCACGGTGTGTCCACGTGCGCGACGTGCGACGGGTTCTTCTTCCGGGAGAAGGACATCGCGGTCGTCGGCGGGGGCGACAGCGCCATCGAAGAGGCGCTCTTCCTCACGAAGTTCGCCAACCAGGTCACCGTGATCCACCGACGCGACGAGCTACGGGCGTCGAAGATCATGCAGGACCGTGCATTCGCCAATCCGAAGGTCGCGTTCAAGTGGAACTCCGTCGTGACCGACGTCGGTGGCGACGGGACCGTCGATATCGTCCACCTCCGCGACACGCGCACGGGCGACGCTTCGGAGCTGGACGTCGGAGGCCTGTTCGTCGCGATCGGCCACGATCCCAACACCAAGCTGTTCGAAGGCCAGGTCGAGCTGGACGAGAACGGCTACGTCGTGCTCCCCCGGGCCGGCTCGACCCGCACGTCGGTCGAAGGCGTGTTCGCAGCCGGTGATGTCGCCGATCACGTGTTCCGTCAGGCCGTGACGGCGGCCGGGACCGGTTGCATGGCAGCGATCGAAGCGGAGCGCTGGATCGAGGCCCGCCGCCACGCCGTCGCCCAGGCATGACCGACCCGGAATGGGCGGAGTCACGGTTCGGTTTCACCTCGTAGATACACTCGACCGACCCTGGCCGAAAGGACCCCTGTGGGCGCCGACATCACGTTCCTCTCCGACAACACCTTCGACGAGACGGTCGGGGGCGCGGACACGCCCGTGCTCGTCGACTTCTGGGCCGAGTGGTGTGGTCCGTGCAAGATGATCGCCCCGACGCTCGAAGAGATCGCCTCCGAGCACAAGGGCAAGCTGCGCATCGCGAAGCTCAACGTCGACGACAACCCGCAGACGGCGATGCGTTACAACGTGATGAGCATCCCGACGCTGATGGTGTTCAACGAGGGCGAGCCTGTGAAGCGACTCGTCGGAGCCAAGGGCAAGGGCCAGCTGCTCCAGGATCTCGCCGAATTCATCTCGTGAGCGCTATACGCCGCGGCGCATGACTCGCGGCGGCGCTCGAGCAAGGCGAGACCGGCGAGGCCGTCCGGGACCTTCAGCGGCGTCTCGTCGCGCTCGGGCTCGACGCTTCGTCGGACGAGCCAGGCGAGTTCGGTCCGGCCACCGAAGCAGCCGTACGCGCGTTCCAGGAGCAGCGCGGCCTCGTCGTCGACGGCGTCTGCGGCCCGCAGACGTGGGCGGCGCTCGTCGAGAGCGGCTTCTCACTCGGTGATCGAACGCTGTACTTCCGCCAGCCGATGCTCCGCGGCGACGACGTCACCGAGCTCCAGCGTCAGCTGAACTCGCTCGGCTTCGACGCCGGGCGTGAAGACGGGATCCTCGGCGAGCAGACCGCGGACGCGGTGGCTGAGTTCCAGCGCAACGTGGGACTCGCGCCCGACGGCTTCTGTGGTTGGACCACGGTCGCGGCGCTGCGCCGGGTGGGGACGCTGGCTGGGGGCTCGGTCGCCAGCGTGCGCGAGCGCGAGATGTTGCGCCGCGGGCCACACCGGCTCGGCGGCAAGCGCGTCTTCATCACCGTCGCGCCCGGGTTCGAGGCATTGGGCGATGCTGTCTGCCGCGGGCTCGCCGAGGTCGGCGCCGGCGCGTTGTTGGACTCGGCCGGTTCAGACGACCGCACGACCGCCGTCGCCGCCAATCAGTTCGGCGCCGCACTCTTTCTCGCGCTGCGTGCCGGCACCGGCGACGAGGGCTGCCTGTGCACGTACTTCTCGTCGGGGACGTTCCGCTCGGAGGCGGGCTATCGCGTGGCTACCGCCGTGCAGGACGAGCTGCGCGGCGTCCTCCCCACGGCACCGGACTCGTGTGGGAAGGCATACGGCATCTTGCGGGAGACCCGCATGGCCGCGGTCGTGTGCGAGCTGGTCGAGCGGGGCGATGTGGCCGCGATGCGAAACGTCGTCGCCCGCGCCGGTGACGTCAGCCGAGCGATCGTGCGCGGCATCCGCCGCGGCGTGGAGGAGCCTCCCGACAGTTCACGCGATGTGCTCGCGACGTACGCCGTGAGCGCTCGAATCACTTCGGCGCGCGCGCGGTCGACGTCCACGCCTTGCGCGCGGAGCACCCGCCCCCCGATACCGTCCTGCTCTGCGGCGACCGCGAGGAGGAGATGCTCGGTCCCGACGTAATTGTGACCGAGCCGGAGCGATTCACCTCGCGTGAGGTCCAGCACCCGCCGCGCCCGCGGCGTGAGCGGCAGGTCGGCGGCGGCCGCGCCGTACGGCGACCGTGGCACCGCGGCCTCGATGACCGCTTGGCGCAACTCGTCCGCCGGTACGCCCAGCTCGGCGAGTACGCGCACCGACGAGCGCGCCGGGATCGGCGAGCACGCCGAGGAGCACGTGTTCCGTGCCCACGTAGTTGTGACCCATCTCGCGAGCTTCCTCGCGGGCGCGCGCCAGGCTGGCGCGGGCCCGAGCCGTGTACCCGCTGAGGAGTCGTCCCTCGTCCGGGCGCGTCTCGTCGAGCACGCGTCTCGTGCTGGCGCGTCGATTCGCTGCGATCCACGAACCGTTGCTGGGCGCCCTGCTTCGTCACACCGAGCGCGGTCCCGATCTCCGCCCACGAGCAGCCCGCCTGCCGCGCCGACTCGACGAAGTAGCCGAGCAGGGCGTCGGCGTTGCTCGTGATCTCGCCCGAGACCTCCGCCGCCGCTTCGACGCGGGTGAGCGCGTCGCTGCCGGCGCTGCGGTCGTGGACGGTCTCGATGAGCTCGGCGAGCGATGGAGCGGGCACCACCGGTCGACTGTAAAGCGACGTCCCGAGGTCGTCAACGACCCGTTGACGGCTCCCGACTCGGTCAGCCGGTGTCGGCCCGGCGCTGACGGTCGCCGGTTACGACCCGGTACAGCCGCTCGAGGTCCGCCAGGTCGGCGAAGTCGACGGTGATCTTGCCCTGCTTCCCGCCGACCGTGATCTTCACGCGGGTCTCGAGGTAGTCGCCGAGCAGCTCCTCGAGCTCGAGCAGCCCCGGGGGGCGGAGCTGCCCCGGCGCCGTGCTCGGCGCGCGCTTCGCGTCCCCGGTGTGCGCTCGGACCGCGTCCTCCACCGCGCGCACCGAGAGGCCCTCGTTGACGACGCGCCGCGCGAGCTGCTCTTGGAACGCCCGATCGGGCGTGCCGAGCAACGCGCGCGCATGCCCGCCCTTGAGGGTGTCCTCCTGGATCATCTTCTGGATCGCGGGTGGCAGTTGCAGGAGCCGCAACGTGTTCGTGATCGCGACCCGGCTGCGGCCGACGCGCGCCGCCACCTGCTCGTGCGTGAGACCGAAGTCCTCGATGAGCTGCTGGTACGCGGCGGCTTCCTCGAGCGCGTTGAGGTCGGCGCGATGCACGTTCTCGACCAGCGCGTGCTCGAGCGCCGACGCGTCGTCGGTCGTTCTGATCAGCGCCGGGATCGTCTGCAAGCCGACGCGGCGGGCCGCACGCCAACGACGCTCGCCCGCGATCAGCTCGTAGCCGTCGTCCGCGGGACGCACCAGCACGGGCTGGAGCACGCCGACCTCCCGAATGGAGTCGGCGAGCGCGCTGAGCTGCTCCTCGCCGAAGTGCTCGCGAGGCTGGTACCGGTTGGCCCGGATGGTCGCAACTGGAAGTTCCTGGTAGCCACCGGCACCGAGGCCTTCGGCCGCGCCGGGCGGGATCAGGGCGCCGAGCCCCTTACCCAGACCGCCTTTTCGCGTCACGGCACACCTCTTTCGCCAGTTCCCGGTACGCCTTGGCACCCCGGGAGGTGGAGTCGAACACGATGATCGGTTGCCCGAACGAGGGTGCTTCCGAGAGCCGGACCGTCCGGGGGACGACCGTCTCGTACACGCGCCGCCCGAAGTGGGCGCGCACCTCGTCGACCACCTGGTCGGCCAGCTTGGTCCGACCGTCGTACATGGTCATGACGATCCCGCGCACGTCGAGGCTGGGGTTGAGGTTGGCGCGCACGAGCCCCACGTTGCGCAGGAGTTGCCCGAGCCCTTCGAGGGCGTAGTACTCGCACTGGATCGGCACGACGACGCCGTCGGCGGCTGCCAGTCCGTTGACGGTGAGAAGCCCGAGGGACGGCGGGCAGTCGATCAGGACGATGTCGTAGTTGTCGCGGACCTCGTCGATGGCACGGCGCATCTTGAGCTCTCGGCTCATGGCCGGAACGAGCTCGATCTCGGCGCCGGCAAGGTCGATCGTCGCCGGCGCCACGAAGAGGTTCTTGAGGCTCGTCGGCTCGATGCAGTCCTCGATGGCGGCGTTGTTCATCACTACGTCGTAGACCGACGACTGGAGGTCGCGGGCGCTGAGGCCGAGCCCGGTGGTGGCGTTGCTCTGGGGATCGAGGTCCACGACCAGGACCCGGAAGCCCTCTTCGGCCAGCGCGGCGCCGAGATTGACGGCGGTCGTCGTCTTGCCGACCCCGCCCTTCTGGTTGGCGATGGCGAGCACGGCAGGCAGGAGCAACGGTGACGGATCCTCGGCGGCCCGGGCCAGCAGCTGCCGGGTGGGGACGTCGGCGCCCTCGAGCGGCGGAGGGTCGAACGCAGGAAGATCGAGGCTGCGTTCGCCCTCGTCGGTGGCCGCGGTTTCGACCTCCGCCTCGGCATGCCGGCCGCCGTCGCTCGCGGCGGCATCCCGGCGGAGCGACGCCAGTGCTTGACGGCCGCGACGTTTCACTTCGTCGTCTACCCGGCCCATTGCCGGCCCTCTACTCGTGTACCCGTGCGCGCGTAGCGCCATGTTGGCCGAGGCCCCCGTCCCCGGTCAAGGGTCGGAAGAGAATCCCCTCGTTTCACGGGGAACATGCCGCGAATCGGGCATCCCGGCCGAGGCCGCGCCGGCCCTCGGAAGGATGTTTCACGGGAAACCTTTCCCGCCCTTGCCGCACCAGGGCGGCCTGGTTTCACGGGAAACCTCGCACGACGAGTCCTACCCCGGCGGCTCACCACAAGGGTCGTCGCCCCGGCACGCCCACCCGCCGAGGCCACCGTTCCCCCGCCGGTTCCGCAGCCTCGAGGAGAGCGACCCCGGATCCCTCCCCTCGCCGCAACTCCGGCCCGAGCAGGCCCAATTCCGCGAGCCCGGCCGCCGGCCAGCGCGTCAGCTCGGGCTCGCCCGGCGGCTCACTCACCGCCAGGCGGCCCCCGGCCCCGAGGAAGCCCACCGCACACTCGGCGGTCGTCGCCGGAGATCCAAAGCCCCGCGCCACCACCAGGTCGAACGTCCCCCGGAAGTCCGGTTGCCGGGCCAGCTCCTCGGCCCGGCCACACGCCACCGACGCTCGATCCCTCAGCCCGAGCGCACTCACCGTCGCCTCGAGGAACGAGCACCGCCGCCGGCGTGCATCGAGTAGGACCCCGGACGCCGCCGGCCACAGAGCGAGCAGAATCACGCCCGGCACGCCCGCACCGGAGCCGAGATCGAGAAATCGGCCTCTGAAGTCACCACCCACCGCCACCGCCATCCCCTCGGCGTGATCGAGATGCGCTTCCACGGGCCCCGGTCCGAGCATCCCCTGCCTGCGGGCGTCCTCGAGCAGGACCGTCAGGCGACGACGAAGATCTGGGGCGAGCATCGCTCGCCGGCGATCACGCCGGTCGGATCACGACCCGGCGGCGCGGCTCTTCGCCCTCCGAAGTCGTCGCGACGCCCTCGATCTCGGTGACCACGTCGTGCACAACCTTCCGGTCGGACGCCGACATGGGCTCGAGCGCCTGTTCGGCGTCCTCGTCGCGCACCCGCTCTGCCAGCTGGCGCGCGAACTCCGACAACGCTGCTCGCCGCTTTGCCCGGTAGCCGGCCACGTCGACGTGGACTCGGATGCCATGACCCCCGGTCTGACGCTGCACGACGGTGCGCACGAGCTCCTCGACGGCGGCGAGCGTCGCTCCGCGCGGTCCCACGAGCAGGCCCAAGTTGTCACCCGTCACGCCGACGAGGACGGTGTCCTCGTCCTCGAGATGGCTGGCCACCTCCGCCTTGGCCCCGAACGCCTCCACCAGGCCTCGCGTGAACTCCACGGCCTGGTCGGCTTGCTCCTCCACCGAGATGTCGACTTGCTCGTCCACGTTCGCTCCCTGCTGCTGCTCTTCGCGCGGGCCTTCGCCCCGCCCGCTCGTGCCACCGCGGCTCCGGCGCCGACGGTTCCTCGCTGGCCGCGGCCCCCCGTTCTCCTGCGACCCGTCGCCCCGCGACCCCGAACGAGGACCGGTACGGGTCCTGCGTTCGCCGCCTCGGTCTTCCTCTCGTCCGCCGGACTGGCCGCGTCGCCGCGACCGACGCCGGGGCTCACCGGGCTTCTCCCGCGAGATCGGCTTGACCCGGGCCCGGATGCGCGCCTCGCCCCCGAACCGGCCGAGGAGCCCGCCCCGGGGCTTGGCCATCACTTCGTACTCGACGTCGTTCTCGTCGACCCCCAGCTCGTCGAGGGCTGCGTCAAGCGCATCTTCGATCGTGCGGCCGGTCGTCTCGACCCATTCCATCTACCGCTTCCGCTTCTTCTTGCTGCTGCGCCGCCGGCGCGATTGCCCGGTGCGCCCCGACCCGCCCTGGCGGGCTGCCGGCTGCTTGGACGCGGCTTGCTTGGGCTGCGACGGCTGGGCGGCCGGCGCCTTTCCCGAATTGCCGTCGGCGGGCGGACGGAACAGGTCGCGCAACGCCCCCAACGGGCTCGACTGCCGGCCGGGCGGTGTCGCGGGCTTCGAACGCGATGCGGCCTTGGGCTGCTCCTCCGCGGGTGCCGGCTCGACCGTCTCCGCCGGCTCCGACGGCCCCTCGGTCACCGCGCGCTTCGACGGCGAGCTCTTGGCATCGATCGCGCCACCCTTCCGGACATGATCACGCGGCGCGATCTTGCGCATGATCAGCTCTTGCTGGCCGAGCCGCCAGAGGTTCGACACCAGGAAGTACAGGACCAGCCCGGCGGGGAAGAACAACGAGAACGCCCCGAAGGCGATGGGAAGCACCTTCGTGATCATCTGCATCTGGGCGTTGGCGCCCGGCGGCGTGTTGCGCTGACTCTGTCGCGACTGCAGGAAGCCGGTCAGGAACACCGCCCCTACGAGGATGTAGTACGGCAGCGCACTCAACAGGTCGCCGTGGTTGTCGGTCGCCTTCAGCGACAGGTCCATGCCGAGGAACGTGAGCCCGTTCGGTTCGGCGGCGACGATCGCCTTGTAGAGCGACGACCCTGTCGGCACCGTGGCGGCGGTCGAGCGCAACACATGGAAGAGCGCGATGAACACCGGAAACTGCACCACGAGCGGCAAGCACCCGCCGAGCGGGTTGACCTTGTTCTCCTGGTACAGCTTCATCATCTCTTCGTTGAGCTTCTGGCGATCGCCCTTGTGCTTCGCCTGCAGCTTCTTGATCTCGGGCTGCAGACGCTGCATCGCCAGCATCGAGCGCGACGACTTCGCGGTGAGCGGGAACAGGAGGAGCATCACCGTGATCGTCAGCAGGATGATCGCGACGCCCTCATTCGGGACGATCGCGTAGAAGAACGCCAGGACGGCGCCGAGGGCGTTGTAGAGGGGATCAAGCATCGGTCAGCCTGCTCTCATGGGCGAACGTGTGTTCGGGGGGACGGGGTCGATACCGCCGCCGCCCCAAGGATGGCAGCGCCCCAGCCGGCGGATCGCCAGCCAGAGGCCGCGGAGGGCACCGTGCGTCTCGAGGGCCTCGAGCGCGTACGCCGAGCACGACGGGTGGAAACGGCACCGTGGCGTCAGGTGCACGCTCACCAGCCGCCACGCCCGGATCGGCAGCATCAGGAGGCGCGCCGGCACGGACGGAGCGGAGGGGGCCACGTCGACCATGGCGTTCATCGCCGCTCTCCGGCCGCCGCGAACAACGTTGCCAACACGTCGGCGAGGGCGTCGAAGGGCATGCTCAGCGCTTCCCGGCGGGCCGAGACCAGGTACGCAGCCCCGGACGCAAGGTCCACTCCGGAGCGTCCGACCGCCGCCCGCAGCCTGCGGCGCAAGCGGTTGCGCGCCACCGCGTTGCCGGCGCCGCTGACCGCGTACGCCACTCTCGCCGGGCCCTCGGCCTGGCCGGGGACGACACGGACCGTGATCGGGCCCTGCACGTGTCGCTCCGCCCGGGAGAGGGCGGCGAAAGTCGCACGGTCGCGAACGCGCCAGATCAGGCCGAGAGGCGCGTGCGGCCGCGCTGGCGTCGGGCCTTCAGCACCGCCCGACCGCCTCGGGATCGCATACGGAACCGGAAGCCGTGTCGCTTCTTTCGCTTTCGGTTGTTCGGCTGGAACGTGCGCTTCACGCATGGCCTCCTCGCGAAGGATCGCCCGCGAGACCCGAGGTCGGGGGCCGCAAACAGTCGGGCGAACCACCGAGTGTACGGCGACGCGTGAAACAGTCGCAACGCGGGCGCCGAGCACCCCGGACGCGCTACGACACGCGACCCTTGTTTGCCGAGAAACCCCGGTGCTACGTTCGAACTTCTCGCCAACGCCACGGCCTCGGAGGCGAACTTCCCCGAACTTGAGAGGCCGAACCCGTCTGCCGGCCGGCTGCTTCCGGTGGCCTGAAGAGGAACCTTCTCCACACCTGTGGATGCACCTGTGGGATTTGAGCGGGGCGTCACCGCCGCCGAGATCTGGGAACACGGCGCGACCGCCCTCCGGTCCCAGCTCGCACCGAACACGTGGGGACTGTGGTTCCAAGGCGTCCGGGCGATCAGCCTGACCGAGGACGTCCTCACCCTCGCCGTCCCGAGCTCCCTCGCCGCCGATCGCATCCGATCCAGCTACACGGGGATGCTGGCCGACACGCTGCGGGACGTCACCGGGCAGCAGCTCCGGGTGGAGCTGACCGTCGAGACCGATACGCGACCCGAGGAGACTCTCCCGAGTGTCGCGGCCCCTGCGCCACCGCCCCTGAGCGATCTTCCCGCTCCGGTGGCGCCCCAGGAAGAGCCGTCGCGGCTCTGGGCGACCGGGGGCCTCAATCCTCGATACACCTTCGACCAGTTCGTAATCGGCGCCTCCAACCGCTTCGCGCACGCCGCTGCCCTTTCGGTGGCCGAGGCGCCGGCCCGTTCGTACAACCCGCTCTTCATCTACGGCGCCGCCGGCCTGGGGAAGACCCACCTCCTGCACGCCATCGGGCACCACGTCAAGGCCGTCTTCCGCAACAAGCGGGTGCGGTACGTCTCCACCGAGACCTTCATGAACGAGTTCGTCGACGCCATTCGGGCGAAGACGATGCCGGCCTTCAAGCGGCGCTACCGCGATCTCGACGTCCTCCTGATCGACGACATCCAGTTCCTCGAGCGCACCCAGGAGCTCCAGGAGGAGTTCTTCCATACGTTCAACCAGCTGCACAACGAGGACGGCCAGATCGTCATCTCCTCCGACCGCCCGCCCAAGTCCATCGCCACCCTCGAGGACCGCCTCCGGAGCCGGTTCGAGTGGGGCCTGATCACCGACGTGCAGGTTCCCGAGTTCGAGACCCGCCTTGCGATCCTCCGCAAGAAATCCGAGGCTGAGCACCTCGACGGCGTTCCCGACGAGGTCTTCGCATTCATCGCCAGCAACATCCACGACAACGTCCGCGAGCTCGAAGGCGCTCTGCTCCGCGTGAACGCCTACCGAGCACTGAACGACGCGCCGTTGACCGACGAGATCGCGCACCAGGTGCTCGCCGATCTCCTCTCCCCGGCGCAACCGCGCGAGATCACGGCGCAACTTATCCTCGACGAGACCGCCAAGATGTTCGGCTGGACCGTCGAGGACCTGTGCGGCAAGAGCCGCCGCCGACCGTTGGTGACCGCCCGGCAAATCGGCATGTACGTCATGCGCGAGCTGACGGGATTCAGCTACCCGCAGATCGCCAAAGAGTTCGGTGGGCGCGACCACACGACCGTCATGTACGCCGTCGAGAAGATCAAGCAGCAAATGAACGAGCGTCACACCACGTTCGACCAAGTCACCGAGCTCATCGCCCGTATCAAGCTCGGTACCGGTGGATAAGCCTGTGGACGCGTGGGGATATCAGCGGACCCGATGGGGACGAGCCTGGGCAAAACCCTCTCCGTCAAGCTCTTCTTGAGGGATGGTGGTGGAAAGCGCGGGAACTCCACCACCCGCTCCGACCTGCGAGAAGAACGCGTTGTCCCCAATTCACAGCTCCTACTACAACAGCTATTCAAGGATCCCCAACTGTTGAGGAAACCGACGGCACGAATTGAAGGAGGTTGCCCGTGAAGTTCCGCTGCGAACGGGACACCCTGGCCGATGCCATTGCCGTTGCGCAGCGCGCCGTGGCGTCCCGGACGGGTGCCTTGCCGGTCCTGTCCGGTTTGCGGGTGTCACCGACTGCGTCGGGCGTCGAGCTCGTCGGTTCCGACCTCGAGCTGACCATCCGGGTCGAGGCCCCGGCGGACACCGAGGGGGAGGGCAGCTCGGTCGTGCCGGCGCGACTTTTCTCGGAGATCGTGCACAAGCTTGATCCGGGAACGGTGTCGGTCGAGTTCACTGACGACGAGGCGCGGGTCGAGGCAGGACGGTTCCGGACGTCGTTGCGCACGCTTTCCGCGGCGGACTTCCCGCGTCTGACGGAACCCGATGGAGCGGGCGTGAAGGTCGCAGCCGGCGCGCTCACAGAGGCGCTTCGCCAGGTCGTTCCGGCCGCGTCGCGGGACGACGCCCGGCCGATCCTGACGGGAGTGCTGCTGGCGGCGTCCGCCGGCGGCCTGCGTCTGGTCGCCACCGACTCGTATCGCCTCGCGGTGCGCGACTTGCAGGGTGTGAGCATGCTTCCGGAGGGCCAGAAGGTGCTGGTCGCGGGCAAAGGACTCGGTGAGGTTCAGCGGCTGCTCGGTGAGGAGGAGATCGAGGTCGTGCTCGCCGAGCGCGAGGTCGTGTTCCGTGTCGGGCGAACGTCCGTCACCACGCGCCTGATCGAGGGCGAATTCCCGAACTACGAGCAGCTCATCCCGGGCGGGTATCCGAACAAGCTCACGGTCGCGCGCGACCAACTCAGCGCGGCGATCAATCGCGTGCGACTCGTCGGGCAAGGACGTGACACCGCGCCCATTCGACTGGCGATGACGGCCGAGGGTCTCGAGTTGTCCGCCGTGGCCCAGGACGTCGGCGAGGCTCACGAGATGGTGGAGGCGAAGTACGAAGGCGGCGACCTCACCGTGGCGTTCAATTCGCAGTTCCTGTTGGAGGGTATCGACGCCGCGTCGGGCTCGGAGATCACGGTCGAGTCGATCGATCCGTTGAAGCCCGCGGTCCTGAAGGGAACCGACAGCGCGGACTTCCTCTATCTCCTCATGCCGGTTCGGATCTCCTAGCCGGTAGCTGCGCGGGCGTGAGCGTTGTGGCGCGACTCTCGCTCACGGATTTCCGTTGTTACTCGACCGTCGACCTGGCGCTCCCGACGGGTGTGACGGTCGTGTCGGGCGCCAACGGCGAAGGCAAGACGAGCCTCCTGGAAGCACTCAGTTGGGCCGCGACGACCCATTCCTTTCGAGGGGTCCCGGACGCGGCGCTCGTGCGCTCCGGTACCGAAGCCGCCTTCGTGCGCATGACCGTGCAGGAGCCGGACCGTGAGCAGCTGATGGAGGCGGAGATCCGCGCCGTCGGGCGCAATCGAGTGCGCCTGAATCGTCATCCGCTCGGGCGCGCGCGAGATCTCCTCGGACTCGTTCGCGTCACCGTGTTCGCCCCCGATGATCTGCAACTCGTGAAGGGCGGTCCTGCTGAACGACGCGCGTACCTGGATGACCTGCTCGTCGCCGTCGCGCCGCGTTACGACGCCGTCCGCACCGAGTTCGACCGTGTCTTGAAGCAGCGCAACGCCCTACTGCGACAGGGTCTCCGCGGGCCCGACGCCGAATCGACACTCGTGGTGTTCGACGAGCAGCTCGTGCGCGCCGGGAGCGAGCTGGTGCGCGGTCGTCTTCGTCTCACCGCGCGCTTGTTGCCGGCGGTGCGGGACTCCTATCGGGGGCTCGCCGGCGCGGCAGACGAAGTAGTTGCCGATTACGAGGCCGAATGGGCGGAAGGCAGCGTGACGCCGGCGGCGGACGACGTCGAGCCGCTGCTGCGCGCTGCGCTCGCGGCACGGCGCGCGGCTGAGTTCGACCGAGGGGTCACGCTCGTCGGCCCCCACCGTGACGAATGGCGCGTCCGTCTCGCCGGGCTCGATGTCCGCACACACGCGTCGCAGGGTGAGCAGCGCACCCTTGCACTGGGGCTCCGTCTCGCGGGGCACAAGGTCTGCGCCGAGGTCATCGGCACCGAGCCGGTTCTGCTCCTCGATGACGTGTTCAGCGAGCTCGACTCGGCGAGGGCCGAGGCACTGGTCTCCGAGCTCCCCGTCGGTCAGACGTTGATCACCACTGCGTCGGCGGTCCCGGGCTCCGTTCACCCCGATCGCAGGCTCCGCGTGCGCGAAGGCCGCGTCGAGGAGGCGGCGTGAGCGCGCGTCGGCCCGGGCATGGACCCGACGAGCCCCGCCGGCTGAGCGACTCGCTCGCCGAGGTGAGTGCCGATCTCGGCCTGCCCGAGCCCGACGCGCTCGCGTTCCTCATCGAGCAGTGGGGGAGCCTGGTCGGGCCCGACACGGCGCCCCACTGCCGGCTGACCTCTCTGCGTGACGGCGTGCTGCGCGTGACGGTCGATACCGCGCCGCGTGGCACCCAGCTGCGCTATCTGGAACGCGAGCTCGTCGAGCGGCGCGGCCGCGCTGCTCGGCCCCGACGTCGTGCGCGAGCTGCGCGTACGAGTCGGCGCGCCGAGCGCGCGGCGCGGCCGCTGAACGACGCAAGAATCGCGCCGGGAACGCCGGTCTGGCGGGGGTCGTCTGGTACAATGAAAGCAACGGTTTAGGGGTCCTGACCAGCACTTTTGCAGGATTCCGCCCCCTCGTCGGGGTGAACCGCACACCTCCCCGAACCCCGACCAGAAAGGCGCCGCGCGTGGCGTATACGGCCAAGGACATCACCGTGCTCAAGGGCCTCGAGCCCGTGCGCGAACGCCCTGGCATGTACATCGGTTCGACGGGGCCGTCGGGCCTGCACCACCTCGTGTACGAGGTCGTCGACAACTCGGTCGACGAGGCGATGGCAGGCGAGGCCACGAGGATCGATGTGACATTGCTCGCCGACGGTGGGTGTCGCGTCTCGGACAACGGCCGTGGCATCCCGGTCGACAACCACCGCGAGTACAGGAACAAGTCCGCGGCCGAGGTCATCATGACCACGTTGCATGCGGGCGCGAAGTTCGGCGGCGACGGCTACAAGATCTCGGGCGGGTTGCACGGCGTCGGCGTGTCCGTCGTCAACGCGTTGTCGAGCCGGCTCGAGATGGAGATCCATCGCGACGGCGGCCGCTGGGTGCAGGAGTTCGCGAAGGGCGGCAAGCCCCAGGGCAAGATCCGGCGCGTCAAAGCGTCGAAGCAGACGGGCACGACCATCACCTTCTGGCCCGACGCGACCATCTTCGAGGAGACCGAGTTCCGCGCCCAGACCATCCTCGAGCGGCTGCGCGAGATGGCCTTCCTCAACAAGGGTCTCGAGATCCGCTTCACCGACGAGCGCACAGACCCGAAGCTCGAGCAGACGTACAAGTACTCAGGCGGCCTCGTCGACTTCGTGAAGCACCTCAACGGGTCCAAGGATCCCCTGTTCAAGCGCGTGATCTCCCTCGAAGAGAAGTCTCAGGCGGGCGAGGTCGAGATCGCGATGCAGTGGAACACCGGCTTCTACGAAGGCATCCACTCGTTTGCGAACAACATCGCCACCACCGAGGGCGGCATGCACGAGGAGGGCTTCAAGAAGGCCCTCACGAACGCGGTCAACCGGTACGCGCGCGCCAAGGGCATGGTGAAGGACAAGGACGTGAGCCTTCTCGGTGAGGACATCCGTGAAGGTCTGACGGCGATCCTGTCGGTGCGTCTTCGCAATCCGCAGTTCGAGGGTCAGACCAAGGCGAAGCTCGGCAACACCGAGATGCGGTCCGCGGTCGAGAAGTCCACGAACGAGAGGCTCGGCGACTGGCTCGAGGAGCACCCCTCCGAGGCCCGCCAGGTCTTGAACAAGGCCACCCAGGCCGCCCGGGCCCGGGTCGCGGCCCGCCAGGCACGTGATCTCACGCGCCGGAAGTCGCTGCTCGAGTCGGCTGCGATGCCGGGGAAGCTCGCCGACTGCTCCTCGAAGGACCCGGAACAGTCCGAGCTCTTCATCGTGGAAGGCGACAGCGCCGGCGGGAGCGCCAAGCGGGCCCGCGACGCGACGTTCCAGGCGATCCTGCCTATCCGGGGGAAGATCCTCAACGTCGAGCGCGCCCGCATCGACCGTCTTCTCAAGAACGAAGAGGTCCAGTCGCTCGTCACCGCGATCGGGAGCGGCACCGGCGAAGACTTCAACCGAGAGAAGGTGCGGTACCACAAGGTGATCCTGCTCGCCGACGCCGACGTCGACGGCGCGCACATCCGGACACTGCTCCTGACATTCTTCTTCCGGCAGCTGCCCGACATGCTGAAGAACGGCTACATCTACATCGCCCAGCCACCGCTCTATCGCGTCGACATCGGCAAGGAGCACTACTACCTGAAGGACGACGCGGTGCTGCGCGACTTCGACGCCGCGCACGAAGGCCGCAAGTACGAGGTGCTGCGCTTCAAGGGCCTCGGCGAGATGGACTGGGAAGAGCTCAAGGTCACGACGATGGACTTTGCGACGCGAAACCTGCTGCAGGTGTCGGTCGAGGACGCCGCCATCGCCGACGAAATCTTCTCCAAGCTGATGGGCGACGATGCCGAGACGCGTCGGCACTTCATCCAGGAGAACGCCAAGGACGTGCGATTCCTTGACATCTGACGCCCATGCCTGACGACACGCAGCAGACGCTCGAAGGCAACATCGAGCCCATCGAGATCCAGGAGGAGATGGAGCGCTCCTTTCTGGATTACGCGATGTCGGTCATCACCGCGCGCTCTCCCCGACGCGCGCGATGGTCTCAAGCCCGTGCAGCGCCGGATCATCTACGGGATGTACGAGCAGGGCCTGCGCCCGGACCGCAAGCACCAGAAGTCGGCGCAGGCGGTCGGGCAGGTCATGGGGAAGTACCACCCGCATGCGGGCGAGGCCATCTACGACGCGCTGGCCCGCATGGCCCAGGAGTTCTCGCTCCGCTATCCGCTCATCGACGGGCACGGCAACTTCGGGTCACCCGACCCGAACGACAGCCCGGCGGCCCAGCGCTACACCGAGGCACGCCTCGCCCCGTTGGCGATGGAGCTCATCGGCGAGATCGACGAGAACACCGTCGACCTGGCCGACACCTACGACGGCCAGAACCAGGAGCCGGTCGTGCTCCCGGCGCGATTCCCCAACCTGCTCGTCAACGGCGGGGGCGGCATCGCAGTCGGGATGGCGACGAACATCCCGCCCCACAACCTCAACGAGGTCGTCGACGCGTGCATCCACGTGCTCGACAATCCCGACGCCAAGCCCAACGACCTGATGCGGTTCGTGAAGGGGCCCGACTTCCCGACGGGCGCGCTCATCCTCGGACGCGACGGCATCAAGGACGCGTACCGGACCGGTCGAGGCTCGATAAAGATGCGGGCCGTCACCGACGTCGAGGAGGGGCGACGCGGGGAGGGGCGGATCGTCGTCACCGAGGTGCCGTACCAGACGTCGGTCGAAGTGATCGGCCAGAAGATCGCCGAGCTCGTGAACGAGCGCAAGGTCGAGGGCATCAAGGACGTCCGCAACGAGTCGGCCGGTGACACGACGCGTCTTGTGATCGAGCTCCGTCGTGACGCCAACCCGCAGGTGGTCCTCAACCAGCTCTACAAGCACACGCCGATGCAGTCGAGCTTCGCGGTGAACATGCTGGCGCTCGTCGAGGGCGTTCCGAAGCTCCTGAACCTGTCGCAGGCCGTGCTCGTCTACGTCGCCCACGAGATGGAAGTTGTGACGCGGCGCACGCAGTACCGCGTCGACAAGGCGCGTGAGCGGGAGCACATCGTCGAAGGGCTCGTCCGCGCCCTCGACATGATCGACGCGATCATCGAGCTCATCCGGGCCGCGGCTGATGTCGACGAGGCTCGCGCCGGCCTCATGGCGAAACCGTTCGAGTTCAGCGAGATCCAGGCGAACTTCATCCTCGACATGCAGCTGCGTCGGCTCACGCAGCTCGAGGGTCAGAAGCTGCGCGACGAGCTCGGCGAACTCCAGGAGCGAATCAAGGAGCTCGAGTCGATCCTGCGGAGCAAGAAGAAGCTCCGCACGGTCATCAAGGACGAGCTGGGAGAGCTGCGCGAGCGCTACGGCGGGGAGCGCCGGACGCGCATCACCGTCGACACCGGCGAGCTCGACGCCCTCGACCTCATCGAAGACGAAGAGGTCATCGTCGTCCTGTCGAAGAAGGGCTACATCAAGACCGTCGCCGCCGACTCGTTCCGCCGGCAAGGTCGGGGAGGCAGGGGAGTCAAAGGCGGCAACCTGCGCGACGACGATTACGTCGCCCACCTGCTGACCACCACCGCGCATTCGTACCTGCTGTTTTTCTCGAATCGCGGCCGGGTCTACCGGCTGCGCGCTCACGAGATCCCGATGAAGGAGCGCACGGCCCGCGGCACCGCCCTCGTCAACCTCGTGTCGTTGAACCAGGGAGAGCAGATCCAGGCGATCATCGACACCCGGACGTACGAGGACGGCGCGTATCTCTTCTTCGCGACGAAGAACGGGATCGTCAAGAAGACCCGGATCTCGGAGTTCGATTCTTCGATTCGCAGCGGCTTGAAGGCCATCAACCTGCACGGCAACGACGAGTTGGTAAAGGTGATTCAGACCACGGGGCGCAATGACATCGTCATGGCGTCGCGCGAAGGTATGACGATCCGTTTTGCCGAGAGCGGCGTGCGAGCGATGGGACGCGACACGGCCGGTGTGCACGGCATGAAGCTCAGAAACAAGGATGACGCGGTCATCGGCTGCGACGTGGCGCGTCGTGGCGCCGTCATGTTGTTCGTCAGCTCGAGCGGGCACGGCAAGCGCACGAAGCTCGATCTGTTCAAACGGCAGAATCGAGGAGGGCAGGGGGTCCGGGGGATGAAGATCACCGCCGCCCGGGGCGGGGTCGTGGGGGCCTTCTGCGTCAACGACACTGACGAGATCTTGGTGTTCTCGTCGGCGGGCAATATCATTCGCCTGGGAGCCAGGGAGATCTCGGCGCAGGGCCGTGACGCCACCGGCGTGCGCGTTGCCCGCCTCGGCGAGGGGGAGAGCGTCGTCGCTGTAGCTCCCGTGCTCGAAGCCGACGACGGAGAGGACCTCGCACCCGCATGAGCGCGAGCCCCGAAGACATGGAGCCGCGGCGCTCGAGGAGCGCCCAGGTCGATCCGATGCGGAACGAGCCCCAGACCCGCGCCGGCCGTCGAGCGCCGGCCCCGCCGCCGCCGTCCACCGACGGCCCGGCCGCGGGCGCGCCGTCACCGGACGCGCCGCCGACGCGCACCACGCGCCCGGCCCGATCGCGCGCCGCGCCCGTCCCCGGACCGCGCGCGCCGCGCCGTGTCCGTCACACGATCAAGAAGGTCGACCTCTGGTCGGCGCTGAAGATCTCGCTGTGCTTCTACGTCTGCGAGATGGCCGTCGCCGTCACCGCCATCGCGTTCCTGTGGCTGATCGCAGACGGCTTCGGCATCATCGGCAGCGTCGAGAAGTTCATCGGCGACCTTCTGTCGTCGAAGGACTTCAAGTTCCTGTCCGCCGAGATGTTGCGCGGTACGATCCTGGTCGGGCTGGTGCTGGTCGCCATTCAGGTCGTCGCGACCGTGCTGGCGTGCGCGTTCTACAACCTGTTCGCCGAGCTCTTCGGCGGCATCGAAGTCACGGTGATCCAAGAGGACGCGCCCGCCGCCAAGCGCTGACAGCACGATTCGGCGTCCTGCCCGTGCAGCGCCGCTGGTACCCTCCGTGACTCCTCGGGGCTATAGCTCAGCCGGTTAGAGCGCATCCCTGATAAGGATGAGGTCGGTGGTTCGATTCCACCTAGCCCCACGCACGCATCTCTTCAGCTGACGTGACGCGCCGTGCGCCGCAGGGAGCCCGCCGGCCGGCGAGGCGTTTGCCGGCCTGACGCGCTTGCCGCGGGCAGCCCTACACTGCCGCCCATGAAGGCGCTCCGCCGTGGTCTGATCGTCGCCGTCATCGCCGTGCTCGTCGGCGGGTTCGTGAAGCTGCGTGGCAAGGGTGGCGTTCCTCCCACCAGCGGGGGCTGGCGCGAGCTCGACGGCCCCGACTTTCGCTGACGCGTTGGCCACGATCCTGCTCGACGGGGTCGGAGCCGTCGGCATCCGTGCCGCCCGGCAACTCGTCGATACGCCCGGCCTCGACTCGCTGCTGATCGTTGCACGCGATTTCTCGTACGCCGACGACGTCGCGGCTTCTCTCGGCCCCCGAGCGGACGCGATCGAGCTGCGCCCGGACGATCCCCTGCCCACAGGAGTGGACGCGGTCGCCGCGGCGTTGCCCGCCGCACTCGTCGCCGACCGAGCCGGGCGTGCCGTGGCCGCCGGCGTCCCGTTCGCGTCCACCGTCGACGACGCCGACGCCATCGACACCCTGCTCGAGCTCGACGACCCGGCGCGGAACGCGGGTGTCCTCCTGGCGGCGGGCTGCGGACTCGCACCGGGACTCGCTGACGTGCTGGCCCGCCACGCCGACTGACGCGCTCGATGCAGTCGACGAGATCCACGTGGCGCGCGCCGGCTCCGCCGGTCCCGCGTCGACGGCGGCCGTCCGCCGGTCCCGCCGTGAGCCGGCCGTCGAGTGGTGCGACGGCGAGTGGCGCGAGGAACGGCATCCGACCCCGGAGCTCGTGTGGTTTCCCGATCCGATCGGCGCCCGCGAGTGCGTGCCGGTCACGGTCGGGGTGGCGCTCCTGGTCCGCGCCTTCCCGGGCGTCCGCCGTGTGACCGTGCGCCTCGCCGAACCGCTCAACAGGCGCCTCATGTGGCCGGGCCGGCGGGGGCTCGACGAAGGATGGGGGTCGACGCGCGTCGAGGTGTGGGGATGGCGGGGCCAGGCGCGGGAGTCGATGGTGTACGGCGTGGTCGATCGCACCGCCATTGCGGCGGGCACCGTCCTGGCGGTGACGGCCGCGCGCCTCGCCGGCATCGCACCGGGTCTCGCTGCCCGCAACGGGCCGTCCGCGGGTGCGTACGGCCTTGCGGCGCTGGTCGAGCCGGTGCCGTTCCTCGCCGAGCTGGCGCGACGAGGCGTGAAGGCGGCGGTCTTCGAAGGGGTGGCGGTCGCGTGAGGGTACGGCTGCGCCGCCGGCCTGTGCCGGTGCCCGGTGGCACTGTGGTCGTGTTCGTGCTCTCGATGTTGGCGCTGGTACGCGTCGGTCAGGGCCGAAGAGCGATCGGTGTCGGCTTCGGGATGTCGGCTCCCGTGTGGGCACGACGGACGAGTGAAGAAGGGAACGCCGTGGAAGAGGAGCGTGGGAACGAGCGGGTGACGAGTGGGGTCGGGCGGATGGTCGGTTTCATCTCCGGCGCCGAGCAGGTGTCGCGCGCGCTCGAACGCGCCGCAAGCGGCGAGGGCGCAGTGGGCCCGACGACGACCCTGGGCGACCAGGCCGTGATACCGCTGCTCGAGACGTTCGCCTCGGGCGGGTTCGGCGGGGGCGCGGGCGGGGACGTTCAGGGTGACGGTGGGGGAGGAGGCGGCGGCGGCGGCATCGGCCGGAGCCGCACGATCACGGTCGCGGTCGTCGGACCGGACGGTGTGAAGATCCGCCCCGTCCTCGACATCACCGGGCTGGCATTGCCGGCCGCCAGCGCGATCGCGGCGCTTCTCGTGCGGGGCGCGGGTCGCCGCCGCCGCCGACTTCGCCGCTGACTGCGTTTCAGGTCAGATGCCGTGTGGACCCCGTGGCATGCTGGAGCACCCGGGGACGTAGCTCAGTTGGCTAGAGCACCTGCTTTGCAAGCAGGGGGTCGTGGGTTCGAGTCCCATCGTCTCCACCACCCACGAGCTTCCGCTGCCGCCGGAGGTTCAGGCTGACCTCCGCGAGCGCGCGAAGATGCCCGCCGCGCTTCCGCCCGTCCAACAGGGGGTAGATCCCCGCCGTGGCTGACTACGAGATACCCGAACCGGAACCCAAGGAGATCGACGAGAAGCTCGCGATCGAGCTGCGGCACCTGGCCGACAACGCGGTGCTCAAGGGGAAGCCGCAAGGCGAGGAGAAGTGCGAGAACTGCCGGTACTACTTCGAGAACACGGCCGAGATCTCGTACTGCTGGCATCCCAAGCTGCGTATCCTCGTGGGCGCCGACTGGTGGTGCCAGTGGTGGGAAGCGATCCCCGACAGCTGATCTAGCGGCGCGCCGCGGCGCGCACGACGGACAGCAGGCGCTTGCGTTCGGCCGTCGTCGTCACCCGCATCCGCTCGAAGTCGGCGTCGATGCGGACGTCCGCATACAAGCCGCTCGGATCCTCGTGGAAGTGCAGGAAGGCGCGCGAACCTCGATAGAAGACACCGCGCGACTTCTCCTTGAGACCGTCGACGGCGCGCAGCTCGCGCACCACGTCGTCGAGCTCGTCGAGCCCCGAGGCGGTCACGTGTTTCATGGCGTGATCATCGCAGAGGGTTCCGGCGCCGGCTCCTGCCGTCTCCACGGCCACCAGTCGCGCCAGCGGGCGAGGGCGTACGCGACGGCCAGCACCATCCAGCCGCCGACGGCGTCGAGGAAGTAGTGGTTGCCGGTCACGACCGTGGCGAAGATCATCAGCACGGGGTACGACGCCAGCAGCACGCGTGCCCAGTACCGGCGCACCAACGGCCACAGCGCGAACACCGCCCACGTCGCCCACGCAATGTGCAAGCTCGGCATGGCCGAATAGAGGTTGCCCGTCTCCTGCGAGTGCGGGACCGGCTTGCCGATCGTGAAGTAGGTGAGCCGGGTGTCGACGAAACCGAACGCCGACGGCAGCAACCGTGGCGGCATCAGCGGATACAACCAGAAGCCGACTAGCGCGACCACGAGCATCAACAGGAAAGTGTTGCGCCAGCGCACGTAGCGACCCGGATCGAAGTGGTAGAGCGCCACGAGCGTGACCACCGGTCCGGCGAAGTGGATGCTGCCGTAGAAGAGGTTCCAGAACCCGATGAACCACCGGGACGAGAGGAACCACCCCTGGATCGCCCGCTCGTGGTAGATGCCGAGCCGCTCCTCCCAGTCGATGATGTGCTTCGCGTTGTGAAACGCGTCGGCGCGTGAGACGCCGACGAGATCACGGATCCAGCCGTACACCGGGTACAACGCGAGGACCATCCCGGCAGCCTCGAGCGCCCATCCGCCGCGGATCCGCTTGCTGCGCGGTGCGGGTGGCGATGCGACTGGGCGCGTCATGGCACCGCACTTCAGTGGCCCCCGGGTGCAGGCCGCAAGCCGCCCCGCTCAGGGGACGGGAATAGCCCGATCGGACTAGCCTGCCCCGAGGGCGGAAACGGCCAGAACGGGCCATGTTCCGCGGCTCCGGCTGGCCACACAATGGGTTGTCACTGACCCCGTCGGCGTGCGTGCGCGCGTCGCGGGATCGCCTGCGGCGCGGGTCGGACGGGAGCCGCATGACCACGACGAGGGCGACACGAACGGGCCGGAACCTGCGGCTGTGGGTCGGCCTCGCCGTCGCGTCGGCGTCGTGTTCGCGCCCGGCCTCAGCAGGGGCGAGGGCCTCACCCTCGGCGCCGCCGCGCTGACCTATGTCCTCGGCGCGACGCTCTTCGACGCGATCGCGGCGCGTCGACCGGCCTTTCCGGCTCGCGTCCTTACTCCGCTCCTCGGGTTGGCCGCGGTCGAGCTCGTCATCGTGGCGATCCCGCGCGCCCTCGGCGCCGGGCTCGTGCTCTTCCTGCTCGCCGTGACGTTCTCGAGCTACGTGGGCGGTCTCCGCCTCGGCTTGTTCCTGTCGGCAGCGGCGGTGCCCGGCGCGGTGGTAGCCAACGCGATCGCACCCGAGGCGGATCGAGTCGACGGGGCGACGCTCGTCGCGTTCGCGCTCGTGGTTCCGCTTCTCGCCGTCCTCACCGGGCGCTTGACGGCCGAGCGTCGACGTACCGCGGTGGCGCTCGCCCGGCTCCATGACGCGCTCGGCGAAGCGGAGGAGCAACCCGACTTGCTGACCACTCTCCACTCGGTCGCGGGCTCGGTCGGTCATGCAGTCCGCGCCAGGATCGCCGGCGTGGTGGTGCGCGACCGCGACCAGGTCACCGTGGCGGCGTGGACCACCGGGCGCGCGACGCCGACGCCGGCCGAGGCCGAGCAGCTCACGCGGGCGGAGCTGGAGCTCGGCTCGGCGAGTCCGTTCGTCGCGGGGTTGTCCGCGCGCCGGCCGCTCGTCGTGGACGACTTCGACGCCGACGCCCGCTTCGGCGGCTGGTCGGGGCCGTGGGCGACGGTTCTCCGCGGCCTCGGCTGCCGATCGCTGGCGCTCGTGCCGCTGCGCCTGGGTCACGAGGTGATCGGTGCCCTCGCGGCCGCGTACACCCGACCCGAGGCGATCTCCCGCGACGACCTCGCCTTCCTCGAAGCGTTCGCCGATCGGGCGGCGCCGATCGCCGTCCGCGCGCGGGCGTACGACCAGGAGCGCGAATCGGCGGAGAAGCTCGCCCGCCTCGATCGACAGAAGAGCGAGTTCCTCTCGCTCGTCTCGCACGAGCTGCGGACACCGCTCACCGCGGTCAAGGGCTTCGTCGACACGGTGCTGGAGCACTGGCGGACGCTCCCCGACGATCGGCGGCGGGAACTGCTCGACCGCGCGTCCTCCAACGCAGATGAGCTCAACCGCCTCGTCGGCCAGCTCCTCGACTTCTCTCGCCTCGACGCGGCGAGCGTCGGGATGACGCGCCAGCGCGTCGAGCTGTCCGAGGAAGTCGCGCAAGTACTCGAGAGCCTCGCCGCGGCGCTGGCGGAGCATCCGGTAGAGATGGAAGTTCCCGCCGGGATCGCGATCCTCGCCGATCCCAAAGCCTTCGCCGACGTGCTCACGAACCTCCTGACGAACGCGGCGAAGTTCTCGACCGCCGGCGCGCCGATCAGGGTGCGCGCCGAGTCCGACGGCGACGTCGTCGTCATGTCGGTCATCGACCACGGCAGGGGCATTCCGCTCGACGAGCAGGACCGGGTCTTCGACCGCTTCTACCAGTCGCCGTCGAACCTGCCGACGCAGCGCGGCACCGGCATCGGCCTCACGATCGCGAAGCGGTTCACCGAGATGCAGGGCGGGCGGATCAGCCTCGAGAGCGAGCCCGGGCTCGGCTCGACGTTCTTCGTGTCGATGCCGGCGGCGGCGTCAGACGCGGTCTACGCCGAACGCGAAGAGATGGCGACGTGACGCGCCGCCCCGCCGTGGTTCGTGCCCTCGCCGTCGCGGGCGCCGCCCTCGGAGCGACGATCGCATTGGCGGCGCCGGCGCACGCCCAGATCCTGCCGCCAATCACCACGCCTCCGATCGACATCGGCGTCCCCGGCCTGGTCGAATTACACGTCCCCGGCCAGGAACTGGGTGGGTCGGACGTTCCCGATGTCGGCCTGCCCTCGGCGCCCTCCTCCTCCACGCCGGGCGGCTCGAGTGCAGGCTCGGGCGCACCATCGGGGCCGCAGGGATCGACGCCGCCGGCCGCCGCGCCCGAACCGTCCGGGGTCCCCGCGGGCCCGACCGTCCCGCCGTCTTCCGCGCCCGGCGGCACCGACTCGTCCCAGGCGGCGGGCCGTGCGCTCGACACCGGCAGCAGCCGCCGCGCGGCCGATCCCAGCGTCGGCTCGGCCATTGCCGGCGCCGTCACCGAGCCGAGCACACTCGTCGGGGCGTTGACCCTCGCGTTGGGCTTCGGGGTCGTCGTCGGCGCGGCGCCGTACCTCCCGCGGTACCGGCGGCGTCAGCGCGACCTGCTGGAGCAGTGGGCCCTGGCGTCGGAGCGCGAGCACGCCGTGGGGGACAAGCTGACTCAAGCCGATCAGCAGAAGAGCGAGTTCCTCGCCCTCGTCTCCCACGAGCTGCGGACACCGCTCACAGCGGTCAAGGGCTTCGTCGACACGGTGCTGCTGCACTGGGACCGGCTTCCCGACGACCGGCGTCGCGAGCTGCTGACACGAGCGTCGTCGAACGCCGACGAGCTCGGCCGGCTCGTACGCCAGCTCATGGAGTTCGGCCGCACGGAGAGCGGCCCGATCCAGATCGCGCCGGACAAGCTCGACGTGGCGGCGGCAGTCGATCTGGCGCTCCTCGGCATTGCGCCCGTCACCGCCGGGCACCGCCTCGAAGTCGACGTGACCGACGGGCTCGTGGTCGACGCCGACGCCGACGCGTTCAACCACGTGCTGGTCAACCTGTTGACGAACGCGGTGAAGTTCTCGCCGCCGGGCAGCTTGGTCGTGGTCGGGGCCTGCCGCGCCGAGGGGGAGGTGGTCGTCTCGGTCGCCGACCAAGGCCCCGGCATCGCACCCGACGAGCAGGAGCGGATCTTCGACCGCTTCTACCAGTCGCGCAACGGCAACCACGCCCGCGGTACCGGCATCGGCCTGACGATCGCGCAGCGGTTCGTCGCGGAGCACGGGGGGCGGATCTGGGTCGACAGCGAACCCGGACGGGGCGCAACCTTCTCGTTCACGATGCCGCTCGCCGCCGACGAGGCGCTGGTGGCTCAGTAGTCGTAGAAGCCGGCTCCGCTCTTCCGGCCCAGCTTCCCCTCGGCCACCATCTCGCGCAGGAGCGGCGGCGCGGCGAACGCGTCGCCGTACACCTCGTGCAGGTCGTCGAGGACATACAGCACGGTGTCGAGCCCGACCCGGTCGGCGAGCTCGAGCGGACCCATCGGGTGGTTGTAGCCGAGCTTCATGGCGGTATCGACGTGCTCGGCGCTGGCGACGCCCTGCTCGTAGGCACGAATCCCCTCGCACATCAACAGCGTTCCGAGGCGCGTCGTGACGAACCCCGGCATGTCACGGACTTCGACCGTCTCCTTGCCGACGGCGCGGGCGAACTCGACGCCGCGCGCCACGGTGTCGTCGGTCGTGTCAGGCGCGCGAACGACCTCCACCAGTCGCATGGCGGGCACCGGATTGAAGAAGTGGAGCCCGAGGACCTGGCTCGACCGGCCCGACGCGGATCCCAGCTCCGCGATCGACAGCCCGCTCGTGTTCGACGCGATCACGGTCCCGTCGCCGGCGAGGCCGCCGAGCGCGGCAAAGACCTCGCGCTTGAGGTCGAGGTCCTCGGGCACCGCTTCGACGACCACGTCGGCGCCCGCGACCGCCGCGGCGACGTCGGTCGTCATCTCGAGCGGGGCGAGCTCCTCCAGATCGGCGCCTCGCTTGCGGGCCTGGGCCTCGTGACGCTCGACCCGCTCGCGAGCGCGGGCGAGCAGCTCGTCGGTCGGCTCGACCGCGGTCACGGGGAACCCGGCGGCGCGCGCCACGAAGGTGATGCCTGATCCCATGATCCCGCAGCCGATCACAGCCGCTCGCGTCACGACGCCACCTCCTTGCTCGGGCGATCCTCCTTGCGGCGCACGAAGAACGTGCCCGTTGCCGTCGAGACCGGTTCGCCGTCGGCGTCGCGGATCGCCGTCTCGAGGTAGGCGACCTGGCGCGCGAGCCGTACGACCTCTCCTCGCACCGTGAGCGTGTCCCCCGCTTGCGCCGCTCGCATCGTCGAGTACTTGAGCTCGAGGGTGGCGGCGCGGTCGCCGGATTCGAGCGCGGCGTTCGTGGCGAAGTTCATCGCCGCGTCGTGCACCACCCCGTACACGCCGCCGTGCACCGTGCCCGCCGGGTTGCACGCCAGCTTCGTCGGAGTCCATTGGGCGGTTGCCCAGCCCTCGCCGTAGGCGTCGAACGAGATCCCGAGCTGACCGAGCAGGGCCATCCCGCCGTCGCCGAGCGATCCGTCCATGTTGCGGGGCACGGGCCGGAATGTAGCCCGCGGCGATACAGTTGACCGGTTGGTCTAGTAGCCCAGGAGGCTCCCATGCCCACGGCCGTCATCGTCGACGCCGTCCGCACCCCCCAAGGGCGGCGGAACGGTGCGCTCAAGGACGTCCACCCCGTCGATCTCGCCGCGCTCACGCTGGACGCTCTGATCCAGCGCACCGGCCTCGACCCGGAGCTGGTCGAGGACGTGATCATGGGCTGCGTCATGCAGGTCGGGGACCAGGCCGTCAACGTCGGCCGCAACGCCGCCCTCGCCGCCGGCTTCCCCGAATCCACGGTCGGTACGACCGTCGACCGTCAGTGCGGCTCGTCCCAGCAGGCCGCGGACTTCGCGGCCCAGGGTGTCATCGCCGGGGCGTACGACGTCGTGGTGGCCGCCGGCGTCGAGAGCATGACCAGGGTGCCGATGGGCGCGTCGTTCACGCCCGGCAGTCAGCCGTTCGGTCCCAAGGTGTTCGCCCGCTACCAGGAGCGGGGCGGGCTCGTCCCGCAGGGGATCTCGGCCGAGCTCATCGCCGAGAAGTGGGACATCTCGCGAGAGGACAATGACCGCTTCTCGGTCGAGTCACACCTGCACGCCGCGCGTGCCACCGAGGAGGGGCGCTTCGAGCAGGAGATCGTCCCGGTGCAGGTCGCGGCGGAGGAGGGCACCGTGCTCTTCTCGCGCGACGAGGGCATCAGGCCCGACTCGTCGCTCGAGAAGCTCGCGACGTTGAAGCCGGCGTTCAAGCCGGACGGCGTGGTGACGGCAGGGAACTCGTCGCAGATCAGCGACGGCGCCGCCGCGATGCTCGTGACCAGCGAGGAGGCCGCGAGCCGCCTCGGCCTCACGCCGAAGGCGCGCTTCCACACGTTCGCCCTCGCCGGCGTCGACCCCGTGTTCATGCTGACCGGACCGATCCCGGCGACGACCAAGGTGCTCGAGCGGGCGAAGATGACCCTCGACCAGATGGACCTGGTCGAGATCAACGAGGCATTCGCACCCGTGGTGCTCGCGTGGGAGAAGGAGCACCACCCCGACATGGCCAAGGTGAACGTGAACGGCGGCGCCATCGCCCTCGGTCACCCGCTCGGCTGCTCGGGCGCCCGGCTGGCCGCGACGCTCCTGCACGAGCTCGAGCGCACCGACGGCCGCTGGGGTCTGCAGGTCATGTGCGAGGGCGGCGGCATGGCCAACGCCATGATCATCGAGCGCCTCGGGTAACAGCTTCGGGGCGGCCCGATGGGGATCGCCTCGTCCTTCGCTTGGCAGAGGCGTCGTCGGCGACCCGCTCGGGGCCGCCTTGCTCCAGTTCACGTGCGCTCGATGATCAGCCCGCTGCCCGGCCTTGGGAGAAGTAGGACGAGAATGGGCGCGTGGATGTCGCGCTCCGGGTGTTGGTCGGCTTCGCAGGGGCGGTGACGATCTACGTCGTCGGGGCTGCGCTCCTGCGGAAGTTCAAGGTCGAGCCGGAGCCGGAGCCGGACCCGTCGCAGCTGCGGCCGGTCGAGGTGGAGTTCCGGTGCACCGTCTGCGGCACGACGGTGGTGATGACCGCCGCCGCCGGCGACGAGCCCGAGCCGCCCCGGCACTGCCGGGAGGACATGGTCCGCGTCTAGGTCTGCCGAAGGTCCCGAGCTGGACATTTTTCCCACGCGTGGTCCACATCCTGTGGAGAAGTCTGTGGGGAGTTACAGATGTGAGATTCGCATGCCGGAGCGCTCCGACGGGTATGTATGCATGACGCATACATTCAAGGAGGACCGTGATGGCATCGCTGACCGGCGAGTTCGAAGTCACATCGTGGAACGAGGAGCCGTATCTGCAGCGCGAGGGAGAGCGGAAGCTCACGCGCTGCCAGCGTGACCCAGAAGCTCTCCGGAGGAGTCACGGGCAGCGGCGCCGTCGAGTGGCTGATGTCGTACCAGGAGGACGGCACCGCTCGCTTCGTGGGTCTGCAGCAGCTCGACGGCGAGATCGAAGGCCGCGCCGGCAGCGTCGTCCTCGACACCGTCGGCGACTTCGACGGCAAGGAGGCTGCCGGCACGTGGACCGTCGTTCCCGGCTCAGGCACCGGCGCGTGGACCGGAATGCGCGGCGAAGGGCGCTACCGGGCGCCGATGGGTCCGAAGGCGAGCTTCTCCCTTGACTACACCTTCGAGTGAGCCGCAGAGCCCGATTCGTCGCGCCGAGCAGGCCGCGAACCTACTCGGCGCGCTCGGGTCGGCGGTCGACGATCGGGTGAAGGCCGCGGTAACCGAGGCGGCCGGCGGCGCCGAGAACGACGCGACGGCGCTCTCGGCGCTGCTTCACTTCCTGGACGATCCGAGGATCGACCAGCTCGCCCAGGTGCTCGGCCTGACGTCGTCGGGGACGGTTCGCCTCGTCGATCGCCTCGAGAGGCTGGGCCTGGTGGAGCGGTCCGGCGGAGCGGACGCGCGCGCGACCTCCGTTGTTTTCACGGCCGCGGGTCGCGAGCGTGCCGAGGAGGTCAGCCGGGCTCGGACGGAGCTGCTCGAGCGCGCGCTTGCGGCCCTCTCGCCGGCAGAGCGAGACCAGTTCGGAGCTCTCGCCGGAAAGATCTTGGTCGGCATCATGCGTCCGCCGGGCGCGTACGGATGGATGTGCCGTCAGTGCGATACCGGACGGTGCGGACGTCCCGAGGGTCACTGCCCCGTCGCCCGCGCTGCTACCGCAGCTGAGTAGAGAGGATCGCGCCGCCCGTGAACAGCCCCAGCCCGACGAACAGGTAGCGGTTCTCCGCCTCGCCGCCCGGGAGCAGCTGGAGGTAGTTGGCGACGATCACCAGCACCCCGGTGGCGAGCATCGTGAACATCGTCGCCGGCACCCACAGCTTGCTCGGCGGCGCCTTCTTCGCCGGGGGCGGGGTGTAGCGCGAGCGCTTGCTCTTCGACCGGGGCACGAGCGGGGAGCGTACCCGGCAATCCCGGCGGTCCTCGGAGATGGGCGCGTTACCGTGATCCCGTGCCGGGGCCCCGTGTGGTCGTGATCGACAACTACGACTCGTTCGTCTACAACCTCGTCCAGTACCTGGGGGAGTTGGGCGCCGAGCCGATCGTGCATCGCCACGACCAGGTGACGCTGGCGGAGCTCGAAGCACTGACGCCGGACGCCGTCCTCGTGTCGCCCGGACCGGGGCGTCCCGAGGACGCAGGCGTGTCGAACGAGGCCATCCGAGCGTTCGGCGAACGTGGCGTTCCCGTGCTCGGCGTGTGCCTCGGCCACCAGTGCATCGGGCAGCTCTACGGGGGCGAGGTCGTGCGGGCGCCCCGGGTCATGCACGGGAAGACGTCGACGATCTCGCACGACGGCGCCGGCGTGTTCGCCGGGCTCCCCGCCCCGATGATTGCGACGCGCTGATCACTCCCTCGTCGTCGAACGCGACTCCGTCCCGGTGGTGCTCACCGTGACCGCCGAGAGCGAGGACGGGCTCGTGATGGGGCTGCGGCACCGTGATCTTCCCGTCGAGGGCGTCCAGTTCCATCCCGAGTCGATTCTCACCGAGTCGGGGCACGCGCTCCTGCGGAACTTCCTGGCCGCGACCGCGCCCGTCGGCTAGTCGGCGCTCGTCGCCGCGCCGTACGCGTCGTACGGCCGGGACGGGCATCGCGGCCGGCTTGCAATCATGTAACGCCTGCCGACAGTCCAGAAAATGACGTCAAGAGACTCCGCGCTGCATCGTTGTCGCCCTCCATTGTCATCCGTCCCCTGGACAGCGCACCGTCGACGTCGAGGCGCCCGAGGGCGAGGTCGGCCAGGGTCATCGCGTCCAGGTGCACGACGGCATCCGGATCGTCGGCCGGCCCCTGGTGGGGCTGCAGGTTGTGGTCGCGGACCTGGACGTGCAGGACCTCGCCGTCGATGTGCATCTCGTAGGTCGTGCCGTCGACGACGTCCGGGGCGGCGGCGGTGACGGCGAGGCCGAGCAGGATCCATTCGCCGTGGACCTCGTCGTCCGGTCGTGTCTCGCCGAGCATGGTCATGCCCCAGTCGGCCATCGCCGCGAGCACCCTCACGAGACCAGCGGCGTGGTCGGTGAGCTCGTAGACGGCCGAGGCCGCCGGGGGCGGGAGCGTCCGCCTCGCCACCATCCCCTGCTGCTCGAGGTCCTTCAGGCGGCTGGCGAGCACGTTGGCGCTGACGCCGGGGAGCCCGCCCATGAGGTCGGTGAAGCGCCGGGGGCCGAGCAGCAGCTCGCGAGCGACCAGCAGGGTCCACCGTTCACCGACGAGCTCCAGGGCCCGCGCCACCGGGCAGTACTGGTCATAGGTGCGGCTCATCACCCCAACATACCCGGGACTAGTGTCTCAGGAGTGGCTACTTGCTTTTTCATATTGCTCCGTTAGTCTATACAACCATGGCTCTCCGAGGTGCGCTCCTCACCGCTGCCATCGCCCTGGTCATCCCGACGGCGTGGGCAGCGACAAGTTCTGCCTCCACCGCCGGCTCCCACGAAGGAGGGGCGGCTGATCGCTTCCGGGACCACTGGGTCCAGCGGGGGCCCTACCGGATCCATCGCGCGTGAACAACGCGGGGCGGGCCCGACCATCGTCCTCATGCACGGTCTCCCGGACAATCACCATCTGTACGACCGGCTCGTTCCGCATCTCCGCGAGCGTCACGTGGTGGTATTCGACTTCCTCGGCTGGGGTGAGTCCGACAAGCCGCGCGACTACGAGTACACCTTCGCCAATCAGGAGGACGATCTCGACGCGGTGGTGACGGGCCTCGGGCTCGACCGCGTGGTTCTGGTCCCCCACGACGCATCGGGTCCGGCGGCGATCAACTGGGCGCTCGATCATCCCGATCGCGTGGCGGCCATCGTCGCGCTCAATACCTTCTACAGCCTGTTGCCCGACGCGCCGCCGAACCCGCCGGAGGCCATTCGCCTGTTCTCCACCCCGGAGTTCCAGCGGCTCACCGACCACCTCGCCGAGTCACCCCGCGAGTTTCGGTGGCTCTACGACTTCCAGGTCGGCGGCTTCATCGAGCACGAGTCGGTTCGGAGGAAGTTCGTCCCGCTGCTGTACCGGCAGTTCGAGGACGCCCCCAGCACCCTCCGCCCCTTCCTCCGGTTGAACGCCGACTTGAACGCGGCGGTCCTCGCCAACACCGCCCGGGCGTCGGAGCTGCAGGCGTTCCCCGCTCCCGTGCGGACCGCATTCGGCGAGCACGACGAGTACTTGTCGCCCCTGCAGGGGCGGGTGCTCGCGGCGCAGTTTCCGCGCTCCGACGCGTTCGCGGTGGCCGGTACCGGGCATTTCCCGCAGCTGGACGCCCCTGCCGAAGTGGCAGACCTGATCCTGACCGTGCCGCTCGCGGGCGAATAGTCAGGGAAGTCGCACCACGGCGACGCGGTCGACCACGGCCAAGCCGTCGTCGACCAGGGACGCCAGCGCGTCGGCGTCGAGTGATCGGGCCTCGACTGGCGCGCCACCGCGGAGGCGGGCCATCACCCGGCCCCGTCGCTGCCGGAACGATCCCTCGTACCGGGGCTGGCGCGAGCCCCGCTCGTCCGCACGTGCGCCGCGGGTCGCGCACCGCCGGCGCAGCGGGCATGTGTCGCAGCGCGGGTCGCGCGGCCGGCACAGAAGTGCGCCGACGTCCATCAGCGCCAGCAACCGGTCCCGCCCCCGGAGCGGCGCACCCAGCTCGACCAGAACGGCTTCGGCTTCGCGATCCGACAGCGCGCGCCCGGTCGCCCGCTCGGCCACGCGCCGGCCGTTGACCTCGACCGCGGGCACGTCGGTGTCGTCGCACTCGGCTGCCACCGCCCGGGCCGTGTACCGGCCGACCCCGGGAAGGGAGGTCAGGTCGTCGGGCCAGCCCTCGGCATCAATCGCGATCGCCGCCTCCCACAGCCGCCGGGCGCGGCGCGGGTAGCCGAGCGTTCCCCAGGCCTGGATGACGGCGCCGGGCCCGGCCTGTGCCATCGCGGCGGGAGTCGGGAACCGGCCGTAGAACTCGGGCCACGCCGCCGCGACCCGAGGCACCTGGGTCTGGTGGAGCATCACCTCGGAGACGAGCACCGCCCAGCGATCGCGCGTGCGCCGCCACGGGAGGTCGTGCCGCCCGCTCCGGGCGAACCAAGCCGTGATCTCAGTCACGGCCCCGGCGGAAATCTGCCTACCGTGAGGGTGACGCCCGAGCCCTTCGGCTGCTGCTGGCCGGCCGCCGGGTTCTGGGCCAGTACGCGACCGTTGTCCGACGGGTTGTTCGTGTTCTGCTGGGAGACGAAGACCTCGAACCCCGCCTGCTGCAACGTCTGGGTCGCCTGATCTTGCATCTGGCCCACGACGTTCGGGACGTTGACGTTCTGCGGGCCGGTCGACACGAACATCGTCACAGCCGAGCCGCGCTTCACCCTGGCGTTGGCGCCGGGGTCGGTACGCGTGACGCGCCCGCTCGGCACCGAGTCGCTCTGCTCACTCTGCACCGCCACCTGGAAGCCGGCCTGCTGGAGAAGCTGCTGGGCGGTCTGCGACTCCTGGCCCACGACGTTCGGCATCGCGATCTGCGGCTCGCGCGCGATCCGGAGCACGACCTTCTGGCCGACCTTCGGGAACTCGGCGCCGGCGGGCGGGATGGACTCCAGCACCGTGCCCGGCGGCTGGTCGCTGTCAACCTCCTGATCCTCAATGCCATTGTTCGGGTCCTGGAGTCCGACGCTGATGAGCTCGTTCACCGCCTCCGCGCGCGGTTTGCCGGCCAGCGTGGGCATCTTGAACGTCGCCTTGCTCACTCGCAGCTGGACGGTCCCATTCTTCTTGAGCTTCTCGCCGCCTCCCGGCTTCTGCGAGAGCACCAGGTCGGGCGGGTCCTTGCCTTCGACGTCCTTGCGGCTCACCTTGAAGCCCGCGAACTTGAGCGCCTGTTCGGCTTCGGCGAACGGCTTGTTGATGACGTTCGGCACCTCGGTGGTCGGTCCGCCGCCGCCGCCGCCGCCGCCTCCGCTCGAAAGCAGGGCGATGATCACGCCGGCGATCACCAAGACGCCGAGGATCCCGGCGACGAGCGCCCCCCGCCGCTTCCGGCGGTGCTCATCCGGGTCGTGTCCGTCGAACGCCGCCGCCGGCGCGGCCTGGGTCGGCGCGACCGCGGCGGTCGCGGTGCCGTCGGCGATCAGACCGGTCACGCCGAGCAGCGGTTGACCGCGCACGAAGCGCGAGAGGTCGGCGCGCAGCTCGTCTGCGGTCTGGTATCGCGAGTCCGGGTCCTTGGCCATCGCGGTGAGGATGATCTGCTCGAGGTCGGGCGGCAGATCGGGGGCGCGCGCGGCGGGCGGGTCGGGCTCCTCGCGCACGTGCATGTAGGCGACCGCAACGGGGCTCTCGCCCTTGAACGGGGGCGCGCCGGTGACCATCTCGTACAACACGACGCCGAGCGAATAGACGTCGGACCGGCCGTCGACCGCGTGACCTTGGGCCTGCTCGGGCGAGAAGTACGTCGCCGTACCCATGACGGCGCCCGTCTGCGTGAGCGCTTCGCTCGTCCCGGCGCGGGCGATACCGAAGTCGGTGACCTTGATGTCGCCGTCGGCGGTGATCAGCACATTGCCGGGCTTGACGTCTCGGTGCACCACACCGTTGCGGTGCGCGAACTCGAGTGCACCGGCGATCTCGGCGCCGATCTCCGCCGTCCGCCGGGGCGAGAACGGCCCGTTCACCTGGATGACGTCGCGCAGCGACCGGCCGCGGACATACTCCATGACGATGAAGTACGTGCCGCGCGTCCTGGCCCCAGTCGTAGATGGCGACGATGTTGGGATGGTTGAGGTTGGCTGCACTCTGCGCCTCGCGTCGGAAGCGCTCGACGAAACTCGGATCGTGTGCATACTCCGCGAACAGCACCTTCACCGCGACGGGACGATCCAGAAGCTGATCGCGGGCGAGGTACACCTCGGCCATTCCGCCTCTTGCGATGCCGCGCTGGATCTCGTATCGATTCGAGAAGACGTCAGCAAGCTGCGTCATCGGGGCGAACCCTAGCTGTGCATCCCTTTGCGCTCGGGTAGGTCACCGGCCGAGCACCATTCGTATCATCTGTGCAGCGATGGGCGCCGCGACGCGTCCGCCGGTCGCCTCGCTGCCGGCGCTCCCGCCGTGCTCGACGATGACCGCCACCGCGACCTGTGGGTCCTCGGCGGGCGCGAATCCGACGAACCACGCGTGGGCGGCGCCGGTCTCGTTCTGGGCGGTACCCGTCTTTCCCGCTACGGAGACGCCCGGGATGCGGGCCGCGGTCCCGGTGCCGCCCTCGACGACCGAGATCATCAACGTCGTCATCGTCGCCGCGACCTGCGGGGACATCGCCGTCCGCCAGGGTCTCGGGTCGATCGTCTTCACGGTGTTGTCGTCGCCGTCGGTGATCCTCTCGGCGACGTGGGGCTGCATGATCTGGCCGTTGTTCGCGACCGCCGACGCGCTCAGCGCCATCTCGAGCGGAGTCACGGCGACGTCCCCCTGCCCGATGCCGGCGAACGCGAACAGTGGCTGGTTCTGCTGGAACGAGCCCGCGGGCGGGCCGACGCTTCCGGCGGCGCCCGGCGCGACGTCGAGCGGCGGCGCCGAGCCGATGCCGAACTTCTCCATCCCGGGCACGAACTCGTTGCCGAGGTCGAGCCCGATCTGGCCGAACGTCGTGTTGCACGACTGCTGGAAGCTCCGCGCCAGCGTCCCTCCGCACGACTCGCCACCGAAGTTCTTCAGCGTGTTGTTGGTCTGCGGCAAGTCGAGTTCGGTCAGCACCGGGAAGTTCGATTCCGGGGTGAACCGGCCCGTGCCGAGCGCGACCGAGGACGTGATCACCTTGAAGGTCGAGCCGGGCGGGAACCGCTCGCGGTACGCGCGCGGCAGATCGGGCTTGTCGGGGTTGGCGCGCAGGAGCTTCTCGTAGTCCTGGGCGACCTGCGAGTTGTGGCTCGCGAAGGGCTGCGGGTCGTAGCTCGGGTTCGAGTACATGGCGAGGATGCCGCCCGTCTTCGGGTTCATCACGACGACCGATCCGTGCTGGGCGCCGAGCGCGTCACGAGCCGTCGCCTGGAGCTGCTGGCTGGTCGACAGCACGACGTTGCCGACGGTCTCCTTGCCCGCGAGCACGTCGCCGATGTTCCTGAGCGTGAGCAGCGGGTCGCGACCGGCGAGCTCGCTGTTATACGTCCGCTCGATCCCGATATTTCCGAATACGAACGACTGGTATCCCGCGAGCTGCGAGAACAGCGCGCCCTGCGGGTAGAGACGCTGGAACTTCAGCTCGTCGCCGGTCTCGACCGATCGGGCGAGGATCTGGCCGTCGGCGGTGAGGATCCGGCCGCGCGGCTTCGAGAAGTCGCGCAGCTGGAACCGAATATTGCGCGGGTCGTTGGCGAGGTTGTCCGCGTCGTAGACCTGCAGGTACGTGAGCTGACCGACGAGCAGCAGCACCAGGACGGTGACGCCGATCCCCACCCGCCGGATGGCGCGATTCATCGACGGGCGAGCACGCCGGCTCGCGCGGTCGGTGTGGAGGCGCGTTCAGCGGATTCGTCCGAGATTCGCAGCAACAACGCGAGGATCACGAAGTTGGCGATGAGAGACGAGCCGCCGTACGAGATGAACGGGAGCGTCACACCGGTCAGCGGGATGAGGCGCGTGACGCCGCCGAGGATGACGAACGTCTGGATGCCGATGATCGACGTGAGGCCGGCGGCGAACAGCTTCGGGAACGGGCGCTGAGCCTGGAGCGCGATGCGGAACCCCGCCGCCACGAACAGCAGGAACCCGGTCAGGATCGCGACGGTCCCGAGCAGCCCGAGCTCCTCGCCGATCGCAGAGAAGATGAAGTCGGTCGACGCGTTTGGGATCTTGTCGGGGCTCCCGAGCCCGAAGCCCGTCCCTGCGAACCCACCGGAACCGAAGGAGAACAACGACTGGACGATCTGGTAGCCGTCACCACCGGCGACCGGCCACGGGTTCGCCCACACCGACACCCGCTCCTGGACGTGGCCGAAGATCGCGTACCCGATCGCCGCGCCCGACACGAACAGGCCGGCGCCGGCGAGGAGGAACGCGGTGCGCTCGGTCGCGATATAGAGCATCACCGCGAACACGGCAAAGAACAGGAGCGACGAGCCGAGGTCCTTCTGGCGGATCATGACGACGAGCGAGAAGCCCCAGGCCAGGAGCAGCGGCCCGAGGTGCCGCGCTGCCGGGACGCGGAGACCCGCGATCCGGCGTCCGCCCGCCGCCAGCACCTCGCGTTTGTCGACGAGATACCCCGCCAGGAAGATGACCAGGAACACCTTGGCCAGCTCGCCGGGCTGGAAGTTGATCGGGCCGAGCCGCACCCAGAGCCGGGCGCCGTTGATCTCCCGGCCCAGCCCGGGCGCGAGGGGTAGGAGGAGGGCGAAGAGCCCGAGGAAGAGGAAGGTGTAGCGGTACCGCTCGAGCAGGTGGACGCGCCGTACGACCCACAGGGTCCCGATGAAGGCGGCGACGCCCACCATGGTCCACACGGCCTGGCTCGGTGCGAGCTGGTCCTGGGCGTCGCGGTCGATGCGGGTGATAACGACGAACCCGATGCCGTTGAGTAGCGCCGCCAGCGGCAGGAGCGTCCCGTCGGCGCGAGGCGCGAGTGCGCGCACGGCGAGGTGCGCGACCACGTACAGGCCGATCAGCACGGCGAGGAAGAACCAGAGGTTGGCGGGAAGTGACGGTCCCTCGGACAGCGCGACGAGGATGTAGCCGCCGACCGTGATGATGACGGCGAGCAGCCCGAGCCCGAGCTCGGAGTTGCGACGCTGCGACGCGGTGAGGGTCACGGCGGCGGCGCGGCCGGGATCGGGGGCTCGGTCGCCGCCGGCGGGACGGGGATCGTCGTGGGCGTCGTGGTCTGGGTGCTCTCTGCGATGCCCTGACGGAGACGCGCCACGTAGGCATCGGCCCCGCCGAGCGACGAGAACTTCTTGCCGTCCTCGAGGTCCTGGCGCTGCGCGTCGGTGAGCCCGGGATCGTCCGAGGCGATCGTCGTGCGGCGCTCGACGGTCGGGTCCCAGGCGAGCAGCCCGCCCTTGACTCCCTGAAACACCGCCACCCGGCCGTGATTGATGCCGACGAAGTACGTGTTGCGCGCGTACCAGCCGACGGCGACGAACGCGATCGCCAGCACGATGAGCACCGGGAGCACCCAGACGAGCACGCGAAAGAGCGTGCGCCCCCTGCGGCGCCGCGGCTTCACCGGCGGCGTGTCCGACGTGTCGTCGTCGGGAACGGCCGGCGCAGCGCCGACCTCGTCGCCGGGGATCTCGACCGCCTCCACGATGACGGCGGTGATGTTGTCCTCGCCGCCGGCCGCGTTCGCGGCGTCGACGAGGAGCTGTGCCGCCCGTTTCGGGTCCTGCTCGCGGCTGAGGATGCCGGCGATCTCGTCGGGGCGAACCATCGTCGTGAGGCCGTCCGAGCAGAAGAGGATGCGGTCGCCGGGCCGGAGCTCGATCGGGTACTCGTCGACCTCGACCTCGGGGTCGATGCCGAGCGCACGCGTGATGATCGAACGGCGCGGGTGCACCTCGGCCTGCTCTCGCGTGAGCTCGCCGCCGCGGACCATCTCCTCGACCAGGCTGTGATCGTCGGTGATCTGCGTGAGCTCACCGTCGCGGACGAGGTACGCCCTCGAGTCGCCGACGTGCCCGACGACCAGGTACCCGTCGGTCCCGAGCATGCCCGCGGTGAGCGTCGTGCCCATGCCGGCAAGCTCCTGGTCGGACACGGACTTCTCGAGGACGGCGTCGTTGGCTCCCTCGATCGCGTCGCGCAAAGGCTGACCCGACGCGACGGCGGCTCGCAGCGCTTCGAGCGCCGTGGCACTCGCGACCTCGCCGGCGCGGTGACCACCCATGCCGTCGGCGACGGCGACCAGGCCGAGGCGGTTGGACTGGTCGAGGAAGTCGTCCTCGTTGCCGTCGCGAACACGGCCGACGTCGGTGACACCGGCCGCGACGAGTTTGAACGGGCTCACTTGGTGACCTCGGCGACGGTCTGGCCAAACTGCACCCGGTCTCCGCGCTTGAGGCGTGTCACGCCCTTGATCTGCTTGCCGTTCACGTAGGTGCCGTTCGTCGAGCCGAGGTCCTCGACGTAGCCCTCGCCGTTCTGCGGAAAGAGCCGGGCGTGCAGCTGGGAGACGTACGTGTCGTCGTTGAGGACGAGCGCGCACCCGCCGCCGCGTCCGACCGTGACCTCGCGGTCGATCGTGTGCGTCTCGCCCTGGCGTGAGGCGGGCTCGAGAATGCGCAGGCGCAACGCGGCGCGCGGCTCGGGTGGGCGCTCGCGCCGCGGAGGCGCGGCCGTCGGCACCCCGGCCGGCTCGGCGGTGAGCGCGGGCGCGCGCAGCTCGCGCAGCGTCAACCGCACCACCCGGTAGAGGAAGAGGTACAGGAGGGCGAGAAAGCAGAACTTGAGGACCGTGAGTACGGCTTCGGACATTGAAGTCGGGCCTCTAGGACGCCTCGAAACGGATGGTCGTGGAGCCGACCCCGATCTCGTCGCCGTCCTCGAGCGCTCGCTCTCGGACCGCGGCGCCGTTCACCGTGGTGCCGTTCATGCTGCCCAGGTCGGCGACGGCGAAACCATCGCCGGCAGGACGTATCTCGGCGTGGCGTCTGGACACCTGCGCATCCGCAAGTGATACCGCGCAGTCGGGCAGGCGTCCGATCACCGCCGGCTGGTCCCCGAGCTGCACCCGCCGCCCGTCCGGGAGGACCAGCGCTCCCAGGTGCTCCGAGGGCCCCTCGACGATCTCGGCCTCGACCTCGAGCTGGCCGGTCCTGAGATCGTCGTCCTCGACGAGGGCCACTGTGACGGGCCCCAGGAACAGGTACCCCTCGTCGCGGGCGTACTGGCGGGCGGCGTCGGCGAGCTCACGGGACAGCACGTCGGAGTAGGTCGAGAACCGCTTCAGGTCGTCCGGAGAGAGGGAGACGACGATGTCGTTGGGCACGACCCAGCCGCCGCGGACGCCGATCATGCGGCCCCCGTCGAGCGCGCGGGCGATCTTGCGGCCGATCTCGACGGGCTCGAGGCCGGCGCGGAAGGCCTTGGCGAAGGTGCCTTCCACCAGCCGCTCGAGCCGACGCTCGAACCCCTGGAGTCCCATCGGGCGGAAGTGTAACTGCGCGTAATCCCGGTTCCGCCTTGGCGCCATTGGGTTGTTCAGCCCCGGGAACGTCCGAGGCCGGTTGGTACGCTGCGAGTTCCCCACCACCGGGCGAGTGGCGGAATTGGCAGACGCGCAGGCTTCAGGTGCCTGTGTCCGAAAGGATGTGGGGGTTCAAGTCCCCCCTCGCCCACCGGGTAGACGCGAGGCAAGCCACGTAGAGTCACGGCCGTGGTCCACGCGATCGTCCTCATCATCGCCGAGCCGGCGCGGATCGCGGCTCTGGCGAGCGACATCGCCGACCTCGACGGCGTGAGCGCGGCGTACTCCGTCGCCGGCGACGAGGACATCGTCGTCGTCATCCGCGTCTCGGACCACGAGTCGCTCGCCGACCTCGTCACCGGAAGCATCGCGGCGCAACCGGGGGTGCTGCGCACCCGGACGCTCATCGCGTTCCGCGTCTACAGCCAGGCCGACATGGAGTCGATCTAGCCGGACGAGCCGAGGCGATCGAAGGCGAGCGCGAACAGCAATGCCGTGAGCGAGAGGCCGTCCGCCACCTGATCGGCCGCGATGTCGTCGCGCACCTCCGCCGGCGTTCGCCACTCGATGCGCTCGGCCTCGCCGAAATCGACCGGATCGCCCTCATGCTCGGCGCCCGGCGCGAGGAACACGTTGAATCGCTGGTCGGACAAGCCGTTCGACGGCTGGTAGGTCACCAGGTGCTCGACCGGCCCCGGCCGCCACCCCGTCTCCTCCCGCACCTCGCGGGCAGCGGCCTCTGCGGGGGTCTCCCCGTCGTCGACGGCCCCGGCCGGGATCTCCCATCCCCACGTGTCGGTGATGAAACGGTGCCGCCAGAGCAGGAGCACGCCCTGCTCAGGATCGTGGACGACGCAGCCGGCCGCCTCCCGCGGCACCCGGACGACGTGGTGCTCGAACCGCTCGCCCCCCGGGATCTCGACGTCGGCCACGCGCAGCCCGACCCAGGGACTCGAGTACAGGGCGCGCTCGCCGTGAACGATCCAGCGCAAGCGGCCGCAGTGTACGGGGGAGGGCCTGACTGCGAATTCACAGGTTCGCCCTCTAGAGTGCGCGCTTCGCTCCATGACGGCCCCCTTCGAGATCCCGCACTTCGAGATTCCGCGCCTCCGGACGCTGGCCCGGCACGCCGTACCTCACGTGATCGAGGGCACGGTCGTGCCCCTCGTGCTCTTCCTGCTGACGCTGCACTTCCTCGGCGTCTGGGGAGCGGTGCTGATCGGCATGGGCTGGACCTACGTCGCCATCGGTCGCCGGCTCGTCACCGGCCAAAGGGTTCCGGGGATCCTTCTCCTCGCCGCCGTCACCATCACCGCCCGGACCGTCGTCGCGATGGTGTCGGGCAGCGTGGTCGTCTACTTCCTGCAGCCGACGCTCGGCACCGCGCTCGTCGCCGCCGCGTTCCTGCTCTCCGTGCCACTGGGTCGACCACTGGCGGAACGCCTGGCGCGCGACTTCTGCCCGATCCCGAGCGGCGTGCTCGCGCACGCGCCCGTCCGCCGGTTCTTCCTGCAGATCACGCTGCTGTGGGCGTTCACCCAGCTCGCGAACGCGACGGTGACGTTGTGGCTCCTGTTCAGCCAGTCACTGGCGACGTTCCTCGTGGCGAAGACATTGGTCTCGTGGGGGCTGACGGGAAGCGCCATCGCCCTGTCGACGATCTGGTTCCACCGGTCGATGCGCCGCCAGGGCATCCTGGCGCCGCGGCGCGTCAGAAAGCGGGGCTTACAGCTCCTGCTTCGCCTTCAACCGCCTGATTCGCTCGGCGACGTCCGCCGCCGCCTCCTCCAGATCCCGCTGGAGCTCCTCGAGCGCGGTGACCTCGTCTTCGCCTCGCCACCACCGATAGTCGTCGTACTTGCGCCGGGCCCTGTGAACGCGGCGCATGCGCCGGAACTCTTCGCGCATCGCGCGGTGCTCTGCTCTCACTTGGCAGCTCCTTCCTCGTAGCGCCGCAGGAACGCGGCGATGTTCTCGTCCGTCTTGCGCAGGGCTTCGGCCCAGGTCTCGAGGAGCCGCCGCCCGTCGTCGGTCAGCTCGTAGGTGCGCTTGACGCGGCCGGGGAGATCGTCGCGCCAGCGCGACGTCACCACGCCTTCCGCCTCGAGCGATCGCAGCAGCCGGTAGAGGTTGCCGAGATCGACGGGGTCGTCGGGCGCCAGCTCCGCGAGCGAGTCGGCGAGGTCGTAGCCGTGGGTCTCGCCGTTCCGCAGCACGAGCAGAAGCGCCGGCTCGACGAAGCGCTCGACCCGGGCGTGCACCTCCCACGTGCCGGGCTGGGTCAGCCACCGGCATCGGGCGCCCCGCCCGCCGTGGTGGTGCGTTCCGAATCGTCGTCCTCGGCCCATGCCGTCGTGTTCTACTTGACAAACACAGCTATGTCAAATACACAGTGTGAACCACACTCCACACGGGAGGGGGGAGGACGTCGATGGCCGGCATCACCACGACGGCGGCCTCCCTCCATCTCGTCCTGCTCGACGCCGCCGGGCTCGCGCCCGGCGGACGCGTGCTCGACGTCGGCTGCGGCACCGGCGACACGACGTTGGGCGCGGCGCGACAGGTCGGGCGGTCCGGGCTCGCCCTCGGCGTCGACGACTCGCTGACGATGGTGGAGCAGGCGCGGCGACGCGCCGCCGGAGCCGGTCTCGCTCACGTCGGCTTCGTCCACGCCGACGCCCAGACGCAGCGGTTCGCTCCCCTGCGGTTCGACGCGATCGTGAGCCGACGTCGGGCTGGTCGTGTTCGCGGACCCGGATGCCGGGTTCGCGAACGTGGCCCGCACGCTCCGGCCCGGAGGCCGACTCGCGATCGTCAGCCGCGAGGAGCCGGACGGCGTGCGTGCGGTGTTGACTCGGGCGGGGTTAGTCGACGTCTCGCACGTCGCGATCGACGGCGACGCGGTCATCGGTATGGCTGGTGCGCGCCCGCGGGCGCGACTGACCGTCAGCTGGCCAGGAGCCAGCGGATGCCGGTGTCGGCCGACGGGTGACGGAGCCGCGACAGCGCCCGGGCCTCGATCTGGCGGACCCGCTCACGGCTGAGGTGCACGAGCTCGCCCACCTCGTCGGGTGTGCGGGGCTCGCCGCGGTCGAGACCGAAGCGCAGGCTCAGGATCCGTCGCTCCCGCTCGTCGAGCACCGAGAGGAGCTTCTCGACCTCGGCCGGGAGCAGGGCGCGGGCGGCGGCGTCGAACGGCGACTCGGCGCTGCGGTCCTCGACGAGGTCTCCCAGCTCCGTCTCGCCGTCCTCGCTGACCGGCTCGGCCAGCGACACCGGATCGGGCGCGACGAGCAGCAGCTCCGTCACCTTCTCCTCGGCGACGTCGAGCTCGCGGGCGAGCTCCGCGACGGTCGGCTCACGCTCCAGCTCCGACTCGAGCTGGGCGCGGACCCGGTGGAGGCGAAGCAGGTTGTCGCCGGCGTGGGCCGGGAGCCGGATCGTGCGGCCGGTGTTGGCGATGCCGCGCTGGATCGCCTGGCGGATCCACCACGTCGCGTACGTCGAGAACTTGAAGCCCTTCCGCCAGTCGAACTTCTCGACCGCGTGCATCAACCCGAGGTTGCCCTCCTGCACGAGATCGAGGAGCGGCAGCCCGGACGCCTGGTACTTCTTGGCGATCGAGACCACCAGCCGCAGGTTGGACTGGATGAACTCGCGCCGGGCGGCCTCTCCCCGCAGGACCGCCTCCTCGAGCTTCCGGCGGTCGTTCCGCTTGATGCGGCCGGGCTCGTCGAGCTTGGCGCGGGCGTCTCGACCCGCGTCGATGTCCTGGGCGAGGCGGGCCTCGTCGTCCTTGGTGAGGAGCTCGTGTCGGCCGATCTCGTCGAGATAGACGCGGACGAGGTCCTCGTCGTGGCGCTCAGTGCGCTTTGTGACCTGGGTCACGTACCATCCTCATTCGTTGTGGTGCGGCGATTCTGTGAGGATCTCCGGGCGGCTCGCCGGGTATTCGCCTCGAAGCCCACGTACAACAGTCTCGGGTTCTAGCGTGTTCCGCCAATCGTTTACTCATTCGGAGCCCGACCGCCCTACGGGGCGACCGAATACAACTGTTCGGCGAGATCGGGCGAGAGGTCGGACGGCTCCCGCGAGGATGCCGTCGGCGCCGCCCGCCGGCGCCCGATCGGGCCGGCCACCGGGGTTGCCGGAGCTCCATCCTCGCGGGTGCCCGTGGCGTCCAACAGCCAGACCCGCCCGTCTCGTACGAACAGGAGGTGGCGGCCGTCGGGGAGCCAGCGCGGCGCGGCCACGCCCTCTCCCGCCGCGGCCACCCGGCGGGCGTCTTCACCGTCCCGGTTCGCGATCCACAGCTCACGACGATCGGTCTGCACGTAGGCCATCGCGCCCGAGCGCGACCACGCCGGGTCCGCGACCGCCTGGTCGCCCCCGGCGATGGGGCGACAGGCCGTCGCGTTCGTGCACAGCAGGAGGACTCGCGGCGCGCCGGATTCGCGGGCGGTTCCTTCGACGACGAGCAGGCGGTCGCCGCTCCTCGACCACTGCACCCACGACCGACGTACGAGCGTGCCCGCGATCGGGGTGATGCCGCCACCGCCCGGTGAGACGACGCCGAGACTGGCGCCGTTCCCGGGCGCGGTCCAGAGCGCGATGTTGTCGACGTTCGGCGACCAGCCCGCCAGCAGCGGGCCCGACGTCGCGTCGGGATGCTCGACGGGGACGGAGAGCGGGGCCTCGGGGCACAGCGCCGGGCAGTCCTCGCCGTATGGACCGGGGACCTCGAGCATGAACAGCTGAGCCGGCTCGCCGTCCGCGCGCCCGGCGCTTCGTCGGCCGGGACCGTCGGAGACGGCGATGCGGCGGCCGAGCCCGGCCCATGCCATGTCGAGGACGCGGTGATCGCGGAGCTGAGTCTCGTGGATGCCCGGGTCCTCGGCGCCGACGAACTCGATGCCGGCCCGCTCCGGTCCCGTCGGGGGACGCCTTGCGGACGATCGCGAGGGCCTGGCCGTCGGGCGCCCACTCCCAGCGGGCGACCGAGCGCGCGACGCGGTGGAGCTCGGTGCCGTCGTGCTCGACGACCCAGAGTTCGCCCTGCCGCTCGAAGGCCACGTAATAGCCGTCGGGCGAGAAGGCGACGCAACACGCATCGGCGACGCCGCGCACGCCAACCGGCGGGCTGCCCTTTCCGTCGAGGACGAACACGCGCCCCTCCGACACGTAAGCGAGCGGTGGCTGGTCGCGATACGCGTCCGGTCGCGGCGCGGGAGCGGTCCCGGCGGCGGCAGCCCCGGGAGAGGCGAGCGCCATCACCAGCACCACGCCGACGGCACCGAGCCGACGGAAGGTCATCCGCCCGCCAGCATGCGCCGGTCAGGCGGCCTCGTCTACCTCCCCCTGCCGCTCGCGCACGCACGGGTCCTGGCACGAGACCGCCAGCGGTTGCACGGGCGTCTCGACCGCGCGCCGCCGAGCGGATCGTGATCCACGAGTTGATCGCTCCGAGCACGGCGAGCGCCGCCGAGATATAGAGGGCGCGGCTCACCCCGTCGGTGAACTGGGCCCCCGCCGACGCCGTCTCGAGGCCGGCGAGCGCGGGGAGGACCGCCACCGCCAGCAGGCCGGCGACCCGGGCCACGGCGTTGTTCACGCCGGAGCCGACTCCGACGTGATTCTCCTCGACCGAGCCCATCACCGCCGCTGTGAGCGGCGCGACGGTCAGCGAGAGGCCGAGACCAAAGACGACGAGCCCGGGGAAGATCCCGGTGAAGTACGTCGTGCTCGGCCCGATGCCGGCGAGCAGGACCAGGCCCACTGCCACGATGAGCGGCCCGACCGTCATCGGGATGCGGGGGCCGATGCGCTGCGACAGTCGTCCGGCGCGGGGCGAGAGAAACAGCATGAGCACCGTGATCGGGATGGTGGCGGCGCCCGCCTCCAGGGCGGAGTAGCCGAGCACGGTCTGCAACTCGACGACGACGAGGAAGAGCGCGACGCCCAGCGCCGCGTACACGACGAAGGTCGTGCCGTTGGCCCCGCTGAACTGCCGCGACTTGAAGATGTCGAGCGGGACGAGAGGCGACTTCACGCGCATCTCGATGAACGGGAACGCGACGAGCGCGACGAGCCCGACGAGGCCGGCGAGGATCACGAACGGCGACCAGCCGTGGGCCGGGCCCTGGATCAGTGCGAACACGACGCCGGTGAGGCCGAGCGTCGCCGCGCCGGCGCCGACGAAGTCCGGCCGCGTGCCCGCCTGGGGGTCGTGGCTCTCGGGCACGTGGCGCATCGTCACCCACAGCGCGACGGCGGCGAGCGGGACGTTGATGAGGAACACGAGACGCCAGGAGACGGCGTCGACGAGCCAACCGCCCAGGAACGGGCCGATCGAAGTGGCGACCCCAGTCAGTCCCGACCATGCGCCGATCGCCGAGCCGTGGTCCTCGGAACGGAAGCTGGCGGTGATCAGCGAGAGGCTGCCGGGAACGAGCATCGCGCCGCCCACACCTTGGAGGGCTCGCGCCGCGATCAGTGTGCCGATGCTCGGCGCAAGGCCGCACAACACGGACGCGACGGTGAACCACACGAGCCCGATCACGAACATGCGCCGCCGGCCGTACTCGTCGCCGAGCGCGCCGCCCAACAGGAGCAGCGCGCTCAGCGTCAGCAGGTAGCCGTCGAGCGTCCACTGCAGACCCGACAGCCCGCCGCCGAGATCGTCCCCGATGTGGGGCAGCGCCACGTTGACGACCGTCGAGTCGAGGAACGCGATGCCCGAGCCGAGGATGGCGGCGAGGATCACCCACCGCCCGCGCGCCGTCCCGAACTGGACGAGCTGAGGGGCAGCGGGCGAACCGGCCGCCTGCGTCACGAAGCGGCGCCTCGATCGAGGTCGAGGGACAGCGAGTTGATGCAGTAGCGCTGGCCGGTCGGCCCCGGTCCGTCGTCGAACACGTGCCCGAGGTGGCCGCCACACCGGCGGCACACGACCTCGGTGCGCACCATGCCGTGGCTCTTGTCACGACGCAGCTCGACCGCGTCGGCGACCGCCGGCTCCGTGAAGCTCGGCCAGCCCGTGCCCGACTCGAACTTCGTGTCGGACGTGAACAGCTCGGCCCCGCACGCCGCGCAGCGGTACACGCCGTCGTCGTGACAGTCCCAGTACTCACCTGTGAAGGCGGGCTCGGTGCCGGCGTGCCGGAGCACCTGGTACTGGGCCGGGGTCAGCTCCTTCTGCCACTCCTCGTCGGTCTTGGTCAGTTCGGGGCTCATCGCTCTCCTCTCCGGGTCGATGCTCACCCGGAAACACCGGGCCGACCCGGGACTGTTCCCCCGCTCGCGCCGCCTGAGCGGCGACGCCGTCGGCCCGAGGTTTGCACACGTCGCACCCCCGGGGAACCGAGGGCGGGTGCTCGACGCCACGCAACAAGCTCCGGACGCTGTCCCGCCTGACCAGCGACGCCGCGCGCCCGGTCTAGCGCTACTGCTGGTAGCCCTCGACGGTCGACTCGTCGCGAGCCTGCGCGTCCGACGGGTCGTCGCCGTACTGCCGCCGGGCGCGACGCTGCCGGAGCAGGTCCCAGCACTGGTCGAGTCGCACCTGCAACTCGTCCAGTCGGCGGTGCTCGTCCTCGGTCAGGGGACTCCCGGCGGCGCGATGCCGCTCGTAGAGCTCGTGCTCCTCGTCGGCGAGCTGCTGGATGTTCCCGAGCACGTCGTCGTCTGCCATCGCGACCTCTCTCTCAGACGGGCTTGTGCGCCCAGACTTCGATCTCGACCCGCGCGCCCGCGGGCAGGGCGGCGACCTGCACCGTGCTGCGTGCCGGCCGGTGGTCGCCCACGGCTGCACCGTACGCCTCGTTGACGATCGGAAAGTCGGCGATGTCGGTGAGGAAGATGTTCACCTTGGCGACGTCGCCCCAGTTCGCGCCGCAGTCGGTCAGCACGGTCGTGATGTTCGCCAGGGCTTGGCGCGCCTCGCCTCCGGTCCCGCCTTCGGCGAGACGACCGGCGGCGGGATCGAGACCGACCTGACCGGCCAGCACCAGCCAGTCACCGGCGCGCACTGCCGGCGAGTACGGCCCGGCGACGGGTGGGGCGTTCGGCGTGGCGAGCGGTTCGACCATCCTGGTTGCCTAGCCGACGTCGCACGGCCGGTTCCACCCCCGGATCACACGGGCCTCGCGCTCATAGCCGAGGACGCTGAGCGACGCGGTACCGAGCGAGAGCAGCCTTCCGCCCTCGGGCGCCAGGCCCACCCAGGTGGCGCCGAGGATGCGCAGGAAGTGGCCGTGGGAGAACAGCACCGCGTCCCTGCCGGACGCGGTGGCGCGATCGATCACGCGGCGGGCACGCGCGGCGGCGTCTTCGAGGGATTCGCCTCCCGGTGATCCCGACCACACTGTCCAACCCGGGTGCTCCTCCCGGATCTCCGCCGTGGTGCGACCTTCGTACTCGCCGTAGTCCCACTCCTTGAGGTCGTCGTCGGTCTCGACGCGGTCGCCGTAGCCGGCGAGGCGGCACGTCTCCACGGAGCGCGACAGGGGAGAGGACAGCACCACCGCGAACGGGCGTCCGGCGAGAACGCCGCCGACGGAGGTGGCCTGCACGCGGCCCGTCTCGGTCAGCGCCACGTCGGTATGGCTCGTGTGCCGACCGGTCGCCGTCCATTCGGTTTCGCCGTGGCGGACGAGCCACAACTCGCCCGGCGTTCCGCCGTTGCTCACGCCGGGCTCACGGCTTCGGGTCGTGCCAGAACTCACCCTCCGGGAGCAACGCGTCGGCCTCGGCCGGCCCCCAGGTCTGCTGCTCGTACGGATGGGCGATGCCGTGGTCGGTGAGGACGGGGTCGACGACCCGCCACGCCGCCTCCACGCCGTCCTCCCGTGCGAAGAGCAGGGCCTCGCCCGCCAGCGCGTCGCCGATGAGCCGCTCATACGCGGACATCTCGTCGGCGGACTGGTCGCACAGGTACAGCTCGACGGGCTTGCCCGCAAAGGACTCGCCCGGCACCTTCGCCCGGCAACCGAGCGCGATGGCCACCTGGTCGGGGCCGAGCCGGAACCGCAGGTAGTTCTGGTCGTCGGGGTCGATCTCCTCCTCGTCGAACACCTGCTGGGGCGGCTTGTAGAGCTTGGCGATCACCTCGGTCGCGGTCACGGGAAGGTCCTTGCCCGCCCGGATGAAGAACGGCACGCCGTTCCACCGCCACGAGTCCACGAAGACGCGGACGGCGGCGAACGTCTCCACGTCGGAGTCCGGGCGCGACGCCGTCCTCGTCGCGATATCCGTTGAACTGGCCCCGCACCAGGTCGCGCGGCTCTAGCGTCCGCATGGCGCTGAACACCTTCTCCTTCTCGTCGCGCAGGGACTCGACCTCGCCGCCGACGGGCGGTTCCATCGCCAGGATGGCCGCCGTCTGCAGCATGTGGTTCTGCACGACGTCGCGCAGCGCGCCGACCTCCTCGTAGAAGCGGCCACGGCCCTGCACACCGAAGTTCTCGGCCATCGTGATCTGGACGCTCTCCACGTAATTGCGATTCCAGATCGGCTCGAGGAAGGAGTTGGCGAAGCGGAAGTACAGCAGGTTCTCGACCGCTTCCTTGCCGAGGTAATGGTCGATGCGGAAGATCGCCGGCTCGGGGAACACCGAGTGGAGCACGCGGTTGAGCTCCTGCGCCGATGCGAGATCGCGCCCGAACGGCTTCTCGACGATGACGCGCGCGTCCTTCGCGCAGCCCGACTTTCCGAGACCCTCGACCACGGTGGGGAACAGGCTCGGCGGGATCGCCAGGTAGTGCGCGGACCGCTTCGACTTGACGGCACGGAGCGCGGAGCCGAGCGATGTGTACGTCTTGGCGTCGCGATAGTCGCCGTCGACGTACGTCATCGACTTGGCGAGCGTGTCGAACGCGTTCTTGTCGTCGACGCCGCCGCCATGCTCCTCGATGCTGTCGTGGGCCCGCTTGTGCAGGTCATCGACGCTCCAGCTCGACGACGCAACGCCGATCACGGGGATCCCGAGATGGCCGCGCTTGGTCATCGCGTACAGCGCCGGGAAGATCTTCTTGTACGCGAGGTCTCCCGTCGCGCCGAAGAACACGAGCGCGTCGGAATGTTGCGGTGCGGTCGTCATGACTGCCCTTTCTCGGCGTGCCCGCCGAACTCGCTGCGCATGGCCGAGAGCAGCTTGTCGGCGAAGTCGGCCTCACCGCGGGAGCTGAAACGCTCGAACAGCGACGCCGTGATGACATGGGCGGGGACGCTCTCCTCGATCGCGGCCGTGACCGTCCAGCGTCCTTCGCCGGAATCGGAGACCCGCCCCTCGAAGTCGGCCAACTCGGGTGACCTGTGCAGCGCATCCGCCGTGAGATCGAGCAGCCAGGAGGCGATCACGCTTCCCCGCCGCCACACCTCGGCCACCTCGGGGATGTCGAGGTCGTACTGGTAGAACTCCGGGTGCTCGAGCGGCGCGGTCTCGGCGTCCGCAGCCTGCTTCTGCTTGCCGATGTCGGCCTTCTCGAGCACAGCGAGGCCCTCGGCGTACGCGGCCATGACCCCGTACTCGATCCCGTTGTGGACCATCTTCACGAAGTGGCCGGCGCCGTTCGGCCCGCAGTGCAGGTACCCCTGCTCCGACGGACTGGGTGTGCCTGTTCGCCCGGGCGTTCGAGGCGCGGAGTCGACGCCGGGAGCGATCGTGGCGAAGATCGAGTCGAGGTGCTGCACGACCTTCTCCTCGCCGCCGATCATGAGGCAGAAGCCGCGCTTCAGCCCGAACACGCCGCCGCTGGTCCCGACGTCGACGTAGTGGATCTTCTTCGCGGCCAGCTCCGACGCCCGAGCGATGTCGTCCCGGTAGTACGAGTTGCCGCCGTCGATGATGATGTCGTCGGCCTCGAACTCGTCGGCGAGCTGCATCACGGTCTGGCCGGTGACGGACGCGGGAACCATGATCCAAGCCGCGCGCGGCTTGCGCAGCTTCGACGCGAAGTCGGCCAGCGAGGACGAGCCGGTCGCGCCGAGGTCCGCGAGCTCCTTCACCTTCGGCGGGTTGTGGTCGAACACCACGCACTCGTGGCCGTCCTTCATGAGGCGGCGTACGAGCCCGTTCCCCATGCGTCCCAGTCCGATCATCCCGAGCTGCATCTGGTTCCCTCCATGGTTAGTTCGGTGCGCGCACTCGATCGGACGTCGAGGCGATGCAAGCGAGCAGGTCGTCCCACGACTTCACGAAGGCGTCGGCGCCCTCCGCCTGAAGCGTTGCCGCCAGCGCGTCGACGTCGATGCCCGCCGTGCCGATCCGGGCCAGTACGTCCTCGGCGTCGCCGCCGTCCGCCGGCAGCAGGTCGCCGACGGCGCCGTGCTCGCCGAACGCGAGCAGCGTCTTCTCCGGCATCGTGTTGATCGTCAGCTCTGACGCCAGCGCGTGGATGTAAAACGTGTCGGGGAGGTTCGGGTCCTTGGTGCCGGTGCTCGCCCACAGCAAGCGCTGCGGCCGGGCGCCCGCCGCCGCCAGCTTCCGCCAGCGATCCGACGCCAGCAGGTCCCGGTACGCCTTGTAGGTCCGCTTGGCGACGGCCACGCCGAGCTGGCCGCTGAGGTCGTCGGGAAGCTTGCCGGTCGACGGCGGCGTCCCAGCGGGAGATGAACACCGACGCCACGGACGAGACGTCGAGGTCGAGACCGCTCTCCTTCCGGCGCTCGAGTCCGCGAACGTAGGCCTCGGCCGCGGCCTGGTAGTGCTCGCGTGAGAACAGGAGCGTCACGTTCACCGACACTCCGGCCGCGATGAGCTCCTCGATCGCCGGGACTCCTTCGGGCGTTCCCGGCACCTTGATGAACAGGTTCGGCGTCGCCGCCTTCTCGTGCAGCGCTTTGGCCTCGTCCACGGTGCTCTTCGTGTCGTGCGCCAACTTCGGCGACACCTCCAGCGACACCCAGCCGTCGACGCCCCTGGTGGCGTCGTAGATGGCGCGGAACAGGCTTGCCGCCTTCGTGAGGTCGACGAGCGCCAGCTCGAAGAACAGCTTCTCGCCCTCCGTGCCGGCGGCCAGCGAGGGATCGGATCTGCTCGTCGTAGTCGGCGCTGCCGGTCAGCGCCTTGTCGAAGATCGTCGGGTTCGACGTCAGGCCGGTGACGGCAAGGTCGGCGATGTATCGCGCGAGCGTCCCGCTCGTCAGGAGCGCGCGGGTGATGTTGTCGAGCCACAGGCTCTGGCCGGCGTCGTGCAATCGTGTTGCCGCGTTCATGCTGCGTTCCCGTTCGAAGTCGAGCACCTCGCCGAGCCGGCGCAGGTGTCGCTCCTCGGTGCTCGGCACCGCGTTCACGAACGCGTCGACGATCTCGGCCGCGACCGCGGGGCCCATGACGCGTGCGCCGAGCGTGAGCACGTTGACGTGGTCGTGCTCGACCATCTGATGGCCGGTGTAGTGGTCCGCCGCGTACGCGGCCCGGATCCCCGGCAGCTTGTTGGCGGCGATGGTGACGCCCGCCCCGCTGCCGCACACGAGGATGCCGCGTTCGGCGTCGGTGGCGTCGAGCGCGTCGGCCACAGCCTCGGCGACGAGCGGGTAGTCGATGCCCTCGGGCGGCGCGGTGTCCGGTCCGTAGAGAAGGGGCTCGTGCCCGGCGGCGCGGACGGCGTCGGCGATCGTCGGCCGCAACGGCAGCCCGGCATGGTCGGCGGCGATCGCGACCTTCATCACCGCGCAGCTTACGAACGGTGCCGAGAGGTCAGCCGGTCCCTCGCTCGGACGCGCAGGGGTAGCCGGCGGCGATGCCGACCTCCTGCGGGACGTTTCCGAGGTCCATGAGAGGCGTGGGATCGCCCTGGGCGTTCAGGAAGTCGGTGGCCGCCTGGCGCAGCTGCTGCGGGTCGACCTTCTTCTCGATCTGCTTGAGGAGCTTGGCCCTGACCGCCGTCCCGTCGGGGGAGTCGGGACCGAGCAGCGCATCCGGTGCGGCCTTCGCGAGCCGCTTGATGTCCGCGTTCTTCAGGCCGAGGGCGCGGAGCTGGTCCACCGCCGGCCTTGGCGCGGTCGGCGATCGGCTGCGCCTTGGCGACGAGCTCCTGCGGGCCGCGGCCAGGTAGGGGCCGAGATCATCGACGAGCGCGGGGCGCGTACGCGAGGTCGGCGAGCCCCGCCTCCGAGGGGTCGTCTTGGATGATCGCCACCGCCCACGCGGTGATGCTCAGCTCGGCGGCCGGGAAAACACGACAGAAGCGGGCAGGATCGCCGCCGGTCAAGGTCGTGATGAGCGGTGGACTCGGGTATCGGGGTGACCGGGCCGACGTCGGGCGACCCGGTGCTGTCGCCTCGGGCGGCGGCTCGGCCGGTATCTGCTGCCTGCTGGGCTTTCGTGCGCTCTTCCCGCAGCCTTCGCTCGTTGAGCGATTGCGTCACGGTGGAGATGAGGTCTCCGCGTTCGGCGAATTGGACCTCGACGATGTTGGGAGACGAGGCCGCGTTCTCGGAGGCATTGCTCGATCCGCTTGTCGAGCACGGCGCGGGAGTTCGCGTCGGGCCCTTCGCCGGGTTCGGCGGCGACGGCGTGACCCAGTGGTTGATCAGGAACAGCGGCGCGTCGGGCTTCCCGCGGTTCGGCGCGCAGTCGAACTGCTTCTTGTTGGTGAACGAGAACGTCGTCTCCTGGAACCAGTCGTACATGTTGTGGTACCAGGGCGGCCCGCCGGGGTCGCCGCGCTCGGCGAACACCAACAGCGTTTGCCCGTTGTCGATCGAGGTCCCGGAGCGTCGGGAGTGGCTCGCCGGGCTGCAGCGTGGCCACGTGATCGGCGAGCCCGGCGGCCTCGATGGCGGCGGCCGTGTCGGCGGGGCGTGGTGAAGTCATGGAGGGTGAGCATCAGCACGTCGTCGGGGTGGTCGTCGAGGAAGGTCTTGATGTCCTCGAGGGGCTTCTCCGAACTTGATCGCACCGGTCTCGCAGTTGCTGTGGCACATGTAGATGCCCGCGCTGCGCGTCCGCGGCCTTCGGTGCGCCGGCGGCGAGTTGCGCCGCCCGCTTTGCCGCCACCGGGTCCTCGTTGACCTCGGCGTCGCCCGGCGACCTGGGCGACCTTGTCGGTGAGGACGATCGGGACGTTCTGACCGGGGATGCGCGCCGTGGAGGGCACGCCATAGTGCGTGTCGATGTGCAGGGCCCGCACGCCCGCGTTCAGCTGGTCGTTGATCGTGCCGATCTGCTGCGCGAACAGGTAGCCCGGGTAGTTCGCCGAGGACATCGCGTTGTGGACGCCGGGGAACGTGACCTGGTCGATCCGGAGGTCACACAGCGATTTCTTGCCGTTGCAGACCTGTTCCTCGCTCGCCTGGGCGGCTTTGGCTGCTCCGCGAGTCGTCACCAAGAAGCCGACGGTCACCATGCCGGCGATCACGACGATCGCGCCGCCGACGGTCGCCAACCGCGGCCACAGGGCGCGGCGTTCCGCCTGCTTCTCGGTGATCGCGCGGACGAGGCGGAGGATCTCGGTGACGGCGAGGTAGCCGACCCACAGCGCGGCCGCTCGTATCAGCAGCTCGAGGTTGCCGAGCGGCTCCTGGATGAAGACGATGCTGATGAGGAGGCCCAGCACGCCGAGCAGGATCGTTCCCCACGTGGTCTGCCGGCGTCGCCCGATCCACCCCCGCGCCCGGTTCCAGACCTCGGCCGGTGTGTAGCGGCGCTCGGTGCTGGCAGCCGCGGCCGCGACCACGAGCCCGTACGCGGCGATCCAGAGGCCGGTGAGGCGCAGGTCGTCCGTGGCCTCGCCGAGTGCGCCCTTGATCGCGTCCGCGAGTTGGGCGTCTTCGATCTGCCGACCGATGAGCCAGGTCGCGACGAACAGGAGCGCCACGATGAAGAGCCCGCCGATCACCGCCGCGATGCCGAGGCGGCGCACCGCTCGTCGTCGGTCCTCGGCGAGCAGAATGCTTCCGACGGTGGCGGCGAGCCCGATGACGAGGGCGGCGGCCGCGATCTGCCCGACGATGCCCTCGGCGTCCCAGAGGCCGAGGTCGTCGATCTTGCTCGTGACGTCGCTGAGGCTGTTGTCGAGGCCGCTCGCACCCTGCTGGTCGCCGCCCCCTCCGGCCTGGAGACTGCTCGTGATCAGCGCGAACGAGGCGCCCAGGTCGAGCCCTTGTCGGCCGCCGCCGTCACCCTGCTCGATGATCGACTCGTGCGTGTGGCGAACGGCGTTGCGGAAGATCGACTTGAACGTGTCGGTGTCGATCACGCCCTCGAGCGCGAGCTCGAACGCGGGCCGGAAGCTGGTCGCCTGCTGGTTACCGGCTTGGACGAGCTGCGCGGTCAACCGGCGAGCGAGCTCCTCCGGACCGCCTCCGAGTTGAGCGGCTCGACTGCCCGCTCGCTGAACGTGTCGCTGTCGTAGAGCGTCGAACCGGCCCAGTTCGCGAGAACGAGGACCGGGAACATGACTCCTGCCACCACGAGCAGAACGATGCTCGCGACCCGCCGCATAGGACTGAAACCGTAACGCGCCGACCGCGATGACGCGGGTCAGCCGCGCAACGCGCGGAAACGGCGGATGAGCGCGTTGGTGCTGCTGTCGTGATCGAGCTCCGGCTCGGGGCCCTCGAGCTGCGGCACGATCCGGTTCGCGAGCACCTTGCCGAGCTCGACACCCCACTGGTCGAACGAGTTGATGTTCCAGATCGTCCCCTGCGTGAACACCTTGTGCTCGTACATCGCGACGAGCTGACCCAGCACGTACGGCGTGAGCTTCTCCGCCAGGATCGTGTTGGTGGGGTGATTGCCCCGGAAGGTGCGATGCGGCACCTGGAAGGCGGGCACGCCCTCGGCCTCGACCTCGGCCCGGGTCTTGCCGAACGCGAGCGCCTCGGTCTGGGCGAAGAAGTTCGCCATGAGCAGGTTCTGGTGGTCGTCGACTTCCGTGTCGGCGTTCACGAAGCCGATGAAGTCGCACGGGATGAGGCGCGTGCCCTGGTGGATGAGCTGGTAGTACGCGTGCTGCCCGTTCGTGCCGGGCTGGCCCCACACGATCGGCCCTGTCATGCACGTGACCGGGTCGCCGTCGAGCGTCACCGACTTGCCGTTGCTCTCCATGTCGAGCTGCTGGAGGTACGCGGTGAAGCGCGACAGGTACTGGCTGTACGGCAGGATCGCCTGGGTCTCGGCGCCGAAGAAGTCGTTGTACCAGAGGCCGATCAGGCCGAGCAGCACGGGCAGGTTGCGCTCGAACGGCGCGGTGCGGAAGTGCTCGTCGATCGCATGGAAGCCGGCGAGCATCTCGCGAAACCGGTCGTCGCCGATCGCGATCATCAACGACAGCCCGATCGCCGAGTCGTACGAGTAGCGACCGCCGACCCAGTCCCAGAACTCGAACATGTTCGCCGTGTCGATCCCGAATTCCGCCACCTTCTCGGCGTTGGTCGACACGGCGACGAAGTGCTTGGCGACGGCGGCGTCGTCCTTCAGCGAGGCGAGCAGCCACTCGCGGGCGGTGCGCGCGTTCGTCAGCGTCTCGAGCGTCGTGAAGGTCTTCGAGCAGACGACGAAGAGCGTCTCCTGCGGGTCGAGGTCGCGCAGCGACTCGTGGATGTCGATGCCGTCCACGTTGGAGACGAATCGCACCGTCAGGTCGCGGTCGCTGAAGCCCTTCAGCGCTTCGTAGGCCATCGCGGGACCGAGGTCGGAGCCGCCGATGCCGATGTTCACGACGTTGCGGATCGCGTCGCCCGGTGTGGCCGGTGTGCTCACCCGAGCGCACCTTGCCGGCGAACGCCGCCATCTTCCGGAGCACCTCGTGCACCTCGGGAACGACGTCCTTGCCGTCCACGACGATGTGCTCGTCCTCGGGGCGCGCGGAGCGCGACGTGCAGGACGGCACGGTCCTCGGTCACGTTGATCTTCTCGCCGGCGAACATGGCGTCGATCCGCGCGCGCAGCCCGGCCCGCTCGGCGAGCGCGACGAGGAGCCGGATGGTCTCCCCGGTGACGCGGTTCTTGGAGTAGTCGAGGTAGACGCCGTCGACCTCGAGCGTCATCGTCTCGCCACGCGTTGCGTCGTCGGCGAACAGGTCGCGCAGGTGGGCGCGCTCGATCTGCTCGTAGTGGTCGCGTAACGCCTTCCACTCGGGCGATTGGGTGATGGGGGTCATGCCCCCTTTCCTATCCCTTCACGCGCGGCGGTCGAGTGCGCCGTGACGCGTTGACCGAGCTGGAAGCCGGTGCGGCTACGTCGGCGGGATGGTCAGGAACGTCAGGCCCGTGATGGGCCCGATCGTCGTGAAGGTCTTGAAGGTGAGACCGGTGACGAAGGTCAGAGTGGTTCCGCCACCCGTGGTCGCGACTCCGCCGCCCGTCGTCGCCCCGCCGCCGGTGCTGGCGCTTCCGCCGCCACCGCCTCCGCCTCCGCCGCCACCCCCGCCGCCGCCACTTTCCTGGCCGGCGATCGTGGTGTCGGTCGTGGAGGTGGTGGTCTTCTTGCCGTCGCCGCCGCCGCATGCCGCCGCGATCAGCGGCAACGCCACGAGCGCGACAACGAGAATCGCGTAAACGAAACGGGGAATCCCCACCCGGTCTTGCCGCATGCTGTCCCTGCCTTCTCTTCCCACCCTTACCCGTTCGCAGGGAATCGTACGGAACCGAGGCGACCGGGTCTAGGTCTTCCTTACGAATCGGGGAAATGGGGCTTTCGCGGCCGGAATGTGCCGCGCCCACGGACGAGAATGAGTGCCGTGGCGACGGAAGTCCGGACCGAGCAAGCAGACCGACACCGCGAGGCGCCGCGGGCGCACCTGGCCGGAGCGCATCGCGCTCGCGCTGCCGGGAGCGTTTCTCGCCGTCGTCTTCGGCTTCTTCTTCATCACGAAGACGTCGGAAGCGTGGACCGCGACGAAGAGCGTCCAGGCGATCCTCGTCATCGCCGGGATCATCGCCGGCTGGGTGCTGGCGGGCTGGCTGCTCCGGCGATTCGTGCCGTGGGTGTGGGTCCGCTCGGCGGTCCTCTCCGTGATCGCGGTCGCCATCGCCGTCGTGATCGTCCGGCCGTACTACGTCGATACCGTCGACAACACGAAGCTCGTGAAGGGGTCGGTCCAGGACGCGTCGCAGACGGCGGCGCCGGCGCGCCCGGCCCGGCACCCTCGCCTGCGGGCCCCGTGCGCTTGAGCAGCGGCCAGCTGCGGGGCATCGACCATTCCGCCCGCGGCGAAGCCTCGATCATCCGCCAGCCCGACGGGTCGCACGTCGTGCGGTTCTCGAACTTCGACATCCAGTCGAGCCCGGACCCGATCGTCTACGTCGTCGAGGGCGAGAATCGGGACAACCCCGGCGGCGCCGACCTCGGGCGCCTGCGGGGCAACGTCGGCACCGACTCCGACTACCAGCTCCCGAGCGGGACCGCGCCCGGGCCCGGCTGGACGGTGCTGGTGTGGTGCCGGGCGTTCGCGGTGCCGATCGCCAACGCCACGCAGGCTGCGGCGTGACGAACGTCTCCCTCCTCCGGGGAAGGGAGAGTGCCGGCAAGGGGTTGACAGATACCGACGGGTATCGGATACTGATCGGTATCGGATACCAATCGGTATCAACGGAGGCCCCAATGAACGACCTGAAGACGAGCGCCCCCCCGGCGATCACCCCGATCGGCAAGCGGGAGGCCCAGGCCTGGCTGGTGAAGCAGCTCGGCTACGAGCGCCTCCTCGCCTCCCTTCGGAAGGCGCACGCCGAGCAGCAGGCCCACGAGGCCCAGCGGGACGTGGCAGCCTGACCGGGTGACGCAACAGGAAACGCCTGAACGGCTGACACGCGAGGAGAAGAAGGCGCGGACGCGCGCGCAGCTGATCGACGCCGCCGCCACCGTCTTCGCCCGGCGAGGGTTCGTCGCCGCGTCGCTCGACGAGGTCGCAGAGGAAGCCGGCCTGACCAAAGGCGCCGTCTACTCGAACTTCGACAGCAAGGAAGACCTCTTCCAAGCCGTGCTCGACGAACGCTTCGACGAGCCGATGCAGCAGGGGGCCGAGGTCATCGATAGAGCATCGGGCACGACCGAGGAGCACGCCATGGCCGGCGCTCGAATGTTCATCGACGCCGTCGAGCAGGAGCGTGAGCTGTTCCTCCTCGCCCTCGAGTTCCACATCTACGTCGCCCGCCACCCCGAATTCGCGCCCGCATACAGAGCCCGCTACCGCGAGCAGCTCGCCCAAGTCGCCGAGCTGATTCGCCGAGCGCACGGAGGAACTGGGGATCTGCCGTTGCCGCTGCCGGCCGAGCAGATGGCGATCGCGGTCGAGGCGCTGTCGCAGGGCATCGAGCTCCAGAAGCTCGCCGATCCGGACGGCGTACCCGACGATCTTCTCGGCCGGTTGTACGCGCTGCTGTTCCAGCTCCCCGCCGAGCCCTGAAACCAGCCGGTTTCCGTAAGCGCGCCAGTACGATTTGTCCGTGACTCGCGTCGGATTCCTCGGCCCGCACGGCACGTTCGCCGAAGAGGCCGTCCTCACCCAACCCGATCTCGCCGACCAGGAGCTCGAGCCCCTGCGGTCGGTCCCCGACGTGATCAGCGCGATCGAGCGCGGTGAGGCCGACATCGGCCTCGTCCCGATCGAGAACTCGATCGAGGGAACCGTGACCGTCACGCTCGACACGCTCGCGTTCGACACCGATCTGCTCATCCAGCGCGAGATCGACCTCCCGGTCTCGCTGAACCTGTGCGCGCTGCCGGGCACGAAGCTCGACGACATCAAGACCGTGCTCTCACATCCCAGCCCGTTCGGGCAGTGCCGGGTCTGGCTCGCCGCCAAGCTGCCCGAGGCCGACAGCATCGTGACGAACTCGACTGCGGAGGCCGCCGCGCAAGTCGCGCGGGGCGAGGACCGCGAGCAAGGCCTCCATCGGCACCGCGTTCGGCGCCCGCCTCAACGGCCTCGACCTCATCGCCACCGAGATCGAGGACCACCCGGAGAACGAGACGCGCTTCGTGCTCGTCGGCCACGGCATTCCGGCGCCGACCGGCCACGACAAGACCAGCGTCGTCTGCTTCCAGCGCGAGGACCGACCGGGCTCGCTGCTCGCGATCCTCCAGGAGTTCGCGGCCCGTGCCATCAACCTCACGAAGCTCGAGTCGCGCCCGACGAAGCGCAGCCTCGGTGACTACTGCTTCTTCATCGACGTCCACGGCCACATCGCCGACGAGCTGGTCGCCGACTGCCTGCGGAACCTGGCGGCGAAGCAAGCAGAGGTCAAGTTCCTCGGCTCGTACCCGGTCGCCGGCGAGGAGGACGCGCAGGAGCGCCGTGCCGCGGCCGACAAGGCGTGGCGTCAGGCTGCGCAGTGGGTCGACGACCTGCGCGGCCGCGTCGCGCCGCCCGGCGACACCGCGTGATCGACCTCAAGCGGCTGCGCGAGGAGCCGGAGTACCGGGCCGGCATCGAACGGAAGCGGGTCGCCGAGGGGTTGCTCGACCGCGTGCTCGAGGCGGACGACGCCCGACGGGCGCTGCTCACCGAGGTCGAGGAGCTCCGGGCGCGCCAGAACGCGGCGTCGAAGGAGATCGGCCGGGCGCCGGCCGACGAGCGCGAGGCGAAGATCGCAGCCGCCGGCGCGCTCAAGGACGAGCTGGCGGCGAAGGAGCCGCGGTTGGCCGAGGCCGAGGCGTCGTCTTCGGGAGCTGCTGTTGCAGGTGCCGAACCCCGCCGATCGCATCCGTGCCGGTCGGCGGCGAGGACGACAAACGAGGTGCTGCGCGTGGTCGGCGAGCCGGGCGACGCTCCGCCACTCGACCACGCCGAGTTCGGCGTCGGCATCGGCTTCGTCGAGACGGATCACGCCGTCGAGATGAGCGGCTCGCGCTTCGCGTACGTCATGCGCGAGGGCGCGCTGCTCGAGCTCGCGCTCGTGCAGTGGGTCATGGGGAGAGTCGTGGCCGAGGGGTTCACGCCCGTCGTCCCGCCGGTGCTGGTGCGCGAGCACGCGATGGAGGAGGCCGGTTTCTTCCCCACCGACCGGGCCCAGGTGTACGAGGTCGACGGCGGCGAGCTGTTCCTCGTCGGCACGAGCGAGGTGCCGCTCTCGGGGCTGCATCGCGGCGAGATCGTCGACGCCGACGCGTTGCCCCTGCGCTACGCCGGGTTCTCGACGTGCTTCCGCCGCGAGGCCGGCACGTACGGCAAGGACACGCGCGGCATCTTCCGGGTGCACCAGTTCGACAAAGTGGAGATGTTCAGCTTCGTGCATCCCGACGGCTCGTGGGACGAGCTCGAAGCGATCCTGGCGTTGCAGGAGTCCATCGTGAGCGGGCTCGGCCTGCCGTACCGGGTGGTCAGCTGCGCGACGGAGGAGCTCGGCGCGGCCGCGGCGAAGAAGTACGACATCGAGGTGTGGCTGCCGTCCGAGGGGCGATACCGCGAGCTCACGTCGTGCTCGAACTACCTCGATTACTCCGCGCGCCGGCTCGGCACGCGCTTCCGCGCCGACGGCGGCACGAGTCCGGTGCACACGCTCAACGGCACCGCGTGCGCGGTCGGGCGCACGCTGGTGTTCCTGTTCGAGCACTGCCAGCGACCGGACGGCTCCTTCGTCGTGCCCGAGGTCCTGATCCCGCTGTGCGGGTTCGACCGTGTCGAGGCGCGCCGGTCCTAGCCTGGCCCCCGGAGGGATGCCGGAGCGGCCGAACGGGATGGTCTTGAAAACCATTGAGGCGCGAGCCTCCGTGGGTTCGAATCCCACTCCCTCCGCGCAGTCCGGGCGCGGCCGGCAGGTCAGCGCTTGCGGCGCTCGGTGATCCGGTCGTAGTTGATCCGGAGGAGCTCGATCACCTCGTCGGCGTCGGCGTCGTCACGGATGTACTTCGTCGTCCATCCGGAATCCGGGTGGACGTGATGCGGGCCGGTGCGACCCTCGGCCACGAGCTCGTCACGAACCCGGCGGGGGAACGGGATGTCGGCCATATGACTCCCGTGCACGTGCCCGATCGCTCGCCCGTCGAGGAGGAACTCGGTCTCGCCGAACTCGCCGGAGTCGGTCGTGATCCCGGGCCAGCTCGTCACCTCGCCGACGATCCGCTCCCCCCGCGAGGGCACCTTGGTCGAAGCTTCGTTTCGCGTCATGTCGGGAAGAACCCCGGCCTCGGCGGCTCCATTCCTCGCCCCGCGTACGCTCTCGTCCCATGCCCGACGACGCGGACCGGTGGTGGAAGGAAGGCGTCCTCTACCAGATCTACCCCCGTTCCTATGCGGACTCGAACGGCGACGGCGTCGGCGATCTGCGCGGGATCGTCGACCGTCTCGACCACCTCGCCTGGCTCGACGTCGACGGCATCTGGCTCAACCCGGTCACCGTCTCGCCCGACGCCGACTGGGGCTACGACGTCGCCGACTACACAGGCGTGCAGCCCGTCCTCGGAACGCTCGACGACGTCGACGCGCTGATCGCGGCGGCGAACGAACGCGACATCAAGGTCATCCTCGACCTCGTGCCCAATCACACGAGCATCGAGCACCCGTGGTTCGTCGAGTCGCGGTCCTCGCGCGACAACCCCAAGCGCGAGTGGTACGTGTGGGCCGACCCGAAGCCCGACGGGTCGCCGCCGAACAACTGGCAGAGCAGCTTCGGCGGCCCGACCTGGACGCTCGACGACACGACGGGCCAGTACTACCTGCACAACTTCCTCGCCGAGCAGCCCGACCTCAACTGGTGGAACGAGGAGGTGCGCGCCGAGTTCGACCACATCCTCCGCTTCTGGTTCGACCGCGGCGTGGCCGGCTTCCGGATCGACGTCGTGCACATGGTCGTGAAGGACGCGGCTCTTGCGCGACAACCCGCCCGCGACCGACGACGACCACTGGATGGTCCAGTTGACGGGGCAGCGGCAGGTCTACAACGGCAACCGGCCCGAGGTGCACGACGTCATCCGCCGCTGGCGCCAGATCGCCGACTCGTACGACCCGCCGCGCATCCTGGTCGGTGAGACCCACGTGTTCGACACCGACGCCATGGCTCTCGTTCTACGGCCGGGGCGACGAGCTGAACCTCGCGTTCAACTTCCTGCTGCTGCACTCTCGCTTCGAGGCCGACGCGCTGCGCAAGGTCGTCGAAGAGCACGATGGCGGCGATCCCCGCAGATTCGTGGCCGGTGTGGACGGGCGGCAACCACGACATGTACCGGTTCCCGAGCCGCTGGGCCGAAGGAGACCCGGCGAAGACCCGCTGCGCGCTCGATGATGCTCGCTCACGCTGCCCGGGAGCGTGTTCCTCTACTACGGGGACGAGCTCGGCATGCCCGACACCGAGGTCCCGAAGGAGCGCCTCGAAGACCCGGTGGGGAAGCGGCTCTTCCCGGTGTACGGGCGCGATCCCGGAGCGCACGCCGATGCCGTGGGCGCCCGGGCCGGGCGCCGGGTTCACCGCGCCCGGACGTGGAGCCATGGCTGCCCTTCGGCGACGTCGCCGCGTGCAACGTCGAGGACCAACAGCGCGATCCCGGCTCGGTGCTCTCGCTGTGCCGTGACCTCATCCGTCTGCGCACCGCCGTCCCCGAGCTGCGCACCGGTGGGTACACGCGCCACGCCGCCGACGGCGGGCTGTGGGCCTGGCGCCGGGGCGAGCGGGTCGCTGGTGGCGTTCAACCTCGGAGATGACCCGGCTGAGCTCGACGTGCCCGACGGCATGGTGCGGATCGGCACCCGGCGCGAGCGCGACGGCGAGCGCGTCGGGGGATCGCTGTCCCTCGGCCCGTGGGAAGGCGCGGTCGTCTGGCTGGACGAGGCGCAGGCGTCCTGAACTAGGCGAGGAATTCGACGAGACGGCGCGTCGTCTCGTCGGGAGCTTCCTCCGGGATGAAGTGCCCGACCGGGATCGGACCGCCGGAGACGTCATCGGCCCAGGCCTTCCAGATCTCGAGCGGCTCGTACCAGTCGGCGACTGCGCCGGTACCACTCCAGAGCGCGAGCGTCGGGCAGGTGATCCGTCGTGTCCCGCGGTCGGCCTCGTCGTGCTGGTAGTCGAGCGTGGCGGCAGCGCGGTACTCCTCGCAGATCGCATGAATCCGCTCGGGCGTGCGGAAGTTGGCGACGTATTCGGCGCGGGCCTCGGCCGAGAAGACATCACGTTCGTCCGACCAGGCGTCGAGCATGTGATCGACCAGGACGTCGGGCGCCCGCGATGAGCTGCTCGGGTACCGGTTCGTCGGCGGCGAGGAACGACCACACCCAGAAGCCCAAGCTGAAGTCGAAGTCGGCGCGGCGGAACGCATCGCCGGTGGGGACGATGTCGAGCACGGCGAGGCGGGTGACGGCGTCGGGATGGTCCAAAGTCATCCGGTAGGCGCAGCGTGCGCCTCGGTCGTGTCCGACGACGCCGAACTGGTCGAACCCGAGCGCGTGCATGACTTCGAACTGGTCACGGGCGATCTCGCGCATGCTGTACGGCGCGTGGTCGGGGTGCTCGCCGGTGTGCCGCTGTCGCCGAAGCCCCGAAGGTCGGTGGCGACAACCGTGAACCGCTCGGCGAGGCGCGGCGCCACCCGATGCCACATGACGTGCGTCTCGGGGATGCCATGGAGGAGGAGAACCGGCGGACCCTCGCCTCCCCGACGCCCGTGAATGGTCGTGCCCGTCGTGGCGATGTCGAACGCTTCGAAGTCGTCGAGCACGAGCCGGCCTCCTTCACCAGAGGGGATCCGCTACGCCGGCGCTACTTCGTCGGGCCGCTCCTCGTCGGCGTCGAACTCGGCTTCGAGCGCGGCCGCCTCGAGCGCCGCGATGGCCGGGCCCCACTCTTCGCTGCGCCGGAAGCTCGCGCACGCCGTACCAGATCGACCACGACATCAGACGCCATCGTGATCGGGAAGCCGGTGACGAAGCCGACGCGCGACGAAGACGTCGACGCCCAACGCCGCGAGCACGATCAGCCGCAGCACGGAGCGCGACACCATGTACGCGCCCCACGCGAGCGAGATCTGCCCGAAGATCGCGCCGGTGGGTGCGCGAGCGCCTTCACCTCGTCGGGCAGCGGCAGCATCTCTTCCGCGAAGACCCCGGCGAGTGGCCTCCCGATGACGGTCGAGCCGATGAACGACGAGGCCGTAGCCCGCGTTCACGAAGACCGGGATGGCCAGGTAGATCTCGGCGCTGCCCGTCCAGAGCCCGACGACCGCCTGGATCAGCACGAACGCGAGGGCGATGCGGACGACGAGCGCGGGCCGGTCCTGCTTCCGTTCGTAGCGGTACGCAACGAGCGCGACCACCGTGGCGGCGACGATCCCCGGAATGAGGCCCCAGAGCTTCCACAGCACGTAGAACGCGAGCACGGGCCCGAACGCGTCGCGTGCGAAGCGCGGGCCGTTGCCGAGCAGGATGGCCTTGGCGGTGATCGGCGGCAGGTGAACCTCGCCCGGCGTCGGGGTGGCCGCCGCCTCGGCCACGACGATCAGGCCGCCTCGTGCGACGCGGTCCACGCGAGCAGGTCGTCGCGTTCCCAGGTGTTGACGATGCGCTCCAACGGCACGGCCGCCTCGGCGGCGCGCGCACAGCCGTAGGGCTGCCACTCGAGCTGCCCGGGCGCGTGGGCGTCGCTGTCGATCGACACCTTGCAGCCGGTGTCGACGACCAGCTCGAGCAGCCGCATGGGCGGGTCGAGCCGCTCAGGCCGGCAATTGATCTCGACCGCCTTGTCGAAGTGCGCGGCCGCGCCGAACACGAGGGGCGCGTCGAACTGCGACTCGGGCCGGCCACGTCCGAGGACCATGCGGCCCGTGCAGTGGCCGAGGATGTCGGCGTGCGGGCTGGCGAGCGCGGCGACCATCCGGTCGGTCATCGGCTGCGCCGGCATGCGCAGCTTGGAGTGCACGCTCGCGACGACGACGTCGAGCTCGGCGAGGAGGTCCTCCTCCTGGTCGAGCGTTCCGTCCTCGAGGATGTCGACCTCGATGCCGGTGAGGATGCGGAACGGCGCCAGCTCCTCGTTGAGCTTCGCGACCAGGTCGAGTTGCTCGCGCAGCCGCTCGGCGGTCAGCCCGTTCGCCACCTTCAGGCTGGGCGAGTGGTCGGTCAGGGCCATGTACTCGTGGCCGAGCTCGGCGGCGTGGCGCGCCATCTGCTCGATCGGCGACCCGCCGTCCGACCAGTTGGAGTGCAGGTGGAGGTCGCCGCGCAGCGCGGCCCGGATGGGCGCGCCGGGCCCGGCGTCGGGCGCGTCCTCGGCCCGGAGGCGGGCGAGGTACTCCGGCACGTCTCCCGCCAGCGCCTGCTCGATCACCCCGGCCGTGCTGCTGCCGACGCCGGGCAGGTCCTGGAGCCGTCCCCGGCTTGCGAGGCCTTCGAGCTCGTCCGCCGGCATCTCGCGGATGGTGTCCGACGCCCGGCGGAACGCCTGCACCTTGTACGTCGCGGCCCGGGCCCGCTCGAGCAACGTCGCGACCTCGTCCAGCGCCTCGACCGGATCCATGGGTGCGACGGTACCCTGCCGCCCCATGACAGAAGATGCGAAGCCGAAGTCGGTCTCGGTGGAGCGTGAGATCGCGGCACCGCCGGAGAAGATCTTCGACGTGCTGGCCGACCCGTCGCAGCACCCGGTGATCGACGGCTCGGGCACGGTGAAGCACACGCGTGGCGAGGAGCCGCCCCGCCTGGCGCTGGGCACCAAGTTCGGCATGTCGATGCGCATGGGGATCCCGTACGCGATCACGAACACGGTGGTCGAGTTCGACGAGAACCGCCTGATCGGGTGGCGGCATTTCGGTGGCCATCGGTGGCGGTACGAGCTCGAGCCTGCGGGCGCCGGTACCCGAGTGCGCGAGACCTACGACTGGTCCACCGCCATTCTCGGCACCCGCCTGTACATCGCCGCCACGGGCTGGCCCAAGCGGGCCGAGCAGGCGATGACCCAGACCCTCGAGCGACTTGCCGCTCATGTGACCGGCAGCGACGCCGCCTGATCCCAAGAGGGCGGCGGCGACCCGCCGGTACAGTGGCGTGCCCGGAGGGATGACCGAGCGGCCGAAGGTGCTCGCCTGCTAAGCGAGTGGGGCTCACGCCCTCGAGGGTTCAAATCCCTCTCCCTCCGCCATTGTCAGGGACACTTCCGATGCCCGATCTCGCCGAGCAGCTCATGGCCCTGGGCGCCGCCACGCTCGGTGAGTCGGGCGGCCGCCCGATGCGAGCTCGGATCCGCCCGGCGTGGCCGGGCGCTCGCCTGGCGGCGCCCGCGTTCACGGTGCGCTGCACCTCCGGGGACAACCTCGCCATGCACGTGGCGGTTGCACGCGCGCCTGCCGGCAGCGCACTCGCCGTCGACGTCGGTCTCGAGCCCGAGCTGGGCTACTGGGGCGAGGTACTCACCACCGCGGCCGAGGCCCGCCGGCTCACCGGCCTGGTGATCGACGGGTGCGTACGCGACGTCAGCGCGCTCGAGGCGCACCGCTTCCCGGTCTTCAGCACCGGCGTGGCGCTCCCGGGCGCGACCAAGGAGCTTCCCGGCGCGACGGGCGGATCCGCCGTCGTCGGGGACGTGCAGGTACGCACCGGCGATTGGGTCGTCGGCGACGCCGACGGCGTGACGGTCGTGCCCTCGGGGCACCTCGACGACGTGCTGGCCGCCGGCACGGCGCGCGCCGAGCGCGAGCAGGCCCTCTTCGACGCACTCCGCGCCGGCAAGACCACCGTCGACCTCCTCGGCCTCGACCCGACGTCGATCGCCGAGGGGGAGGACGGGTAGCGGGCTACGAGCGCCGGGCGCCGACGAGAATCGACAGCATCGTGCACGGCTCGGACGACCGGTTGCGCCAGGCGTGGCGGGTGCCGTTCTGGACGACGCAGTCGCCCGTCCGCAGGTGCACCTCGGCGCCGTCGTCGAGCTCGAGGTCCATCTCCCCGGAGAGCACGAGGTCGAGGTCGACGGTGTCGGTGGTGTGCATACCCGGGTTGTCGATCTCGTTGTGCTCGAGCATGCCGGGCAGCTTCTCGTTCACTTCCGCCAAAGCGCCTTCCAAGTCGAGATCCTCGGGCAGGGTCCCCGAGCCCTCGGGCGGGATCGTGACGAACACGAAACGGTAGCCGCGCTCGGGCGGGAAGAACGCCGGCGCCGCCGGTCGCGTGCCGTCGGCGGGAAGCGAGGCCGACTCGTCACCGCCCCACACCCGCGCGAACTCCAGCCCGGGCATGAGCGACAACCTGATCGGCTCGATCTGCTGGTCGCTGACGAACACCGACTTGCCGGTGTCGGTCTGGCCGGTCACGACTCGTCGCATCTCAACCTCCGGTGATGGCATTCCTCGGTCGCTCGCCTGCGAGGACCGCGGCCACGTTCTCGGCCGCGACCTGCGCCATGCGCGTGCGGGTCGTCAACGTGGCACTCCCGATGTGCGGGAGCAGCACGGTACGGGGCGCGGCCAGCAGCCGTGGGTGCACCTCGGGCTCGCGCTCGTACACGTCGAGCCCGGCCGCGAAGATCGCCCCCGTCTCGAGCGCCAGCGCCAGCGCCTCCTCGTCGACGACGGGCCCGCGCGATGTGTTCACGAGCACGGCGTCTCGCTGCATGAGCGCCAAGCGACGAGCGTCGATCAGGTGGCGGGTCTCGTCCGTCAGCGGGACGTGCAGCGTGACGATGTCGCTCTCGGCCAGCATCCGGTCGAGATCACCGCGCCAGCCCACCATGCCCGTGTCGCGACGCGTGTGGTGCAGCACCTCCATCCCGAAGCCCGTAGCGCGCCGGGCGACCGCCTGCCCGACGCGACCGAACCCCACGACGCCGAGCACCGCGGCGTGCACGTCACGCCCCAGGTACTGGTCGACATCCCATCCGGTCCAACTTCCGGCGCGCAGATCGGACTCTGCCTCCCAGACCCGCCGCGCCGCCGCCAGGATCAACAGGAACGCGAGATCGGCCGTGGTCTCGTCGAGCACCCCCGGTGTGTTGCACACCGCGATGCCATGCTCGGCGGCAGCGTCGACGTCGATGTTGTCGTACCCGACGGCGACGTTCGCCACGACCTTCAGCCGCGGCGCGCCGGCGGCGAGGACGGCGGCGTCGATCTTGTTGGTGAGCAGGCACACGATCGCGTCCGCTTCGGACGCCATGCCGACGAGTTCGTCGTGCGTGAAGCTGCGCCCGCCGTCGGGTTGGACCAGCTCGTGCCCGGCTTCGACCAGCGGGTCCATCCCACCGGGGAGCCGGCGCGTGACCAGGGCGCGCGCCAACCCGGTGTCAGTGCTCGCGGTAGTTGACGGCCGGCGCGTCCTCGACGCCGACGGCGAAGCAGAAGCAGTGGATCGGCGCGTGGTCGCTCACCGGACGGAGACTGTGGACGAGATCGGGCGGGATGTGCACGAGGTCGCCCTGCTTGATCTCGCGTTCCTCCCCGTCGATCATCATGATCCCCCGACCCGAGGTGACGTAATAGAACTCGTGGGTCGGGTGCGAATGCGGGTCGACGAGGCCGCCTCCCGCAACCTCGAACTCGCTCACCAACTCGAGGAAACCGCCGTCGGTGATCTCCTTCATCTCGCGCGGGTTCACGAGCCACCACACGGGGACGGTGCCGTTGTGCTCGACGACCGGCGGCACCGCTTCGATCGACCGCACGTCCATCGGTCCCTCCCTCGCCGTAAGCTGACGCGCTTGTCAGAGCGTAATCACCGGCAGGGAGCGCGGCATGGCCGACACGATCACCATCGACGCCCAGCCCTTCACCGCCGAGGCGTGGCGGGAGTTCGGTTGGGTACCCGTCCCCGACAGCGATCCGTCCGACGGCATCCACTCGCTCGAGTTCGGCTGGGAGGACGCCCACCTGAACTACATCAGCCACGCTCCCGACGAGCTCGAGCGCAGCGACGACGCGTTCGTTCTGAGCCGGCTGTACCACCACGACACCCACACGCAGGCGCTCATGCCGCTCAACTCCCCTTCATGGATCGCGGTGGCGCCCGCGTTCGTCGACTTCTCGCACGTGGAGCAGGTCGAGAGCGTGCGCGCCTTCCTGCTCGATCCCCTGGCGTGCATCGTCCTGCACCGTGGTACCTGGCACTTCGGGCCGTTTCCGCTCGGCCCGGAGCCCTTGCGGATACTGAACCTCCAGGGGCGCCGCTACGAGGAGGACAACGCATTCATCGACCTTGACAAGGTGGCAGGGACGCGCGTGACGGTGCGGGCGAACGTCTGACCGGGGCTAGTTGCCCGACGCCCGGAGCGCGTCGAGCAGTCGATCCATCGCCGCTTCCATGTCCGTGCGGGCGGCGTCCGGGTCGTCGGCGCGGGCGACGACCATGCCGGCTTGCGCGAGCGCGCCGAAGAGCACGTTGGCGAGCGGCTCGACGGGCTGCCGCTCGACGAGCCCGGCGTCGTACCGCCGCCGCCACGCCCGCGACGACGAGGCCATGGCCGTAACGCTCCTCGATCTCGTGCCACGTCTCCCAGCCGAGCACTGCCGGTCCCTCCACGATGACGATGCGTTGCACCGCCGGGTCGATGCAGGTGTCGAGGAACGCTCGGCACCCGAGGCGGAGCTGCTCGAAGGCGTCTGATCCGGCGAGCGCCGCGGCGCGCGACCTGATCTGCGAGCTCGGCTTCGAGCTGCTCGAAGACGGCGCGGAACAGGTCGTACTTGGCCGGGAAGTGGTGGTAGAGCGCGCCGCGGGTGACGCCGGCGCGTTCCACGATCTCGTTCGTCGAGGCCGCCGCGTACCCGTGCTCGGTGAACAGCCGGCGCGCGGAGGCGAGCAGCGCGCTTCGCGTGACGTCGCTCTGCTCCGCTTTCCGGCTCGTCACCCGTAGATGTTGACGCTTTCGTCCAGCCCGAGGGGGGAGGGGTCGGCGCGGCCGGTTGCGGCGAGCACGAACTCGACCGGGTCGCCCGTTACGTTCTTGCCGCCGCCGCGCACGTCGATCACCTCGACGCCGTCGAGCGCGAGCGACGCCGGCCCCCACGCGGATTCCTGGAGCAAGTCGGCGACGTGATGCACCGACGCGCGCACCCCGGCGCCCCGCGCCGAGGGCATCCCGAGCGCGGATCGGATGTCGTCGGCGTGGAGGTAGCCGTCGTACCAGAGGGCGAGGATCCCGTCGGCCAGCGTGCCCGGGTAGTCCGAGCCCACCGGCCCGTTCCAGGCGGCGTCGTCGAACAGCGGGAGCATCTCGGCGGAGCGGGCACGTCCTTGCGACAGCTCGTCGGCCAGCTCCTTGCCCGAGCGGCCGGCGCGCTCCTTCGCCTCGCGCTCGGTGACCTCGGGGCTGCCGAGGCCGTCGAGCCGGCCCTCCACGACGTCGGTGATCTGGCCGACCATGTGGCCGGCGACGTCGCCGACGGTCCAGCCGGCGCAGCGGCTGGGCGAGTCGAGCGCCGCGCGGTCGAGCGGCCCGATGAGCTCGCCGAAGTTGTCGAGCTCGGCGAGGAAGCCGTCCGTGATCTCGGTGCGGTCCAGGGTGGTCATGATGCGCCTCCGCTTCTACATACAGGCTGCCGGTATGTGAACACGGCAGGCCCGGACGGTCAACGTGACACCAGGCACCGCTCCGTCACCTGCCGAAGCGCTCGAGCCCGAAGGGCGCGAGGCCGCCGGGGCGGCGTTCGGTTGCGATCCACCGCGCGAGCACGTCGCCGGTCGCCGCCGCCATGAGGATGCCGGTGCGGAAGTGGCCGCTCGTGATCCACGCGTTCTCGAAGCCCGGGACGCGGTCGACGACGGGCTGCTCGTCGGCCGTGGTGGGGCGGAAGCAGCACCAGGCGTGCCCGACCTCCAGGTCGGCGGTGCGCGGCAGGAGCGCTGCGAGCGCCGTGCGGATCCCGGCGATCACGTCGTCGCGCACCACAGGGTCGTGGTCGCCCTCGTCGAGCGTGCCGCCGGCGACGATCTCGCCGCCCGCCACCTGGAGCACGAGGCCTTCGAGTGCAGCCACTGCAGTGCGGAGCCGAAACGGCGCCGGCACGGTGGCGAGGAGGTGGCCCTTGACCCACCGTTGCGGCACCGCCGGCGCCGGAACCTGCGGCCGCTGTGGCGCCAAACCCGTCGCGAAGACGACCGCGCCGGGATGGATATCGCCGTGGGACGTGTGTACGGCTGTGACCCGTCCGCCGGCTGTGGTGACGTTGCGCATCTCCATACCGGTCGCGACCGTGCCGGCGCGTGCCGCGAGGGCCGCGGCGAGCCGCAAGGGATGGACGCGCGCCTGCTCGCGAATGCGCAAGGCGCCGGGGACCTCGCCGAGCTCCGGCTCGACGGCGTGCGCGCCGTCGGGATCGAGCACGTCGACGAGCGCGCCGAGCTCGGCGTCGGGCGGAAGGGCCTGCGGCAACGCGACGAGCCAGTCCAGCGGCTCGACCCCGATCGCTCCGTCCCACTCTTCGTCGAGAGCGCGTAGCAACCGCAGGCTCCTGCGGGCCAGCGCGACGAACGGTTTCGGGTCGGTCCAGACGTGCGCCTCGGGGGTGAGCAGCGCCGCCGCACGGCCGGACGCCCCAGCCGCGAGGCGTTCGCGTTCGATCAGGACGACCCGGCCGAGCCCCGCCCGGGTGCACAGCGCGGCGGTCGCGAGACCGATCACGCCGCCCCCGACGACGAGCACGTCGGGACGGCGGTCGAGATCGGGCGGGACGCCGGGCGCGAGGGCGGTGAGCACTTCGGCGCCGGCGGTTGCGCGCCAGACGGCTTCCGCGACGGGCACGCCGTGAGGCTACGCCGGTGCCCGTGCTCCCACCCCCGGCGTACACTGGCCGATTCCGGCGCTCGTAGCTCAATGGATAGAGCATCTGACTACGGATCAGAAGGTTGGGGGTTCGAGTCCCTCCGAGCGCGCTGACTCCTCGACCGGCCGGAAATGAGTAGCCGCTACTCAGGCTGCCTCGGTATCCGTCCCTCATCATCGGCGCATCCGTCGAGAGGGGCGTTTCGTGAGGAAGTTCATGCACGGCACCGGTCTGGTGTTGCTGACCGCCGGGCTCGTGCTCGGCACTGCTGGTGTCGCGGGGGCGAAGACCGTTTCGGACAAGAAGTACGCCAAGAGCATTTGTGGCGCGATCAGCGGCGTCTCGGACACGATCGACCAAATTCAACCGGCGAACACCGGCGATCCGTCCGCCGCACAGACCCAGATCCTGCAGTCGACCGACGCGCTGGCTCGCGTCATTGAACGAGGCGAAAGCGAAGGCGGCAAAGCTCTCACCCAGCGACGGCGGGAAGAAGGTCACGAAGCTCTTCGACACGTACTTCCAGGGCAGCGTCGACGGTGTCACGACCGCGCGTGAGAAGCTCGCTGCGGCCGATCCGAACAACGTGGCGTTCGCGGCGGACATCGCACAGTTCTCGGCCGCGTTGCAGACCCTCGAGGCGACGACGGGTGATCCCTTCTCCAAGCTGTCCTCCAACCAGGACCTCTTGCAGGCGCTGAAGAAGGAGAAGACGGCGCGGAGATCGTCACGGTCTACGGCCGCTGAGCGACAGGGTGTACGCGCTGCAGCGTGGATACGGTGAGGGAATGCTGGGACGCACCGCCGAGGGTCGCGACACTTCCTCATGACCGACGTCAGGCAATCGGGAGCCGCGGCGAGCGACGTTGACGAGGCGGACGTGATCCGGCTCGATCTCGACCGGGCCGTCGACATGTTCGAGAGGCCGAAGGTCGATCTCGGGTCGGGCCACGGGACGTTTCAGCCGGGCATCGACCTGTGTGTCGCCCGAGCTCGAGAGCCGACCGACGGGCCGCGCGGTGGAGATCGAGCTCGTGCTGCCGCAGTCGGAGATCAGCGATGATCTCGAAGCGCGCCTGGCGGTGAGCACGCGCCGGTACCGCGACGAACGGTCGTACACGAACACCTGTCCCACCGGCGCTCGACCCAGCGCAGCGGCGTGCGGGCGCTCCGCGTCGGACTGCCCATCACCTTGCTCGGCCTTGCGATCACTGCACTCGCGTTCCACACCGGCGACGGCGACGATCCACAAACCGCCGTTGTCGACATCATCGGGTCGGTCCTCGCGTGGCTGGGGCTCTGGTACCCGTTCGACAAGCTCATCTTCTACGCGAGTGACTACGTGCGCGAGAACCGCGCCCTCGAGACGCTGCGAGAAGCGCAGATCACGCCGCTCGCCCGGCCGGTCGACGACGCGGGCGGAACCACGCCGGCGAACGCCGCCGGACGAACCTGACCCGTTGCGGTCGGACGGCAGGACAGCACCGGACGCCGACCGGCGCGCGGTCGAATCACTAGCGTGGCGCCGCGATGAGCCGATCCGAGCCGTCCAGGAGCGAGCCGATGCAGCGCCCGTGGGCGACACCGCCGCCCGGCCGCCTCGTCGGTCGAGGCCATCCGGCGGGCGACTTCCTCGAAGCCTGGGCGTGGGGCGTGCTCGACGAGGCGCCGGGCTACCTCCGCGTCGAGGCGACGCTTCCCGACCACGTCAAGAACCCGCGCGGGCAGCTCTTCGGCGGGTTCACGCCCACCTACGTCGACATGGTCGCGCTCTTCACCGTCCGAGCCGGCGAGGATCGCTCCCTCCCGCGGCCGATGCGGTGGCTGGCGACGACGAACATGCGGGTCGACTACTTCGAGCCCATCACCGGTCCGCGCTTCCTCATCGAGAGCAAGCGCGAGAAGCAGCGCGGACGGACGCATTTCGTCGGCACCCGGTTCCTCCAGGACGACGAGCTCGCAGTGTTCGCGCTCACGACGATGCGCGAGGTCGACCTCAGTCGCACGCTCGGCGACGCCTGAGTCGGCGCGATGTCGATCGGCGCGACTGTCTCGACCCTTCGTTCCACGCCGCGGGGGCAGTTCCTCGTCACGTTCGTGCTTGTCGCCGCGGTGACCGGGTTGTGGGGCTTGGCAACCCCGCTGTTCGCGAACGCCGACGAACCCGCCCACGTCGTCCGAGCCGCCTCCGTCGCGCGCGGTGAGCTCGTCGGGAAGACGCCCCGGTCCAAGCTCCTCAAGGGCTACACGTTCGTACGGTTGCCGGCGATCTACGAGTCCGCGGCGCGCGACCTCAACTGCTTTGCACGCAAGCCGAACCGTGATGCCTCGTGCGACACGTTCACAGGATCCGAGTCGCGGACCAAAGACGTCATCACGGAAGCCGGTCGTCACCCGCCGGCGTACTACGCGGTCGTCGGCGGCGATGTCGCGCGTCTGGCCGCAGCGCGGCCGGCGCCGTGTATCTCATGCGCTTCACGACGGTGGTCATCACCGCGCTGTTCGTCGCCTTCGCCGTGCGGGCTCTGTCACGGATGGCGTCGCCTCGGATAGCGCTGGTTGGCCTGGCGGTTGCGCTCACGCCGATGGCGTTGTCGTTCGGCTCGGCCGTGAACCCGACCGCGCTCGAGACGGCAGCCGCGCTCGCCACGTGGGCGTGTGGCCTCGTCCTCGTCTCGGAGCTGCGGGAACGGAAGGCGCCCGATCGCGGGCTCGTGGTGCAGCTCGGGGTGGCCGCGTCCGCGCTCGTGCTGGCCCGACAGATCTCGATGTTCTGGCTGGCGTTCATCGCGCTGATCCTCGCCGTGCTGCTGGGCAAGGACGCGTTGCATCGCTTGTGGCAGTCGACCATCGCGCGCGTCTGGGCGGCGATCGTGGCCGGGTGCGTCGCCGCACAACTGCTCTGGATCCTTCTCGCCGACGGGCTCGACCTGAGCGTTCCGATCGGCTTCGAACCGCATCTGTCGAACGACGAGCTCGTCCGCGAGACCGTGGGCAGGGCCGGCAGGTTCTACCTCGAGATGCTCGGCAGCCTGGGCTGGCTCGATACCACGCTGCCGGGACTCACGTACTTGCTCCTCACCGTCGCACTGGGAGCGCTCGTGCTGCTTGCAGTCGCGGTTGGCACTCGAGCGTACGTGGTCATGATGCTGGCGGCGATGGCGATCACGGTCGTGGCGCCGATCTTGCTCGAGGCGTGGCAGTACGACACGTACGGCCTCTACTGGCAGGGCCGGTACATGCTGCCCGATCGCCGTGGGCGTCCCGCTGCTCGCGGTTTTCGCGCTGCAGGCGGACACCGGCCGACGGGTGCTCCTGCGCGGGCGGTTCATTCCCGCGGTCGGCGGCATGCTCGTCGCGGCGCACGTGCTCGCGTTCTACCAGGCCCTCCGGCGCTGGTCCGTCGGCGCGAACGGTCCCGTCTTCTACTGGCTCCATCCCGACTGGACGTCGGTCGTTCCGCAGTTCCTGCTCATCGTGGCGTACAGCGCGGTGTTCGTCGTGTTCGTGGTCTGGCTGCTCGGCGGTCGTTCGCCCGCGATGGTGAACCGCTCGCCGAGGCGGGTCTCGAACTCGAGCATGCCGCTCAGCGTGATCACGTACTGGCGCTCGGGCGCGTTGTGCCACGACAAGCTCGAACCCCTGGGGCTTTCCTCGAACGTCACGGTGGACGCGTCGTCCGCCTTCGAGCGCGCGTCGGGCGCGTCCGGCGGGCTGAGCGCGACGCGACCGTCGGTGAAGTGCGATTCGCCGTCGTCGCCCGTGTACAGGCGCACCAGTCGAATGGCCATCGGGCCGGGCTCTACTCCAGCCAGCGTCGCTTGAGGCGGTCGATCGCTCCGCCCTCGCGGAGCGTCCTGAGCGCGGCGTTGACGGCGTCGCGCAGGCCGCGGTTGTCCGGCGCGAACGCGATCCCGAGGAACTCGCGGGTATGGATCTCCTGCACGACGTCGAGGTCGGGCCGGTCCCGGACGAGCGCGGTGGCGACGGGCAGCAGTTTCATGACCGCCCCGATGCGACCGGCCGTCAGGTCGTCGAGCGCGTCCAGGATGCCGTGGTACGGGTAGTACCTGATCCCGGCGAGCTTGCCCTCTTGCTTCAACTCCTTCGCGACAGTGTCGGACGTGTTCCCGATCTGGATACCCACGACCTGATCGACCAGATCGTCGGTCGAGGTGATGTGCGGCGTCATCACCGTGTTGACGACCAGGCTCTGACCCGACTCGAGGTACGGCTCGGAGAAGAGAGCGACCTTCTCCCGCTCGGGCGTGATCGTCGTCCCCGACGCCACGGCGTCGTACGAATGCGTCCGCAGGCCGTCGAAGATCCCGTTGAAGTCGTCGTCCTCGTATTTCGTGAGCTGCCAGCGGAGCCCGATCTGCCCGCAGACGGCGCGCATGAGCTCGGCGTCGAAGCCCGTGTCGACGCCCTCCTTCGCCACTTCGAACGGCGGGTCCGGGAAGGCGGACGCGACGAGCAGCGTCCCGGCCTCGATCGTCTGCAATGCCGCCATCGTTCGCCGCTCCCGGCCCGATTCTCCCATTCGGCGGCAGAGAAGCGGTGCCAGAGAGGACCGACGGGGACTACAGGGCGGCCGGGCGCCGTGGACCCGAGCGCGTTGGGATCTCGCGATTACCCGGACCACGACGGCGGATGCCGGTCGACTAAGCAGTTGCGATGACTCCCGTCTCGGAAGCGTCCGGCGTCGCCGTCGTCACGGGCGCCGCGGGCTGGCTGGGCCAGAACCTGGTGCGGGCACTCGCCGGAGAACGCGAACGCGTCCGCTGCCTCGTGCACGACGGCGAGCAGGCGCCGCTCCTCGAGATCGTGGGTCGCTCGGTCGAGACCGTCGTCGGCGACGTGCTGGACCCGGCCACCGTCGACCGGCTGTTCGAGTCCATCGGCCCCGCCACCGTCTTCAACTCGGTCGGCGTCATCCACCCCGAAGGCCGGACGCGCGAGCTGTTCGACGTGAACGTCGGCGGTACGCAACTGGTGCTCGACCGCGCCCGGCGCGCCGGTGTCACGCGGTTCGTCCATGTGTCGTCGAACTCGCCCTTCGGCGCCAATCCCACGCCCGACGCGCGTTTCACGGAGGACTCGCCGTACAACCCGTACCTCGCGTACGGCCAGTCGAAGATGGAAGCCGAGCAGCTCGTACGGCGCAGCTACGACCGCGGCGACCTGGCGACCGTGATCATCCGCGCGCCGTGGTTCTACGGGCCGTTCCAACCGGCGCGCCAAACCCGGTTCTTCTCCACGGTGCGACGCGGGATGTTCCCGATTCCGGGTCCGGGCACGAACCGCCGCTCGCTCGCGTACACCGGCAACCTTGTGCACGGCCTCCTGCGGGCCGAGGTGGCCGACGCGGCTCCCGGTGCCGCGTACTGGGTCGCCGACGCCGAGCCGTACGAGTTGCGCGAGGTGATCCAGGGCGTGCGCGACGCGCTCGAAGCCGAGGGGTTCACCGTGTCGCAGCGCCAGCTGCACCTGCCGGCGAGCGTCGGGAACGCGGCCGCTGCCCTCGATGCGTTTCTGCAAGGTCGAGGCTTGTACGTGCAGGCACTCCACGTCCTGGGCGAGATCAAGGACACGATCACGTGCGACATCTCGAAGGCACGCGCCGACCTCGGGTACGAGCCGAAGACGGGGCTTGTCGACGGCATGCGCGCCAGCGTGCGTTGGTGTGTCGAGCGGGGGGAGCGGATCTAGTGGGGCGTTCGATCCTCGTCACCGGGGGGAGCGGCTACTTCGGCGAGGTCCTCGCCGGCAGTGCCGTCGCCGGCGGCGACCGGGTCCGGATCTTCGACGTCAACCCGCCTGCCACCACCGCCGCACGAGTCGAGTACGTCCAGGGCGACGTACGCGACCGGGATGCCGTCCGCGCCGCGTGCGACGGCGTCGACGTGGTCCTGCACAACGTCGCGCAGGTGCCGCTGGCGCGCGACCGCGAACTGTTCCGGTCGGTGAACGTGGTCGGCACCGCGAACCTGCTGGTCGCGGCGCGCGACGCCGGTGTCGGCAAGGTCGTGCACACGTCGTCGAGCGCGGTGTTCGGGATTCCGGACGCGAACCCGGTGACCGAGGAGACCGCCTGCCGTCCCCTCGAGTCGTACGGACGGGCCAAGCTCGAGGCCGAGGTGCTGTGTCGCGAGGCGGTCGCTTCGGGTCTCGACGTGACCATCATCCGGCCGCGCGACGATCCTCGGTCATGGGCGACTCGGGATCTTCGGCGTTCTCTTCGAGTTCGTCGCCGACGGGGCGCCCGTGTACGTGCTCGGCCCGGGTGACAACCGCTACCAGTTCGTCCATGCCGCCGACCTCGCCGACGCGTGCCTGCGGGCCGCCGCCCGCGAGGGACCTGCTGTGTACAACATTGGCGCGACGGAATTCGGGACGATGCGCGAGACGCTGCAGGCCCTCGTCGACCACGCCGGCACCGGCTCGCAGGTTCGATCCCTGCCCGTGGCGCCGGCGGCGGCGGCGATGAGCGTGCTCGCCACGCTGGGGGTGGCACCCTTCGCTCCGTACCATTGGCTGCTCTACGGCGAGTCGCTGTGGTTCGACGTGACGCGGGCACGGACCGAGCTGGAATGGGAGCCGGCGCATTCCAACGCGTCGATGCTCATCGAATCGTACGAGTGGTTCCTCGCGCACCGCGACGAGCTCGAGTCCGCGAACCGCTCACACCACCAATCCCCCGTTCGACCTGGACTCCTCCGCGTGCTCAAACGTCTCCGATGACCGAAACGTGATCCGTCGCCCGGCGCCCGGCCCACGGGCGGGTTCGCCTTTGGCGTAGAAGCGGTCGTCAGCGTCGTCGCGCTGCCACCGTGGTGGTTTCGCCCGTCCTTCAGCAACACCTTCAAGCCGGGATGGGACGCGCCGTCACTCACGACCGCGCTCGCGGCGCTGGTCGCGCTGGCGGTAGTACTCGGCGCGTGCGCGGTAGCCGCAATTCGGCGCCGGGATACCGTCTCGCTCAGCGCGCTTGCGGTTACCGGAGTTGCGCTGCTGCTCGGAGTGGTCACCGCAAGCACATTGCCCGAGACGGTGTTCGGGACGGGCGCACACACTGCGTTGGGCGTGGCCACTTGCTGCTTTCGTGCTCTTGACAATCGGCGTCGCCATCGCCCGCAGGCTGGCCACTGTCGTGAACCCGTTCGTGCTTGCCGGAGTGTTCGCCGCAGTCACCGTCTTGTTCGCCGCATTGACGATCCCGACCGCCAATATCGGCCGGGGTCCCACGTCGTTCAGCTATGCCCTCCCTGCGACGCGCCAGCTCGACAAGCAGATGGGCCGACTCGAAGATCAGGGCCCGTTCCTCATCGACGATCTCTTCCATGGGGCCTTCGCCGATCCGTACGGCGCCGCCGTGCTCGCCGAGCTCCAGCGTCGCGGTACGGAGTTCGTTGCGAAGGACACTGAGCTCGTGCGCTTGTTCGGCCCAGCTCGGCGCTTCACGGGCAAGAAACGCCAAGTCGGCCCTCCTCCTTCGGATCTCCGACGCGACGCGCACGCCACCGCCCGGCACGCGGCGGGTCATGCTCGCCGAGGGTCTCGGACCGGCCGACCAGCGCGAGCTCGACCGTCTCGAAGCCGACATCCGCGAGTACATCGCGCAGGGACGTCTGCGCCTCAACTCACGGGGGCGAGCGGCACTCGACGCGGGCAAGCTCCCGAACCTGGCGCGGTCTCGCGCAGGGGGGCTCGACGTGCAGTCGTTGTTCGCGTCGCGCGAAGTCGACGTGATGGCCGCCGAGCACTACCTCACACTCGACGCGTTGTGGGCGAAACGCTTCGAGCGGTTCGCCCGTCTTCACCATGATTGGGACAGACGAACCGTGGCGCTCTTCGTGGGGCCGCTCGGCAATGCCAGGACGACGGACGTGCGGGCTCAGGCCTCGGCGAGGAACTGATCGCTGTTGCGGGCGGCGATCGCCATGATCGTCCCCTGCGGGTTCACGCCCGGCGCGTCCGGCACGAGTGACGCGTCACTGACACGAAGGTTGTCGAATCCCCACACCCGACCGAAGCTGTCGGCGCCGGTGCGCGCGCGGTCCTCCCCCATGCGCACGCTCGACGTGAGATGGACGGTCATGAGGTTGGTGCGGTTCCGGGTCACGGCGTCCCACCACGCGACGAGCTCGTCGTGACTGCGAACGACGGGCCCGTCTGCCACCGACGGGTACAGCTCCGTCGCGCCCGAAGCGAGGAGGACCTCGCCGAGGTGCACGAGCCCCCGAGCCAGGCGACTCATGTCGCCCTCTGTCAGCCGGTACGTGACGACCGGCGCTTGCAGCCCCGGCACCGCCATGACCCGACCGCGACCCTCGCTGCGAATCGCGGCGTAGTAGACGGAGACGTGCTCCCAGTCGTCGAGCGCGTCCCCGTTGTCGGCGGACGAGTCCGAGAGCGCCATCGCTACCTGACCGCGGCGGCTGGCCGATCCCCCGATCGACAGGCTCGGTCCGAACTCCGTGATGACCTGCATCGGGACGCCGCCGTGGTCGACCGGGTGCGGGAAGCGCGCCGCGATCTTGATCATCGGGTGCACTTTGAGCCCCGACCCGATGCCGGCGCGGATGCCGCTGCGGTGGAGGAGCGCGGGCGTCTGGATCGCGCCCGCGCACACGAAGACGTGCTCGGCGTAGATCGTGAGATCCACCGCCTCGCCGTTCTCGGTGCGCTCACAGCGGACGGCGATGACTCGTCCGTCGCGGCGTACCAGCCGACGCACCCGGCAGTTCGGGATGACCGTCGCGCCGGCATCGACTGCCCGCGGCAGCAGGGTGCGCGTCATCGTCTGCTTGACTCCCCGGCCGGCGGCGTCGTAGCGAAACACGCGTGCGTACTCGACCGCCTGCCATCCGAGCTTCGTCGCGCCCCGCTCGAGCAATGCCGACGACGGCGGCGGGGCGCCCGGCAGCCGCGACACTGCGAGCTCGTTCTCGATGCGCTCGGCGTAGGAGTCGAGCGTGTCGGACGCCGAACTCGTCGATGGCGTATTCGTGCCGCCACGACTCGGCGAGTTCCGCCGGCAACCGGTGGTAGAGGCCACTGTTGATCTCCGTGCTCCCGCCCACGCAGCGACCCTCCGCGAACACGATCGCCGGGTTCCCGAGCGCGGCCGCGAGCCCGCGGTGCCGATACTTGGCGGCCATCTCCTCGAGCGAGAACGGCTCCAACGCGTCCGGATCGATCCAGGGGCCCTCTTCGACCACCGTCACGTCGCGGCCGGCGGCGGCCAGGGTGGCGGCGGTGGCGGCACCGCCCGCGCCCGACCCGATCACGAGCACTTCGGCGTCGAGGGTCGCCTCCGGTGTCTTCATCACGACGCCGCCGGCGTGAGCTCGTGCTCGGCGAACAGGACCAACGAGTGCAGCAGTCGCACGTATTGGCGGACCGGGTCGAAGCGGCTCACCTTCCAGCGCTCCACGCGCGCGTTCATCGACCCCCGGTCGTAACGCCCGAGCGCGCCCTGGATCCTCGGCCACGCCCCGAAGAGGATCGACTCGGCAACCATGCCGGCCCGCAGGTGCTCGGGCATCGAGCGCAGCGAGTCGTCGACGTACGTCTCGATCTCCGCCCGCTGGTGGTCGTCGAGCGTCGGGCTGACGAGGGTCGCGACGACCTCTCGCTCGAGCCAGAGCATGGCCGGAAAGCCTACCGGCGCCCCACCCGTGCTCCCGGTAGGTCAGCTCTTGGGTTGGGCGGACTCGGCGGGCTGGCGGCGACCGGAGCTCGCCAGTGCGAGCCACGCGGCCGCGGCCGCCTCCTTCTGGTCGCGCTGCCAGGGCGGGCCGAGCGCCCGGCCCAGTCCGGTGAGTTGGGCCCGCAGCGAAGTGTCGCTGGTGCCGACCTGATCCGCGGCCTCTTCGTACAGCTCCTGCTGCACGAAGCGCGTCACCGGGAGGCCGATCTCCCTGGCCGCGCCCGCCAGGGCGTCCCGGAACAGCTGTCCCTCGGCCGTGTGGACGAGCGGGTGCGATCCGAGGATCTCGGACAGGTCGTCCGTCAGCTGCCGCGGTGCGGCGGCGGCGGCGCCCACGACCTCGTAGCCGGCCGCTTCGAGCTCGGCGATCGTGCGCCGGAGCTGCCACTCGGCTCCGTCGCGAGCCGTCTGGGCAACCTGGCGGACGAGCCGGTCGGCGTTCTCGAGGTCCAGTCGCCGGGCAGCGTGGTACACGGCCCGTGGAAGCTCGTCCTCGCACAGCTCGTACCGGCTTCGGGCGAGGACGACGGGCGCCGTGACGCCGCCACCGAGGGCGACCATCGCCGCCCACCCTGTGTGCTCGCGAAAGCCGACTCCGGCGCGCTTCATCGCGCCGGTAGCGTACGCAGCCCTCTCGCCCGCAGTCACACGCCGGGGCAGGAGAGTCACTCGCCGCGGCGGCGAGCTCCGAGGGCAGCCGGCCGGGAATCTTCTCGGGTCGAGTAATCTTGTAATCATCATGACGACCGACCAGATCGACCTCACGCGGACTCCTTCCAACGCAGAGGCGCTCGACGCCTACTCGACCGTGGTCACGTCCGTGGCCGACCGGTTGCTGCCCTCCGTCGTCCAGCTCCGGGTCATGGGACGCGGCGGCCGGGGCCGAGATGCCGGCGGCGCCGGCTCCGGCGTGGTGATCACGCCCGACGGCTTCGTCCTCACCTCCGCCCACGTCCTCGGCAACGCCACCTCCGGGGTCGCGACGCTCAGCGACGGTCGTGAGCTGCCCTTCGACGTAGCCGGGACCGACGGCCTCTCCGACCTCGGCCTCGTCCGGGTGCGCGGCGACGGGCTCAACGCCGCCGAGCTCGGCGATGCCGAGCACCTTCGGATCGGCGAGCTCGTGGTCGCCGTCGGCAGCCCGATGGGGCTGGCCGGCTCGGTGACCGCCGGCGTCGTCAGCGCCCTCGACCGGTCGCTGCCGGCGCGGTCCGGGTCAATGGTCCGCGTGGTCGAGAACGTCATTCAGACCGACGCCGCGCTCAACCCCGGCAACTCGGGTGGTGCTCTCGCCGACCGGCGGGGCCGCGTGATCGGCATCAACACCGCGGTTGCGGGCATGGGCCTGGGCCTCGCGGTGCCGATCAACGAGGCGAGCCGGCGCATCATCGGCGCCCTGATGCGCGACGGCCGCGTCCGTCGCGCCTACCTCGGCATCGCAGGCAGTCCTCGCGTGCTCGCGCCGCGCGACCGCGTGGCGACCGGGCGCGAGTCCGGTGTGCACGTGGCCGAGGTCATCACGGACGGGCCCGCCGCCAGCGGCGGAATCCGCGCCGACGACGTCATCCTCGAGGTGAACGGCAAGCCGGTCACGACCGCCGCCGACCTGCAGCGGTTGATGTACGACGACGCCATCGGCCGGGGCATCACCGTGCGCGTGCAACGCGACGGAGAGACCTTCGACCTCGACGTGACGCCGGTCGAGCTGCCCAACTGATCAGCCGGCGAAGAGCCGGTGGACCTGCGTCCTCGTCGCGTCCGGGATGTCCTCGGGAAGGCGCAGCTCGGTGACGATCGCGTCCGGCGTCTCGTCGACCTCGAACCGGAGGAACGAGCAACACTCAGCCTCGGCGGCGATGAGCTCTCGCAGGCGGGCGAGGAGCTGCGCGTCGTTCGGGTAGACGGCGACCACGCGGTCGCCCTCGACGCGGCGGACCGTGGCGAGCGTCGTGACCTCGCGCCAGGCATCGATCCGATCGACGAGGTCGGGGCCGTCCAGCCGACAGACGAGGGGCTGCACGGGCTGGTCCATGCCTCCGAGGATTGCACTTCAAGTGTGCCTCAAGTCAAGGGGATCGGATCCCCAACGCCGGTTTTCACCGCCGCGTCGCGATCACCACCTCGGACGCAACGCCCCATGCCACGACTGTGCCGTGACGGCGGACGTCCCAGTCCCGCGAGTCCAGCTCGTCGACCAGCGTGATCGGGCGGCAGCCGCCCACGAGCGCGGGCCAGCGCGCCCACACGCCCGTCCAGGCGCGCGACAGGAAGCGTGCGAATCCGTGCTCGCCCGGCGTCAGGCCGGTGGCGCACAGCGACGCACCGGGCGCGAGCACCCGCCGCGCCTCGGCGAGCGCGGAGCGCGTCTCGTCCGCCCCCAGCAGGTCGAACACGTAGTTGGCGACGAAGCGGTCGGCGGCACCGTCAGCGGCGGGCACGCCGGAACCGCCGTCGACGAGGGTGACCGAGGCGCGGTGACGCCATCTCGCCAGCCGGTCCGAAGCCAGCGCGACCATCCGGGGGCTGAGGTCGACGCCGACGTACGACGCGTCCGCCGGCAGGCTCCCGGCGAGCAGGCCGGCCGCGAAACGCCCGGTGCCGCAGCCCAGCTCGACGACGGCGTGTGCGTCGTCGAATCCGGCGCGCTCCACCAGCTCAGCCGTGGCGGCGTCCTCGTAGAAGCGCTGCCAGTCCTGAGCCCGGGCGATGCGGTCGTAGACCCGCCGGGCCTGTTCGGGGGTCAGGGCGGGCATCCCGGCATGATGGCGTGATGGCGGGACCGACGGCGGCGGAGCTGGCGACGCAGGCATGGGACGCCGTCGTCGTCGGCGCGGGGCACAACGGGCTCGCCGCCGCCGCCTACCTCGCGCGGGCGGGCCGGTCGGTGCTCGTGCTCGAGCGGCGCGATCAGGTCGGCGGCGCGTGCACGCTCGAACGGCCATTCAGCGATCCCCGCTTCGTGATCAGCCCGTGCGCGTACCTCGTCGGCCTGTTGCATCCGCTGGTGATCGAAGAGCTCGCGCTGGCGAGCTACGGCTACCGGACGTTCGCGTGCGATCCGACCCAGTGGACCCCGTTCGAGGACGGCTCGTCGCTCACGCAGTGGCTCGACGAGGACCGCACCGCCAAGGAGATCCATGCGTTCGCGCCGGGCGACGTCGACGGGTACGTCGCGTACGTGGAGCTGTTCCGGCGCATCGGGTCGCGACTGCGAGCCGGCGGTGATCCGGACCGCGACACCTGGATCGGCGACGCGCCCGACCGAGCTGCGCTCGAGGAGCTCTTCGCCGACGACCCCGAAGCCCGGGAGGTGCTGTTCGAAGCGTCGATTGCCGACGTCGTCGAGCGGCATGTGCGCGACGAGCGCCTCCGGATCGCGCTGCACGGCCAAGGGATCATCGGGACGTACGCCGGGCCGTGCGACCCGGGAACCGCCTGGATCCACGCCATGCACAGCCTCGGCCTCATCGGGGGATGGAGCTACGTCGAAGGTGGCATGGGCCGGATCTCGTTCTGCCTCGCCGACGCCGCTCGGGACGCGGGCGCCGTGGTCGCCACCGGGATGCCGGTGGCCGCCATCGTGCCCGCAGAGGGCGTCCGCCTCGAAGGGGGCGAGATCGTGCGGGCCGGCGCCGTCGTCTCGAACGCGGATCCCGTGCGCACGCTGGCGTTGTGCGACGGCGACGTGCCGTACGCGTTCCGCTCACGGGTCGAGGCGTGGCGCTGCGAGAGCCCGGTCGTCAAGGTGAACTGCGCGCTCTCCCGACTTCCCACGTTCACCGCCGCGCCCGATCGACCCGACCACGTGTACCGCGCCCAGGTCGAGATCGCGCGCGGGATCGACGAGACCCAGTCGGCCTACGACGCGTCTCGCCGCGGCGAGCCGGCGCCCGAATGGTGCGAGATCTACTTCCAGACCGCCTACGACCCGACGGTCGCACCTCCCGGCGCGGACACGATGAGCGTGTTCGCTCAATACGCGCCGTACACGCTGACTGACGGGACGTGGGCCACGCGGCGCGACGAGATCGGCGACCGCGTCCTCGATGCCGTCGCCCGCTTCGCGCCGGACGTCGCCGAATGCGTGCTGGAACGCGAGGTCCTCGGACCGCCCGACGTCGAGTCCCGCGTCGGGCTGACGGGCGGTCACATCTTCCAAGGCGAGTGCCTCCCCGATCAGATGTGGGACCGCCGGTTCGCGCCGCGCACGCCCGTCGCAGGCCTGTACCTGTGCGGCGCCGCCACCCACCCCGGCGGCTCCGTCATCGGCGTCAACGGGCGCAATGCGGCCCGGGCCGTGCTCGCCGATCGCGCGGACAGGGCATGATGGGGGACGTGCCCGACCAGCGTCTGCGACCGATCGAACGCCGCGTCCTCGCTCTCAAGGAGGCCGGCGTCCCGGACAAGGAGATCGCGCACCGGTTCCGCCGGGGCCGGCGGTTCATGGACCAGGTCGAGGAGTTGGCGCACATCGATGGGCGGGACGCGGAGAAGCGCCACGGGCGTCCGGGATCGCTCCGCCCGGTGGAGCGGCGCATCCTGGCCTGGCGCGACCGCGGCATGTCGACCGAAGACATCGCCGAACGGTTCCGCCGCTCCCCCGATTTCGTCTCCCGCGTCGAGCGGATCGCCCGCTACAAGCTGCGCAAGGCGGCCCGCGCCTAGCTGGCGGCGGCCGCCGGCAGCGGCAGCGACAACTCGGGGCCCACGGGCTCGCCGAACCGGTCGACGCCGCACAGCTTCCGCCAGCCGCGCGGGACGCGGCCACGCTTGAACACGCCGGTGTCGAGCAACGTGCGCAGGATGCTGCGCGTGGCCTGGTAACGCACGGCGAGGCGCTCCGGCGTGCGGTTGACCGCGCGCCACGTCTTCCATCCGGGGAGCCCGGCCGCGGTGTAGACGCCCGGGTGCACGAACATGTGGAAGAGGGACGTATCACCACCGGCGCGAAGTGCCGGATCCGGAGCCGCTCGAGCCGCCGGTCTCGGCGTACAGCTCGGGCAGCGTCGTGCGGGCGAATGACAGGTGCCGCGCCTCCTCCTGCCGGTGGTAGCGGTTCACGGATGCCAGCAGTGGGTTGGTGTCGGGATGCTCCGCCGCCAGCTTCTGAAGCAGGTCCGGGATCTCCTCGCCCAGCGAGCACGAGCAGGAACGCCGGCATCTTGATGAAGCGCCGAATGTTGAACTGCAGGAATCGCTCGACCACGCCGCCCGACACCGGATTCACGGCCTTCGCGTCCAGCTCCTCGATGAGGCGGATGAACGCGCGCTGGTGGCGGGTCTCCTCGGCGATCTCGTGGAGCATGTAGCCGATGCGAGGGTCGCTGACGTCCTGGGTTTCGGCGATCCGCAGCGCGAAGCCCGCGTTGAGCACGGCCTCGAAGCGGATCCCCATCTGGAGCATCGCCGCGACCTCCTCGCGCGAGAGGCGCGCCTTGGTCTCCGATGGGAGCTCGAGCTCGAGGCCGGAGGTCGTCAGCAGCTCGTCGCCGATGACCTGGCCTTCGCCGAGCGAGTCCCAATCGAAGAGCTCCTCCGGCTCGAGCACCTTGCGCACGGACGCGGTCGACAGGCGCGCGATGCGCTCGTCGGCGGGGGGACTTGTGGTCGTCATGCCCTCAGCCTTGTCGGCCTGAATTGACGAGTCAAGCGAACCTTTCAATTCGTTGGGGAAGGCCTGCTGACCAGCTACGATGCGTCCGTGACCACGCCGCTGACGGTGGCGCCCGGGAAGGGTGAGCGGACCCGGCAGCGCCTCCTCGAGATCGCGGTGCGCCGCTTCGCCGCCGACGGGTTCCGCCGCACGTCCCTGTCCGACATCTCCCGCGAGGCGGGCCTCACCCCCGCCGCCGCGTACGCCTACTTCGCCGGCAAGGAGGGGTTGTTCCAGGCCGCGGTCGACGCCGACGCCGGCGCCCTGATCGAGGCCGCCCGCTCGGCGGGCGCCCAGGGCGCATCGGCGCGCGAGCAGCTCTTCCTCTTCGTCGCCGAGCTTCGCCAGCGGGTCGAGGACCATCCCCTGGCGCGGCGGGTGCTCTCCGGGCTCGAGCCCGACGTCGCCGCCCGCTTGCTGACCATCCCGTCGCTCGTCGCGCTCACCGCCGGGCTCGCCGACGACCTCGCCGAAGCGCAGGGCGCGAGCGAGATCAGAGCCGACGTCGACCCGGCCGAGGTCGCGGTCGGCCTGGAGACGATCGTGCTCGCACTTCTCATGGCCGAGCTCCAGACCGGGCTCACGGTGGAGCCGGAGCGCCAGGCCGGCGTGCTCGCGGTGATGGACGCCGCCCTCCGCGCTCCCTCCTGAACGCCGCGACGCCGCGGCGACGGCGGCGATCAGGCTCGCGGCGACGGCGGCGATCGGCATTCGTGCAGCGCCTGGCGCACTGCGGCCAGTCGGGCGAACGACTTCAGCACCTCGCTCTGGTCCTCGGCGAGGTGGCGGACGATGACGTCGGTGTATCCCATGGCCGCGTACGCGCCCAGCTGCTCGGTCACCTGCTCTGCGCTCCCATACGTGCACGCCGAGGGATCGAAGCCCCGGTAGCCGCCGGCGACGACGGGCCCCGCGACGCGCTCGGCGTCGGCGGGGTCGGCGCCTACGTGGACGTCTCGGCGGATGCCGATCGCCGTCGGAGTGCGCCCGTGGGCGTCGCACCGCTCGCGGTACATCTCGATCGCCGCCCGGGCCTGCTCCGGCGTGAGATGGGCATCGGCGAGGAATCCGTCCCCGAGCCGTGCCGCCCGGTCGACGGCGCGTTCGGCGGTGCCGCCGATCCACACCTCCACCGGCTCCGGCGGGACGGGCGCGATGCGGCTTTCGTGCACGTGGTACGGCTCGCCGGTGGTCACGGTCTCGCCGGCGAGCAGCCGGCGGACGACGTCGAGGCCCGCCTCGAACTGCTTGCCGCGATGGCGGACGTGGACGCCCATGGGCGCGAGCTGGTCCTTGCCACCGACGGCGAGCGGGAGGATGAAGCGGCCGCGTCCGAGGGCGGCCAGCGTGCCGACGTGCTCGGCCACGAGGACCGGGTTCCACAGCGGGAGCAGGAACAGCGCACCGAACGGAGCGTCGCCCCACTCTGCGAGCAGCCGGCCGAGCAACGGCGTGTTCTGGTAGTAGGGGACGGGCACGGCGTGATGGTCGCCGACGAACAGTGAGTCGAGCCCTGCGTCGCGGGCGGCGGCGGCTCGCTCGACGATCCAGCGGGCGCCGACGCGTACATCGTCGACGAGATACGCCGTCCTCAGCGACGTGCCCAACCGCACGAAGCCAACCTACCGATCGGAGCGCGAGGCTGACCGCATGGACGCGTGGGAGCTCGGGGCGCGCGAGCAGATCCGCGACACGATCGCCCGCTACGCCCACTGCGTCGACGGCGGCCGTTTCGACGACCTCGTCGCGCTGTTCAGCCCGGACGGCGTCCTCGAGGTCGAGGGTGAGCCGGTCCACCGGGGTCGGGACGCGATCCGGGCCTTCGTCAACGGCACCGGCCGCGACCTCGCCGCTGGCACCGGAGCGCCCCGGATCCGGCACCACGTGAGCAACGTGCTGATCGATCTGGAGGGCCCCGATCGGGCCCGGGCCCGCTGCTACTTCCTCGCCGTGACCGACCGCGGCACCGACCACTGGGGCCGGTACCGCGACGATCTGGTGCGGACGGACGACGGCTGGTGCTTCGCTCACCGCCGGGTGCGCACCGACGGTGCCGCTCCCGGCTCCTGGGTCGAGGATCGCCGGCGCCCCTCCTGACCCCGCCGACCGGGGCGTCTCGTCCCCATTCGCACCCAATCAGGGATTCCTGGCGACTCGTGCCGGATGTCACAGCGTAGAGAACCCAACGGGTCCGGCCGAGGGGTTCCCCAATTGCACTCCGCGAGCAACTATCATTTGTGCCCGGAAGCTCCGGAATCGCGCTGAGAGCGGAGAAGGCGTCGATTTAGGGCTTCCGTTCCCCAAGTACCCCGATCGTGGTCTCGCGCGGAGCTTTGGCGAGGCCGCTCCCGAACGGAGGTAGGAAATGCTCAAGCACATCAAGGCGGCCGTCGTGCCCGTCGTCCTCGTGGCGGCGCTCGCGGGGGCTGCCGGGTACCGGGCCCAGGACTCTGGGTCGGGGAGGCGGCTCGACGAGCTGAGTAAGGAGCGGCCGGCCGCCGCATCACACTTCCCCGTGGACGGCGCCCTCATCGCCGCCAGCCAGGCTGCCGATGAGAAGCGCTTTCTGGATGCAGTCCAGGCACAACAGCTGGACGCGTACCTCCAGGCAGTCGCAGCCGCCGAGGCCGAGCAGGCCGCGGCAGCTGCCAACGCCAGGAAAAAGGCTGTTGCCCCGACCGGTCGTGGGGGTGGCGGCGGTGGCGGCAACGTCGGTGGCGCCTGCGGAGGCGCAACCAACGGAGCCGACCGCTTCATCGGCGCAGAGTCAGGGGGCAACCCGAACGCCAGGAACTCGAGTGGCGCCTGGGGTTGCTACCAGATCATGCCCGGCACGTGGCGGAGCTCGTGCAGCGACCTCGGTCAGCACGGGAGCGCGAGCACGGATGCTCAGGCGCAGTGCGCATCGCGTCTGCCTTCCAGCTCGTGGGCAGCGACTGGCGGTTGATCCGCTAGCGAAACACCTGCAGTACCAGCACCAGCGACGCGTCCCCGGTCCAGGTCAGGGCCGGGGACGTCTCGCGTCTACCTTCGTCACATCGACCGCTCCGTAGCTTCGCCGCCCCCCGACCTCGCCTTCGGCGCCTTCAGCGAACGCGCGCCTTGGGTCGTCGAGCTCGACAAGCTGCCGTGGCGACGCGGCGTCGACGCCGAGCGGGCCCGCACCCGCGCCTCGGTCCCGCGGCTGCTGCGCCCGGGTCGGCTCCCGCCCATGAGCCGGCTCTTGCGGGTCGTGAGCAAGGTCGGGCCGGCGGTGGGCATGTGGTACCTGCGCGAGCGGGGCCGCCCGCAGTCACGCGCCGGCTTGTCCCGCCGGCTGCGGCGGGCGTTCGAGCAGCTCGGCTCGAGCTACGTGAAGCTCGGCCAGATCCTCTCCGGCGGCGAGGGCCTCTTTCCGCCGGAGGTGGTGGAAGAGTTCAGCAGGCTGCGGGACCACGTTCCGCCGGAGACCTTCGCCGACGTCCGCAAGGTCGTCGAAAGCGACCTCGGGGCCCCGCTCGAGACCCTCTTCTCCGAGTTCGCCGAGGAGCCGTTGGCGGCGGCCTCGATCGCCCAGGTGCACGCGGCGTGCCTGCGGACGGGTGAAGAGGTCGTGGTCAAGGTGCAGCGCCCGCGCGTGGCGGCGCTCGTCCACGCAGACATCGCGGCCATGGCGTGGCTGGCGCCGAAGCTCGTCGGCCGCATCCCGATCGCGGCGCTCGCAAATCCGCCGGCGATCGTCGAGCTCTTCACCGAGACCGTCGTCGAGGAGCTCGACTTCCGCCTCGAAGCCGAGAACATGCTCGACATCGCGCACGTCCTCGCGCTCACCGACCAACGCTCGATCGTCGTGCCTCGGCCCCACCCCACTCTCGTGACCCGCCGGGTCCTGGTGATGGAGCGCCTGCGCGGCTTTGCGTTCGACGACGTCGAGTCGATGCACGAAGCCGGCATCGACACCAACGAGCTGTTGCGGGCCGGCCTCATCGCCTTCAACGAAGGGGCCATGCTCTACGGCGTCTTCCACGGCGACCTGCACGGCGGCAACCTGTTCGTGCAGCGCGACGGCCGCACCGCACTTCTCGACTTCGGCATCACGGGCCGCCTCGACGAGCCCAAGCGCCTCGCGTTCCTGCGCCTGCTCGTGACCGGGACGGGCGGCGACGTGCGCGGGCAGCTCGCCGCGCTGCGCGACCTCGGCGCCTTCCCGCCCGACACCGACCTCGACGCCGTCTTCCGGGACCTGAAGCTCGACCAGCCCGTGAAGGACCCCACGACGATGTCGGCGGAGGAGCTGATCGGTGAGCTCAGCGACATCACGCAGAAGCTGCTCGGCTACGGCGCACGCATCCCGAAAGAGCTCATGCTCTTCGTGAAGAACCTCATCTTCCTGAACGGCGCCACCGCGACGCTGGCGCCCGAGCTCGACATCCTCGCCGAGATCACGAACGTGTACCTGTACTTCGCGCAGCGGCATGGCGAGCGGATCATGCGCGAGATCGGGATCGACCCAACGCAGACCGGCGTCGACATCGAGGCGGTCAAAGCAGGCTTCGGCTTGGCCGCCGACGTTGACAGCCTCACCTTCCGTGATCTGCAAGCGCGCCGGCAGACGATTCTCCAGCGGATGCAGGAGCGTGAGCGTCCCCGCCGCCGCCGCGGCTCCGACGCGTCCTGACCTACGCTCCGCATACCCCGGAGCTTGCGACGGCGACAGGAGAAATGGATGGCGAACTACGACATCGACGAGGTCGAGCGCGCGTTCCGGTCGTACTGGGAGAAGGGCGCGACCGGTGAGGACTGGGACGCCTGGTCGGACCTGTTCACCGAGGACGTCGAGTACGTCGAGCACATCCTCGGGTCGAAGCACGGCCGTGAGGAAGTGCGGAACTGGATCAAGCCGATCATGGCGGAGTTCGGGGAGATGTACACCGCGTACGAGTGGCACATGTGCGAGCCGAGCGGACGCATCGTCGTGTACATGCAGAACCGCCGCGACAACCCCGACCCGAGCGGCCCACCCATCGATTTCCCCGGCATGACCGTGCTCCAGTACGCCGGCGACGGGAAGTTCTCGCTCGAGGAGGATTTCTGGTCGCTCGTCGAGGGCCAGCGCACCATGAAGGAGTACGAGGAGGCGTGCGCGCAGCACGACCCCGACACTGCGAAGAAGCGCACCCGTCGCGACTGGGGGAACGGTCCCGCATGGACGAAGGGCGCGGCGACGTACGCGGAGAGCGTGGGGGCGAAGAAAGGCGCGTAACCGGCACCCGGTACCTTTGATCGGATGCCCGAGGCTCCCCAGATGCAGGCGTTGTCCGAGCGGCTCGAGGAGCGCGTCGGTGGCGCCGCCCTCGCCGGTGTCCAGCCGATCGGGTTCTCGGGCCTGAAGACGTTCGACCCGCCGCCCGAGTCGCTCGTCGGCAGGACGCTCGGGGGCACGGGCCGGCGGGGCAAGTACCTGATCCTCGACTTCGGCGGGCCACGAGTCTTCGTGCACCTCTCGCAGGCGGGTCGACTCGACGTCGAGGATCCGCCGAAGACGACGCGGGGCGGGAAGGGCGGCGTCGTACGGCTTCGATTCGACAACGACATCGCGCTCCTGGTGCGCGAGTACGGCACCGAGCGCAAGGCGGGGTGGTGGGTCGTCGGCGAGGGCGAGGTCGGTCCCGTCGAGGGACTCGGGCCCGAGCCGGACTCCGACGAGTTCGCGGAGTTCATCCTGCGCGGCGAGGACCGGCGTCGGGCGCACACACTGCTGCGCGACCAGCGCACCGTCGCCGGCATCGGCCGCGGTCACACCGACGACGCGCTGTGGCGAGCGCAGCTGTCGCCCTATGCCACGCTCTCGTCGCTCGGGACCGAGGAGCGGCAGCGCCTCCTCGACGAGGTGCGCGCCACGCTGGCGGACGCCCTGAAGCGAGAGCGGGAGCGCACGGGCGGCTTGTCCGAGCCCAAGCTCGGCGACAAGTTCATCGTGCACGCCCAGTACGGTTCGCCCTGCCCGCGCTGCGGCGACACGCTGCGGCGCGTCTCCGTACGAGTCGTACGAGGTCGCGTACTGCCCGACGTGCCAAACGGGTGGGAAGCCGCTCGCCGACCGCCGTATGTCCCGCCTCGTGAAGTAGCGCGCCTACCGGCCACGGCTTCCCGGGCGGCCCTTGAACGGGCCGGCGACGGTGGACGTGATCCAGCCGCCGTAGAAGCCACCCGGTTGCGGGGTCACCTGCTCTCCGTCGACGAAGCAAACGTCGACACGTCCGGCGCAGAGCGCTCCAGCACCGGGCGCGATGTCGTCGGGCGGGAAGTAGTAGTTGGGCGGGTGGCTGGTTTCGAGGACGCGGTAGCCCCGCGACGTCGCGGCGATCGCCTCACCCCCCCGCCCAGTACCACGGCGAGCCGAGCGGTCACGGGCTCGAGTCGCGGCGGCCGCGGGTAGTCCCAGACGGATTCCTGGCCCGGCCTCGGCGCGCTCGGCTTGGGACGGGTGGAGAACAGGCTCACGCCGTAGTTCGGCGCGAGGGTCAGGACCGGAGGATCAGAACCTCACGCCGTAGCTGTAGCCGTGGCGGTCGGTGCGGGTGTGGGGGTCGCCTTGGGCGATCTGTTGGGAGATCTTGCCGAGGATGATGACGCCGGTGGGGCAGCGGTCGACGCACAGGGCGCAGCGGGTGCAGACGTCTTCGTCGACGATGAAGGCGACGTTGTCGGTGGGGTCTTCGCCGGGTTGTTCGGTGTCGGTGGCATCGGCGATGGCGTCGACGGAGACCATGTGGATGCATTTCCAGGGGCAGATGTCGACGCAGCCTTCGCAGAGGATGCACTCGGCCTGGTCGATGTGGAGGAACTGCTTGGGCTTGACCGCCGAGGTCAGGAACGCAGGGTCGACTTCTTGGAGCTCGTAGTCGGTGACGAAGTCCGGCATCGGCGGGTTCGCGTCGGTCTTGGCCATCCCCCCAAAATTACCAGCCTTCGATGGGATTATTTGCCGGCTTCGAGTCTTCCCTTCAGGCGGGCCAGTCGGCGGTCCCATTCGGCGCCCACGGTCTCCATCCACCCCGCCGCGTCCTCCAGTGGGGCGGGGGTGAGGGCGTAGCGCACCTCGCGCCCGGCGCGAGACGGTGCCACCAGCCCCGCCTCGTCGAGCGACTGGAGGTGCTTGACGATCGCCTGCCGGCTGACCGGCTCGGCGGCCGCGAGCTCGGTGGCGGTGGCGGACTGCTGCTCGGCGAGCCGCCCGAGCAGGCGGCGCCGCGTCGGGTCGGCGAGGGACGAGAACACCGCACCGAGCCGCCGGTCCTGCGCGTTCATACGACCGCGCCGGCGACCGCCCGCGCCCGCGCGCCTGCGGTCTCGACCAGCCGCAGACGCGTGCCCGCGTCCGTGGGCTCGATAGTGATCGTCACCGAGGTGGAGCGGCCGACGTCCACACCGGTGAGGGGCCACCACGTGAACGCCAGCTGCCGGCCGGGCTCGACGTCGCGGACCAGCGCCCGGCGCACCTCGCCGTCGGCGAAGCGGAAGCTGCCCGAGCCGCCGGGGCGTGGATCGAGCTCGACGTCGGCCTCGAGCCATTCGCCGAGCCGGTCGCTGTCGGCGACCTGCTCCCACACCTCGTCGGGCGAGGCGGGGAGCTCGACTTCCCGGGTGACGTCGGAACTCATGCAACCCCAGAGTTGCACAACTCCCCGGGGCCCGGCAACATGGTGCAACCAACCGGTTGCACTCAGATGGGAGATCGTCATGAGCAAGGTGCTGGTCCCGACCGTCGTCGAGCAGAGCGCCCGCGGCGAGCGCGCCTTCGATCTCTACTCCCGCCTGCTCAAGGAGCGGGTGGTGTTCCTCACCGGCGAGATCGACGACACGGTGGCGAACCTCATCGTGGCGCAGCTGTTGCACCTCGAGTCCGAGGAGCCGGCGAAGGACATCAACCTGTACATCAACAGCCCCGGCGGCGAGATGAACGCACTCTTCGCGATCTACGACACCATGCAGTTCATCGGCGCCGACGTCGCGACCACGTGCATGGGCCAGGCGGCGTCGTCGGCCGCGGTGCTGCTCGCCGCGGGCGCGGCCGGGAAGCGCAGCACGCTGCCACACGCCCGGGTGCTCATCCACCAACCGTGGGGAGGCGTCCAGGGCCAGTCGGTCGACATCGAGATCGCGGCGCGGGAAGTGATGGCGCAGCGGCATCACATGATCGAGACGCTCGCCCGCCACAGCGGGCAGACCGTCGAGCGCATCGAACGCGACATCGACCGCGATTTCATCCTCCGCGGGCACGACGCCGTCGAATACGGGCTCGTCGATCACGTGATCGAGAGTCGCCAGCTCACGGCGGTCGCGGCATCATCGAACGGGTCGACGCCGAAGCCGCGCTAACCCGTTCCACGATCCCGACCTCTACGATGACCGGCCGTGCCGGTCCTCGCGTTCGATCCCGAGCCCCGACAACGGCGTCATCGACATCGGGCCGATCCCGCTGCACGCCTACGGCCTGCTGCTCGCGATCGGTGTGCTCGTGGCAGCGTGGATCGCGGAGCGGCGGTGGGTGGCGCGCGGGTTCGACGGCAAGACCTTCAGCGACATGGCCGTGTGGATCGTGGTCGGCGGCATCGTCGGCGCCCGCGTGTACCACGTGATCAGCGACTACCAGCTGTTCACCGACGACTGGTTGCGCGCGTTCCAGATCTGGAAGGGCGGCCTCAGCATCTGGGGCGTGCTGGCCGGCGGTGTCATCGCCGTGATCGTGCTGACCCGCATCAAGCACGTCGAGACGCTTCCGCTCATCGACTGCATCGCACCCGGGCTGCTCGCCGCCCAGGCCATCGGGCGTTGGGGGAACTACTTCAACCAGGAGCTGTTCGGCGGCCCGACCGACCTGCCGTGGGGCCTCGAGATCTCGCCGGGGAAGCGTCCGCCGGGCTACCTCGACGTGATGACCTTCCACCCGACCTTCCTGTACGAGTCGCTCTATTGCCTCTTCCTGCTCGGCGTCTTGCTCTGGGTCGAGCGTCGGTTCCGTCTCCGCAAGGGCCAGATGTTCGCCCTCTACCTCGCGTCGTACACCTTCGGCCGGTTCTTCTTCGAGAACATGCGCATCGATCCCGCCAACGAGATCTTCGGAGTGCGCCTCAACGCCTGGGTGAGCGCCATCGTGTGCATCCTGAGCATCGCCTGGTTCGTGTGGCTGGGTCGGCGCGGCTCCGAGTACCCGCCCGGCACCGTCCCGGCTGACCGCGGCACCGCGGCGACCCGCGACGAGGTGTCCGACCCGGTCGGATAGGCGCCGGAGTCACCGGCGCGTCATCCGGAAGCCTTCCTAGCGACGTATGTCCGAAGTACGTTCGCGCCGATTTGCCGCACGGCGGGCACAGGAAGGTTCTGCCATGACGATGACCCCTGACCGGCAGAAGGTCGACCGCGACGAGGTCTTCCTCGAGTACACGAAGAGCATCTGTCCCGTCTGCAAGACGGTCATCGACGGCGAGGTCAACGCCAAGGACAACAAGGTCTTCCTGCGCAAGCGCTGCGCAGAGCACGGGTTGTTCGAGGCGCTCCTCTACTCCGACGCCGAGATGTACTTCGACTCGCTGCGGTTCAACAAGCCGGGCACGATCCCGCTCGAGACCCAGACCGAGGTGAAGGACGGCTGCCCCCTCGACTGCGGCCTGTGCCCGGAGCACAAGCAGCACGCCTGCCTCGGGATCATCGAGGTGAACACAAACTGCAACCTCGACTGCCCGATCTGCTTCGCCCACCCGCCTCGACGCCGAGCTCCAGTCGCTGGCGGGGTGGGTCTCGTGCCTCGCCGACGCCCGTCCCGTCGAGCAGTACGTCGAGATGCTGGCGGGCGCGGGGCTCACGGTCACGTACACCGAGTCGCACGACGAGGCGCTCGCCCGGATGGTCGAGCAGATCGACGCCCGGCTGGTCGCGTTCCGGATGGCGAAGGTGCCGGCACTCGCCGACGTCGACTTCGACCTGGCGCGTGAACGGACTTCGCAGGCCGCCCGCGCCGTCCGCGGCGGCATTGCCGGCTATTCGCTCTTGGTGGCAAGGAAGTAAGCACGCAAGCAGAGGAGGAGCAGCGATGACCATCGCCTCCCAGCTCGACCGGGACGCCTTCGTCTCGGCGTGACCGCGGCGAGCTGCACGGACGGCTACGTCAAGTACCCGTTCCCGGCCGGCATCAACATGATCTTCTCGTCGATCGACATCGCCGAGGACGACATGCTCGACGAGCCGGTCGCAACGCCGATGCTCGACCACAAGGGGATCGATCTGCGAGACGAGCGCAGCGAGGTGCGCTCCGTCTTCGACGCCGTGGCGGACCGCGCCGGCGAGGTCGGTTGGCGCCACGTCCCCCAGGGCCGTGACGGGCAGCCCGTGTACTGCTGCCACACCGAGGTGAGTGGCAAGCACTGGGTGTACCCGGTTTCCGGCGAGGCCGGGAAGACGCGGCCGATCGAGTTCGCGTTCGGAGCGCTAGAGATCCACGACTCAAGATGGGCTGCGACCTCCGCCCGATCGACCCGGCTCACCCCAGGGCGGCGGAGGCGCAGGCAGCGCTGGCGGCGTGCGCCGCATCGCACGGACCGACAGAGGGGAACGGCGTGACGTCGAGCTACTACGAACGTGGGGATCTCGGGCATTTCGCCGACGTCGGCAACTTCGCCTAGCCGCTCATGAACAAGTTCTGGGCGTACTACAACGGCGTCTTCGGCGAAGACGGCGCGCTCACCCGTCGCGAGAAGGCGCTCATCGGACTGGCCGTCGCGCACTCGAAGCAGTGTCCGTACTGCATCGACTCGTTCACGAACGCGTGCGCCGATCTCGACATCACCCCGGACGCGATGCACGAAGCGGTCCACGCGGCTGCGTCACTCGGCGCCGGCATCGACCTCGTCCACGGCGTCCAGATGCAGAACGCGTTGAAACTCCGGGGAGCGATCTAGGCGCGCACCGATTCTGCCGAACCGAGGGCCCCACGAACGTCGGCGACGCGCGCGGGCACGATCGACCACCACACCCATCGGCCGCGCTTCTCGCCGCTGATCAGCCCGGCGTCGGCGAGGACTTTGGTGTGGTGGCTGACCGTCGGTTGGCTGCGGTCGAGGGGTACGAGCAGATCGCAGGAGCAGACCTCGCCGGCGGCCGCGATGAAGCTGAGGAGGCGGAGCCGAACCGGGTCGGCGAGCGCCGCAAAGGCCTGGGCAAGCTCGTCGGCCTCGGCCTCCTGCAGGGGAGCCTCGAGCACCGAGGTGCAGCACGGTTCAGTTCGACCACGGGCCATGGAGACGCTCCTGGTACGCATTGACAATCGTGAATGTATCTGCCATCATCGATGTATCGACACTCGCCAATGTACCGCGGAGGAGCCATGAGTCGAGTCCAGCTGGCGCTCAACGTCGCCGACCTCGATGACGCGATCGCCTTCTACTCGAAGCTGTTCGGTACGACCCCGGCGAAGGTCCGGCCCGGCTACGCCAACTTCGCCGTCACGGAGCCACCGCTCAAGCTCATCCTGATCGCCGACCACGGCGACCCCGGGACGCTCAACCACCTGGGCGTCGAGGTCGAGTCGACGGATGAGGTGGCGGCGACCGAGCAGCGACTGACGAACGAGGGTCTTCCGACCGCCACCGAGGACGAGGTGTCGTGCTGCTACGCGGTGCAGGACAAGGTGTGGGTGGACGCTCCCGACGGCGAGCCGTGGGAGATCTACACGGTGCTCTCCGACGTCGAGATGCCTGGCAACGAGCTTCGGACCGTCGAGCCCGAGAGCGACGCCACGTGCTGCGACTCGGCGCCCGAATCAGCGTCGCGCTGTTGCTGACTCAGTCGCCGGCCTAGTGCACGCCGCGCAGCCAGGCCTGGGCGGCGACTTGGATGGGGTCCCACGGGCTCGAAAGCGGCGGTGTGTAACTGAGATCGAGGTCATTGAGGCTCTCGATGCTCGCCCCTTGGTGAAGCGTCGCCGCGACGATGTCGATGCGCTTGGAGATCTCCGCGCCGTAGGCCCCGATGATCTGTGCGCCGAGGAGGCGGCCCGAGTGCCAGTCCCCGGTGAGGCGCACGACGACCTTGCTCGATCCCGGGTAGTACGCCTTGTGGTCGTCGACCTCCACGGTAACGCTCCGCGGTTCGAACCCGACCGCGTTGGCTTCGAGATCACGAAAGCCGGTGCGCGCGGCAACGAGCTCGAAGACCTTCACGGCCTGGGTGCCACACGACCCGGTGAAGGTGTGGTCGCCGCCGGCGGCGTTCAGGCCGGCGATCCGGCCCTGCTTGTGCGCAGTCGTCCCCAGGGGCAGGTAGACGGGCTGGTCGACCAGGACGTGATGCGTGTGGACGCAGTCACCCGCTGCCCACACCCGGTCGACGTTGGTCGCCATGCGGCGATCAACGACGATTGCGCCCCGCTCGTTCACTTCAAGGCCCGCGTCCCGAGCGAGAGAGCTCGCCGGTCGTACACCGACGGCGACGAGGACGACATCGGCAGCAACGTTCAGATTTGGCGCGCCCACCACGCGCAAGGAACCGTCTCCCTGCTTCTCGATTCGCTCCACCGTCTGGCCGCACGCCAGGTTCACGCCGTGGCGACTCAGCTCCTTCCCGACGACCTCGCCCAGATCGACGTCGAAGGTCGTCAAGACGGCCGGAGCCATCTCGACGACAGTCACGTCGAGACCCCGCCGGGTGAGCGCGTCGGCCATCTCGGTGCCGACGTAGCCGGCTCCGATCAGGACCGCCCGCTCGGTGCCGTCTAGCACCGTGTCGTGAAGGCGACGGGCCTCGTCGATCGTGTGCAGGAGATGTACTCCCGGCAAGTCGATTCCGGGTATCGACGGCCGCACCGGCTCGGCGCCGGTGCCGACGACGAGCATGTCGTAATGGAGCGTGAGGGCGTCGCCGGCCGGATCGACGACGGCTACTGAACGGTCGAAAGGGTCGATGGCGCTGGCGTCATGGTCGAGGAGCAGCCGCAACCCGAGCGTCTCGAGATCATCCACCGTCCGGTGGGCCAGCATCGCCCACTCCGGTGTCTCGCCACTCACATAGAAAGGGATGCCGCAGATGCTGAAGTTCGGATAGGCGTCCCGGACCACGAGCGTCACCGGTAGTTCGGGATCCCGGTCCTTTGCCCACAGTCCTGCCATGACGCCGGCGTCACTGCCGCCGATGATCACCAGGCCGTCGCGGGTCACGCGGCGAACCTAATGGGCCAACGAAACTTGACTCAAATACCATTGAGTTGAATACTCGGTTCGTGACGAATCCGTCGCTCGCAGCACGCGCACGGCGCCACGCCGCGCTCGGGGACCCCGCCCGGTTGGCGATCGTCGAAGACCTCGTCTCCTCGGACCGCACCCCGCTCGAGCTGCAGGAACGGTCGGGGATGGCGTCGAACTCGCTCGCCTACCACCTCGAGGTGCTCGAGCAGGCGGGGCTGATCACCCGGTGCCAGTCGAGCGGCGATCGGCGCCGCCGCTACATCTGCCTCGTGCCGACGGCCCTTCCGGAACGGCCGGCCGGAGCCGCGATCGAACCCGGCTCGGCGCTGTTCGTCTGCACGCGCAACTCGGCGCGTTCACCCCTGGCGGCGGCGCTCTGGCATCGGCTCACGGCGAAGCCGGCGGCGTCGGCCGGAACCCATCCGGCGGAGCGAATCGACGGCGGCGCGGTTGCCGCCGGGCGCAGCGCCGGTCTCGACCTCAGCAACGTGCGTCCACGACATCTCGACGACGTCGGCGCGACTCCTGAGCTCGTTGTGACCGTGTGCGATCGGGCTCACGAGGAGCTCGATGCACCGCCCGACTGGCTGCACTGGTCCCTCCCCGATCCGGTGGAGGCCGGCACCAGGGCCGCCTTCGACGCCACGGTCGAAGAGCTGCGAGATCGCATCGAGACACTCGCGGACACGGCCGCATGACCGACCTCGCCCAACTGCCGGAGACCGGTACCGGAAGTGTCGGACTCGACCTCACGCGTCGTCTCGTCGCCGAGGGACTCGGGACGGCGTTCCTCGTCATCGCCGTTATCGGTTCGGGGATCATGGCCAGCCGCCTCTCGCCGAACGACACAGGTCTGCAACTCCTCGAGAACGCGGCCGCCACCGCTGCCGCGCTGATCGGTCTCATCCTCATCTTCGGTGCGATCTCGGGAGCGCATTTCAATCCGGTCGTGACGCTCGTCGATCGCGCGTTCGGCAGCATTACAACCCGCGACGCCAGCCTGTACATCGGTGCCCAGGTCGTCGGAGGTTGCGTGGGCGCGATGCTCGCCAACCTGATGTTCGAGCTTCCGGCAATCGAGCTGTCGACCAAGGGCCGCTCGTCGCCCGCACTGTGGCTGTCCGAGATCATCGCCACCGTCGGTTTGCTGCTGGTCATTCACGGCTGTGTGCGCACCGGTCGCGCCAACGTCGTCGCGTTCGCGGTCGGAATCTGGATCGGTGGCGCCTACTGGTTCACGTCGTCGACCAGCTTCGCCAATCCCGCCGTCACGATCGCCCGGACGCTGTCCGACACGTTCACGGGCATCGAGCCGTCGTCGGCGCCGATGTTCATCCTCATGCAGCTCGTCGGCGCCGCAATCGCGTACGGGCTGATCCGCCTGCTCTATCCGGATCGCGTCCTCGCCGAACGATGAGACCACGAAAGGGGCGACCATGCCGAGCGTCGACGACCTGAGCACTGCCCAGCGCCATCTCATCCACACGTCAGCAGTCCGTCTCCAAGACAAGTTCAGGGGCATCTTCGGGCCGGAGACGATCGAGCGCTACATCAACGACAGCCTCGATCAGCTCCTCCCGAACTCGGAGGTCGTGAGCTTCGTCCCGATCTTCGTCGAGCGCTTCGCCAAGGACCGCCTCCGGGCGCTCGCGAAGGTCGAAGGCAAGATGATCAGCGACAAACCCAGCGTGATGTTCCTGTGCGTGCACAACGCCGGGCGGTCGCAGATGGCCTCCGGCTGGCTCAAGTACCTGTCCGGTGATCGCGTCGACGTCTTCTCCGGCGGCTCGGAGCCGGCCAGCACGGTCAATCCGGCCGCGATCGAGGCGATGGCAGAAGTCGGCATCGACATCGGTACCGAGTTCCCCAAGCCCTGGACCGACGAGATCATTCGCGCGGCTGACGTCGTCATCACCATGGGCTGCGGCGACGCGTGCCCCGTCTACCCGGGCAAGCGCTACGAGGACTGGGTGCTCGACGACCCGGAGGGCCTCGGCCTCGCCGGGGTCCGTCCGATCCGCGACGAGATTCGCGGGCGCGTCGAGAAGCTCATGGCCGAGATGGGAATCGCCCCTGAATGACGAAAGGCCCTCCTCGCCGCGCGTAGGGTCACGGTCGCCCCCACACAAGGCAGGAGGAGCACCGTGACGTCTGCCGTCGCATCCCAGCCCGCGGCCGCCACCACCGCCGTCCGCGCCGAAGAGGTCACCAAGATCTACGGCGTCGGCGAGGCTGCGGTGCGGGCGCTCAACAACATCTCCGTCGAGTTCGCCGCCGGTCACTACACGGCGATCATGGGCCCGTCCGGTTCGGGCAAGTCGACGTTGCTCCACTGTCTCGCCGGGCTCGACCGAGTGACGGCAGGTCGGGTGCTCCTGGGCGACATCGACATCACCGCCGTCTCCGAGAAGGAGCTCACCGTCGTGCGGCGCGACAAGATCGGGTTCGTCTTTCAGTCGTACAACCTGATCCCGACGCTGAACGCGATCGAGAACATCACGCTGCCCGCTGGCGCTCGCCGGGAAGAAGCCCGACAAGCAGTGGCTCGACCAGGTGATCAGCACCGTCGGGCTCGCCGACCGGCTCAGCCACCGCCCGTCGGAGCTCTCCGGCGGTCAGCAACAGCGGGTCGCCGTGGCGCGCGCGCTCGCCAGCCGGCCGCAGGTGATCTTCGCCGACGAGCCGACGGGGAACCTCGACTCGAAGGCCAGCGCCGAGATCCTGCAGTTCATGCGCCAGGCGGTGACCGACCTCGGCCAGACGATCGTGATGGTCACGCACGACCCCGTCGCCGCCGGGTACTCCGATCGCGTCGTCTTCCTCGCAGACGGGAAGATCGTGGACGAGCTCGCGAACCCGACGGCCGAGTCGATCATCGAACGCCGCGCGAAGAGCCTGGGCGAGTAATCGGTGGGTCGCGTCACGGTCAAGGGGCTGCTCGCCCACAAGCTGCGCTTCGCGCTCACCGCGCTGGCGGTGATTCTCGGCGTCGCGTTCATGTCCGGCACGATGGTGCTGACCGACACGATCTCGCGCACGTTCGACAACCTGTTCGCGGACGTGAACAAGGGCACCGACGCGTACGTGCGGAGCGCGCAGTCGTTGTCGAGCGGCTTCGGAGGCGCCGCTCGCCGGCAGCGCGGGCGTATTCCCGCGTCGCTCCTCCCCGAGATCGAGTCGGTCCCGGGTGCGAAGGAAGCGGCGGGGAACCTCCAGTTCTACGCCCAGCTCGTCGACAAGAAGGGCGACGCGATCGGCAACCCGCAGCAAGGGGCGCCCACCTTCGGGTTCAACTGGGGGACGGTCAAGGCGCTCAACCCCTACCGGCTCGAGCCGGGCGGCCACGCGCCGCAGGGCAACCAAGTGGTCATCGACGCCGCGTCGGCCAAGGACGCCGGCTTCAAGGTCGGCGACCCGATCACCATCCTCACCCAGGGCCCACCCGGGCAGTACGAGATCTCCGGGATCGCCAAGTTCGGGGACGTCGACAGCGCCGCCGGGTCGACGGCGGCGCTGTTCGACACGCCCACCGCGCAGGCGATCACGGGCGCGGCCGACCAGTTCGACTCGATCGCGGTGGTCGCTGATCCGGGTGTGTCGCAGCAGACACTGAGGAATCGAATTGCAGACAAGCTCGACAACAAGGCGGTACCAGGTTCTGACTGGCGCGCAGATCACGAAGGAGAACCAGAGCGACATCAAGAACGCGCTGCAGTTCTTCAACGTCGCGCTGCTGGTGTTCGCGCTGATCGCGTTGTTCGTCGGTACGTTCATCATCTTCAACACGTTCTCGATCGTGGTCGCGCAACGGCTGCGCGAGATGGCGCTGCTGCGCGCGATCGGTGCCAGCGGACGTCAGGTTCTGGCATCGGTCCTGATCGAGGCGGCGCTCGTCGGGTTGTTCGCCTCGGTGATCGGCCTCGGAGTCGGGATCGTCCTGTCGAACGTGACTGAAGGCCGTGCTCGACGCCTTCGGGTTCGACATCCCGGCCGGTGGCACCGTCATCAGCGCCCAGACAGTGATCGTGGCCTTGCTCGTCGGGACAGGCGTGACGCTCATCTCGGCGATCGTGCCGGCCCGAAAGGCGTCGCGTGTCCCCCCGATCGCAGCGATGCGCGATGTCGCAACCGAAGGGCGACCGCACTCCGGCCGCCGGGTTCTCATCGGGATCGCGATCACGCGTGCTCGGCGTGCTCGTCCTGTTCGCGGGGCTGTTCGCCGATCAGGGCATCCAGTTCGTCGGGTTGGGTGCGTTCATCGTGTTCATCGGCGTGTTCGTGCTCGGGCCGGCCGTCGCGCGGCCACTCAGCGACTGGATCGGTTGGCCGGCGGCCCGGCTGCGCGGCATCACGGGTGCGCTCGCGCGCGACAACGCGATGCGGAACCCCAAGCGCACGTCGGCGACCGCAGCCGCCCTGATGATCGGCGTGGCGCTGGTCGGATTCATCACGATCTTCGCTGCGTCGGCGAAGGAGTCGATCAACGCCCAGGTCGACGAGTCGTTCAAGGCCGACTACGTGGTCAGCACCGGCAGCGGGTTCGGCGCCGGCTTCGGCGGCTTCAGCCCGCAGCTGGCGACAGACGTTTCCCAGCTGCCCCAGGTCGGTGCGGCGAGCGCCCTGCGCTTCAACCAGGCCGAGTTCGACGGGTCGAGCCAGTTCTTCGCCGGCGTCGACCCGCGATCCGCCACCGAGCTCTTCAACATGAAGGTCGAGGAGGGCAAGGTCGGCGACCTCGCCGAGCCGAACAGCGTCGGCATCTCGCGTTCGGTCGCCGACGACAAGCACTGGGGCATCGGGACCCGGGTGACGACGCTGTTCCCGAACGGCACCACGCCGCTCACGGTCAGGACGATCTACGGCAACGGCAACAAGGAGGGCTTCGCCGACTACACGCTGTCGATCACGACCGTCAGCGAGCACTACACGACGCAGCTCGACCAGTACGTGTTCGTCAAGCTCGCATCGGGCGTCAGCCCGGCCGAGGGTCGCAAGGCGATCGACGGTGTGCTCAAGGCCTATCCCAACGCCGAGCTCCAGGACCGGACCGAGTTCAAGGACGCGCAGGCGGCACAGATCAACCAGCTCCTGGGGTTGATCTACGTCATGCTCCTGCTGGCCGTGGTCATCGCGCTCATCGGCATCGCCAACACGCTGGCGCTCTCGATCTACGAACGCACCCGGGAGCTCGGGCTCTTGCGCGCGGTCGGCATGAGCCGGCGCCAGCTGCGTTCGAGCATCCGGTGGGAGTCCGTGATCATCGCCCTCCTCGGAACGATCGTCGGGCTCGTCATCGGCGTGTTCTTCGGGTGGGCGGTCATCGAGGCCCTCAAGGACCAGGGCTTCACACGATTCGCCCCGCCGGTGGGGCAGCTCATCCTCGTGGTGATCGTCGGCGGCTTTGCCGGCGTCCTCGCCGCCGTCTTCCCCGCGCGCCGTGCCGCGAAGCTCGACGTCCTCAAGGCGGTCACGTACGAGTAGCGCGCGGCGCTACTCGAACTGCTTGCGGACGTCGTCGTCCTTCTCGCGGACGGCCTCGGCGAGCTCGGACTGGAACGTCTGCACCCGGCGGCGGAGCTCGGGGTTGGTCGCGGCGAGGATCCGGACCGCGAGCAGACCGGCGTTGCGCGCTTCGCCGATGCCGACCGTCGCCACCGGGATGCCGGGCGGCATCTGCACGATCGACAGCAGCGAGTCGAGCCCGTCGAGCTTGTCGCGGGGGACCGGCACGCCGACGACCGGCAGCGGCGTCATCGACGCCGTCATACCGGGAAGGTGGGCGGCGCCGCCGGCGCCGGCGATGATCACCCGCACCCCCCGGTCGGCGGCGGTGCTCGCGTACTCGTAAAGCACGTCGGGCGTGCGGTGGGCGGACACCACACGTACTTCGAACGCGACGCCGAACTCGGCGAGCACGTCGACGGCGGGCCGCATGACCGCGAGGTCGGAGTCGCTGCCCATGATCACTCCGACGAGCGCGTTCGGCATGCACCCCAAGCTAGCGTGACCGGTGGCGGCGGCTTTACCGACCGTCACCGCAAAGCCGGAGCTTGCGACGGCGACAGGAGAGATTGTTGAGAACACGACTGACCGATGCACTCCAGATCGAGCATCCGGTGATGCTCGCCGGCATGGGTGGCGTCTCGTACCACACGCTCGTCGCCGCGGTGTCAGAGGCGGGCGGCTTCGGCTGCCTGGGCGCGTCGGCCATGACCCAGGACGAGATGGTCGACGAGATTCGGGCCGTGAAGGCTGCCACCGACAAACCGTTCGGTGTCGACCTCCTGACCGCGCTTCCCGAGCAGATGATGTCGAACATCGAGCTCGTGATCAGTGAGGGCGCGCAGGTCTTCGTCGCCGGTCTCGGCGTGCCGCGGGACGCGATCAAGCTCTGTCACGACAACAACGTGCTCGTCGTCAACATGTGCGGGAAGGTCCGCCACGCCGTCGACGCCGTCGAAGCCGGCTGCGACCTCGTCGTCGCCCAGGGCACCGAAGCCGGCGGCCACACCGGCACCGTCGCCACGATGCCGCTCGTTCCCCAGATCGTCGATGCAGTCGGCGACCGGGTGCCGGTCGTCGCGGCCGGTGGCCTCTTCGACGGCCGCGGGCTGGCGGCGTCGCTCGCCCTCGGTGCCGACGGCGTCTGGATCGGCACGCGCTTCATCGCCACGCCCGAAGCACGGTCGACGCCCGGCTACAAGGACGCCCTGATCCGCACGGCCGAGGACGGCACGGTGATCAGCCGCGCGTTCACGGGCAAGACGCTGCGCGCTGTCCGTAACAAGACGACGCAGTACTACGACGACCATCCCGACGAGGTGCGGCGGTTCCCGGAGCAGATCATGAGAGCAGTGGAGGAGGGCACACTGCACCTGACGGGTGGCGACGAGGCCGCCGGCGTCGACCCCGATCGCGAGTGCTATCCGGCGGGCCAGGGGACGGGCGCCATCGACGCCCTCGTCCCGGCGGGAGAGCTCGTGCGGCAGTTCGTGACCGAGGCCGAAGCTGTGATCGAGTCGCTCGGCGGCCTGCGGGCACAGGCGCCGGCGTGAGGCGCGTCCTGGAGTGACCGAGCGGCTCGTCGTCATCGGCGGCGACGCCGCCGGCATGACCGCGGCGGCGCGCGCCCGGCGCCGGCGCGACCGCGAGGATCTCGAGATCGTCGCGTTCGAGCGCGGTCCCTACACGTCGTACTCGGCGTGCGGCATCCCGTACTTCGTCGGGGACCTCCTGTCGGACATCGACGAGCTCGTGGCCCGTACGCCCGACGAGCACCGCAAGAACGGCATCGACGTGCGCACCGGACACGAGGTCGTCGCCATCGACGTGAACAAGCGCCGCGTGCGCGTCCGCGACCTCGCCGGCGACGGCAGCGAGCGCGACGAGCCCTTCGACCAGCTCGTGGTGGCGGCGGGCTCGGTGCCGTCGCGGCCCGACGTCCCCGGCGTCGAGGCCGAGGGCATCTTCGGGGTGCAGACCCTGGCCGACGGCGTGACCGTGCGGCGGGCCGTCGACGAGCGCGAGCCGAGACGAGCGGTCGTCGTCGGCGGCGGCTACGTCGGGCTCGAGATGGCCGAGGCACTGGTCCGGCGCGGGCTCGAGGTCGCGCTGGTCGACCGTACCGAGCAGCCGATGGCGTCCACGCTCGACCCCGACATGGGAGAGCTCGTCGCCGACGCGGTCAGCACCGTCGGCGTGTCGCTGCATCTCGGGGAGGCGATTGACGGGTTCGAAGCCGAGAACGGAGCGGTGCGCGCCGTGCACACCGCCAACCGATCGTTCCCCGCTGACATCGTCGTGCTCGGTCTCGGGGTACGACCGAACGTCGGGCTCGCGCACGACGCCGGCATCGCCATCGGCGACAAGGGCGGCATCGTTACCGACCCCCGCATGGAGACCAGCGTCGGCGGGGTCTGGGCGGCGGGGGACTGCGTCGAGTCGATGGACCGGATCACCGGACTCCCCGTCGTCGTCGCACTCGGAACCCATGCCAACAAGCAGGGACGCGTCGTGGGGATCAACGCCACCGGCGGCGACGTGCGATTTCCCGGCGTGGTCGGCACGGCGGCCTCGAAGATCTGCGTCTACGAAGTCGCCCGCGTCGGCCTCACCGAACGCGAGGCCGCCGACCTCGACCGACGACGTGGTGGCGGTCACGATCGAGTCGAACAGCAGGGCGGGCTACTACCCGGGCGCGGCGCCCATCAAGGTGAAGGTCGTCGCCGAGCGACCCGGCGGACGACTCGTCGGCGCCCAGATCGTCGGCGCGGAGGGCGCGGCGAAGCGCATCGACGTGCTCGCAACCGCCATCTGGAACCGCATGACCGTCGACGACGTGGCCAACCTCGACCTCTCGTACGCGCCGCCGTTCTCACCGGTGTGGGACCCGGTGCTCGTCGCGGCCCGCAAGGCGGCGGACGAGCTCGGCTGACTCTTCGATCGCCGACGCAAGCTCCGGCTCGATCGTTCCTCGATCGCCGTCGCAAGCTCCGGCTCTGCTCCGGCGGTCGGCAAAGCCGCCGCCGCCGCGGGCTGACCGTTACCGCTGGGAGGCGGCGGCGCGGGCCTGCTCTTCCTTGAGGTCGTTCTCGTACATCATCTGCACGAGCTCCTCGAACGTGACGCACGGCTGCCAGTCGAGCTGCTGACGCGCCTTGGTTGCGTCGCCGGTGAGGATGTCGACCTCGGCCGGCCGCATGAAGCGCTCGTCCTGTTGCACGAGGGGCTGCCAGTCGTCGAAGCCGGCGACCCTTGCAGCTACCTCGAGCAGCTCTCGATTGGTGTGCGTCTCGCCCATCGCGATCACGAAGTCACCCGGATCGGGCTGTTGGAGCATGCGCCACATCGCGTCGACGTAATCGCCGGCGTAGCCCCAGTCGCGCGACGAATCGAGATTGCCGAGCGTGATCCTGTCCTGCAGGCCGAGCTTGATGCGTGCCATCGAGTTCGTGACCTTGCGGGTGACGAACTCCAGCCCGCGGCGAGGAGATTCGTGGTTGAAGCAGATGCCCGACGACGCGTGGAGCCCGTACGCTTCGCGGTAGTTGACCGTCGTGTAGTGGCCGAACACCTTGGCGGCGCCGTACGGCGAGCGCGGATGGAACGGTGTCTGCTCCGTCTGCGGAGTCTCTCGTACCTTCCCGAACATCTCCGACGACGACGCCTGGTAGAAGCGAATCGGGTTTTTCTCGGTACCGCCCACGACGCGGATCGCCTCGAGCATGCGCAGCACGCCCAGGCCGGTGATATCGGCCGTGAGCTCGGGCTGCTTGAAGGACAGCTGCACGAAACTGATCGCGCCCAGGTTGTAGACCTCGTCCGGCTGCACCTGCTCGACCGCGGCGATCAGCGACGACAGGTCCTGCAGGTCGCCCTCGATGAGCTCGAGCGCGGGGTTCTCGTCCTGGATCATCTGGGCCTTCGGGTTGGCCTGGCCGCGCACGAGCCCGAACACCTGGTAGCCCTTGCCGGCCAGGAGCTCGGCCATGTACCGGCCGTCCTGCCCCGTGATCCCCGTGATCAGCGCGCGCTTCATGTCGAGAGGCCTCCGTGGGAAGGCACCGAGGCTAGCCCGGCTGCCTGCTCCATTCCGGGTCGAGCTGGTGGAGGAACTCGGCGCAGCGCTGCTCCTCGTCGTGCTCACCGATGGCGGCGGCGGTGGCGCGCAGCCCGTCCAGCGCCCGGAGGAAACCCTGGTTGGTCGGGTGCCGCCACCGCACGTAGCCCGACCCGCGCCAACCCGACTGGCGCAGCCGGTCGAGACCGCGGTGGTAGCCGACGCGGAAGTACGCGTACGCCTCGACGTCGTCGCGGGCGAGCTCTCCGAGTCGCGCCCACGCATCGAGGAACCGGGGCCAGCGCGCCACGACGTCCGCCACTGCAGCTCGCCGGTCCTCGGGTTCGACCGCCAGCGCGGCGTCGAGGGCGCCCAGCGCGTCTGGCCGGCTCGGGTGACAGCACCGTCTCGGGCGGGCCTCCGCTCAGACCCACAGGCTCGGACATGCCAGCACTGTACGGCCGGTGGGCACGGACCCGACGAAAGCCGGCCCGAACGTCGCCGGTACCATCGCATCCGCGGCGACGGCGGCTTTGCCGACCGTCGCCGCAAAGCCGCAGCTTGCGACGGCGAGAATGGAGGACAATGACGGACACCGCCGCGCGGCCCGAGACCCGCGCTGCCGACACGCGCGCCCCGGAGCCGGCGCCGGTTGCAGCGGACGGGCAGGAGGCCGCGACCGAATCACCCAAGCCGACCACCCTCGTGCTCGCGCGCCACGCCGTGACCGAGCAGACGGGGCCCATGCTGACCGGGCGCGCCCCTGGCGTCGACCTCTCCGAGGACGGCCGCAAGCAGGCCGCCGCCCTGGCCGAGCGCCTCGCCGACCTCTCCGTGGCCGCGGTGTACGCGAGCCCGATCGAGCGGACGGCGCAGACCGCGGCGGCCGTCGCCGAGCGCCACGGCCTCGCGGTGCACTCGCTGGCCGGCGCGCTCGAGGCGGACTACGGAGAATGGACCGGCGGCAAGCTCGCCGACCTCGCCAAGACCGACCTGTGGAAGACCGTGCAACGCGCGCCGTCGCGTGCCCGCTTCCCCGGCGGCGAGTCGATGACCGAGATGCAGGCCCGCATCGTCGGCTGTCTCGAGGCCGTCGTGGCCGACCATCCGGGCGACATCGTCGTCGTCGTGTCGCACGCCGACCCGATCAAGGCCGCCATCGCGCACTACACCGGACTGCACCTCGACCAGTTCCAGCGCATCGTCGTCTCGCCGGCATCGGTCACCGCCTTCCAGCTCTCGGCGCACGGCGCCGCCCTGGTCAAGTGCAACGACACCGGCACCCTCGACGAGCTCCGCCCCCCGCCCCCCGAGGAGAAGAAGGAGGCCCACGATGGATGAGAACGAGATCGAGCTCGAGACCGTCGACAGTCTCGGCGCCGGCGCCGTCGGCGATCCCGGCGAGCGCGAGTTCTTCCTCCAGGCCCGCACGGAATCCGCTCAGCTCACGGTGCTGGTCGAGAAGGAGCAGGTGGCGCTCCTTGCCACCGAGGCCGTGGCGTTCCTGGACCGCATCGCCGAGGACTACCCCGAGGGGCCGTCAGGCGTTCCCGAGCCTGTCGTTCCGCAAGCGGGCCTGCGCGAGCCCACGGTGCCGCTCTTCCGAGCGCGCCTGATCGGGCTCGGATTCGACCCCGAGCGCGAGATGGTGCTCATCGAGCTGCGCGAGCGCTCGTCCGAGGACGAGGAGGAGGGCGAAGCGCTGCCGTCCGCGGCCGAAGCGGAGCCGGTGCCCGAGCTGCCGGACGCCGGGACCGCCGTCGCCGACCCGACCGACCCGACCGACGAGGACGAAGAGGGCTACGTCGCGCGCATCTACGCCACCCGCGGGCAGGTCCGGGCGATGGCAGCCAAGGGCGCGGAGGCGGTTGCCGCCGGCCGGCCGCTGTGCCCGCTGTGCGACATGCCGATGGACCCCGCCGGGCACCGGTGCCCCCGCTGGAACTGAGCGACGCCGACGCCGGCGAAGTCCTGGCCCGCGGCGAGCTGGAGGTGCTCGGCCGCATGCCGTGGGCGTCGAACGCCACTTTGCTGGCGCTGGCGCGCGCCGACGGCGTCGAGGTGCAGGCGATCTACAAGCCGCGCCGCGGCGAACGGCCGCTCTGGGACTTCCCGAGCGGCACGCTCTGCCAGCGCGAGGTCGCGACGTACGAGCTGTCCGACGCGCTGGGCTGGGGCCTCGTGCCGCCGACCGTGCTGCGCGACGGGCCGGTCGGCGTCGGGATGGTGCAGCGGTTCGTCGATCACGATCCCGAGGAGCACTACTTCACGTTGCTCGAGGCGAACGCGGACCGGTTCCGCCAGTTCGCCGTGTTCGACGTGCTCGTCAACAACGCTGACCGGAAGGGCGGTCACTGCATCCGCAGCCGGCCCGACGGCGCGATCGTCGGGATCGACCACGGCCTCACGTTCCATCCGGCGTGGAAGCTGCGCACCGTGATCTGGGACTTCGCCGGCGAGGCCGTGTCACCGCAGCTCGCCGACGACGTGTGCCGGGTCGCGGTCGACGTCGACGGGCCGCTCGGCGCGCGCCTCACGCCGCTCCTCTCGACGCTCGAGCTCGACGCGGTTCGGGAGCGGGCGAACGAGCTGATCGTGGCCGGGCGCCTGCCCGACCCCGACCCCGGTTACCACTCGCTGCCGTGGCCGCTCGTGTGAGCCGCTAGTCGGGGGCGACTCGGCCGGCTATGACCGGTCCACGATCTCCGCCGGCAATGGTGGTGGCGCGTCGAGCGCGCCGCTTGTAGATCCCGATGCCGTCGACCGACTCCACGTAGTCGTAGTCCCGGTACACGATGCGCGCCAAGGACGAGTACCGGGCGATCGTGTAGTACTGCGCACCCCGGATGCCCGAGTACGCGGTGTCCAGGATGTACGTGGGTGGGTGGGCGGCGAAGTCCTCGAAGAACAGCTCCCACGCGCCGGGCGTGGCGTCCTCGACCTTGGCGTCGTTCCCGGGACGGCCGGGCTCCCACCCGGAGAGGAACCCGGACGTGAGGAAACGCGTCGCGGGTCGCTTGCCGGACGCCCAGTAGATCTCGGGAACGTGTCCCCACACGAGGATGCGATCCTCGGGCCCGGCGCGCTCCTTCAGGTACTGGCTCACCGGCTTGTACTGCGCCTTCTCGTTGAACGGACGGACCAGGAAGCCGAGGCCGGCGGCGATGGTCGCGATCCCCGCGGCCAGCGCGATGGTGCGCTTCACCGCGCGTCCGCTCGACCGCATCAGGACGCCCGTCGTGATGAGCACGAGCGGCGGGAGGAGCTGCAAGTAGTAGTGGCCGAAGAAGCGGAGCCCGACCGCGACCGACAGCGCAGCCGACAGGAGCCAGAGCCACAGATCGGTGTCGCCGCTGCCCGCCGTGTTTCGCTCCCGCCACGCGCGCGGGAGGGTCCACACGATCGGCAGGTTCACCACCGCGAACGCCGCCGTCATCAGGACCAGCGTCAGCAGGACCAGGCCCCATTGCCCGCTGATGCCGAGGTAGCTGCCGTTCCCGATCGTCGTCCAGAACAGCAGCTCGCCCGGGCCGACCAGCAGCGCGACGAGCGCCAAGGGCAGCGTGAAACCACCCAAGGCGTCGGCCACGCCCCGCCGGCCTCGTTGCCGCCACACGAGATAGAGGACCGGCAGCAGCGTCGCGGCGCCCGTCTGCTTCGTGAGCGTGGCAAGCGCGACGGCGGCGCCCGACGAGAACGCGCGGCCGCGACGCGCGAGGAGCACCGCCGCCGTCATGCTCGGCAACATGAAGATCTCGAAGTTCGCCGCCTGACCGTCCTGAGGCGCGAACGCGACCGACGCCAGCACCATCAGTACGCCTGCGATCCAGGCGGCGCGGTTGCCGTAGCGTCTTCGAGCTTCGAGCGCGAGGAACAACGCGGTGAGCGCGACGGCCAGCATCGCCACCACGCGCACTGACCACAGGGCCGTCGTGCTGAAGAGCGCGAACGTCGCCGCGTACAGGTAGGGGACGAGCGGCGGCTTGCGGTCGGCGGCCTCCTCGTAGAGCTTGCCCCCGTGGTCGATGACCTCGGCTTGCGCGCCGAGGAACGACTCGTCCGAGTTGAACACGTCGACGACGAACGCCGAGGCCCGGAGCGCCGCCGTGAGGAGGAGCAAGACGGCGAAGAGACGCAGAGTGGACCGGCGCCGCGCCGATCGCTCGTCGGGTGCGCCTACCGGCGCGACCGGAGGCAGCGAAGATACCGATGCGACGTCGGTCTTCATCAGCGATGTGCTCCGGTTGTCCTGCCGACGGGGAAGTCATTGTGCCAGCTGGCGGGCCTGTGCCCGACGCGGCTCGCTCAGACCGGAGCCAGCTCGTCGCCCAGGTAACGCCGGCGACACAGCGAGCGTTGGGGCTTCCCGGACGACGTCTTGGGAAGAGTGCCGGGTCGGACGAGCACGACGTCCTCGGGCGGCACGCCGACGGCGTCGGTGACCCGCGCCGCCACCGCGGCGCGGATGGACGCGCTCTCGTCCTGCTTGGTCTCGGCGACCACGACGACCGCTTCGCGACCCCGGCGACCCTCGGTGCCGAACGCGATGACGTTCCCCGCCCGAACGCCCTCGACCGACGCGGCGGCGCGCTCGACGTCCTCGGGGAACACGTTGCGCCCGCCGACGATGATGACGTCCTTGATCCGTCCGCACACGACCAGCTCCCCGTCGACCAGGTAGCCGAGGTCGCCGGTGCGGAACCAGTCGTCACGACGCGAGTCCGCCGTCGCCTGCGGGTTGCCGTAGTACCCGGGCGTGATCGAGCTGCCGCGGAACTCGACTTCGCCGACCTCACGGTCCTGCATCCCCTGCCCGGTCGTGGGGTCGCAGACGCGCAGCTCGATGTCGCGTAACGGCCGCCCGAGACGCGGGAGGCGGCGGACGTTCCCGTCGCCACCTCCGCTGTCGACCGGCGCCGCGTACCGGTCGGTCTCGAGCACGCGCTGGTCGATCGTGTCGACCTGCATGCCGGTGCCCGGCGTCGGGAAGCTGACCGCGAGCGTGGCTTCGGCCATGCCGAACACGCAGAACGCCGCACGCGGGTCGAGCCCGTGCCCGGCGCCGGCGGCGAGGAACGCCTCGACCGCGTCCGGGTCGATCGGCTCGGCGCCGTTCAGTGCAATCCGCCAGCGCGACAAGTCGAGGCGGTCGAGGCGTCGGAGGGCTCGCGCTGCCAGCGCGTAGGCGAAGCTCGGGCCGGCGGTGGCGGTCGCGCCGAACGCCGACATCCACTCCATCCAGCGTGCCGGCGCGGCCAGGAAATCCTGCGGCGACGCAAGCACGAGGTCGAAGCCGTTGGTCATGGGCGCGCCGAGGAGCCCGATGAGCCCCATGTCGTGGTACAGCGGCAGCCAGGAGACGATCGTGTCGGCCGCCGCATCGAGGTTGATGGCTTCGACGGCGGCGTCGAGATTCGCGTTCATGCAGCGGTGCGGCACCATCACGCCCTTGGGGTCCGCGGTCGATCCGCTCGTGAACTGCAGGATCGCCAGCGCGTCGGGGTCGTCGGCAGGTCGCTCGTAGTCGCGGGACGCGCCCCGGAGCTCGTCGAGCTGCACGATCGGCGGGTCACCCGGCTGCGGATCCAGGAACTCACTGAGCTGCGCGTCGATCACGACGATCTGCGCATCGGCGTGGACGATGAGCCGCCGAGTCTGGGCGACGAAGTCCTCGATCGAAGCCAGCCGCATCGGGAGGGGAAGGACGACGACGGTGCCGCCCGCCAGCCACGTCGCCTGGATCGCGGTGACGAACGGGCGGGTCGTGGCGCCGAGGAGGGCAACGTGGCTGCCCGGCCCGATGCCGCGGGCCTGGAGGGCCGCGGCCATGCCGCGGGCGTCCTCGTGGAGGCGTGACCATTCGACGCGTTCGCAGCCGTCGGCGCCTGCCGACGCGACGAACGTGATCGCGTGCTGCGTGTCGGCGGCCGCCTCGAGACGCGGGAGAAGCGAGGCAGGTTGGCTCACTAACAGGATCGGACTGTTCCTACCCGAGATGGGTTACCGGGAAAACGTGACGGCGGCAGCCGGGTCCTGGAAGAAACGGGAGCGGGGGAGGGCGACGTCGGCGCCGTCGGCCCGGGCCGCTTCGAGCGCCTCGGGGTTGTCGTGGCGCCCGTACGCCACGATGCGGGCGTCGGGGACGAGCGTGCGCGCAGCCGTGACGGCCTCGGGGTGGGCCTTCACGTCGATGATCACGATGTCGGCGCCGGCCGCATCCTCGGGCACCGTCGCGAAGCCGGCGTCCGGGACCGCGGCCGAGATCTTGGAGCGGTCCAGCAGGTCACCGACGAAGGCGACGACGCGCATCACTCGATGCGGATGTGCTGGGCGAGGTAGGTCGGTTCGCCGAGCCTGCCGATCAGATCGAGCTGGGTCTCGAGCCAGTCGATGGACTCCTCGCCGTCAGTGAGCATCGGCTCGAAGATCAGACGCGACCCGTCGTCGCCCACCTCGCGGCAGAGCGCGATCGCCGAGACCAATCCGTCGACCGTTCCCTTCTCGAGCGTGAGCTCGTTCTCGAACTGGTCGGTCACGCCGTCTCCGACGCGGATCCGGTTGAGCCGCTGCAGGTTGGGAGTCTTCTCGAAGTAGATGATGCGCTCGATCAGCTTCTCGGCGTGACGCATCTCCTCGATCGAATCGTCGTAGGCGCGCTTGGCGAGGTCCGGGTAGCCCCAGTTGTCGCGCATCTTGGAGTGGACGAAGTACGTGCTCGCCGCCGACAGTTCCGCTGCGAGCAGATCCGCAAGCGCTTCCATGACCTTCGGACTTCCTTGCATCAGCCACCTCCGTGCGGAAGCGTACGTCTTGCTCTGCGAAGGAGCAGCCCACTGCCCAGGCCCCCGGCGATCACTGAGGCGGCCAGAATCCCGAGCTTCGCCTCACTGAGGTTCCGGCCGCCGAACGACAGGTCGGCGATGAACAGCGAGACGGTGAATCCGATCCCGGCGACGGCGCCCACGCCGACGACCTGCCGGAAGGTCACACCGTCGGGGAGCCGGCCCAGGCGGAGGCGCAGGGCGATCCCGGTAGCGGCGGTGATGCCGACGAGCTTGCCTGCAACCAACCCACTGACGATTCCCCAGGTGATGCGGCTCGATGCGGCGCCGCGGAGCGCGTCGACGCCGACGTTCACCCCCGCGTTCGCCAGGGCGAAGACCGGCACGATGAGAAGGCTCGTCCAAAGGTGCAGTCGGCGCTCGAGTTGCTCCAGCACCCGCCGGTCGCGGAACGAGCCGGCGGGAGTCAGGAGGCCGAGCGCCACCCCCGCGATGGTGGCGTGGACCCCCGACTCGAACGTGCAGACCCACAGGACCAGCGCGGGGAACACGTACAAGAGCGGGTGGCGAACCCCCAGCCCGCGCATCAGGAAGAAGAGCGCCAGCGCGGCCGCCGCGCCACCCAGCCAAGCTCCTTCGATGCCTTCCGAGTAGAAGACGGCGATGACGATGATGGCGCCGATGTCGTCGACGATCGCCAGCGTGAGCAGGAACAGCTTCAGGCCCGGAGCGACCCTGGATCCGAGCAGTGCGAGCACGCCGAGTGCGAACGCGAGATCGGTCGCCATCGGGATGCCCCAACCCCGACTGCCGCTGCCGCCGAGATTCCACGCGAGGAAGATGAGCGCCGGGGCGACCATGCCTCCGAGCGCGGCGACCACCGGGAGCCGGGCCTTCTGCACGTCGTTGAGCTCGCCCTCGACCAGCTCGCGTTTGATCTCGAGCCCGACGACGAAGAAGAACACCGTCATGAGCCCGTCGTTCACCCAGCCCCGGAAGGTCTCGCTGATCGCGAAGCTCCCCACGCCGATCGTGAGCTCGCTGTCCCAGAGACTGGAGTACGAGTCGCTCCATGGACTGTTCACCCAGACGAGCGCGGCCAGCGCGGCAAGGAGGAGGACGATCCCCCCGAGCGCCTCCACCGAGGCGAACGAGTCGCCGACGGGGGTGATGTACCGACCGGCGAGCGGAACGCGAATGTGGGTTCGGCGACCGGTCATCGGGAGGCCCCCTGGCGCGGCGACGAGTCAACGCCGACCAGACTTCCCGGCACTCCGGCGACGACTGTACCGGGCGTGCCGCCCTACGCGCCCACCAACCGCGGCGCGTCGATGTGCGCGAACTCCGGCCAGCGGGCGCGCTGCTTCTTGGCCAGCTTGTGCAGCAGCTCGAGCGCACCGAGGTCCTCGTCGGCGCCGCGCACCTCGATCCAGCCGTCGCGCTCGAGGCCCTCCATGATCTCGCGACCGACGTCGGTGCGGACCAGGGTCAGGGTCCAGTCGTTGAACGCGCCGATGCCGCCGGTCGAGATGTCGGCGTGCTCGGCGGCGAAGTCCGGACACAGCTTGCAGCCCTCGCGCGTGAACGCGTGGCACTCCTTCAGCGGCACTTCGACGTACCGGCCGTCGTGCATCCAGATTTGCAGGCGTCCCTTGATGTTCATCTTCTTGATCTCGGCCCGCTTCAAGCCGTACTTGGCCTCGAGCAGCTCCTCGAAGATCGCGTCGTCGAAGGTCTTCGAGCACAGCAACCCGATGTTGAGCGTCATGCGTCGGCCGACCTTGCCCGCCCTCCGCTGGTTCATCACCGGCGGCACCGAGCTCTGGCAGCTCATCCCGACCAGCGCGAGCTTCTCGGCTCCGCTCTCGATCGCTTCGTCGTACGCCATGGTGTTGGCCGAGTACGTGTAGCGGCTCCCGGCCGAGGCGATGATGTCCTCTTTGGTGCGCGCGACGCCGGGCTTCGCCTTCCAGGTCGACCCGTCACCTTCGAGGTACGACACGAGGGCGGCGTCGATGATGTCGTGCTCGAGCGCGTAGAGCAGGATCGCCGAGACGAGGCCGCCGTCCTGCCCGACTTCGGCGAGCACGGGATCGGTTGCCCGGGCGAGCACGATGTCCTTCGACACGCCTTCGACCTCGATCGGCTCGCGGGTCCGGCCGAACATGAACTCGTCGATCTCGGGCTCCCAGGCCCGGAACCGCGGGCACGCCCGGGTGCAGCTCGTACAGCCCTTCTCGCCGTGGCTGCAGTTGTCCGGGCCCCAACCTTCCTCGAACTGGAAGGGCTTGTAGACGCCGTTCTCGTCGTTGTACCCGAGCACGTCGTGGGGGCAGACGATGACGCACCCTGCGCACCCGGTGCACAGGCCGCTCGTCACCACTTCCTGGTAGAGCTCTTTCCACTGGAGCTTCTCGGGCGGCATCAACGCTCCTGCGTTGGGGAACAACGAGTCTGTCATTCGACAGCCACACGGGCGAAACGCCGCCACGCGTAACCTGCCCGGGCGCGGCGACGGCGGCTTTGCCGACCGGCGCCGCAGAGCCGGAGCTTGCGACGGCGGCAAGAGGAAAAGTCAAAGGAGACAGCACCCCATGAGCCAACCCCCGCCCCCTCCGCCGCCGCCGTCGTCGGGCTCGGACCCGCAGATCCCGCCGCCGCCGCCCCCGGCGCCGCCGCCGGGTTACTACGCCGAGGGCGCGGCGCAGCCCCAACCCGGTGGCGCGCCGTCGGCGGCGTATGCGCCGCCCGCGAGATGGCGCAGCCTGCGCGGCCTCACGACCGCGCTCACGTGGCTGTTCGCCGCCCACATCGTGCTCACGGTCGTGTTGATCATCGGCGTGTTCAACCACCTTCGGGTCCTGGGTGACAAGGAGACCGGCGGGCTCGTCTTCGACACGAAGGCGGTGAACGACGCGAACACGCTGGCGGCGGCGATGATCCTGCTGTCGGGCCTCGTGGTCATCGCCATCTTCGTGCTGCTGATCATCTGGCTGTACCGGGCGGCGAAGAACAACGAGGCGCTCGGCCGGCAGAACCCGCGGCTCGGGCCGGGCTGGGCGATCGGCGGCTGGTTCATCCCGCTGGCGAACTTCGTGATCCCGTTCATCATCATGGATGACGTCTGGCGCGGCGCGGACCCGTCCATCGCGCGCGGAGATCCCAACTGGCGCCGCTCGTCGACCCTGGGCGCGATCTGGGCGTGGCTGGTCACCGCGGTGATCTTCACCATCCCGAGCTCGATCGCCAGCTCCACCGGCGACGTGCGCGCCGACGAGCCCGAGAAGGTGCGGCGCGACGACATCCTGCGGATCATCGGCGCCGTCGGGGCGATCGTCGCCGCGGTCTTCGCGATCCTCGTGACCCGGCGGATCGCGGCCCGCCAGGAGGAGTGCTTGCAGGCACAGCAAGCAACCGCGCCCGCGACCTGAGCCCACCGTCCTGAGGTGAGTCCCGACGACCTGCGCGCCCTCGTGCGTCGCCACATCGAAGACGGGTTCAACCGTGACGACTGGACCGTGTGCCAGTCGACTCTGGCCGACGACTACACCGCCTACTACGGCGCCGAGGGGAAGGCGAACGTCGGCCGCGACGCGTACGTGCGGGCGTGCACGTTCCTGCGCCAGTCGTTTCCCGACGTGAACATCACGATCGAGGACCTCGTCGTCGAGGGCGACAAGGTCGTGATGCGCTACACCGAGCGCGGCACGCTCACCGGCCGCCCGTTCCTCGGCATCGAGGCCGACGGTCAGGCCTACGCCAAGCCGGGCACGACCGTGTACCGCGTGGTCGACGGCCGGCTGGCGGAATCGTGGGGCGTCGAGGACACGCTCGGCTGGTTCCGCCAGCTGGGCGGCATGCCCGAGCTGCCCTGAACCGGCTCGGCCGGTCGGACGATCAGGTCTTCAGCAGGCGCTCGACCGCCTGGACGGCCTCGGTGAGCTTGGCGTCGCCCTCGGCGCGGCTCGTCTCGGCCGCGTCCCGCACACAGCTGCGCAGGTGCTCGTCGAGCAGGCCCAGGCCGACGCCCTGCAGCGCCTTCGTGACCGACACGATCTGCGTGAGGATGTCCACGCAGTACTCGTCCTCGTCGACCATGCGCTGCAGCCCCCGGACCTGGCCCTCGATGCGGCGCAGCCGCGTCCGGTAGTCGTCCTTGTGCATCGAATAGCCCCGCATCTGCTTCCCCTCCGGACGAGTGGGATGGGGTACAGGGGTATAGTATCAGGGCCATGGCCGACGCGCAGCTGACCGCCCCGGGCCGTGACCTCCGGCGGGTCGACCTGCCCGTCGACGGCATGACGTGCGCCTCGTCCGCGAGCCGCATCGAGAAGGGGCTCACCGGCCTCGGCGGCGTCGCCGAGGTCCACGCCAACTACGGCACCAAGCGCGCCACCGTCCTCTACGACCCGCGCGCCACGGGTACCGACGCCTTCGAGGCCACGATCAGCGGGCTCGGGTACTCGGTTCCCCACGACGAGCACCCGGAGGAGCGCGATCCCGAGGGCGAGGAACTGCGGAACATCCGTCCCCGGCTGTACGTCGCGATCGCGCTGACCATCCCGGTGCTCCTGATCTCGATGGTGCCGCCGCTCAACTTCGACGGCTGGCAATGGGTGGCGTTCGTGCTGTCCACGCCCGTGATCCTGTGGGCGGGCTGGCCGTTCCATCAGGCGGCGCTCGTGAACCTGCGTCACGGCGCGACCACGATGGACACGCTGGTGTCGCTCGGGACACTGGCCGCGTACGCGTGGTCGGTCGTCGCGCTCGTCTTCCTGGGCGCGGCCGAGGGCGGCGTGGCGATGGGTGGCGCCTTCGGCGGCGGCGACGCCGCGCACGTGTACTTCGAGACGGCGTCGGTGATCGTCACGCTGCTGCTGCTCGGCCGGTTCTTCGAGGCGCGGGCCAGGCGGCGGTCGAGCCACGCGCTCCGTGCCCTGCTCGAGCTGGGCGCGAAGACGGCGCGGCTCGAGAACGGCGAGGAGGTGCCGGTCGAGAGCCTGCAGGTCGGCGACCGGTTCGTCGTACGGCCGGGCGAGAAGATCGCCACCGACGGCCTGGTCGTCGACGGCTCGTCGGCCGTCGACGTCTCGATGCTCACCGGTGAGCCGGTACCGGTCGAGGTGAGCGCGGACGACAACGTGTTCGGCGCGACCGTGAACACGTCGGGTCGCCTCGTGATCGAGGCGACCAAGGTGGGCGGCGAGACCGCGCTGGCGCAGATCGCGCGGCTCGTCGAAGAGGCTCAGGGCTCGCGGGCGCCGGTGCAGCGGCTGGCCGACCGCGTCTCAACGGTCTTCGTGCCGGTCGTGATGGTCATTGCGTTGGGAACGCTCGGGGCATGGCTGCTAGCGGGCCAGGGCGCAAACGCGGCGTTCACGGCCGCGGTCGCCGTGCTGATCATCGCCTGCCCGTGCGCACTCGGGCTGGCCACGCCCACGGCGATCATGGTGGGCACGGGCCGGGGCGCACAGCTCGGCATCGTGATCAAGGGCGGTGAGGTGCTCGAAGCCACCCGGACCGTCGACACGGCGGTGCTCGACAAGACGGGCACGATCACCGAAGGAAAGATGCGTCTCGTCGACGTGCTCGCCGCGCAGGGTGTCGACGAAGGGGAGTTGCTGCGCCGGGCCGGCGCCGTCGAGGACGCCTCGGAGCACCCGATCGCGCAGGCGGTGGCCCGCGGTGCCCGGGCGCGGGGTATCGACCTCGTTGCCCCGTCGTCGTTCGACAACCTCGCCGGCTCGGGCGTGCGCGGCTCGGTCGACGGCGTCGAGGTCACGGTCGGGCGGCGCGAGCTCGTCGGGACGGTTCCCGACGGGCTGGAGCGCGCCGCCGCCGGCGCGGAAACCGAGGGCCGGACGGTCGTGTTCGCGGCGTGGGGTGGCGCCGTACGGGGTGCGTTCGTGGTGGCGGACACGGTGAAGGACACGTCCCGGACAGCGCTGGCCGAGCTGCACGAGCTCGGCCTCGAGACGGTGATGGTGACAGGCGACCAGCGGGCGCCGGCCGAGACCGTGGCGCGCCAGGTCGGGATCGATCGTCTGATCGCGGGGGTGCTCCCGGGCCAGAAGGTCGACGTGGTGCGCGACCTCCAGGAGCACGGGCAGCGCGTCGCCGTGGTCGGCGACGGCGTCAACGACGCCCCGGCGCTGGCGCAAGCCGACCTCGGCATCGCCATCGGCACCGGCACCGACGTCGCCATCGAGGCCAGTGACCTCACCCTGGTCTCGGGTGACCTGCGCGCCGCTGCCGACGCCATCGCCCTGTCCCGTCGGACCCTCACGACGATCAAGGGCAATTTGTTCTGGGCGTTCGCGTACAACGTCGCCGCCATCCCCCTGGCGGCGGCCGGTCTCCTCAATCCCGTGGTCGCGGCGGCGGCGATGGGCTTCTCGAGCGTGTTCGTCGTGACCAACTCGCTGCGACTCCGCGCCTTCCGCGGCTTCCGTCGCTAACGCCGCTCCGCGATCCAGCGGCCGAGGAGCTCGGCTTCGGCGTCGGCGTGCTCCTCGAGGCCGTCGACGATCGCCCGCTCGACCCGACCGCCGACCAGCGGGACGTGCACGGTGAGCTCGCCGGTGACGAGGCGTCGCGTGCTGTCACCCAACGCCTCGAGGGTGACGTCGTAGGCGGCCCGCAGCCGGTCGGCGTAGTTGTCGGGCAGGATCCGGTGCCGGCTCGTGTGCGAGGTCAGGTCGTAGGTGGCGTCGTCGACCCAGGCGAGCTTGGCGGGGTCGACCACGCGCGTGACCGCACCCGACAGCGGAGCCGTGAACTGGTACCGAATCCGTTGATGGGCGCGGTCGCCGTCCCGCGCGTTCTCGAGCAGTTCGGGCGCGCCCAGCTTCGGGAGGTCGGCGGTGGCGGCGACGAAATCGCTGTCCAACAGAGCGGCCTCGACCGCGGCCAACGGCGCCGGGATGCGTTGCTCGATGCGGAAGTTCACGACGGGTCCATCTCGTTCGCCTGCACTACACCAGCCCCCTACGCTCTGGCGCCAATGGCCAAGATCAGCGACATCCTGCAACGGGGCTTGAGCTTCTCGTTCGAGTTCTTCCCACCTCGCACGCCCGAGATGGAAGAGACGCTCCGCACCACGCTCGTCGAGCTCGAGACGCTGGCCCCCTCGTACGTCTCTGTCACGTACGGCGCCGGCGGCACCACCGCGAGCGCACCCACGAGATCGTGGTCGACATCCTCGATACCACGACGATGACGGCCATGGCCCACCTCACGTGTGCCGCGCACACGAGGGCGGAGCTGGTCGAGATCGTCACCCGCTACCGCGATGCCGGGATCGAGAACATCCTCTGTCTCGGCGGTGACCCGCCCGCCGACCTCGACCTGCCGCCGGGGGAGCTCCGCTACGCAGTCGAGCTCGTCGAGCTGGTGCGCGACATCGGCGACTTCTCGGTCGGCGTCGCCGCCCATCCCGAGCCGCATCCCAAGTCGCCCACCCGCGAGACAGACCGGTACTGGACGGCTCGCAAGCTCGAGAAGGCCGACTTCGCGATCACGCAGTTCTTCTTCGAGGCCGAGCACTACTTCGACCTGGTCGCGGGGCTTCGCGCCAACGGCGTCGACAAGCCCGTGCTCCCGGGGATCATGCCGGCGACCAACCTGCGTTCGATCACGCGCATGGCCGAGCTCCAGGGCTCGCAGTTCCCGAAGTGGCTCGCCGACAAGCTCTACGCCGTCGGCGACGACAAGGAGGCGGTGCGCGAGGTCGGCATCGCCGAGGCCACGAGGCTGTGCCAGGCGCTGCTGGACGGCGGCGCGCCCGGCCTGCACTTCTACACGTTGAACCGTTCGACCGCCACGCGCGAGATCTTCGCCCGCCTGGGTCTGCGCGAAGGGGTCGGCTGAACCGAGCGGGGAGCGAACGCGCTACCTACGCGCGCTCAGCGCACTCCCGGTCGCCACGAGATCGGCTTCGGCCCGCTGTGGCGCCTCGGAGTCGACGGCGCGCTTCTCCGCGGCGCCGAACCGTGCTTCGGCGAGTCGTCCCGGCTCAGCGGGGAGGCCGACACATCCGAGGCGGGCCGATCGTGCCCGTCGACGTCGATGGACGAACGCAGTCCGTTGCCGTTCCCGCGTTGGTATGCACCGCGCACGTGGGCGAGCGCATCCTCGAGCTCGTCCAATTGCGCCACGCCCTCGGGCGTGATCGTGGCCGCGACGCCGTCGGCGAGTGCACGCAGCGCGACAACGAGGATGATGACCTGCGATTGCGCGGGAGCGCGCCACACGACCGGCCGTTCCTCGTCGATGGCTGCCGGCGTGGCGACGTCGTCGACGGGCTCGGGGAGCATCGCAACCGGCTCGGCGACGAAGGTCTCGTCGGGCTCGGCGACGAAGATCTCCTCGGGCTCGGCGGCGAACGTCTCGTCCGGCTCCGCGGTGAGGTGCGTGGTCGGCTCGTCGTCGAGTGGCGGGATCTCGTCCTCGCGGACCGCTTCCGCGGAATGGCTCCAGCTCACGGCGGCCACCCCGGTCAGCGTCGCGTACGGGTCGGAGCGATCCACCGTCACCCCGTCCTCGTCCTCACCGAGGGCTTCCATGTCGAACGACGACCAGGGCGCGGGCCCGAAGACCGGATCGTGCGCCTCGCCCCGCGCGTCGGCGAACGCCGCGTTCATGTCGCTTTGATCAAGGCGCGCTTGCCTGACCATCCCGACGACCAGCACGCCGCCGGCGACCAGAAGCCCGAAGATCCCTCCCAGCAGGATCGCGAGAACCATGAGTCATCCCTCCGTCTGGACGCTCTCGGGGGCACATCATTGTTGGTTTTCCGGCTCAGGTCGAAAGGAGATGCCCGAGGCCTTGGATGGTGGCGGAGGGAGTGGGATTTGAACCCACGGTGCCCGGAGGCACAATGGTTTTCGAGACCATCCGATTCGGCCGCTCTCGCATCCCTCCGGCGAGGGATTGTAACGAGAGGCCCCTTGCGGCCACCCCGAGAGGAGACGCCATGGTGCCGGCATCCGAGACCCCGCGCTGGCGGGGCGTCAACCATCTCGCCCTCGTCACGCCCGACATGGACGCCACCGTCCGGTTCTATGCCGGCGTGCTGGGCATGCGGGTCGTGGCGACGACGAGGGCAGGACCCATGCGTCACTACTTCTTCGAGATCGGCCCGCAGAACACGGTGGCGTTCTTCGAGATCGACGGGATCGGGACCTTCGCCAAGCCGGCGGGCGCCCCGCCGTCCAAGACGATCCAGTTCGACCACCTGTCCTTCAACCTCCCGGACGAGCGAGGGCTGATCGACCTGCGCCAGCGGCTGCTCGACGCCGGGTGCGAGTGCACCGAGGTCGTCGACCACGGGTTCGTGCGGTCCGTGTACTTCACGGATCCGAACGGCATCGCGCTCGAAGCGTCGTGGTGGGCGATCGACGCCACCGGGCGCCCGGCCGACTACGCGGACGAGCGCGTGTTCGCGGACCCCGAGCCCGTCCCGGCCGTCGACGAGCTGCAACGCCACGGCCAGGTGCTCGAGGCGCCCGTGACCCGGTTCGTGGGCGAGCGAGATCGTCGACCCCGTCTGACGGCTCGCGCCGCGGTCGTCAACGACGATCGGCGAAGAAGGCGGTGAGGAGCGCCCCGCACTCGGCGGCGCGCACGCCGTCGACGACCGTCGCCTCGTGGTTCAGGCGGGGATCGACGGCCAGGTTGTAGAGGCTCCCGAGCAGCGCCCGCCTTCGGGTCGGCGGCGCCGAACACGATCGAGCCCGAGTCGCGCCGCGACGACGGCACCCGCGCACATCGGGCACGGCTCGAGCGTGACGACGAGCGCGTGCCCGTCGAGCCGCCACGAGCCCGCAGCGCGCGCGGCGTCCCGGAGGGCGAGGATCTCGGCGTGGGCGGTCGGGTCGGCGTCCTGCTCGCGCTGGTTGTGCCGGCGCGCCACGATCTCGCCGCTTTCGACGCGGGCGACGACCGCGCCGATGGGGACGTCGTCGTGCACCGTAGCTGTACGCGCCTCGTCGAGCGCCACGCCCATGAGGTCGTGCAGCCGCCCGGCGTCCACGCCCGGCAGCGTACGTTCAGCGACGGCGGCGCACGACGAGGACGACTCCCACGAGTGCCGCTACGACGACGGCGCCACCGACCACGATGAGGGACGCGTTCAGTCCGGAGTCGTCATCGTCGTTGACCGAACTTGCGCCGGCGCACCTGGCTGGTGGGCGGAGTTCCGAGCGTCCCCGCGGTGACCGTCCGCGACCTGTGGCGGAGGGAGTGGGATTCGAACCCACGGTGAGTTGCCCCACACACGCTTTCCAAGCGTGCCGATTCGGCCGCTCTCGCATCCCTCCGATGACAGAGCGGACCGTGCACCCGCCGTCGACCCCGTCGCCGCCCGGTGCACTTGCTCACGGTGGCTCGGGTCAGGTGTACCTGCGGCACACGGGAGGGCTCGCTGAGAGCTGCTTCCTTCCGGACCTGACTCGGTTCGCGAGATCCCGTTGCGCAGGACCCGACCCTCAACGTCACACGCGGGCCGCTGCCGTGCGGCGGCTCGGGCCTCGGGCGGGAATTCAGCCCCCCGTACGTGGATTGGGGGTACAGGGCACCACGGGCTCCCCGCCTAGCACGGTCCGCGGCACGAGGGTAGCAACCGACCCCACCGTCAGCGTCGGCCGCGGTGCAGTTGCAGCGAGAGGCGCTGCATGAGGTCGCCGTAGTGCGTGAGCTCGGTGAGGGCGCCGGGGCGGCCGCCGGGCGCGTTGCGGTACTCGGGAACCCCGACGGACGTTACGAGCATGCACGACGCGTTCGTGGCGAAGAACCGGCGGACGGGCTCGTCGAAGAACGTGAGCCCCGTCGCGCCGCACCCGAGCGTGAACGCCGCCAGTGAGAGGCGACCGGACGCGATCCCCGCCTCGAGCTGCGCGACGCGGTACCCGCGCGCACCAAGCGCCTCGAACACGACGTCGAGGTCGGCGGAGTGGAAGGCGGTGTACGCCGAGTCGCCACCGAGTGGCTGGTCGAGGCACAGCTGCTGGGTGATCTCGCGGAACTGGCCCGGCCGGACGAGCTCCAGGTCGCCGTCACGCCAGCGGTAGGCGCCGGGCTCAACGCTCTCGATGCCGTGGATCGCAAGGTTGTGCTCGAGCAACGTCGTGCCGGGGACGACGAAGTCCGCTGGCAGCGGCCGGGCGGCGTCCGCCATGCCCCAATGCAGCAACTCCGCCGGTGCGGTCTCCGGCCGCATGATGTCGCGTCGACCCACGCCGCAGGATCACTTCTTCGATCGACTGGATGACCGCCCCGGTCGGTGGTTCGACCGCTCCGCGCGCCGGTTGCCTTCGATCGCGTGCGTGCGCCATTCGTCGACGGCGCCGGCATCGGCAGATGTCGCCGGCACGCTGCGCGTGCCACGACGAGCGGGAAAGTGATCGGGTGCGGCGAGATGCGCTCGACGTCGGGGTCGAGCGGCGGCGGGTCGCGCCGGGACCACGGGGGCCTCACGCACGCCGATCGAGACCAGCGCAAGCGGGAACTCGGTGACGCCGTCGATGCCGACGAGGCGCGCCACGTCGTCGTCGACGAAGCCGGTCCACAACTTCGCGTCGATGCAGTCGGCGGATGCCATGGCGAGCAGGTTCGCGAGCATCGTGCCGGCATCCCAGTAGAGATGACGGAAGCCCCGCTCGCCGTACTTCCACGCCGTGCGCCACGGGATGCCCGGTGAGCACGAACATGCACGCCCGGTGCCGGCGCGACGGCTCCCGCGCGAAGTCGTCAGACCGAACTCGAGCGGTGCGAAGTGGTGCACGCCGTCGGCGACGCCGTCGACGCCGGAGCACACCGCATAGACCTCGACGGGATGGAGGTTCCCGGCCGACATCGCGGTCCGGAAGTACGTGCGCTCCTCGAACGCCGGGGTCGAGCTCGATCGCGTCACGCCGGCGGTGAAGAACAGCAGGCGAGCGCGCGAGCCGCGGTGGGCGTCGAGCGCAGGACGCGGTCCCGCCGCCTCGCCGAGCTCTGTCGGGAACGCCCTCGTCTCGAGGTCGAGGTACCGCTTGAACGGCGCCGGGCGGTTGGACGGGTCGAGGGGCTGGAAGTCGACGAGGAGCGACCGGTCGGTCGGGGAGCCGTGCTGCGTCAGCTGGTGCAGCATCGCCGCGGGGTCGGTTGCAGTCATCTGTCTGCTCGCCTCGCGGTGCGCGGCAGCTCCGAGAAGGGGACCTCGACGTCGGCGCGGGGCTCGGGCGGCAAGCCCAGGACGCGCTCGCCCACGATGTTCCGCTGGATCTCGTCCGTGCCACCCCGGATGGAGATGGACGGGCTGGTGAGGAACAGCGTCTGCCACTCGCCGTCGCCGTCGATCCCGGCGATCCCGTCGGGGCCGAGGACGTCGAGGGCGAGCGACGCGGCCGCCTTGAGGCCGGCGCTCCCCCGCAGCTTCGATCCCGATCCCTCCGGCCCCGGCACGCGTCCGGCTCGGGCGGTGTCGCGGGCGCGCCGGGCGGTCAGTCGCGCCACCTCGAGCTCGATGATCGCCGCCGCCAGGCGCTGGCGTACGAGCGGGCTTCCCGCCGAGCCGCGCCGACGTACGAGGTCGACCAGTCGGTCCTTGAGGTCCGCGCCCCAACCGCCGCCGCCGACGGCACCGGCGCCGCGCTCGTGAGCGAGCGCAGTACGGGCGACACCCCAACCTGCGCCGGGAGCGTCGATGCGATCGGCGTCGGCGACCGGAGCGTGGTCGAAGTGGACCTCGCTGAAGTGCGTGTCGCCGTTCATCTGCCGCAGCGGGCTGACCGTGACGCCCGGCGCCTGCATGTCGAGCGCGAACGCTGTGATGCCGGCGTGCTTCGGTACGTTCGTGTCGGTGCGGGCGAGAAGCAGCCCCCGCTGCGAGTAGTGCGCGCGGCTGCTCCACACCTTGGCGCCGGTCACGCGCCACTGGTCGCCGTCGCGCTCGGCGCGCGTGGCGAGCGACGCAAGGTCGGAGCCGGCGTCGGGCTCGGAGAACAGCTGGCACCAGATCTCGTCGCCGGTGCGGATCGCCGGCAGCCAGCGCGCGCACTGCTCGGTCGTCGCGTGCGCGACCAGCGTCGGCCCCGCGATCGCCAACCCGATCAGGTAGGGGTACAGGTCCGGGACGTCGAAGCGCCCCAGCTCCTGCGCGACGACCGCCGCCTGCGCCGGGGTCGCGCCGAGGCCGCCGTACTCGGCCGGCCAGGTGGGGACGGCCCAGCCCCCGTCGGCGAGGTCGCGCAGGTACGCGCGGCCCACTTCGAGGTCGTCGTTGCCCGCCCCGAGCACGGTGAACGCATTACCGGCGTGACGGGGAGTCAGGCGCGTGGCGAGGGCGGCACGCGCTTGGTGCCGGAACTCGTCGAGCTCGCTCACGGCGCGCCAAGGTCGTCGTGCAGCTGCCGAACGAGCGCGTCGAGGCCCGGTGAGGTGCGGACCTCGTACGGCGGCGGGTCGGGCTGGAGGGCGCGGAGCCGGTCCGGGAGCGCGGCGACCCAGACGCGGCATCGATCGCGTAACGTCGACGGCGGTTCCGCCGCCTCCAGGCGCTTGCCGTCGCGCATCACCGGTCGGAGCAACGGCCGGGCGCCGGCGATCGTCTCGTCCGCCAGGGCCAGGACGTCGGCTCGGAGGTCGTCGACCTCGCCCGTGACGCGGAACACCTGCTTGCGACCCGGCAGGGTCACCTTGTCCGTCGACAACTTCACCTTCGGCCCGCTGGCGTCCTCGACGAGCTTGTACACGACCGGCACGTGGGGTGCGTCCCCACTCGTCCCGAGCTGCGTCCCGACGCCGAAGGCGTCGACGGGCGCGCCCGCGGCCGTCAACGCGGCGATGCGGTACTCGTCGAGGTCGCCGGACGCGAAGATCTGCACGTCCTGCAGGCCGCCCTCGTCGAGGATGGCGCGGACGGACCGGGACAGGCTGTCGATGTCGCCGGAGTCAAGCCGTACGCCCCGCGGCCGCAGCTCAGGCTCGAGCTTTGCCGCGACGTCGACGACGGTGTGGGCGGCGCGCACGGTGTCGAACGTGTCGATCAGGAAGATCGCCCGCCCGGGGAAGTCACGTGCGTACGTCAGGAACGCGTCGGTCTCGCTGTCGAAGCGCATGACGTACGAATGGGCCATCGTGCCGCTCAGCTCGAGTCCGTAGATCTGACCCGCAAGCACCAGCGACGTCGCCGCCGCCCCGCCGATGTAGGCCGCGCGCGCCGTCTTCAACGCCGCGTCCGTTCCGTGGTCGCGGCGTGGTGAGAAGTCGACGAACGTCCGGTCGCCGCACGCGGTCGCGACCCGGGCCGCCTTGGTCGCGATCATCGTCTGGTAGCCGATGCAGTTCAGCAGGAACGTCTCGACGATCTGCGCCTCGACGAGCGGCGCTGTCACCTGGAGAATCGGCTCGTTGGGGAATACGAGCTCACCCTCCGGGATGGCGCGCACGTCGCCGGTGAATCGCAGCGTGGACAGCAGCGACAGGAACGACTCGTCGAAGAGGTGGAGCGAACGGAGGTACTCGATGGCGTCGGCTTCGAAACGGAGGTGCTCGAGGTAATCGAGCGCGGCATCGAGCCCGCACGAGACGAGATACCCGCGCCGGGGCGGGAGATGCCGCGCGAACAGGTCGAAGGTGGCCGGTTGGTCGAGGTCGTGCGCGTCGTAGCTCGCCGACATCGTCAGCTCGTACAGGTCGACGAATAGCGCCACGTTCGAGTCGTCGACCTGCTTCATCGGGCGAGTCGCCGCCTCAGACGAGCCTGACGCCGGCTTGCTCGATGTCGCGAAGGGCCCGGACGCTGTCGCCCGGCTCGACCTCGACGGGCCTGGTCGCCTCGACGAGGACGTCGGTCTCGAAGCCTTTGCGCACAGCGTCGAGCGCGGTGTCCTTGACGCAGTAGTCGGTGGTGAGCCCGGCGATCACGACGTGGCGGACACCACGGTCGCGGAGGAGTTGCTCGAGGCCGGTCTCGCGCCGCTGACCGGTCGGGAGGTGCGTGACGCTGAACCCCGAATAGCCGTCCTCTGGGCCCCTCGCCTTGAGGATGATGTCGCCGGCCACCTCGAGGTCGGCCGGGAACTCGGCGCCCCACGTGTCGTGCACGCCGTGGACCGGCCAGCGGCCGCCGTACTCGGCGAAATGCGGGGTCTCCTCCGGGTGCCAGTCCTTCGTGTAGACGACGGGCACGCCGGCGGCCCGAGCCCGATCGATCTCGCGGTTGATGATCGGCACCACTTCTTCGCCGCCCTGCACGTAGAGACTTCCCTTCGGGTCGGCGAAGTCGTTCTGCACGTCGACCACCAGCAGTGCGGTGCCCTCCGTGTACTCGGGACGCCCGTTTGCTGCCATCGTGAACCCTCCAGACGGCCCTTCCTGTCGCCGTCGCAGGCTCCGGCGTTGCGGCGACGGTCGGCGAAGCCGCCATCGCCGCGAGCCGTCTCACGTCGCAGGGTATCGCTCTCGGTAGAGTCCAACGCGATGCCGTACCAGTCGCTCTACCGCAAGCACCGCCCCCAGACCTTCGGTGGGCTGATCGGCCAGGACCACGTGACGGGGGCGCTGCGGAACGCCGTGCGCGAAGGCAGGGTCGGCCACGCCTACCTGTTCTCGGGCCCTCGCGGCACGGGCAAGACGACCACGGCCCGCATCCTCGCCAAGGCGCTGAACTGCCTGAACCTCGGCGCCGACGGGGAGCCGTGCGGCGTCTGCGAGAACTGCGTCGCGATCGCCGAGGGCCGATTCCTCGACTTGTTCGAGCTCGACGCGGCGTCGAACAACAGCGTCGACAACATCCGGGACCTCACCGACAGCGTCCACCTCGGTCTGGGTGCGACCTCGAAGCGGAAGGTGTACCTCGTCGACGAGGTGCAGATGCTGAGCGCGGCGGCCTCGAACGCGCTGCTGAAGACCCTCGAGGAGCCGCCGGAGCACGTCGTGTTCGTGCTCGCGACGACGAACCCCGAGAAGGTCCTGCCCACTATCCGGTCCCGGACCCAGCACCTCGAGTTCACGCTGTTCTCGGCGGAGGAGCTGGAGGCCCTGCTGGCGGACGTGCTCGCTCAGGAGGGCATCGAGGCCGACCCGGAGGCGCTGGCGGTGATCGCGCGCGCCGGCGCCGGCTCGGCGCGCGACGCGCTGTCGCTGCTCGACCAGGCGCTCGCGCACGGCACCGACCGCCTCGACGCCGACGCCGTCTCCGAGCTGTTCGGAGGCACACCGTTCGAACTCCGGGCCGCGGTGCTCGACGCCGTCGCAGCCGAGGACTCTGCGGGTGTCCTGGTCGCGGTCGGCGCACTGCTCGACGCGGGGCATGAGCCGCGCCGCATCGCCGAGGACGTGCTCCGTTCCGTGCGCGATGCATTCCTCCTGAACGCCAGCGGCGGGCAGGTGCGCGTCGACGCACCCGATGACGAGCAGCGCCGGCTCGACGAGCTCGGCCACACGCTGGGCAACACGACGCTCGTGCGGGTGCTCGAGACGCTCGGCCAGGCCGTGGTCGACATGCGCGGCACCGACGCCGCCGATCCCCGCCTCGTGCTGGAGATCGCCCTCGTCCGGCTCACACGCCGGGAGGTCGGGCCGCCGCTCCAAACCGTGATGGAACGAATCGAGAGGCTCGAGCAGACCGTGGCCGGCCAGCGCGACGCCGGTCCCGGCCGGCGCCCGGAGCCGCCCGCGCCGGCGGAAGCCCGCGCACCGGGGGTGACGGTCGGCGCGCTGCGCAAGCGTCGCCCCGAGCCTGCACCCGCTCCCGACACGCCGCCCGAACGGGCGGCCGAGACACCAGATCCCGTGCCCGCCGAGGCCGAGCGGGCGAGCGAACCGAAGAAGTCGGAGGCGGCGCCGACCGTCGACGTCGACGACGTCATCGTGGCGTGGGCGACGGTGCTCCCCGAGTTGCCGGTGGCGACGCGCAGCGCCGTGCAGGAGGCGCAGCCGCTGTCGGTCGAAGGGGACGTGGTGACCTTCGGCGTGTCTCCCCGTCTGATCGAGGCGGCGCGTCCCCGGTTCCGTCGCGAGGCGGACACGATCCGTGACGCGCTGTCCCAGCAGGTCGGAACCAGCCTGCGCTTCAACCTCGTCGCGCACGAGGGCTTCAGCGGCGAGCGGGCGGCGTCCGCGCAGCCTGCACCTCCCATTGCCGAGCCCGAAGAGCATGACGACATCGTCATCGAGCCGGACGAGAGCACGGTCCCGCCGGGAGTAGAGTCGGGAAGCCCGACGAACATGCTCACGGAGTCGTTGGGCGCCACCGTCGTCGAGGAACGCCACCACGAGTGATCCCTGTCGGCGGAGCCGACGAGGGTGGTTGCTGTGCACGCCGAGCTGAGCACGCAGGAGTAAGGCGAACGTGGCGAACCAGAAGCAGCTCAACCAGATGATGCGCCAGGTGCAGAAGATGCAGGCCGACATGGCCGCGGCGCAGGACGAGCTGGCCACCGCCCTCGTGGAAGGATCCGCCGGCGGCGGGAAGGTGACGGCCGTCGTGACGGGCGCCGGCGACGTACAGACGGTGAGGATCTCGCGCGACGTGGTCGACCCCGACGACGTCGAGATGCTGGAGGACCTCGTGGTCGCGGCGGTCGGCGAGGCGATGCGCCGCGCGCAGGAGCTCCAAGCCGAGCGGATGGGCAGTGTCACCGGCGGGCTCGATCTCGGCGGTCTCGGCCCGGGTCTCGGCGGCGCGCTCGGCTGACGCGAAGGTGGCATCCCCCTTCGAAGGGCCGGTGCAGAGCCTGGTCGACGAGCTGGGGCGCCTCCCCGGCATCGGCCCCAAATCGGCGCAGCGCATCGCGTTCTTCCTGCTGAAGAGCGCGCCCGACGACGCCAAGCGTCTCGCGCGCGCCATCGTCGAGGCGAAGGAACGCGTCAGCTGGTGCCGGCGCTGCTTCAACTTCGCCGAGGGCGAGCTGTGCGTGTACTGCCGCGACAACCGGCGCGACTCCGCGCTGTTGTGCGTCGTCGAGGAGCCGCGCGACATCGTCGCCGTCGAGCGGACCCAGGAGTACCGAGGCCGGTACCACGTGCTGCTCGGCGCGATCTCGCCGATCGAGGGCATCGGACCGGATCAGCTCAAGATCAAGGAGCTCCTGGCGCGGGTCGACGACGAGGGAGTCCAGGAGGTGATCCTCGCCACCAACCCGAACATCGAAGGCGAGGCGACGGCGATGTACCTCGCGCGCCTGCTCAAGCCCCTCGGGCTTCGGGTCACGCGCATCGCCAGTGGGCTCCCGGTGGGCGGCGACCTCGAGTACGCCGACGAGGTCACGCTCGGCCACGCGCTCGAGGGTCGCCGCGAAGTCGACGCATAAATCCGATGTTCGGCGCCATCTTTGGCGTCGTGGTCGTTGACTTTCGCCGCCCTGGCCGATAGGCAGTCCCCGTTCGCGAAAGAAACAGACAGGAGTGAGTCGATGACGCAACCCCAACCCACACCCGCTGCCGGAGGCCGCGGCCCCATCGGGGAGCCCCGGAATCCGACGACGGTGGCCCTTCTGAGCCTGGTCACCTGCGGCATCTACGGCCTGTACTGGGCCTACCTGACGTTCGAGGAGCTCAAGCAGCACAACGGCGAGGGCTTGGGCGGAGGCCTCGGCGCGCTGCTGAGCTGGCTCGTGGCGGGCTGGTTCCTGGTGATCGTCGAGATCCAGAAGATGTACCAGGCGGACGGCAGGGAGTCGCCGGTCGAGCCGATCGAGGGCCTCTGGTTGCTCATCCCGATCGCGGGCTGGTTCCTGTACATGAACCGCGTGCAGGTCGCGCTGAACGACTACTGGGTGTCGAAGGGCGCGGCGCCGCTCCCGGCGTAGTCCGGCACTCACGAAAGGGCGGTCACATGGCACAGCCAGCACCTACTACAGGGGGCGCGCGTCCGCTCGGCAAGCCGCGCGGATGGGTCGTCGTCTTTCTACTGTCACTCGTCACGCTGGGCATCTATTTCCTGGTGTGGACGTACAAGACCTTCCAGGAGATGAAGGACTACAGCGGTGAAGGCATCGGCGGTCTCGTCGGGCTGATCCTCGGCATCTTCATCGGCTTCGTGAACCCGTTCATCATGTCGTCCGAAGTCGGGCACCTGTACGGAGCCGAAGGGCAGGAGCCGCCGGTCACCGGCGTCACCGGACTCTGGATCCTGCTGCCGATCGTCGGTCAGTTCATCTGGCTGGCGAAGACGCAGAACGCGTTGAGCGCGTTCTGGGAAGCCCACGGGGCGGTCAGGCCGTAACGCCGGTACACCAGAACGTCGAGGGGGCGGCCTGCGGGCCGCCCTTCTCGCGTCAGCCGGTCTTGACGAGGACGGCGGAGCCGTAGGCGACGAACTCGGCCAACCCACCGCTCTCGCCGAGGGTGTTCGAATCGAAGCGGACTCCGACGACGGCGTTGCCGCCGAGACCCTTGGCGTGCTCCACCATCCGGAACAGTGCGCCGCGGCGAGCTTCGTCGACGGCTTGCGTGAACTCGGTGACCTCGCCCGCCGCGAGCGAGCGGAGGCCGCCCGTGAAGCTGCGGCCGAAGCCGAGGCTCACGACGATCAGCCCCAGCACAGGCCGAGGTGCTGCTCGAGCTCCAGCCTCGGGATCTCGAACGTGTTCGACGTGTAGATCGGCAGCCGCTCGTCGGAGAGCGGGGCGGTGGCCATCGGGCGCGCTAGATCGACAGGGCGTGCTGGATGACCAGGCTTCGGCTGTTGTCGTCGTCCGACACGATCACGGCGATGATGATCACGACGATGTACGCGATGCCGAGGCCGATCCCGATCCAACCGAGGATGATGCCGGCGATCGCCATGCCGCGCCCGCCTTGGGTCCCGCCCGACTCGTCGATCTGCCGCCGGGCGATGTACCCGAACACCAACGCGAGGATCCCGCCGATGATGCACAGGAAGATCTGGGCGATCCCGAGCACCAACGACGCGATCGCGAGCCCGTTCGTCTTGGGCGTGGATTGGTAGCCGTAGCCACCCGGCTGCTGTCCGTACGCCGGCGGCGCCGGCGGTGGTGTCGGCGCGGACGGCGGCGGTGAGGACGCGGGTGGCGGTCCCGACGGCGGGGGCGGCGCCGGTCCCCGGTCTGGCTCTTGCGGTGGTGTCGCCGTCATTGCGCTGCCCCCCAGCTGGGAACTCCGAAACGGCGCGTAGCGTATCGACGCGCGTCGCGGCGGTCTACGGGTACTCGCCGCCTCTCCGAGCCGGTCAGCCCGGCCAGCGCTCCACCGGATACGCGGACGTCGGGACGACGTACGTCTTCGACGCCTTGTCGTGCCACGTCTGCTTCTCGGGATCCCACAGCATCCAGAAGTACCCGAGGTAGCAGGGGAGCTGCGACACGATCCCGACCAGATAGCGGATGAACGCCCGGCCGTAGTCGACCCGCCCGCCGGTCGCGGCATCGACGGCGCGGATGTTCAACAGGCGCATGCCCGGTGTCTGTCCGCTTCCGCTGCCGATGAAGTACACGCTGTACGCGATCCCGACCGCGAGCGCGATGAGGATCACCGTGACGACGTTTCGCTGGAAGACGAACGCGACGAGCTGCTGTATGACAAAGATGATGACGCCGTCGATGAGGAAACCGCCGAGCCGGTACCAGAAGTCGGCGCGCGGACCGGAAGGCCCCGCCGGCGCCCCGCCGGGAGGAGGAACGGGTTGGGTCACTACAGCGGTCTTCCGGTGGAGTACTTGAACAGCTGGAACGCCCACAGGGCGGCGAAGAACACGAAGACCGCCCACATCGGGATGCGCACCCGCTGCCAGCGCCACGCGACGAGCAGCACGATGGCCATCGCCACGACGAGGAACGCGCCCGGGTTGTACGAGAACGCCGTGCTCAACTGAGCGTGCACGAGGGCGGTGACGCCGCGCGTCATCCCGCAGAACGGGCACGGGACACCGGTCACCGTGCGGAGCGGGCACGGCGGCCCGAGCGTTGCCGGCAACCAGGGCCGGACGGCGGCGACGGCGAGCATCCCGGCGCCGGCGACGCGGAGCGGCTTGAGCTCGATCCCGAGCGAGGTGGTTCGCGGGGTCGGGGCCGGTGCTTCCGGGATCGCGGGCGTCGCGGGTGTCGGAGCCGTCGCCGTGCTCACGACCGGCGAGCGTAGTAGCCGGTGGCGGCGCTCTATCCCCGGGCCGTCTTGGCCGCGACCACGGCCTCGAGGAAGCTCTCGGGATGCCAACCGTCGGGCGCGCCGACGACCTTCGGGCGGACGCGCGCGGCCAAGTCGGTCGCGAGGTGAGCGCGCGCTCCCGGGCTCAGCGAGACGCGCCGCTCGAGGAACTGTCGCAGGGTGGCGACGTCGTCGACGCTGACGCCGTTCACGTCCCACTCGAGGAACGGCGCGCCGCCCGGCGGGGGCGGGAGGGAGGTCGCCGCCGGCGTCACTGCGGGGCGCCGCTCGCGCACGACGAGCGTGCCCGCGGCGAGGTCGCCGAGGCGCTGGTTCCTGCTCGTGGCCAGGATCGAGATCACGCCGACGACGTAGAACGCGGGCAGGAAGTCGACGATGCGCAGGAAGTTTCGCACGGCCGCGGTGAGGAACCCCTCGGGCTCGCCGCCGGCGCGGACGACGCGCAGACCGGCGGCGAGCTTCCCGATGCTGCGGCCGCGGTTCCACGTCTCGAGCGCGATGTCGTACACGAACAGGATGAGGAAGATGGCGACGAGGTATACCGCGAGCACGAACCCGTTGCTCCCGAGCGGTCCGAGCACGATCGCGAGCGCGAAGATCGCGCCGAGTTGGACGACGACGTCGAGCAGCGACGCCGCGAATCGTGACCCGACCCCGGCGAGCACGAGCTCGAGCTCGACGCCCTCCGGGGTCGCAATGGTGACCCGGTCGTCGAGAGTGGCCACCGGGCGAAGGTAACAGCGAGAGCACGAAAGTGGGGTCCCGGTCTGAACCTCGAGGTCTTCGTGGAGACACGGCAGGAGCGATGGCGCGAGCTCGACGCACTGGTGGCGCGCGCCGGGCGCCGGGCGGAGTCGTTGGGGCCCGACGAGGTGCGCAGGCTGGGCGCGCTGTACCGCGCCAGCGCCGCCGACCTCGCGCTCGCCCGCCGCCGCTTCGCCGGCGATCCCACGGTCGCGCGCCTCGAGGCGCTCGTGACCGGGGCGCGTCCGCTCGTGTACGACCGCGCCCGTCGGGGCGGGTCCGTGGCCGAGTTCGCCACGACCGGCTACTGGCGGCGGGTGCGCGAGCGCCCGGTGCTGTTGATGGTCTCGGCGCTGTTGCTGTTCGGCCCATGGGTCCTCGCGGCGGTGTGGGCGGTGCGCGACCCCGGCGCGGCGAGCGGGGTCGTGCCGTCCGAGTACCGGTCCGTGACGGAGCAGCGCGAGCGCGGCACCGACCTCGGCCTGGACACGGACGAGCAGGCGGCGTTCTCGAGCGAGATCTTCACCAACAACATCCGGGTGACGATCGTTGCGTTCGCAGGCGGGATCGCCGCCGGGATCGGTACCGCGGCGCTGCTCGTCTACCAGGGTGTGCTGTTCGGTGCGATCACGGGCCTGTCGATCTGGGCGGGCAACGGGCGGTCGTTCTTCGAGCTCGTCACCGCCCACGGCGTGCTCGAGCTGTCGTGCGTCGTGGTCGCGAGCGCGGCGGGGCTGCGTATGGGGTGGGCGCTCGTGAGCCCCGGTCACCGCCGCCGCGGGGTCGCGCTCGCCGCCGAGGCGCGCGTCGCGGTCGAGATCGTGTTGGGAACCGCGCCGTGGCTCGTCCTTGCAGGGCTGGTGGAGGGGTTCATCACGCCGCGCGGGCTCGGCCTCGGCCCCGTCATCGTCGTCGGCGCGACCCTCGGCGCCGTGTACTGGGCGCTCGTCCTCTGGCGTGGGCGAAAGCCCGCTGATGATGCGTATCTGGAGGACCCTGAGCGTTCTTCAGATACGCATCAGGCGGTCACAGCCGCGCCCGCGCCTTCGCCCTGAGGTACGCGCCGACGCACGCGGTCGGAAGCAGGTCGGGCCGGGCCTCGACCACGTCGGCGCCGGCCCGCCGCAGCTGCGCAGCGACTCGGGCGCGCGCGTCGAGCACGTCGAGCGCGACGGCGGTGGCGTAGACGTCGGCGGGCGCCCGCGGTGGCGCGTGCACCATCTGCTCGAGGTCGGGGTCGGTGACACCGGCGACGACGACGGCGTGCCGGCGTGCAAGCACGGGCATCGCGTCGAGGAGGGGTTGGGCGGCGGCGTCCTCGAGCAGGTCGGTGAGCACGAGGACGAACGCGCGCTTGCCACTCCCGACGGCGCGGAACGCGAGCTCGTAGTCCGAGTCGACCGTCGTCGGCTCCACGTCGAAGATCGCGCGCACGACGGCGTCCCCTCCGCCGCGTGCCGGCGGCAGCCGGCGGCGGACGCGGTCGTCGAATGCGATGACGCCGGCCCGGTCTCCCACTTCGTCGGCGACGAGCGCGACCGCGGTGGCGGTGTCGACGGTGGCGTCGAGGCGGGTGCGGTCGCCGAGCGGCGCTGCCATCAGGCGGCCGACGTCGAGCATGCACACGACGTCGCGGTCCTGCTCCACCCGGTATTGGTTGCTCATGGGTCGGCCCAGGCGTGCCGTGACGCGCCAGTTGACCTGGCGGATGTCGTCGTCGGGCAGGTAGTCGCGGATCGACTCGAAGTCGGTGCCGAGCCCGAGCGGTCCGCGTGTGAGTCGCCCCGGGTCGCGGAAGCGGCCCTGGCGTACCGCGAGCACGAGCCGCCACGCCGCCGGCAGGTCGGGGTACACGAGTACCTCGTCCGGCTCGCCGCCGCGCCGGTACCAGGCCGCGAGCCCGAGCGGGCCTCGCACCCGCGCCGCCGGGCTCGGGAGCGTATGGCGCCCCCGCCGGCCGGCCCGGACGCGGGCGTCGAGGCGGCGGTCGGCCTCCGCCGGCTCCACGGCGACGTCGGGAACGAGCGGCTGACGCAACCGGAGCGATCCTGCTCCGACCGGCTCGGCGTCGAGTGTGAGCGACGCCGCCACGCCTCGTGCGAGCGCGCCCGGCAGGTGCCGGTGCACGACCGGTCGCCGCCGGCTCACGATCGCGTCGACGACGAACGCGGCGCCGACCGCAATGGCCGCGAGCAGCGCGACCCCCGGGAAGCGAGCGCGGCCAGCGCGCATGCACCGAACAGCAGGGCGGCGCGGATCGTGGCGCTCACGGGCGCGACTGCCAAGCCGATCAGGGCGACGGCGACCAACGCGACCGCGGCGACGATCGTGCCGTCCATCGAGCCGATCCCGTCAGCGCGGGACGGGTACGGCGGCGAGTGCCGCCTGCACCGCGTCGTCGGGCCGGTAGCGCTCGAGCTCGGCTTCCGGGCGCAGGAGCAGGCGGTGGCGCAGCACCGGGCGCGCCATCCAGGCGACGTCGTCGGGCGTGACGAAGTCACGGCCGCTGATGCGGGCGGAAGCCTTCGACGCCGCCAGCAGGTGCACGGCGGCGCGCGGGCTGGCGCCGAGCGCGACGCTCGGCAACTCGCGTGTCCGACGCACCAGCGCCACGACGTACGTCTCGATCTCGCCGGCGACGGTCGTCGCGTCGACTTCGTCGCCTCGCGGCGCGCAACTCGTCGGCCGTCGCCACCGGGCGGACGTCGTCGAGCGTCGCCGGCATGACACCACGGTGCGCGAGACCGAGCATGCCCACCTCGTCGTGCTCATCCGGATAGCCGACGTCCACCTTGACGAGGAACCGGTCGAGCTGAGCCTCGGGGAGCGGGTAGGTGCCCTCGTACTCGATCGGGTTCTGCGTCGCGATCACGAGGAACGGGTCGGGGAGCGGACGCGGTTCGCCGTCGACCGACACCTGGCCCTCCTGCATCGCCTCGAGCAGCGCGGCCTGGGTCTTCGGCGGCGTCCGGTTGATCTCGTCCGCCAGCAGCACGTGCGTGAACACCGGTCCGGCGCGGAACCCGAGCTCCTGTGCGGATCCCCCCGACTCGGAAGGCCGCAGCGTCATCGTGCCCGTGAGGTCGGACGGGAGCATGTCGGGCGTGAACTGCACCCGGCGGAAGGACACGCCCAGCGCCCGGGCGGTGGCGTTGGCCACGAGGGTCTTGGCGACGCCGGGCACGCCCTCGAGCAGCACGTGGCCGTTCACCGCCACCGCCGCGAGCAGCAGGTCAACGACGTCGCCCTGCCCGACGACGACCTTGCCGACCTCGGTCCAGACGCGATCGCGGAGCTCCCTCATTCCCTTCCCTCTCCCTCGTTGGCGCGCGCGAGCGCGCTGCCCGCGGCGACGACGTCGATCGCCGTGCGCGGAGGCGCGAACAACGCGTCGGTCTCGGGCGCCGACCATCCCAGCCGGGCGGCCGCCGCCCGGAGCTGCTGCTCGGACGCGGTGGGCGGCAACCCGGCGCGTCGCGCCAGGCGGGCTCGCGCCGCGGCCTGGAGCGGCCCGAGCGCCTCGGCCGGCCGGTTCGTACGGGCGAGCGAGACGGCGACGGCGTCGACGTACTCGCGCCGGGCCGGCGGAAGCGGCCGGGCCGCGTCCTCGGGGGGACCGAGCCGCCGCCCGGCGGCGACGACCCCCAGGAGCGCCGCCAGCGTGAGTCCGACCAGCGCCGCCTGCCAGCGCCCCGGGACGGCGCCGAGCCCGCTCGCCTCGCCGTACCCGTGCGCGCCCTCGGCGAACACGACGTCCCGACCGTCACCGGCGGCGGCGAGACCGAAGCCGGCGTTGTCGGCCGTCGCGAGCAGCCGGTTCTGGAGCGGCGACGCATCGGCGAGCGCGACGACCCGGCCGCGACCGAGGGTGGCGACGGTCGCGAGCAGGCGCGACCCGTCACCGAGAATCGGTGTGGTGGCGCCGGGCTCCGACCACGAGCCCTCGCCCGCCGTGCGCACCGAATCCAACCCGGTGACCTCGGGCGCACCGCCGACCGGTTCGGCGTCTCGGATGCCGGCCGGCGACCACACCGGCGGGTCGGTGAGCAACGCGTCGAGCAGCAGCGTCGTGTCGCCGGCTCCGCCGGCGACGAGGCGGCCGCCGCGCTCGACGAACCGGCGAACGGCGCGCTCCTCGTCGCGGTCGAGGCCGACCGGGTCGAGCACGACGAGCGTGTCGACCGGCAAGAGCGCGGCGTCCGTCACGTTGCCGCGCTGCGCTTCCGTCGCATGATCGTTGCGGCGCAGCAGCTCGGCGTACCCGGCCAGGCCGTCGCGCCCGGTCGAGAGCGACGACGACCGCGGCTCCGTGTCGTCCGCGCCGCGCGTCGAGGAGTCGAGCAGCGACAGCGCGATGTTGACGACGACCGCCAGGGCCACGACGACGATCACGATGCGCACGGCCGGGTGCAGCCGGCGCCACGACCCCGGACGCGTGCTCACGGGCGCGCCGCCTGCTCGAGGACGCGCGGCCATTCCGCACGCGCGGATCGAAGATCGGAAACGGACGCGGGGCGTCCGCCGTAGGCGACGGCGTCGAAGGTGATCGCGAGGTCGTCGAAGACCGGCAGCCGAAGCCGCCGTGCGACCTGACCGGTTGTGATCGAGGGCCGGAACTGGATGGCGCCCGCGCGGTCGAGGCGCAGGAGGCCGGCGCGGAAGCGCAGCCGCAGCGCGACGTCGAGATCGCCGCGGCGCTCGGCGTCGTCCGCCTCGCGCTCGAGCCGGGCGGGATCGGCGTGCTCCTCGGCTGATCGACGCCGGCGTCCCCCGTCACCGGCGGCGCTCGTTCCGGCGCGGCGGCGTGCGACGAGCAGCGCGATCACTGCGACGACACCGGCGAGGACGGCGGCGAGCGCGACCCTGCCGGCGAGCGACTCGGTGATGCGGGAGAAGAAGTCGCCGATCGGACGGAGGCGGTCGCCCAGCCACTCCAACGCGCCTTCGAAGGGGCGGGGGACGTCGGCGGGCTTGTAGCGGCGGCCGCCGAGGATCTCCCGCGCCTGGTCGCGCGCCCGGTCGGGGTCGACCTGACCCGCCGCGGCCGCCCAACGCGCGGGTCACCGCCTCGGTCCCGGCGGGGGCCCTGTCGCCGGAGGCGACGAGGGCGGTTGCGGAGCCGGCGAGGGTGGTTGCCACCCGGGCGGCGGCGGCGGTGCCCATCCGCCCCCGGCCCCGGGCACCGGCTGCGTCCACGGCATCAGCGTGGGGCTGACGGAACCCGCCGGCGCGCCGATGCGCTGCGCCATGAGCTGCAGGTCGAAGCCTTCCTTGCGCACACGCAGATCGAAGTAGATGACGGCAACGACGGCGGCGACGAACGGGATCGTGAGGACGCTGGCGACGGCGCCGAAGGTCCCGTTCGCGAGGTCGTACACGAACTCGTTGTCGCGCCCGGCGAAGAGGAGCGGCAACGCGAGCAATCCGATCCCGGCCGCGACCGCGGTCGCGAGGAGGTTGGCGAGCAGCAGAATGCCGGCGGTCGGCCACCACCGTCGCCGCACGAGGTTGAACGACCGCCCCAGTGCCCGGAAGCCACGCGTGCCTTCGATCAGCAGTACCGGCACCGCGACCGACCACGCGACGTACAGCCATACGCCGGGGGCGATGCACGCGGCGAATGCGAGCAGCACGATCACGCCGTGGATGAGCGTCAACCACAGCAGTGCCCCGAGGCGGCGGAAGCCGAACCGCAACGACTCACGCCAGTCGGTCTCGGTCCCCAGGTACGTGTCGCTCACCGCCTTCAGGCACGCGGCCTCGGCGAGCGCGCTGGAGACGACGTTGATCACGAAGATGAGGAGCAGCGCGGCGACGCCGGCCCATTCGCTGTCGGACGACGTGGTGGTGGCGCCGACGGTGGTCGACGTGTCGGGGAGCGACAGCGTGATGAGCACGTTCAGGACCTGCACCGGCACGATCACGACCGCCACCGCCTTGAGCATGGTGGCGAACTTGTTCCGGTAGATCTTGACGCCGGCGTCGAGGATCTCGCCGATCCCGAGCGGCCGCAGCTGCGCCGGAGTGCTGCTCACGCCGGCACGTTATTCGGATCGCAAACGTGGATTTTGGCGTCGATCACCCACGTCTCAGGTGGGTGGATGACGCAACTCTGCAGTCGTGCGTTACAGCGCGCGCACCAGGGTCGCGTCGCCCTGGCCGCCGCCGCCGCACAACGCGGCCGCGCCGAGCCCGCCCCCGCGGCGACGAAGCTCGTTCACGAGCGTGACGACGAGCCGGGTGCCCGACATGCCGATCGGGTGACCGAGGGCTATGGCGCCGCCATTGACGTTCACGACGTCGTCATTGATCTTGAGATCCTGCATGGCGGCGAGGCCGACGGCGGCGAAGGCCTCGTTGATCTCGAAAAGATCGATGTCGGTGACCGACTTGTCGATGGGCTCGAGCGCCCGCTTGATCGCCCGTGACGGCTGCGTGAGGAGCGACGGGTCGGGGCCTGCGACCATGCCGAAGCTCACGAGCTCGGCGATCGGGGTCGCGCCGAGATCCTCGGCCTTCTCGCGGCTGGTGACGATCACGGCCGCGGCGCCGTCGGAGATCTGGGACGCGTTGCCGGCCGTGATGGTGCCGTCCTTCGCGAACGCCGGCTTCAGCTTGCCCAGTGACTCCTGCGTGGTGCCGGGGCGGACGCCCTCATCGGTGTCGACCAGGATCGGCTCGCCCTTGCGCTGAGGAATGCTCACCGGCGTGATCTCGGCCGAGAAGCGGCCCTCCTTGATGGCGGCCGCCGCCCGCTCGTGGCTCTTGGCCGCGAACTCGTCCTGGGCGTCACGGGTGAGGCCGCCGAAGTTGCCGGCGTACTGCTCGGTCCCGGCGCCCATGTGGACGGCGTCGAATGCGCACCACAAGCCGTCGGCGATCATCGAGTCGATCAGCTTGCCGTCGCCCATCCGGTAGCCGGCGCGGGCGCCGGGCAGCAGGTAGGGCGCCGCCGTCATGGACTCCATCCCCCCGGCCACCACGAGCTCGGCGTCGCCGGCCTGGACCATCTGGTCGGCGAGGTAGATCGCGTTCATCCCCGAGAGGCACACCTTGTTGACGGTGAGTGCCGGCACGGTCATGGGCACGCCGGCCTTGGCCGCCGCCTGGCGGGCGGTGATCTGGCCCTGGCCGGCCTGGAGGACCTGACCGAGGATCACGTAGTCGACCTGCTCGGGGCCGACGCCCCCGCGCTCGAGAGCCGCCGCGACCGCGAGGCCGCCGAGGTCCATGGCCGAGAACGATGCCAGCGCGCCCGAGAGCTTGCCGATCGGCGTGCGGGCAGACGAGATGATGACAGAGCCGGGCATTCCTTACCCTCCCAAGACGAGCTTGACCCGAGAGTAGCCGCGCGTGGCTCGGGCGAAACCCAGGCGGCGCGAGGTCAGATACGGTCTCGCGCATGACGGAGATCGAGAGCATTCGCGCCGCCATTCTCGAAGGCGCCGACGGCGAGACGGTCGGTGCGCTGCCGCTTCCGCAGTCGTTCCGAGGCGCGGTCGTGCGGGCCGACGAGCAGGAGATGTTCGCCGGTCTGCCTTCGGAGGCAAAAGACCCGCGGAAGTCGACGCACGTCGAGGACGTCCCGCTGCCCGAGCTCGCACCGGACGAGGCGTACGTCGGCGTCATGGCGTCGGCCATCAACTTCAACACGGTGTGGACGTCGATCTTCGAGCCGTTGCCGACGTTCCAGTTCCTGCAGCGCCTGGGCAAGGAGAGCGTGTGGGGAAAGCGCCACGACCAGCCCTTTCACGTCATGGGGAGCGACGCCGCCGGCGTCGTCCTGCGTGTCGGGTCGGCGGTGCGCAACTGGAAGCCCGGCGACCAGGTCACCGTCCACTGCAACTACGTCGACGACCAGGATCCGTCGGCGCACGACGACTCGATGCTCGCAGTGAACGAGCGCATCTGGGGTTTCGAGTCGAACTACGGCGGCTTGGCGGAGATCGCGCTGGCCAAGGCCAACCAGCTCATGCCGAAGCCGACCCACCTCACGTGGGAGGAGGCGGCCTGCAACGCGCCGTGCAACTCGACGAGCTACCGGATGATCGTCAGTCCCAACGGCGCCCAGATGACGCAGGGCCAGAGCGTGCTCGTCTGGGGCGCGAGCGGCGGCATCGGCGTGTACGCGGCGCAGTACGTCATGAACGGAGGCGGGACACCCGTTGGTGTGGTGTCGTCGCCGGAGCGGGCGGCTTTGCTGCACGAGATGGGCGTCGAGCACGTCATTGACCGCAAGGCCGAGGGGTACCAGTTCTGGAAGGACGAGCACACCCAGGACCCGGGCGAATGGCGACGCCTCGGCAAGAAGATCCGTGAGCTCACGGGCGCTGATCCCGACATCGTGTTCGAGCACCCGGGTCGTCAGACGATGGGCGCGTCGGTGTTCGTGTGCAAGCGGGGCGGGATGATCATCACGTGCGCGGCGACGTCCGGGTACACGATCGAATACGACAACCGGTATCTCTGGATGATGCTCAAGACACTCAAGGGCAGCCACTTCGCGAACTACCGCGAGGCCTGGGACGCGAACCGGCTCGTGGGGGAAGCCAGGATCCACCCGACGTTGTCGGTCGTATACCCGCTCGACCAGACGGGCGAGGCGGCGGCGCAGGTGCACGGCAACCTCGTCGAGGGGAAGGTCGGCGTGCTGTGCCTCGCTCCCGAGGAGGGGCTCGGCGTCGCGAATCCCGAGCTCCGTGAGCAGCACCTCGACCAGATCACCCTGTTCCGCCGTCACCACAAGGCGTGAGGAGCGCATGTCCGAGCCGGTACTGACCGAGATCGACCACGTCGCCATCGCGGTGCGCGACCTCGAAAGCGCCGTCGAGTACTACCGCGCCACATACGGCGTCGACCCGGTCCACCGTGAGGTCGTCGAGAACGACGGCGTCGAGGAGGTGCTGCTGCGCGTCGCCGACTCGTACATCCAACTCCTCACGCCGGTGCGCGACGACTCGCCGGTGGCGAAGTACCTCGACAAGAAGGGCGAGGGGATCCACCACATCGCGTACCGGGTCGACGACTGCGCCGCCGCGCTGGACCGGGTGAAGCGCCAAGGCCACCAGGTCATCGATGAGGTGCCCCGGCCGGGAAGTCGGGGCACGACCGTGGCCTTCGTCCACCCGAAGACGGCGTTCGGCACCCTCATCGAGCTGGTCCAGGAGTAGGACCTGCGCCTGCCCGGCGGCCGCGCCCTCGCGCACGAGGAGCTCGGCGATCCGTCCGGAACGCCCGTCGTGCTGTTCCACGGCGCGCCCGGCTCCCGCCTGTTCGCGCCTCCTGGCGAGGTCCCGGCATCGCTCGGGGTTCGCCTGATCACCTTCGACCGGCCCGGCTTCGGGGGGTCGGAACGCTGCGAAGGCCGGACCGTCCTCGACACCGCCGGCGACGTCGCGGCGCTGGCGGACGGGTTGGGTGTCGACCACTTCGTCGCCCTGGGCGTCTCGGCGGGCGGCGCGCACGCGCTCGGGTGCTCGGTGGCGCTCGGCGACCGCGTGTCAGCCGTCGCGGTGACGAGCATGCCCGGCCCTCTCGACGAGGTCCCGGGCGGATGGGATGCGCTCGACCGCCGGCAGCGGCCGGCCGCGGAGATGGCCCGCGACGACCCGAGCCGCGCCGCGAGAGGCGTCGTCCGCTACACGCAGCGGTGGCTCGACGACCCGACCACCTTCCTCGGCGGCGGCACGCTCGACGACCGCGCCCTCCTCGCCGAGCCGGATGCGGGAGCGATGCTGGCCGCCGACGTGACCGAGGCGCTGCGCCCGGGGGCCGGCGGCATGGCCGACGACCTGGTCGCGCTCTGGATGCAATGGGGGTTCCGCATCGCAGACGTGCCGCCCGGAGTCCGGATCTCGCACGGCGCCCAGGACACCCGGGGCGAGCCCGACTTCCGCTACTTGGCGGCGACCCTGCCCGCCTGCCGAGCCGAGGTCTGGCCCGGCGCCGGGCACCTCGGAGTGCTCCGCCACTGGCGGGATGTCCTCGAGTCCGTCGCGGAGTCTTGAGCACAACGCACTTAGGTTTTCTGCCAATCTCGGGAACGTTCATCGGGATCAGGCCGTTGCCAGAGGTGGATCGGGGGCGAGGGCCCCCGGATGGAGGCGAGGAACGATGCTGATGCGATACGACCCCTTCCGGCGCGCCGACCGGTTCGCCGACGGCCTGTTCGGAAACCTGGCTCGGGCCCCCTGGATGCCGATGGACGCCGTCCGCAAGGACGATCACGTCGAGCTCCTGTTCGACCTGCCCGGTGCACGGCCCGACTCGATCGACCTCACGGTCGAGCGCAACGTGCTCACGGTGAAGGCCGAGCGCCGCTGGTCGCCCGAGGAGGGCGCCGACGTGATCGCCCGCGAGCGTGCGCACGGGGCGTTCTCGCGCCAGGTACGTCTGGGCGAGGCGCTCGACGCCGCGCACGTGGAGGCTCATTACGACGACGGCGTGCTCCGGGTGACGGTTCCCGTCGCCGAGACGGCGAAGCCGCACAAGGTCGAGATTCACACCGGCCGGGCGCAGTCGATCGAAGCCGGCTCGACCAACTGATTCGACCTTCCGGCCGAACCGCGAGGGGCCCCGCTTCGGCGGGGCCCACTCGCGTTCACCCTCGCGTCGCTAGCCTGCGCGCCGGTGACCGAGCCGACGCCGCCGGAGCAGCCTCCGTCGGCAGCCTGGGGTCCGCCGCCCGCTCCGCCCGTGGCGCCGAGGAGCTCGGGGGTGACGATCACCTTGCTGCCGGGACAGCTCGTCGCGCTCGGCGGGCGGGGTGCTCATCGTGGTGAGCGTGTGGCTCGACTGGATCCGCCCCAGCCGCCCGTTCGGGCCCGCGACAGGCTTGAGCGCCTACGACGTGCCGGCGCAATTCCTCGTGCGCAACCGCGGGCTCTTCCTCTCGCGCACCGGGCCGAGCCTCGGCGTGCTCGTCTTTCTGGTCGGTGCCGTGTGCGTGGTCGCCGCGCTCGTCGGCCCCGTGCGTCTGCTCGCGTTGCCGGGCGGCGCCGGCGTGCTCGTCCTCGCGATCTGGTACGCCGTCCGGCTGCGCAGTTACGGCTCGGGCTCGCTCCCCGACCTGTTGGGCGTCGGCACCGTGGTGGCGCTGATCGGCGGTGTGACCGCGATCGTCGGCGGGATCCTGTCGCTCTCGCGCCGCTGAGCGCATCACGCTCCGGTGCACCGGCGCGTCGGCATGGCTACGCTGCGCGCCGCGCCGAAACGGGAGACGCGCATGGCGGAGTACAGGCAGACGCACGTCGTGCCGACCGAAGGGCTGCCGGCATGGGCCGGTCCCGACGGCTCGGCGGCGCCGGCGGCGAACCTCGATCCCGGTCTCGACGTGATGGTCCTCGCGGAGCAGGGTGCGTGGGCGCACATTCGCTGCTCGAACGGGTGGGAGGCATGGGTGGACGCGCGCGTCGTCTGGTCGTGCCGGCGCCCGCGCCGGCGGCCGCCCCGGCCCCGGCACCGACGCCGCCGGCTGCGACACCGCCACCTCCGACGCAGGTCTCGCCGCCGGCGCAAACTGCGCCAACGCCGACGACGGCACCTCCGCCGACTCCGACCCAGGCCGGGCCGCCGTCGGCGGCGTGGGGCACGCCCGGCGCTGCGGCCGCGCCGACCGGCGTCCCGCGGCCCCCGAGCCCCGGTTTCCAAATCGGAGCCGGCCCGATCGTCGCGCTCATCGGCGGGTTGGTGTACTTCATCGCCGGCTGGCTGGCGTGGCTTCGCTTCGCATTCAGCGGAACGACCTCGGTGACCCAGTCCTTCAGCGCCTACGACATCCCGGCGCACTTCCTGCTCGACAGCCGGTCCGAGTCGGGAGGCTTGAGCCTCGGCATCGTGATCGCCTTCTTCGGCTTCGCGTGCCTCGCCGCCGCCGTCCTCAGCGCTACGAACCGCCGACTCGGCCTCCTGAGCATCGTCGCGGGCGGCGCCGCGTTCCTCGTCGTGGTCCTCTTCTTGATCCAGACGAGGTACATCATCGACGCGCTGGGACCGGCGTTCGAGACCGGCTACTTCTCGGTCCTGAGGTTCGGGGCGTACATCGCCTTCGCCGGCGGCATCGCGTCGATCGTCGGCGGGATCCTCACCTTGGTGCAGAAGAGGTCGTGACAGTCGCGTTCGACGACATGCAGGGGGAGCAATGAGCGCACAAGCAGCACCGCCGTATCCGCTGACCTTCTCGGTCGACTACCCGGACCGGGAGCTCAATCGTGTCACCACCGGGTTCCGACTGATCCTGGCGATCCCGTTGTTGCTGCTGCTGGCGCTGTTCGGGTTCGGGCGGCCGGGATTCGGCGGGCACCCGCTCGGAGGGGTCGCGCTGTTGCTGTTCCTGCCCGTCGTCGCCCTGCTATTGCTGCGCCACAAGTATCCGCGTTGGTGGTTCGACTTCAACGTGATGCTGCTCAGGCTCGAGACGCGCATCAGCGCCTACATCTTCCTGCTGCGGGACGAGTACCCGTCGGTCGACGAGGAGCAGGCCATCCACGTCGATGTCGTCTACCCCGACGCCCCGGGCGAGCTCAACCGCTGGCTCCCACTCGTGAAGTGGTTCCTCGCGATCCCGCACTACATCGTGCTGCTCTTCCTCGACATCGCCGCCGTCGTCGTCGTGATCATCGCGTGGTTCGCCATCCTGTTCACGGGCCGCTACCCGCGCGGCATGTTCGACTTCGTCACCGGCGTCATGCGCTGGAGCCTGCGCGTCACCGCGTACGCGTTCCTTCTCGTCACTGACCGGTACCCGCCGTTCAGCCTCGCGCCCTGAGGCGCCCACGACAGGGGTTGCCATGTCCTCCACGCCCTCGACCCCGGCAGGAACGACGCGCGGCGCGACCGTCGGCCGTTCCCTGATCGTGATCGGCGGCGCGCTCGCCGCCCTCTCGAGCTGGCTGAACTGGGGCGCCAAGACACGGGAGCTCGGCGCCGCACGTACCGCGTACACCATCCCGGCCAAGTTCGTCATCGACTCGGGCGCCGGCCCCAGGAGCCCGGGCATCAGCCTCGGGGTCGTCGTGCTGGTGCTCGGGCTGCTTGTCGTCGTGGTGGCGTTCTCGCCGTGGTGGAAGATCGCTGGGCTGCTTCTCGGCGCGGCGGTGGTCGTGACCGGCTTCCTGTACGTGTACCAGGTGCGCAAGATCATCCACGATGCCAACCTCGGGAAGAGCGTCCGCGACTTCATCTCGATCGGGCCGTACCTCGTCGTCATCGGCGGCCTGCTCGCGGTGGTCGGCGCGGTGATCGCGCTCATCCCACCCGGGTTCTGGTCGAGCCTGACCTCCGAGGAAGAGCCGGAGGACGCGGAGGCGAAGCCCGGCGGCGCGACCGAAGCCCCGTAGGGGCGTCGCAACTACGCTCGCGGCGACGGCGGCTTTGCCGACCGTCGCCTGCGACGGCAGCGGCTTTGCCGACTGCCGTTGCATAGCGGGAGCTTGCGACCGCGACAGGAGAGATCGAGCCGGAGCTTGCGACGGCGACAAGGGGAAGAGTCGATGGCAGTCGAAGACCCGCACATGCAGGGTGAGGGCGGCGCGGGCACCCCGGTCCCGCCGGTCGCGCACCCGATCGAGGAGCGCCTCGAACAGCTCGACAAGCTGCGCGAGCAGGCGTTGCACGCCGGCAGCCCGAAGGCGGTCGAGCGTCAGCACGAGCGGGGCAAGCTGCTTCCGCGCGAGCGGCTCGAGCTGCTGCTCGATCCCGGTTCGTTCGTCGAGCTCGACATGCTCGCTCGTCACCGCGCCCACGGTTTCGGCATCGAGGAGAACCGAGCGCTGACCGACGGGGTCGTGACGGGATGGGGCACCGTCGGCGGCCGGAAGATCTTCGTCTTCGCGCAGGACTTCACCCTCTTCGGCGGCGCGCTCGGCGAGGTGTACGCCGAGAAGATCCACAAGGTCATGGATCTCGCCGAGTCCGTCGGCGCGCCGCTGGTCGGCCTCAACGACGGCGGCGGCGCCCGCATCCAGGAGGGCGTGGTGTCGCTGGCGGGCTACGGCGGCATCTTCTACCGCAACGTCCGGGCGTCAGGTGTCGTCCCGCAGATCAGCGTGGTCCTCGGGCCGTGCGCCGGCGGTGCGGTGTACTCGCCGGCGATGACCGACTTCGTCTTCATGGTGAAGGGCATCTCGAACATGTTCATCACCGGGCCCGACGTCGTGAAGACCGTGACGGGCGAGGACGTGACCCAGGAGGAGCTCGGCGGCGCGATGACGCACGCGACGAAGTCGGGCGTCGCCACGTTCGTCGCCGACGACGAGCCCGGTTGCCTCGAGCAGGTGCGTTACCTGCTGTCGTTCCTCCCCGCCAACAACCTCGAGGACCCGCCGTACTTCGAGCCCGAGGACGACGCCGACCGGCGCTGCGACGGAATCGTCGACCTGATTCCCGACGCCGCCAACAAGCCGTACGACATGAAGGCGGTCATCGCCGAGATCGTGGACGACGGCGACTTCTTCGAGATCCACGCCCTGTGGGCGATGAACATCGTCTGCGGGTTCGCCCGCATCGACGGGCACGTGGTCGGCATCGTCGGCAATCAACCCCAGGTGGTGGCGGGCACGCTCGACATCGAGGCGTCGGAGAAGGCGGCCAGGTTCGTGCGGACCTGCGACGCGTTCAACATCCCGATCGTCACCTTCGTCGACGTGCCGGGGTTCCTCCCCGGGACCGACCAGGAGTACGGCGGGATCATCCGGCACGGCGCCAAGCTGCTGTACGCGTACTGCGAAGCGACGGTGCCCCGTGTGCAGATCATCACCCGCAAGGGATACGGCGGCGCGTACGTCGTCATGGACTCGAAGTCGATCGGCGCGGACCTCGCGTTCGCGTGGCCGTCGGCCGAGATCGCGGTGATGGGGCCGCAGGGCGCGGTCGGGATCATCTTCCGCAAGGAGATCGAGGCGGCGTCGGACCCGGTGGCGCGCCGGGGCGAGCTCATCGAGGAGTACACCGAGCGGTTCGCCAATCCCTACATCGCTGCGGAGCGGGGGTACGTCGACGACGTGATCGACCCCCGTGAGACCCGTCGGGTTCTCGTGCGCTCGCTCGAGATGCTGCGCACGAAGAAGGAGAAGCTCCCGCAGCGCAAGCACGGCAACGTGCCGCTCTAGCCGCCGCATGGCCGACTCGCCCGTCCTCCGCGTCATCTCGCCCGACTCCTCCCCCGAGGAGCTGGCGGCGATCACCGCCGCCATCGAGGTCGTTCGCCACGAGCGCGCGCTCGCAGCAGCCCGGTCCGCGACGTCGGTCACCGGCGGCGACGCCGAGCACCTCGACGCCTGGGTGCGGGCGTCGCGGCTCACGGCCCGGCGCGCCGGGATGTTGCGAGGACCGTGGCGCTTGTCGGGACGCATCGACCGCCGCGCCCGGGCCTGACGCGCTTTCCGGTGACGGTGGTGCACGACGCCGAGCTGATGACCGTCGGTCCCGACGAGGTCGTGGTCACGTTTCGCACCGATGGGGACGGGCCGGTCACCACACGCGTCGGCGACGCCGAGGTCGTCACCAGCGGTCCGTACC